>CAVWNW010000016.1:0-109782 GCA_963756425.1 uncultured bacterium | reverse complement strand
CGACCCGACCCGTGAAGCACCGCGTTGGTGAACAGTTCGCTGGTGACCAGCAGCGTGTCATCGACGCGGACCTCTCGCCCCAGCGGAACAGCGTGTCCCGTACGAATGCCCGCGCCTCAGGTATCTGGTCACTGGCCGGTCCGAAGCGGGCGTAGGCCTGCATCGACCCTCCCCTATCCGCCAACGGTGCCACTAACCGGAATCCTCGGCTCGGCGCCCGGACTGGACCTCACGTCACCGGCCTTCCGGCTCGTCGTCGTCGGGGACGGGGCGCTCGTCATCGGGTAGTGGGGCGGCGCCCGGTGGTGGGTCGGCGCCGCTGTCGGGAACCGGCCGCTCGTCGTCGGGGACGGTTTCGTGCCGGCTGCGACCGTGTCGATCTCTACGGCCGGCCGCTCGTCGTCGGGGATCGGAGTCTCTTCGGCCACGGCCACCTCCCAGGCTGTTGGTCGGGACGATCAGTCGATGGTGACCGTCGGTGCCGTGAACACCACCACCAGCACCAATTCGACCACATCGGGCCCCGTACAACTGATTCCCCGGCAACGCACGAGGGATGCGCCGGTTTCGCGGGACCGCCGGGGGGAATGGTTGCGAAGTGGCTCGCGGAGGTGGACATGACCACAGAGGATGATTCCGGCGCGGGGGGCTTCTCCGTTTCCACGCGTCGTGACGGCTCCCGGGGCGTCGTCGCGTTGGTCGGTGAGCTCGACCTGCACACCGCCGGCGAGCTCACGACCGCCGTATCGGGCCTGCTGCAGCAGAAGGTGACGCGCCGTCGAGGTGGACGCGGGCGACCTGAGCTTCGCCGACTCTGCCGGGCTCCGGGCCGTGCTCATGGCGGTGCCGTGGCCGAGGACGCGGGCGCCACGTTCGGCGTGACAGTCGTCTCCGCCAGCGTCGAGCGCCTGATCGAGATCACCGGGCTGTCCGACCTGCTGGTAGACCAAGCCGGCGAGTAAGGCCGCGGGCCGCGGGCCCCGGCCGTTTGCCCCCGGATGGCGGGGGAAGCCGAACGGGCGCAGCCATCCAAGCCAAGCCGAGGAGGCCGGCGTGAGCGTCCGCGACGTCGACCCTACGGGGCCGGGCCTGCGACGGCGTCGCTTCGGCCGTGGCTTCGGCTATCTCGACGAGCGGGGCCGGCGCATCACCGACCCAACGAGCATCGACCGCCGCCGGGCACGGGCGCGCCGGCGTCGCTGACGCCGTCAGCCCTCCAGCCGCGTCGCCAGGAGGCAGATGTCGTCACGGGCGGGGCCGGCCACGAGCGCGTCGGTGACTCGCTCACACAACTCTTCCGCCCCGCCCGTGAACCCCTCGACCGCCTTGCGCAGCAGCGCGAGCCCGTCGTGGCCCTCCCGTTCGTGGGCCTCGAGCAGGCCATCGGTGTAGAGCAGGAGGCTGGTGCCCGCCACCAGCGGCACCGGGCCCAGCAGCTCGCGTTCGTCCTCGGGTGGGGCGACCCCCAGCAGGCGGCTGTGTCCCTCGGTCAAAAGGTGCGTCGTGCCCCCGGGATCGATCACGATCGGCGGCGGGTGCCCGGCGTTCAGCAGCTCGAGGGTCGAGGCCTCGAGGTCGACGACAGCCAGGACCAGGGTGGCGGTGTTGACGTCCCCGAGGTTCTGGAGGAGCACATCGACGCGCCGCACCACCTCGTCAAGTGGACCGTCGTCCTGCGCGTAGGCCCGGGTGCCCAACCGGAGCTGGCCCATCACCGCCGCCTGGCGGACACCGTGGCCCATGACGTCGCCGATCACCAGGCCCACCCGGTGGCGGGCCAGCTCGATGACGTCGTACCAGTCGCCACCCACCTCGCTTCCGACTCCCGCCGGGACGTAGCGCACTGCCACGTCGAGCCGATCGAACGAGGGAACCGCAGCGGGCAGCAGGCTCCGCTGCAGGCTGACCGAGATGTCGTGTTCCCGGGCGGCCCGAGCCTGAGCCTCCCAGAAGCCCCGCTGCGCCATGTCGAAGGTCGAGAGGCTCTCGACGAAGAACTCCATGCACGCCGCCACGGTCTCGGCGTCCGGCCTGTCGGCCACCAGCTCACCGACCGCCTCGCCGTGGATGGTCGCCAGCTCGAGCAGGCCGATCTCCGCCTCCACCGCCGTGTGGCCGAGCTCGTACGCCCGGCTACGACCGGACTCGTCGCGGGTGTCGAGGTAGTGGCGCAGCGCCGCCCGGTACGCGTCGGCCAACCGCTCGTGGTCGGTCATCATCGTCTGCCGCCCATCGGCACGGGTGACGGACAAGCCTTACAGCGCGCATGGATAGGCACGCCATCTCGACTCACGGTGGTCAGTGTTGCCCGGAGGCCGAGCTGTGTCGCTGGGGCTTTGGCTGCAAATTCCGTACTGTTCGGTGCCACGTGCCTGCCTATCCGCTCGGCCTCTCAGCCGCGCACACGGGCCACGGCCACCAGGGCGTCATCGGTCGCTCGCGCGTGCCGGTCGAGGATCGTGGCGGCGATGCGGTCGACCCGCTGCCCCGTGGCGACTTCGGGCACGAAGGTCCGGTCGAGGCCGTCGGTGGCCATGATCAGCAGGTCGTCGGTCCGGAACTCGACGACGGATTCGCGCAGGCGCGGCAGGCGGTAGCCGGCAGTCCCTCCGAACAGCACGGCGCTGGCCACCATCGAGCCGTGGCCGCTATCGCCCCGCCGGACCAGGTAGGCCTCGACATTGCCCACGCCCATCCACTGCACCATGCTCGCCCCGCACTGCACCCGCGCCAGGGTGATGGCTGCGCCGCGCGTCCGCGCCAGCCCGACGTGGCAGTGGCGCATCACGCCGGCGAGCGGCTCGGTGCTGTGCGCGGCAATGGTGTCGCGGGCGATCTCGGCGGCCTTCGCCGCCTCGGCTCCGTGGCCCAGTCCGTCGATGGTGGCCAGCAGGGCGCCGTCGCCGACCGGCATGCATGCGGCGAGGTCGCCGGACACGTCCTCGCCCGGCAGCGGCCGTCCCGCCACCGCCCAGTCGAGGCAGGCGACGGTAGTCGCCCGTGGCTCCCCGGCATCCCCGGCGTCGGGCCGGAGCTCTGGCTCCTCCACTACGGGCACCACTTTCGCATGATCACTGTGGTTCCCGCTCCGGGCTCGGAGCGAACCTCGAAGTGGTCCATCAGGCGGCCGGCGCCCGGGAGGCCGAGGCCGAGCCCCGCGCCCGTGGAGTAGCCGTCCTGCATGGCGCGCTCGATGTCGGCGATGCCCGGGCCTTCGTCCGTGGCGACCACCTCGATGGCGTTGCGCCCGTCGATCCGCACTGCGCTTATGGCGATCTCGCCCCGCCCCGCGTGGCTCATGATGTTGCGGGCGATCTCGGAGATGGCGGTGGCGATCATGGTCGACTCGATGCTGGAGCACCCCATGCGCTCGGCCAGGTCCCGCCCCTTCTGGCGTGCCGTGACGATGTCGACGTCCGCGGTGATGGGGACCCGCAGCGGGCCCTCCGGGGCCATCCTCAGTCCTTCCCGGTCCGGGCATCGAGGAAGCGCAGCCCCTCCTCGAGGTCGAGCGCGGTGTGGACGTCTTCGAAGGTCAGGCCGAGCTGGACCATGGCGAACGCGACCTCGGGCTGGACGCCGACCACCACGGTGTCGGCGCCCCGCAGGCGGGTCATGTGCGCGATGGTGCGCAGCGACCGGGCCGCGAACGAGTCCATGAGGTCCAGGGCCGTGAGGTCGACGATGATGCCCCGCGCCCGGTACAGCCCCACTTGGCGAACCAGGTCGTCGCGCAGCCGCAACGCCTCCGTGTCGGTCATGGCCGACTGGACCGTGGCGATCAGGTACGCGCCCTGCCGCAGGATGGGGACGGCCATCGCTTCGTCAGTGTTTCCCGCTCGGGTTGCCCGCCACGCTGCCTAGCGGACGCTCGCTCAACGCAGTTCGACGACGGGCTCGAGAGGCTCCGTGTGCGAGACCTCGTAGCCCAGAAGGCGCTCGGCTGCCTCGATGCCGCCCTGGAGGTCGCCCACGGCGTTGACCTTGGACAGCTCGACGCCGATGGTCACCAGGGTCAGCGCGATCTCCGCCGACAGGCCGCTGATGATCACGCTCGCGCCCATCAGCCGGGAGGCGTCGACGGTCTGCACGATGTGGTTGGCGACGGTGGAGTCGATCTCGGGGACGCCGGTGATGTCGATGACGACCACCTTGGCCCTGTTGGTGCGGATCGCCCGGAGGAGCTGTTCGGTGAGCTGGCGGGCCCGCTGGCTGTCGAGGGCACCGATGATGGGCAGGATCACCAGGCGTGGCCGCACCTGAAGCACCGGCGTGGACAGCTCGCGGATCGCCTCCTGCTGTTGGCGGATGATGCGCTCGCGCTCCTGCACGAAGCTGACGCCCACGGTGTTGGCGATGCGGTTGGCCGCCGGCTCGTAGGCGTCGAGGACCCTGTTGAACAGGTCGAAGTCGGTCTGGTACTTCTCGAACAGCGACCGGGCCAGCACATCGCGCAGCAGGAGCACGATGCCCAGCACCTCGTCGGTCTCGACGCCCCGGGGAATGATGCGCTCCGACAGGCTGCGGGCGTAGTTCTCGAGCGCCTCGACGCTGCCGGTCTCGAGCGCCTCGACGTAGTTGTCGTAGACCGAGGTCGCCTCGGAGAAGATCTCCTCCGGCGTCATCGCCGTGAGCAGCCCGGCTCCGGCGATGCGCCGGGCCCACTCCTCGCGCAGCTGCGCTCGACTCTTGCGCAGGTGGGCGACCAGCTCGGGGAGGAGAATCTCGCTGCCCTCCTGCGTCGCCTCCGCTGCGTCCTCGGCTGCCCGCGACCTGCGTCCTGCGGGCGCCTGAACGGTCGGACGACTCCGCGTCGCCATGGTTACCCTCCCGGTCGCCTACGTGGCTTGCGCCCTTGCTGCGTGCGCAGCCCCCGTCCCCTGCGGTCGGCCACGCGCGTCCGGCGCACCTTATTCCGCGTCGTCCGGCGACGACGACACGAGGGCGCCGAGGGCACGCTGCGGGGGCCCTGTCAGGGCCGGCTCGCGGTGGCCTCCGGTGCCCGGCGCACGGGCGGCAGGTAGATGCCCACCTCGGTCCGCACCCACCACGCTCCCTCCGCCCGCCGCTCGGCCCGCGTCGTGTAGCGGTAGCGGAACAGGCGGGCGCGCACGAACGCCGGGGGATCGTCGGAAAACGGGTTGCCCCGGCGATGGAGCAGGCCGAGCGTGGCCTCGTCGCCCTCGAGCAGCTTCGCCGCCAGGCGGGGCAGCCATGGTTCCGCGTAGCCGGGCGACAGGGCCGCGAACCACATGAGCCAGTCCAACCGCAGGTGGTAGGGCGCGACCTGCGGTGGCCGGCGGCGGGGATCGCCCGGCTTCCCCTTGAACTCGTACGGCCGCCATTCGGTGGTGGGCGTGACGGCGGAGTCGCCGGTGCCCTCGATCACGACCTCGTGCCGCTCCCGGCTGATCGTCCCGAAGGCGCCGTAGGTGTTGCCGAGGTGCAGCCGGTTGAAGCTGAGGTTCATGGCCTGGTGCGACGAGAGCATGTTGCGCACGGGCCACCAGCTGAGGACGACGAACGTCGTCGCCAGTGCCACGACCAGGGAGCCGAACCAGGCGGGCGGGTCGGCCAGCTGCGCCGGCGGCGAGGCCGGCAGCACCACCTCGAGTACCCGGTTGTCGAGGGCGCTGAACGCGAGGGTCATCGTCACCACGTTCAGCCACGAGAAGTTGCCGCTCAGCACCAGCCAGCCCTGCGTGACGATCATCACCACGCCGGCCACGGAGGCGTAGGGCTGGGGCGTGAACAGCAGGAACGGCACGACCAGTTGGGTGACATGGTTGGCGGCCACCTCCACCCGGTGCAGCGGCGCGGGCAGGCGGTGGAACCACCAGCTGAGCGGGTTCGGCATCGGCTGGGTCTCGTGGTGGTAGTCGAGGCAGGTGAGCCGCCGCCAGCAACTGTCGCCTCGCATCTTGATGAGGCCCGCCCCGAACTCGACGCGGAACAGCAGCCAGCGCAGGAGGATGATCACCGGCAATGGCGGGGCGACGTCGGTGGGTCCCAGGAAGGCGGCCAGGAACCCGGCCTCCAGCAGCAGCGACTCCCAGCCGAACCCGTAGAACGTCTGGCCGACGTTGACGATCGACAGGTACAGCACCCAGAGGGCGAACCAGGCCAGCATCGACACACCGATCGGGCCCTGCTCCGGCACCCCGAGCACCACCAGCACGGCGATGCCCGCGCCCGTCCACGCCACGAACCCGAGGAAGCGGTCGCTGTAGTGGAGCGTGAAGAGGCTGGGAGCCCGGGACCACCCCGCCAACCGGACGTAGCGGGGCACGGGCAGCAGCCCCCGCTCGCCCAGCAGCGGCCGGAACTGGTTGATGGCGACGGCGAACGCAACCAGGTAGATGACGCCGAGCCCCCGCTGGATCACCAGTCGGGCCAGGTAGTAGTCGGGTGCCGCGAGCCAGTCCATGCGGTCGCTCCCCCCAGGCGCGTGCCCACCAGCTTCGCGCCGGATTCACGGTCAGGCGGTCAAGTCGAACACCCGGCGCAGCGCCACCTGGGCGGCGAGGTACCCACCCATGCCGTGGACCCCGGGCCCCGGGGGCGTGGCCGCCGAGCACAGGAAGATGGCGGGATCGGGCGTGGCGTACGGGACTCGTGCGACCACCGGTCGGAACAGCACCTGGCTGCCCTGGAAGACGCCACCGGCGATGTCACCGTCGATCATGCTGCGGTTGTGGGCCTGCAGCTGCGGCGGCCCCCACGCGGACCGGGCGAGCACCACGTCGCGGAAGCCGGGGGCGAACCGCTCGATCTGGTCCTCGATGGCACCGGTCAGGTCGCCACGCCAGCCGCGGGGCACGTGGCCGTACGCCCAGAGCGTGTGCCGGCCCTCGGGCGCGCGTGACGGGTCGAGGATCGTGGGCTGGGCCACGATCAGGAACGGGGGATCGGGGGGCCGGCCGGAGGTGACGGCCTCCAGCGCGGCGCCGATCTCGGCCAGCGACGCGCCGAGGTGGACGGTCGCCGCCCGGCGGCACTCGTCGGCCTTCCACGGGACGGCTTCGGCGAGGGCGTAGTCCACCTTGAAGATCGCGGGCCCGTGGCGGTAGCGACCGAGCCTGGCCCGGTACCGGCTCGGCAGCCGGTCGCCGGCGATCGCCACCAGGTCGCGCGGCATCACGTCGAACACGTAGGCGCGGGCAGCGGGCAACTGGTCGAGCGACGTCACGAGCGTCCCGGTCTCGACCCGACCACCCAGTGAATCGAGGTACGAGATGAGCGCGTCGGCGATCGCCTGGGACCCCCCGCGGGCGACCGGCCATCCCACCTCATGGCCCGCGAGCGCCAGCATCAGGCCCACGGAGGTCGTGAGGGGCGAAGTCGGCGGGACGATGGCGTGACCGGCGATGCCCGCCAGCAGCGCGCGGGTGCGCTCCTCACGGAAGGCCCTGGCGGCGAGCTGGACCGGCCACACCCCCCGTACGCCGAACCGCGCCAGCAGCACCGGGTGCCGGGGCAGGCCCATGGTGATCGGGCGGAGCGTGTCGGCCGCCAGCTCCGCCCAGCGCCCGAGGAAGGGCCCGACGAGCCGCCGCCACGCCCGGGCGTCGCGGCCGAGCGAGGCCACGGTCTCGTCGACCGATCGGGCCAGCACCGCGGCCGACCCGTCCAGGAGCGGATGAGCGAGCGCCAGGTCGGGGTGCAGCCACTCCAGCCCGTGGTCGGCCAGTGGCAGCGCCGCCAGCGCCGGTGAACCCACGCCGAACGGGTGCACGGCCGAGCAGACGTCATGGCGGAATCCCGGCAGGGTGAGCTCTTCCGTGCGGGTGCCACCACCGGGCGAGTCCGCAGCCTCGAACACACGGACCTGCAACCCGGCCTGCGCCAGCGTCGCTGCCGCGGTCAGCCCATTGGGACCCGAACCCACCACGGCGACGTCGAGCACGGTTAGTGAGGTGGCTCGTAGCGCCCGCCGGGTAACCGGCTGGTCGGCGGTGCCGCTGGCGAGGACGCAGGAGGAAGGCGCAGCCACAGCTGCGGCAACGACGAGGACGCAGTCCAGCGGTGCTGCTGGCCGTCGGTTGTCGGCGCTGTGCTGCGAGCCACCCCACGAGTGTTGCCGATGCGGCGGTGCCGCGGGGTCAGGGTGTGGCGCCCGGAGCCTCGTCGTCGACGTGGATCGCGGCGTCCTCCGCCGGAGGCGTCACCCGCTCCGTGGCGACATCGCGGGTGGTCTCGTCGCCGCTGAACTCGTCGTCCGGCGCGAGGGGTCCCCGCTCGTCGTCCTGCTCCGTCCCGACCCGCTCACCGACGAGGTCCTGTTCCTCGTCGGGCACGCCGGCGTCGTCGCCGACGAGCTCCACCACGGCGTCCCCCTCATCGTCGTCGCCCGACCGCTCCCACACTTCCGGCTCGGTGCGCTCCTCGCGCTCGGCAAACGACTCCCCACCCAGCTCCTCGAGCTCGGTGACGCCCTCGTCGTCGACCGCCAGCGGGTCGTCGGGCGGGAACTCGCCGGCAAGGAGCTCGTCGTCGAAGTCCTCTCCGGTCTGGTCGGGATCCATGCCCACACGCGTACCCCCGCAGCCTGCCGTCGAATCCAGCTTGCTCAGGCAGGCGGGACCTCGTGGTGGGTGAAGCGCCCGAGCGACACCGTGTAGCCGGCGTCCTCCAGGGCGGCGACCACACGGTGGACGTGATGGTTGTCGAGCGTCTCGATCGTGACCTCGATCTCGGCCGACTTGGCGGACATGTCCACGAGCATGCGCTGGTGAAGGATCTCCACGATGTTCGCCCCGACCCGCCCGAGGATCGTGGTGACGTCGCCCATGCTGCCGGGGACGTCGGGCACCTCGACGTGCAGGCGGGCGAGCCGGCCGCTCCGGATGAGCCCCCGCATGATGACCGATGCCAGCAGCCGCGGGTCGACGTTGCCACCGGTGATCACCACGCCAACCTTCTTGCCCGCGAAGCGCTCCCGCTGCTCGACCAGGGCGGCCACCCCGGCGGCGCCGGCACCCTCGGCCACCACCTTCTCGATCTCCAGCAGCAGGTTCATGGCGTGCTCGATGCTCTCCTCGCTCACCGTGATCACGTCGTCGGCGAGGGCGGCGATGATCCGACCCGTCAGCTCGCCGGCTCGGGGGACGGCGATGCCTTCGGCGATGGTCGACCCGCCGCACGGCCAGTCCTCCAGCTTGATGCGGGCAGCCATGGACGGGTAGCGCTCGGTCTGGACGCCAACGAGCTCGATCGACGGGGACAGGCTCCGGGCCGCCACCGCCATGCCCGCGAGCAGGCCACCGCCGCCGACAGGCACCACCAGGGCGTCCAGGTCGGGGTCGTCGGCCAGCATCTCCAGGGCGCAGGTCCCCTGCCCGGCGATGACCGCCGGGTCGTCGAAGGGGTGCACGTACGTCCGACCCTCGTCCCCGGCCAGGCGCAGGGCCTCGGCCTCCGCCTCCGCCAAACCGTCGCCGCGCAGCACCACCGTCGCCCCCAGCTCGCGGGTCCGCTGCACCTTCACGAACGGGGTGTGCTTGGGCATGACGATGGTGGCGTCGATCCCCAGCCGGTCCGCGTGGTAGGCGACGGCTTGAGCGTGGTTGCCGGCCGACATGGCCACGACGCCCTTGGCCCGCTCCCCGTCGTCGAGCTGGAGCAGCTTGTTCAGCGCGCCCCGTTCCTTGAACGACGCGACGAACTGCAGGTTCTCGAACTTCACGACCACGTGGCACCCCAACACCTGGGACAGGGTCCGGGAATGCGCGCTGGGGGTGCGCGCGACCGCTCCCGCCAGGCGCTCGGCGGCGGCCACGACGTCGTCGGCGGTCACGGGCAGCCCGTCGGCGCCCCCACCGCCGGGCCCAGCCGGCTCGCGGGCCGTCATGTCGCGGCCCGCAGCATCCGCTTGCTCACCGTCATCTCGTCGAGTACCTCCGCCAGCGGCTCGACCCCGAGGCCGGGCCCGTTGGGCACGATCATCGTGCCACCCCGCGAGTCGAACGGTGGCGTGAGGTCGGTCGAGAAGTAGCGCGACGACGGTCCCAGGTCGGGGGGCAGGTTGCACCCGGGCAGTGCGGCGATGGCCAGGTTGACGGCACGGCCGATGCCCGTCTCGAGCATGCCGCCGCAGCGCAGCGACACCCCGGCGTCACGGCAGCGCTGGTGTATCCGGCGGGTCTCGACGAGCCCGCCGACCCGGCCCGCCTTGAGGCTGACGGCCCCGCACGCCCCGAGCGCCAGCGCCGTGTCGAGATCGGCCAGCGAGCCGATCGACTCGTCGAGGCACACGGGCACGTCGATCTGCCGAGCCAGGCGGGCGTGGCCCACGAGGTCGTCGGGCGCGAACGGCTGCTCGATGGCGACCAGGCCGAGGTCCGGCCCGGCCAGCCGACCGAGGGTCGCCATGTCATCGGGTTTGTCGCTGCGGAAGCTGCCGTTGGCGTCCACCAGGAGGGCCACCTCGTCGCCGACGTCGTGGCGCACGGCTCCCACCGGCTCGACGTCCCAGCCGGGGCGAACCTTGATCTTGAACGCACGGTGGCCCTGGTCGCGCCAGCGGACGACGGATTCGACCAGGCCGTCGACCGTCCTGGCCATGCCCACGGCGATCCCGGTAGGCACGACCGGGCGGGTGGCTCCGAGGAAGCCGGCCACCGACCGGCCCTCGGCGCGCAGGCCGGCGTCGAGGGCCGCGCACTCCAGGGCGGCCTTGGCCATGTGGTGGCCCCGGACCTCGCGCAGCGATCGGCCCTCCAGCAGGCGGGGCACCAGGTGGTGCTCCAGGACGTGCAGGGCGCCGGCGGTGTACTCCGGCCAATAGGTCGGCTCGGACTCCGCCACGCACTCACCCCAGCCCGCGGGGCCCTCGGCGGCCACGGCGCGGACGATCACGACCTCCCGGTGGCGGCGGGTGCCGCGGGCGGTGACGAAAGGCTCGGCGAGCGGCATCCGCACGACGCGCAGCTCGACGCCCTCGAGCACGACCTGCATCGTCACCTCCTGGCGGTGTCCGCCCGGCCGGGCCCGGGCGTGGTTTGCCGGACCCATCATTTCGCGTCGACGGCGCGGCCGGACGCACTCGGTAGCCTGGACGGGTCATGGCGACCAGCTCGATGACCGCACCCGCCCTCAAGGCCAACGACCCTTGCTGGTGTGGCAGCGGCCGCAAGTTCAAGCGCTGCCACAAGGCCAGCACCGACCACATCCGGCCCGGGCGCGTGGGCCCGCCCCGTGCGGTGCCGGCGACCATCCCCCGTCCGCACTACGCCGAGACCGGGGTGCCGGTGCGCCGCGCCGAACCGCACGTGCGGCCCCCCGAGGTGATCGAGCGCATGCGCCGGGCGGGCCGGGCCGCCGCTGAGGTGCTGCAGGCCGTGGGCGCGGCCATCGCGCCGGGCGTCACGACCGACGAGCTCGACGCCGTGTGCCACGAGGAGTGCATCCGGCGGGGCGGCTATCCCAGCCCCCTCAACTACGGCGCCTTTCCCAAGTCGCTGTGCACGTCGGTCAACGAGGTCATCTGCCACGGCATCCCCGACGACCGGGCCCTGATCGACGGCGACATCGTCAACCTCGACGTCACCATCTTCCTCGATGGCGTGCACGGCGACACCAACGCCACGTTCCCCGTCGGCACGATCGACCAGGGATCGGCGGACCTGATCCGCGTGACCCGCGAGTGCCTGGACAGGGGCATCGCCGCGGTGTCGCCGGGCCGGCCGATCCGCGACATCGGTCGCGCCATCCAGGCCCACGCCGAGGCGCACGGTTACGGGGTGGTGCGCGCGTTCGTCGGTCACGGCATCGGGGAGCAGTTCCACAGCGACCTGCAGATCCCGCATTACGACGACCCACGGGCCACGACCGTCATCGAGCCGGGGATGACGTTCACCATCGAGCCGATGATCACCATGGGCGCCTGGCAGCACCAGCTCTGGAGTGACGGCTGGACGGCGGTCACCGTCGACCGGCGACGGACGGCACAGTTCGAGCACACGCTCCTGGTCAACGACGACGGCGCCGAGATCCTGACCCTGCCCGGCTGACGCCGGGGTCCACTAGCCTGCCCGCACTTGGGCCAGGGTCCCGCCTTCTTCGACGTCGTGCTGCGCCAGCGGGCGTGCCGCGACTTCGCGTCCGATCCGGTGCCGGACGAGGACGTCGCTCGGATGCTCGAGGCCGCCGTCCACGCACCCAGCGCGGAGAACGCCCAGCCCTGGGTGTTCGTCGTCGTGCGGGACGCCGACCGGCGGCGGCGCATCACCGAGCTGACCCGCCGGCTGTGGGACGGGGGCGCCGGTGATCATTCCCGCCCACGCCTCGACGCGGGCCTGTTCGCCGAGGTGGACGGCGCCGTCCGTTCGGGTTTCGGTGGCGCCCCGGTCCTGGTGGTGGTCGCCGGCGACGGTCGCGACCTGACGACGCGGGCCACGCTGGGGGCCTCGGTGTTCCCTGCGGTGCAGAACCTGCTGCTCGCAGCCACCGCCCTGGGTTACGGCTCCGCGCTGACCACTCTCCCCACGGTCGCGGCCGCCGAGCTACGCGACGTCGTGGAGCTACCCGAGGGGCTCGAGCCGATGGCCGTCGTTCCCATCGGGTTCCCGGCCCGGTCGCTCGGCCGGCCGAGGCGCCTGCCGCCGGCGGCCAAGACCCACCTCGACCGCTACGAGGCGTGACCCGGGGAGCGCCCTCGTCTTCCCTCAGCGCAGGGCGCGCACCAGCGCGGGCGCCAGGTCACCCTTGTGGTCCGCTGCGACGCCCTCGCCGAGATTCAGCCACGCCGCCATCTCCGTCAGCTCGGTCGCGAGCTCTGACGCGACCCGCTCGCGGTCGGGCACGCCGTCCTCTGCCCAGGCCGCCCGCACCCGGAGCACTCCGGCCTGGCGATCGGCCTTGAGATCCACGCGGGCCACGAGCGCCTCGTTCAGCAGGAACGGCAGCACGTAGTAGCCGTACACCCGCTTGGGGGCGGGCGTGTAGATCTCGATGCGGTAGGCGAAGTCCCACAGGCGCTCCGTCCGCTGGCGCTCCCAGATCAGCGAGTCGAACGGCGACAGGAGCGCGCGCGTCCGCACCCGACGCCGGGGAACGTGTGCCTCGGGATGCAGGTACGCGAGCTGGCGCCAGCCGTCCACACGGACCGGCACCAGAGTCCCGTCGGCGGCCAGCTCGGCCAGCAGCGGCGCCGCCGCCGGGACGTTGAGCCGGAAATAGTCGGCCAGGTCGCGGGCGGTGCCGATGCCGTGGGCCCGGGCCGCGATCAACAGCAGCTGGCGCCGGGCGTCGGCCTCGTCGGGCGTGGGTGCGGCCAGCACGTCGGCCGGGATCCAGCGTTCCGGCAGCAGATACGCGCGCGAGAAGCCGTTGCGCCGGATGGCCGTGATCTCGCCGGTGTGGAAGAGGTGCTCGACCACCCGCTTGCCCTCCCCCCAGCCCCACCAGCTCTCGGTGCGACGGGACGAGCGGTGGACGTCGAGGTCCCCGACGACGACCGGCCCCCGCTGGGCGACCTCCGCCAGTGCCGCCGCCACCAGCTCGGGATGGTCGTGGGCCACCCGGCGCACGGCGCCCCAGGCATGCTCGCTTGCCATGCGCCAGCGCAGCAGCGGATGGCGCTCGACGGGGTGCAGTGATGCCTCGTGGCCCCAGTACTCGAACACCTCGCGGCTGCCCCACAGCCACCGGCTCAGGGCGTCGCGGTCGTACGGGCCGAGGCGGGCGAAGAACACCAGCTCGTGGCTGCGCGTGACCACGTTCACCGAGTCGAGCTGCACGGTGGCCAGCTGGTCGAGCACTCGGCGGAAGTGCCGCCGATCCACCCGGCCCCGCGGACGGGGGTGGGTGAAGCCTTGGGCGGCCAGCGCCACCCGCCGGGCGTCGCGCCCGCTCATGTCGATGGCCGCGGTCACCGGCGAGCACGCTACCGGGAGGTCGACATCGTTGGGGCTACGTTTGTTCGGGTCCCGAATGGAACCGGTAGCTGGGCCGCCACGGCCCCAGGGCTACGAGCAGAGCGAGTGAGAGGTGAGGAGGGGTGCCGATGGGGTACCGCGTGGTTGTCGATTTCGACCTGTGTGAGAGCAACGCGCGCTGCATGGAGGTGGCGCCCGAGGTTTTCGAGGTCCGGGACGACGACTTCCTCTACGTGCTCGACGAGACGCCGCCCGACGAGCTCCGTCCCCGGGTCGAGGAGGCCGTCCGGCGCTGCCCCAAGGCTGCGATCTCCATCGTCGACACCTGAGTCACGAGGATGACCGCCCGGTCGCAGGCCGTCGTCGTGGTCGGGGCGTCCCTGGCCGGGCTGCGGGCGGCCGAGGAGCTGCGCTGCGAGGGGTTCGACGGCAGCATCACGGTCGTCGGCGACGAGGTGCACGCGCCGTACGACCGCCCACCTCTCTCCAAGCAGGTTCTCGCCGGCCACTGGGACGTCGATCGCCTGCCGCTCTCCGTCGGCGTGGACGGCGGCATCGATGCGCTGGACCTCGAATGGCGGCTGGGCACGCTGGCCAAGGGCCTTGACCTCGGTGCCCACCAGGTGATCCTGGCCGATGGCGAGCGCCTCGGCTTCGACGGACTGGTCATCGCCACCGGCGCCACGCCCCGGCGGCTGCCGGGCAGCGAGCGCCTGGCCGGGGTCCACACGCTCCGCACGGTGGACGACTGCCTCGCCTTGCGGGACGAGGTCGATGCGGGCGCCCGGCGCCTCGTGGTGGTGGGCGCGGGCTTCATCGGCGCCGAGGTGGCCGCGACCTGCCGGACCCGGGGCCTCGACGTCACGATCCTCGAGGCGTTGCCGGTCCCGCTGGGGCAGGCGCTCGGGGAGGAGATGGGATCCGTCATGGCCGGGTTGCACCGCGACCACGGGGTCGACGTGCGGCTGGGGACGGCGGTGGCCGGCCTCGACGGCGGGGACGACGGGCGGGTCGAGCACGTCCGGCTGGCCGACGGGGCATCGATCGAGGCCGACCTGGTGGTCGTGGGCATCGGCGTGCTCCCCAACACCGGCTGGCTCGAAGGGTCGGGGCTGACGCTCGATGACGGCGTGGTCTGTGACGCGACCACGCTGGCGGCGCCAGGCGTGGTGGGGGCCGGCGACGTCGCCCGCTGGCCCAGCCGCCGCTTCGGCGAGCTGATGCGGGTCGAGCACTGGGACAACGCCATCGCCATGGGCGCCCACGCCGCCCGACGGCTCCTGGCCTGGCTCGAGGCGGAGCGGGCCGGCGACCGGGCCACACGCGAACCCGAGCCGTACGACCCGGTGCCCTGGTTCTGGTCCGACCAGTACGACCGCAAGATCCAGCTGTCGGGACGATCGGTCGGCGCCGACGAGGTGCGGGTGGTCGACGGGTCCACCGACGAGCGCCGCTTCGTCGCCCTCTACCGGCGTGGCGACCGCGTGGTCGGGGCGCTGGCGATGAACCGTCCCCGCCAGCTGCTCGCGTACCAGCGGCTGATCGAACGCGGCGCCAGCTGGGCCGAGGCGATCGGTTCCGCAGATCCCAGCGCGAGGTCATAGGTTTCACACGCGGAACCGATGACCTCCGACCTGCGCGGTCGGAACCTATTGCCTCGCGTTCACCTCGGCGATCGGCCCGGGGACCGGGACCGCGAGGCACCAGGCGACGGCGTCGCTGATCGGCTCCAGCCCCCGTGTCCCGTAGGCGTGACCCATGCCGGTCACCAGGTCCAGGCGGCGGTGCCCGGGCGCGGCGTCGTGCAACACCTGCGCCTCGCTCGTGCGCATGAACCTGTCGTCGCGACCGTGGACCACGGCCAGCGGGACGGTCAACCGGGCGGCCAGCGCGTCGGGCGGCTCCGGTCGGCTCCAGCGCCGGTCGAGCCGGACGCCACGCCGGCGCGCCAGCGACCGCCCGATCCGGGTGCGGGTGACGGCCGCCGCCAGCGCGGTGCGGGGCGTCGTCAGGTGCCATTGGGCCGGTGCGCTGACCGTGACTACACCCGCCAGGTCGCACTCTGGGCCCTCCGAGACCCCGACTGCGTAGCGCAGCACCGCGATCGCACCCAGCGACGCACCCACCACGACCAGGCGCGGCGCCAGGTCGCGGGCGGCGACCACGGCCGCGGCCACGTCCAGCTGCTCGAGGTCCCCGAGGGTGCACAGGCCTTCGGACTCGCCGTGGCCGCGCATGTCGTAGGTGATCACGGCATGGCCGTCGGCCCGCAGCTCGTGCGCCATCGCGACCACGGTGGCGTCGTGGCGATGCCCGCCGAAGCCGTGGGCGAGCACGACGGCCGATATGGCCGGGTCCTGCGTGAGCCAGGCGTCGGCGGCCAGGTCCAGCCCGTCGACGGTCCGCAACACCAGCGGGCGGACGTCGCGTGGCACCGGCTCGTCCTCTACGAGCGCCAGTGGATGGCGATGCCCTGGTTGCGCATCGACAGCTTGAAGTACAGGGTCGACAGGCCGACGGCGGCGAGCGTCAGTCCCCACGAGGTGACGCTCTTCGCGAGCACGTACGTCCCGACCGGCTGGGTGATGAGCAGCCAGATGCTGACGGCGGCGTTGGTCAGCTGAACGAAGGCCCAGAGCACGGTGATGCGGGCAAAGAAGCGGCGGACCGGCGGCGACCCGATGAAGGTGGCCGGCAGCGGGCAGAAGTCGCCGGCGAGGCGCTGGGCGATCGGCCGGCCCGCGGGCACCGAGGCGAGGAACACCCCGGCGATGAGCACGGTGGTGAGGGTCGGCTGCAGGAAGTAGACGAAGACGCTGCCCGACAGCGCCGCCACCACCGTGCGGGCCGTCAGGCCGACGACGCCGAGCACCAGCAGCCCGGGGACCGGCCGGCCCGTGATCAGGCGGCGGGCGATGGCGGTGTACGACCAGATCAGGGCGCCCACCAGCCCACCCCACACGCCCACGAGCCACAAGGCCGCATAGAACACCAGCAACGGCACCACCGTCGCCTCCACCAGGTTGGGGAGAGCGTGTCGGGCAAGGGCGCGCAGGCGCGGAATCTCAAGCGGCGGATGGTGCATGTGCTGAGCGTTGAATGGCGTTCACGGCCGGTCCACAGCTAGTGGCCACCACGGTCACTCCGGCCGGGATCAGGGCCCGATGGTGGCGCACACGACCCATTCGAAGCAAGGCGGGTGCCCGGATCCCTCCGGTCCGAGCTCCACCCTGGACCCCGCGGCGGGGCTATCTGTCACCGACTGGCGGCTACCCGCTCAGCGAGGCGGTGAACCGGTCCGACTCCCGCTCCGCCAACGCCACCGTCACCCACATGCGCTCGATGTGCTGACGGATCTGCTGGGCGCCCTGGGGAACCGGGTGGTCCGCGAGGAACGCCGCGGCTCGCTCGGCCAGCGCCCGATCCCTCACCGCTCTGATGCCAGACACGAGCCGGGGGATGCTGTTGGCCGGGAAGCGCCCGGTGA
The DNA here is from genome assembly GCA_963756425.1 of uncultured bacterium. GTDB lineage: Bacteria > Actinomycetota > Acidimicrobiia > Acidimicrobiales > VFJN01 > DASQUK01. The sequence goes on along the minus strand of CAVWNW010000016.1, from coordinate 92,418 downwards.
TGTCGGGCCAGCGCTCCGTGACGAACGCAAACGCGACACCCGCGTTGTCGCGATTGGTCAGGGTTTCCCGGAGCAGGTACGGCGCATCCTGGGTGCGGACGGCGCCCGAAAGCGCCATGTCCAGCGTGCGCTGGAGGCAGGCCGGCTCCCGGAAGCGCGACAACGCCAGGAGCAGGCGCTCGCGGTCCTGGGGATTGTCCGCCACCCGGAACCGCTCGACCAGGCGCTCGTGGAGGGCCTCGTCGCCGAGGGTGGCCGAGACCACGAGCGCGGGCGCCGCCAGGCTGGGGTCGACGCCACCGGGGTCGGCGAGGTAGGCGTCCAGCAGCTCCGCCGACCGCTCCCGCGCCGCGCCGTCGTCGCCGAGCAGCGCCGCCGCCTGCAAGAGCAGGCCCCGCAGCGACCGGATGCGGTCGTCGTCGCCGTCCGGGCCGGCGTCGGGACCGAGCCTGGCGCGGGCGGGTCCGACCAGCGCGGCGATCCGGGTGTGCAGCCGCTGGGCGGCGTCGCCCTCCACGAGGCGCTCCAGCTGGTCCAGCCCGCCGATGATGCGCTGCCAGACCGACAGGTCGGGCTCGTCGACGAAGCGCTCGACCGTATCCATGTACGACGAGGCCGGCGTCGCCGCCGCCAGCACCGATGCCCAGGCGTCGTCGACCAGCGTGTAGCGCTCGAGCGGCGTGAGCTCGCCGAGGTGGTCGAGGAGCGCGGCGCGCAGTGGATCGGTGTAGTGCACCCGGTAGAAGCCGTGGGCTCCGGCATTGGCATTGACCCACGAGGTTCCCGTCGGGCGATCGATCTCCAGCGGCTCGCCGTCGAGCAGCAAGCGGTCGACGGTGGCCACGGCGTCGCCGCCGCTCTCCACCGCAACCGGGACCGACCACGGGCGGTGAACGCCGGCGCCGGCGGCCCCATCCGCACCGCCGTCCCCCGCATAGCGGAAGCGACGCTGCACAAGGCGGAGCGTCGACGTGCCGTCGGCGCCTGCCTCGACGCTGACCTCCGGGAAGCCGCCCTGGAAGATCCAGCTCTCTGCGATGCGCCGGACGGGCTCGCCGGTCTCAGCCTCCAGCGCGTCCCAGAGGTCGGAGGTCTCGGTGTTGCCGTACTGGTGGCGCGCCATGTAGCGCCGGATGCCGTCGCGGAAGCGGTCCGGCCCCAGGTGCTGCTCGAGCATGCGGACGACCGACGCGCCCTTCTCGTAGGTGAGCACGTCGAACATGCCGTCGGCGTCGGCGGGCGAGACGACCGGGTACTCGATCGGCCGGGTGGCCACCAGCGCGTCGGTGTCGAACGCGGCAGAACGGGACAGCCCGAAGTCCACCCAGCGCTGCCAGTCGGGGCGGAAGGCGTCGGTGCAGGTCATCTCCATGAAGGTGGCGAACGCCTCGTTGAGCCAGATGCCGTTCCACCACTTCATGGTCACGAGGTCGCCGAACCACATGTGCGCGATCTCGTGGGCGATGACGTCGACCACCGCCTGCAGCTCGGACTGCGTCGACGTGGCCGGGTCGACCAGCACGTACCGCTCCCGGAAGGTGACGCAACCGAGGTTCTCCATCGCACCGAACGCGAAGTCCGGGATGGCGACGAGGTCGAGCTTGTCGCCCGGGTACACGATGCCGAACCAGTCGCTGAAGAACCGGAGGGCGAAGGCGCCCACCTCGAGCGCGTAGTCGGCCAGGTGCTCCTTGCCGATCGGGCAGACGACCCGGAGGGGCTTGCCGTCGACGTCGAGGGCGTCGGTCGCGACCAGCGGCCCCACCACGAACGCGACCAGGTAAGTGGACATCGGCATGGTGTCAGCGAACCGAACGGCCACCTTCCCGCCGCCGCCCGCCGTCTGGCCCACCGGCGTGCGCTCCAGCTCGGCGGCGTTGGAGATCGCCAGCAGGTCGTCAGGTACGACGAGGGTCACACCGAAGACGGCCTTGGCGTCCGGCTCGTCCCAGCACGGGAAGGCCCGCCGGGCGTCCGTGGCCTCCATCTGCGTGGCGGCCAGGACCCGTTCGACACCGTCGCCGTCGACGAACGTGGACCGGTAGAAGCCGCGCAGCTTGTCGTTGAGGACGCCCCGGAAGCGCAGGTGGATCGTTGCCACACCGGCCGGGAGCGGGCGGTCGAACGTGAGCGTGGCCCGCTCGGCCTCGTCGTCGCGGGCGACCTTTGCCACGAGCGGCCCGCGGCCGGTTCTCGCCTCGTCGGCCAACTCCGCCGTCGCCTCATCGATCTCGATCTCGACGGCGTTGAGCATCACCTCGGTCGTCTCCGTGTGCACCTCGACGGCGATGGTCTCGTGGCCGCTGAACGTGGCGGCCTCGAGATCAGGCTCGAGGGTCAGGTCGTACCGGCGGGGCAGGACGGCGCGGGGGAGCCGGTGGGGGTTGGCCGGGGCGTCGGCCATGTCGATCTCGGGCGGCGGGTTCTGCTCTGACACGGCAAGCCACGCTATCGACCGGCCGCGACGACCCGACGCCAGCGCCGGTGGGGGGTCGGTGAGGGTCCGCTAGCCTCTTGCGCCGTGACTGTGGAGGCCACCCTCGACGTCGTGGGCATCGGCAACGCGCTCGTCGACGTCCTGACCCACGAAGACGATGTGTTCCTCGAGGCCCATGGGCTGGTCAAGGGCGCCATGACGCTCGTCGAGACCGACCGAGCCGAGGAGCTCTACTCGGCCATGGGCGCGGCGATCGAGATGTCGGGCGGCTCGGTCGGGAACAGCATCGCCGGCGTGGCCAGCTTCGGGGGCAGGGCCGGTTACCTGGGCCGGGTGTGCGACGACCAGCTGGGAGCGGTGTTCGCCCACGACCTGCGGGCGCAGGGCGTCGTGTTCGAATGCCCGCCGGCCAAGGAGGGCCCGCCCACCGGGCGCAGCCTCATCGTCGTCACGCCCGATGCCCAGCGCACCATGAACACCTACCTGGGAGCGTCGGAGTTCTTCTGCCCCAACGACGTCGACGCCGACCTGGTGCGCAGCGCCCAGGTCACGCTGTTGGAGGGCTACCTGTTCGACCGGCCCGAGTCGATGGACGCGTACTGGAAGGCGTCCGAGATCGCCACGGAGGCGGGACGCAAGGTGGCGCTGACGCTGTCCGACTCGTTCTGCGTCCAGCGCCACCACGAACACTTCCTGCCGCTGGTGCGTGAGCGGGTCGACATCCTGTTCGCCAACGAGTCCGAGGCGTGCATCCTGTGGGGCTGCGACGACGCGGAGACGGCGATCGAGCGGGCGCGCTCCGAGGTCGGCATCACCTGCCTGACGTTGGGCGCCCGCGGCTCGGTGATCGTGGCCGGGGGCGAGACCCACGACGTGCCGGCGCATCCGGTCGAGGTGGTCGACACCACCGGCGCCGGCGACCTCTACGCGGCCGGGTTCCTCTACGGCTACACGGCCGGCATGCCCCTGCCCGAGTGTGGCCGGCTGGCGTCGCTGGCGGCGTCCGAGGTGATCAGCCACATCGGCGCCCGGCCCGAGGTCCGGCTGGCGGACCTGGCCTGACGACCGGCCGACCGCTACACGTCCCGTACGAACTGGCGCTTGGTGGGGGCGACCTTGAGGATCACGCGCTCTGACCGGACGGCGCCCGCATAGTCGCCGCCGGTGTACTTCCGGGCGAGCTCGTCGATGTGGGCGCGGGCCTCGGGGCCCCGCACGGTCTCCACCACCTCTCCCCGGACCTCGACGTAGAAGTAGGGATCGGCGCTGTCCCAGATCGCCACCGCGATGCGAGGATCGCGTTGGACGTTGCGGAACTTCTGCCGGTGGACCTCGGTGTTCAGCAGCAGGTGCTCGTCATCGGCGTCGACCCAGAGCGGCTGCGTCATGGGCGTGCCGCCGGGGAGCAGGGTGGTGACGGCTGCGATGTTCCTTCCGGTGGCGAGCTTCCTGATCGCGTCCTCGAGCATGGGCCCACCCTAAGGACCGGGGGAGTGGACCGCGACACGGCCCCGGCGGCGGCTCGTGACCAGGACGACGATGCCGGCCGCCACCAGCGAGAGACCGACCAGCGCGGCCCCGCCGGGCCGCTCGCCGAGGATGGCGATGCCGCACACCGTGGCCGTGGCGGGCTCGGCGAGGGTCAGCGTGCCGGCGTCGGCGACGCCGACGCCGGTGAGCCCCCGGGTGAACAGGACGTAGCCGACCCCGACCGTGACGATGCCGAGGTGGGCGACCATGAGCAGGCCGCCGGGCGACAGCAGGGGCCCGATCCCGGCGGCCAGCGCCACGGGGAGCAGTACCAGTCCGGCGCAACCGAAGACCCGCGCCGTGAGCGCCTCGGGGGCGGCGCCGCCGTCGAGGAGCAGCTTCGTCGCCAGGACGTAGATCGCGTAGGCGAAGCCCGCGCCGAGGGCGAGCGCCAGGCCCGCGAGATCGACGTCGTCGCGATCGCCGGCAGCGGCTAGCAGCAGGGTGCCGGCAACCGCCAGCGCTGTGGCCCCCAGCCAGCGGCGCCCGGGGCGTTCACCGCGGACGACGATCCCGAGGGCGCCCGCGAACACGGGCGAGCTGCCGATGCCGACCATCGTGCCGATGGCGACGCCGGTGCGGGCCACGCCGCCGAAGAACAGCGGCTGGTACACGGCCATGGCCGCGACGGCGACGACGAATGCCGACGCCCCGCCGTCGTCCCACGGCCGGCCACCCCGGGCATCGGCTCGTCGCGGAGCCGACAGCCAACCGAGGCGCCACCCGACCAGGACCAGGCACGCACCGCCGACGACGAGCCGAGCCGCGCCGACCGCGGTGGGGGAGGCGTCGTCGGGTCCGAGGGCCCGCGCCGTCCCCGTCGTCCCCCACAGCGTGGCAGCCAACAACACGGCCAACCGGGGGTCGCGCGGCATCGCCGCCATTCTGCTGGTACGGCGGCGCCGGCCGCCTGGTCGGCCGGCCGGGGTTAGCCGACGTCGACGGTGACGGGCGCCCTGCCCTCCGCCGCCACCCGGATGTCGCCGGCGTCGGTCGGCGCGACCTCGGCTCCGGTGGCGACAGCACCGCCAGGCACCCGGCGGTCCGGTCCGCGGCGCACGTGGCCGTCGGGCCCGAAGGCGACGGTGCGAACAACGCCGTCGCGACTGACGGCGACGTAGCGGCTGGAACCGTCCGGCTGCGGCACGCCGAGGCACGTCGCCCCCGCGACCTCCGGGGCCGTCAGGATCTGGGGCACCGGCTCGCACTCGACGGTCCCGCTCTGCCACGCCGGCCCGGTGGGGACACCCGCTGTCGTGGCCTGGCCCGCGATGCCGGCAGACGCCGCGGAGCGGGCCCGTGTCCGCACCGCCCGGTCACGGGCCCGGTCGGCGGCCTGCTCGGCGGCTTTGGCGTCGGCCACCCGCCGGCCCAGGTCGACGCCCGGCTCCTTGGGCGGCTCGGCCCGCGTGCTGCGTCGCAGCTCGTCCGCCTGCGCTTCGAGCATCTCGACCTTGGGATCGTCCGCCGGCACGCCGCCGTCGATCATGGCGGCGATCTCACGCCGCACCTGGCTCTCGGCCTCGGTTGGAGCCGGCTGCCGCCGGGTGGCACCGGCCACACCCACGGCGGTCAGTCCGATCGACGCCACGACGGCCGCGCCCAGCGCCAGCCTCCGGCGGCCGCCGAGGCCATGCCGGGAATCATTCCGGCGGTGCGGTCGGGCGCGTCGGCGTGTCATCGGTGGTGTCACGAGTGCCAGTTCACGTCTGTGATCGTGTCGATGGACGATTGCCAGGTGTGCGCGTGCGAGCGCAGCCACCAGATCATGAATTCCCACGCCCGATGCGGGGAGTTGTTCGTGCCCGAACAGCCACCGACCTGTGCACAGGCACCCGATTGGCTCAAGACCCCATAGAAATGGATACCGTCACCTCGATTGTGGGTCGCCCATTCGTCGATGAGCTGCCATTGCCTCGCATTCACACCACTCGTTGCGTAGATCTGGGGGATCGTCAACGAGGGATTGTGATCCCAAGCGAGGTGCCAGAGAGCGGACTGGTTCCAGCCGTTGTTACACGGGCCATTGGTAGCGGTCGTGGTGGGGCAGCCATCCGCGGAGAAGTTTGCATACAGGGCGCGGCGCGCCGGGTAAAGGACGTCGTAGCCATGCATCCAATCGTGGGCCTTGGTGTAGGTCGACCACGACGGCTCGCCGTCCCACGCGCCGTAGACCTGCGCCATCGGGTGGAAGCGGCTGGCCCACGTGGCGACTTGGTCGACCATGCCCGCCCAGGCTCGGCCGTGAGCCCGCAGCCAGGTCGTCGACCGGCTGTCGATCGTGCTGTTGCTGGTGCCCAGGCCGATCAGCAGTCGAAACGAGGCCGACTGCCGGCAGAAGGCGTATCCACGGATGAAGTCCATGGCGAGGTTCCTGATCTGGGCGGTCGTCAGGTTCGGCGCACCCCACAGCGTGGCCCCGTAGGAGGAGCCCACGGCGGTCGGGGCTCCGAAGAACAGCGTCATGCGGCCGTTCTTGTCGCCTTGCCTGCAGCCCAGCAGCACCGCCTTGTCGCTCGACGAGCTACCGACGTAGTAGCTGCGGGTTATCCGGCTCGCCGGAACATGATTTGCGGCCGCCGGTTCGCTCGTCGCCATCGGCAGCAAAGCGATGAGTGCGACCATCAGGATCCACAGAGCCGGGCGTCGCATTCGGAGCAAATCCTCGGCACCGGGCGTCGGGGATCGTCGAGCGATTATAGGGGATGTCGACCCGGTGGCCGCGAAGCTTTCCGCATGCCTCCGCAAGCGTCAAGAGGCCAATTCTGAGGTCTCGGTGACCCGGGCGATCTCGAGGGAGCCTGCGCCGTTGGCGGTCACGACTCCTCCTCCACCGGGGGCAGGAACGGGAGCTTGAGATCACCGAGCTTGACCAGGGTCGAGGCGATCCAACCGCCCATGGCGCTCAGGTGGTCGTCCAGGATCGTTCCATCCTCCAGCGTCGCCTCATCGAGTTCGTAGCTGCCCTCGTACGACACCTCGATGGCGTACTCGCGATCGTTGAGGTCGGGCGAGCACACCGTCTCGATCGTCGGGCCGGACCGCTCGAGGTGCTCGGTGCCGATGGACGCGCTCATCTCCGGGAGCGCCGCCAGCACCACGCTGGGGTCCGGCGATTCGGCGAGGCGCTGCAGGCGCAGGACCAGTTCGATCTCGATGCGGGGCGGGTCGGCGAACGGCTCGCCGATGTACCAGGACCGGTAGGCGGTCTGCGCCCATGTCGGCCAGTCGAGCGTCAGGTCGGCCTGGACCCGCGGGGGCAGCCCCTCGCCCGGCAACCCGTAGGACGTCTCCCAGGTCACGTCGCCAAGGAGCACATCGACCTGGAAGCGCTCCTCGAATGCCTGGCGCTCGAGCAGGGCGCGCTCCAGCGAGTCACGCAGGGCTCCGATGGCATCGGTGAAGACATGGTCGAGCATGGCGACGGCAGGCTATCCACGACTGATTCCACCGGTGGTCCGGCGGATCCCTACACCTGGACCCCCGTCCTCTCCGTCCCCATCCGTAGCTGCCAGCGCAGGAAGGCGTGGACGTCGGCAGCCTCGTCCGCCTGCTTCGAGGTCGGCTTGCCCTGGCCGTGACCGGCGCGGGCCTCAACCCGCACCAGGATCGGGTGGCGGTCGCCGCACCCGGTCGCCCAATGCAGCGCGGCCGCGAACTTGCGGGCGTGGGCGGGGTCGACGCGGCTGTCCTCCTCCCCGGTGAGCACCAGCGTCGCCGGGTAGCAGGTGCCCTCGACCACGTGGTGATACGGGGAGTAAGCCCACAGCCAGGCGAACTCGTCGCCGATGTCGGGATCGCCGTACTCGGGTGTCCACAGGCGGGCGATGAGGAATCGGGGAAACCGGACCATGTCGGTCAGCGGCACCGCGCAGACGACGGCCCGGCACACGTCTGGGCGCTGGGTCTCGCAGGTCGCCACCAGCAGTCCGCCGTTGCTGCCGCCCCGGATCGCCAGCCGGTCACGGGAGGTCCGGCCCGCCGCGACCAGGAAGTCGGCCGCGGCCGCGAAGTCGTCGAACACCTGCTGCTTGTGCTCGCGCATGCCGGCGCGGTGCCAACCCTCGCCCTCCTCGGCGCCGCCCCGGATGCCGGCCACCGCGAAGACGCCGCCATCGTCGGCAACCGCCACCGCCGCCGGGCTGTAGCCCGGGCTCATCGTGACCGCGAACCCGCCATAGCCGGTCAGCAGGGTCGGCGTTTCCGGCCCCGGCTCGACGTCGGCGCGGCGCACGCTGAACAGGGTGATCGGCGTGCCGTCGGTCGAGGGATAGGTCTCGACGTCGGCGCGGTACCGCTCGGGGTCGACCGGCGACGGCAGGTGGCTCCACTCCTGCAGCTCCTCGCCGGGCCGCCACCGCCACAACGCCGGGGGGCGCGTCCAGGACGTGAACGCGATGACGGCGCTGTCGCCCTCACGGTCCCCGGCGATGCCGGCCACTGACCCCGGCTCGGGCAGGGCGATTTCGACCGGTGGCGCCACGACCGGCGCCTTCGGTCCCCCGGGCCGTCCGAGCGGGAGCGGCATGTGATGGAGCCGGGACACGGCGGCTCGGGTCGATGCCACCAGCAGCGAGTGGTCGGTCACGGCGACGCCCTGGATGACGTCGTCGGACTCCGGAATCATCGTGCGCCAGTGGTCCGGCGTGGGGGCGCGCAGCTGCGCCGTGACGACGCCGCCCCGCGGGGCGTCGAGCGTCGTGTGGCCGACGAGTTGGTCGCGCACCACCGTGAAGGACGACAGCGCCTCGACCTCTGCGATCACCGGAGTGCTCCGGCCGGTCGTCCGGTCGATGAGGTGCACGTCCACCCGGGTCCAGCCGAGGGCCACCTCGATGACCAGCCAACGGCCGTCGCGAGACAGCTCGACCGATGGCCAGGCGGTCTTGTCGGGCAGGTCGGACCACACCAGCTCGTCGTGTCCCGGGTCGTCGCCCAGCGCGTGCCACCAGACCGTGCGGTGGTAGTTGGACTCGTCGGCGCCAACCGCAGCCGGGTCGGGATAGCGCGTGTACGCGAAGGCACGGCCGTCGGGTGCCCACGACACCGAGGCGGCGCGCGTGAAGGGGATCCTGTCGGCCAGCCGCTCACTGGTGGCCACGTCCAGCACGCCCAGCGTGCTGCGCTCGTCGCCGCCGGCCGAGGTCCCGAAGGCCACGAGGCGGCCGTCGACGGAGGGCGCGTACCAATCCAGCGAGGCGGTGGCGTCGCCGGTCATGTCGTGGGGATCGAGCAGGACCCGCGGCTCCGACAGGTCGTCGAGGCTTCGGACGACCAGGACTGCCTGCTCGTGCTCATCCCAGCGGTCCAGCGAGAACAGGCGGTGTCCACGGATCGACGGCGCACCGGCGGCACCGGCGCCGAACAGCTCGGCGAACCGGTCCGGGAGGCCCGTGCGCGTCGGCAGGGCGTCCAGGACCGCCCGGGTGTGCCGGTTCTGCTCCGCCACCCAGGCCTGCGTGTCGGCGGCGTCGCCATCCTCCAGCCAGCGGTAGGGGTCGGCGACCTCGACGCCGTGGATGACGTCGACCACCTCATCGCGCCGCGCTCCGGACGGAGCGGCCGCGGCCGGCTGCCCGACCGGCTCGGGTTCCGGCGCAGCCATCGGGCCGCAGGCGGGGGGCGGGCTCAGCCTCGGCCGGTGTTGGGCTTGCGGCCGTGGTTGGCCTTCTTGCGCCGAGCCCGGACCTTGCGCTTGACGGTGCGCTTCGACATGGCCGGGCAGGTTATCGGCGCCACGGCGGGGGCGATCAACCCCTGCCGCTCACGTCCATGAGGCCCAGCGGATAGGCCGCGCCGAAGGGCACCCACGCGTGGGAATTTGTTGCTGGGTCGCAGCTCGACCGCTGGGCCTCCCGGCAGCACTGACCACGGTGAGCCCAGACGACGTCCCTATCCGCTCACGTCCTAATCGAGGAGCTCGCCGAGGTCGGCGGAGTCGGGGATCGCCGCCACGTGCAGCCCGGTCTCGTCCGCCAACCGTTCCAGCACGGCGTCGTCGACGTCTTGGCGCCGCCCGCGAGGCCAGCGCTTGCGCTCGCCGGCGATGCCGAACGCCGCCAGCGCCCGGCTCCCGCCCGGGTCGTGCCGCACCCGGTAGCGCACACCCTCGTACCCGGCGGCGGCGAAGGCCGCAGCCCAGCGTTGCGGCAGGTCGTACGGGGTCACTGTGGCCAGCTCGGCGGTCACGCCGAAGCCCCGCGCGGCGCGGACGGTGGTGTCGGCGGCGCTGCACTGCTCGGGGAGGGCGAGCTGCCAGATGCTGAACCGCTTGGCCCAGTCGGCGGTCACGACCGCCACCGGTCCGAACACCTCGAGGAGGGCGCCCATCTCGTCATCGGCCAGGTAGCAGGTGCCCCGCGGCGGGGCGAGGTCGAACCGCCCGGCACCGTCGCTGGAGAACCACCAGGGTCCGTAGCCCGACGTGGTGACGCGGAACAGCGTCGTGCCGCCGTGGACGTGCCACACCGGAAAGCCGGCCAGGTCATCGGCGGCGGGCGGCAGTCGGAGGGCGAGGGCCTGGCGGGTGCTGACGGGATGCTTGGCGTCTGCGGGCGCGTCAGAATTCACGATGAGTGCTGCTTGGATGACGGACTGGCGAGGAGACTACGACGCCGTCAGGCCCCGGTGGCCCATCGCCGGGCGCGCTCGTCGGCCAGCGCCACGACCGGGGGCAGGTCGCCCCCCTTCCGCAGGTGCTCGGCGATCGATCGGCCGTCGAGGCCCGGCTGGGGCGCGGCGATGAACGCGGCCACCATCCACTCGTCGTCCGGCGTCTCGGCGTTGAACCGGTCCAGCACCTGAGTCAAGCCCGCCACCACCCGATTGCGCTCGTCGAGCTGGAAGGCCGGGTAGACCCACACGTCGTCGGCCGTGCGCAGCGCCAGGATCGTCCGGCGGCGTCGCCGTTCCTCGATGGCCTGCCGGCTCACGCCACCGAGGACCCGGGCCAGGCCCGACGTGCTGTAGAACGGCCCCAGGTCGCGCCACGGCGACGGCGCCGGGACCGCCGCCAGCATGCGGTCGGCGAGCTCGTCGGGATCGCCCAGGTCGGCCGCCTTGTGGCCGTTGCGGTGGAGCGTTTCGACGCGGCGGGCGAGTTCCTCGGCCACCCGTGAGGAGACCCGCTTCACGTAGGCGGCGTCGGTCTTGGCGGCGGCAGCGGTACGCGCCTTCATGGGCTCCAGGATAGGGGCTGCAAGGCCGTCAAGGCAAGGTCGTCAAGGTCTGATGCAGGGGGGGCGTCACGTTCGACCTGACGTAGAGGTTGAGGGTTGGCTCGGGGGATTCCTGGCGCTGGATTGGCTGGTCAGCAACCACTTCGGCGCCAAGAACGCAGGCGAACGAGTTGACCGCCCCGATCGGGCGCCGGGCTGCCGATGGCGGGGTAGCGCCGCTCAGCCGGCATGGTCGGCCGCCCACGCCACCAGTTCGTCGGGAGCCAGGGTGTTGACGATCCGGTCGGGCTCGATCCCCGCTCGGGCCGCCTTGTCGCAGCCGTAGGTCTGCCACTCCATCTGGCCGGGGGCGTGGGCGTCGGTGTCGATGGCGAAGCGCAGCCCCCAGTCGATGGCCTGCTCGAGCAGGTCGTCGGGCGGGTCCTGGCGCTCGGGGCGGCAGTTGATCTCGAGCGCGGTGTCGAACTGCTTGCACGCCGCGAAGACCACGTCGGCATCGAACTGCGATGGCGGGCGCCCCCGCCCCACCAGCTTGCGCCCGGTGCAGTGGCCGAGGATGTCGACGTGGGGGCTGGCGATCGCCTGCACCATGCGACGGGTCATCTCCCGGGCCTCCATCCGGAGCTTGGAGTGGACGCTCGCCACCACGACGTCGAGCCGGGCCAGCAGGTCCTCGCGCTGGTCGAGCGCCCCGTCCTCGAGGATGTCGACCTCGATGCCGGTCAGGATGCGAAAGGGCGCCAGGCGGTCGTTGAGCCCGGCCACCTCGTCGAGCTGGGCCAGCAGTCGCTCGGCCGTGAGCCCGTGGGCGACGGTCAGCCGGGGCGAGTGGTCGGTGAGCACCATGTACTCGTGGCCGAGCGCGACCGCCGTGCGGGCCATCTTCTCGATGGGCGCCCCGCCATCCGACCACGTCGAATGCGTGTGGCAATCGCCCCGCAGCGCGGCGCGCACCTCAGCGCCCTCGCCCACCGGAAGAACCGTTTCCTCCTCCAGGTGGGCCAGGTACCCGGGCACCTCGCCGTCGAGCGACTCCGTGATCACCTTGGCGGTGGTCGGCCCGACACCCGGGAGGTCGGTCAGCTTGCCGGCGGCATGGAGGCGGGCGATCTCGCCGTCGCCGCGATCGAGCACGACGTCGCGCGCCCGGGCGAACGCCCTCACCTTCGTGGGTTCGGCCAGCGCTCGGTCGAGCAGGTAGACGATGCGGTCGAGTGCGTCGGCCGGATGGATGGGGGCGGCGGTCACGGCGGGATCAGTCGACGCCGGCCGTGCCCCGGACGACGATCTCCCGCTGCATGGGTGCAAGCTACCGTGGGCTTCGCCGCGTGCTTCCCGCTCTTGGTGCTTCGCACCGGGCCGCTCGGGGCTTCGGCGCGTGCTTTCCGCTCTTGGTGCTTCGCACCGGGCCGCTCGGGCCCGGCGCCCGCCTGACGGCGCCGCCTCGGTACCCTCGCAAGCGTGGAACGGTTCGGGTTCGTTGGCCTGCCCAATGCTGGCAAGTCGTCGCTCTACAACGCGCTTGCGGGCGGTGGTGCGCTGGCCGCGCCGTATGCGTTCGCAACCCGCGACCCCAACGTGGGCGTGGCCAGGGTGCTCGACCGGCGGCTGGACGCCCTGGCCACCATGTCGGCCAGCCGCAACGTCGTTGCGGCCCAGGTGCAGTTCGTCGACATCGGCGGGCTGGTCGAAGGGGCCAGCAAGGGCGAGGGGCTCGGCAACCGCTTCCTGGCCAACATCCGTGAGGTGGACGCCGTCGTCTACGTCCTGCGGGCGTTCACCGACGCGGAGATACCGGGCCCGGACGATCCGCTGGAGCACCTTCGGGTCCTCGAGCTGGAGCTCACCCTGGCCGACCTCGAGTCGGTGGAGAACCAGATCGCCAAGCGCCGCAAGGCCGCCAGGGCCGACCGGGCGCTGGCCGACGAGGTCGCCGCGCTCGACGCCGCCGAGGCGTCGCTGGCTGAGGGCACGCCCCTCTACCGGAGCGGCCTCGACGCGGCGCAGCGGACGCTCCTGCGGCCCTACTTCCTGCTCACCAACCGTCCGGTGCTGGCGGTGGTGAACCTGGGCGAGGACCAACTCGACGACGTCGCCGCCGTGCTCGCGCCGGTCGAGGCCGAGCTGGCGGGCAGGGCGGAGGTTCTCGGCATGTGCGTGCAGCTCGAGGCCGAGGCGGCGCAGCTCGATGTCGACGAGCGGGGGGAGATGCTGGAAGCCCTGGGGCTGGGCGAGGGCGCGCTGCCCCGGTTCGTGCACGCCGCCTACCACCTGCTGGGCCTGAGAACCTTCTTCACGACCGGCGAGAAGGAGAGCCGGGCCTGGACGTTCCGGGCCGGCTGGACGGCACCGCAGTGCGCCGGCGTCATCCACACCGACTTCGAGAAGGGGTTCATCCGGGCCGAGGTGATCCACTGGGACGACCTGGTGGACATCGGGTCGTGGTCGAAGGCCCGCGAGGTCGGCAAGCTCAGGATCGAGGGCAAGGACTACCAGGTCGCCGACGGCGACGTGCTCGAGATCCGATTCAACGTCTAGGGGGCCGCCAGCGGGCCCGGGGTGGGGGACCGGCGCCGCCGAGCGGCATGATGATTGCGTGGCATGGTTGCTCCGGGATGGCGAGGTTCTGGCCAGCCTCGAGCTGGCAGAGTCGCCCCACGAACGTCGGCGAGGCCTGCTCGGGCGGGACAGCGTCGACGGCGCGCTGTTGGTACGTCCCGCCCGCTCGGTGCACACGCTGGGCATGCGCTTTCCCATCGACGTGGCGTTCTGCGACGCCGACCTGCGCGTCCTCCGGATCGTGCGGATGCCGCGCCACCGTGTCTCGCGGGTGGTATGGCGCTCGCGGGCCGTGATCGAGGCCGAAGCCGGCGCGTTCGACCGCTGGAAGCTGCGTCCGGGTGACGAGCTCGAGGTCAAGGGGTGAGGAACGGGGATCGGACCGACGGCGTGCTCGTGTTGGTGGGCACGCCCATCGGGAACCTGGGCGACTTCACGCCCCGGGCGGCCGAGGCCCTGCGTTCGGCCGACGCCATCTGTTGCGAGGACACCCGGCGGACCGGACGGCTCCTCCAGCACGCCGGGGTGGAGCGGCCGCGCTTGATCGTGGTGAACGACCACACCGAGGCCCGGGAGGTTCCGGGGGTTGTGGCCCGCCTGGCTCGCGGCGAGCGTGTGGCCGTCGTGTCGGACGCCGGCATGCCCGGGATCTCGGACCCCGGCGAGCGCCTGGTGCGCGCGGCCGTCGCCGCGGGCCACGCCGTCGAAGTGGTTCCCGGTCCGTCGGCCGCGTTGGCGGCGCTGGTGACGAGCGGGCTGCCCGCGGGCCGCTTCGTGTTCGAGGGATTCCTGCCCCGCAAGGGTTCGGGGCGGACCGAGCGGTTGGGGGCGGTCGCGGCGGAGCCGCGCACGGTCGTGCTGTACGAGGCACCGCACCGACTGGCGCGGACGCTCGCCGACCTCGCCGAGGCGTGCGGCCCGGAGCGTCGCGTCGCGGTGGCGCGCGAGCTCACCAAGCTGCACGAGGAGGTGTGGCGGGGCTCGCTGGGCGACGCCCTCGCGTGGGTGCGCGCGGCAGCCCCCAGGGGCGAGATCGTGCTGGTGCTCGAGGGGGCCCCGGCAGCGGGACCGCCGGACGAGGGCGCGTTGGTCGATGCGCTCAGGCATGAGCTGGCGGCCGGGGCCACGGCTCGTGATGCCGCCCGCGCCGTGGCGGCCCGGCTCGGCGTCCCCCGCCGCCGGGTCTACGAGCTGGCGACGCGGCTCACAGCGGCCGGAACGTAGCGAACGGCCCCGGGCCGCATCGCCTCGCCGGCTCACCCCGCCGGCCCACCCCGCCTGCTCTCGCTATCCCACGACGCGCAGGTGCCTGGCGGCCAGCTCGGGGGCGACGATGTCGATCATCACGCCGGTGCCCTGCTCGAATCCCGCCACGCTCGTCACGCGCGGCACGACGTGCAGGTGCCAGTGGAACGGGCCGGAGTGGCGGTGCGGGGCGGTGTGGAAGACGACGTTGTAGGCCACGTCGCCGAGGCACCCCCGCAGGCGAGCCAGGGCCGTGCGCAGGGCTCGACCCGTAGCGGCGACGTCGGCCGGGGCCGCGTCGGTGAGGTGGACATCGTGCTGGCGGGGCAGCACCAGCATCTCGTAGGGCGTTCCCGACCAGAACGGACACACCACGAGCACGCGATCGTCGGCGTGGACGATCCGGTGGTCGGCGGCCTCCTCGGCCTCGAGGGTGGTGCACAGCAGGCACGATCCCTCGAAGCGCCGGAACCCGGCTTCCTCCTCGGCGATCTCCCCCGGCACGAAGGGGATGCCGAGCAGCTGGCCGTGAGGATGCACGAGGCTCGCGCCGGCCTCGCGGCCATGGTTCACGATCACCTGCGTGTAGCGGATCGAGGACCGGCGCGCGTGGTCCTCCAGCCGGTCGCGGATGGCGGCCATGGTCACCGCCGCCTGGGAGTCGTCGAGGTCGGCCCATCCGGCGCCGTGCTCGGGGGAGAACACGAGGATCTCGTGGATGCCGCTGCCGTCCGCCTGCGTGAACACGGGGCCGAGGTTGTGCACCTGCAGCGGCTCGTCGCCATCGAAGGCCGGATAGCGGTTGGGGACGACCCTGACCACCCACTGGCCCTGCTTGCCGTAGGTCTCCAGGGCCGGCGGTGTGGCTTCCTCGTTGCCGGGGCAGAAGGGACACGGCCGGTTGGGGTCGGCTTCGACCGGGAGGTGGGGCGAGATCAGGTCGCCGGGGCGCACGGCGCGGTTGACGGCGATCACGACCCAGCGCCCCGTGAGGGGATTGAGGCGGAGCTGGCTCATTTTGGCGGTGCGAAGGCGGCGATGCAGGCGGTCGTGGTGTGCTCGGCGTGGTGCACCGCGTCAACGTACCGCTAACCGCGAGCCGTCAGCGCGTAGGTCGAGACGTGCATCGCGGACTCTGCGGTGAACGGTTCGGCGCGCCACCCGCCGTGGCGGTCGACCAACTGCAGCCCCGCCTCGGCCGCCATCGCATCCAGTTCCGCGAGCGACAGGTAGCGGAGCATCCACGGGCGCAGTCGGATTCCGGCCTCGGTGATCTGCACGTGCTGGCCCGTGATGGTGTGGTTGCTCGGGTCAAGCCGGCTGACGGTCAGCACCACTTCGTCGAGGCCGATGTGCCGGGGCTCGACGGCGCCGACCCCCGCGTCGCCCTCGTCGTGGGTCGGCGCGACGAACGACTCGATCACCAGGCGCCCGCCCCCCGGGACGAGCCGTGCGGCCGCTTCGGCCAGACAGCGCCGCTGCGCCCCGGCCGTCGTGAGGTTGAACAGCGTGTTGAAGGCGCACAGCACGACACCGAATCGGGCCCGGGGCGACAGTGGGAGCGCGGCCATGTCCCCGACGACGACGTGGACGGCCTCGCCACCCGGCTTGCTGCGCAACCTCCGCAGCATGGCGAGCGAGGCGTCGACGTTCCAGGTGGGGATCCCCGCGGCCGCCAGCGGCAGCGCCAGCCGGCCGCTGCCTCCGCCGAGCTCGAGAACGCGGCGGGTGCCGCTGGCGGCTGCGAGCGCCGCCACCCGTTCGACTGTCGTCTCGGCATCGGACACGTCGCCGTACCAGTCGTCGTACACCTCGGCGAAGCGGTCGCCGTACGTGCTGGGTCCGTAGCCGTCCATGGGTGTCATCCGACGGGAATGATGGCGTACCTCGAGGTCCGAGGGTGGGGGCAGCGCCGGCAGGCTGCGAGACTGATCCGGTGCCAGAGCAGCCCAACCGGGGCGACCGGCCCATCCGCCTCGCCTATCTCGACCACGCCGCCACGACACCGCTGCGCCCGGCGGCGCGCGACGCCATGCTGCCCTGGTTCGGCGAGCGCTTCGGTAACCCCTCGGGCGATCACCGGGTGGCCCGGGCCGCACGTCAGGCGGTGGACGAGGCCCGCGACGTCGTCGCGGCCGTCGTCGGCTGCCGCCCCGGCGATGTCGTCTTCACCAGCGGCGGCACCGAGGCCGACAACTTGGCCGTGCGGGGCGTCTACGCCGCCCGCCCCGGACCGGTGCTGTGCAGCGCCATCGAGCACGACGCGGTGCGCAACCCCGTCGGGCTCGTCGGCGGGACGAAGGTGGCGGTCGACACCCGCGGCGTCCTCGACCTCGACGCGCTCGATGATGCGGTCACGCCCGACGTGACGCTGCTCGCCCTGATGTCCGCCAACAACGAGATCGGGGTGGTGCAACCGGTGGCGGAGGCCGTCGAGCTGGTGCGCCGCCGGGCCCCAGCGGCGGCGGTCCACAGCGATGCGGTCCAGGCGGCGGGCTGGCTCGACCTCCGGGCCACGGTCGCCGGTGTCGACCTGGTCGCCATGAGCTCGCACAAGGTGGGTGGGCCCCAGGGCGTCGGGGCCCTGATCGCCCGAGCCGGCACGCCCCTGCGGCCGCTGCTGCTGGGCGGGGGACAGGAGCGCGAGCTGCGCAGCGGCACGCACAATGTCGCCGGGATCGTCGGCATGGCGGCGGCGCTGCGGGCCGCCGCGGCCGAGCGGGACGCCGCCGCGGCGCGGGTGGGCGGCCTGCGTGATCGCCTGGCCGAAGGCCTGCTCGCGGCCGTCCCCGGTGCGGTCGGGACCGGTGGCGGCGCGGGTGTGCCCCGGCTCCCCGGCACGCTCCACCTGTGCATCCCCGGCGTCGAGAGCGAGGCACTCCTGTTCCTGCTCGACGAGGCCGGTGTTTGCGCGTCCGCGGCGTCGGCCTGCGCCAGCGGTGCACACCAGGCGTCGCACGTGCTCGCCGCCATGGGCATCGGCCCCGAACTCGGTGCCGGCGCCCTGCGCCTGTCGCTGGGGTGGACGTCGACCGACGCCGACGTCGACCATGCCCTGCGGGTGATCCCCGCCGCGGTGGACCGCCTCCGGGGCGCGCAGGATCGCCGTCCGGAGCCAGCGGGCCTGGGCCCGAGCGGCCCGGCGCCGGAGGCGCCAAGAGCGGGGGACAAGATGGTTTCTCTGTCGGCGGCGCAGTCGCCGACGATCAGCAACCGTGACCCGTCCGCGGAGGCTCCACGGCCATGAGGGTCCTCGTCGCCATGTCGGGGGGAGTCGACTCCTCGGTGGCCGCCGCGCGGCTCATCGCCGCCGGCCACGAGGTCGTGGGCGTGACCATGAAGCTGTGGGGCGGCGAGTCCGACACCGGTTGCTGCTCGGTGAGCGATGTCGACGACGCCCGCCGCGTGGCCCAGCAGCTCGGCATCGCCCACCACACGTGGACCTTCTCCGACGACTTCGATCGTCACGTCGTCGACCCGTACGTCGACGCCCACCGCCGCGGCGCCACGCCCAACCCGTGCATCGAGTGCAACCGGCACCTCAAGTTCGACCGGCTGCTGCGCAGGGCCCAGGCCGTCGGGTACCCGACGGTCGCCACCGGCCACCACGCCCGCATCGTCACCCGCGCCGATGGGACCCGGCGCCTCGCGCGCGGCGCCGATGCCGCCAAGGACCAGAGCTACGTCCTCTACGTGCTCCGCCAGGCCGAGCTGTCCCGCACCGTGCTGCCCGTGGGAGAGCTGACCAAGGCCGAGGTCCGTGCCGAGGCCGAGGCCCTCGGACTGCGGACGGCCGGCAAGCCCGACAGCCAGGACGTGTGCTTCATCACGTCCGGACGCGGCCGGCGCGGGTTCCTCGGTGGGCGGATCGACCTGCGTCCGGGGCGTGTGCTGGACGAGGCCGGGCGCGACGTCGGCTCCGTCGACGCCGTCGAGCTCGTGACCGTCGGCCAGCGGCGCGGCCTCGGCCTGCCCGGCGGAGGCGCGCCCCGCTACGTCGTCGACGTCGACGCTCCCTCCGCGACCGTCCGCGTCGGACCGGAGCGTGACCTGCTGTGCGAGCAGGTGGCCCTCGAGCGGGTGGTGTGGTCCGCCGGCCACCCCGCCGGGGCGTCGCGCTCGCCGATTGCCGCCCAGTGCAGCGCCCACGGATCGCCCCGCCCAGCTCGCATCGAGCCCGTCGGCAACGACCGCGCGCTGGTGCGGTTCGAGCGCCGCGAGCGCCGGGTGGCCCGCGGCCAGTCGGTCGTGCTGTACGAGGGCGACGAGGTGATCGGCGGCGGCGTCGCCGCCTGACGGGCGGGGCCCGGAGCCGGCCGTCGTCCGTGACCAAGTTCACGGACCGACATCATTCCGAGACTGTTGCGTTTCGCATTCGGCGGACGCAGCCTGGGGAGACGGCGGACCCGCCAGTCCAGACACCCCCGGAGGGGTCATGCTCACTCGAACCGGCTCCGCTGTGCAGCGACAGGCCGACACTCGCCGGTGGCTCATCCTCGGCGTGATGTGCCTGAGCCTGCTGCTGATCGTGATGGACAACACGATCGTCAACGTGGCCCTGCCGACGTTGCAGCGGGAGCTCGACGCCAGCACCACGCAGCTCCAATGGGTCGTCGACGCCTACATCCTGGTCTTCGCCGGCCTGCTCCTGACCATGGGCTCGCTGGGCGACAGGTTCGGCCGCCGGGGGGCCCTTGCCATCGGGCTGGCCGTCATGGGCACGGGGTCGATCCTGTCGGCCTTCGCCAACGGCGCCGACCAGCTCATCGCGACCCGGGCGCTCATGGGCGCCGGTGGGGCGATGATCATGCCGGCAACTCTCTCGATCATCACCAACGTGTTCACCGAGCGGAGGGAGCGCGCCCAGGCCATCGCCATCTGGTCGGCGACGGCCGGCGCCGCCGTGGCCATCGGCCCGGTCACCGGGGGTTGGTTGCTGGAGCACTTCTGGTGGGGTTCGGTCTTCCTGGTGAACGTGCCGGTGGTGGTGGTCGCGCTGGTGCTGGGCCAGCTGTTCGTGCCCACGTCGCGGGACCCTTCGGCGCCTCCGATCGACGTGCCCGGTGCCCTGCTGTCGATCGCCGGGCTGGTGGTGCTGGTGTGGGCGATCATCGAGGGCCCCGGCGGCTGGACCGATCCCGAGATCCTCGGCGCCTTCGCGCTGGCGGCCGTGCTCCTCGGGACCTTCATCCTGTGGGAGCGACGGACCCGCTTCCCGATGCTCGACGTGAGCTTCTTCCGCAACCCCAGGTTCAGCGCCGCCTCGGGGGCGATCATGCTCACGTTCTTCGCCATGTTCGGCTCGCTGTTCCTGCTGACGCAGTTCCTCCAGTCGATACTCGGCTACACGCCGCTGGAGGCCGGCATCCGGTTGCTGCCGATGGCCGCCGTGATGATCGTCCTCTCCCCGCTGAGCGCCAAGGTGGTCGAGCGGATCGGCTCGAAGATCGTGGTCGCGTCGGGGCTCTCCATTGCCGCGATCGGCCTCATCATGGCCAGCCGGCTGACCGCCGGAGCCAGCTATCCCGAGGTGCTGGCGTCGCTGGTGGTCCTGGCGGCGGGCATGGCGCTGGTGATGCCGCCGGCCACCGAGTCGATCATGGGGTCGCTGCCGCTGGCCAAGGCGGGCGTGGGATCCGCGGTCAACGACACCACCCGCCAGGTGGGCGGCGCGCTGGGCGTCGCCGTGCTGGGCTCGGTCATGAGCTCGACGTACGGACCGCGGGTGAGCGACGCCATCAGTGGGCTCCCGGTGTCGTCTGAGCAGGCGTCCGCCATCCACGACCAGATCGGCGCCGCGATCCGCGCCGCGGGCGAGATCGGTGGGGCGCCGGGCCGCGCGCTCGCCGACGCCGCCTCTCGTGGCTTCGCCGACGGCATGAGCACCGCGTTCATCATCGGGGCCGTCGCCCTGGCGCTCGGCGCGGTGATCGTGGCGTTGTTCCTTCCCGCCCGGGCCCGGGACCACGAGTTGGCCGCGGTCGCCATGGCCGGCGACGGTCAGCGGACCTACAACGTCCCCGTTCCCGCCGCTGCCGGCGACAATCAGGTCAGCGGCACAGTCCCCGTTGCCGCCACGGCCGGCGACGGTCAGCACACCGACGCCCCCGCCGCTGCCGCCGGCGACGGCGATCGACGCGCCGCCCCTGCCGCCCACCCGGAGCCGCGGTGACTTGCGTCGAGCCGGACGCCGCTGCGCCCAACGCCGGCGATCCGTTGGTCGCGCGGGACGAGCCCGCTCTCCGTCGCCCCGGGCGCCCCCGCGACGCCCGGGCCGACGAGGCAATCCTCGACGCCGCCCTCGAGGTCCTGGCCGAGGTGGGCCCGGCGGGCTTCACCGTCGACGAGGTGGCCGCGCGAGCGGGCTGCGGCAAGGCGACCATCTATCGGCGTTGGCGGTCCCGGGGCGCCCTGCTGCTCGACACCGGGCACCATCGCCTCGGGTTGCACGTCACCGACCCCGACACGGGCTCGGTGCGCGACGACCTCGTCACGATGCTGGGCGAGCTGGCGAGGAAGATGCGTGACACGCTCGCCGGCAAGGTCATGCCCGCGGTCGTGGCCGAGGCCGCCGTCAACCCGGAGATGCGCAAGGTGCTGGCCGCCTTCGTCCACGATCGCCGGAGAGCGGCGTTCACCGCCGTCCAGCGCGGCGTGGCCCGAGGTGAGCTGCTCGAGGGGACCGACGTCGAGCTGGTTCTCGACCTGCTGGGCGGCCTGGTGTACTTCCGGATCCTGATCGCCGACAATCCACCGGACGACGCGACCGTGGCAACGGTCGTCGACACGGTCCTCGCCGGCATTCGTTCGACGGCAGCTCCATAGGCGCGGCGGCGCGCCGCCGTCACGCCAGCCGGCGGCGACGAGCCTCGGCCAGGACGGCACCCGGCCGCGTCGGGGCAACCAGCAGCGCGCTTGCGGTCGTCGCGTCGCTCACGCCTTGGCGCCCGCCGCCCGCGAGCACCACCGACACCGGTGGGGCGAGCCTGACCTCCAGGGCCAGGCCGAGCGCTCCGCGTGTCAGGTCAAGCGCCGCCGTGTCCGCCGCCGCGGGCCCGAAGGAGCGCACGTCGGCCCGTCGCAGCAACACCGGCTCCGCCAGGGCCAGGGGGTCGTGCACCACCACGCCGTTGGGTACGAACACAAGCCAGCGCCGCGCCAGCGTGTGCAACGACCGGAACGCGACGACCGCCACCGGGAGGCCCACCGCCAGAGCCGCGGCGCCGGCGATCCATTGCCGGGCTGCTAGGAGCAGGGGACCGGCGGCGACACCAGCGGCCGCCGCCCCCCAGACCACGACCAGCGGCCCGGCCAGCAAGGGGCCGGGAACCCGGAGCGGCATCCGCCGCTCGTCGCCGTACGACGAGCCAGCCACGAAGGCCTCGCCCGTGCCCGGCCAGAACGCGGCGAGCGCCGACAACACAGCGGCCACGAGCCCGACCACCGCGGCGGCCGACGTCCCGTCAGCCACGGCGGCGGCCACGGCGACCACGACCCCGGCTGGTGTCGCACACCGCAAAGCGGTCAGGCTCACGGGCGTCGGTACGAGGGTCGCCACCAGCACCGCGGCCCAGCCAAGCCACAGCCCGGTGCTGGCGACCACCTGGACGGGCCGGCTGGCGTCGTCCAGCGCATCGCCCACCGCAGGGCCCAGGAGCACCGGGAGGACGAGCCAAGTGACACGTGCCGGCCAGGCGCCGAGGGATCCCACGGGCCGGGAGATTTGCCGATGGCGGCGCGGGCTGGCTATTCCAAGCGGAGGGTGTAGCCGAGTGGGGGAGAGGTGACCAAGAGCGTGCCACCGCGGCGGAGGAGCTCTCAGCGAGGAACGGCATGAGGGAGGTTCTGCTCCCGATCGGTCTGGCGACCGGCATCGGCAGCCTTCCCCACGAGGATCCGGAGGAGGCGGCTACGTTCGCACTCGACCGCCAGCCCCGGCTGCCGGCGGCGCCGTCGCTGCCGCGGCGGTCGCCGGTCGAGGGCATGATCCCCCAGGCGGCGTGGGGCATCGCCGGGGTCGTGGTCCTGCCCGACGGCTCGCTGATGGTCGACGAGTCGGTCATCGACCCGGGTTCGGCGCTCACCGACTCGACCCTCGACGCCGAGCCGTTCGTGGGGCTCCGTGCGTTCCTGGATGCCGCCGCCGGTCGGGTGGCGCCGTTCAAGGTCCAGGTGACCGGACCGGTGACGCTGGGCCTGGCCCTGCACGCGGTGGGTGCGTCCCCCGAGCGCGCCTTCGCCGTCGCCGCCAAGGCGGTCGAGGCCCGGACCCGTGAGGTGGTGGCCGCGGCCCGCCGCGCCGCCCCGGGCGCCACCACGGTGGTGTTCCTCGACGAACCTGGGTTGACGGCGGCCCTCGAGCCCGGGTTCCCGTGGCCCGTCGACGACACGCTCGACCTCGTGTCCTCGGCACTGGCGTCGATCGAGGGGCACGCCATCGCCGGCCTGCACTGTTGCGGCCGGGCCGACTGGCAGGCCGTCCTCCAGGCGGGTCCGCAGATCCTGTCGCTGCCGGTCGACGCCGGGGCCCGGGACCACGTGGGTGCGTTCGCCGGCTTCCTGGAGCGGGGTGGATGGATCGCCTGGGGCGCCGTGCCCACCGACCGCCCCCTGGGCGAGAGCGCCGATATCCTCTGGCGCCGGCTCATGGGCGAGTGGGACGTGCTCATCGACGGCGGCTGCGACCCGCTGCTCCTGCTCCAACAGGGGATGGTGACGCCCGCCTGCGGGCTCGCAGGCCTCGATCCGCTCCAGGCCGACCGCGTCCTCGAGCTGGCCGGCCACCTGGCGCATCGCATCGAGGCCGAGGCGCTCAACGCCGGCCTCAACGTCGGCGCATAGGTTTCGTCCGACGGCGCCCCAGGCGCGCCTGAACCGGCGTTCGGATGTGCCGGGTTCCGTCGTTTCGGGACGCCGGTTGAGGAACTCGCCCACCGGCGCCTGAACCGGCGTTCGGATGTGCCGGGTTCCGTTGTTTCGGGACGCCGGTTCGGGGGCCGGGCCGCCTCCCCCCGGCCAGTCACCCGCGGAGCAAGCGACGGCTCCGTCGATACTCTGCCGGTCATGGCCGACCGGGAGATCGAGGAGCGAGCCGACGCGCTGCGGACGGAGATCCGGGAGCACAACCGGCGCTACTACGAGCTCGACGAGCCCACGGTGAGCGACGCCGAGTACGACGACCTGGTCCGTCAGCTGCAGGGCCTCGAGGAGGAGTTCCCCGAGCTGATCACCCCCGACTCACCCACGCAGCGGGTGAGCGGGCAGGCCGTCACGACGCTGTTCGCCCCGGTGGTGCACCGCGTGCCGATGATGAGCCTCGACAACGCTTTCGACGAGGCCGAGCTGCGGGCGTGGGTCGAGCGGCTTCACCGGCGGCTGGCCGGCGCGCCTGCGGCGTCGGGTGACGGGGGCGACGAGCCCGGCAGCGAGGAGGTCGGCTACGTCTGCGAGCTGAAGATCGACGGCCTGGCCATCTCGATCCGCTACGAGAGTGGCCGCTACGTACGGGCCGCCACGCGTGGCGACGGGCGCACGGGCGAGGACGTCACCGAGAACGTCCGGACGCTCGACCAGGTGCCCCAGCGACTGGGCAGGCGGGCGCCGGCCGTGCTCGAGGTGCGCGGCGAGGTGTACATGGCCCTGTCGGCCTTCCGGGCGCTCAACGAGCGCCAGCTGGAGGCCGACGCGCGGCCCTTCGTGAACCCCCGCAACGCGGCTGCGGGGGCGCTGCGCCAGAAGGACCCCAAGGTCACTGCCAGCCGGGAGCTGTCGTTGTGGACGTACCAGCTCGGTGAGTTGGACGGCGGTCCCTCGCTCTCCAGCCACCACGAGACCCTCGAATGGATGTCGGAGCTCGGCTTCCCGGTCAACCCCGAGATCCGCCGCGTGAACGGCCCCGACGAGGTGCTCGAGTACGGCCACCACTGGGAGGAGCGCCGGCACGACCTCGACTACGAGATCGACGGCGTGGTGGTCAAGGTCGACGACCTGGCGCGGCGCGAGCTGTTGGGATCCACCAGCAAGGCGCCCCGCTGGGCCCTGGCCTACAAGTTCCCTCCCGAGGAGCGCACGACGCGCCTCAACGACATCCTCGTGTCCATCGGCCGCACCGGCCGGGCCACGCCGTACGCCGTGCTCGAGCCGGTGTTCGTTGGCGGCGTGACCGTCGGCCAGGCGACCCTCCACAACGAGGACCAGGTGCGGGCCAAGGACGTTCGGCCGGGCGACAAGGTGATCGTCCGGCGGGCCGGCGACGTGATTCCCGAGGTCGTGGGGGCGGTGGTCGCCGAGCGGCCAGACGGGCTGGAGCCGTGGACCTTCCCCACCGAGTGCCCGTGCCCCATCAGCTCCCACCTGGTGCGGACCGAGGGCGAGGCGGAGCACCGCTGCATCCACCCGGAATGCCCGTACCAGCGTCAGGGAGCGATCGAGCACTTCGCCGGCCGCGGCGCCCTCGACATCGACGCGCTGGGAACCAAGCGGATCGCCCAGCTCCTCGCCGAGGGCATGGTGCAGAGCGTCGCCGACCTCTACGACCTCGACTGGGAGCGGGTGGAGAAGCTGGAGCGGATGGGCGCGCTGTCGACGTCCAACCTGCGCGGCTCGATCGACGCGTCCCGGGACCGGCCGGTGGAGCGGCTGCTGGTCGGCCTCAACATCCGACACCTCGGCCCGGCCGGCGCCGAGGCGCTGGTGGCCGCGTTCGGCGACCTGGATCGCATCATGGGCGCGTCGGTGGAGGAGTTGGCGGCGGCCGAAGGGGTCGGGCAGGTCATCGCCGAGTCCGTCCACGCGTGGTTCGCGGACCCCGCCAACCGCGAGCTGATCGAGAGGCTGCGGGCCGCCGGGCTCAACTTCGTCGGGTCGGCGACGGGCCCCGGCGGCGACGGCGGCACCAAGACGCTCGCCGGCCGGACGGTGGTCGTGACCGGCACGCTCGAGGGCTTTACCCGCGAGGAGGCCGAGGCGGCGATCAAGGTGAGGGGTGGCAAGTCGCCCGGCAGCGTGTCCGGGAAGACCATGGCCGTTGTGGTGGGCGAGGGGCCGGGTGCGTCGAAGCTCAGCAAGGCCGAAGAGCTGGGTGTCCCGATCCTCGACGAGGCAGGGTTCCGCCGGCTGCTGGAAAGCGGAGAGCTCCCGGGCTGAGACAGCCCTCCCCTCGAAACCTCACACAACCGTGAAGCACCAGGGGATCGAGCGCGCGGCGTCACGTCCCTCGGAGATCGGCCACACGATGGCCGTGACACAGTTGAGCCCGGCGCGCAGCTCTTCGACCACCTTGCCGTCGCCGGGCGTGAACTCGATCTTGGCGAGCTCGGGGGTCAGCTTCAGCTGGTCCATCGGGATCTCGACGTCGTTGAGCTCGAGGGTGCCCTCCCAGCCCGACAACAGGTCGATGCCGACGGTCTGCTGCTGCGGCACCTGGCTGTTGGGTGCCGGGATGCGCTGCTCGACGATGTCGTTGCCGATCGCGCCCGACGTGCCCAGCTCGTCGTCCCCCTCGTCGCTGGTGGTGAGGTATGCGGCCACGAACGCCGCGATCGCGAGCGCCAACACGACGGCGGCCACGACCTTGAAACGCGTGCTGTACGGAGAGGTCGAGGTGGCCATTGCGGGCGCCATGGTCGCACGGCGCATCGGCCACGAGGTAACCGGCGCCGGCCCCTGATGGCGTCGGTCTGCGACCGACCGTACTCTCCGGCCCGACCCCGACCGCCGCCCCTGATGGCGTCGGTCTGCGACCGACCGTACTCTTGACAACGTGGCCATGACCCGCATGACCGATCAGATCGGTCGTGTGCTGGGTGGGCGCTACAGACTTCTCTCGGCGGTCGGGTCCGGAGCGTCGGCGCACGTCTACCTGGCAGACGATGTCCGCCTCCGCCGCCGGGTCGCGGTCAAGGTGCTGCACCCCGCCCTGGCCGAAGACGGCCTCTTCCTACGCCGCTTTCAGGCGGAGGCCCGGGCGGCGGCCGCCCTGAGCCACCCCCACATCGTGGCGGTGTTCGACTGGAGCGGAGACGACGATTCGCCTTATCTCGTCACCGAGTTCCTCGGTGGCGGCAGCGTGCGCTCGATGCTCGACGCCGGCCACCGGTTGACCACCGCGCAGGCGCTCGTCGTCGGCCTGGAGACGGCACGTGCGCTCGACCACGCCCACCGCCAGGGCTTCGTGCACCGCGACATCAAGCCAGCGAACCTCCTGTTCGGCAAGGACGGCCGGCTCCGGGTGGCCGACTTCGGCTTGGCCCGCGCCATCGCGGAGGCCGGCTGGACCGAACCGACCGGCGCCATGCTGGGCACCGCCCGCTATGCGTCCCCCGAGCAGGCCCGCGGCGAGTCGGTCAACGGCGCGAGCGACATGTACTCGCTGACGCTCGTCCTGATCGAGGCCGTGACCGGGACGGTGCCGTTCAGCGCCGACACAACGATCGCCACGCTGATGGCCCGTTTGGAACATCCGCTGGTCGTCCCCGACGTCATGGGACCCCTCAGCGGCATCCTGACCCAGGCCGGTGGCCTCGATGCCGGGAGGCGGCCCGACGCCGCTGCGTTCGGGGCCGGGCTCATCGACGCCGCCGAGCAGCTGGCCCGACCGGAACCGCTCCCGCTGGCGCCGCCTGCCGTCGACGGCCTGGGTATGCAGGACCAGCGCGACCGCACGCTCGTGCGCCCGGACGCCTACGCACCCGGGGGTGGGGGATCGGGCGAGGCCGCGGCGGCGAGCGTCGCGAGTGTGCTCGTGGCGGCATCGGGCGCGGCGGTGGCCGGCGCGGTCGTGGGCACAGCGGCGGGAGGGGCCGGCGCCGGCCCCGACGGCACCCGGGCCGGGCAAGCGTCTGAGCTGTCGGCGTCGATGACCGGCGTGAGCGGGCCGGCCGCCGCCGACGCGACCTCGAGGACGGTGCTCCCACCGCCACCCAGCGGCCCGCCTTCGCCCGCGGGCCCGCCACACACGCCGCCGGCGGGGACCCCAGCGCTGTCGGCCAACGATCGCAGCGCCCGTCGCTTGATGCTGGGAGCGCTGGTCGTCGCCGTCGCGGTGGCGATCGGGGTGGTCGGATCGTGGGTCTACATCCGCTCGCAGGTGCCCTCCCACACGGTGCCGGCCGAGCTCGTCGGCGCCCAACTGGACGAGGTGCCCGACCTGGTCGGCGGCAACGGCTGGGACATCGTCACGCGGCGGGACTACTACGACGGCACCGAAGAGGGGGAGATCGTCCGCACCGTGCCGGAGCCAGATACATCGCTCCGTGAGGGCGAGAGGCTGACACTCCACGTTTCGCTGGGCCCGCCACTCGTGCCGGTCCCGCAGGACCTCGTCGGCCTGAGTCAGGAGGACGCCGAAGACCAGCTCGCCACTGCCGGTCTCCAGGCCGACGTCCAGAGGCAGCCGAGCGACGAGGTAGATGCCGGCACGGTGATCGGGCTCGGCGAGGACGTTGCGGACCAGGCGCCGCGGGGATCGTTGGTGCCGCTCATCGTGTCGTCGGGGTCCGACGAGCCCGAGATCCCCGACCTCGAGGGCGAGGACTACCGGGATGCGGTGGCGGAGCTAGAGGCCCTGGGACTCGACGTCGAGCTCGACTTCCGCGACGCGAGGGGTGGGCGCGACGAGGGCGAGGTCATCCGCACCGACCCCGACGAGGGCGAAGAGGTGGATCAGGGATCGACGGTGGTGGTCGTGGTCTCCGGCGGTCAGGTCACCGTCCCCGACGTGGCGGGAGCCACCCTCGAGGATGCCCGGGCGACGCTGGAGGACGCGGACCTGAACGTCGGCATGGTCTTCGGCCCGGGCGACGGTCGGGTGCAGGAAACCGTGCCGCTCATCGGCACCGAGGTCGATCCGGGCGCGGCCATCGACGTGGTGATGGTGCCGGATGACTGACGCTCACACGAAACTGCAATGAACCACACGAGAACTGGGCCTTGACCTGAGGCTTCGGTTGGGGGACGCTTCAAATTGACGGGATCCCCCTCCCGTCTGGGGCCGCCTCTCCTACGGCTCAAGCATCGATTCACACTTGAAGGTTTTCTGGTCACCTTCTGGTTGCCAGGCGCTAGCAGCGAGTACAATCTCAAATACAGAGCGTGCCGGGCCCGTTGGGGCGGTATGCCGGACGCGGTGTTCCCCAGCCGCCGCGATGAGGCTGCCGCCCCAGCAGGCTCGGCACACTCCGTTTTCGGGCGGGGTGCTACTCGGTGATCGCCTGGATCTTGGCGGTGAGGTCGGGGTTGGGGGGACCCGACTGCAGGGCCATGGCCTTGGTCATGTCGCCCTGGAGCTTGATCTTGCCCGCCATGAAGGCCTGCATGCCGGCCTGGGGATTGGCGTCGACCATCATCGCCTTGGCGGTGTCGTAGTCGAGGGTGGCGGTGACGTCGGCGGCGTCGAGGAGACCCAGCTCGAGCTCGACCGTACCGTTCGTCGTGTCCATGTGCGCCTCCACCGTGCCCTCGCCGAACGGGACCTCGGTGATGACGAGGTTCATCTTCACGGGCTGGGGGGCGGTCGTCGGCGCATCCACCTCTTCCCGGATCTTCCGGGCCGCGTCCACCCACTCATTCGACAGGAACTTGTAAGGCACGAGGCGATCCTCCCTGGTCGGCTCGAAAGCTGCCGCATGCTAGCGCGGGTGTTTGCAGCGGTCGTGCAAGCGTCTTGACGCGCCTGGCGTCGCTCAGTTGCCTTCTGACGCCGTGGTCGTTGTGGTCTCCGACTCGCTGTCGCCGCCCGACTCCGGCGCATCGGAGCCCGGAACCGTGTCGCCGGTGCAGTCCGCGATGATGGAGTCGACGGTCGGCTTGGTGCCGGAGGGGAAGTCGTCGGGGTTGTCTGCGGAGGCGAGGTCGTTCATCTGGTCCTGGTCGAACGCGTCCTCGAACTCCCGCCCCATGCAATCGGCCTGATCCCGGTCGAGCCCGGCATCGGACATGGCGTCCACCACGTCGCCGGCGTCGGCGTCGTTGTTGGTGCACGCCGAGAGCGATAGAGCGGCGACGGCAGCGAGCGCGGCCAGGCCTCGACTACGGATCATGTGGGGCGGAACCTCGTACTAGCGGAACGACCGAGTAAGGCTAGCGACGGCCGCTACACAGGGCACATTGGGCGAAGCGGCTTCGATCAGACCAGGGTCGCATCGCGTCGATCAGACGGTGGCCGCGGGTGCATCGGCGCGGTTGCGCAGCGCCGCGAGCGATGCCCGGGCGGTCTTCTCGTCGGACGCCAGCATCCGGGCGACCAGGCGGGCGACGTAGCCCGACAGCTCGTCGAGGGAGAGCTCCACCCGGTGCGTGCGGTGGAAGTGGCCGAACTGTCCGACGGTCCCGACCACCGACAGCGCCAGCAGCTCGGCGGGGTCGTCGTCAGTCACGGTGCCGTCGCGCTGGCCGGCCACGATCAGGGTGCTCACGTCGCGGACGTGCTGTTCGGTCCCCTGCCGCAGCACGTCCGACACCGTGTGTCCCTCGACCTCGAGGAGCGAGAAGAACGGCGCGTTCTCGGCCATGAAGTGGACGCTTGCCACAGAACCCTGCAGCAGCCGGGTCAGCGCCGGCGCGCTGTCGTCCATGGCCGCAGCCTGCTGGCGCCGGAGGCGGCGCCGCATCTCGGCGGCCAGCTCGCGGAACAGGGCCTCCTTGTTCTCGAAGTACCAGTAGAAGAGGCCCTTGGCGACACCCGCGGCGTCGACGATGTCGACCACGCGTGCTCGACGCGTAGCCCTGCTCGGCAAAGAGGCGGGCGGCTGCGTCGAGCAGCTGCTGCTTGCGCTCGGCACCCTGGGTCGTGAGCTGGCGGTCTGACATCGCGAGCGACAGTGTTGCGAGCCTTGACCCAGGGGTCAATCCAGTCCGATCTCGTCCGCCCCTGATCGCGTCGGTCTGACGACCGGCGCCGTGTCGACTTAGGGTCTGGAGCCATGAGCGAGCGTCCCGCAGGGCGAGAGAGCGAGCGTGGCCCGAGCGGCCCGGCCGAAGGCCAGGAGCGGGAAGCTCTGGCCACCACGCCCGACGGCAAGGAGATCATTCCCGGGTGCGAGCCGTGGTCGGCGCCCGGCGGGCCCCACGGGGCGCTCGTGATCCACGGCTTCACCGGCAATCCACAGTCGCTGCGGGGGCTGGCGGAGGCATTGCACGGCGCCGGGTACGCGGTCGAGTTGCCGCTCCTGCCCGGGCACGGCACGTCCGTCGACGACATGCTCGACACCGGCTGGGCCGACTGGTCCGAGGCGGCCGAGGCGGCATACGCCGACCTTGCGGCGCGGGTGGACAAGGTGGTCGTGGCCGGGCTGTCGATGGGCGGGGCCCTCGCGCTGTGGCTCGCGGCGCATCACCCCGAGATCGCGGGTGTGGTCTGCGTCAACCCCGTCGTGGAGATCGGCGCCGAGATGGTCGACGGGATCCGGCAGATGGTCGACGGTGGCACCGACCGAATCCCAGCCATCGGCGGCGACGTGGCCGACCCGGCCGAGCGCGAGAAGGCGTACGACGCCACGCCCCTGCGCCCGCTGCTCAGCCTCGCCGACGCGGCCGCCGAGGCGGTCGACGACCTGGCCAAGATCACCTGCCCGGTGCTGCTGATGACCAGCCGCCAGGACCACGTGGTCGACCCGCACAACAGCGACGTCGTGGCCGAGGGGGTTTCCGGTCCCGTCGAGCGGATCACCCTCGAGCGCAGCTACCACGTCGCCACACTCGACTACGACAAGGACCTCATCTTCGAGCGGGCGGTGGGGTTCGCCGGGCGGGTCACGGGGTCCGGCTGAGGTCCGTGTCTCGAAAGGGTTGAAACCCAACCACTTCGCGACACGGAAATCGGCACGCTTGGCTTCTGAGCCGCTGAACCCCTGCACGGGTTCTGACAGGGTCCGCCTACCATGCCCCGCATGGCGCAGATCACCCGCGACGAGGTCGCGCACGTGGCGCGGCTGGCCCGCCTGCTGCTCACCGACGAGGAGATCGACACGTTCACCGAGCAGCTCGGCAAGGTCCTCGACCACGCCCGCGACGTCGAGGCGCTGGATGTGGCCGACGTCCCCCCGACCGCGCATCCCTACCCGCTCGTCAACGTCGTGCGCCCGGACGAGGAGGTCCCGTGCCTCGACCGCGAGGCCGTCCTGGCCAGCGCGCCCGACACCGAGGACGGCCAGTTCCGCGTCCCGCCGGTTCTGGGGGAGGCCCCATGACCCCGCCCACGGGCAGCGCTCTCGACATCGCTGCCGCCGTCCGCGCCGGCGACCGCCCGGCGGCCGACGTCGTCGACGAGCACCTCGCCGCCATCGAGGCCCGAGAGTCCGAGATCCACGCGTTCAACCTGGTGCTGGCCGAGGAGGCCCGCCATGCCGCGGTCGCCATCGACCGGCGCGTGGCGGCGGGCGAGGACCCGGGGCCGCTGGCGGGCGTGCCGATCGCGCTCAAGGACAACATCTGCACCGAGGGCATCCCCACCACCTGCTCGTCGCGCATCCTCGAGGGATGGCGGCCGCCCTACGACGCCACCGTGGTCCAACGGCTGGCCGCTGCGGGCGCCATCGTCATCGGCAAGACCAACCTCGACGAGTTCGCCATGGGCAGCTCCACCGAGAACTCTGCGTTCGGTCCCACCCGCAACCCGCACGACACGAGCAGGGTCCCGGGTGGGTCGTCGGGGGGCTCTGCTGCCGCCGTCGCCGCCGGCTTCGCCGGACTGGGCCTCGGGTCCGACACCGGCGGGTCGATCCGCCAGCCGGCGGCGCTGTGTGGGGTCGTCGGCATGAAGCCCACCTACGGCCGGGTGTCCCGCTACGGACTCGTGGCGTTCGCCAGCTCCCTGGACCAGATCGGACCGCTCAGCCGCACGGTCGCGGATGCCGCCTCGCTCTATCAGGCGATCGCCGGGCACGACCCGTGCGACGCCACGTCGATCCCCGAGCCGGTGGCCGACGTCGGTGCCGGCCTGGGCGAGGGAGTCGCAGGGATGCGGGTCGGCGTGGTGACCGAGCTGTGCGAGGCCGAGGGCATCCAGGCCGACGTGATTGCCCGGGTGCGCCAGGCGATCGACGCACTGGAGGGCGCGGGGGCCAAGGTCGAGGAGGTCTCTGTGCCCGCCGTCGTCTACGGGCTGACCGCCTATTACCTGATCAACCCCGCCGAGGCGTCGAGCAACCTGGCGCGGTACGACGGCGTGCGCTACGGGCTTCGCGTGGACGCGCCGACGACCGGCGAGATGTACGACCGCACCCGCACGACCGGGTTCGGGGCCGAGGTCGAGCGGCGCATCATGCTCGGCACGTACGCGCTGTCCGCCGGCTACTACGACGCCTTCTACGGCAAGGCGCAGCGGGTGCGCACCCTCATCATCCGAGACCTCGATGCGGCCTACGAGCGGTTCGACGTGCTGGTCGGTCCCACGGCGCCGTCGACCGCGTTCCCGTTCGGAGCCAAGACCGCCGACCCGCTGACCATGTACCTGAACGATGTGTGCACGATCCCCTCGAACCTCTCGGGCCACCCCGCCATCTCGATCCCGTTCGGCACCGGCGACGACGGGCTGCCCGTGGGGGTACAGGTGATGGCGCCGGCGCTGGGCGAGGCGGCGATGTTCCGCGCCGCGGCGGCGGTCGAGACGGCGGCGCCGGGTGGGGAGGACGACGCGTGAGCACCACCAGCAGCGGCACCACCGCTACCGCCACGGCGTGGGAGACGGTCATCGGGCTCGAGGTCCACGCCGAGCTCGCCACCCGGACCAAGCTCTTCTGCGGCTGCCCCAACCGGTTCGGCGACGAGCCCAACACCAACGTGTGCCCGGTGTGCCTCGGGCTCCCGGGTTCGCTGCCCGTCCTCAACGAGCAGGCGGTCACCCTGGCGATGCGGCTCGGTCGGGCCCTGCGCTGCGAGGTACGCCGGTCGGTCTTCGCCCGGAAGAACTACTTCTATCCGGACATGCCGAAGAACTACCAGATCAGCCAGTATGACCTGCCCATCAACGTCGAGGGCCGGCTGGAGCTGCCCAACTCGGGCTCGGTCGTCGGGATCGAGCGGGCGCACATCGAGGAGGACACCGGCAAGTCGACGCACGTCGGCGGCGGGGGGCGCATCCACGACGCCGGCTACAGCCTGGTCGACTACAACCGGGCCGGCGTCCCGCTGCTCGAGATCGTGTCGAAGCCCGACCTGCGGTCGGCCGAAGACGCCCGCGCCTACGTTTCCGAGCTCCGCGCCATCCTGCTCGCCACCGGCGCCTCCGACGCCAAGATGGAGGAAGGTTCGCTGCGCGTCGACGCAAACGTCTCCATCCACCGCCCCGGCGAGCCCTTCGGCACCCGCTGCGAGGTCAAGAACCTCAACTCGCTCCGCTCCCTGGGCCGGGCGATCGAGTACGAGGCCCGCCGGCAGATCGCCCTGCTCGAGTCCGGGGAGACGGTCCGCCAGGAGACGCGCCACTGGAACGAGGCCGAGGGCCGCACGGGCACGCTGCGGACCAAGGAGGAGGCGGAGGACTACCGCTACTTCCCCGAGCCCGACCTCGTCCCGCTCGATCCCGGCGACGAGTGGATCGCCCGTGTTGACGCCGAGCTGCCCGTCCTGCCCGCCGAGCGACGCAGAGCGCTGGCGGGCGCGGCCGGGGTCGCGCCCAACACCCCCGCCGTCGCCATCGCCGTCGAGCGCCGGCTCGACGCCCTCGCCCTCGCCGCCATCGCGGCGGGCGGCAATCCAGCGCGGGTGCTCACGCACGTGGAGCACAACCTCGCCGTCGAGGGCGCCGAGGCATTGGATCCCTCCGGGCTGGCGGCGCTGGTGTCGATGGAGACCGCCGGCGAGCTCACCGCCAGCCAGGCCAAGGCGGTGCTGGCGGAGATGGTGGCCAGCGGGGACGATCCCGCCGCAATCGCCAAGGCCAAGGGCTACGAGGCCATGGCCGCCGACCAGCTCGCCGCGGTCGTCGACCAGGTCATCGCCGCCAAGCCGGACCAGTGGGGTCGCTTCGTGGAGGGCGAGGCCAAGCTCATGGGCTTCTTCGTCGGCGAGGTCATGAAGGCCACCAAGGGCCAGGCGGACGGCAAGGCCGTGACCTCGCTGCTGCGCGAGCGGGCGGAGGCTGCCGCGTGAACGAATCGACGTTCTGGTTGTAGCCATACGGTCATATGCCGTACAGCTACAACCAGTTCGCGATCGCATGAGAGGTGATCGCGCGTGACCTGGAAGGCGAGGCTGATCGAGCCAGGCGAGGTGCCGGCGACCATCGACCTCACCGCGCTGGCGTTCGCTGTTGGCCCGCAGGCGACCGAGACCTACCGCAGGCAGGCGGGATTGGTGCTCGAGCCGGACCGGGTGTTCGTGGTCGAGGACGGCGACGTGCTCGCCGGCACTGCGGCGTGCTTCTCGATGGCGGTCGCGCTCCCCGGTGGCGGCGCGGTACCGCTCGCCGGCGTGGCCGAGGTGGGCGTGTCGCCCATCTATCGGCGGCGCGGGATCCTGCGCACGCTCATGGAGGCCGTGCACGATCAGGCCCTCGACCGCGGCGAGCCGATCGCGGGGCTGACGGCCAGCGAGGGCACGATCTACCGGCGCTTCGGCTACGGCGTGGCCACGCGGTTCCAGTCGCTGTCGATCGACCGACCCGGCGCCGCTGAGGTCGAGTCGCCCGTTGGTGACGGCGCCGACCCGCCGGCGACGGTCGCCGGCGCCACGAGCGGGATCCGCTTGCTGTCCGAGGCCGAGGCCCGCCCGGTGCTGCCGGCCGTGTGGGATCGGTACTGGCGCAACATGCCGGGCGAGGTGGCGCGACCGGCCGGCTGGTGGGAGATGCTGGCGCTGGATCCCGAGGAGGACCGTGACGGAGCCAGCGCCCGCTTCATCGCGGTGCACGACGACGCCCGCGGGGTCCCCGACGGGTTCGTCATCTACCGGATCAAGCAGGGATGGGGCAGCGGGCGCCCCCTGCCCCACGAGCTGACCGTGGAGTCGATCGCCGCGGTCGACGATGCGATCGTGGCTGCGCTGCTGCGCTTCGTGCTGGGCGTCGATCTCGTCGGGGTCGTCGGATGGCCCACGGCGCCGCTCGACCTACCCTTCCGCTGGCGCCTCGCCAATCCACGGGCGGTGCGGGTGACGCGGGAGCTCGACCACCTGTGGTTGAGGCCGCTCGACGTCGCGGCCTGCCTGGCGCACCGCCGCTACGCCGTCGAGGGCGGGTGCGTGCTGGAGGTGATCGACCCGGTCCGGCCGGCGTTGGGCGGGCGGTTCCGGCTCGAGGGCGGCCCCGACGACGCGACCTGCCGGCGCAGCGACGCCGAGCCCGATCTGGTCGTCGGTGCGGCCGACCTGGGCGGCCCGTTGCTCGGCGGCGTGTCTTGGTCGACGCTCCGTCGCGCCCGTCTGGTCGACGAGCGCACGCCGGGGGCCGCGACGCGTGCGGACGGCATGTTCCGCCCCGACCGGGCGCCGTACTGCTCGACCGACTTCTGAGGCGCCCTGGCTGAGCCACCCGCTCAGCCGCCGGACACCGCCGGCATGACCGCCACCTCGACGCCCGCGGCCAACGGTGTGTCCTGCTCGGACAGGTCGCGGACGTTGTCGTTCCCGAGGAACAGGT
Source organism: uncultured bacterium (assembly GCA_963756425.1). Classification (GTDB taxonomy): domain Bacteria; phylum Actinomycetota; class Acidimicrobiia; order Acidimicrobiales; family VFJN01; genus DASQUK01. Next base: position 55,895 of record CAVWNW010000016.1, on the reverse strand, counting down.
TGACGTGCCGGCGCAGGCGGCGTTGCTCGTCGCGAATCCGCCGCTCCAGGTCGGGGTGCGTGACCGCGAGGTGGTCGAGCAGGCCGCCGACCGTCCGCTTGTCGCCCAGCTCGGTCAGGTCGACATCGACGCCCGAACTCCCTCCCGTGAAGGTCCGCAGGCTTGCCGGCACCCGCAGGTGCACTGCCCCGTCACCCGGCGTCACGGCAGCTGGGCTGCCCTGACCACCAGCACGTCCGGCAGGTGGCGGACGATCGACGTCCACGTCGCCCCCTCGTCGGCGCTGGCGAACACCTCGCCGCTGCGCGTGCCGAAGTACACGCCGGCGGGGTCGGCGTTGTCCGTGCACAGCGCGTCACGCAGCACGCTGACGTACGAGTGCTGCTGCGGAAGCCCGTCGGCGAGCGGCTGCCAGCTCTCTCCGGCGTCGGTGGTGCGGTAGATGCGGCAGCGGTCCTCCGGCGGCATCCGGTGCGCGTCCTTGACCAGGGGATAGACGTACGCCGTGCCCGGCTGGTGGGGATGTGTGGTCAGCGGGAAACCGAAGTCGGCGGGCAGGTTCTCGCCGATGGCGGTCCACGTAGCGCCGAAGTCGTCGCTGCGGTAGACGCCGCCGTGGTTCTGGAGGAACAGCTGGTCCGGCCGGTCCCGCTGGCCGTCGAACTTGTGGACGCACTGGCCGAACTCGGGGCGCGGGTCGGGCTCGTGCCAGGCGTCGATCCCGGTGTTCGAGGCCTCCCACGACTTGCCGCCGTCGTCGGTGCGGTACACGCCCGCCGCCGAGACGCCGACGAGCATGCGGTCGGGGTCGGTGGCATGCGGAATGACCGTGTGCAGGCACAGGCCGCCCCCGCCCGGCGTCCACCGTTCCCGGTGCGGGTGGTTCCACAGGCTCTCCACCAGCGAGAACGTCTCGCCGCTGTCGTCGGAGCGGAACAGGGCTCCGGGCTCGACACCCGCCCACACCAGCCCGGGCTCGTCGGCTCCGGCGGGACGCAGCTGCCACGTGCGCACCAGGGCCTCGCCTGTGTCGGTGGGGAAGCGGATCGCACCGCCCTCGTTCTCCTGCCACGACGCACCGACGTCGTCCGAGCGGAACACCGAGGGGCCCCAATGCTCGCTATCCGCACCCGCCAGGAGGCGCGGCAGGCCACCCCCGGCGGCGGGCCGGGGATCGATGGCCGCGGCGTAGACGGCACTCATCGCGAAGTGGGGCCCGTCCAGCGACCAGGACAGGCGGTCATTGGTGCGGGCGAGGAAGAGCCCCTTGCGTGTGCCGATCATCAGCAGCGTGGTCATGGTCACCCCCGGATAGGCGCTCCCCGGAATGTAGACGTGCCGGGGCGGGGCCTTCCCCCCTTACTCAGCGCCGGGCCCCGCCGGGATGGCCAACCGGGCGATCTCCCGGTCGAGCGGGCTTCGGGCCGGCGGCCGGCGCCAAGGCGTCTGGCTGCGAGCCACCCCGCTAGTGTGCCGACGCCCATGCGACGGATGGCCTCGAATTGGACGCGCCGCAGGTTCCTGATCGGCTCCGGCGCCACGGCCGGCGCCGTGATCGTCGGGGGCGCCGCCTGTTCGTCGTCCGACGGCGCGGGCGACGACTCGGCCGACGACAGCGCCGACGCCAGCGACGACGCACAGGGGGACGAGATGTCAGCCGACGGCGTGGTGAGCCTGAGCGACGTGCCCACCGAGGGGACGATCTTCGGATGGATCAGCGAGGTCTTCGACCAGGGGATCCGGCGGCCTGGCTATCCGGCCGACGAGTGGGCCGAGGGATGGATCGCCGACCAGTTCCGCAGCATCGGGCTCGACAACGTCAGGCTGGAGCCCATCACCGTCATCCGCTGGGAGCCGACCGACTGGTCCCTGGAGGTCGTGGGGCCCGATGGCGAGGTGACCGACCTCGACTGCTTCCCGGTGCCGTTCTCGGCCCCGGTCGACGGACTCGAGGTCGACCTGGTCGCCTACGACCAGGCCAGCCCCGCCATCGTGAGGGGCAAGGCGGCGCTGTTCGACCTTCCGCTGATCCGCATCCCGGCCGACCTGCTGGCCACGGCGGGTAGCGCACCGGCGGATCCCGCGGGACGGATCATCGATCCCGACGGCAGCCTGACCGGCGCGCAGCACGTCGTCCCGTTCGGTGCCCAGTTCCAGGAGGTCATGGAACCGTCGCTCGAGGCCGGCGCTGCGGCCTTCATCGGGACGCTCACCGACTACCCCGGCGACTCCTTCAACTACTTCGTGCCCTACGACGCCATCGCCCGCCCGATCCCCGGCGTGTGGGTGAACGGCACCGACGGTGCCTGGCTGCGCGAGCAGCTGGCCGGCGGACCCGTCCGAGTGCGGCTCACCGTGGCCTCCACGCGGGAGGACGTCGAGTCGCACAACGTCGTGGGCGAACTGGCAGGTGCCGACGACGAGACGGTGATGATCGGCTCGCACCACGACGGCCCCTGGGCATCTGCGGTCGAGGACGGCAGCGGCATCTCGCTCGTCCTGGCTCAGGCGACCTACTGGGCCGCCCAGCCGGTCGAGCGTCGGCCACACCGGCTCGTGTTCCTGCTGCAGGGCGGGCACATGTCGGGTGGTGCCGGCCTCCGGGGGTACATCGAGGCGCACCGCGCCGAGCTGGCGCAGGTGGTGCTGGAGGTCCACCTCGAGCACGCCGCGCTCGAGTTCGCGGAGCGGGACGGTGCCATCGTTCCGACCGGGCAGCCGGTGCCGCGATGGTTCTTCACCAGCCGCATCCCGGCTTTGGAGGCGGCCGTTGCCGACGCCCTGATGACCGAGGAGCTCGGCCGGTCGATGATCCTCGCCCCGGACGCGTTCGGCGAGCAGCCGCCGACCGACGGCGCCTTCTACCACCGCGAGGGTGTGCCGGTGATGAACTTCCTGACGGCGCCCTTCTACCTGTTCGACGCCATGGACACGCTGGACAAGATCGATCGCGACAACCTGGTTCCGCTCACCCGGGCCACGATCCGGATCATCGAGTCCACCCGCGGGGTCAGCGCCGCCGACATGCGCGCCGGCATCGCACCAACCTGAACTTGCCGCAGTTAGCGCTGCCCTGGCGTCGATAAGCGTCGCAAGTTCGGAGGATCGCGGGCGTACGCTGCCGGCCATGAGCGAGCGTCCCGGCGTGAGCGAGTCCGGCGTCGACATCAAGCACCGCAGCCGCGAGGTCACCGAGGGGTTCGAGCGGGCACCTGCCCGGGCCATGCTGCGGGCCATCGGCATGACCGACGACGACTGGGACAAGCCGCAGGTGGGCGTCTCCTCCTCGTGGAACGAGGTCACGCCCTGCAACATGCCGCTCGACCGGCTGGCAAAGCGGTCCAAGGACGGCGTGCGCGCCGCGGGCGGGTTCCCCATCGAGTTCACCACCATCGCCGTGAGCGACGGCATCTCGATGGGTCATGAGGGGATGCGCGCGTCGCTCGTGTCGCGCGAGGTCATCGCCGATTCCGTCGAGACCGTGATGCACGCCGAGCGGATGGATGCCCTGGTCACCCTCGCCGGCTGCGACAAGTCGCTGCCCGGCATGCTGATGGCCGCGGCCCGGCTCAACGTGCCGTCGGTGTTCGTCTACGGCGGGTCGATCCTGCCGGGCCAGCACAACGGGCAGGCGCTCGACGTCGTCAGCGTGTTCGAGGCGGTCGGCGCGCACGCGGCCGGCACGCTCGACGACGCCGGGCTCGCCGCCATCGAGCGCAACGCCTGCCCGACCGAGGGATCGTGCGCCGGGATGTTCACCGCCAACACCATGGCGTCGGCGGCCGAGGCGCTGGGGATGTCGCTGCCGGGCTCGTCCTCGGCGCCCGCCGTCGACCGGCGGCGCGACGACACCGCCTACGCCTCGGGAGAGGCGGTGGTGCGGTTGCTGGAGGCCGGCATCCGCCCCCGCCAGATCATGACCCGGCCGGCGTTCGAGAACGCCATCGCCGTCGTCATGGCCCTGGGCGGATCGACCAACGCCGTGCTCCACCTCCTGGCGATCGCCACAGAGGCGAGGGTCGACCTGGCGTTGGACGACTTCAACGACGTCGCGGCACGCGTGCCGCACATCGCCGACACTCGGCCGGCCGGCAAGTACCACATGAACGACGTCGACCGGATCGGCGGTGTTCCGGTCGTGATGCGGCACCTGCTGGAGGCCGGACTCCTGCACGGTGACTGCCTCACGGTCACCGGCCGCACGGTCGCCGAGAACCTGGCCGAGATCGATCCGCCCGGGCCCGACGGCGACGTGATCCACCCCCTCTCCGACCCCATCCACGCCATCGGCGGCATCGCCGTGCTCAGCGGCTCGCTCGCCCCCAAAGGGTCAGTGGTCAAGGTGGCCGGCATCAGCGCCGACCGGTTCGAGGGCACCGCCCGGGTGTTCGACGGCGAGGACGGCGCGATGGACGCCATCCTCGCCGGCTCCATCGAGCCGGGCACGGTGGTCGTCATCCGCTACGAGGGGCCGAAGGGCGGACCGGGGATGCGCGAGATGCTGGCGGTCACCGGCGCGATGAAGGGCGCGGGCCGAGGGGGCGACTGCGCACTGGTGACCGACGGGCGCTTCTCTGGCGGCACCCACGGGTTCTGCGTCGGCCACGTGGCCCCGGAGGCCACCGACGGCGGCCCGATCGCGCTGATCGCCAACGGCGACCGCATCGTCATCGATGTTCCCTCCAAGACGATCGACCTGGCCGTGGATGACGCCGAGCTGGCGCGCCGCCGCGCCGAGTGGAAACTCCCCGAGCCCCGCTACACGTCCGGCGTCCTGGCCAAGTACGCCGCGCCTGGCCTCCGGGGCCGAGCGCGGCGCCATCACCGAAGCCTGACGCCGGTCCTACGCTGGGGTACATGGCGTCGACCGAGCAGCCCCGGTGGCGGGGGATCAACCACCTCGCCCTCATCACGACCGACATGGATCGGACGGTTCGCTTCTACCAGGGGGTGCTCGGCGCCAAGCTCGTCGCCACGATCGGCACGCCCGCGTTCCGGCACTACTTCTTCGAGTTCGGGCCGGAGCTGACCGTCGCCTTCTTCGAGTACCGGGACGCGGAGATCGAGCCGTTCGCCAAGCCTGCGGGCGTGCCCGACCGGCGCGCCATCCAGTTCGATCACGTGTCCTTCAACGTGCCCGACGAGCACGCCCTCGAGGCGCTGCAGCGCCGGTTGAAGGAGCACGGCTGTGAGGTCACCGAGGTGGTCGACCATCAGATCATGCGCTCGATCTACTTCACCGACCCCGACGGGATCGCGCTCGAGGCGTCGTGGTGGGTGGTCGACGCCACCGGGAGGGACCCCGACTACGCCGATCCGGAGCTGTTCGGTGACGCCGATCCCGTGGCAGCCCTCCGCGAGCTCGCTGCCCATGGGGAGGTCTCGACGACGCCGACGACCCACCTCGTGGGCGCCGACGAAGAGGTCCGCGACCCCGCCTAGTTCCGAGGCAACGCCAACTGGGTGAAGCCGTGCCGCACATGACCGCATAGCTACAACCAGAACGCATCTGGTGCCCGCCTTGCCCCGGATCTGCGCGCCGTGAGAAGCTGACCCGCTGATGGTCACCTACCGCCTCCTCGTAATCCTCACGTAGCGCACGCCGGCCCCACCGCGTGCGCTCTCACGACCTCCCACCGGGAGGTCGTTTCAGTTTTCGTCGACCTCCGCCCCCACTCGCCACACCGACAGGAGCACACCGCCCATGCAACTCAACGGCGGACAAGCGTTGATCAAGGCCCTCGAGATGGAGGGCGTCGAGGTCATGTTCGGCCTGCCGGGCGGCGCCATCCTCCCGGTCTACGACCCGATCATCGACAGCCCCATCCGCCACATCCTCGTGCGCCACGAGCAGGGCGCGGGGCACATGGCCGAGGGATTCGCACACGCCACGGGGCGGCCCGGCGTGTGCATGGTGACGTCCGGGCCGGCGGCGACCAACGTCGTCACCCCATTGTGCGACGCGTTCATGGACTCGGTCCCGATGGTGTGCATCACCGGCCAGGTGCCGTTCGCCGCCATCGGCACCGACGCGTTCCAGGAGTGCGACACCGTCGGCATCACCCGCTCGGTGACCAAGCACAACGAGCTGATCACGCAGGCGCAGGACATCCCGCTCGTGGTCCGTCAGGCGTTCCACCTCGCCACCACCGGCCGGCCCGGTCCCGTGCTCATCGACGTCCCCAAGGACATCGTCGACCCCCAGAACCCGCGCTCGGCGATGGAGTGGTACTGGCCGAGCGACGACGACGTCACCGCGAGCCTGCCGGGCTATCGGCCCACCACGAAGGGCCACCCGAAGATGATCCGCCAGGCCGCCGACCTGATCGTCCAGGCCCGCCGGCCGGTCATCTACGCCGGCGGCGGCATCCTCAAGGCCCGCGCCGCCGAGGCGCTCCGCGAGCTCGCCGAGCTGTGCGACATCCATGTGGTGACCACGCTCATGGCCCGGGGCGCGTTCCCCGACGACCACCCGCTGTGCCTGGGCATGCCGGGCATGCACGGCAACTACACCGCGGTGACGTCGATGCAGCAGAGCGACCTGCTCATCGCCCTCGGCAGCCGGTTCGACGACCGCGTGACCGGCAAGGTCGACGGCTTCGCGCCCGATGCCAAGGTGATCCATGTCGACATCGACCCCGCCGAGCTGGGCAAGGTCCGCCGACCCGACGTCCCGATCGTGGGGGACTGCCGACTGGTCATCGAGGAGCTGGTGACGGCCGTGCGCACCCTGCTCGACGGTGGGATGGCGTTCCCCGACCGCTCGGCGTGGAAGCAGACCATCTCCGGCTGGCAGGAGAACTACCCGCTCACCTACCAGCAGTCCGAGCCGGGAGAGGCGCTCAAGCCCCAGTTCGTGCTCGAGCGGCTGCGCGACAACACGCCCGACGACACGATCGTCGCCGCCGGCGTCGGCCAGCACCAGATGTGGGCCAGCCAGTACTGGCGCTTCAACCATCCCTACACCTGGGTCAACTCCGGGGGGCTCGGCACCATGGGCTTCTCGGTGCCCGCGGCCATCGGCGCCAAGGTCGGGCGCCCGGACCGCACGGTGTGGGCGGTCGACGGCGATGGCTGCTTCCAGATGACCGCCCAGGAGCTGGTGACGGCGACCGCCGAGCGCGTTCCGATCAAGGTCGCGATCCTCAACAACGCGTACCTCGGCATGGTCCGGCAGTGGCAGGAGATGTTCTACGACGAGCGCTACAGCGAGGTGTACCTGTCGCCCGACCTGCCCGACTACAAGCTCTGGGCCGAGGCGATGGGCTGCGTGGGGATGCGGGTCGAGTCGCCCGAGGAGGTCGACGCCGCCATCCAGAAGGCGAACGAGATCGACGACCGACCGGTCGTGATCGACTTCCGCACCGACAGCCGGGAGAAGGTCTATCCGATGGTGCCGGCCGGCAAGTCCAACGACGACATCATCGTCGACCCGGCCCATGGGGAAGGAGGCCGGTAATGGCTTCGCCGTCACTACCCGGCGCCGACTTCCGCCACCACACTCTCGTGGTGCTGGTGGAGAACAAGGCGGGCGTGCTGGCCCGGGTCTCCGGGCTGTTCGCCCGCCGGGGTTACAACATCTACTCGCTGGCGGTGGCGCCGACCGACGACGAGCGCTTCAGCCGCATCACGATCGTCGTCGACGTCGAGTCGGCATCGCTGGAGCAGATCACCAAGCAGCTGTTCAAGCTCATCAACGTCGTCAAGATCTCCGAACTGGATCCCCGCGAATCGGTCGAACGGGAGCTGATGCTCGCCACTGTGCGGGCCGACGCCGCCGGGCGCGGCCAGGTCGTCGAGCTGGTGAGGCTGTTCGACGGCCGCATCGTCGACGTCGGCCACGACGAACTGACGGTGAGCCTCGACGGCGAGCCCGGCCGCCTCGATGACCTCGAGGAGCTGCTGCGCCCATACGGCATCGTCGAGCTGCAGCGGACCGGCCGCGTCGCGCTGCCCAAGCTCGAGCACCTCGCCCCCAACCTCCGCCCCGTGCGCCGCACCGCGTGAGGCTGGACCGTTACCACCCAGAGAGGAACCACCCGATGGCCAACGTCTACTACGAGAAGGACGCCGACCGGTCCCTGATCGCCGATCGCCGGGTAGCGGTGATCGGTTACGGCTCGCAGGGGCATGCCCACGCCCTCAATCTCAAGGATTCGGGCATCGACGTGCGCGTCGGTCTGCGCGACGGCTCGTCGTCGGTGGCCAAGGCCGAGGCGGCCGGGCTCACGGTCCGGTCGATCGCAGACGCCGTGGCCGAGTCCGACCTGGTGATGCTCCTCGGGCCCGACACCGAGCACAAGGCGATCTTCTCCCAGCACATCGCCCCGCACCTCGCAGATGGCGACGCCCTGTTCGTGGCCCACGGGTTCAGCGTGCGCTTCGGCCAGGTGGAGGCGCCGGCGGGTGTGGACGTCGCCCTGGTCGCCCCCAAGGGGCCCGGCCACCTGGTGCGCCGCACCTACACCGAGGGCGGCGGCGTGCCCTGCCTGATCGCGGTCGCACAGGATGCCTCCCGCCACGCCCACGGCCTCGCCCTGGCTTACGCGGACGCCATCGGCGGCGCGCGTGCCGGCGTGCTCGAGACGACGTTCGAGGAGGAGACCGAGACCGACCTGTTCGGCGAGCAGGTGGTCCTGTGTGGCGGGCTCACGGCGCTCGTGCAGGCCGGGTTCGAGACGCTGGTCGGGGCGGGCTACCAGCCCGAGTCCGCCTACTTCGAGTGCCTCCACGAGCTGAAGCTCATCGTCGATCTCATGTACGAGCAGGGCATCGCCGGCATGCGCTACTCCGTGAGCGATACCGCCGAGTACGGCGACCTGACCCGCGGCCCCCGGGTGATCAACGACGCGGTGCGGGCCGAGATGCGCGCCATCCTCGACGAGATCCAGACCGGCCGCTTCGCCGAGGAATGGATCGCCGAGTCCGAGTCGGGCAGGCCCAACTTCTCGGCGCTGCGCCAGGCAGGCCGGGACCACCCGATCGAGAAGGTGGGGGCCGAGCTCCGGGCGATGATGCCCTGGATCTCGGCGGGGAAGCAGCGGGTCGAGGACGCGTCCGGGGGCGGCTGAGGGTGATCGACCCTCAGTGAGGGTCGATTCCGCCCGCGAATCGACCCAGGCGCGGCAGAGTCAACGCGACTCAGGTCATCCGCGGAATCGACCCTCAGTCCGCGATGTCGCGCTCCGCCACGACGTGGGTGGGCGTGACCCGGATGAGGAGCTCCCCGGGCACGGCGTTGCGGGCGCCGTACTCCTCGGCCCGGTCGGCGCCCATGTAGCGGGCGCCGAGGCGGGAGGCCCAGAAGCGGAGCTGGTCGAGGTCGTCGCTCCAGGTGGCATCGCCGTCGATGATCACGAACGAGAACGGTGCCTGGTCGTCCTGGACGCACATCGCCACCTTCCCGGTACGACGAATGCCGAGGCCCTTCACAGTGGTGGCGCCGGTCGTGAAGACGATCGTGCCGTCCTCGTCGACGTCGTACCAGACGGGTGCCGCGTGCGGGCGCCCGTCCCGGCGGGTGGTGGCCAGGACCGCCGGGCGGACCTGCGATCGCAGGAACGCCCGCCACTCGGCCTCGTCCATGCGTGCGTAGGGCATCGGGGGCAGGTTAGGAGGCGACCACTGAAGGCGCCGGGTCCATACGGCGTGTTTCCGCTCATGCCGCTGCGCAGGGGGCCGCTCGGGCCCCGGCTGCGCCAGGGCGCAGCCTCTAGCGGAACGCCTCGACCATCCGAGCCCGCCAGGCCCGCAGCTCGGGATCGTGGGAGTCGTCAGGCGACTTGCCGAGCCGGAGCACGATCAGGTCCAGCGGGGGGCAGATCATCAGAGACTGGCCCTCGTAGCCGTTGGCGGTGAAGGTTCCGAGCTCGTCGCCGACCGACCACCAGTGTGCGCCGTGCCAGCGGTCGCCCTCCTCGTCCCGGGACCGGGCGCGGCGCCCGTGGTCGACCCAGCCCTCCGGCAGCACCCGCCGGCCATCCCACACGCCGTCGCGCAGGTAGAGCAGCCCGAACCGCAGGTAGTCCTGCGCGGTGGCGTACACGAACGACGAGCCCACGAACGTCCCGGCCTCGTCGAAGCGGGCTCGGGTGGATCGCATGCCGACCGGTTCGAACAGGCGGTCCCGAAGGAACCGCTCGTAGGGGGCGCCGGCGCCCACGGTGCGGGCCACGATGCCGGAGACGACGAGGGACGTGCCGGACGAGTAGTTGAAGAAGGTGCCCGGCTCGTGCGCGAGCGGGTGGTCGGCGGCGAAGTGGGCCATGTCGGCCTGCGCGTCGCCGAACAGCATGCGGATGACGTCCGAGCCCTCGATGTCCTCGTAGTCCTCGGCGAAATCGAGGCCGTCGCGCATGGTGAGCAGGTCGTCCAGCGTGATGGCATGGCGGGGATCCGCCGGGTCGGCCCACTCCGGGACCGGCGCCGCCGCGTCGAGCGCCAGCCGGCCCTTGCCCACCAGGACGCCCACCGCCGCGTGCAGCACCGACTTGGCCATCGACCATGACAGCAGCTGGGTCGTGGGAACGACCGTCTCGTTGGGGCGGTCCCAGTGTTCGAGCTCGTTGCCGTAGCGCTCGGCGAGCAGGGTCCCACCCTGGACGACGCCGACGGCGAAGGTCATGCCGAAGCGGGCGGTGTCGCCCGTGATCTCGTCGAGCAGGCCTGACATCCGACCGGCTATCCGGGTGGGGGGAGCCGCGGTGGGCCACGCGTCGGTCGGCCACGGCACGCCGGCCGGTTGCGGGGGGAGGGGTACGAGCGAAGCCGGGGCCGGGCGGGTTGCGGGATCGGTCATGGGGCTGTGAGTCCTAACGGCAGGCGACGGGTTCCGGCGTTCGGATGCGACGGTTTGCGGCGTTTCGGAGCGCTGGTTCGTGGTGTTCGGGTCGGCGGGTCCGTTCCGGCGTTTCGCGCTCACATCGTCTCGACGAAGCTGACCTCGCCCTCGCCCCGCAGCACGTTCTTGAGCAGCTTGCCGGAGGCGTTGCGGGGCAGCGGCTCGCTGCGCACCTCCACGTGGGCCGGCACCTTGAAGTCGGCCAGCTCGGCGGCGACCCAGCGGCGCACGTCGTCGGCAGTCAGCACCTCGCCCTCCGCGCCGGGCTCCACCTGCACGACGGCTTTGACCTCCTCGCCCAGCTCGGCGTGCGGCACGCCGATGACCGCGGCGTCGGCGACCGCAGGGTGGTCCACGAGCCGGTTCTCGATCTCGACGCAGTAGATGTTCTCGCCACCCCGGATGATCATGTCCTTCTTGCGGTCGGTGATGGTGAGGTAGCCCTCGTCGTCGATGTGGCCGATGTCCCCGGTGTGGAGGAACCCGTCGCCGTCGATGGCCTCGGCGGTCGCCTCGGGCTTGTTCCAGTACCCCTTCATGAGGATCGGGCCCCGGACGCACACCTCGCCGGTCTCGCCCACCGCCAACACTTGGCCGGCGGCGTCCATGATGCGGAGCTCCACCGTCGGCACCGGGGGGCCGACCGAGTGTGGCTTGCGCTTGGCGTCGGCGCCGCTGATGACCGTCGCCACCGAGGATGTCTCGGTGAGCCCGTAGGCGTTGGAGGTAGAACGCACGTTGGGGAACGTCTCGGCCACCTTGCGCTGGAGCTCGTCGGCCGACGGCGACCCGCCGAACGCCACCGTCGTGACGCTGGACGTGTCGTAGTCGTGGCGGGCCGGGTGCTCGCACAGCCGCCACACCATCGTGGGCACCGTGGCCCACACCGTGACCTGGTTGGCGGCGATGAGGCGCAGCACCTGGGCGGGGTCGAATCGGCCCTCCGGGATCACGAGCCTGACGCCCGCTAGGAGGCCGACGACCAGGTTGGAGTGGCAGCCCGACACGTGGAACAGCGGCGAGGTCAGCAGCGACACCGTCGGCCCGCCGCTAGACGCCAGCGCCGATCCCGCCTCGGGGTTGGTCATCGCCCCGGCCACGGTGGAGAACAGCGTGTTCTGCAGGTTGGCGATCATCGATCGGTGCGTGGATATGGCCCCCTTGGGCTTTCCAGTGGTGCCCGACGTGTAGAAGATGACCGCCGCGTCGTCCTCCGAGATGGGCGCATCCGGGAACCGGTCGGAGGGCTCCACCCCCAGGTCGTCGAAGCGCTGCAGCTTCACGCCCGACGCCGCCGCCACGGGGAAGTCGTCGGGGGCGGCGTCGATCAGGAGCACATGGGTGAGGTCCGGTACCTCGTCGAGCCGGTCCGCGATGCGCTCGAACCGCTTGGCGTCGGCCACCAGGACCTTCGCCCCGGAATCCTGCAGGCCGTAGAGGATCTCGTCGGCCTTCCACCAGCCGTTGAGCCCCACGAGGATGGCGCCCATCGACACCGTTGCCCAGAAGGTGAGGCACCACTCCGGGTTGTTCTGGCTGAGGACCGCTACCCGGTCGCCGGGCCCGATGGCGCAGCGATCGGCGAGCGCCCGGGCCAGCCCGTTGGTCTGTTCGACGAAGTCGCGGAAGCCGTAGGTGCGGTCGCCGTAGACGAGGAATATGTCGTCCCCCCGGCCGATGGCGGCCTCGGGGATCGCGCGCAGCGTCCTCATCCGGTCCTTGTAGACCTGCATGGGACGCCCCATGACGTCCTCGGTGACGACCTCGAACGGTCCTCCCGGCCCCGTGAGCTGGGATCTGACCTCGGCCAGGTTCGGCATCCTCGTCTCCCTCGAAGCCGACGGTGATCGCCCGGCGAGCATAGAGGTAGTGGTTGGCCGTCAGACCGGCGTCATCGGGACGGGGCGGGGCCGGACAGGAGCTTCCGGGTTAGGCTGGCCGGTGACCCCGGCTGGGGTTCGAATCACCCGATCGTCCCGGGAGGGGGAACGGCTGTGATCGTCGTTTCGGCTGCGCTCAAGGGCGGCGTGGGCAAGACCACCACGTCCGTGTACCTGGCCGCGCTGGCGGCGGCCTCCAACCGACGCGGCGTCGCGCTCATCGATGCCGACTCGCAGGCCAGCGCCGCCGAGTGGGTCGAGGAGGCCACCGACGAGCGCCTGCAGCGGCTCGACGTCGTGGAGGCGCCCACCGAGCGCCTGCTGAACAAGGCGCTCGACAAGCTCGGGCCCGACGACGTTGCGATCGTCGACACGCCGCCGGGTCAGGAGAAGCTGACCGGCAAGGCGGTGGACCGTGCCTCCGTCGTGGTCGTGCCCACCCGGGTCGGGGGGATCGAGCCGGACCGCGCGCAGGCGGTCCTGGACATGGTGCCCGAGAACACGCCGGCCGGCCTCGTGATCTGCTCCGCCGCGCACGTTCACGCGCGACTACCAGGAGGCGCTGGCCGATTGGGACGAGGCCGGCGCTCGGGTCTGGGGCACGGTGCCCGAACGGGTGTCGATCGCCGCCGGACCGGAGCGGTGGCTGGCATTCGATGGCGTCGAGGCCTACCGGGACGTCTGGCGAAGGCTGCAGCGCGCCGCCCGCTAGCGCCGCCCGCTAGCGCGGCCCGCTAGCACCACCGGCCAGCACTAGCGGAAGGCGGGGGCCACCTCGTCGATGAATCGATCCATCCGCTCGAGCTTCGCCGTGCCATGGCCGAGCGAGCGGTCCGGGACGATGAGCTCGTCGAGACCGGCCTCGGCGTAGGCCGCGACCACGTCGCGGAGCTGCTCGACCGTTCCGCCGATCGCCGGCATGGGAGCCCCGTCGACCAGTTTTCGATCTTGGCGACCGCGTCGGCGTCGGCACCCTCGTCGGCGATGAACACCAGCGCCTGCGCCGTCCGGGCGATCAGGTCCGGTTCGCGCCCCAACCGTTCGCAGGCGCGGGTCAGGGCCGCCGAGCGCTCCGCTATGCGATCCGGCTGTCCCCACGTGTTCCAGGCGTCAGCCCAGCGGGCCGCGACGCCCAGCGCCCTGTCGCCGCCCCCGCCGACCAGTATCGGCAACGGCTCCTGGACGGGCTTCGGCTCGCACACGGCGTCGGTTATCTCGTAGTAGCGGCCCCTGAACGTGGTGCGCTCCGTGCGAAGCAGGCCGTGGATCACCTCGGTCGCCTCGGCGAGGCGGTCGATGCGGGCACCGGCGGGCGGCAGCTCGATGCCGTAGGCGGCGTGCTCGTTCTCCTGCCATCCCGCCCCGATCCCGAGCGTGAACCGGCCGCCGCTCACGTGGTCGACCGTCGCCGCGATGTTGGCCACCACGGCCGGGTGGCGGTAGGTGTTGCCGAGGACCAGGGTGCCGATCCGTATGCGCGGCACGGATGCGGCCAGCGCGGCCACCAGGGTCCCGGCCTCGAGCGTCGGGGTCTCGGGCGGAAAGGCCCCTCCGGCGTTGGGCATGAAGTGGTCGGCGATCCACGTGCCGTCCCATCCCGTGGCCTCCGCGTAGCTGGCCGTGGCCAGGACCTCGCTCCACGGCTGGAGGGCCGACGGCCAGATCGAGAACCGCATGCACCCAGGATGCCAGTGCGCGCCCATGCGGGGTGAGTGTCACGGCGGGACCGTAGGGTCCAGTCGTGCGCACCGCCGTCAGCATCCCGCCCTTCACCGACGCATCGACCGTGGTCGCCCTGGCTGTGGAGGCCGAACAGGCCGGGTGGGACGGCGTGTTCCTGTGGGATCACCTGGTCTTCGCCCGCGACCTTCGACTCGACGTTCACGATCCCTGGGTGATCCTCGGCGCCATTGCCCAGGCGACGGCGCGCGTGCGGCTGGGCACGCTGGTCACGCCCCTGGCGCGTCGCCGGCCCTGGATCGTCGCCAAGCACCTGATCACGCTCGACCACCTGAGCGGCGGGCGGGCCGTGCTCGGCGTCGGTCTGGGCGAGCCGCCCGACGCCGACTTCGAGGCGTTCGGCGATCCCGTCGAGCGCAAGGAACGGGCGGCCATCGTCGACGAGGCGCTCGACCTGCTCGGCGGCCTGTTGCGGGGACCGGTGGCGCACGACGGCGCCCACTTCCGCGTCGACACGGAGATCCTTCCCCGGCCGGTGCAGGAGCCCCGGCCGCCGATCTGGGTGGCGGCCATCGTTCCCAACCGCCGCCCGATCGCGCGGGCCGAGCGCTGGGATGGCATCGTGCCGCTGGGGCCGGAGGGCTACACCAGCCCCGACGAGCTCGCCACCTACCTCGAGGGTGTCGAGCGCACTCCCGGGTGGGACGTGGTGGCGGGCCGGGCGCCCGGGGTGCCAGCCGAGGAGTACACCTCCGCCGGTGCCACGTGGCTCATCGACTCCGTCTGGCCAGTGGGCGACTGGGTGGCCGACCTCCGCACCCGCGTCGCCGCCGGTCCGCTGAGGCAATGACAGCCGGTCCCGCGAGTCTGGCTATCCCTCACAATCGCTCGACCACGTAGTCGATGCAGCGGGT
The DNA here is from genome assembly GCA_963756425.1 of uncultured bacterium. GTDB lineage: Bacteria > Actinomycetota > Acidimicrobiia > Acidimicrobiales > VFJN01 > DASQUK01. The sequence goes on along the minus strand of CAVWNW010000016.1, from coordinate 40,581 downwards.
GAGCGCCTCGACGTCGTCGGGGTCGACGGCGGGGAACATCGCGATCCGCAGTTGGTTGCGCCCCAGCTTGCGGTAGCTCTCGGTGTCGACGACGAGGTTCTGCCGCAGCACCCCGCTCACCGTGGCGGCGGGAATCTCGTCGTCGAGGTCGATCGTGGCGACCACGTGGCTGCGGATCTCCGGGTCGGCCACGAACGGCGTGGCGTAGTCCCGGGATTCCGCCCAGCCGTAGAGGATCTCCGCCGACCGGTCGCAGCGCCCGGCGGCGAACGGCAGGCCACCGTTGTGCAGGACCCACTCGATCTGCTGCACGGCCAGGAAGATCGTCGCCAGGGCCGGCGTGTTGTAGGTCTGGTCCTTGCGGCTGTTGTCCAGCGCGATGCCGAGGTCGAGAAAGGCGGGGACCCAGCGGTCGCCGGCCGAGATGCGCTCGATCCGTTCGATGGCCGCCGGCGACAGCGCCGCGAGCCACAGGCCACCGTCCGATGCGAGCGCCTTCTGAGGGGCGAAGTAGTACGCGTCCACCTGCGAGGGGTCGAATCGCAGCCCGCCGGCGGCCGACGTCGCGTCGACCAGCACGAGCCCCTCGGCGGCCTCCGGCCGCACCGGCGCAACCGCGACCCCCGTCGAGGTCTCGTTGTGGGTGAAGCAGTACGCGTCGACGTCGGGGTTGGCCTTCGGGGTCGGGACCGTCCCGGGTGCCGACTCGATGATCTCGGGGTCGCCGAGGTGGGGGGCGGCGGCCGCGCACGCCGCGAACTTGGCGGAGAACTCGCCGTAGCTCAGGTGCTGGCTGCGCTGGTCGATCAGGCCGAAGGTGGCCGCGTCCCAGAAGGCCGTGGTGCCCCCGTTGCCCAAGGCGACCTCGTAGCCATCGGGCAGCGACAGCAGCTCTGCGATGCCGTTGCGCAGCGCCGCCACCATGAAGCGCACGGTGCCCTGCCGGTGGCTCGTGCCCAGGTAGGTGGTGCCGCTGGCGGCCAGGGCCTCGATCTCCTCCGGGCGCACTTTGGACGGGCCCGACCCGAACCGGCCGTCCCGGGGGAGGAGGTCGGCGGGGATCGTTATGTCTGGGATGGACGGGCTCATCGTGTGCCACTATCGCGGCGGTCCGAGACAAGGAGCCAGCTCATTGCCGTCCACGCCGTCCACGCGCCGCATTTCCTCCCGGGTCGCCGCGATCACCGAGTCGGCCACGCTCGCCGTCGATGCCAAGGCCAAGGCACTCAAGGCGGCGGGCGAGCCGGTCATCGGCTTCGGCGCCGGTGAGCCCGACTTCCCGACGCCCGCGCACATCGTCGAGGCCGCCGCGGAGGCGTGCCACAACCCCCGCAACCACAAGTACACGCCGGCGGCGGGGCTGCCCGAGCTCCGCGAGGCCGTCGCCGCCAAGACCAAGCGCGACTCCGGCTACGACGTGCAGGGCGCGCAGGTGCTGGTCACCAACGGCGGCAAGCACGCCGTCCACAACACCTTCGCCACCCTGCTCGATCCCGGCGACGAGGTGCTGCTGCCGGCGCCGTTCTGGACGACGTACCCCGAGCCGATCCGCCTTGCCGGGGGCGTGCCGGTGGTGCTGCCCACCGACGAGGCGACCGGCTTCCGGGTCACGGTCGACCAGCTGGACGCGGCCGTTACGGACCGCACCCGGGCGCTGTTGTTCGTCTCGCCATCCAACCCCACCGGCGTCGTCTACCCGCCGGCCGAGGTCGAGGCCATCGGCCGCTGGGCGGTCGACCGGGGGATCTGGGTCGTCACCGACGAGATCTACGAGCACCTGACGTACGGCGACCACGTCTTCACGTCGATGCCCACGCTGGTGCCCGACCTGGCCGACCGGTGTGTCGTCGTCAACGGCGTCGCCAAGACCTACGCCATGACCGGCTGGCGCGTGGGCTGGATGGTCGGGCCGCTCGACGTGATCAAGGCCGCCGCCAACCTGCAGTCGCACGCCACGTCGAACGTCGCCAACGTGTCCCAGGTGGCGGCGCTGGCTGCGGTGGGTGGCGACCTCGACTGCGCCGCCGAGATGCGGACCGCCTTCGAACGCCGGGGACGCGCCATGCACCGGCTGCTGTCCGGCATCCCCGACGTCCACGTCCTCGAGCCGGAGGGCGCCTTCTACGCGTTTCCCAACCTGTCGGCCTACGTGGGGCGCACGATCCGGGGCCACGTCCCCGGCAACACCGTGGAGCTGTGCGAGGTGATGCTCGACCACGCCCGGGTGGCAATGGTGCCCGGCGAGGCGTTCGACGCTCCCGGCTACGCCCGCCTGTCGTTCGCCCTCGGCGACGACGATCTCGGCGAGGGCTGCCGCCGGATCGGCGACCTGTTGGCCGAGGCCACGTAGCCCTTCAGCCCGCCGGTGGCTCGGGCCACCGCTCCCGGGGGCAAGAATCAGCTCATGGCGTCGTACGGCTCGTGGACCACCCCCATCACGTCGGAGCTCGTCGTCCGGGCGGCGGCGGTGCTCGGCGCCGTCGCGATCGACGGCGACAGCGTCTGGTGGTCCGAGCTTCGCCCCGAGGAGGGCGGCCGCACGCAGATCGTCCAGAAGCTGGGTGACGGTCCGCCGGTGGACCTGCTGCCGGCCGGGTTCGACGCCCGCACCGCCGCCCACGAGTACGGCGGGGGCGCGTGGTGGGTGCGCGGTCACAGCCTGTGGTTCGCGAACTGGGAGGACCAGCGGCTGTACCGCCTGACCGGGCGGGCGATGCCCGTTCCGGTGACTCCCGAGCCCGGCGCACCCCGGGGGGACCGCTGGGCCGACGGCGTGCTGGACGCGTCCGGTCGCTGGACGGTCGTTGTGCGCGAGCACCATCCCCCGGGCTCGAGCCCGGCCGAGGTGGTCAACGAACTGGTGGTCCTCGACGGGAGCGGCGAGCTCGAGCCCCGTTCGCTGGTCGGCGGGCCCGACTTCGTCTCCAACCCTCGGCTCTCGCCCGACGGCACCCGGCTGTGCTGGCTGCAGTGGAACCACCCGGACATGCCCTGGGACGGCACCGAGCTGATGGTGGCCCCGGTCGAGTGGATCGCCACCGGCCCGGAGCTCGCCACCCCGGTGAAGGTGGCGGGGCGGCCCCACCGTGCCCCGGGGGGGACGGGCGACGGCGAGTGCGTGTTCCAGCCCCGCTGGCACCGCGACGGATCGCTGTGGTTCGTCTCCGACCGCACCGGCTGGGGGAACCTCTACCGCTGGGTCCCGGACCAGGACGGCGGCGAGGTCGAGCCGAGGGTCCAGATGGAGGCCGAGATCGGTGTGCCGCAGTGGGTCTTCGGTCAGTCGCGCTACGCGTTCCTGGACGACGGGCGTGTCGTGTTCGCCTATCAGAGCGAAGGGCTTGACCACGTGGCCGTGGAGTCGCCCGACGGTTCGGCCGGCGACCTCGACGTGCCCTACACCGCGATCGCCTCGGTGGAGGCACGGGGAAACGGTGTGGTGTTCATCGGGGCCTCGGCGGTCGCCGAGCCCGCCCTGGTGCGCGTGCCTCTGCGACCGGTGGGCGACGAGCCGGGCGGGGCCAGGGCCGGCGCGCCCGAGGTTCTCCGCCCTCCCCGTGACCTGGGGCTGGACAAGTCCTGGTTCTCCACCCCCGAGCCGATCGACTTCCCCACCAGCGGCGGTCGCACCGCCCACGCGCTGTTCTATCCGCCGGCCAACCCTGACGCTGCCGGGCCGGGAGCCGGTGGCAGCGACCGGCCGCCCTTGCTCGTCTTCATCCACGGCGGTCCGACTGCGGCGGCCAGGCCCATGCTCCAGCTCGGCATTCAGTACTGGACCAGCCGCGGCTTCACGGTGGTCGACGTCAACTACGGCGGCTCCACCGGCTACGGCCGCGCGTATCTCCGCCAGCTCGACGGCAACTGGGGCGTCACCGACGTCGACGACTGCGTGGCGGCAGCCCGGTGGCTTGCCGACCAGGGCCGTGTCGACCCCGAGCGGCTGGCGATCCGCGGCGGCTCGGCCGGCGGCTACACGACCCTGGCGGCGCTGGCCTTCCGCGACAGGTTCGCCGCCGGAGCCAGCCACTTCGGGGTCGCCGACCTCGAGGCGCTGGCGACCGAGACCCACAAGTTCGAGAGCCGCTACCTCGATGGCCTGATCGGGCCATACCCGGAGCGGCGCGACCTGTACGTGGAGCGGTCGCCGATCCACCACATCGACGGCATCGATCGTCCGCTGATCGTGCTCCAGGGCCTGGAGGACGAGGTCGTGCCGCCCAACCAGGCCGAGATGATCGTCGATGCCCTGCGTCGCAAAGGAGTGCCGGTCGCCTACCTGACCTTCGAGGGCGAACAGCACGGGTTCCGCCAGGCGGCCAACATCCGTCGGGCACTCGACGCCGAGCTGTCGTTCTACGGCCAGGTCTTCGGCTTCGGGCTGCCCGAGGCAGAGCGCATCGAGCCCGTCGCCGTCGAGAACATGTAGCCGCCCGTAACGGCTCTGGACTCCGGAGCGGTATATGAGGGTACGGCCGGGATGGTTGCGCGCCGTCGAGGCGTGCGGCTGGGGACGATCGGCCCCGGGCCCCACGACCGGGCTGGACCGCAGGAGGACCCAATCTCCATGTCAGAGCAAACTGAACAGGAGGCCGTCGATCAGGTCGCCGACAGCCTGGCTGCCGCCGTACACGTCACTCACGACCGCTGGGAGCAGATCCAGGGGGACGAGCGGATGCGCGGCGTGGTGTTCTTCGCCCGTCACTGCCTCGAGGCGCTGGACCTCGACAACCCGCCTGTCGCGGATCGGGCGCTTTCGAAGATGGACGCCGCCTGGGCGCTCATCGGCGACGGCGTGGAGGATGAGGACGAGGAGGGCTGAGACAATGCGGTTCCGGCTGGACGCCAACTGAGGCTCCTGACAGTGCCCTGACTAGGGTGTTCCCGCTATGGCGCGCATCCTCGTTACCGAGAAGATCGCCGATGGCGGTCTCCAGCAGCTACGTGATGCCGGCCATGTCGTGGACGTCCGCCTCGGCCTGGAGCCCGACGAGTTGGCCGAGGTGATCCCGGGCGCCGCGGGGCTGATCATCCGGTCGGCCACACAGGTGACCCGCACGGTCCTCGAGGCCGGCACGGATCTCGTCGTCGTGGGCCGGGCCGGTATCGGCCTCGACAACGTCGACGTCGAGGCCGCCACACAACGTGGCGTCATGGTGGTCAACGCACCGCAGTCCAACGTCCTCTCGGCCGCCGAGCACACGATGGCCCTGCTCTTGGCCCAGGCGCGCAACATCCCCCAGGCCCATCGGGCACTCAGCGAAGGGCGATGGGAGCGGTCGAAGTGGGAGGGGGTCGAGCTCGCCGACAAGACGCTCGGCATCGTCGGGCTGGGCCGCATAGGCAAGCTGGTGGCCCAGCGGGCGCTGGCGTTCGGCATGCGGCTGGTGGCGTACGACCCGTTCGTGTCGGCCGAGCGGGCCCGCCAGCTCTCCGTCGAGCTGCTCTCCCTCGAGCGCCTCGTCCAGGTGTCGGACTTCGTCACCCTGCACGTGGCCAAGACCCCGGACACCGCGGGCATGATCGGCAAGGACCTGCTGGCGCTCGCCAAGCCTGGGATCCGGATCATCAACGTCGCCCGGGGCGGAATCGTCGACGAGGCGGCACTGGCGGAGGCGATCCGCGGCGGCCGGGTGGCCGGGGCGGCGCTGGACGTGTTCGCGGCCGAGCCGACCACCGAGTCGCCGCTGTTCGGCCTGCCGCAGGTGGTGGTCACGCCTCACCTAGGTGCCAGCACGCGGGAAGCCCAGGACAAGGCCGGCGACACGATCGCCGAGCAGGTGGCGCTCGCCCTTGGGGACGAGTTCGTGCCGTTCGCGGTGAATGTGAGTGCCGCCGAGGCCTCGGAGACCGTCCGGCCGTTCCTGCCATTGGCCGAGCGCCTGGGTGAGCTCTACGGCGGCCTGGTCGACCGCGTGCCGGAGGTCCTCGAGGTCGAGTACGCCGGCCAGCTCGCCGACTACGACACCCGCATCCTCACCCTGTCAGTGCTCAAGGGCGTGTTCGGTCGGGTGACCGACGAGCCCGTCTCCTACGTGAACGCGCCCCGCATCGCCAGCGATCGGGGGGTCGAGGTGCGGGACACGTCGACGGCGACCGCCCATGACTACGTCAACCTGGTGACCATCCGGGGCGGCGAACATGCCATCGCCGGCACTCTCGTCGGCCTCCGGGCAGAACCGCGGATCGTCATGCTGGACGGCCACACGATCGACCTGCCACCGGCCAAGAACATGCTGGTCGTCCGCAACGACGATCGCCCGGGCATGATCGCCTTCGTGGCCGGGGTGCTCGCCGATGCCGGCGTGAACATCGACGACATGCACCTCGGGCGGTCGGACCGGGGCGAGGCGGCCCTCCAGGTGATCGCCACCGACGTGGCGGTGCCGCTCGAGGTCCAGGACGCCATCCGGGCCGGCGACGGCGTCGTCTCAGTGCACGCCCTCAGCTGACGCCGCCGCTCCGCCCAAGCGCCGGCTCGATTGGTTCCGGCCGTGGCCCGCGGGTCAGCCGGCGCTGCCGCTTTCGCCGTCGCTCCCGGGCCCGCCGGAGGGGGGCGACGCCTTGCGGGCCGCGGCCTTCTTGGTCCCCGCCTTCTTCGCGGGCGCCTTCTTGGCGGATGCCGATGGCGACGCCTTGCGGGCCGCGGCCTTCTTGGCGCTCGCCTTCTTGGCCGGCGCCTTGTCCGCCGCCTTCTTCGCCGGCGTCTTTGCTGGCGTCTTTGCTGGCGCAGCCTTCGCCGTCGTTGCCTTGGCCGGCGCCGTGTCCTCGGCCTCTGCCGTCGCCTCCGTGCCGGTCGTGGCGGTGGCGGTCGTCGAGGCGGTGGCCGCCCCCGGCTCCCTCGCGACCGGCGACGTCGCAGGCTTCGAATCGGCTGATGGTGCAGGACGGTGCGGCGCGGGCTCGGGCGTCGACTTCTGCTGCCGCATGAACCGGAGCAGCGCCTGGACCGAGGCCCCGAGCAGCACCACCAAACCCACGCGGCGGAACAGTCGGCGGCTCACGGCTCCCGAGGCTAACCCTCGGCGACCCCCCTCGACCGGACCACGGGTGGCGACGCCGACCCGCCTTGACGTCGGGCGCCGGGCTCCGGCACCATGGCCCCGATGCGCCTGCACACCGCCGGCCTGCTTCTTACCTGAGACGAGCACCGCACATAGGTGCTCGTCCCGCCTCCTGCGCCCACCGGGCCAGGAGGCTTTTCAGTTTTCCGTGACCATCTCGTGACCAGCGAGGGAGAGACGATGCCCCCCCAGCCCGTGACCCCGAAGAAGATGCCCTTCGAGAAGTACCGGCCGTTCGTCCCCCTGCCGCTCGCGCTCCCCGACCGGTCCTGGCCCAACCAGCGCATCGAGAAGGCCCCCCTCTGGTGCGCCGTCGATCTCCGCGACGGCAACCAAGCGCTCATCGATCCGATGGACCCGGCGCGCAAGCGGCGCATGTTCGACGCCCTCGTACAGATGGGGTTCAAGGAGATCGAGGTCGGCTTCCCGTCGGCCAGCCAACCCGACTTCGACTTCGTGCGGCAGCTCATCGAGGAGGACCTGGTTCCGGAGGACGTCACCATTCAGGTGCTGACCCAGTGTCGGCCCGAGCTGATCGAACGCACCTATGAGTCGATCAAGGGCGCCCGTGAGGCGATCGTCCACTTCTACAACTCCACGTCGATGCTCCAGCGCCGGGTGGTGTTCGGCCTTGACTACGACGGCATCACCCAGATCGCCACCGATGCTGCCCGCCTCGCCCGCAAGCTCGAGGACACGGTGCCCCGCACCCACGTCCGCTACGAGTACTCGCCCGAGAGCTTCACCGGCACCGAGATCGAGTACGTGGTGGAGATCTGCTCGGCGGTCTTGGACGTCATCGAGCCCGAGGCCGACAAGCGCATCATCTTCAACCTGCCGGCGACCGTGGAGATGTACACGCCCAACATCTACGGCGACGTCATCGAGTACTTCCACCGGCACGTCCCCCATCGCGACCGGGTGGTGTTGTCGCTTCATCCCCACAACGACCGGGGAACGGCCGTGGCGGCGGCCGAGTTCGGCGTGATGGCCGGCGCCGACCGGGTGGAGGGGTGCCTGTTCGGCAACGGCGAGCGCACGGGAAACGTCGACATCGTCACGCTGGCCATGAACCTGTTCAGCCAGGGCGTCGCTCCCGAGCTCGACATCAGCGACATCGATGCCCTGCGCCGGGTCGCGGAGTACTGCAACCGGCTGCCCGTGCATCCGCGCCACCCCTACGTCGGCGATCTCGTCTACACCGCCTTTTCCGGTAGCCATCAGGACGCCATCAGGAAGGGGTTCGCCGCGCTGGGCGACGACTACGAGGAATGGGCGGTGCCCTACCTCCCCATCGACCCCAAGCACGTGGGCCGCACGTATGAGGCGGTCATCCGGGTCAACAGCCAGTCTGGAAAGGGCGGCGTCGCCTACATCATGCAGGCCGAGCACGGCTTCGACCTGCCCCGGCGCCTGCAGATCGAGTTCTCGAAGACGATCCAGGGCATCACCGAGGACACCGGCACCGAGATCACGCCGGTGCAGATGTGGGACGCCTTCGTCGCCGAGTACCTACCCGACGATGCCCCGGTGCGGCTCGTCTCGCACGAGTCCACCACTGGTGAGGACGGCTCGAGGGTCGTGGCGCAGATGGTGGTGGATGGCCAGCACCGCACCGTGAGCGGTGCGGGCAACGGGCCCATCGCCGCCTTCGTCGCCGGCCTTACGGCCGGCCTCGCCCTGGACATCGATGTCGTCGACTACAGCGAGCACGCGATCGGGGCCGGGTCCGACGCCACCGCCGTCGCCTACGTCGAGACCCAGAGCTCGGACGGAACGGTGCGCTGGGGCGTCGGCAGGGACGAGAGCATCACGACGGCGTCGTTCCGGGCGGTGGTCTCGGCGGTCAATCGCCATCGCTGACGCGCCGTGCGCTCACCGCCCGCCTGGCTACCACTCAGCGCGCGTTCGTCACCACATTGTCACGTGTAACCGATGTCACATCTGGCTAATGTTCGGGCGCCCAAATGACCGCAGCGAACGCCGAGCAGGTGCCTCGGGCCTGGGCCGGGCACCTGTGACGGGTCCCTCCCGTCGGCGATCCTCATCGGATCGCCGACGGGAGGGCGGTCGCTACCAGGGGGCTGCAGGTCGCGCCGATCCTGCCCGTCCCCGGCGGTGTGTCATCCTGCGGGCTGCGTGGACCGCCGCCGCCTGATCGTCGCCGCCGGGGCTTCGCTCTCGATCGCGGCGGTGGGGGCGGCCACGGTGATCACCGCCCGGGACGGACCGGCCGCGTCGCCGGCCGCCTCCACCACCAGCAGCGCGACGACGACCACTACCGCGGCCCCGGTCGGGCGGGCCGGGGCCAGCGGCGTCGGCGATCCCTACTTCTCCGACGCCGGCAACGGTGGCTACGACGTCGACCACTACCTGCTCGAGCTCACGTGGGACCCGACCCGCCAGCACCTCGACGGCATGACCACGATCCGCGCCGTTGCCACCGAGGCGCTGGCCAGCTTCTCCCTTGACCTGATCGGGCTGGATGTCACGGCGGTCGATGTCGACGGTGGCCCGGCGCGCTGGGAGCACCCCGACGATCACGAGCTCGTGGTGACGCCCGCCCGCACCCTGCCGGCGAAGGCGACGTTCACCACCGTGGTCCGCTACGGCGGCACGCCCGCACCCATCGCCGGCCCCCCGCCGCTCGAGCCGGGCTTCATGACCGACGGGCGCGAGGTCTACGTGGCGTCGGAGCCCGACGGCGCCGCCACGTTCTTCCCGGCCAACGACCACCCGACCGACAAGGCGACGTACGAGATCCGCGTGACCGTCCCCGACGACCTGGACGTGGCGGCCAACGGCGTACTGCGGGAGACGATCCCCAACCGCGTGGTCGGAACCGAGACCTGGGTCTTCGAGGCCCGGGATCTCATGGCCACCTACCTGGTGCAGGTAGTGGTCGGCAACCTCCGTGTCGAGCGGCTGACGGGCCCGGCCGGGCTCCCGATCCGCAACGTGTACGACGCCGACACCGGGGACCGTGTGCGGGCGGCCTTCGCGTCGCAGGGCGAGATGATCAACTTCTTCGACGACCTGTTCGGGCCCTTCCCCTTCGCGACGTACGGGGCGGTGGTCGTGGACGAGGACCTGGGCTTCGCCCTCGAGACGCAGACGCTGTCGCTGTTCGGCAGCGACGTCGCGGCGGAGCCGGTCGTCGCCCACGAGCTCGCGCACCAGTGGTTCGGCGACCACGTCAGCCTCGGGAGCTGGGCGGACATCTGGCTCAACGAGGGCTTCGCCACCTATGCCCAGTGGCTGTGGTCGGAGCACAGGGGCGCAGGCTCCGTCGACGAGATCGCGCTCGCATCGGTCCGCACCCCAGGGCTCGACGTGCCCCCCGCCGACCCCGGTCCGAACCGGCTGTTCCACGCCACCGTGTACGTGCGGGGCGCGCTCACCCTGCACGTCCTCCGGCACGAGCTGGGCGACGACGCCTTCTTCCGGCTGCTGCGCACCTGGGTGGACCGCTACGGCGGGGCGTCGGCCACGTCGGCCGACTTCGAGGCCCTCGCCGCCGAGGTCGGTGGCCGCGACCTGCGGCCCCTCTTCGACGCCTGGCTCCGCGCCCCGGGCCTCCCAGCCCTCGACGACTGGTTCTGAAGGCCCCCGTGTGCATGCGAGGGTCCACTAGTGTCCCGGCGGGCCCGGCCAGCACCGGGTGGCTAGACCCAGGAGAGCTTCGTGAGTGAGCAGGCAAGCCTCGAGATCGTCGAGCGGTCCGGTCGCATCGCTGCGGCCCGGCTGGCCGGCGACCTCGACATCGTGACCTCCGAGAGCGTGAAGCGCGAGCTCGCTGGGCTGGTCGACGCCGGCCACGACTCGCTGGTGCTCGACCTGTCGGACGTCGGTTTCGTCGACTCCAGCGGGCTGGGCGCGCTCGTGGCCCTGCACCGGCACGCCGAATCCCAGGGTGGACGGTTCTCGGTCCGGGCCGTACCCCCGCAGGTCCAGCGCCTGTTCGCCATCACCCGCTTGGACGACCTCCTCGCCGTCGAGAGCTAGCCCCCAAACCGGTCTTTGAAGAAAACGGGGTCAAGGCCCCGGGAATCCTCAAAGACGTCGTGTCACCGGTCCAGCGTCTCGCGGAGCTCGAGCAGGCACCGGCGGATGAGCCGCGACACGTGCATCTGGCTGATGCCGAGGCGCTCGGCGATCTCGCTCTGGGTCAGCTCGTCGTAGAAGCGCAGGCGCACGATCTCGGCCTCCCGCGGCGGCAGGGTGTCGAGCAGCTGGCCGACCAGCAGGCGCAGCTCCACGGGCCGGCTGGGCGGCTCGGTGCCGGGCAGGCGCTCGGCGAGGGACGACCCGTCCTCGTCGCCCGGGCGCCGGGCGTCCAGGCTCGCCGCCCGGTAGGCGGCGCCGGCCTCCATGGCCTCGAGCACCTCGTCCTCGGAGATCTCGAGCTCGGCGGCCAATTCGTTGACCGTTGGCGGCCGGCCCAGGTTGGCCGACATGGTGGCGGTGGCCCGGCGGAGGTCAAGGTGGCGCTCCTGCGTGCTGCGCGGCGGGCGGACCGCCCACGTGCGGTCGCGGAAGTAGCGCTTGATCTCGCCGTTGACGGTGCGGCTGGCGAAGGAGGAGAAGGGGATGCCTCGATCGGGATCGAACCTCTCGACCGCCTTGAGGATGCCCAGCATGGCGATCTGCACCAGGTCGTCGAGATCCACGCCGCGGCCGCGGTAGTCGTTGGCGATCCGCGCCGCCAGGCCACGGTGGGCCTCGACCAGCTCGTTCCGGACCGACCTCTCCTGGTTGTCCCGGAAGTCGCGAAAGCGCCGGTCGAGGACCCCGTCGGGCTCGTCAGGCTCGCGCAGGTCGGTCATGCGGTGCGGGCGCGCTTCACCAGCCGGAAGCGACGGCCGGTGTCGTCCGCCTCGAACGCGTGAACGTCGACGACCACGCGCAGGATCTCCAGGGCGATGTCGTCGACCGCGGGTGCGGCATACGACCCCGAAGAGTCCGACGCATCGGCCGCCGACGCGGCCGGTACTGCCTCGCCATGGCCTTCCACGGTCACCTCGCCGGGTGCGCTCAGATACGTCACCTGGATGGTCAGCTTCGGATCGTCGACGCCGTCGACCAGGAGCGCGACGAGCTCGCTGACCGCGATGCGAAGGTCCTCGGTGTCGTCGATGCTGAGGCCCGCCTCGGCACCGACGCCGCTCGCCACCAGGCGGGCGAGCCGGACTGAGCTGCGCTCGGCGGGAGCGGTGAGCTGCACGGGTCGTAGAGAGTTCATGCGCACCTACACGCGTTTGGGTCGACAAGAGCGTCCCTGACACTACGTCGCCATGCGCAGGCCGACTCCGAGGCGCACGCGAGGCGCACACTGCGTGGCCCCCAAGACGGAACGTAGCGTTTGGCTCAGTAGGTCCGGGGGTACCGCGAGCGGCGGTGGACGTTCGGACCAGCACCAGGTTGCGGCGACAGCCGGCTGCGGTCCCGTCGGCGCGCGCCTTCGTCGGCCACGCCCTGCGGTCGGCATGCGTGCCACCGGACGTGGCCGACAGCCTCGTGCAGGCAGTGGCCGAAGCGTGCAACAACGCCATCCTGCACGCCGCCGGCGAGACGTTCAGTGTCTCGGTCAACGTCCAGGGGACTGCCTGCACGCTGATCATCAGTGACCGCGGCCGGGGCTTCGAGCCCCCGGAGCACGCCCGGATGCCGTCGCCCGAGGCCGTTGACCATCGCGGTCTGGCGCTGATGGAGGCGCTCGTCGACCAGGTGGAGGTGTCCAGCACCCCTGCGGGGACCACCGTCGTCCTCGTGCACGATGCCCCCGCCGTGCCGCCAGACGACGGTTCGACGCCGACCTCGTCGCTGGCCCGCCCGAAGCGGTTGGTCGCAGGGGGGTAGCGGGGCCGGTCAGCCCACGGTCGGCATCCAGTCGGGCCGGCGCGCCTCGTAGCCGTCGATGGCCGCCGCGTGCCGCAGGGTGATCGCGATGTCGTCGAGGCCCTCGAGGAAGCGCTCGCGGGTGGCGTCGTCGAGCGGGAAGGCGCAGCCGATGTCGAGGGCGCCGGCGGCGGACAGGGTGCGGCGCTCGACATCGATGGTCAGCTCGAGGCCAGGATCGGCCTCGACTGCGCGCAGCAGCACCTCGCCGACGTCGGGCGGGACCACGACCGGCACGAGCCCGTTCTTCGTGGCGTTGTTGCGGAAGATGTCGCCGAACCGCGGGCTCACGACGGCGGCGAAGCCGTAGTCCATGAGGGCCCACACCGCGTGCTCTCGCGACGAGCCGGTGCCGAAGTTGGGGCCCGCCACGAGGATCGTGGCCCCGGCGTAGCGCTCGTTGTTGAGCACGAAGTTGCGGTCGTCGCGCCACGTCGCGAACAGGCCGCGGCCGAACCCCGTCCGCTCGACCCGCTTCAGCCACTCGGCGGGGATGATCTGGTCGGTGTCCACGTCGGAGCGGTCGAGCGGGACGGCCGTGCCCTGCACGATGCGGACCGGGTTCATGCGTCCGCCCGGGTGTCGAGGTCGTCGGGGGTGGCCAGCGTGCCGGCGATCGCGGTGGCGGCGGCGACCGCGGGGGAGACCAGATGGGTGCGCCCGCCGCGCCCTTGGCGGCCCTCGAAGTTGCGGTTGCTGGTGGAGGCGCAGCGCTCGCCGGGGGCGAGCTTGTCGGGGTTCATCGCCAGGCACATCGAGCAACCGGGTTCGCGCCAGTCGAAGCCGGCTGCCTCCAGCACCCTGTCGATGCCCTCGGCCTCGGCCTGGGCCTTGACGGCGTGGGAGCCGGGCACGACGAGCGTCCGGACGCCGGGGGCGACCTTGCGGCCCTCGGCGACGGCGGCGACGGCACGCAGGTCCTCGATGCGGCTGTTGGTGCACGATCCGATGAACACGGTGTCGACGACCACGTCGGACAGGGGCGTGCCGCCCGCCAGCCCCATGTACTCGAGTGCCCGGCGGGCGGCGTCGCGCTCCGAGGGATCGGCGAAGGCGTCGGGGTCCGGCACCCGACCCGTGATCGGGGCCACCTGGCCGGGGTTCGTGCCCCACGTGACGTGGGGAACGACGTCGGCGGCGTCGAGGCGGACCTCCTTGTCGAACGCGGCGCCGTCGTCGGTGGCGAGCGTGCGCCAGTGGTCGAGCGCCCGCTCCCAGGCGGCGCCGGTGGGTGCGTAGCGGCGGCCCTCGAGGTAGGCGAACGTCGTGTCGTCGGGCGCCACGAGGCCCGCCTTGGCGCCGGCCTCGATGGACATGTTGCACACGGTCATCCGGCCCTCCATCGAGAGGCTGCGGATCGCGGAGCCCCGGTACTCGATGATCGAGCCGATGCCACCGCCGGTGCCGATCCGGCCGATGATGGCGAGGATCACGTCCTTGGGGGTCGCACCCGCCGACAGCGAGCCATCGACGGACACCGCCATGGTGCCGGGCCGCTGCTGCGGCAGCGTCTGGGTCGCCAGCACGTGCTCGACCTCGCTCGTGCCGATCCCGAACGCCAGCGCTCCGAACGCGCCGTGGGTCGAGGTGTGGCTGTCGCCGCACACGATGGTCATGCCGGGCTGCGTCAGTCCCTGCTCAGGGCCGATGATGTGGACGATGCCCTGCCCGGGCTCGCCGATGGCGTGGCAGATGATGCCGAACTCGTCGCAGTTGGCGCGCAGCACGTGCATTTGCTTGGCGGAGATCGGATCCGCGATCGGCTGGTCGATGCCCTCGGTTGGCACGTTGTGGTCCATCGTGGCCACGGTGAGGTCGGGTCGCCGGACCCGCCGGCCGGCGAGGCGGAGCCCGTCGAACGCTTGCGCCGAGGTGACCTCGTGCACCAGGTGGAGGTCGATGAACAGCAGGTCGGGCTCGCCCCCTGCGGACCGGACGACGTGGTGGTCCCAGACCCTCTGGCTGAGCGTGCGGGGCCCGGTTGTCGATGTTGTCATGCCCTCGTCTCACATATCGAGATAGGGTTCTCAGGAAGTGAACAGCATAAGCGGTGTCGGGGTGGTGGACAAGGCGGTCGGCCTGCTGGCTGCGCTCGAGCGCGGTCCGCAGTCGCTGGCCGAACTGGTGGCCGCGACCGGCCTGACCCGCGCCACCGCGCATCGCCTGGCCGTAGCGCTCGAGGCCCACGGGCTGGTGCGGCGTGACGAGGATGGGCGATTCACGCTGGGGCTGCGCCTGATCGGGCTGGGCCACGCCGCCGCCGAGGCCGTCCCGGGCTGGCTCGACGCCCGCCCGGCGCTCGCCCGGCTGCAGAAGCAGACCGGCGAGTCGGTGCAGCTCTTCGTGCGCGACGGTGACGTGCGAGTGTGCGTCGAGTCCCTGGAGGCCCCGCACGAGCTGCGCACGATCGTGCCGGTGGGCGCCCGCCTCCCGCTCGACCGCGGGTCCGGCGGGAGGGTGCTCCGCGACGGAGCCGCCACCGGCTGGACCGAGAGCGTGGAGGAACGCCAACCGGGCGTGGCGTCGGTGAGCGCCCCGGTGGTGGACCCGTCCGGCCGGGTCGTGGCCGCCGTGAGCGTCAGCGGGCCGGTCGACCGGACGACCCGCGCCCCGGGCCACCGCTACGGCGCCGCCGTGGCCGAGGCGGCCCGCCGCATCTCCCGCGGCCTGGCGTGAGCAGCGGACTCGGGCGGGCCGCTCTCCGGGTACCTGAGGTCATGGGTTCCTCATGCACGAGGTTGAGGTCATGGGTTCCCCTTGCGGAACTCATGACCTCGGGCTGCGCGATGCGGAACGTATGACCTCGGGCTTGAGGGGGCGCCGGCCGCGCTCAGTTCACCTGACGCTCCTGCCCCTCCCAGTACGGCCCGCGAAGCTTGAACTTCTGGAGCTTGCCGGTGGCCGTGCGCGGGAGCGCGGCGCGGATCTCCACTGACGTCGGGCACTTGAAGTGCGCCAGGTGTTGGCGGCAGTGGGCGATCAGGGCCGCCTCGTCGACATCGGCGTCGGGGACGGGCACGACCAGGGCCTTGACCGTCTCGCCCCACTTCTCGTCCGGCACGCCGATCACCGCCACCTCGGCCACGGCCGGGTGCGAGTGCAGCACGTCCTCGACCTCGATGGACGACACGTTCTCGCCGCCGGAGATGATCACATCCTTCTTGCGGTCGGAGATGGCCAGGTACCTGCCCTCGGAATCGTCGTCGAGGGTGCCGCCGTCGCCGGTGTGGAACCAGCCGTCCTCCAGGGCGGCGGCCGTGGCGTCCGGCTGGTTCCAGTAGCCGTCGAACACCACGTTCGACTGGGCCAGCACCTCGCCGTCCTCGCTGGTCTCCAGCCGCACGCCGAGGGTCGGCGCACCGGCCCGCCCCAGGCGGGTCGCCCGCTCGGCGGGGGAGAGGTCGTCCCACTCGACCCGGCGCCGGTTGATGGTGAGGACCGGCGACGTCTCCGTGAGGCCGTAGAGCTGGATGAATTCCCAGCCCAGCTCCGTCTCCATCCGCTCGATCGTGCGGGTGGGCGGTGGCGCACCCGCCACCACCATGCGCACGCGGTCACGGCCGGGCACCTCGCCGTCCCAGCGGACGGCCCCGTCGAGGATCGCGGCCACCACCGCCGGCGCCCCGCACAGCAGCGTCACCCCGTGCTGCTCGACCCTCCGCAGGATCTCGGTGCCGTCGACCCGGCGCAGCGCCACCTGGCTGGCGCCCATGCCCGCCAGCGCATACGGCATCCCCCAGCCGTTGCAGTGGAACATGGGCAGCGTGTGGAGGTAGACGTCGCGGTCGTTCACCCCGGTCTGCCAGCCGAAGACCGCGGCGTTGACCCACAGGTTGCGATGGGTCATCTGCACGCCCTTGGGCCGCGCGGTCGTGCCGCTGGTGTAGTTGATAGTGGCGGTGGCGTTCTCGTCGGGCTCGTCCCAGGGCTCGGGGTCGCCGGCGTCGGTGGGCCACAGCACGGCGTCGGTCTCCGCACCCAGGATGTAGCGGTGCTTGCAATCGATGCCTGCGAGCGCCTCGTCGAGCTCGGGGTCGATCAGCAGCATCGTGGCGCCGGAGTGCTCGACGATGTAGGCGATCTCCTCGGCGTTGAGGCGGAAGTTGATCGGCACCAACACCCGGCCCCAGGCGCTCACGCCGAAGAAGGACACGACCAGCCTGGCGGCGTTGTGTGACACGATCGCCACCCGCTCGCCCCGACCCACGCTGAGCTCGTCGAGGGCCGCCGCCTGGGCCCGGGCCAGCTCGGCCACGCGCCGGTAGGTGAGCGAGCCCCACGAAGGCATCGGTTGGTCGGGCTCGTCGACCACGCCGATGCGTTCGGGGTAGACGAGCGCGGCTCGCTCCAGGTGATCGGCGATCGTCAACGGAACCTGCATGGCTCCCCCTCGTGGTCTGCTCTCCCGCCTTATTCAGCGCGTCAGCTCCACAGCGTGACGTAGACCGGGGGGCGACGTCGTGTGGCACCGGCTCGATGTGCTGTCATGCCGACTCCCGGGCGGCTGACGTTCGGGCAGGGACCGGGTCGACGAGCGAGGCAAAGATGACGGTGACCGACCAGCTGCTGCGGAACGCCCAGCGATTCGCCCAGGGCTTCGACCGGGACACACGGGTCACGCCGCGCCCCACCGACGTGGCGGTAGTGGCGTGCATGGACGCCCGCCTCGATCCGCAGGCGATCCTCGGGCTCGCCTCGGGCGACGCCCACGTCATCCGCAACGCCGGGGGTGTCGTCAGCGACGACGTGATCCGGTCGCTAGTCATCTCGCAGCGGCTCCTGGGCACGACCGAGATCATGCTGGTCCACCACACCGACTGCGGCATGCTCACCTTCCGCGACGACGACGTGAAGGACCAGATCGCCGCCGACACCGGCATCCGCCCGCCGTTCGCCCTGGAGGCCTTCGCCGACCTCGACGACGACGTCCGCCAGTCGGTCGCCCGGATCCACGCCAGCCCGTTCATCCCCCACAAGCACGTGCGGGGGTTCGTGTACGACGTCGAGAACGGCAGCCTGCGCGAGGTGTCGTGACCTCCTGAGGGACGACGGCGCTCGGGTGATGCGGGTCGCCGGCCCCCATCCGGGGCGGGCGATGGCTCCGAACCGAGGGTGTCAACCGCGGGCCGGCGGTGAGGACCCCGCCAACCGCCCTAGGACCGGAGATCGAAGATGCGCAGGACCATCGGACTCATCGCCGCCGGGCTGCTGGCCATGCTCGGCGTCGCCCTCGCCGTCGCTCCCGCGGGCGTCACCTACGCCGCCACGGCCATCGAGTACGGCCTGATCGCCGCTTGACGCCCGCCTGCGGCCATCGGCCTGGCGGGCTAGGACGCGGCCTGGCCGCTGAACCCAGCGATGCGCTCGGCCAGGGCGTTGGGTTGGTCGATGGGGCTGAACGCGAGGCTGTCGGCCATCGGTGACACCGTGGCGTGGGGGAGCAGCGCCGCGAGGCGCGAAGCGTGCTCGGGCGGAAAGATCCGGTCGTCTTCCGACCAGCAACCAATTCTGCGCCAGGAACGCTGAGTCGATCGCGCGGAATCGACCCTCAGTCGATCGCGACGATCTCGACCTGGAGCTCGGCGCCGGTTGGGGCCGTGAACGTGACCGAGTCACCCGGTCCTGAGCCGATGAGGGCCTCCCCGAGGGGCGATGACGGGCTGATCACCTCAAGGTCGTCGTGGCGTTCCTCGATCGAACCGACGAGGTAGCGCTCGACCTCGTCGTCGCCGGCGTAGCGGATGGCCACCACCGAGCCGTGCGATACGTGCTCACCGTTGTCACCCTGGACGATCTCGGCGTTGTCGAGCATGACGGAGAGCTGGCGGATGCGGCCCTCCATCTTGCCCTGCTCCTCCTTGGCGGCGTGGTAGTCACCGTTCTCGGAGAGGTCACCGAGCTCCCGGGCCGCCTCGATCTTGCGAGCGATCTCGACCCGTCCGCGCGACGTCAGGTCCTCGTACTCCGCTTGGAGGCGGTCGTACGCAGCCTGCGAGAGGTGATGGGTCTGTGCCATAGACGTACCAGGCTAGGACGTCGTGAGGGGTCGGCCAACGGCCAACCTACCGGCCTCCGCCATCGCGGTTGACGCCGCTTGGCGCTTCGGTGAACACTTGCCGCGTGCGTCCCCTCGCCGCCTCGGTAATCATCATCGTGTAGCGCGCGTCGGCCGTCGACGTGCGCTCCCGACCGTCCACCATCGGTGGGCGGTTTGTCATTTATCGGCCCGAATCCCACCCACCCGGAGAAGCAGTGAGCAGTCACCGAATCGGAATCATCGGCGGGGACGGCATCGGCCCCGAGGTCATCGCCGAGGCCCTCAAGGTCGTCGGCGCGACCGGGGTCGCGCTCGAGACGGTGGACTACGACCTCGGCGGGGCCCGCTACCTGCGCGACGGCACGATCCTGCCCGACGACGTGCTCGACGAGTGGCGCGCCCTCGACGCGCTGTTGCTCGGCGCCGTTGGCACCCCAGGCGTCCCGCCCGGCGTGATCGAGCGCGGGCTGCTGCTCAAGATGCGCTTCGATCTCGACCTCTACATCAACCAGCGGCCCTTCCTCGACCCGGCCAGGGGCATCGACATCGTCGTCATCCGGGAGAACACCGAGGGTCCCTACGTCGGCGAGGGTGGGGTCCTGCGCAAGGGCACACCGCACGAGGTGGCTACGCAGGGTTCCGTCAACACCCGCATGGGCGTCGAGCGGTGCGTGCGCTACGCGTTCGACCTGGCGAGCCAACGCCCGCGCAAGCACGTCACGCTGGTCCACAAGACCAACGTGCTCACGTTCGCCGGCGACCTCTGGCAGCGGGCGTTCACCGACGTGGCCCGCGACCACCCGGACGTCGGCACCGCCTACAACCACGTCGACGCCGCCTGCATCTACCTCGTGCAGGATCCGGCGCGCTACGACGTGATCGTCACCGACAACCTGTTCGGCGACATCCTCACCGACCTCGCCGGGGCGGTGTCGGGCGGCATCGGGTTCGCCGCCTCGGGCAACCTGAATCCGGCGCGCACCGGCCCGTCCATGTTCGAGCCCGTGCACGGGTCGGCGCCCGACATCGCCGGGCAGGCCAAGGCCAACCCAGTGGCTGCGGTGCTTTCGGCGGCGATGATGCTCGACTTCCTGGGCGAGCCCGACGCCGCCGCCCGCATCCGCAAGGCGTGCGCCGAACCGTCGGCGCTCAACGGAACCACCCCCGAGATCGGCGACGCCATCGCCGCTCGCGTCTGACCACACCCAACACGAGGGGACCCCAGCACCATGCCCATCACGCCCACCGAGAAGATCTGGTTCAACGGCGAGCTGATCCCGTGGGAGGACGCCAAGATCCACGTCCTCACGCACACGCTGCACTACGGCATGGGCGTCTTCGAGGGGATCCGCGCCTATGAGACCGACGACGGCCCGGCCGCATTCCGCCTCACCGACCACATGCGGCGGATGGACCAGTCGGCGCGGATCCTGATGATGCCCATGCCGTACTCGGTCGACGAGCTGGTGCAGGCCGTCAAGGACACGGTGCGCTCTACGAGCCTGCCCGCCTGCTACATCCGCCCCATCGCCTACTACGGCTACGGCGAGATGGGCCTCAACACGCTGCCCTGCTCGGTCGACGTTGCGGTCGCCTGCTGGCCGTGGGGCGCCTACCTGGGTGACGACTCCCTCACCAACGGCGTCCGCATGAAGATCTCGTCGTGGGCCCGCCACGACCACAACATCATGCCGCCGGCCGCCAAGACCACGGGCAACTACGCGAACAGCTCGCTGGCGAAGGTCGAGGCGCTGAACGCCGGCTACGACGAGGCCCTGCTGCTCAACCGTGCCGGCTTCGTGTCGGAGTGCACCGGCGAGAACGTGTTCGTCGCCCGCAACGGCAAGCTCATCACCCCGCCACTGTCGGCCGGCGCACTCGAGGGGATCACCCAGAGCACCGTGATCGCCATCGCCCACGACCTGGGCTTCGACGTCGAGTTCGGCCTTCTGTCGCGCAGCGACGTCTATATCGCCGAGGAGATGTTCGTGTGTGGCACCGCGGCCGAGGTGTCTTCGGTCCGCTCGGTGGACGACCGGGAGCTGCCGTGCCCCGGGCCGATGACCCTGGCGATAGGCGAGGAGTACGGCCGGGTCGTGCGCGGACAGGTCGACAGGTACAAGGACTGGGTGGAGCATGTCAACTGACGCGCCCGCCGCTGTCGACATCTTCGACACGACCCTGCGCGACGGGGCCCAGTTCGAGGGGATCTCGCTGTCCGTCGAGGACAAGCTCCGGGTGGCCGAGCAGCTGGACTGGCTGGGCGTCCGCTGGATCGAGGGTGGCTATCCCCAGGCCAACCCCCGGGACGCCGAGTTCTTCCGCCGGGCGCCGCGCGACCTGCGCCTCGACTCCGCCACGCTGGTGGCCTTCGGCTCGACCCGCCGACCGGCGGGGAAGGTCGACGTCGACCCCACGCTGGCTGCGCTGGTGGAGAGCGGCGTGTCGACCGCCTGCATCGTGGGCAAGAGCTGGGACTTCCACGTGACTGAGGCCCTCGGCACCAGCCTCGACGAGGGCGTCGCCATGGTGGGCGACTCGGTGCGGTTCCTGTGCGCCCAGGGCCTGCGGGTCTTCTTCGACGCCGAGCACTTCTTCGATGGCTACAAGGCCAACCCCGAGTACGGCTTGCGGGTCCTGGAGGCGGCGGCCACCGAGGGGGCCGAGGTGCTGGTGCTGTGCGACACCAACGGCGGTTCGCTGCCGCACGAGGTGCAGCGCATCGTGGCCGAGGTGGTGGCCTACTTCGGCGCCGAGCGGCAGATCGGGATCCACACGCAGAACGACAGCGGCTGTGCGGTCGCCAATTCGGTGGCCGCCATCGTGGCTGGGGCGACCCACCTGCAGGGGACGGTCAACGGCTACGGCGAGCGGACCGGCAATGCCAACCTCATGACCTGCATCCCCAACCTCCAGCTGAAGATGGGCGTGCGCTGCCTGCCGGAGTCGCGCCTCGACCGGCTCACGGCGGTCAGCCGGCACGTCGCCGAGCTCGTCAACCTCCCGCCGCACTCTGCCGATCCCTACGTCGGTGCCTCCGCGTTCGCCCACAAGGGCGGCCTGCACACCTCGGCCCTGGGCAAGGTCGGCGGCGCCAGCTACGAGCACGTCGATCCCGTGCTCGTGGGCAATCACACGCGGGTGCTGGTGTCCGATCTCGGTGGGCGATCGGGCATGGCGCTCAAGGCCAAGGAGTTCGGCGTCGAGATCGACGGTCGGGCGGCGTCCGAGCTGTCCGATCGCCTCAAGCACCTCGAGGCCGACGGCTATCAGTTCGAGGCGGCCGACGCCTCGCTCGAACTGCTCATGCGGCAGGCCGGGGGATGGCGCCAGCCCTACTTCCAGCTCGAGGGCTATCGCGTCACGACCTACCACCGCAACGCCGTGCGGGGCGGTGCCCCCATCGAGGACGGCGAGTCGATGATCGACACCGAGGCCACGGTCAAGGTGTGGGTGGGCGACGAGCGGCTGGTGGCGGTCGGCGAAGGCAACGGACCCGTCAACGCGCTGGACGCGGCCCTGCGGTCGGTGCTCACCGACCGCTACCCGCAGCTGGAGCGGATCCACCTCACGGACTTCAAGGTACGGGTGCTCGAGGGCGCGGCGGCCACCGGCGCGGTCGTGCGGGTGCTCATCGACTCCGCCGATGGCGACCGCACCTGGTCGACCATCGGCGTCAGCGAGAACGTGATCGAGGCGTCGTGGCAGGCGCTGGTCGATTCGCTGGTCTACGGCCTGCTCAAGGCGTCGACCGGCTCCGACAGCGCCGGTGCCGGATGAGTGGCGTCCGAAGTATCGTTCCGGCCCGTGGCCGCCCCTGAGTACGTCCCGGAGCCGGCGATCAGGCGCGTCCGGAACTACGAGTCGAACCCGTGGCGACTCGAGTCGTGGCGACCCGTGCGCCCGGGCGACGAGCCCTGGCACCAGCCGACGGGGGACCGGCTCGGTTCCCAGGGCCCCGACCAGGGCTACGTCTACGTGTTGGCCCGCTGGTTCGAGGGCCACCTGCAGCTCGCGCACGACGAGAACGAGCGGGACGCACTGGTCGGGTGCATCGGGGTCGCGCTCAAGCGGGCGTCGCTGTTCGGCCGGGCTCCGGTCGTGCACGACCTCACCGCCGCGCTCACCGTCTGGGGGTTCCTGGGGGACGCACCGCCCGACCTGATCGCGTACCGCCAGCCGCTGTTCGCCGAGGCGGCCAACCCCCAGCACTACGCCGAGCAGCGCCGCATCGTCGACCTCGTGCCCGAGGACGTGCTGCGCCTCACCCCGGACGAGATCGCCGACCGGCATCGGGCCGACTGGCGATCCCTCCTCGCCCTATAGGTGACGCCCGCCGCAGTGCCGGCGGACGAACTGGAGGCCGTCTTCGGCGACGGCCACGGGCCCATCAAGGTCGAGCCGCTGCCGCACGCCGCGGTGGCGTCGGCCACGGCGGGGTTGTGGCGCGTCCGGATCGCCGACCGCTCGGCGGTCGTGAAGCTGCTGGCCCATGCGCCGGCTGGTGGCAGCCCCAACTGGCGGTCGGGGGACGAGGAATCGCACTGGTACTACTGGCGCCGCGAGGCCGAGGCCTACCGGTCCGGCCTGCTGGCCGGGCTCGGGGGTGGGCTCAGGGCGCCGCGCTGCGATCTGGTCGCCGACCGCGGCGACAGCTCGGTCGCACTCTGGCTCGAGGACCTGCGGGGCGATCCGGCAGCGTCGTGGTCCCTGGACCGCTACCGACACGCGGCCCGGCACCTGGGCCAGGCGCAGGGTGAGTTCATCGCGGGACGCCGGCTCCCGGACGAACGGTGGCTCAGCCGGCGGTGGCTGCGCAGCTACCTGGACCAGCCACTCCACGGGCTGACGGTCCCCACCGACCGGGAGCTGTGGCGGCACCCGCTGCTGGCCGACTGGTTCCCGGCGCCGCCGACCGCCGCCCTCCAGGCGATGCGCGCCGATCGCGGGCGCTTCCTCACCGTGCTCGACCGCATGCCAACCACGCTCTGCCACCACGATTTTCATCCGGCCAACCTGTTCGACGGCGGGCACGGCACCACGGCGGCGATCGACTGGTCGTTCGTCGGCTTCGGGGCCCTCGGCGAGGACGCCGGCAACCTCGTACCGGACGCCGTGCTCGACTTCCACGTCGATCCAGTGGACGTGGACGCGCTGTACGAGGCGGTCGCCGGCGGCTACGCAGCCGGGCTGCGGACTGCCGGCTGGTCCGGATCCGACGCCACCGTGCGGCTGGCGATGTCGGCGACGATCGCCGCCAAGTACGCCTGGATCGGTCCGGCACTGGCACAGGCGGTGATCGAGGGACGCGAGCTCCTCAACGGGCGGCCGATCGGCGAGGCGGTGCGGTGGTGGGCGCCGACCGTCGGCTTCCTGCTCGACCGCGCCCGCGAGGCCCGCGAGCTCGAAGCCCAGGCGCCAAGATGAGTGGATGGCGCTGGACACGCCCGAGATCGCCGTCGGTGCGCTCACCTTCGACGCCCTAGCCGGCGGCCCCGAGGGGGCCGAGCTCGTGCTGTTGCTGCACGGCTTCCCGCAGACGTCGGCATCGTGGCGCGACCAGGTCACGGCGCTGGCCAGCGCCGGATACCGCGCGGTCGCCCCCGACCAGCGCGGCTACTCGCCACGGGCGCGGCCGACCGAGCTCGCCGCCTACGCCATGCCCGAGCTGGTGGGCGACGTGATCGGGTTCGCCGACACGCTCGGCGCCGAGCGGTTCCACCTGGTCGGTCACGACTGGGGCGGGGCGGTCGCGTGGCACGTCGCCGGCCGCCACCCCGACCGGTTGCAGACGCTGACCGTGGTGTCGACCCCCCATCCCCGGGCGCTGCGGCGGGCGTACAGCGGCGACCTGGGTGGCGATCAGGCTGAGCGGTCCAGCTACATGACCTTCTTTCGCCAGCCCGACTCGCAGGACCGCATGCTGGCGAACGACGCCGCCCTCTTCCGCCTGCTGTTCGCGGGGAGCGGCATGCCGGAGGGCCGGGAACGGCCGTACCTCGAGGCGCTGGGCTCGCCCCAGGCGCTGGGTGCCGCGCTCAACTGGTACCGCGCCGCGTCGGTGGCCGATGCCGAGGGGCTCGGTCCGATCACGACCCCCACCCTGTACGTGTGGTCGACGGACGACGTGGCGCTCGGGACCGAGGCCGCCGAGGCGACGGCGCAGTGCGTCGAGGGGCCGTACCACTTCGCGGTGATCGAAGGGGTGAGTCACTGGATCGCTGAGCAGGCACCCGATCGGCTCAACCGCCTGCTGCTCGACCACATCTCGTCGTTCGGCGCGTCGTCCGCCGCTCCCTGAGGCCCCTTCCTGCCCCGCGGCGCGGCGACCGCCATCCCGCCGGCCGGTAGCCTGGGACGGCCGATGTCGCCGACGCCACGTCTCCGGTTCGCGCCCTCTCCCACGGGCTACCTGCACGTCGGGAGTGCGCGCGCCGTGCTGTTCAACTGGCTCGTCGCCCGCCGCGAGGGCGGCGAGATGCTGCTGCGCATAGAGGACACCGACGTCGAGCGCAACCGCGCCGAGCTCACCGAGAACATCTTCGAGATGATCGAGTGGCTCGGCCTGGGCTGGGACGGGGTCCCGGTCCGCCAGTCCGAGCGCTTCGACCTGTACACCGGGGCGGCCGAGAAGCTCCTCGCGGAAGGGCGGGCCTACTGGTGCGACTGCACCCCCGAGCAGGTGCAGGCGCGGGCGCGAGAGCGCGGTGGGCCGCCCGGCTACGACGGCTTCTGCCGGGACCGGGGGGTCGAGCGGGGGGCTTCGACGGCACTGCGGTTCCGCACACCGGACGAGGGGGCAACCGGCTTCGACGACCTCGTGCGCGGCCAGGTCACGTTCGAGAACAGCAAGCTCGAAGACTTCGTGCTGCTGCGCTCGAACGGCACCCCGACCTTCCTGCTCGCCAACATCGTCGACGACGCCGACATGGGCATCACCCATGTGGTGCGGGGCGAGGAGCACGTCAACGGCACGCCCAAGTACCTCCTGATCGCCGAGGCGCTCGGCCTGGGCTACCGGCCGGTGTTCGCCCACCTCCCGGTCTTGGTCAACGAGCAGCGCAAGAAGCTGTCCAAGCGGCGTGACTCGGTGTCGGTGGCCGAGTTCCGCGACGAGGGCTACCTGCCCGAAGCGATGGTCAACTACCTCGCCACGCTGGGCTGGGGTCCGCCCGATGGCGTGGAGATCCGACCCCTGGCCGAGATCGTCGAGTTGTTCCGCCTGTCCGACGTGACGCAGTCGCCGGCGTTCTTCGACGTGCGCAAGCTGCAGCACTTCAACGCCGAGTACATCCGTGCGCTCGACGCCGATGTTTTCGTCGACCGGGCGCGGCCGTGCTTCGTCCACGGCGACGCTACGGAGCGGGTCCTGCGGCCGATCGCTGGCTTGGTGCAGGAGCGGGTTCGGCTGCTGACCGAGGTCGAGCCGATGGTGGACTTTCTCCGGCTGGAGTCGATCGACGGTGCCATCGATGCGGCATCGTGGGAGAAGGGCGTGGTGAAGCTGGGGGATCGGGCCGCGGCGATGCTCGATGCCGCCGTCGCCGAGCTGTCGCCGTGCGAGTGGAATGCGGCTGCGATCGAGGCGGCGCTCGACGCCGCGGCCCGGTCCGCCGGCTTCGTCAAGGCCGATGGCTCCGTCGACATGCGCCGGGCCCAGGCTCCGGTGCGGGTGGCGGTCACGGGCCGGTCGGTCGGCCCACCCTTGTACGAGTCGCTGGCGGTACTGGGGCGTGAGCGCACCCTCGACCGGCTCCGAGCGGCGCGGGGGAAGCTCTGATCCCGTGACGTCGACGCTCCGGGCGGACAAGGGGAAGCCCGCCGGGAACCGCCGCTCCGGACGGTCGCGCCGCCGGCGCTATGTGTGGCGGGGCCTGCTGCTGGTCGGGGCGCTGGTCGTCGCCTACGTCGGCGTGACGTTCGTCCAGGTGTGGCTGGCGAGTCGGCGGGACGGCGCCCGGTCGGCCGAGGCCATCGTGGTCCTGGGGGCGGCGCAGTACGACTGCCGGCCGTCGCCGGTCCTCGAGGAGCGTCTCGACCACGCGCTCGAGCTCTACGAGGGGGGCACGGCCGGGACCATCGTCGTCACGGGGGGCAAGCAGGAGGGCGACCGCTGCACCGAGGCGAGCACGAGCGCCGATTACCTACTGCAGGCGGGCGTTCCCGACTCCGACGTGTTGCGCGAGGTCCAGGGCACCAGCACGTGGGAGTCGCTGGCGGCGTCGGCCCGCATTCTGCGCGACCAGGCGATGACCGATGTCGTGCTGGTCACCGACGGCTACCACGCGCTGCGGGTCCAGGCCATCGCCGACGAGTTGGGCCTCGACGCCTCGGTGTCGCCGAGCGGCAACCGCGGGTCGGTGCGGGACTACGCCGAGGAGACGGCCGCCGTCGCGGTAGGGCGGGTCATCGGCTTCCGACGACTGGTCGACTTGGAACCACAGGCGCCGGGCTGACGCCGCCCACGACCAACTGGTTGGAGCCATGCGGTCATGTGCCGCACACCTACAACCAATTGAACCCGGGCCGGGTCAGGCAGCGTCGTAGGCCGCCTGCAGCTCGGCGACGACGAGCTTGCCCATGCCGAGCATCGCCTTGATGACGGCCTGCGCCTTGGCGGGATCGGGATCACTGGCTAGCTCGCCAAGGGCGGTCGGAGTCACCTGCCAGGACAGCCCGAAGCGGTCCTTCAGCCAGCCGCAGGGGCCTTCCTCGCCACCCTCACCCAGCTTTGTCCAGTAGTAGTCGACCTCGTCCTGGTCGGCGCAGTCGATCACGAACGACACCGCCTCGCTGAACGTGAACTCCGGTCCGCCGTTGAGCGCCATGAACGGGCGCCCGTCCAGCTCGAAGTCGACGGTCATGACCGAGCCCGCGGGTCGCGGGCCGGCCTCGCCGTAAAGGGACACGTTGACGATGCGGGAGTTGGGGAACACAGAGACGTAGAAGTTGGCGGCGTCCTCGCCCTGCGTGTCGAACCAGAGGCAGGAGGTGATCTTCGGCATCGCGTGCACCGTCCCTTCGGCGTGGGTTGACTTGCCAGACGTTACGAATGACGAGGCGGGGCGCCGCGACTCATCGCCGCGATCGCTGGTGCGATGCCCCGCGCCCGCCGGGTAGGGTGTCGGTCCGCCTTCGGGGGTGGTGTAATCGGTAACACAGCAGGTTCTGGCCCTGTCATTGGGGGTTCGAGTCCTCCCCCCCGAGCGGCTGCGATGTCCCGGGATGCCGTGCACTGGTGTCTCGGGACATCGTTCGCGTTTGGGCTGGGCGTGATGGCCCTGGCTGGGATCGCGTTCGACGTCGCGTTGTAGCTCGCCGTCGGGAATCGCCATCGCCGGTCGCCTGCCGGCTCATCCGCCCCGGGCCGTGGCGCCGAACGGAGTCATGGCGGGCCTTTCCGGCTGGGCGGAAGGGAAGCTCAATGCGACTGCTCGAGACAACTGCGCATCGTGGCCTGCGGCTGGCGGCTCGGGCCGCGCTTGCTGCGGCCGTCCTGCTCGCGCTTGCCGGGTCCGCAGGAGCCCAAGACCCCGGTCGCGTGCGGGGGCATCCACGCACGGCCGCCCCCGTGTTCGTCCTGGACAGGGGCCGGTTCACCGCGTTCGACGCGCCCGGCGACGGGACCGCCGAACTGCCTCGGATCAATGACCGGGGCGAGATCGTCGATCGCTACACCGACCGCGACGGGAAAACACGAGGGTTCGTGCGCAGCGCGCAGGGCCGGTTCGAGCTGTTCGAGGCGCCGGGCGCCAAGGCGACCATCCCGACGGACATCAACAACCGGGGCGAGGTCGTCGGCATCACGTGCGATGCCAGCCCTTGTGCCAGCCGAGTCGGGTTCCTCCGCGACGTGCGCGGTCGCTTCACGACGATCCGAGTCCCGGGCTCGGTGGAAACGCAGACGCTCGGTGTCAACGACCGCGGCCAGGTCGTGGGCTCGTACCTCGACCGCGACGGCACCAACCACGGCTACCTGTGGCAACGAGGACGGTTCACGACGATCGACGTCCCCGACGCCACGCTGACCCAGGTCACCGGGGTCAACGACCGTGCCGACATGGTCGGCGTCTACGCCGATGCCGACGGGAGCCCGCATGGGTTCTTCCGCAGCGCACGGGGTCGGATCACCGCGATCGACGCGCCCGACGCGGCCTTCACCACGCCGTTCGACATCAACAACCGGCGCCAGATCGTCGGCTTCACGTCCGACGGCACCGGGCTCACCGCGGACGTTCACGGCTTCGTACTCCACCGCCCCGGCGGTCTCTTGACCCCGATCGACGTCACGGGCGCGCCAAGGACCCTCGCCTCGGGCATAGACGACCGCGGCCGCATCGTCGGTGCATACGAGAACCCCGACGCAATGCCGAGCGCCCGCCGCGGCGCCGCGACGGCGCCGACGCTGATGCCGAGGACGGAGCGTACCCCGCTACTTCCGATCGCCGACGAACGAAAGGCCAGCCGATGACCGCACGCGCACATACCCTCACCCGCGGGCTTGCCGCCGTCGCGGCGGCCGCAGCGCTCACCGTCGCGGGCGCGTCGTCCGTGGCGGCCGACCCGCCACCAGCGGCGGCGGGAACGACCACCCACGGGTTCCTCGCCACTCGCGGGGTCGTCACCCCGATCGATCACCCCGACGCGACAGCGATCCCCGCGGCGCCGGGCGGCGTCGCGGGGACCGAGACCTCGGGCATCAACGACCGCGGCCAGGTGCTCGGCAAGTACGAGGGCCAGGACCGGGTCGTCCGGCACTTCGTCCGCGACCGGAAAGGCCGCTACACCGAGATCGAGGATCCTCCGGACGGGCCGGATGGGGGCGCGTTCGACGAGCCCATCGACATCAACAACCACGGCGAGATCGTCGGTTGGTACAACGACGACCAAGGCTCGGTGACCAGCGGCTTCCTGCGCACCGCGAAGGGACGGTTCGTCGACGTCGACGTCCCCGGCTCGCGGGCGACCGCGCCGTTCAAGATCAACGACCGGCGGCAGATCGTGGGCCTGTACATCGATGGCGATGCCGAGCCCACCGCCGGCGGGACCCCGCCGGGCGTGGTCCACGGCTTCCTGTGGGACGACGGCGAGTTCGAGACCGTCGACGTCCCGGGTGCCGTGGCGACGGTGGTCTATGGCATCAACAACCGCGGGCAGATGGTCGGCTCGTACGTCGACGCCGAGGGCGCCTACCACGGCTTCGTCCGTGACCGCAGCGGTCGTGTCATCACCCTCCCTGAGGCCCCGGCCGCCGAGCCGACGGCAGGGGGGACGCAGCCCGCAAGCATCAACGAGCGCGGCCAGGTCGTCGGCCTCGCGTACGACGCCCGCGGCGGATCGCGCGCATTCCTGTACGAGCGCGGCCAGTTCAGGCTGTTCGACGGGACCCCGGACGCGGCCTATACCCGGGCGCTGGACGTCAACGGCCGCGGCCAGATCGTCGGCGGGTACGGCACGCGCCACGGCGGTGCGTCGACCGTCCGCTCCGCGGCGGATCCGATGGCGCGCGCGACGGCCATGGTCTCGGGGCGACGGCAGCCGTTCGCGTCCCCGGGTGTCACCGACATGATCGATGCTGGTTCCCGCCGGGATGCCGCGACGTGGCGCTCCTGGCCACCGGCCGCCGAGCCCGACGGTGCCGGTGGCTTCCTCTACCGCAAAGGCCGGTTCACGCCCCTCGCCAGGATCCCGGGCGCCGGCGACTTCCAGATCCACTACGCGCTCAACGACCGCGGCGAGACAACGGGGTCATACGTCGAGGCGGGCGCGGTGCTTGGTCCGGATGGCACCTACCCAGGGGACGCGATCCACGCCTTCGTGAAGGACCGGCGCGGCCGCATCACCTCCTTCGACATTCCCGGCGAGGGCACCGAGCTGCCCCAGGGAATCAACGATCGGGGGCAGATCGCCGGCATCTACCTCGACGACAACGGGGTCCAGACCGGCTTCGTGCGGGACCGGGACGGGAAGGTCAAGACGATCGCCCTGAGCGCGATCGGCACCAAGGCCCGGGACGTCAACGACCGCGGCGATGTCGTCGGGATCTACGGCGAGCCCGCCGACAACGAGCTCGGCTATGTCATCCGTGGCTACCTGCGGGACCGCCAGGGCCGGGCGTCCACGATCGCCCTCCCGGGTGCCGCCGAGACCAGCCCCTACGCCATCGACGACCGGGGGCGCATCGTGGGCTCGTACTTCGACGCTGGTGTGGTCGTGGGGCCCGACGGCAGCTACCCGCCGGGCACGCTGCACGGCTTCATCCGCGACCACGCCGGGCGTGTCACCTCGCTCGACGTGTTGGGCTCGGTTGCGACGGTCGCATTCGACGTCGACGATCGCGGCCGCGTCGTGGGTGGCTACATCGACGCCAAGGGACGGCAGCACGGGTTCCTGTACGACCGGGGCCGGTACACCGTGATCGACGCTCCGCGTCCGCTGGACCCGTTTGCCATGGGCAGCATCGCCACCGGCATAAACGACCGCGGCGAGATCGTCGTCCCCGAGCCCGTGACCGCGCTCAGCCCTCCACGGGAAGCGTCATGACACCTGTCCCGGTCTCGGGCCCTGTGCAGCGCTGCGGCGCGGGATCGCCCGCCAGATCAGCAGGGCAACGACGGCGCCGATGATCGAGCTGATGAGACCGCTCGGCTGGAAGAACCCTTCGTCGTCGTCCCAGCCGAAGAGCAGGTAGCCACCGAACCCACCGACGAACGATCCGACGATGCCCAGGAGCATCGTCTGCCACCACGTCATGGGATTGGCGCCCTTGACGAGCAGCCGGGCGAGGTAGCCGGCGATGAGGCCCACGATGATGAGGTAGAGGATGGTCCAGAAGTTGAACATGGCCTCGCTCCTGACGACACGTCGGGTCGGGGGGCGCTGACGACGCCGACAGATTGTTCCACCCCGGCGGTGCTCGTTACCGGGACGGTGGGACCGTCCCATCAGACTTGCCCACGGGGCCAGACTTTCGGGCGTGGAAGGCTTCGACGTCGTCCTCGCCGCGGTGCTGGTGTCGGTCGCCGTCCTCAACGTGCTGGCCACCCGCATCGGCATCCCGTACCCGATCGTGCTGGTGCTCGGCGGGCTGGCGCTGGGGTTCGTGCCCGGCATGCCCGAGGTCGACCTCGATCCTGACCTCGTGCTGCTCGTGTTCCTGCCGCCACTGCTGTACGTCGCGGCGTTCTTCTCGGAGTTGCACGCCATACGGGGCTATGCCCGCGCCCTGTCGCTCACGTCGGTAGGGCTCGTGCTGTTGACGACGGTCCTGGTGGCGGTGCCGGGGCACATGGTGCTCGACCTGCCGTGGCCCATGGCGTTCGCGCTGGGGGCGATCGTCTCGCCCACCGACCCGGTGGCGGCGACCGCCATCATGCGGCGGCTGGGCGCCCCCCGCAGCATCGTCAACTTCGTCGAAGGCGAGAGCCTGGTCAACGACGCCGCCGCCCTGATCGCCTACCGGGTCGCGGTCGTGGCGGCGGTCGAGGGGACGTTCTCGCTGCTCGACGCCAGCCTCGAGTTCGTTCTGGCCGCCGCCGGCGGTGTGGCGCTGGGCCTGGCAGTGGGGTACGTGATCGGTGAGATCCGACGGCGCCTCGACGATCCGCAGACCGAGATCACGATCAGCTTGATCACCGGCTACGCCGCCTTCCTCCCCGCCGAGCAGCTCCACCTCTCGGGCGTGCTGTCCGTGGTCACGGCCGGCCTGTACCTCGGGTGGCGGGCGCCCGAACTAGCCGCCCCGCCGACCCGCCTGCAGGTGTCCGCGGTGTGGGACGTGCTCACGTTCCTCCTCAACGCCACGCTGTTCGTGCTGATCGGGCTGCAGCTGCCGGTCGTGCTCGACTCACTGACGGGGCAGCCGCTGTCGGAGCTTCTGGGGTACGCGGCGCTCGTCTCCGTCGTCGTGATCGGCGCCCGCTTCGCCTGGTCGTTCACGGTCCCCTACATCGTGCGGGCGCTCGACCGGCGTCCCCGCCAACGGGAGCTCCGTGTTGGCGCCGCGGCGCGGGCCGTGGTCGCCTGGAGCGGGCTGCGCGGGGCTGTGTCGCTGGCCACGGCGCTGGCCCTGCCGCTGGAGACCGATGCGGGCGCCCCCCTGCCGGGGCGGGACCTGATCGTGTTCGTCACGTTCGTGGTGGTGTTGGTCACTGTCGTGGGCCAGGGGCTGACGCTGCCCGTGCTGATCCGGCGGCTCGGCGTCGCGTCGGATGGGCGTGACGAGGAGCACGAGGAGCTCGTGGCCCGCCTGGCGGCGAGCAAGGCGGCGCTTAGCGAGCTCGAGGTCATGGCCGACGAGG
Source organism: uncultured bacterium (assembly GCA_963756425.1). GTDB lineage: Bacteria > Actinomycetota > Acidimicrobiia > Acidimicrobiales > VFJN01 > DASQUK01. The sequence continues at coordinate 7,282 of CAVWNW010000016.1, read as the reverse complement.
GCTGGGCGGATGACGAGCCGCTCGACCGCGCGCGGCAGTACTACGAGCAGCGCAAGCGCCGGTTCGCGGCCCGTGCGGGCAAGCTGGAGGACGACGGCTACGAGGACGCGGCGCAGATCCGCGAACGGGTCCTTCGGCGTCTCTACCAAGCCGAGCGGCAGGCGATCGTCGGGCTCCGCAACGCCGGGGACATCAGCAACGAGGTGATGCACCGCCTCGAACGGGAGCTCGACCTCGAGGAGTCCTACTTCGAGCGGTAGGCGCTGGACGCCACCGGCGCAGGAGCGTTCTCCTCGTTCAGGGGAACGGCAAGGCCCGGTCGATCAAGTCGACCGTCTCGTCGAGCCACCCGAGCAGGGAGAGGGTCGACGAGAACGCCCGTGGTGGGCGAGCGATGAGCGTGTCGGAGGCGAGCACCCGCGCAAAGTCCACCTCGACGGACGCGGGTGCGCGAACCGCCCCATCCTGTGTGAGGAACGGGACGCGTGCGTGGTCGTTCATGATCCTGACCACTTCGCGGGCGATGATGCCGTAGCCGATCGTGGTCGGGTGGACGCCGTCGAGGGAGAACAGGCCCCCGTCGGTCCGACCCTCGGGGCCGGACCGGAAGAACCAGGTGCTCGGTATCGGGGTCAGTGCCCTCAGCTCCGGTGGCAGGTCGTACGGCTTCCACCAGCTGGGCCGCGCCGCCGGATCCTCCACGTAGCGCCGTGACGCCAGGCTGTCGAGCAGTCCGCCCAGGTCGAACAGGTACCAGTCGTGACCCTCCCGGCGGGCCGCGCGGACCGACGCGATGATCGTCGCGTTGTAGGCGTCTATCGCGGCGTCGATCTTGCGTGCTTCCGACTCCGTCAGATGCTGATCTCTGTCTACGTCGAAGTCGGCGTCGGTGATCCACGGCCGGATGTAGTACGGGAAGAAGCGTGACCCTCGATACGCCTTCCCGCGCCAGCCGCGGGCGATGGGGGCGATGGTCACCTGCGGCACGGTCGCGACGATGACGTGCCGGGCGTTGATCGACTTCAGGGCCTCGACCAGCAGCCGCCATTCATCGGCGAAATGCGCCGGCCGCCACACGTTGTACGCACCCTTGCGGTCGAGGCGCCTGAGTGGGCTCATGTCGAGGTAGTCCGCAGGTGTCCAGCGCGCGTCGAGGTGGACCACCGTCCCCAGCGCGTTGTTCGCACCGAGCATGACCACCAGCGTTTCGATCCCCGGGCCGGAACCCCCTCCTTCCAGGCCCTCGCCGCCCATGGCTCGGGCCGCGTCGAGCACCGTGCCAGCCTTGCCGTCGGCTCCGCGGCAGCTCTCCAGGACGACACGCCAGGCCCGGTCATTGTGCGCTTCGACGACCTGCGCGAACGGGTCGTCGCGGGGCGGGCGCTCGAGCCGCTTCGCGATGCGGTCGGCATCGAGCAGCAGGACGTCGAGGACGTCGGCACCGTAGACGGCGAGGTTGTTGTAGGCGGCCGGCGTAGGCGTGAGTTTCAGACCGTCGCCGCGCTCCCAGTAGTCCTCGATGGCGTCCATGTATGAACGCGCCCACCGCAGTGCCCGGACGGCCTCGTACCAGTCGAGCCTGTCCCCGACAACGGCCTCGAGACTGCGGACCGCGCGCTCCAGGTCGAACGGGAGGCCGCCGGGGCCGGTCGGTTGCTCGTACACCGGATAGCGGAACCCCGAGCCCAGGCGCAGGCCCAGCTCGAACGCGACCACGCTCGGCCACGAAAGATCCGTACGGAAGACGGCCGCGCTCATGAAGCCCTGGGTGATCGAGTCGCCGATCGTCACCAGGCGGTTCGCGGGGCGGCCGGTTCGATCCACCGCGACCTTCACGCCCAGCGTCGGATCCTCGACCGGGGGTCGAGGCCCCCGCCCACGCCTCACCCGAGGACGTGCCCCGCCATCGTCGTCGCCAAGCATGCTCGACTCCCTCCGTCCACCCCTCAGGCTGATCGCCGCAGCAGACTCTAGGAATCACGCCCATGCTCGGCGGCAAGGAGATGGATTCATGGTCCAGCGGAGCGACGACGACGGCACGAGCGTCGAGGCCGAAGAACAACGTGCGCTACTTGGCGGTGGGGCTATCGCATCGCTCTCGGGCGTGGCAGTCCTGGCCATCTTCATGGCCCAGAACACCGATGACGTGACGGTCAACTTCCTGTTCTGGGATTTCACTTGGCCTGTCTGGCTGCTCACCCTCTTTGCCGCACTCTTCGGGGCGCTCGTGTGGTTCGGGTTGGGTGTCCTTCGGCGCCACCGGCGGCGCAAGGGGCGACGCGCAGCCAGACGGGACTGAGTCCGACCACGACCCGCCACGCGCCCGTCGAGGCCGGATTTCGTCATCCGGGCTAATCGTCGAGCTCCGCGACGAGCTTCTTGGGCGCCACCAACCGATAGGCGTCCTCGATGATGCCGGCCACCTCGTCCCAGTCCAGATCGCGGTCCAGGCGGACGCCGAGCCACCCTCGGTGGCCGACGTAGGCAGGCACGAAGAAGCGGTCCGGCTCCTCGGTGACGAGGGCGCCCTGGACCCCGGGAGGTGCGGGGCACCAGATGGCCAGGCGGCCATCGCCGTGGTGGTTGTCGACGTAGGTCGCGACCGTCTTCTTGTCGCGTACGAACCAGGTGGGCGACCCGTGGCTGAGACGTTCGGTCACCTCGGGCAGTGCGAGGCACACGTCCCGGAGCCGGGTCAGGATGTCGTCGGACACGATCCCGAGTCTGCCAGCGAAGCATCCGGTGATAGCCCGCAAGCGGCGATCCGGGCTGGCACGATGGGCGGGTGAAGACTGATTGGAACCCCGTCCTGCGGGGGGAGTTCGACAAGGCCTACTGGACCGAGCTCCAGCAGTTCGTCGCCGCCGAGCGGGGACGAGGCACGGTCTACCCCCCACCCGACGAGGTCTTCGCCGCACTCCACCTGACCCCCTACGCCGAGGTCAAGGCGGTGATCCTGGGCCAGGACCCCTACCACGGCCCCCGGCAGGCGCACGGTCTGTGTTTCTCCGTGCGCCAGGGGATACCGCCGCCGCCGTCGCTACAGAACATCTTCAAGGAGCTCGAGGCCGACCTGGGCATCCCGCCCCCGAGCCACGGATGCCTCGACCACTGGGCGCGCCAAGGTGTGCTGCTGTTGAACGCGTCGCTGACGGTCCGCCAGGGTCGGGCGGCGTCGCACCAGGGCAAGGGCTGGGAGGTCTTCACCGACGAGGTGCTCCGGGCGGTCAACGCCAAGCAGGAGCGCGTCGTCTTCATCCTCTGGGGCGCATCGGCTCGCCGGAAGCGCACGCTGATCGACACGACCCGCCATGTGGTCATCGAGTCGGCGCACCCCTCGCCGCTGTCCGCCGCCAACGGCTTCTTCGGCAGCCGCCCGTTCTCGCGGGCCAACGCCGCCCTCGTCGAGGCCGGCCGCGAGCCCATCGATTGGCGCATCCTCGACGAGTAGCCGTTTGGGGAGGCCAGCCTGGCCGGATATCCTGACTCGTTCGCTACACGCCCCCATCGTCTAGCGGCCTAGGACACCACCCTCTCAAGGTGGAGACACGGGTTCGAACCCCGTTGGGGGTGCTCACCGTCGAGCCCCAGGTAGCCACACGTTTTGTGTCGCTGACCTGGGGTTTTCTCGTCTCGGGTGATCATCTGGTGGTGTCTGGCTCCTGCCACGCCGTCCAGCCGATGATGGGGCGTGGCCCTGAGATTGTGCCCAATTGTGCCCAGATTGTGCCCACCCACCGGGCCACGATTCGACGACTACCCTCCCGCTCGGCCGCCGGTGGCCAAGGGCGGGCGCTGGCCCGGGTGTTGAGGCGTGACCGGGTCGACCGTGTCTGCTCACGGGCGAGACCCGGTGCGGCCGTCATGTCGGAATGGCCGCCGAGCGTATTGGGTCGATCTCTCGCGACGCGACGCTGCGCTCAACGGTCGGGCGTGCCCGCGCCCTTACCAGGCTCACCACCCACGAGCCGTAGGAGCGCGGCGCGCGGCACGACGACGCGACGTCCGAGCTTGATGCTCGGAAGCTCGCCGCCACGCACGAGCTGGTAGGCCAGCGCGCGTGAGATGCCGAGCATCGTGGCCGCGGTCTCGACGCTGTAGGTGAGCGGTTCTGGGCGTGTCGATGTGGGTCGTTCCATGACCAACTAGGCCCCGTGGCGCCCAGAGGATCTCGCCTCAGAGGCCGATGGCGTCAACGCGGCGCTGCAGGGCGCGCTCGTGCGTGGCTTGGTGGAGTTCCCAGGCGGTGAGCTCTCCGTTGGAGCGGGCGAGCCTTCGGGTGACGGCGTCGTCGATGGGGGGCGGGGGGACGGCGGGGAGGGCTTCGCCGTCGAGGGGGTCGCGGGGCCGGGTGAGGTAGAGGTGGTTGGCGGTCTGGCCGCGGGTGATGTCGACGTAGGCCTCGGCTCGGGTGGCGGTGGGGTCGATCCGGCTGGTGGAGACGGCTCGGGTGGTGCCTTGGACGGCGTAGGAGGTGACGGCGTAGGCGTGGTCGAGGCCGATGTCTCGTCGCCGGCGCCTGGCGGCGGTGCGGTGTCCGTCGAAGTAGCTGCGGGGCACGTCGATTGTGCCGATGCCGTCGAACGCGACGGTGATCGTGTCGTCGACAGGCCGGGCACCGGGGTGGAGCGCGAGGACGGTGCCGAGGGCGCCGTTGCGGACGTAGGCGTCGGGTTGTCCGGGAGGATGGAGGTCGCGGTCGGGGGCGCGGGCGATGACGCGGTCGCCGACGGAGAAGCGACGGTCGCCGCTGGCGGTGATCTCGTGCTGGCCGATGTGGCCGGTGGCTTGGAGGAGCCGGTGGGCGAGCCGGTTGAGCTGGCGGCGCACGGTGTTGCGCCGGTCGACGATGGGATGCTCCTGGCCGGCCTGGTGGGCGGCCCACCAGCGGGCGAGGGCTTGGCGGTAGAAGTCGAGCTCGTCGTCGACGATGTGGAGGTGTCCGGCGGTGTCGAGGTGGTCGAGCGCGGCGGCGATGTCGCCGGCCCGCAGGGCGTCGGCGGCGGCGCGGTCGTGGGGATCCTGCACCCGGTGGGTGACGGTGAGTTGGGGGGTGTGGGTGGGGTGGTGTTGGCAGAGGACGCGGAACATGCCGCCGGCTTCGACGGCGCCGTGCTGGGCGGGATCGCCGATGAGCCGCAGGGTGGCGCCGGTCTGCGCAGGCGAGCCAGCCCAGTCGGTCGAGGTCGCGGTCGGAGATGGTGGAGGCCTCGTCGACGACGAGCACGGTGCGGGCGTCGAGGGGGGCGGTGTGGGGGTCGTCGTGGGCGAGGTACCAGGCGAGGGTCTCGGTGGGCATGCCGGTGGCGGCGGCGAGGGTGCGGGCGGCCTCGCCTTTGACGGCGGTGCCGATGACTCGCCAGCCGGCGGCCTGCCAGGCGTCGCGGGCGGCGGCCATGGTGGTGGTCTTGCCGGCGCCGGCCCGGCCGATGGCGCACTGGATGCGGTGCCCGCTGGTGCAGAAGGCGCGCACGAGGTCGCGTTGCTCGTCGGTGAGCTCTGGCTGCCGGGCAAGGGCCTGGTCGATGGCGGGGGAGGGGACGAGGGCGGCGCCGCGGTGCAGGCCGTGGCGGTAGCGGGCCACGATGCGTTGCTGGACGGCGAGGATCTCGCGGGTGGTGTAGCGGCCGGGGGTGAGGGCGATCACGTGACGGGAGGCGAGAAACCCGTCCGCCAGTGACTCGAGCCGGGCGGCGGGGACCAGCAGCGGCTGGGGCTCGCCGTCGCCGTGGGGGACCGGGAGGTCGACGAGGGCGGCGAGGACGTCGGCCCGGTTGAAGATCGACAGGTTGGCGCAGATCCCCTCGGGTGCGGCGAGCGCCTTGTACAGCGCCTCGGGATCGGGTTCGGACAGGTCGAGGGCGCGGTCGAGGCAGGCGGCGAGCTGGTCGCGCCCGAAGCCGAGGGCCGCGGCGCGGGTGCGCCAGCCGTCGAGCAGCTCGTCGACGGGGACGTGTTGTTTGGCGGGCCGGGTCTTGAGCACGATCCGGTCGAGCTCGTGGAGGTTGGGGTTGTGGCCGATGGCGTCTTCGAGCTCGCGTAGGGCGTCGTCGATCTCGCTGCGCCGCCGCGAGAACTCGCGCAGCACCGGATCGGGGATCCCGGCGATCTCCCAGCCGCCGCTGCGGCCGGGCCGCCAGCGGACCCCGAGGCTGCGGGTGAGCTGGTAGCGCATCTCGGCGGTCGCCAAGGCGGAGGCGGCTTGGGCGTGCTGGTAGAGGCCCCGGGCATCCAGGGTGCGGCGGCTGCCGTTGCGGTCCTCGACGGTGTTGGCGATCACGTTGTGATGGTGCGGGAACGGGTCGAGCGCCGGGCTCAGCGACCACTCCTCCCTGCGCTACGTCGCCCAGCTCCTCGGCGACACCGAACTCGAAACCCGTTCCCGCTCGTTCGCCGGCCACTCGGTCGAGGTTCCACCCAGCTCGCCGCTACCACCGCGCCGCTCGCGCCACCCCACGCCCTGCGCCAGATGCGCCCTGGCGACGCGCTCCTGGTCCACGGCACCCTGCCGCCCGCCCACATCCGCACCCGCCCCTACCACCGCGACCGCCGCCTTGCCGAGCGAGCCGCCCACAGCCGGTCGCGCCCACCGGCGAACGCGCCGACCGACCCCGGAAGGACATCAGGAGGTTGACGAATGAACCCCCATCTGCGGCCACTCGAGAGCGGCGGACCGCTCCCGGACGGCTGGACCACCGAGCCCGCCGGCCAGTGGAAGGGACACGAAGTCGAACTCGTCTACAACCCCCGCCGCCATGACGTCATGCTCGTCCAAGGACCCGCTGCCGACGATGCCGACGGCCGACTCGCGCAGATCGGCTATGAGTTCGTAGCCACCGACGGCCAATCGTGGCTCTGGTACCGCGACCGCCTCGCCGCCGCCCGCAACACGCTGGAGCGAACACCCGGCGCCTCTGCAAGCGTGGGCAGGGGGCTCGGGCTCTGACCATGCCCGAACGCTTCGCTGCCTTTCAGACTGCAGCGTTCACTCGAACGCCGCTTCAGCGGGGGGCGACGGCCGCAACGCCGATGGACAGCCGCTCCTGCCAAAGGCGGGCGACGAAGCGCTGTCACATGCTGGAACGTCAGTGACGGTGTGTGGGCCATGTGGAACCAGGACGACCTGCCGTGTGGCAGCTCCCGCCGGACGCGTCGTGGTCGTCGAACGCGGGGCGATGTGGACGGCTCAGTCGAGGACGTCTGCCGGGAACTCGACGACTCGCCGCGGCTCGTTGCAGTCAGACTCGCCGCGGCTCGTTGCAGTCAATGGTCACGGCCCACC
>CAVWNW010000015.1:0-211750 GCA_963756425.1 uncultured bacterium | reverse complement strand
TGAATTCATCTGCCATAGCGCCCGGCGCGAGGAACCCGGTCAGTGGGCGAGGGGGTGCCTGAGTTCATGAGATAGCGGACACATGTCGCGAGACATCGTGGACACCCGACAGGGGGGTGGCCCGATGGAGATGGCGATGTACTTGGTCGCGGCGGTGCTGACCGAGGGGCAAACGCCTCGAGAGGTGGCTTCTGCTCACGGGATCTCCAAGACCTGGGTCTATGAGCTGCTCGCGCGCTACCGGGCCGAAGGAGAGGCGGGACTGGTGGCCAGGTCACGGCGACCTCGCCGTTCCCCGACGAAGATCGCACACCGCTTCGAGGACGAAATCGTCCGTGTGCGCAAGGAGCTCGTCGACGCCGGCTACGACGCGGGCGCAGAAACGATCCGGGTGCACCTCACCCGGCAGCACCGGGGTGTCGTTCCTTCCGTCGCCACGATCTGGCGGGTGCTCAAAGCCAGGGGCTTCGTCACCGCCCAGCCCCACAAGCGCCCGAAGAGCTCCTACGTCCGCTTCTGCGCCGAGCTGCCCAACCAGTGCTGGCAGATGGACGTGACCCACGTGGTGCTGGCCACCGGCGCCGAGATCGAGATCTTGAACATCATCGACGACCACTCCCGGCTGTGCGTGGCGTCGGCGGCGCGGCGGGTGACCAAGTCCCTCGACGTCGTGACCACCTTCCACGAAGCCGCCGCTCACCACGGGTATCCCGCCGGCGTGCTCTCGGACAACGGGGCCATCTTCACCGCCGAGGCCCGCCACGGCGTCTGTGTGATGGAAAGCGAGCTGCTCGCCCTCGGAGTCACCTTCAAGCACTCAAGGCCCTACCACCCCCAGACCTGCGGAAAGGTCGAGCGGTTCCACCAGACGATGAAGAAGCACCTGGCCGCCCGACGCCCGGCTCGCTCCCTGCCAGCCCTGCAAGCCCAGCTCGACGACTTCGTCGAGCACTACAACACCGTCCGTCCCCACCGGGCCCTCGGGCGCCGGACCCCGACCGTCGCCTTCCATACCCGGAGCAAGGCCACACCCGCCAACACACCGCCGTCGGTGGTGCCCCACTGCCGGATCCGCCAAGACAAGGTCAACGCCGGCAACGTCACCCTCCGCTATCGCAGCCGCCTCTACCACGTCGCCGTCGGCCGCCGTCACGAAGGCACACGGGTGCTGATCCTCGTGGCCGACCGCGACGTCCGGGTACTCAACACCGACGGCGAGCTACTACGCCACCTAACCCTCGACCCAAACCGCCCCTACCAGCCCCACGGCACCTGAGGATCGTCCATTATGTCTCGCGACAGCTGTCCACGATGTCTCGCGACATCACACAGTGGGCGAGGGGGGACTTGAACCCCCACGACCTTGCGGCCACTGGCACCTGAAGCCAGCGCGTCTGCCAATTCCGCCACTCGCCCGAGCGACAAGACATGAAAGATAGCGCGGTCCCTGGTGGCTCCCCACCGGCGGACGAGCCCGCCGGATGAAGCAGCCACGCCACCGGTAACCTGCAGGGTCGTGGCCATCCGAGGGTTCGAGCGACGGCTGGAGCGCATGGTGGAAGGGGCCTTCGCCCGCGCCTTCCGTTCCAGCATCCGCCCGGTCGAGCTGGCCCGCCGCCTCGCCCGGGAGATGGACGACGGCCGTTCCGTCGGTGTCCGCGGCACCACCGTGGTGCCCAACCACTTCACCGTCTTCCTGTCTTCCGACGACTACACCGAGTTCGGCGACGTGCGCGACGCCCTGCGCCGCGAGCTGTGCGACGCCGCTCGCGCCCACGCCCGCGACGAGGGCTACGCGTTCATGGGCCCCGTCGACGTGGAGTTGGTGGTCGACGAACGCTTCGGCACCGGCTGGTTCGAGATCGAGGCCCGCTTCCGCGAGGGCCCGGGTGGTGCCGGGGCCGGGAGCCTGGTGCTGCCCACGGGCGAACGCTTCACGCTGGCCGAGCATCCGATCAGCATCGGCCGGCGGCCGGAGTGCAACATCGTGCTCGCCGATCCCAACGTCAGCCGCAACCACGCCGAGATCCGTCCACAGGGCGACGGCTTCGTCCTGACCGACCTTGGATCGACCAACGGCAGCAAGGTCAACGGCGTGCGCGTCGAACAGCGCATGCTCGCAGACGGCGACGAGCTCACCTTCGGCAACACCCGCCTGCGATTCGAGGCGAGCTGAGCGCGACCGCGCCGCATCCCGAGCCGACACCCTCCGTGACCAGCCAAACGCTGCCCCCGGTCTGCTCTGGCCGGCATCGCGGCGACCGATAGTCTCCGGCTCGGTGACCGAGCAGCTGCTCCGACTCCTGACCGGGTTTCTCCTGGTGCTGCTGTACCTCTTCTTCCTGCGCGTCCTCCGGGCGGTCTGGACCGAGGTCAACGCGCGACCCGCCATCCCTGCCGGACAGGCTCCTGCGGTCAAGCGGGGCAGGGTCCGCCGGCACCCACGCCCGGGTCGCTCGAGCCACCCCCAGCTCAGGGTCGTCGAGCCAGCCGCCCTACGGGGCCACGCCTTCGCACTCAACGGGGAGATCACGCTGGGCCGGGCGGCCGGCTGCCAGGTGCCGATCGACGACGCCTACGCCAGCCAGGTCCACGCCCGCGTGTTCGAGCGTGAGGGCCATTGGTACGTCGAGGACCTCGGCTCCACGAACGGCACCTACCTCAACCGGCGCCGCGTGGCGGGCCCGATGGTGATCAAGCGCCACGACCGCCTGCAGATCGGCAACACGGTGCTGGAGCTGGCGTGAGAGGCCTCCGATGACCGCCATGGCCGGCCGCACGGCCCTGCGCTGGGGAGGCGCGACCCACGTGGGGCGCGTGCGCTCCACGAACGACGACAACTACATGGCCCGCGACGACATCGGCCTGTGGGCCGTCGCCGACGGCATGGGCGGGCACCGAGGCGGCGATGTGGCGTCGGCAATCGCGTCCGAGGCGGTCGGCCGCAGCTTCGCCGAGCACACGGTCGACGGCCTGGTCGAAGCCATCGAGCAGGCCAACCAGGCGGTGTACGAGACCGCCGCCGGCGATCCCGACCTCACCGGCATGGGCACCACGATGGTGGCGCTCGCCGTCGTTGACGAGGACGGCGACGAGGTACTGGCGATCGCCAATGTCGGTGACTCGCGCGTCTATCGCTACTCGGTCGGCGAGCTCGAACAGCTCACCGACGACCACAGCCTGGTCGCGGATCTGGTACGCGAAGGCTCGCTTTCGCCGGAAGAGGCGGCGGTCCATCCCCAGCGCAACATCGTCACCCGCGCGCTCGGCGTCAGCGACCGGGTGCCGGTCGACATCCTCACCGTCGAGCCCGTGGCCGGCGACCGCTTCCTGCTGTGCTCCGACGGGCTGTTCAACGAGGTTCCGGAGCCCGGCATCGCCGCCGTGCTGCGTCGGGTGGACGATCCCGGCGAGGCGGCCGACGAGCTCGTGCACCTGGCGGTCGACGGTGGCGGGCGCGACAACGTGACGGTGGTCGTGGTCGACGTCGTCGACGACGGCGGGCGCGCCGGCGAGGCGTCCGATGCCCTCGCGGTCGGCGCAGCATCCGGCCTGGCGGGTCGCGCCGAGCCGGCGGGCACGACCGAGACCGAGGACGGGAGCGCCGCCGGCGGCCTCGCCTTCGAGCCCGCCGGGGCGACCAACGGCAGCAGGGCCGGGGCCGCCACCGATACGGCCGACACGAGACCCCGGGGCCGGAGGCTCACGTGGCGGGTCCTGCTGTTCTCACTCATCCTGCTGGCGCTCATCGGTGGCGCCTTCGCGACCATCCAGTGGTACGGGCGGTCCACCTACTTCGTCGGCTTCGAGGGTGACCGCGTCGCGATCTTCAAGGGACGCCCCGGTGGCGTCCTGTGGCTCAACCCGCTGTTGGAGGAGACGACCGACGTCGAACGGTCGCACGTTCCCGCCGACACCCGGGACGACCTCGACGCCGGCAAGGAGCAGTCCTCGCTCGGCGACGCCCACCGCTACGTCGACCGGCTGAGCGTCCGCGCCGACGAGCTGGCGGCCGAGACGACCACCACCACCCGACCGGCCACGACGACGAGCGCGCCTCGGACCACCACCACGCGACCCGGGACGACGACCACGCGGGCCCGATGATCGGCACCGTCCGTCGGAACACCGAGCTGGGCCTGTTGGTGCTGGGCACGATGTTCGTCGTCGGCGCCTACGTGCTCACCACGCTTCCCGACGACAGCCCCATCCCGAACACCACGGGCCCGTTCCTCGCCATCATCGTCGGCCTGCCGCTGCTGGCCCACATCGCCGTCCGACGCCTGGCGCCGCAGGCCGACGGCATGCTCCTGCCGCTGGCCAGCCTCCTCAACGGGCTGGGCTACGTGTTCATCGTCCGCATCGACGAGGCCAGGGCCGACCCCGACGGGCTCGCCGGCCTCCAGTCGATCTGGATGATCCTCGGGGTCGGCGCGTTCATCGTCACGCTGATCATGGTGCGCGACGTCCGATTGCTGGAGCGCTACCGCTACACGGCCGGCTTCGTGGGCATCGTGTTGCTGCTCCTGCCGCTGGTCCCGGTCGTCGGGCGCACCATCAACGGCAGCAAGATCTGGGTCTCGATCGGGCCGGTCAACTTCCAGCCCGGCGAGTTCGCCAAGCTGGCGCTGGCGGTGTTCTTCGCCGGCTACCTCTGGGAGAAGCGCGAGCTGCTCGCGATCAACCGGGCGTACGGACCGTTCTCGCTGCCCGACCCCAAGCACCTCGGCCCCGTGCTCCTGGCCTGGGGGGCGTCTCTGGTGGTCATGGTGTCGGAGCGCGACCTCGGGTCGTCGCTGCTGTTCTTCACCCTGTTCCTGGTCCTCATCTGGGTCGCCACCGAGCGGGCTTCCTACCTCGCCGTGGGCGTGGCGCTGTTCGCCGCGGGCGCGGTCTTCGCATTCAACGCGTTCGGCCACGTGCAGGAGCGGGTCGACGTCTGGTTCGACCCCTGGGGCAAGGACCAGGGCTTCCAGGTGGTGCAGGCGGCTTTCGCCATGGCCGACGGTGGCGTCTCGGGGACGGGGCTGGCGCTCGGCTCCCCCACCAAGATCCCGGTCGTCGAGAGCGACATGATCTTCGCCGCCATCGGTGAGGAGCTGGGCCTGCTGGGCGCCACAGCGGTGCTCATCGCGTTCCTACTGATGATCGGCGCCGGCCTGCGCATCGCCCAGCAGGCGGCACGCGGCTTCGAGCGGCTGCTGGCCGTCGGCCTGACCACGCTGCTCGGGTTCCAGGCGTTCATCATCATGGCCGGCGTCACGCGGCTGCTGCCGCTCACCGGGGTGACCCTGCCGTTCATCTCCTACGGTGGCTCGTCGCTGCTGGCCAACTACGTGCTGCTGGCGCTGCTGCTGCGCATCTCCAACGACTCGGCCGAGCGACAGTCCGAGGCGCTGGCCGCGCAGTCGCTGACCGAGGTGGGGACGTGAGCGAGCGTCAGCGAGCGAACCATAAGCACAGTGCATTGCTCGCCGCGAAGCGGCGATTGCTCATTGGCGGGCCGGAGGCACGCCGATGAGCAAGCAGATCCGCAACATCGGGGTGTTCCTCGTGGTCTGCTACGCGGCGCTGTTCTTCCAGGTCAACCGGCTGACGATCTTCCAGGCCGAAGAGCTCAAGGACAACCCGGCCAACAACCGCGAGGTGGAGCGGGACTTCTCGAGCCCCCGGGGGTCGATCATCACCGCGGACGGCACGGTCGTCGCCCGCTCGGTGCCGTCGAACGACCAGTTCAAGCTGCAACGCGAGTACCCCACCGGCGAGTTGTTCGCCCACGTCACCGGCTACTTCGCCTTCGAGCTCGGGTCGACCGGCCTCGAGCGCAGCTACAACGACGAGCTGGCAGGGCGCACGATCGACTTCGACCTGCAGGAGCTGCGGGACCTGTTCGTCGACCGCGAGCGGGTCGGCGACCTGACGCTGACGATGCGCAACGACGTGCAGTCCGTGGCGCGCCAGGAGCTCGGCCAGCGCGAGGGATCGGTGGTGGCGCTCGACCCCCGCAACGGGGAGATCCTGGCCATGTGGTCGTTTCCCTCTTACGACCCCAACGCGCTGGCCACCCACGACTTCAATGCCGCGGAGCAGGCTTCTGACCTGCTGAACGCAGACCCGGAGAAGCCGATCCTGGCCCGCTCGTACCAGGAAAACTTCTTTCCGGGCTCGACGTTCAAGATCGTCACCGCAACCGCGGGCGTGGAGCGCGGCGGCGTGACCGAGGATCAGCCCGACTACCCCGCCCGCCAGGCGTACCAACCGGTTGGTGCCGGCGGTCGGCCCGTCGGACGACCGATCGGCAACTTCGGCGGAGAGACGTGCGGCGGCACGCTGTTCCCGATCATGGAGGCGTCGTGCAACTCTGCCTTCGCCGAGATGGGGGCCGAGGACGCCGGCGCCGACGCCATGACCGGACACCGCCCAGGCCTACGGCTTCAACCAGGACGTGCCCATCGACCTGCCGCGGCCCGCCGGCTCGTCGTTCCCCGCCGCATCCGCGTTCGAGAACGACTCGCCGAAACTCGCGCAGGCGTCCATCGGTCAGAACGACGTGCGGGCCACCCCGCTGCAGATGGCGCTGGTGGCGGCGGCGGTCGCCAACGGCGGAGAGGTCATGACGCCACACGTGGTACGCGAGGTGCGCGACGACCAGGGCGAGGTGGTCGACACGATCCCCGACGACGACGTGTGGACTCGGGCGATGGACTCCGGGACGGCGGACCTTCTGCGAGAGGGAATGATTGCCGTCGTCCAGGACGGCACGGCCAGCCGCCTGGACAACGGCCTCGAGGGCTTCCAGGTCGGTGGCAAGACGGGCACCGCCCAGATCGGCTCGAGCGACAGCTCGCACGCCTGGATCATCGGCTTCGCCGGGCCCCCCGGCGAGGCGCCCAGCGTGGCCGTCGCGGTCATCGTTGAGGCCCAGCCGGGCGTGAGCGAGCAAACTGGTGGCAGAGTGGCAGCGCCGATCGCCGCAGCAGTGATGCGGCAGGCCCTGGAACAGCCGGCTGCGCCGTCTGTCCAGGAATCTGGGGACTCCGACTCGGGTGGAGAGCAATGAGACATGAACTCGGGCCCGGTTTCACCCATCTCGTAACCTGAGGTCCGCATGTCGTCGCAGCAGGGGCAAGTGATCTTCAACGGGCGCTACGAGCTGCACCGGCGGCTCGGGCGCGGCGGCATGGCCGAGGTCTACCTGGCCCGGGACCAGATGCTCGACCGCCCGGTGGCGGTCAAGGTGCTGTTCCCGGCGCTCGCCACCGACGCGGGATTCGTCGAGCGCTTCCGCCGGGAGGCGCAGTCGGCCGCCAACCTGCAGCACGCCAACATCGTGTCGGTGTTCGACTGGGGCGAGGCCAACGGCACCTACTTCATCGTGATGGAGTACGTCGAGGGTCACACGCTGGCCGAGATCCTCCGTGACGACGGGCGGGTGCACCCGGACCGCGCCGCCGAGATCACCGCCGACATCGCGGCCGCGCTCGGCTTCGCGCACCGCAATGGCGTCGTCCACCGCGACGTCAAGCCCGGCAACGTGCTCGTCACCGCCGACGGCACCGTCAAGGTGGCCGACTTCGGCATCGCCCGGGCGATCAGCGACCACTCGGACCAGAACCTCACGAAGACCGGTTCGGTCATGGGGACCGCGACCTACTTCTCGCCGGAGCAGGCACGGGGCGCGCCCGTCGACCCCCGCAGCGACATCTACAGCCTGGGCTGCGTGCTCTACGAGATGACCACCGGCCACACCCCCTTCAGCGGCGAGAGCGCCGTCGCCATCGCCTACAAGCACGTGCAGGAGAACCCGATCCCGCCTCGGCAGATCGACCCGGCGCTGCCCGAGACGCTCGAGGCGATCACCCTCAAGTGCCTGGCGAAGAACCCCGCCAACCGCTACCCGACGGCACAGGACCTGCGGGCCGACCTCCGGCGCTACCTCGACGGGGCGCGCATCCTGGCCGAGCCCGTGCTGGCACCGCCGATCGATCCCAGCGCCACCAACGTGATGTCCCCGACCGGCTACGACAACCCCACCGCCGTGGCCACGGGTTGGTCAGGCGACGACGGCTACGGCGACTACGGCCAGTACGACGACTACACGCCGCCAGAGGAGGAGCCCAAGCGCTCGCGCTGGTTCCTGGCGGTGCTCATCCTGTTGCTGCTCATCCTCGCCGGGTTGCTGTTCCTGCTGGTCCGCAACTTTGCGGACAACGGCGACGACCCGACGCTCGTCGCAGTGCCGAACGTCGTCGGCCAGCCCGCAGACCAGGCGCAGCAGGCTCTCGAAGACGCGGGCTTCCACGTCACGCGGGCTTCGGAGGTGTCGGACCGTCCGGTCGACGAGGTGATCGAGCAGAACCCGCGCGCCGACGAGCAGGCAGAGGAGGGCTCGGAGGTCAGCGATCACCCTCAGCGCTGGTCCCGAGACGGCGGCGGTGCCCGACGTCAAGGCCTCACGGTCGATGAGGCCAGCCAGGCGCTCATCGAGGCGGGCTTCGTCCCCCGCCAGCAGGCCGAGGAGAACGCCGACGTCGAGGAGAACATCGTGATCCGCACCGACCCGGCCGCCAACGCCCAGGCGGCAGTCGGCTCCACGGTGACGGTCTTCTACTCGTCGGGCCCGAACACGATCCCGATACCGGACGTGTCGCGGCCAGAGCGTGAACGACGCCCGCAACACGCTCTCAACGGCGCCGGCTTCACGAACGTGCAGGA
Organism: uncultured bacterium; assembly: GCA_963756425.1. Lineage (GTDB taxonomy): Bacteria > Actinomycetota > Acidimicrobiia > Acidimicrobiales > VFJN01 > DASQUK01. The sequence continues at coordinate 203,035 of CAVWNW010000015.1, read as the reverse complement.
GCGCCAGGAGGCGTCCAACGACGTCGAGCAGGGCCAGGTCATCCGCACCGATCCGCCGGCCGGCCAACAGGCGGCCGCCAACGCAACGATCACGTTGTTCGTGTCGTCGGGCCAGCGGCCAGGTCGGGCGTGCCCGACGTCGAGGCGGCCGCACTGAGGACAACGCCCGGGCGCTGCTCCAGGGGTTCGACGTCCAGACCACCGACGAGGACGCCAACGACCCCAACCAAGACGGCCTGGTCCTGAGCCAGAACCCGCCGGCCGGGTCTCAGGTCGACCAGGGGTCGACCGTCACCCTGGTGATCGGCCGCTTCCGCGACACGGAGACCACGCAAGGCAACGGGCCGGGCAACGACTGACTCTCCCCTATGCCGCACACACTCGTGCTCCTACGCCACGGCGAGAGCGAGTGGAACCTCCAGAACCTCTTCACCGGCTGGTACGACTGCGACCTGACGCCCAACGGTGAGGCGCAGGCGGTCGCCGGCGGCCGCCTCATGGCGGAACGGGGGCTGCTTCCCGACGTTGTGCACACGTCGGTGCTGGTGCGAGCGATTCGGACGGCCGACCTGGCGCTGCGGGAGATGGGACGCACGTGGATCCCGGTGCGCCGGCACTGGCGCCTCAACGAACGCCACTACGGCGACCTGCAGGGCCTCAACAAGGCCGAGACCGCCGACCGCTACGGCGCCGAGAAGGTGAAGCTGTGGCGGCGCTCGTACGACGTACCGCCGCCCCCGATGGACCGTGACGACCCCCGCAACGTACGCCACGACCCCCGCTACGCGGGGCTGCCGCCGGAGCTCGTGCCGGACACCGAATGCCTCGCCGACGTCGTCGAGCGGATGCTGCCGTACTGGTACGACCGCATCGTCCCCGACCTCGGCGCTGGGAACGTCGTGCTGGTGTCGGCGCACGGCAACAGCCTGCGCGCGCTGGTGAAGCACCTGGACGGCATCTCGGAATCCGACATCGTCGAGCTCAACATCCCCACCGGGGAGCCACTCGTCTATGAACTGGGCGACGACTTCCAGCCCCTGGTGGCGAAGCCCACGATCGAGCGCTACCTGCGCTCGGCCGACGAGATCGCCGCCGCGGCCGAGGCGGTCGCCCGCCAGGCAGGCGGCTGAGGACGCGGCTGCGTTCCCGGCGGCATCACGCGCCGGGGGCGCGGGCCCAGCGACCCGCGCCCCCGATTGTCAGGGCTCGTCAGAAGCTGATGCCGACCGCACCGCCCGTGGCCGGAATTGGCCAGAGCAGGACAGCCAGCAGGAAGGTCGCGAACTGCGACCAGGTGTCGAAGCGGTCGTACCCCTCGTTGAAGGCGACGATGACGCCAATGACCAGCCAGAGCAGCAGGATGAGACTCGCGAGCTGGATCCGAATACCCGTACTCGAAACCATGGGTCCTCCTCGTGATTCCTTCGCCGTTCCGGGACCCCGCCCGAGCGTGGTGTCGCTCGTCGCGACGACGTACCGGAACAACGGCTGCACGTTGGGTACCCGGGGGGCGCCCAAGTAACACGTTCTGTATGGGTAGGTCCGGCGCCCACCAGGTTGCAGGCGTGGGGCCGTCCCCGGCGCCCCGACCGCTGGGCCTCTAAGCTCCGCCGCCATGGCACGGGAGAAATACCTCGACCACCTCGCAACTGTCCCGCTGTTCTCCGGCGCGACGACCAAGGAGTTGCGCTCGGTCGCGAAAGCGTCGGTGGAGATGACCATCGACGAGGGCAAGCAGTTCGTCTCTCAGGGCGAGATCGGCCGCGAGGCGTTCATCATCGTCGAAGGCCAAGCCGAAGTCTCTCGGGGCGGCAACAAGATCACCACGCTGGGGCCGGGCGACTGCGTAGGCGAGCTGGCATTGCTGGACCATGGGCCCCGCACGGCCAGCGTCACCGCCAAGACCCCGCTCACCGTCCTGGTGCTGGGTCCACGGGAGTTCGCGGGACTGCTCGACGAGGTGCCGGCCCTCAACCGGAAGATGCTCGCCGCGCTTGCCAGCAAGGTGCGCGATCTCGACAGCCAGACCTTCGGCTGACCTCGGGCCCGGCCCGGGGCTGGCGGCTGTCCGCGCCGGGACGGATTCCGACGCCTCCGGCCGGGTTGGGTAGGTTTCCGCGGCGTGACCACCGCGACGACCGCCGACGACACCGGCGAGCGCAGCGACACCGCCGCGCCGGCCCTGCGCGTCCGCCCCAGCTACGTCGCGGTCGGCGTGGGCATCGCCTTCGCGCTCCTGGTCGTGGCGTCCGGCGTCGTGGCCACGGTGCTGCAGTGGCACGACGACTCGGGTGTCCAGCGCGTGGTGTTCGTCAACGTCCCGTCCGCCTGGAAGGCCGTCTTCTACACCGTGCTGCCGGTGGTGATCGTCTACGGCGCCGTCGTGTTCTCGTGGCGGGTCCGCAACTGGGAGCGGGGGACACCCGACGACCGCAGTACGACCCGAGCCAACGTCGGCCGCCGCCTGGCCGACTTCCGTGCCGGCGTCTACATGCAGACCCTGCTGCGCGATCCGGTGGCGGGGGTCATGCACTCGCTCATCTACTTCAGCTTCCTCGTGCTGCTGGCCGTCACCACGGTGCTCGAGATCAACCACCAACTCCCGGAGAGCGCCAAGTTCCTCCACGGCGACGTGTACCTGGGCTACTCCCTGGTGGCCGACGTGGCCGGGGCGCTGTTCGTCATCGGGGTCGGGTGGGCCATCGTGCGGCGCTACGTGCTGCGGCCGTACCGGATCCGCATCAAGTCCAAGCCCGAGCACGCCGTCATCCTGGGCACGCTCCTGGCCATAGGCGTCACCGGCTTCGGCGCCGAGGCGTACCGCATCGCGCTCGCCGGGCGACCCGACTTCGAGAAGTGGTCGATCATCGGGTACCCGCTGTCCGGTCTCATCGACGACAGCGGCAGGCTCGCCGGTTGGCACCAGGGGTGGTGGGTCGCCCACGTCGTCACGTTCCTGGTGTTCCTGGTGATCCTGCCGGTGACGATGCTGCGCCACATGTTCACGTCACCGCTCAACATGTATCTGCGTGACCGTGAGCGCCCGAAGGGCGCGATGAAGCCGCTGCCCAACCTCATGGAGACCGAGCTCGAGTCGTTCGGCGCAGCCACGGTCGAGGATTTCACCTGGAAGCAGCTGCTCGACACCGACGCCTGCACGATGTGTGGCCGGTGCACGTCGGTGTGCCCGGCCCACGCCACCGGCAAGCCGCTCGATCCCCGCGAGATCGTGCTCAAGACGGGCGAGGTCATGGCCCGCACAGGCACACCGCCGATCTCGCCACCCATTGGCCTGGACCCGGAGATCACCGTCTCGGCGGACTCGCTCTTCGAGCGCATCACGCCCGACGAGATCTGGGCCTGCACCTCGTGCAAGGCGTGCGACGAGATCTGCCCGGTCAACATCGAGATCCTCGACAAGATCCTCGACATGCGGCGCTACCTGTCGCTCATGGAGTCCAACTTCCCCGCCGAGCTGGGCATCGCCTATCGAGGCATGGAGAACTCAGGGAATCCCTGGGGCATGGCGCAGACCGACCGCGGCGCCTGGGCATCCAAGGTCGAGGGCGTCGACATCGTCGAGCCCGGAAGTCCCTTCGACCACGAGTACCTGTACTGGGTGGGCTGCGCCGGCAGCTTCGACGACAAGAACCAGAAGGTGAGCGTGGCCATGGCCAAGCTCATGCAGCGGGCCGGCCTCGACTTCGCCATCCTCGGGCCCTCCGAGAACTGCACCGGTGACCCGGCCCGCCGATCGGGCAACGAGTACATCTACCAGATGCTCGCCATGCAGAACATCGAGACGCTGAACGGCATGGGGGCCCAGAAGATCGTCACGCAGTGCCCCCACTGCTTCAACACGATCTCGAACGAGTATCCGCAGCTGGGGGGCAACTACGAGGTCATCCACCACAGCCAGCTGCTGGAATCGCTGATCGCCGAGGGTCGCCTCGACCTGACCGACGCCCGGCTCGAGGAGCGCATCGTCTACCACGACTCGTGCTATCTCGGCCGCCACAACGATGTGTACCTGGCGCCGCGGCGGGTGATCGCCAGCCTCGGAGGCGTCGAGGTTGTGGAGGCAGCTCGCAACGGCACCCGAGGCATGTGCTGCGGTGCGGGCGGCGCCCGGATGTGGATGGAGGAGACGATCGGCAAGAAGGTCAACGACGAGCGCAGCCAGGAGCTCATCGCGACGGGAGCGAGCCGCATCGCCGTGGCCTGCCCGTACTGCTACATCATGATCGACGACGGCACCAAGGCCGCCGGCAAGGAAGACGACGAGGTCCGGGTGGGGGACATCTCCATGCACCTCGTCGAGGCCCTCGAGGCGCGCGATGCCCGCCGGCTCGAACCTCTGGGTGACTGAGGTCGATTCTGCGGGCCATCTGAGCGAGCACTGTCGGTGATGGGTTCATCACCCTCTGCCCTGGTCCCGGTGATCGCCTCGCGTCACACTGAGCCTCGGCACCCCGTCCCTTCCCGCCATGCCAGCCACCGCGCTCTCCGACGCCGAGCTGCTCGACCAGGCACGCAACGGCGACGAGGCTGCGTTCACCGAGCTGTACGTGCGGCACCAGGCGGCGGCCCTGCGCTTGGCGTCGACCTGCCGCCGCCTGGGTGACCCCGAGGACCTCGTCAACCAGGCATTCGAGCAGGTCCTCGCGGCGGTGCGGCGGGGCAGCGGGCCGACCGACGCCTTCCGGGCGTACCTCTTCGTGACCCTGCGGCGCCTGGCGGCCGAGCAGGCCGAGCGCCCAGCGGGCCAACCGCTCGACAACGTTCCCGAGCCCGTCGTGGCCGAGGCGGCCGAGCCCGCGATGGCACGGGCCGACCGGGACATCATGAACGACGCCTTCGAATCACTCCCGGACCGGTGGCAGACGGTGCTGTGGCACAGCGCCGTGGAGGGGCGAGCCCCACGGGAGCTGGCGTCGGTACTGGACGTTTCACCCAACGCCGCCGCGGCCCTGGCGTACCGCGCGAGGGAGAAGCTGCGCCAGGCGTACCTACACGCGCACCTGCTGGCATCGCCGCATCCCGAGTGCGAGCCACACCGGTCGCGGCTCGGTGCGTACGCGCGTGGGGGCCTGAGCCGCGGCGACCAGGCGGCGGCGAAGCGCCATGTCAGTCGCTGCGATTCGTGCCAGGCGCTGGGGGTCGAGCTGACCGACGTGAACCGGATGCTGGTGCGCTCCCTGCTGCCGTCCTTCCTGGTGGGAAGTACCCAGGTGGCGGCGTTGGCGGCGGGGGCCGCTGGTGGCGTGGCGGCGGGGGCCGCTGGTGGCGTGGCGGCGGTACCGCGGGCAAGGGCGCCGAGGCTGGGGCGGGGTCGGGGTCCGCCTCCGGCGGGAAGGGCGCATGGCGGCGCGTGCATGATCTGGCGCCATCGGCCGGCAGCGCTGGGGCGGCCGCTTTGCTGGTCGCTGGCCTGACGGTCGCCAGCATGGCCGTGTCACGGGGCGATGGGTCGACCGACGTCGCCGCCGACGCTGCTGGGCTCGGCAGCAGCGGATTCGATGGTGGCCGCGAGCGCGCATTCCAACCCGACGTTGGTGACGACGAGCCTCCGGCCGACGACGTCTTCACGGCTGGCCCGTTCCACGCCCCGGCCGGGTTCGACTCGGACCCTTTGCCGGACGATGGCCGGCCGAGTCGCTTCAACTTCCGTCCACGGTTCGATGACGACTCACTGCGCGGAATCTCGTCGAGTCCCTCGCCCAGCCCGTTGCCACGCCCGTCGGCGAACGCTCCGACTGAGCGCCCACCGCCGACACCGGCAGCCCCGGCGCCAGCGGCTCCGGGCCCGGCGCCCCCGAGTCCGGCGCCACCCGCGCCGCCTCCCAGGCGGCCGGATCCCGCCCCTCCGCCGCCGGTCCCCCCGGCGGTGGTGCCCCTGGCCTTCGTGAGCGCGCCAGAGTGGGCGCCGTCCGGCGTGGGCCGCGGCGACCTGACCGTCCGGATCGGCGAAGCCAACGCTCGGGCAGCGTCGGCGGCCGACGAGGCGACTGCCACCGTTCCCCGCCAGGTCCAGATCCAGCTCACGCCCGGGGCCCAGGCGGCAGAGGACGGCCTCGACTCGCGGTGCACGCTCGCCGCTGCGGGCGCCAATCAGCGCATCGACTGCACGATCCGGCCGCCCCCGCGCGGTGGCACCGTCGAGGTCCACGCCGGGCTGAACGCCGCGGTGGCCGACCAGTCGGCGACCGTGACCTTGCGCCGCGGCAGCGTGGTCGAGGCCAGCGCGGTGGTCCCGCTCGATCGCTTCGAGGAAGGCCTGAGCCTGGTCGCGAGCGCATGGGCGCAGTCCGACTTGGCCGGCCACGAGTTGCCGATCGGCCGGCTCACGATCGGCGCGGAGCAACGGGGCGCCCGTCCGCTCCCGGGCGTGTCGCTGGAGGTGACGCTGGCGGGCGACGCCGGGTTCGTGCCGGCCGTGCCCGGGATCGACCTACTGCCGGAGGGGTGCTCCACGCCGGGCTGGCCGCCCCCGGGTGTCGGCGGCGAGATCCCGCTCCCGCCGCATCCGCCGGGCCCGCCGGCGCTGCTCGGTGGCCTGCCGACCACCGTCGTCTGTGATCTGGGCGAACTGGCGCCGGGCAATGCCGCACCGTTGCGCGACCTCGTGGCGCTGGTGCGTCCGTGGTACCGGGACGACGACGGCATCGACGAGGCACCGTCGGCGACCGTGACGCTGAGGCTCCAGGACCCCGCCGCGGATCCCGACGCACCGCCCGAGGTCCACGAGCTCGTCACGGAGACGGTCGGCATCGACCTGCCGGAGGGCTAGAGCGCGGCGTCAGCGCCCGTCGTCCCGAAAGTTCTCCCAGTAGCGGCTCGGTGTCGGGCCCCTCTGGCCCTGGTACTTCGACCCCACCCGCGCCGACCCGTAGGGCACATCCGCCGGCGTCGTCATGCGCAGGAAGCTCACCTGGCCGATCTTCATGCCCGGGTACAGCGTGATCGGCAGGTTGGCGACGTTGGACAGCTCCAACGTGAGGTAGCCCGAGAACCCCGCGTCAATGAAGCCCGCGGTGCTGTGAATGAGCAGCCCGAGCCGACCGAGGCTTGACTTGCCCTCGATGCGTCCGACCAGGTCGTCGGGCAGCGTCACCCGCTCGTAGGTCGAGCCGAGCACGAACTCGCCCGGGTGGAGGATGAAGGCCTCGCCCTCGCCGATCTCGACCAGGCGGGTGAGGTCCTCGAGGTCCTCCTTCACGTCGATGACCGGCATCGTGTGGTTGAGGAACACCCGGAACAAGCGGTCTAGACGCAGGTCGACCGACGACGGCTGGATGCACTGCTCGTCCAGGGGATCGATGACGATGTGGCCGGCCTCGAGCTCGGCGCGAATGGTGCGGTCCGACAGGATCATCGGGCGCCGACCCTAGTGGTCGCCCGTCGTCGTTCCGGCGAGCGCCTGGGGCACGATCGGCGTCGCGTCGAGCCGGGTCGAGTAGCCTCGCCGTCTCATCCCGCGGGTGTAGTTCAATGGCAGAACGTCAGCTTCCCAAGCTGATAATGCGGGTTCGATCCCCGTCACCCGCTCTCTGTCCGGTGCGGGCGCTCTCGTCGGGACGCTGGCGGCGCCACCTGGTCGCTCGACGCAGACCAGGGGACAGACCAGGGATGTCACCGGCGCCACGGGTCCTTCCGAGCCGCGATCGTTGACTTGGACCGTCGGCCGGAGCAGACCGGTCCGGCCGGCCATCGTCGTCAACCATCGATGGAAGGGAAGTCTCATGACCGACGAAGCTGAAATCCGTCCCTTCCGGGTCGACACGCCCGAGGATGCGATCGCCGACCTTCGGCGGCGCATCGCCGCCACGCGTTGGCCGTCCCGGGAGCTCGTCGACGATCGGTCGCAGGGCGTGCAATTGGCGACGACGCAGGCGCTCGCCCGGTACTGGGCGGACGATTACGACTGGCGCGCGTGCGAGGCGAAGCTCAACGCACTGCCGCAGTTCATGACCGGGATCGACGGGGTGGACATCCACTTCATCCACGTGAAGTCACCGCATGCGGACGCTTTGCCGCTGATCATGACGCACGGTTGGCCCGGCTCGGTCATCGAATTGCTCGACGTCATCGGACCGCTCACAGACCCGACCGCGCACGGCGGACGCGCCGAGGACGCATTCGACCTCGTGGTGCCCTCCGTGCCCGGCTACGGCTTCTCGGCCGAGCCGACCGAGGTCGGCTGGGACCCCGGCCATGTCGGGCGGGCCTGGGCGGAGCTGATGAGCCGCCTGGGCTACAGCCGCTACGTCGCCCAGGGTGGCGACGTGGGCGCCGTAATCACCGACGCGATGGGCCGTCAGGCGCCCGAGGGGCTGGCCGGCATCCACACCAACCTGCTCGTGGCGGGGCTGGCCATCGCCGACAAGCTCCCGGCGGAGTCCGAGCAGGAACGCGGCGCGCTCGACGCGCTCGCCACGTTCAGGGCGACCGGCTTCGGCTACTACCTGGAGCAGGCCACGCGGCCGCAGACGATCGGCTACGCGCTCCTGGATTCACCCGTCGCGCTGGCGGCGTGGATGCTCGACCACGACACGGACAGCTACTACAAGATCTCCGGCGCCTTCCTCGACGACCAGCCGACGGGCAACCTCACCCGGGACCGGATCGTCGACAACATCACGCTGTACTGGTTGACGGGCACCGGGGCCTCTGCGGCCCGGGCGTACTGGGAGGCCGGACGGGCCCAAGCCCTTGCGGCCGGCCAGGCTCCCCCGGAGGTCTCGATGCCGGTCGGCTTCACGACGTTCCCGGGCGAGGTCTTCCGTGCCCCGCGCAGCTGGGTCGAGGCCGTCTACCCCAAGCTCACCTACTTCAACGAGGTGGACAGGGGTGGCCACTTCGCGGCCTGGGAAGAGCCGGAGCTGTTCTCGACCGAGGTCCGGGCGGCCTTCAAGTCGGTGCGCAGCTAATCGAGATCTCGGCGGTTCCACCACAGGTCGTGGCTCGTACACCCCCGCCGGTCTATGCATCCGGACCGTTGGGGGCGTGGTTTGGCCCGCTCCGCCCCTGGGTAGGCGCAGGCCAATGGTCGCCGCTCCGGACGGCCCCGACCCGGCGGCACGCACGCCCGGCCGCCCCCTATTCGTTCCTCCTGGTGGCGGAGCCGGGGGAGTCAAGGCTGCGGGCGACGCCACCGGGCATGCGCTCGGGCTCGTCGAAACCAGCATCCCTCCCGGGCACAGCACACCGCTGCACGTCCACAGGGAGGAGGACGAGGCGTTCTACGTGCTGCGTGGCGCCGTCGACTTCGTCTGCGGCGACGAGTGGTTTCGGGGCACGGCGGGTGCCTTCGTGTACCTGCCCCGCGACGTTCCCCACAGCTTCCTCGGCGTGGGCGACGAGCCGTCCCGCGTGCTGGTCCTCCTCGTGCCGGCGGGCCTCGAGGAAGCTTTCGCCAACCCCGACGGGTTCGAGGAGGTCATGCGACGCCGGCGCGTAGAGGTCGTGGGGCCGCCGCTCGCGTGAACCGGTGATTCCGGGGCGACCAGCTACAAGACGTCTGTGCTGTCGGCGGTCGGATCGCTGAGAACCCGCGGCTCGGTGCGGTGCGGGTATCCCCCACCCAGCCGATCCGATCTCGGTACAACCAGTCCGGTGATGCGGGGGACATGGGCGAGCGTCGGTGCGGCGGTGCTGCTGGTGGCCGCCTGCGGCAGCCGCTCTCACGATGGTGCGACTGCGAAGGGCGACGACGAGGCGGCGGCCGCACAGGAGACCACGACCACCGCGCCAGCCACCACCGCTCCCCCGGCGGCGCCGCCCGCCATGCAGCAGATCCAGGCAATCCCGCTGGCGCTCACCAAGGTGGCCGACACGACGATGCTGACCGCGATCGCCTGGCGCCACGGCGACCCCAATCCCTACCTGGCCGATCAACACGGCATGATCTACCGCCTGGTCAACGGCAGGGCCGATCCGGTGCTCGACCTAACGGCGGAGGTGATGGACTACCAGCCCGGGGCCGAGTACGGCATGCTCGGCATGACGTTCGACCCGGTCGACGGCCGGATCATCCTGGGGTTCAACGGCAACGACGTCGACACCCGGATCGTCTCGTACGCCGTCGGCGACGACGGCCGGCCCGATCCCGGGTCGGCGCGGGAGATCCTTCGCATCGACAAGCCCGGCGTCGGCCACAACAACGGCCAGCTGATCTTCGATGCCGGCAACAACCTGTTCATCAGCATGGGGGACGGAGGCGGCAGCCGCGGGGCCGATGCCCAGGACATGACGAAGCTCCTGGGAGGGATCCTCCGGATCACGCCGAACCGCGACGGACCCGGGTACACGGTCCCGGCCGACAACCCCTACGTCGGCGTGCCAGGCGTCGCGCCCGAGATCTGGGCCAAGGGGATGCGCAATCCCTGGCGGTTCTCCATCGACCGTGCGACTGGCGACATGTGGATCGGCAACGTCGGCGAGTCGAGCTGGGAGGCCGTCTACAAGATCCCCGCCGGCCAAAAGGGGTTCAACCTGGGCTGGCCGGCCTACGAAGGCTCGCACCAGGCGCACTTCAACGACGACGTGCCGGCTCCCGCAGACCCCGTCATGCCCGTGTACGAGTACCCGCACGACGTCGGCCCGGCGGTGATCGGGGGCTACGTCTACCGGGGCGGTGCGATCCCGGGGCTGCAGGGCGCCTACGTGTTCATGGACATGACCGGGCCGATCTGGGCCTTGGGCGCCGATGGCGTGGTCGAGCTCGACATCGAGGCGGGCGGCGTGCAGACGTCATTCGGTGAGGACCCCGACGGCGAGTTGTGGCTGCTCACCCAGCAGAACGGCGTTTTCAAGCTCGGGGCGGGGTGAGCGTCGGCTGCGCCGGCTCACGCAGCGTCCGACTTCCTTCATAAGATGCACTCGCGGCGAGACCTGAGTCGTTAACGTTCACCCCCCGTTCGGTCTCCGACCGTTGGAGGTTTGCCAAGTGCGGGTGACTGGAATCGGGCATGCGGGCATGCGCATCGACACGTCGGCGGGGAGCATCCTGTGCGATCCCTGGGTGAACCCCGCCTTCTTCGCGTCGTGGTTCCCCTTCCCGGACAACTCGCAGCTCGATTGGGAGCAACTCGGGCAAACCGACTACCTGTACGTCTCTCACCTGCACCGGGACCACTTCGACGCCGCGCATCTGCGCCGGTTCGTGTCGAAGTCGGCGACCGTTCTGCTGCCCGACTACCCGTCGACCCAGCTCGAGGACGAGCTCAGGGAGCTCGGCTTCACCACGTTCCTGCGCACGCGGTCGAACGAACCGATCGGCCTCGGCGACGGGCTGACGATCATGATCCAGGCGCTGACCTCCCCGAACGACGGGCCGATCGGCGACTCGTCGCTCTGGGTCGAACATGACGGGATCCGGCTGCTCAACCAGAACGACGCTCGGCCGACCAACTTGGGGGAGTTCACCAGGCTGGGTCCGGTGCATGCGCACCTGCTGCAGTTCTCCGGTGCCATCTGGTATCCGATGACCTACGACCTGCCGGAGGCCACGCGCAACGAGCTCGGGCGACAGAAGCGATCTCGGCAGTTCGACCGCACCATCCGTTACGTGGACGATCTCAAGGCCCGCTGGGTGTTCCCGATCGCAGGACCACCATGCTTCCTGGACGACGAGCTGTGGGCGTTCAACGACCTCGACGGTGACGAGGCGAACATATTCATGGACCAGCAGGCGTTCATCGACCAGTACGAGGGACGCGGGTACGACAACGGAATGATCCTGCTCCCAGCAAGCGTCGCGGAGCTCACGGGCGACGACTGCACGATGACGCACCCGGTGAGCGATGTCCCGGAGTTCTTTGCGCACAAGGTGGACCATCTGCGCGCGTACCGTGAGCGGCAACGTCCCGTGATCGAGGCGGAGAAGGCTTCGTGGCGCCACCCCGAGACCGACGTCCTCGGTGAGCTGAGGCACCGCGTCGAGCCGGTCCTGAACCAGTCGACGTTCCTCGCCGATCGGGTCGGTGGGCCGGTGCTGCTGGAGCTCCTCGGCGAGGACGGCGTCACCACCGAGTCCCTGGTCATCGACTTCGATGCCCGGCAAGTGCGGCCCTATGCCGATGAGGCGGTCCGCTATCAGTTCCGGACGGACCGCACCCTGGTCGAGCACCTCCTCCACACGGGGGAGACCGACTGGATCAATTCGTTGATGCTTTCCTGCCGCTGCACGGCCAAGCGCCACGGGCCGTACAACGAGGCCGTGTTCGTGTTCTTGAAGTGCCTGTCCCCCGAGCGCATCCGATACGCCGAGTCCTGGTACGCCGCCCAGGCACCCGACGAGGACGACGTCCGGCTCGACGGATGGGTCGTGCAGCGCCGCTGCCCCCATCTGCGCGCCGACCTGAGCCGGTTCGCGGTCATCGACGGGACCGTGCTCACCTGCCAGATGCACGGCTGGCAGTTCGACCTCGACACCGGGCGTTGCCTCACCAGCGCTGACCTCGAGATCCGCGCCCAGCGCGCCGACCAGGCCGTCCGTCGGTAGCCAGCGACCGCTTGCGCGGCGGCCCCGGCGCGACGGCGATGAGCGCCGCCGTGCCGGGGTCGCCTCCGGTGCGCACATGCGGCCGGGCCGCCGCTCAGCGGGCCGCGCTGCGCATCGCCGGGCTCACGCGGCCTGGTCGGCCGGGATGTCGCCGAAGAATCCGGTGATCCTCAGCAGGCGGCCGTCCTGGGCGAGCTGGCCCACGTCGGTGCCCGTGATCACCACCGTGCCGTCGGGCGCCACGAACTCGAACGCGTAGCGGGCCAGGTCGTGGTGCGTGTCGACACCGCTGGTCCGGCGGAACACGTGCCCCGGGTACTGGGCGATCACGCCCTGCGCCAGCTCATCGAGCGCCGCATGGCCCTGGACGTCGAACAGCGGGTCGACGAAGCGGCCATCCTCGGCCCACGCCGAGCGGATCAGGTCGCCGCGCCGGGCGGGGTCGGGCTGGGTCAACCCCTGGAGGTAGGCGTCGACGACCGTCTTGACATCGCTCATGGGGTGTCTCCTCGTGTTGCGTGCACTGTCGCCCGCGACACTGAGCCACCTCCCGACCCGGAGCGATTACCTGGCACGTAGCGGCACCTGCGACCCGGCACCGTTACCGTCGACGCATGAGCGTCGTCTCCCCGCCTCGCGCCGTCGGTGACCTCCTGCGGCAGTGGCGGCATCAACGGAGGATGAGCCAGCTCGACCTGGCCGGCGAAGCCGAGGTGTCGGCGCGCCACCTGAGCTTCGTCGAGACCGGCCGGTCGCGCCCGAGTCGCGAGCTGGTTCTGCACCTGGCCGAGCACCTCGACGTGCCCCTACGCGACCGCAACACCCTGCTCATGGCCGCCGGGTTCGCGCCCACGTATCCCGAGACGCCACTCGACGCCGAGGAGATGGCTCCGGTGCGCGACGCGCTCGACAAGATCCTCGGCAGCCACCTGCCATTCCCCGCGGTGGTGGTCGACCGCCACTGGAACCTCGTGTCCGCCAATGAGACGGCGCTCGCGATCCTCAGCGACGGCGTCAGTCCCGACCTGCTCGGTCCCTACGCCAACACGCTTCGCGTGTGCCTCCACCCGGAGGGCCTGGCACCTCGCATCGTCAACCTGGCGGAGTACAGCGCTCACCTCGTCGAGCGGCTCGACCGCCTGGCCGCCGCCTCGGCGGATCCCGAGATCCTGTCGCTCCGCGACGAGCTGCTGCGATATCCCGGTGTCTCGGCCGGCCACTCCGGAGGTTCCGACACCGCGGCCCGCCTCTTCGTGCCGCTTGTCCTGCGTGGCGACGACGGCGAGCTGACCTTCTTCAGCACCATCGCCACCTTCGGCACGGCACACGACATCACGGTTGCGGAGCTCGCCATCGAGGCGTTCTTCCCCGCCGACGAGCGGACGTCGGCCGCGTTGCGCGGTACGTGAAGCTGGCCGCGCTAATTCGTTCGCCGACGCCCCCAGCGTCCGCCAGAGTGTTGGGCGCATGTCCAGACGACCGAAGGGGGTGCCGATGATCAACAGCTTCCACGAGCAACGCTCGCCCATGACGCTGCTCGGCCGCGCCCTCGGTCCGATTCCTCCCGGAACCTGATCTCGGCGCACCGCCGGATCGCCGGAGGCCCGGCCGAGCCGACGGGGTCGAACGCACCCCGAAGCTCCCGACAATTCGCGCGGCCTCGCAGCCGCGCCCCTTCCGAGAGGTCAGTGCCATGCTGCAACACGACTACATGCTCCAGATGCTCGTCCGCGACAAGCAGAGCGAGCTGCGCAAACGGGCACCACGACGCGTCCGGGCGCCATCGTCCGAACGACGCTGGGCGCGCCCGCGACGCCACTAGTCACGCTCCAGGACCGCGGCGGTTCGCCGATCCACACTCGGGTCGACGCTACGCTCGGCCCGCATGGATCAGCCTGCCGCCGAGGCCTGGAGCATCCAACCCAACGGCCCGCTGGTCGGCGAGGTGCGGGTGAGCGGCTCCAAGAACGCCGTCACCAAGCACATGGTCGCCGCCATGCTGGGGACCGAGCCCAGCACGATCACCAACGCGCCCGAGGTCGGCGACGTGCGGATCACCGCCGACATCCTCACGTCCCTGGGGGTCGGCATCGAGATCCGGGGCGATCGCATCATGATCGAGCCCACGGCCACCCCCGAGCCCAAGGTGCCACTGGAGTTCATCGGGCTCAACCGCATCCCGATCTTGCTGGTCGGGCCGCTCCTCCACCGCAACCACGAGGCATTCGTTCCCCTGGTCGGCGGCGACCGCATCGGCCAACGACCGGTCGACTTCCACATCGCCGCCCTCGAGGCGATGGGGGTCGACATCGACGTGACGTCCGACGGGATCGCCGCCCGAGCCGATCGCCTGCGCGGGGCCCGCATCACGCTGCCCTACCCCAGCGTGGGGGCCACCGAGACCGTGCTGCTGTCGGCAGTCCTGGCGGAGGGACGGACCGTGCTCCTCAACGCCGCGGTCGAGCCGGAGATCACCGAACTGGCCTTGTTCCTCCAGCGGATGGGTGCGCAGATCAGCCTGCGGCCCGACCGGCGCATCGTGATCGAGGGGGTTGAACGCCTCGGTGGAGCCGCCATCCGGCTGCAGGGCGATCGGCTCGAGGCGTTCTCCTACCTGGTGGCCGGGCTCATGACCGGGGGGCGGGTGCGGGTCGCCGGATGCGGCCAGGACCGGCTGGTCACGGCCATCGACACCCTGCAGAAGATGGGCGCGCGCTTCGAGATCACCGACGAGTGGATCTCGGCGAGCGCGGACCGCCTGCGCACCGCGGCGGTGCAGACCGACACCCATCCCGGGTTCATGACCGACTGGCAGCCGCCGCTCATCGTGCTCATGACCCAGGCGGAGGGCATGTCGGTCCTCCACGAGACCGTCTACGAGGACCGCCTGATCTACGTCGACGCCCTCACCCAGATGGGCTGCGAGATCGAGCTCTATGACACCTGCCTGGGTGGGCCTGCGTGCCGCTTCCACGACACCAACGCAAAGCATTCCGCGGTGGTACGGGGCGTGTCCAAGCTGCACGGCGCCGAGGTCACGATCCCCGACGTGCGGGCCGGATTCTCTTCGGTCATCGCCGCCGCCGTCGCCGAGGGGCCGTCGCTGCTCCATGGCATCAAGCACCTCGAACGCGGCTACCACCAGCCATTCGAGACGCTGGAGTCGCTGGGGCTGGGCCTGGAGCGGGTGCCGATCGAGGCCTGACCGCCGCCGGCGGGGTCAGCCGGAGACCAGGCTGGCCAACGCCCAGATGGCGGCGATGGCCCCGACCAGGATCATCACCACGCTTCGCGCCACCGGTGCCTGAGCCAGCTCGCCCTCGCGGGGCTTGCTGGGCGGACGGACCAAGGCCGTCAGGCTCCCGACCGCCAGCGCCGAACCGAGCGCCAGGACCAGCCATGCCAAGAGGTCCTCACCGAGGAACATGGGCCGAGCGTACGGTCTCACTCGCCGCGGCCGGCAGTCGGCACGGCGCATGACCCGGCATCACCAGTGACCGGCGCCCCTGGCGGATAGCGTCACTGTCCATGATGACGCCGACCATCGGCTGGCGGGAGTGGGTGGCGCTGCCCGAGCTGGGCGTCGACGCCATCAAGGCCAAGGTCGACACCGGCGCCCGGTCGTCGACGCTGCACGCCTGGGCGGTCGAAGTCGTCGACCGACCGCACGCGGGGCCGATGGTGAGCTTCGTGCTCCATCCTCACCAGCGGGACGCGTCGCTGACGGTGGCCGCGGAGGCACCGCTCGTGGGATGGCGCGATGTCCGGTCGAGCAACGGGACCCTCGATCGGCGCCCGGTCATCCGCACGCCCGTGGTCATCGCCGGTCGCCACCTCCCCATCGAGCTGACGCTCACCCGGCGCGACGAAATGGGCTTTCGCATGCTCATCGGCAGGATGGCGCTTCGACGTCGATTCGTCATCGACCCGGCGCAATCGTTCGCGGGTGGGGGCACTACATTCGCTGCCTCATCCGCTTCCTCCCGGCCGCTGGCCGGGTGGGTCTCCGCTGCACGCTGACGGCGACCCGAACCATCGTGGGTTCCAGTCGTGAAGATCGCCATCCTGTCGCGCAATCCCAACCTCCACTCGACGGCCCGGTTGCGGGCCGCCGCCGAGGCGCGTGACCACACGGTGCGGGTCATCGACTACCTGCGCTGCTACATGAACATCACGGCCCACCGCCCCACGGTGATCGTGCAGGGCACCGAGCTGACGGACGTCGACGCCATCATCCCCCGCATCGGCGCCTCGCACACCTTCTACGGCACGGCCGTGGTGCGACAGTTCGAGATGATGGGGGTCTTCACGGCGAACGAGTCCCAGGCCATCAGCCGGGCACGAGACAAGCTCCGGGCCCTGCAGCTGCTGGCGCGCAACGGGCTCGGGCTCCCGGTCACCGGCTTCGCCCACTCGACCAAGGACATCGACGGCCTGCTCGAGACCGTTGGCGGGCCGCCCATCGTGGTCAAGCTCACCGAGGGCACCCAGGGGATGGGCGTCGTGCTCGCCGAGACCCGCAAGGCTGCCGAGTCGGTGATTGCCGCCTTCCGGCAGCTCGACGCGAACATTCTTGTACAGGAGTACATCAAGGAGGCCGGCGGCACCGACATCCGCGCCTTCGTGGTCGGCACACGGGTGGTCGCCTCCATGCAGCGACAGAGCGCGCCCGGCGAGTTCCGCTCCAACCTGCACCGCGGCGGGACCGCGGAGCGGATCCGCCTCACCCCCGAGGAGCGGTCCATGGCGGTGCGAGCCGCCCGCACCATGGGACTCAACGTCTGCGGTGTCGACCTGGTCCGGTCGCGGCACGGCCCGCTGGTGCTCGAAGTGAACAGCTCCCCCGGCCTCGAGGGCATCGAGGCCGCCACCAGCGCTGACGTGGCGACGCGGATCGTCGAGTGGATCGAGAAGAGCCACGCCGCCCGCTCGCGGAGGCCCCGGCGCAAGGCGTGAGGCCCGCGATGGCACCGACCGCGACCCGGACCCGCAACCGACCCGTCAACATCGCCGGCGCGACGATCGCCCCCGGGCGCCGGCAGCTCGTGGAGGTTCTGGTCGCCCGGCTTCCCACCGCCACCCGGCTCAACCTTCCGATCATGGTGCTGAACGGGCAGCGGCCCGGCCCGAGGCTGTGGCTTTCGGCCGTCGTGCACGGCGACGAGCTCAACGGGCTCGAGATCATCCGGCGGGTGCTCGAGCAAGTCCGCCCCCGCCGACTGGCGGGGATGCTGCTGGCGGTCCCCGTCGTCAACGTGTTCGGGATGGTGACGGAGACCCGGTACCTGCCCGATCGTCGCGACCTCAACCGGTCGTTCCCCGGATCGCCGAAGGGATCGCTGGCGGCGCAGGTGGCCGACCTGTTCATGACCAACGTCGCGTCTGCGTGCGACATGGGGATCGACCTGCACACGGGCAGCGACCACCGGTTCAACCTGCCGCAGATCCGCGGCGACCTCGAAGACCCCACGGCGCTGCGCCTGGCACACGCCTTCGGTGCGCCCGTGAGCGTTCACTCGCCGCTGCGGGACGGGTCCCTGCGGGAGGCGTGCCGGCGACGCGGCATCCCGGTGGTGGTGTACGAGGGGGGCGAGGCCGACCGGTTCAACGAGACCGCCATCAGCGGCGGCGTCGACGGGGTGCTGCGGGTGCTGGCCGACCTCGGGATGCGGTCCGACGACACCGCGCCGCCCCGGGCAGCCACCACGGTCGTCCGGCACACCCATTGGGTGCGGGCCCGGCGCACGGGGATCCTGCGCTCGCCCGTGCGCGCCGGCCAGCGGGTTGCCAGGGGCGACATGCTGGGGATCATCGCCGATGCCGTCGGGGACTCGCGGGCCACCATGAGGGCCCCGTTCGATGGCGTGGTGATCGGCCACACGCAGCATCCCCTGGTCAACCGCGGTGATGCCCTGTGGCACCTCGCCGACCTGGACCCCGCCGCCAAGGGCACGGCCGCCCGCCTACCACGCGGGCACTGATCGGGGCCCGTCCCTGGTCCGGAATGGGGCCAGCGGCGATTCCCAGGGGAGCGGCCCAGCCATTAGCGTGCCCCGCGATGTCGAGCCGGTATCGCCTGGTCGCGCTCGTCGGACTGGTGCTCCTGGGGGCAGCCATCGTCGGGATCTTCGCCCTGATGGGCGACGACGAGGGCCCGCCGGCCGCGGACGACGCCCGGGCCTACCTGGCGGCCTGGGAGGAGGGCGATTACGCCGGCATGCAGGAGCGGGTGCTCGACGCCCCCACCTCGTTCGACGCGACCCACCAGCAGATCGTCGACAACCTCGACATCATGTCGTCCAGTTACGAGCTGGGTGAAGTCGACACCAGCGGCGACAACGCCATCGCCCGCTTCACGGCCGAGCTGCAGCTCGACGGGCTGGGCGAGTGGTCTTACGAGGGCGCGCTGTCGATGTCCCTGGGCGACGGCGACCGCTGGTTCGTCGACTGGACCCCGGCCGCGGTCCACCCCAAGCTCGGTAGCGATCAGACCCTGACCCGGACGCGGGAGGTGCCACCACGGGCGCCGATCGTCGACAAGGACAACAAGCCGCTGGCCTCGACCGGGCCGGGCCGGATCGTGGGCCTCGAGCCCCAGGCCATCCAGGATCTCAACCAGGTGAAGGCGGCGCTCCAGCAGCAACTGGGCGTCGACCCGGCGGCGGTCGATCGGGCGCTGGGGGCGCCCGGCGTGGAGCCCAACCACTTCGTCCCCATCATCACCGTGAGCCAGGCTCGGTACACGCAGGCAGAGCCCGTGATCTATCCGCTGCCGGGCACCCGATTCCGGGACACGACGACGCGGACGACGCCGTCGCTCGGGTTCGCCGAGCACGTGATCGGGCGCACCGGGCAGGCCACAGCAGAGCGCCTGGAGGAGCTCGGCCAGCCGTACCGCGAGGGTGACCTGGTCGGCCTCACGGGCATCGAGGCCGCATACGAAAACCAGCTGGCCGGCACGCCGTCGGGCGACATCCAGCTCACCGACGCCGAGGGTGAGGTGGTGGAGGTGCTCGACCGCATCGAGGGCAGGGAGCCGCAGCCGGTGGCGACCACGCTCGACCGAACCGCGCAGGCGGCGGTGGAGTCGGCACTGTCAGCCACCGACCGCCCGGCCGGCGCCGTCGTGGTGGACCGCGACGGCAACGTGCGGGCCGTGGCGTCGCGGCCACTGGACGAGTTCAACCGGGCGCTGTCCGGCAGGTACCCGCCGGGCTCGACGTTCAAGGTGGTGACCACCGGCGCCCTCCTCGCCAACGGAGTGACTCCGGACACGCCCGTCGAGTGCGCCCCGACGACCAATGCGGGGGGCCGCGAGTTCAAGAACTTCGAGAACTCCCGCCTCGGCACGGTGCCGTTCGGCTTGGCCTTCGCCGAGTCGTGCAACACCGCGTTCATCACCGCCTCGGCCGCCGTGCCTGACGCCGACATGGTGGCTGCGGCCGAGAGCTTCGGGTTCAACACCGATTACTCCGTCGGTCTGAACACGTTCGGGGGCAGCTTTCCCACCCCGGCCGACGCCACCGAGCACGCCGCCGCAGCGATCGGCCAGGGCCGCGTCGAGGCGAGCCCGCTGCACATGGCCACCGTGGCGGCGGCGGTGATCGATGGGACGTGGGACGCGCCGGTCCTCCTGCCGGATCCACCCGCCGGCGACGACGCCGACGCCGCGCCGACGACTTCGGATAGCGCGGCGGAGGCCGACCAGACGACGACCACCGCCGGGGCGGAGGGTGAGTCCGCCGCAGGCGCGAGCGCCACGCCGCGGCCCGAGCCCCGGACGTTGCCGGACGGGACCGCCCAAACGCTGCTCGGCCTGATGCGCCGCGTCGTTGCCGAGGGCAGCGGTCGGGAAGCCGCCATCACCGGGGTCGAGGTCGCCGGCAAGACGGGCACCGCCGAGTTCGGCCAGGGCGATCCGCTGCCAACCCATGCCTGGTTCATAGGCATCCGCGGCGACAACGCCGTGGCGGTGCTGGTCGAAGGCGGCGGAGTCGGCGGTCGGGTCGCCGCACCCATTGCTGGGGCGATCCTCGCCGGCCTGCCTGGCGGCTGACGCCAGCCCCAAGCGGAGATTCTCCGTCCGTGGCGGGCAGACCAGACCTTGACCTCAAGTTCGCTTGAGGTTCTACCGTTCCCGGCGTGCATGCGATCCGACAACACGAGTTCGGTCCCGCAGAGAACCTGATCTACGAGGAGGTTGCCGACCCAACCCCCGCGGAGGACCAGGTGCGCATCGCCGTGGAGGCCGCAGGCGTGCATCTGCTGGACACGACGATCCGCAAGGGCCAGTCGGGCGGTCCGTTCCCACTTCCGGACCTGCCCATGATCCCGGGCCGCGAGGTGGCGGGTCGCGTCGACGCCGTGGGCCAAGGCGTCGATGAGGCGTGGCGGGGGCGCCGGGTGGTGGCCCACCTCGGCATGGCGAGCGGCGGCTACGCCGAGCTGGCGCTGGCGCCGGTCGGGGCCCTTCACGAGCTGCCCGATGCCCTGGCCGCCGACGTAGCGGTGGCCATGATCGGAACCGGCCGAACCACGATGGGCATCCTGGAGGTGGCGGAGCCGACGCCGGAGGACGTCGTGTTGGTGACCGCCGCCGCCGGTGGCATCGGCAGCCTTCTCATGCAGGCGGCGCACAACGTCGGCGCCATCGTGGTCGGCGCCGCGGGCGGTCCGGACAAGGTCGAGCGGGCCCGGGAGCTGGGGGCCGACGTGAGCGTCGATTACGGCGAGCCCGAGTGGCCCAAGGTGGTCCAGGAGGCGCTCGAGGGGCGCCACGTCACGCTGGCGCTCGACGGGGTCGGTGGCGAGATCGGCCGCGGGGCGCTGGAGCTGCTCTGGCCGGGGGGGCGGATCGTCATGTTCGGCTGGTCGTCGGGTGAGCCGCTGCAGATCACGACCAGCGACCTCTACGCAGGCGGCATCACCGCGTCGGCCGCAGTCGGG
The DNA here is from genome assembly GCA_963756425.1 of uncultured bacterium. Taxonomy (GTDB): domain Bacteria; phylum Actinomycetota; class Acidimicrobiia; order Acidimicrobiales; family VFJN01; genus DASQUK01. The sequence continues at coordinate 181,584 of CAVWNW010000015.1, read as the reverse complement.
CCGCGCATCATGCAGCGGCCCGGTGGCATGCGCGACCTCGAGACACGCGCGCTGGCCGAAGCGGCCGCCGGCGGGATCGTCCCGCTGCTGACGCGGTTCTCCCTTGCCGATGCCGCTCGGGCACATGCGGCGCTGGAGGCCCGGCAGACGATCGGCAAGACGGTGCTGGTGCCCTGAGGAGCTGCGCCGATACGGACGTCGTCCTGGCTCACGGTAGTCAGTGCTTCCGGGAGGCCGAGCTGTTCGGCCTGGGCTCACGTGCAAATCCCGTACTGTGCGGTGCCCACTTGCGGGCCTACCCGCTCGGCCTCTGTGCGGGAGAGCCTGCCGCGAGGTTGGGCCCCGGCACCCAACCTCGCGGCAGGACTACCTGGTCAGTCCACCCTCGCCATGTTGGCGAAACGGGTGAACTGCTCGAGGAAGGCCAACCGGGTGACCCCGGTCGGCCCGTTGCGATGCTTCGACACGATGATCTCGGCCTGTCCGCGGTCGGGAGAGTCGGGGTGATAGACGTCGTCGCGGTAGATGAACATCACGACGTCGGCATCCTGCTCTATCGATCCGCTTTCGCGTAGGTCCGCCAGCATGGGGCGCTTGTCGGACCGCAGCTCGAGCTGGCGGGAGAGCTGGGACAGGGCCACCACCGGGCACTCGAGCTCGCGGGCCAGGATCTTGAGGCCGCGACTGATCTCGGACACCTCGACCTGGCGGTTCTCGGCCCTGGCCCGGCCGGACATGAGCTGCAGATAGTCGACGACGACCATGCCGAGGGTGCCGACCTGGCTCTTGAGCCGGCGGGCCTTGGCTCTGATCTCCATGACCGTGAGGTTGGGGTTGTCGTCGATCCAGATCGGGGCCGAGGCCAGGCGGCCGATGGCCTGGCTGATCCGGCTCCAGTCGTCCTCGCTCAGGCGACCCGTGCGGACCCGGGCCGAGTCGATGCGAGCCTCGCCGCACAGCAGCCGCTGGGACAGCTCGAGGCTGCCCATCTCCAGGCTGAACACCAGGACCGGCTGGTTGGCGTAGAGCGCTGCGTGCGCGGCCATGCCGAGGGCGAAGGACGTGTTGTGCACGAACACGTCGGCCGCCACGAAGTTGTGCCAGTCCGGGATGGTCAGGTCGTAGACCTGCTCGTCGCCTTCGTGCTCGATCGCAGTGATCTCGTCCCAGGCCACGATGGACCCATCGAACGTCACACCCCGGCCAGCCGGCGCCAACCCGCCCGGGTGATCCGGCTCGATACTGCGTTCCGGGGCGGCCGAGCCGCCGCCGGTTCCCGATGATCCCCCGTCGGCCGCCACCGCCACCAGCTCGGGTCGCCGCTCCTCGGCCACGCGGCGTGCGTGGGCCACGATGGCGCCCAGCTCGGCCTCGCGGCCGAGCAAACCGATCTCCTGGGACAGGGGGACGATCTGCGAGCCCTCGGCGACCACCAGCTCGTGGGCCGCCCACGTGGCGTCGTCGACGGCCACCACGGACCGGCGCACCGATGCACGGACGCCGAACCGGAGGAGCAGGTGCTGGAGGTCGTGCGCGAGGCCGGCGCTGCGCAGGGACACGACCACGCGCCCTGGCTCGTCGCAGGCGGGGTGCCAGACCGCAGCGATCGCCCCCAGCGCCCGGTTGAGAAACAGGGCCAGCTGGTCGCGCGGGAGCCGGAACACCGGCCTCGGCACCCGGCGCTCGGCCGGTGCGCGGGCGACGCCGTGGCGTGCCGCGAGGTCGGCGAGGGCACCGCTCGGCGCCACGTCCCAGGTGCGGGCGCCGCCAGGCAGCGTTCGATCGATGACCCGCACGCCGTAGCCCGCGCCCTGGCGCTCGATGTCGGTGGCGACCTCGCGGTTGTCGGTCCACAGCCGTGGCCCGAGCTCGTCACCGCCCGGCGCCACCACCATGTGCGCCAGCATCAAGACCTCGTCTATGGGCAGGGCGTCGTGACCGAAGACCGGGATGGCCGCCGGCACGCCCACGCGGTGCCCCGCCGCCAGATCGGCGAGCGGTCGCCACCCGTCCGGCGTGAGGAATGGGTGGCTGGCGGTGGTGCGAACCTCGCGGCCCGAGTGCGTCCGCACGCGGTAGACGGGCTTGTGGCCGTCGTCGACGAACGCGTGGGGTTGGACCGTGCGCAGCTCCCCGGCGCCCGCCCACGCCAGGACCGACACTCGGCTGCCGGCCAGACCCGCCCGATGCAGCTCGGCGGCGGTGCGCAGTTCGCCCGTGCTGGCATCGACTATGGGTGTGTCCCAGGCGACGCACTTGCCCATCGACGGGCGGCCGCCGACGACCACCAGGTTGCTGGGCTGAAGGCCGGACAGGAGCTCGTCGAGATCGACGTAGCCGGTTGGCACCCCGGTGATGGCGTCTCCCCGGCCGTAGAGCTGCTCCAGGCGATCGAGGTTCAGGCCCAGGAGATCCTCGATCTTGGAGGTGGAGTCGGTCACCCGCCGCTGGTTGACGTCGTAGACCATCGCCTCCGCGCGATCGAGCGCCTTGGTGACGTCCTCGGGCATCGAGTAGCCGATCTCGGCGATCTCGCCGGCGGTGCCGATGAGGCGCCGGAGCAGTGCGTGCTCCTCGACGATGCGGGCGTAGCCGGCCGCGTTGGTGGTGGCGGGCGTCGACGCCATGACGTCGACCAGAACCTGGTGCCCACCGACCGTCTCCAACAGACCGTTTCGCCGGAGCTCGTCGGCCACCGTGACAGGGTCGACGGGCTGACCGGCCGCGTAGAGACCATGGATGGCATCGAAGATGTGCGAGTGCGCGGGCTTGTAGAAGTCGTCGGCCCGCACGACGCCCGCGGCCGCAGCGATGGCCTCGGGCTCGAGCATCATCGCTCCGAGCAGGGACTCCTCGGCCGTGAGGTCGTGAGGAGGGATGCGGCTGCCGCGTGCCCGCCGGGGGGAGGTGACGTCGTCCGCCATGGCTACGTCACCTTCCCCGAGATGGCCTGTGCGTAGCTAGACGGAAAACCCCGTGGACTTCCTGTGGACGACCGCTCCCAAACTGGGGACTAATGCTGGGATCCGCCACTATCCGTATGAGGTTCCGCCGCGTCCCGCAGTCAAAGCACGAACCGCATATGTCGGACCTGTGGAAACTGTGGGCACGTTGTGAAAAGGCCCGGCCCAGAGCTTCGCTGGTGTGGGCGAGTGCGTCGACCATGGCACCCGCCCGACCATCGGATTCAGTCGCCGACCACGTCGACCGTGACGGGGAACTCGACGTCCGCGTGCAGCTTCACCGGGACCGTGTGCGTGCCCAGGGTCTTGATCGGCTCGCCCAGCACCAACCTGCGGCGGTCGATGCGGACGTTGGCCTGCGACTCGATCGCCTCGGCGATGTCGGCGGCGGTGACCGACCCGAACAGCCGGCCCTCGGTGCCCGCCCGCGCCGCGACCGTGAACACCCTGGGAACGAGCGTTGTCGCCACCTCTTCGGCGGCTGCCCGATCCTGCGCGTCGCGTAGGTCGCGGGCCCGGCGCATGCCGGCCGCCTGGCTCTCGGCGCCGGCCGTCGCCTTCATGGCGAGGCCCTTGGGGACGAGGTAGTTGCGGGCGAACCCGTCGGTCACGTCGAGGATGTCACCCCGCTTGCCGAGGTTGGACACGTCAGCGCGGAGGATGACCCGCATCACTGCTCCTCCGCCACCGGCGCGTCCGACGGCACCTCGCCATTGGCCTCGCCGCCGGCCCCACCCGTGGGGGCAACCCGCTCGTCACGTGAAGGCCGGTCCTCCCGCGGCCCACGGGGGCCGCGATCGCCCCGGTCACCCCGATCGCCCCGGTCACCCCGATCGCCCCGGTCACCCCGATCGCCCCGGTCACCCCGATCGCCCCGGGACCCACGCTGTTGCGTGATACGTGTGACATACGGCAGCAGGGCCATCTCCCGGGCGTTCTTGATCGCCCGGGCGACCTCCTTCTGCTGCTGGGCGTCGTTGCCGGTCACCCGGCGGGCGCGCACCTTCGATCGGTCGGACATGAACCGGCGGAGCAGGTTCACGTCCTTCCAGTCGACGTATTCGACGCCCTCGGTGTTGAGGATGCTCGTCTTCTTCTTGGCCCTCCGGGCGTTGTCCTTGTTCTTGGACCGGGACTTGGCCATCAGAAGGGCTCCTCCGAGGGGTCGGAAGTGGGGGCGGGTTCGTTGGGTGCCGCACGGCCGCCCTGCCCCCCACCGCCGCTCCAACCGTCGCCGCCGCCCTCGCGGCGTTCGTTGCGCTTGATGTCGGTCGTCGCCCAGCGCAGGCTCGGCCCTACCTCGTCGGCCACGATCTCGACGACCGAGCGTCGCTCGCCGTCCTGCGTTTCCCACGATCGTTGCTCGAGCCGCCCGGTGACGACGACCCGGGCGCCCTTCTCGAGCGACTCGCTGACGTTCTGGGCCAGATCGCGCCAGCAGGTGACGTTGAAGAACGAGGTGCTCTCTTCCCACTGCTGGTTGTCGCGGTTCTGCCAGCGGCGGTTGACGGCCACACCGAAGGTGGTGACGGGTGCGCCGGCAGGGGTGAACCGGAGTTCGGGGTCGCGGGTCAGGTTGCCCACGACGGTGACGTTTGACGACATGACTGCTTGCCTCCTCAGCTTGCAGCCTGCTCGAGGAGGCCGCGGCGGGCGGCCTCTGCATCGGGCAGGCGCACGACCTTGTGGCGGACGGTCTCGTCCGCGAGTCGCAGCGCCCTCTCGAGCTGGTCGAGCTCGCTGCCACCCACGAACTCGTAGAGCACGTAGTAACCCTCGAGCTTGTGGTTGATCTCGTAGGCGAAGCGCCGGCGTCCCCAGCGCTCTTCGCGCCTGACGGTGGCGCCTCGTTGGCCGATCAGCTCGGCGATCCGCTTGACGGTGGCGTCGATCACCTCGTCGTCGAGCTCGGCGTCGATGATGACCATCAGTTCGTAGGCTCGCATCGCGAGCGCTCACCTCCCTTCGGACCCGGGAGAACCGGGGCCCCGCAGCGCGGAGCAGGGTCGAGTTGGACCTGGAGACTGTAGCCGCCGGCCCGGCATTTCCTCACATCCCGGATCATGCCCGGGGGGTGTGACATTTTGCGGCCCCGGCCCGCGCAGCCCGGGTCCGCCATCCGCGACGGCCGCTACGTCCTCTCGGCGCAGGGACCGCCCACCGCCAGGGTGCTGCCGCTCGCGACGCCCACGTCGCCCAGCGAGCCCTGGGGGACCTCGAGCGCGAACCGATAGCTCCCGCCCGACGGATAGGTCGGGCAGCCCTCGACGTCGGCGCAGGGGTCCATGTCGGCCGTCGACACCAGCGCACCCTCGGCGTCGAACCACCCGATCGACAACGGTGTCGGCGTGTTCCGCATGTAGAAGCCCGACGACGCGTCACCGTCCCAGACGAACAGCATCCCGGCGTAGCCCCCGAGGTCGGTGACCTCCATCAGCCCCCGCTGGCGCTGCTCGCTGGTCGCGGCGAGCAGCACGCACCACCCCGCCACCTCGCCGTCCGGACCGGTGATGGCGATGGCCACCTCCCCGAACTCGATGTCGCCGACGTCGAAGCTGTCGGGCGCCAGCCGGTCTTCTGGCCCCGGTGGCGCGTCGAGACCCGCGCCCTGGGCCGCCGGGGCGTTGCCCGACAGCGCCTCGATCTCGGACGGCGACGGACCGGACCCGGCGTCGCCGTCGTCGCCGCAGCCGACAAGGGTCGCACCCGCAAGCACGGCAACGGCCAGGCGGGCGCGGCGAGTCATTGGGGACGCATCCTGCCATCCCCACACGCCGGACGGGCCCGCGCCTACTCAGCGGTTGCGGCCGGCGCGCCGTACAGGTTGAGGGTCTCGGCCACATCGGCCGACAGGTGATATGTCTCGTCGTCGGCCGGGAACCTGCCGGAGCGCACGTCGGCGGCGAACGCCGTCAGGGCCTCCACGGACGCGCTGCCCAGCTCGGCGTAGCGCCGGACGAAGCGGGGCCTCATGCGCTCCTCGATGCCCAGCAGGTCGTGGTACACGAGCACCTGGCCATCGCAGTCGGCGCCGGCCCCGATGCCGATGGTGGGGACGTCCACCGAGTCGGTCACCATGCGGGCCACTTCGTCCGGGACTGCCTCGAGCACGATTGCGAAGCAGCCGGCGGCGGCCAGCGCCTTGGCGTCACGCACCAGTTCCAGGGCCGCATCGTGCTGACGCGCCTGGACCTTGAACCCGCCGACGGCATGAACCGACTGCGGCGTGAGCCCCAGGTGTCCCATCACGGGGATCTCAGCGTCCACGATCGCCTCGATCATCGGCAGTCGCTTGCGGCCGCCCTCCAGCTTGACGGTCTGGGCGCCAGCCCGGATCAGCGCCGCCGCGTTGCGGACGGCGTCGGCGACGGTGGTGTGGTAGCTCAGCCACGGCAGGTCACCGACCACCAGCGGACGCGGGTTCTCGCTGGTGGACGAGGCGAGACCCCGAGCCACGGCCGCGGTGTGATGAGCGATGTCGTCGACCGAGACCTGCAACGTGTCGTCATAGCCCAGCACCACCATCGCCAGCGTGTCGCCGACCAGGATGAGGTCGACGCCGGCGGCGTGGGCTTGCCGCGCGCCAGGCGCGTCGTAGGCGGTGACCATGACCAGTGGATCGCCGCCGCCTCGCACCTTCGAGGCACGGATGGCGGGCACGGTCTGCGTGCGCATCGGGCGCTAAGCCTCCTTCTCCGTCCAGCGCCTGGGTGGCTGCCGGCGGTGCTGTGGACCGTACTTGGACCGCTAGCTTCAACGCCATGTCTGCCGACGGACATTCCGGCGCCGCCGGGCATCACGCCGGGACCTGCGATTCCTGCGGGGCGTCGGCCGACGATCTGGCTGCGGTCCACCGGGTCTACGTCACCCCGGCGGCCTGGGACACAGAGGAGCGAGTCGACGTGCTCGACGAGGTCGAGCGCTGGTGCTTCCCCTGCCGGAGCCAGTATCCCCATCAGCCACTGGACGACTGACGGGTTGCGCGGCATCAGCCGGGACCGGGGCCTCCGCCATTGGGCGGGGGGAAGGTCGGGACGGTCAGCGTCGTCGGCACGGTGACCTCGCTCGAGGTGGTCGTGCTGTCTGGGTTGGTGGTCGTGGGCCGGCCGCCACCACCGCCGCCGCCGCCACCACCACCACCACCGCCGCCGCCCGGGGGCCGGGGGAAGGGGAACGGCGGCAGCGTCATCGGCGGCACGGTGGTTGTCGTCTCGTCGGCCGTGTAGAGCTCGCCCTCGTTGATGACGGTGCCTGCGACGATCTGCTCGGGCGTCGGTTCGACGAACTGATCGGCGGTGCCGTTGGTCGCCACCTCCATGAACCTCCGCCAGATCTCGGCGGGTAGGGAGCCCCCGGTGACGGTCGAGAAGCCCTCGATGTTCTCCATCGGGACGAGGTTCTCCGGATAGCCCATCCACACGACGGCGGTGAGCTTGGGGACATAGCCCGCGAACCAGGCGTCCCAGTTGTGCTGGGCGGTGCCGGTCTTGCCCGCGGCTGGCTTGCCCATGTCCGCGCGGCTGCCGGTGCCGCCCTCTTCGAGCGGCCCGCGCAGCGTGTGGGTGACGAGGTCGGCCTGCTCGGGGGACAGGACCTGGCGCTGCGTGACCTGGCGCTCGTAGACGACCGTCGGCTTGCCGTCCTGGTCCACGCGCTCGACGCGGGTGACGATCTCGGGTGCCTTGTAGACGCCGCGGTTGGCGAACGTCGAGTACATCCCGGCCATCTCCAGTGGCGAGGCCTCCGTCGTGCCGAGGACCATCGAGGCGTTGGGCGCGAGCTGCTCCCCACCACCGATGCCCAACTGTTCCGCCAAGTCGGCGACGCTCTGGGGCCCGACCTCGAGCATCAGCTGGGCGAAGAACGTGTTGGACGACTGCTTGGTCGCTTCCATCACGTCGAGCACGCCCGCATCGCTCTCCGAGTAGTTGCTGACCTTCCAGGGCTTGCCGACGGCATCGAGCGCCTCGGGGGAGTCGAACGTCATGGTCCCCTCGGCGTCGAACCGCGATTCCAGGGAGAAGCCGCGGCGGACGGCCTCGGCGAGGGCCAGCGGCTTGGCGATGGACCCGGTCTGCCGCCCCTCGGCCCCCAGGCCGCGAACGGCGTAGTTGTTGGCGTGGGCGGCGCCGTCGTAGCGGTTGCGGCTGCCGACCATCGCCCGCACCAGCCCCTGGTCGTCGACGGCCACGAGCGACGCCTCGGGGTCGTTCGGGTTGACGAGGGTGCTGGCCACCGCCTGCCAGGCCGCCGTCTGCAAGTCGTAGTTGAGCGACGTGTAGACGCGCAGGCCACCGCTTGTGATCTCCTGCTCACTGAAGCCGAGTCGGACCAGTTCTCCCTTGACGTAGTCGGTGACGTAGTCGGTGCCGATGTAGCCCGGATCCCTAGCGCCGCGCAGCGTGTCGGTCAGCTTGATGCTGCCGAACGGCCGGACGTAGGGCTCGGTCAGGGCGACGGCATCGGCCGCATCGACCTCCTCGTCCGTGATGTACCCCTCGTCCTCCATGGCGACCAGAGCCGTGTGGCGGCGCCGGGCGGCCTCTTCTGGATGCTTGCTCGGCTCGGCCAGGTTGGGGGCACGGATGAGCCCGGCCAGGAACGCAGCCTCGGCGGCACCGAACTTCGGATTCCGTACATTGAGGCCGAAGTAGGCCTGGCTGGCCGCGGCCACGCCGTAGGCGCCACGGCCGAAGTAGATCGTGTTGAGATAGCCCTCGAGGATCTGCTGCTTCGACATCTCCCGCTCGAGCTTGACGCTCAGCACCGCCTCGTTGATCTTGCGGGTGATCGACTTCTCGCGGGTGAGGTCGAAGGCGGTCTTCACGTACTGCTGCGTGATCGTCGACCCGCCCTGGCGCACCCCCTGCCCCCGCAGGTCCCGGTAGAGCGCGCGGGTGATGCCGACCGGGTCGATCCCCTGGTGCTCGAAGAAGTCACGGTCCTCGGTGGCGATCACGGCGTCGATGAGGACCGGCGGGAGCTCCTCGTAGGCGACATTGATCCGGTCGCCGTCGTCCTCGCCCACCACGCGGGCCATGGCGTTCTGGGCGTTGCATTGCCCGGCCTGCACGTCGGCGGCGCAGATGTAGCTCGACTGCGTGAGGGCCTCGACCTGCGGCAGCTCCGTCTGGGCGAAGAGGAGCCCGACACCCACCGTCGCCGCCAACATCACCAGGCCGATGAGGAACAGCGGGCGCCGGAGCCTCCAGATCAGGCTGCGCTTCTGGCGCCCGCCGCGACCCCCACCGCGGCCGGGGTCGTCCGGGCCACCGCGACCGCCGACGGCCGCTCCGGGAACACGCGGCCCCCACGGGTCATCGGGTCGGCCCGGACCGGGGACACCCGGGCCCCACGGGTCATCGGGTCGGCCCGGACCGGGGACACCCGGGCCCCACGGGTCATCGGGTCGGCCGGGACCGCCGGGGCCTCCCCAGCCCCCGTAGCGGCCGGATCCACCGCGAACGCCGGGGCCACCGCGAACGCCGGGGCCACCGGGCCCGCCCGCCCCGCGGCCGTTGCCCCGGCCGCCCGCGCCCCCCGGGCCCGGTTGCGGGGGCCGCGGGCCGCCGGCAGCGCCGGCCGGATCACGCGGGCGCCTGCGGGGGGCGGGACCCGACGGCTGGGGCCCGCGCGTGCCATCCGGTCGGCGGCGGCGGGGCGCACCGGGGCCGGGAGGGCCGACGGGGTGCTCGGGGCCCGGCCAGGGAGGATCCGAGTCGGCACGGGGACGCGAACGGCGGGACGCGTCCGGGTGTCCCACGCGGTTTCCGCCGGCCTGCGGGCGCGTTCGGGCACGCGCGTCGAACGAGCGGGCTTCGTCGATCGGTCCTCCAGCCATGCCGAGGCCATGAGCCTACCGAGGCCGCGGCCCGCCGGCCATGTCACCCGACCTCCGCCGGGGGACCGCAGCTACCCGCCGACCTGGAAGACGCGCGTCAGGTGATTCCACGCGCAGTCGGGGCAGACCTCCACGACGTAGCACGTGAAGGTCTCCGGACCCCGGGAGAGCTTGGCCATCTCCCGCGCCGTCGTGATGCAGCGCCCACCGGCTGGAAGCCGCGGGCCGAAGGCATAGGTGACGAGCACGACCTGCGCCTCCTCACAGATCGGGCACGCCTCGTCGGTGGGCCGGCTTGCCATGGTGGCCGCCCGGCGGAGCTCGGGGTGGGCATCGCACACGTCCAGGCGGGACAGGCGACCCTTGCGGTACTGCTGCACGACCGACTGCCGCGTCAGGCGGTAGTCGACGACGGCACCGTTGCTGCTCGCTCCACGGATGGCCTCCGGCCGGAAGCTCATGTCTCGCAACGCTAGCGGCGCCCGCGGCCCGGCGCCCCGACGCCCGATCTCCCTTCATCAAGGCGCCGCGCCGGCGACGGCACGCGACGGCACGGCCGCGACACGACGCCCGAGATCGGGCGGCCGGAGGTTGACGTTCCGGCCAACGGCCGGCAAACTTGCTTTGTCGTTATATCGATCCGATATGACGATTAGCCCTACCACCCCCAGGAAGCGCATGTTCGACCTCGCCATCCTCGGGCTCCTCGAGGAGGCTGACCTCCACGGCTACGAGCTCCGCAAGCGGCTCGGCGACCTGCCGGGCATGGGCCTGGCGGTGTCGTTCGGGTCGCTGTATCCCGCGCTCCGCCGGCTCGAGCGGGCCGGCCACGTCAAGGCGGTGACCAACCGCCCGGCCGTCCCGATGCCCTCCGCGCCGATGAGCGGGTCGCTGGTCGGTGAGCTCGCCGCCTTCAAGGCCCAGCTCCGCCACGCGGGCTCTGCCGTGCGTGAGGCCGGCCGAGGTTCACGAGGCAAGAAGGTCTACGGCATCACCGATGCGGGCCGCCGGCGACTCCACGAGCTGCTGGTCGACCCCGACGTCACCGACGACCGCACCTTCGCCCTGCGCGTGGCGTTCTGCCGCAACCTCAGCCCCGCCCAGCGACTCGAACTGTTCGAGCGCCGGCGCGCCGAGCTGATCCGTCGCCGCGACCTGCGGCGCAACCCGGCTCGGGTCGACGGCCGGGTCAACACCTACCTGCGCTCGCTGGTCGAGCGCGACACCGCCGCCGTCGCCGCCGACCTGGCCTGGCTGGATCGCCTCATCGCTGAGGAGCGGGCAACGGTGCCCGCCGCCAGTGCAGGCGCCGACACCGAACCCGGAGGTAACCCATGAGCAAGATCCGTCTCGCCATAGCCGGTGTGGGCAACTGCGCCAGCTCGCTGGTGCAGGGCATCGAGTACTACCAGGACGCCGATCCGGCCGACCAGGTGCCCGGTCTGATGCACGTGGACCTCGGCGGCTACCACGTCCGTGACATCGAGGTCGTGGCCGCGTTCGACGTCGACGCCGACAAGGTGGGGGTCGACGTCTCCAAGGCGATCTTCGCCGGACGCAACAACACCATCCGCTTCGCCGACGTCCATGACCTGGGCGTCCGGGTCCTGCGGGCTCCGACGCTCGACGGTTTCGGCGAGTTCTATCGCCAGCAATGCGTCGAGTCCCCGGCCGAACCCGTCGATGTCGCCCAAGCACTGCGCGAGGCGCGGGCCGACGTCCTCGTCTCGTACCTCCCCGTCGGCTCGGAGCAGGCGCAGAAGCACTATGCCCAGGCGTGCCTCGACGCCGGCGTGGCGTTCGTGAACGCCATCCCGGTGTTCATCGCGTCCGACCCCGATTGGGCCGACCGGTTCCGCGCCGCCGGCGTCCCGATCGTCGGCGACGACATCAAGTCGCAGGTGGGCGCCACCATCGTCCACCGGACGCTGGCCCGGCTGTTCGAGGACCGCGGAACGACGATCGACCACACCTACCAGCTCAACTTCGGCGGGAACATGGACTTCATGAACATGCTGGAGCGGTCGCGGCTGAAGTCGAAGAAGGTCTCCAAGACCCAGTCGGTCACGAGCCAGATCGAGGCGGGCATCAGCGACCACGACGTGCACATCGGCCCCTCGGACCACGTGCCGTGGCTCGAGGATCGCAAGTGGGCGTTCATCCGGCTCGAGGGCCGCAACTTCGGGGACGTGCCCCTGACGGTCGAGCTCAAGCTCGAGGTGCACGACTCCCCCAACTCAGCGGGGGTCATCATCGACGCCGTGCGCTGCGCCAAGCTGGCCCTGGACCGGGGCATCGCAGGACCGGTGCTGCCGGCCTGCCAGTACTTCATGAAGTCCCCGCCCTCGCAGGTCCACGACGACGTGGCCCGCGATTCGCTCGAGGCCTTCATCGCCCAGGTCTGAGCGACAGCCGAGGATCGGCCACCCGACGACCCCGCCCAGGGCGGGGTCGTCGTTCTTTTTCGCCGAACTGACATCCGCGCGGACCCTCAGCTCCGAATACCCCGCACAGGGTGCTGTCGGGCGCTGATGTGCGGGATCACGTGCCGCGGCAGCACCCACCAAAGACGTCTATGTCCCTCTCCCCCTGTCCCGGGGCCGGTCCTCCCACCTGTCCAGGCAACCCGGCCCCGGGACGCTCTCGCTACGTGCCAAAGGCGCGCGAACAGTCGCCGGCCGGGTACGGTTTCGGCGCCGGGGAGGAGAGGCGTGTACGAGAGCATCTCGCAGTCGAGCGACGCGAGCCTCGTCATCGCCGTGGGTCGCCAGAGCATGGCGGCATTGGAGGAGTTGTTCCGGCGGCACGGTGGTGCCGTGGGGGCGCTGGCGCGGCGGGTCACCCGAGACCCGCACCGGGCCGAAGAGGTCTGCCAGACGGTGTTCACCGATCTGTGGCGGTCGCCGGAGAGGTACGACCCCGAGCGGGGTGGCCTGCGCCCGTGGCTGCTAGCGCTGGCCCACCGACGGAGCGTCGACCTGGTGCGCTCGGAGTCCGCCCGGCGCCGGCGGCAGGAGCACGACGCCGCCCTGTCGCCCATGGCGGTTGACGAGGTCGAGTCGGTGGTGCACACCGCAGCGCTCGCCGACGAGGTGCGCCGGGCGGTGCACCGCCTGCCGGCACCAGAGCGCGAGCCGATCCTGCTCGCCTACTTCGGCGACCGCTCCTACCGGGACACGGCCCAGATGCTGGGCGTGCCCGAGGGAACCGTAAAGAGCCGCATCCGCTCCGGCCTGGCGAACCTCCGCCGAGCCCTCGACGTCGAGGGGGTGCAGCTGTGAGCAACACGGAACAGCAGCATCCGTTCGACGAGATCGCGGTCTACGCGCTCGACGGCCTGGAGCCCGACGAGCAGGCTGCCGTCGAGGCCCACCTCGCGGGCTGCCTCGTGTGCCAGGCCGAGCTGGACGCCCACCTCGCCACGCTCGCCCGGCTCACCCCCGACGAGCCCGCCTCGCGGGCCGTGTGGGCCCGCATCACCGAGTCCATCGCCGCCGAGGGCGGCGAGATCCGGGAGCGACCGCCGCTCGAGGCAGTCCCCTACCCCGGCGCCCCCCCGACGGCCGAGCCGCCCGGGCGGGGCGGACGCCGGCGCGCGGGCGGGCCCGAGGCTGGGCCCCGCCACCTCGCCCGCCGACGGCGGCCGTGGGAGAGGGTCGCCGGCCTGGCGGCCGCGGCGGTGGTCCTGGTAGCCGCGGCGCTCGGGATCGGCTACGTGCTCGGCGATCGCGGCGAGCAGCAGCCCGACCTGGCCCAGCAGGCGGACGAGGCGATCGACGCCGGCGATCCGGTGGCCACACTGGCGACCCCCGACGGCGCCGCCGTGGCGCGGGTGGTGGTGACGGACACCGGCACCGGCTACTTCCTGGTGGACGACCTGCCGACCCTGGAGGAGGGGCGCACGTACCAGCTGTGGCAGCTCGACGGGCCCCAGCCGATCTCGTTGGGCACGGTGGGCAACGGCACGACTGCGGTCACGTCGGTGGCCGTGCCTGACGGCACCACCACCATGGCCGTCTCGGCCGAGGTCGCCGGCGGCGCGGTCGCTCCGACGCCCGACCAGATCGTCGCCTCTGGCGAGGCCACCTGACCTCATCCAGTGCCGTCCCCGGCTCCGAAACGGGGGCATGCGAGTGGACGTCGACCGTTACCGCGACCGGGCCGCACCCGTCGATCTCAGCGGCATCGACTTCGATGCCTTCCGCGATCGGCCCCTGCCCGCCGCCGCGATCCGCTGCCTGCGCTACATGCACGACATCGAGCACCACACCGTCTGCTACCTGCGCGACCTGCTGGTCACCCCCGCCCACCGCGATCCCGACGTCACCACGTTCCTCACCGTCTGGAGCTACGAGGAGATGTGGCACGGGCAGGCGCTCGGCCGCGTGCTCGCCGCCCACGGCGAGCCCAACGGCGCCGGGCGGATCAGCGAGCTGCGCCGGCGCCTCGGGGTCCGGGACCGCCTGTCGCCCATGATGCACGCCTTCGGGTCGACGCTGGCGGGGGACACGTTCCCGGCCGTGCACATGACCTGGGGCGCAGTCAACGAGTGGACGACCCAGGCGGGCTATGCCCGCCTCATCGACCGGGCCCGGCACCCGGTGCTCACCGACCTGCTGTCGCGCATCATGCGCCAGGAGGGCCGGCACATCGCCTTCTACGCGGCCGAGGCCGAGCGCCGCCTGGCCGGCAGCCGTCGCGCCCAGCGCCTGTGCCGGGCAGCCCTGCGCTGGCTGTGGCGGCCGGTGGGCGCAGGCGTGATGCCGCGCAGCGAGGTCGCCTTCATGGTGCGCGAGCTGTTCGGCGACGACGGTGGCCGGGCGATCGCGCAGCGGATCGACCACCGCGTCGACAGCCTCCCCGGCCTCGAGGGGTTGCGCCTCGTCGAGCGCGCGGTCGACCACTACGCGGCCGCGCCGGGTGCGCCCGGGCGGCCGGCGGCTACCTCGGCACCGCTCGCAGCGTGAGGACGGCCATGTCGTCCGTGGGGTCGTCGTCGACGAACGCCACCGCCTCGGACTCGATGAGGTTGGCCAGGTCAGTGGCCGACATTCCCTTGCCCTGGTAGAGCGCCTTCACCACGCCCTCCTCACCAAACGCACGCGTCCGGCCCCGGCGGCGATCGATGAGCCCGTCGGTGTAGCAGACCAACGCCTCGCCGGGGTCGAGGTGAACCACGGTGTCGGTGAGGTTCACCTCGTCGGTCACACCCAACAGGGTGCCGGGCACGCCGACGGGCTCGACCCGGCCGATGGCCCGGCCGACGAGCGGCAGCGGATGGCCACCCGAGCACACGATGAGATCGACGCCTCGGGAGGTCGGCTGCGCGGTCCCCACCAGCACGGTGCAGAAGCGCGGGCTGACCGGCAGGCGTTCGTCGTCCGTGTTCGCCCACTCCGCGGTGTGGCGCAGCAGCATCTGGTTGAGGCGCGCCAGGATCGCCGACGGCATGACCCCCGCCATGGCCGACGAGCGGATCGTGTGCCGCACCAGCCCGGTCGTGGCCGCGGCCTCGACCCCGTGCCCGCACACGTCGCCCACTGCGAAGATCCACCAGTTGGCGTCGGCCTGGAAGGCGTCGTAGAAGTCGCCGCCGACATCGAGCCCGCGTCCCGCCGCCCGGTAGCGGGCACCCAGCTCGATCCCCGGGATCTCGGGGAGGCTGCCGGGCAGCAGGCTGTCCTGCAGGGCGCGTGCCACCACCGACTGCTCGTCGAAGAGGCGGGCATTGTCGACGATCACCGCGGCCCGCGCCGCCACAGACTCGGCGAGCTCGAGGTCGTCCGCGTCGAAGGCTCGCCCGGCCCGGTTGCCGAACCCGATGGCACCCAGCAGGCGGCCACGGGCCCGGAGCGGGAAGATCGCCAGGGCGTCGATGCCTACGTCCTCCAAGCCGCGGTGGCCGTCACCGTCGGGGAACAGCGGCCGCAACGCCTGCCCGGCCTGCGACCCGCGGATCAGGGGACGGCCGGCCCGCAGGGCCTCGTCCACCTGGCCCACCTGTGCGGGATCCCGAGGGATCCGGTCGAGCAGCCGGAGCAGGGTCGCCACCTGCGTGGGATCGACGTGCGCGGCACCGACGACCGGCTTGGGGTTGGTGGTCGACTCGACCAACCGCACGACGCACCAGTCGGCGATTCGCGGGACGGCGAATCCCGCCAGCTCCGTGAGGGTCGCGTCCAGCTTCAGGGTGTTCGAGAGGGCACCGCTCAGTTCATCGAGGAACCGCAGCCGCTGCTGGTCCCGTTCCGCAGCCACCGCCAGGCGGGCCCTGTCGAGCGCCAGCGCACAGTGCGCCGCAACGTCCTGGAGCAGCTGGGGATCACTGTTCCTCAGGTGGTGTTCGTCGTCGAAGCCGATGCCCAGGACGCCAAACGGCTGCCCTTCGGCGTCACGCAGAGGAACCACGCGCAAGGCGTCCCTGAAGAACCCATCGGGCGCGTCGAGCTGGGGGTAGCGGCGCCGACGCTCCGCGGGGCTCGTGATCGTCACGTCCCGGCCGGTCCGCATGACCTCCGCGGCGGGTAGGGGCGAACCGCGGGGAATGCGGCCGAACCGGGCTTGCAGGACGTCCTCGGCGACGCCCGACGCGCCTGCGACCACGAGCTCGTCCTCTTTGGACAGCACGTACACGACGCCGGTGGCCGCCCCGAGCAGGGGAACGCCCTCGTCGAGCATCGCCCGCACGATCTCGTCGGGATGGCGCAGCCGGTTGAACCCCTCGACGAGTCTGGCCGTCCGCGCCGCCGCGCCGACGGAGCGGGTGGCGTCGACCAGAACGCCCGACGCGCCCGTGACGCCCTGTGCCCCACCGAGTGCCTGGACCCGGAGCACCGCCCAGCGCTCGCCGCCGCGCAGCCGCACGGCCTCCTCGCGGGCCTCGTCCCCCGCCTGGCTGGCGAGAACGGTCCGCACCGCGTCGGCGGCGGTGGCGTGATCATCGGGATGGACCAGCGCCAGCCACCCGTCTGCCAGCAAGGCCCCTTCGTCGGCCTCGGGGCGAGACGCGCCACCGAGGCGTGCCTGCCGGCACTGGCCGGCTCCGTCCCACGTGAGGAGCACGGCCAGAGATCCCGAGGGCAGGCTCCCGCCCGCAGGTTGGGGCGCCGCCCGCAACTTGGTCGCGGCGACGGCGAGCCGCCCCCGCGGCGCGGGAGCCGAGCCAACGCCCATCTCGGGCGGAGCGTGCGGATTGGGCCGAACAGTCATGCCGTGCTGGAAGTCTCCCACCGCTGGCAATCCCCGCACACCGGCAGCGATGGCGCGTGCGCGGAGAGCGCCAGCGGGACCCGCCATGGGTGCGCCAGACTGACGCCATGGCCCCGACGCGCTTTTCGCCCGGGCGAACGGATGGCATGGCGGTCGCCTCCGATGTGCTCCAGTACGGCCCGGGTCTGCCGCCGGAGAGCGAGCTCAAGCTGCTCGGTCATGTCGAGGGACGGCGGATCCTCGACCTCGGGTGCGGCGGCGGAGCCGGCGCCGTGGCGCTGGCCAAGGCTGGTGCCAGGGTGATCGCCGTCGACGAGGATGTCGACAACGTGGGCACGGCGCGGGCCAACGCCGAGCGGGAGGGCGTGAGGGTCGAGACCCACCACGGCCCCCTGCCCGAGCTGGCCTTCGTGCGGGCCGACACGATCGACGCGGCCGTGTCGGTCTACGGCCTGGCAGCCGCCGACGATCTCGACCGGATCTTCCGGCAGGTCCACCGGGTGCTCAAGCCCGAGCGGCCAATCGTGTTCTCGTTGCCCCATCCGGCGTTCACGCTTCTCGACCCCGACGGCGGCGAGCCGGTGCTGCGCCGGACCTGGTGGGACTCGAGCCCGGTGACCTGGTCGGTGGCCGCCGGCGGCGCCGAGCCCGACCGAGCCCGCACGCTGAGCGGGTTGTTCGCAAGCCTCGGGCGAGCCAACTTCCGGGTGGACGCGCTCGCGGAGCCCGAGCCCGACCGGGCCGCCGCCGGCGATGGCTGGTCCGACGCCATGCGCTGGGTACCACCGACGCTGATCGTCCGGGCCCGCAAGATCGCCTGACCCCGGAGGCCGTGCGTCCGCTGGTGCCGGGGCCGGCCTACGTCCGACGCCGGCGCTGTTCCTCCCACCACGCCAGCAACCGCCGCTCCGCCTCGGCCTGCCCCAGCGGGCCCTCGTCGAGGCGGGCCTCGAGCAGCATGGAAAGCGCCTCCCCGACGATCGGGCCCGGCTTGACGTCGAGCAGCTGCATGACCCGATTGCCGTCGATGTCGGGGCGGATGCGGCCGAGCTCCTCGCGCTCCCGGAGCTCGGCGATCCGGGCCTCGAGGTCGTCCATGCGCTTGGCAAGCATGCGAGCGCGCTGCTCGTTGCGGGTCGTGCAGTCGCTGCGGGTCAGCTCGTTGAGGTCGTCGAGGAGCGGGCCCGCATCACGCGCGTAGCGCCGCACGGCGGCGTCCGTCCACACGTCGTCGCGGTAGCCGTGGAACCGCAGGTGCAGGAACACCAGTCGCGACACGTCGTCGACGATCTCGTTCGAGAACCGCAGCGCTCGGACGCGGTCGCGTGCCATCCGGGCGCCCACGACCTCGTGATGATGGAAGCTGACGCCGCGGGGCCCGATCGACCGGGTCTTGGGCTTGCCGATGTCGTGGAGGAGCGCCGCGAGCCGAACGACCAGCCGGGGCGATGTCTTCGCCACGACCGCGATGGTGTGCGTCAGCACGTCCTTGTGGCGGTGGATCGGGTCCTGCTCCAGCCTCAGCGCCCGGAGCTCGGGCAGGAACTCGTCGGCCAGCTCGGTGTCGTTGAGGAACCACAGGCCGGCGCTCGGATCGGCGACGACCAGCAGCTTCGACAGTTCGTCACGGACCCGCTCCGTCGACACGATCTCCAGCCGCTGGCGGAGCTTGCGGACGGCGGTGACCAGCGCCGGGTCCGGCGCCAGCCCGTACCCGGCGATGAACCGGGCAGCCCGTAGCATCCGCAGCGGATCGTCCGAGAAGGACACCTCGGGGGGCAGCGGCGTGCGCAGCACGCCCTCCGCGAGGTCGGCCACGCCGCCGAACGGATCGATCAGCTCGACGTCGGACAGCCGGAGGGCCATCGCGTTGACCGTGAAGTCGCGGCGGGACAGGTCGTGCTCGACGTCGTCGGCGTACACCACGTGCGGCTTGCGCGAGTCCTCGCGGTACGCCTCGGCGCGGTGGGTCGTCACCTCGAACGTCACGCCCCCCTTGCGGGCGCCGATGGTGCCGAACGCCTGCCCCTGCGTCCACGTCGAGTCGGCCCATCCCTCGAGCAGCGCCAGCGTCTCCTCCGGCCGGGCGTCGGTCGTGAGGTCGAGGTCGGCGCCGCGGCGCACGCGATCGAGGACCACGTCGCGCACGATCCCCCCCACGAGGTAGGTCTCGTGGCCCGCGGCGGCGAAGCGCTCGGCCAGGGGCCGGACGTCGTCGAGGATGGGCTGGAGCCGCTCGGGGATCACGTGGCGCGAGGGTAGGCGCCGTTACGAGGCGCCGGCCCGGTGTTGCCAGGCCCTCGTGTGGGCCATCGCCGCCGTGTCCACGACCTCGCGACCGGGCCCGCCCGAGGTCGGCGCCTCGGGCCGCAGCCGATCACCGGCGAGCGCGACGAGGACGGCGGCGGTCGAGTCGCGCAGCGCCTCCAGGTCGTAGCCGCCCTCGAGGAACACCAACCGCCGGCCCGGAGCCGCCAGCGCCAGCAGGTCGGCGGTGACGTCGGCGTAGTCCCCGGACGTCGAGCGCGAGGTTGGTGAGCGGGTCGCGCCGGTGCGCGTCGAAGCCAGCCGAAACCAGGAGCCACGTCGGGCGCAGGTCCTCGGCCAGCGGCACCACGACGTCGGCCACGGCGGCCCTGAAGACGTCGCCGGTGGCGCCGGGAGGCACCGGCACGTTGGCCGTGGTGCCCTGCCCCTCGCCCGCCCCGGTCTCGAGCACAGACCCGGTGCCTGGATACAGGGGATGCTGGTGGACGGAGACGTAGGCGACCCGGGGATCGTCGTAGAACGTCGCCTGGGTGCCGTTGCCGTGGTGGGCGTCGTAGTCGACCACGAGGACGCGCTCACCCCTGCCCGCCAGGACCGCCGCCGCCACGGCGATGTTGTTGAAGAGGCAGAAGCCCATGGCGCGGCTCGATAGGGCGTGGTGGCCCGGCGGGCGCACCGCGCAGAACGCGGCCGTGAACTCGCCGGCGTCGAGGCGGCCGATGACGCTGGGCCCGGCACCGGCGGCGAGCAGCGCGGCGTCCCATGAGGCGGGCCCGGCCCGGGTGTCCGGGTCGAGCCGCCCTCCCCCGCTGCAGCAGAACCGCTCGAGAGCCTCGACATAGGCCCCGTCGTGGACGAGCTCGACCTCCGCCATGGTGGCCGGCCGCGGCGCCACGGCGACCAGCTCGTCACCGAGCCCAGCGCGATCGAGCCCATCGTGCACGGCCCGCAGGCGCTCGGGGCGCTCGGGGTGACCCAGTCCCGCGTCGTGGGCCAGGTACTGCGGATGGGTGACGAAGGCGATCGACATCCGGCGATGACGGTAACGGGTATCGCCGAGATGCCTACGCTTTGGGAGGTATGAGTGTCTTGCGGGCGCCAGCCATCGGTGTGGCGCGGCTCCGGGTCCGAACCTGGCACGCCGACGACCACGTTGCCCACATCACGCCCGCAGCCGACGGGTTCGGTCCCCTCACGACCGAGGAGATCCGCCGCTGCGGCGCGGCGCTCCGACGCGAGGGGTATCGGGGCGCCGTCACCGCGGCCATGAGCCGGGCCGACCAGGGGCCGTTCCTAGAGGCCGGGTTCGTGCCAGCCGAGCGCCTGCACCTCCTCCTCCATTCGCTCGACGAGCTGCCGAACCCGGCGCTTACGGCACCGGCACAGGTGCGCCGGGGCCGGAGGCGCGAGCTGGACGACCTGCTGGCCGTCGACCACGCGGCGTTCAGCGGGATGTGGCGCCTGGACCGCGTCGGCCTCGACGAGGCGCTGAGCGCGACACCGACCGTCCACCTCCGCGTGGCACGCGACGCCGGCGGGACGATCGGCTACGCCATCTGCGGGCGCGCCGCGCACCATGGCTACGTACAGCGCCTGGCGGTGCAGCCACGCGCCCAGGGCCAAGGGGTCGGCGGCACTCTGCTCCTCGACGGCTTGCGCTGGCTGCGGCGCTGGGGTGCCCGCGACGCGCTCGTCAACACGCAGGAAGGCAACGTCCGGTCACTCCGGCTCTATCAGCGGGTGGGGTTCGTGCTCCAACCCGATGGGCTCACCGTCCTTCGGCTCGATCTCGGCGACCTCCGGTGAAGCGGCTCTTCCGCATTGCCCTCCTTGGTGTCGTCGTCCCCGCAGGCTTCACGGCGTTCGCCTCGGTCGGGGCCGGGACGGCCGGCGCCGTTCCTCGGCAGGCGACACCCTCGATCGAGCTCGTGGACCAGACGACGTGGGTGCAGAGCGGCGACCGATTCGAGGTGAGTGCGCGCGTCGCCGGTGCGCCCGCAGGCGCCGCGCTCCGCCTGGTGGTGCACGACCGGCTCAAGTCACGATCCGGGTTCCGCGCCACGCTCGACGGCGACCTCGGAGCTGTCGAGCTGACGCTGCCTCCGGAACCCCTGGCGGCGTCGGGCACGGGTACGGGGACCTTCTCGGCCGGGTTCGCCGTCGGGGGCGACGGCCAGGGCCTGGAGGGTCGCGGCGCGTACCCCGTCGAGGTCCAGCTGGTCGACCCCCAGGGCAACCTCCTGGCGACGCCCGTGGTCACGTACCTGACGTATCCGAGGCCCGACACGTCGTTCGTGCCCCTGGCGGTCGCCGTGATCGTCGACGTCGGCGGCCCGCCGATCCTGCAACCCGACGGATCCGTCCGTCCCACCGCTGCCACGGTGCAGCGGGCGCAGGAGCGGGCCAACTTGGTGGTTGCCGCACGCGACGTCCCCTTCACGCTGGCACCCCAACCGGAGACGCTCGACGGGCTGGCCGACGCCGGCGGCACCGGGGGGGCGGCGGTGGACAGCCTGGTGGAGGCCACCGGCGACAGGCCGGTGCTCGGCCGGCCCTATACCGACGTCGACCTCGAGGCGCTGCAGGAAGGTGGGCTCACGACCGAGGCCGACGAGCAGGTCAACGCCGGCGCCGCCGCCGTCCGCTACCGCTTCGGACACGAGCCGGTTCCGGGCATCTGGCTCTCGGGTCCCACCTTCGGCAGCGACGGCGCGAACGAGGCCGCGGACCTCGGGTTCGACCGGGCGATCGTCCCCCCGAGCGCCGTCGACACGAGCGCCGTGCCCGACGCCCCGGTCACGCTGGACGACGGCGGCCCGCGCGCCATCGTCAGCGACCCCGAGCTGGCCGCCCACCTGCGGGGCGACGACAGCGTCGTCGACGCGCAGCGCTTCCTGGCCGAGCTCACGGTCATGTGGTTAGAGGGGCCCACAACCCCCCGCGCCGTCGTCGTCCGGGTCCCGGGCGACGCCGACATCGAGCCCTCCACGGTCGCCCGGGCGCTCAACGGCCTGACCGACGGTCAGGCCGTGCAGGCCGCGACGATCGACCAGGTCTTCGACGTGCCCGCCGATCCCGGCGGGCCGACGACGGTCTCGCTCGTCCCTCACGAGGTCACCGACGAGCTCAGCGGCATCGCCGCACCGCTGCGCCGGGCCCGCCGGGGTGTGAGCGGCGTCGCCGGGACGGTCGCTTCGGCCGATGGTGGATCGCTGACCCGCTCGCTGCTCCTCGCCACGGGGACCGCCACACCCGAGGCCCAGCGTCCGGCCTACGTCGAGCGCGTCAACACCGAGCTGGGCTCGCTGCGCGGCGCCGTGGTGCTGCCCGACCAGTTCCGCATCACCCTCACCTCCCGGACCAGCACCGTCCCCGTCAACATCACCAACACCCTGAACCAGCCGCTGAACGTGCGGATCGAGTTCGACAGCGGCCAGCTGGAGTTCCTCGACGGTGACATCGTCACCCGCGAGCTCGCGCCCGGCGTGACCCGGCTGGACGTCCGAGTGCGCGCCCTGACCTCGGGGGCGTTTCCCATGGGCATCACGGTGAGGAGCCCGGACAGCTCCATCGAGCTGGACCGGACGACGTTCGACATCCGGTCCACCGCTGTCACGGGCGTGGGCCTCGTGCTGTCCATCGGGGCCGGGCTGTTCCTGGCCGTCTGGTGGGCGCGCCATTGGCGGAGCTCCCGGCGGTCGCGCCACCTGGTGCCGGCCGGCGCGGTCCCGGCATCACCGGACACCGCGGTCGGCGGCCCGGTGCGGCCGGACGCCCCGACCGACGGCTCCGGGCAGCCCGACGACTCGGATGGCTACCGGCCTGCGCATCTGGCCGGCGGTCGCTCCCGCCGCAGCTGACGTCACCGGGGCAGATGCCGGTCCCGCGCATTAGGGTCGCCTCTCGTGCCTGTGCGAATCGTCACCGACTCGGCCGCCGACCTCGAGGCCGCCGAGGCGAAGGAGCTCGGGGTCGAGGTGGTGCCGCTGTCGATCCGCTTCGGCTCGGTCGAGTACACCGACGGCGTCGACCTCTCGGTCGAGCAGTTCTACGACAAGCTGGAGTCGTCCGACGAGCTGCCCGAGACGGCCGCCCCGTCGCCCGGTGCATTCGAGGCCGCTTTCCGCCGCCAGGCCGACGCCGGCGCCGACGCCGTCGTCTGCGTCAACCTGTCCTCCGGCCTGTCGGCGACCATGCAGGCCGCGCAGAACGCCGCGAAGGCGTTGGAGGGCAGCATCGACGTTCGCGTCGTCGACTCCCGTTCGATCACCTCGGGCCTCGCCACCCAGGTACGCCGTGCCGCGCTGGCGGCCGCCGACGGGGCGGATGCCGACGCGGTCGAGTCGATGGTCCACGACCTGTCGGCGCGCACGCACGTCATCGGGGCGCTCGACACCCTCGACAACCTTCGCAAGGGTGGCCGCATCGGTGGGGCCCAGGCGCTGCTCGGATCCCTGCTCGCCATCAAGCCGTTGCTCGACATCTCAACCGGTGAGGTGGAGGAGGCCGGCAGGGCGCGCACGCGTCGCAAGGCCTTGCAGGTGCTGCGCGACAAGGTCTTCGCGTGCCCTGCCGTGGAGGAGCTGACGATCACCCACGGGATGGCCGCCGATGTCGACGAGATGCGCGACCTCCTCAGCCCCCGCTATCCGGCCGAGCAGATCCGCGTGGCGGTGATCGGCGCCACCATCGGCACGCATGCCGGCCCGCGGGTCATGGGCCTCACCTGGCTGGACCCAGCCTGATGGAGGCCCTGAAGTGCGCGCCTCCGGGGCTCATGCCGGCATCCGGCTGACATTTCCGACCAGCTCGTCGCCCATGCGCCACAGGCCGATGGCAGCGGCCCGGCGCCGACGCGAATGCACCGGAACTCCTTGACTACGGTGGGTACACCGTGGCACTGACTCCTCCGCCAACCGGCCCGTCGGCGGCTGCCGGCCTGGTGGCTGGCGCCCTCCTGGGTGGCCGGTACCGGCTGGACGAGCAGCTCGCGTCGGGTGGCATGGCACAGGTTTGGCTGGGGACCGACGAGGTGTTGCGGCGTGCCATCGCCGTGAAGATCCTGCACCAGCACCTGGCCGAGGACGAGACCTTCGTCGCCCGGTTCCGCCACGAGGCGATCGCCGTCGCTCGACTCTCGCACCCCGCGATCGTCAGCGTGTACGACACGTGCAGCGACGACGGCGTCGAGGCGATCGTCATGGAGCTCGTGCGCGGCCGCACGCTGCGCCAACGACTCGACGAGGGACCCGTTGATCCCTGGCTGGCCGCCAACATCGCCGCCCAGGTGTGCGGTGCGCTGTCGGTGGCCCACGCCGCCGGGCTGGTGCACCGCGACATCAAGCCGGCCAACATCCTGCTCTCCGAGGACGGCCGGGTGAAGGTCGGCGACTTCGGCATCGCCAAGGCGGCCGAGTCGGCCGACCTGACCCAGGAGGGCTCGTTCCTGGGGACGGCCAAGTACCTCGCGCCCGAGCAGGTCGAGGCCGGTCCCGTCGACGGCCGCACCGACCTCTACGGCCTCGGCGTCGTGCTCTACGAGATGCTGTGCGGGCGGGTCCCGTTCGAGGGCGACTCCTCGTCGTCCACCGCGCTGGCCCGGCTCCACAGCGACCCGCAACGGCCCCGCCTGGTGAGGCCGGGCATACCCCGCGAGCTCGAGGCCATCACCCTGCGGCTCCTGGCCCGCTCGCCCGACGACCGGTATGCGACCGCCAGCGAGGCGCGTGCTGCGCTCCTGGGGGCGGGCGCCGACGACGGTCCGACCAGCGGCGACACGACCGTCGTCGAGTCGGGGCGGACGGGGGCCGGTGGGCGCTCGGTCGCGACGGCTGGCGCCACCGGTCACCTGCCTCCTCCGCCCACCGCCCCGCCCACGCCTCCACCCTCGACCCTGGGAACCCCGGCGGTCCAGGGCCCGGGGGCGCCGGTGCGGTTCGCGGAGAGCGAGCGGCGCTGGCTGGTCCCCACGCTGCTGGTCGTGCTGGTGGCGGTGGCTTTGGGCGTCGCCGGCCTGCTCATCCAGGGATCCGGCTCGAACCTCTTCGGCGACTCCGAGGGATCCGACACATCGGAGCCACCCCCAGCCGACGACGAGTTCGTCCCCATCGCGCGGACGATCGACTTCGACCCGGCGGGCGGCGACGGCGAGCATGCGCAGGAGGCGGAACAGGGGAACGCGATCGATGGCGACCAGAACACGTCGTGGAGCACCGAGGACTACACCTCCCCGGACTGGGGACGCCTGGGTAAGCCCGGTGTCGGCCTGATCCTCGAGCTGGACCAGTCGGCCGACATTCACGGGCTCGAGTTCGACACGCCATCCGCCGGATGGCAGGCCGAGGTGTACGTGGCCGACAGCGACCCCGGCAGCCTCGAGGGATGGGGCGATCCGGTCGCCACATTCGAGGAGGACGACAGCGGCACCAACACCGTGACGTTCGATGCGAACGGCGGGGCGGTGCTGCTGTGGTTCACCCGCGCCGGCGACGATGGGCAGGTCACGGTCACCGAGGTGCGCCTGGAACCCTGATCTACTGTTCCGGGCATCGCGCGGAAACCCTTCCGACGCCGACGATCGCTCGCTCGTGGCGGCCGCCCAAGCGGGCGATCGCGACGCCCTCGAGACCCTGCTGCGCCGCCACCACGATCGGCTGTGGGCACTATGTCGGCGGCTGACAGGGAACCACGCCGACGCCGAGGATGCGCTGCAGGATGCCCTGATCGCCATTGCGCGGGGCATCAACCGGTACGACGGCCGCGCTGCGTTCACGACCTGGTCGTACCGCGTGACCACCAACGCCTGCCTCGACGAGCTGCGTCGGCGCCGGCGGCGCCCGATCCCCGACGCTCTAGAGACGCCGGGGGCGTCGCCCCCACCGGATGGTCCCGGCGGCGCCGTCTCCGCTCCGCCGGCCCCGGCGGCGGTCGAGGCGGTCGCCGACCGCCTCGACATCGACGCAGCCCTAGCCCTGCTGCCACAGGACTTCCGGGCGGCCGTGGTGCTGCGCGACCTGTGTGACCTCGATTACGCCGAGATCGCACGCGTGCTCGGCGTCCCGCCTGGCACGGTCAGGTCGCGGATCGCCCGGGGCCGCAGCCAGCTCGCCGACCTGCTCGGGAACCCGACCGAGCGGCGGAACCGTCCAAGCACGAGACCATGACAGCTCCCCGCGACCCCGACGAGCTGGCGTCTGCGCTGCTGGACGGCCTCCTCACCGACGCCGACGCTGCGGTAGCCAAGCGCGATCCGGCGGTGCTGGCTCGCCTGGCGGAACTGGCGGCGGTGCGCGAGGCCGTGCGGCGTCCCCCTGCCGGACCCGACGCGGTCGCCCGCGAGCGGGGACTAGCGGCGGCTCTCGCGGCCTTCGATGCCGGCGACGAAGCCGGCGAGCCATGCAGGACCGGCGCCCCCGCTGGGACCACGGTCAGCCCCATAGGCCGGCGCGGCGAGACCCCGTGGCGGCCACGGGGCACGGCGGGCCGTCGCTGGCTCACGGCCGCCGCCGTCGTGCTTGCGGTCGTGGGCTTGGGCGTCCTGGTCAGCAACTGGGACGCCGGCAGCGACAGCGCCGACACCGCCGGGAATGCCGCCACTGGCAGCGACGACGCCGGTCGGTCGGGCACCGCGGCCGAGGAGGCGCCCGAAGGCGGCGCCGCCGAGGAACACGCAGCGCCGAGCGTCGCGCCGGGCGGGATCGTGGACCTCGGGGAGGTCGACTCGCCGGAGGCGCTGGCCGAGCGTGCACGGTCGGCCCGGGCCGAGGGGTTCGGGAGCCCCCAGGGCCAGGCGTCCGGCGATGAGGACGCGGCGGATGGAGGCGGCGGCGGTGTCCCGCTGGCTCGCCAATGCGCCGACGCTGCCGCCGGACGGCTCCCGGAGGCCGGCGAGACGATCGTCCTGGAGGCTCGCGCCACGCTCGACGGTGACAGTGTCGAGGTCTGGGTGCTCGCTGCGGACGGCGAGCAACGGATCGTCGCCGTCGACGCGACCTGCGCGGTCGTCGTCGACCAGCCGCTCGACTAAAGAGGCCGAGCGGATAGGCCCGCACGTGGGCACAGAACAGTACGGGATTTGGACCGTGACCCCTGGCCGCACAGCTCGGCCTCCGGCAGCGCTGACCACGGTGAGCCCAGACGACGTGCCTATCCGCTCAGGTCCTAAACGGCGCCACCACACCCTGAGCGATCCGTGGAGGCCCCGCAACTAGGCTTCGCGCATGGCTCAGGTGGGCTCATCCATCCAAGACGACCGCGACACCGCCAGCCCGACGCCGGCGTCGGGCGACTGGGCGGCACAGGCGGCAGACACCATCGAGCGGGCGGTCGGAAACGTCCGGGACCGCACCACGGGGCCGGCAATCACCGTGGCCCGGGCCGTCGTGTACGGGACGTTCGCCGTGCTGGTCGGGCTGGCGGCCCTGGTGCTGGCGACGATCGGTGCCGTTCGCCTCATCGACAACTACCTGCCCAATGCCGCCTTCGGTGAGGAGCACATCTGGGCGACGTACCTCATCCTCGGCCTGGTGTACGTGATCGCCGGTGTAGTCCTGTGGGTCCGCCGCTACGGCGGGGGGCCGGAAGATAGACCCGCCTGACGGCGTTGACGGAGCCGAGGTTCGCCCGAGCCGACAACTCGCTTCCACCGAGGACACATGAACACCCGCAAGGTCATCGTCATCGGATCCGGCCCCGCCGGACTCACCGCTGCCGTGTACGCCGCCCGCGCCAACCTCGAGCCATTGGTGCTCGAGGGCGAGCCCTCGTCCACCAGCGATCAGCCCGGTGGACAGCTCATGATGACGACCGAGGTCGAGAACTACCCCGGGTTCCCCGAGGGGATCATGGGCCCCGAGCTCATGACCCGCTTCCGTGAGCAGGCCGCACGCTTCGGCGCTGACATCCGCACGGAGAGGGCCTCCCGTGTGGACCTGTCTGCCCGCCCGTTCGGCGTGTGGGTGGGTGATCCCGATGCCGCCGAGCCCACCTACGAGGCCGACTCGCTGATCATCTCCACGGGCGCGCAGTCGCTCATGCTGGGTCTCGACAACGAGGCCGAGCTGGTGGGCCACGGCGTGTCGACGTGCGCGACCTGCGACGGCTTCTTCTTCCGCGGGCACGACATCGCCGTGGTGGGCGGTGGCGACTCCGCTCTGGAGGAGGCCATCTTCCTCACCAAGTTCGCCCGGTCGGTGACGATCGTCCACCGTCGGGACCAGTTGCGGGCGTCGAAGATCATGCAGGAACGTGCGTTCGCCAACGAGAAGATCCGCTTCCTGTGGAACCACGTCATCCACGGCATCGAGGGCGACACCAAGCTCGCGGGAGTCACGGTCCGCAACGTCCTCTCCGACGAGCTGACGTCGCTCCCGGTGTCCGGCCTCTTCGTGGCGATCGGCCACAAGCCCAACACCGACCTCTTCAAGGGCCAGCTCGAGATGGAGGAATCCGGATACCTCGTGACCGGGCTCGGCCACGGTGCCACGTCGACCAACGTCGAGGGAGTGTTCGCCTGCGGCGACGTCCAGGACCACGTTTACCGGCAGGCGATCACCGCGGCCGGCTCGGGCTGCCAGGCCGCCATCGACGCCGAACGATGGGTCGAGGCCCAGGGGGACTAGTGGGCCTGCGGGAGGGGGAACAACCCTGGCAGGGGCGCTGTTCACCCCTTTGGTTCGTTGATACATCCGCCAGTCACACCGAAGGAAGGTCACCTGGACATGGTTGAAGGCATAACCACCCTCACCGACGCCACGTTCGATGAGACGATTGGCGCCGCGTCCGAGGCGGTGGTCGTCGACTTCTGGGCCGAGTGGTGCGGACCTTGCAAGATGATCGCCCCGATCCTCAATGAGATCGCGGGCGAGCATGCGGGCAAGATCAGCGTCGCGAAGCTGAACGTCGACGAGAATCCAGACGTCGCCCGCCGCTACGACGTCATGAGCATCCCCACGCTCATCGTCTTCAAGGATGGCGCTCCGCAAAAGCGCCTGGTGGGAGCCAAGGGTAAGGGTCAACTGCTGGCTGAGCTGGGTGAATTCCTGCCCTGAACCTGAACAAGAGAGGTAATCCACAACCTGTGCGCAAGGCTGTGGATGACTCGACCCCGACTTGAGGACCTCCGATCCTCAGGTTGGGGTTGAGTGTTTTTCGAGGCCTTGTGTGTCAGTGTGACCCGGCCATGACCCGATAGATGCGCTCGAGGTCCTCGAGGTCGGCAAACTCGATGACAACTCGGCCGCGCTTGGGCCCGACGTTGATCGACACTCGGGTATCGAGCTGCTCGGCCAGCAGTTCTTCGAGCTCGAGCAGCCCTGGCGGTCGTAGCTTCGTCCGTCCGGTCGATGACCCGGTGGATCCGCTCGGCGCTCCCGCCAGCCCGTTGCGCTGCCGGACGGCCTCCTCGGTCTCCCGAACCGACAGCCCGTCGGTGGCCACGCGCCGCGCCAGCGACTCCTGGAACGCCCGATCGGGTGTGCCCAGCAGCGCCTTGGCATGACCCGCAGACACGCGGCCCTCGGCCACGAGCCGTTGCACCTGCGGCGGCAGCTGGAAGAGCCGCAGCAGGTTTGCAATCGCCGAGCGGCTCTTACCGACCTTGTGGGCGACCTCCTCCTGGGTCAGCTCGAAGTCCTCGACCAGTTGCTGGTAGGCGGCCGCCTCTTCGAGCGGGTTCAGGTCGTCGCGGTGCAGGTTCTCTACCAATGCGTGTTGGAGCGTGAGCTCGTCGTTCACCTGGCGCACGATCACCGGGATGAACTGGAGGCCGGCCCGCTTGGCCGCACGCCAGCGGCGTTCTCCGGCGATGATGGCGTAGCGGTCGTCGCTCACCTGGCGGACCAGGATCGGCTGCAACACACCCAGCTCGCGGATCGAGGCGGTCAGGCCTGCCAGCGACTCCTCGTCGAAGCGGTTGCGCGGCTGGTAGGGATTCGGGTCGATCTGGTTGATCGGGACCTCTTCGATCCCCGGCCTGCTTGCGAGGCCGGCGGCCGAGGACTGGGCGACGTCCGAGGGGATGAGTGCGCCGAGGCCCTTACCCAGTCCGCCGCGCCGCTCCACCGCTGACCTCCGTCGCCAAGTTCCGGTATGCGATCGAACCCCGGGACGTGGGATCGAACGTGATGATGGGCTGGCCGAACGAGGGCGCCTCGCTCAAGCGGACCGTTCGGGGGACGATGCTGTGGCAGACCTTCTCGCCGAAGTGGTCGCGCACCTCGTGCACCACCTGGTCGGCCAACTTGGTCCGGGCGTCGTACATGACGAGGACCATGGCACTGAGCTCGAGGCTGGGATTGAGATTGCGCTGGACGAGCTGCACGTTCCGCAGCAGCTGGCCCAAGCCCTCGAGCGCGTAGTACTCGCACTGGATCGGCACGATCACCTCGCTGGCCGCCGCCAGGCCGTTGACCGTGAGCAGTCCGAGCGAAGGTGGGCAGTCGATCAGCATGTAGTCGTAGTCGTTCCGCACCGCGTCCAGCGCTCGGCGCAGGCGCATCTCGCGGCTGAACGCGGGCACCAGCTCGATCTCGGCACCCGCCAGGTCGAGGGCGGCCGGGGCGACGAAGAGATTCCGGACCGCCGTCCCCTCCACGCAGTCCTCGAGTGGAAGGTCATTCAAGATGACGTCGTACATCGAGGACTGCAAGTCTCGGATGTTGATGCCCAGACCCGTGCTCGCATTGCCCTGCGGGTCCAGGTCGACCACGAGCACGCGGTAGCCGAGCTCGGCCAGGCAGGCGCCGAGGTTGACCGCCGTCGTGGTCTTGCCGACACCGCCCTTCTGGTTGGCGATCGCGATGGTGCGGGGGAGCGGTCGCTCGAACGGCGTCGACACGCGGGCCGGTGCCTCGGCGACATGAGCTTCCCGTGATGCACGTCGGCCCGTCTCGTCGAACCTGGTCTCCAGCACGGCCGATGTGGGGATCCCGCCGAAGCCGCTGTCTTGGGTACTCATCGCCGATGCTCCCAGCGGTCGATACCGGGGCGGACTCGACCCGGCAAGCTGAACGCGGTTGTGGTCCGAAGAGGGACTACGTGACCGCCGCCCGATCGGCGCCATCTCGAGGCGGACCATCGGCCACCGGCACATACTTTCGGGCCGTCGGGTCCCGGTCAAGCCTGGTGTTTTGGCGCAGCCCTGCGGCTTTTTCGCCGAGTGGCGTACGCGTGTGTTCGATGTGGAACGCACCAGGATCGTGTCGCGGTTCATCGCGCGGGCGCGTCAAACACAACCATCTGTCGGCGGCGTCCGTCTCCCACGAACTCGACAGCTGGCACCGGCAGCCCGGCCTGCTGCTAGCGACGCCTTGGCGCGCGTTCCACGTGGAACACCGCCGGGCTCAGGGGTCGTCGTCACGCTGCTCGCGAACCGCCAAACGCTCAGATCCGACGCCGCGCGTCAACGCGAGCAGCAAGGCCAAGGAGCCCTGTGCGGGCATGCCGCCGTGAGTTCGGGTTGTTCCACGTGGAACACGGGGTCAAGGCATCGGAGTGCGCGCACCCGCAGGCCCCGCCCTCCGCCGTGGATGTCGGTGCCACGTGGCAACCGCGGTATGCCGGCGAGCCTTGCGCCGGGAACGAGGTGGTTGTGAGAACCTCGCCGTGTTCCACGTGGAACCGCCCGAGTGCTCTAGCAATCAGGCATTCCGATTTTGCGAGAGCAGCCGTGTTCCACGTGGAACACACGACCCACCAGCGGCTGGCACCGGGACCGTGCTGGCGCAAGACCCGGCGGCCGTTCCACGTGGAACAGCCGCCGCGCTCAGAAGAGAGGTCGCTTTGCCGGAACTCCGGGATTGCGTGCGTACCGCTCGGGACACGGCTCGAGCTGCTCGAGCGCCTGGTACCGGAACCCATCGGTCCACGACCGGCCTACGGCCAAGCCGAGACGGGTCAGGCCACCGGCCGCCCAGCGCTCGGATGCGTCCGCGGGACCCCCCTCGTCGCCACGGTCGGGTGGCTCGCTCACCGCCAGCCTTCCGCCCACCCGGAGGAATGGCGCCCCGCATTCCGCCGTCACCGCGGGCGGTCCGAAGCCCCGCGCCACCACGAGGTCGAATGCCCCACGCAGGTAATCGCGGTGGCCGGCTTCCTCCGCCCGTGCCCAGAGAACGACCACGCGCTCGGCGATGTCGAGGTCGCGCACCGCCTCCCGGAGGAAGCGGCATCGGCGTTCGCGGGCGTCCAGGAGCACCACCCGACTCGCGGGCCAGTTCCGTGCCAGCACCAGTCCCGGCACACCGCCGCCGCTGCCCAGGTCCAGGAACTGGGCTGGTGCACGTTCGATGCCAGCTGCGAACCCGGTGGCGTGGTCCACATGCACGCGCACGGAACCGGGCCCGAGGAAGCCGAGACCCCGGCTCCGCTCCAGGACCTCGATCATGCCAGTGTCGTCCACCCGGGTCAGGCGGGGCGGATCACGACCCGGCGAGCCTCGTCCTCGCCCTCGGAGACCGTGTTGACGCCTTCCATCTCATTGACCGCGTCGTGGACGACCTTGCGGTCGGCCGAACCCATCGGATCCAGCGCCTTGGCCACGCCACTGGACTTCACGGACTCGGCGACCTCCCGGGCGAATCGCTCGAGCGCCACCTTGCGGCGGGCGCGATAACCGGCGACGTCGAGGCGCACTCGTGCATGCGTCTGCCCAACGAAGCGGCGCTGCACCATGCTTCGCACCAACTCCTGAACTGCCTGGAGGGTCACGCCCTTCTGGCCGACCAGCAGGCCGAGCTCGGGTCCGTCCACTGTGGCCTCGATCGCCTCGTCCTCGCTCAGCGTCACCGTCACGGTGGCGTCGGACCGGCTGAATGCCGCCAGTAGATCGATGAGGAAGCTCTCGACGGCCTGTCGTTGACCCTCGATGTCGAATTCCGCCGCTGCCGGCGCCTGTGTTGGCTGCATGCTCTCGCTCACCGCATTCGCTCCCTCTGCTGTCCGGCTACCCCGGCGGCGACGCGAGCGAGTCGCGGCCGCCTGGCGTCCTTCCACCGACCCTGGCCCACCATCACCGGCCACGTCGGCCTGCTCCGTCACCACGGCAGCATCGCCGGGCCGGTCGCCATCGCCCCGTCCCGCCGCCGCGTCCCGACGCTGCCCCCGGGCACGACTGTTGCCGTCCGTGCCATCGCTGCGGCCCGCCGACCTTGCCTTGGTCCGGTTGCGGTCACCCTCGCGGCCCCGCCGTTCGCCGCGCCGGCGGTCTCGGCGATCGACCTTCGGGCGGGGCATGGTCGGGCGGACCCGCGCCCGCACCTGAGCCTCCGCACGCAGGCGCCCGAACAGTCCCTTCTGCGGCTCCTGAACTACCTCGATCTCGGCGTCCCGCTCGTCGACACCCAGCTTGTCGAGGGCCGATTCCACGGCCTCGGAAACGGTGCGACCGGTCGTCACGACCCATTCCACGGCGCTACTTCCTCTTTCTCTTCTTGCGTGAGCGCGGGTGGGGCTTCGGCGCTGGGCCGCCGCCTCCGCTGGACGACTTCGCGCCGCCGCCGGCGCCGCTGCGGGCCTTGGGAGGCTGCTGGGCCGGCTTCTGATCGCCGGTACGCCCATTCCCACTCGCCTCCGCGGCCGGTGCCTTCTTCGCCGGCGCGCCACCCTTGGCGCCGTTGCCGTCCGCCTTGCGCGCCTCGCGTAGCTCCACCATGGCCCGCTGCGCTTGCCTGCCAACCGACTCTTCGCCTCGATAGAGCGAACGGGTGATGAACGCCTGCTGACCGACCCGCCACAGCGTCGAGACCAGGAAGTAGATGCCGATGGCCAGTGGGCTGACGAACGCGAAGAACACATAGAGCAGCGGCCCGATCCGCATCATCAGCCGCTGCTGTTGGGTGACCTCGGCCCCAGCCGTGCGGCCCATGATCTGCTTCTGCTGGTACCAGCTCAGGAACGCGATGACGGCTATGAGCAGGAGGTACGGCAGCGCGGTGAGAAAGCCCTGGCTGAGAGCCGCCCCGGGCGAGATCGCCAGGTCGACGCCCAATGAGTTCATCTCGTGCTTGCCCAGCAGCGACTGGTAGAGCTCGGCGTCGTGGTGCAGGTACTTGGGACGGAACCCGTCGGTGACGGTGGTCGTCAGACCGAGGTCCTTCGTGTATTCCTGCAAGCCCACGAACTTCGACTGCTGCGTCAGGCCGCGCACGACATAGAAGAGGATCGAGAACACCGGCGCCTGGATCAGCAGCGGGAGGCATCCGCCCACCGGGTTGATCTGGTGCTCCCGGTAGAACTTCATCAGCTCTTCGTTGAGCTGCTGCCGGTCGTCCTTGTACTGGACCTGCAGGCGACGAATCTCCGGCTGGAGCCGCTGCATCTCGATCATCGAGCGCGTGCCCTTGAGCGTCAGCGGTGTCGTGACGATCATCACCACACAGGTCAGGAGGGCGATCGCAACTGCATAGCCACCGGGCACGTTGGCATAGAAGAAGTTGAGCAAGCCCGAGATGAGCTCAAACAGGCCGTCTAGCATCAGCGGTGCTTTCCTTCAGGAACGGGATCCCACCCGTGTCCCCCCCAGGGATGGCAGCGGAACAGGCGCCGCACGGTCAACGCCGAGCCGCGCGCCGCGCCGTGTCGCTCCAGAGCGTCCAGCGCGTAGTTCGAGCAGGTAGGGACAAATCGACATGGTGATGGCCGCCCGTCCGCCACCTTCTGGTAGAGCCTTACCAACCAATGCAGCATGCGGGCGATCGGGCTCATGAGTCAGCGCTCCGAGCGGCTGCAGCGCACGCTTCGCCAAGCGAGTGCTTCAGCTCCCGGTATGGCGTGATTCCGGCCTCGGGGCGGACGAGTACCAGATACGCACCAGAGCTCAACCCGTCACCGTCGCGACTGACGTCGCGCATCGCCGCCCGTAGGCGGCGCCGGACGCGGTTGCGGTCGACCGCCGTTCCCACGCGCCGGCCGATGCTGTACGCGACGCGCACGTCACCGTTGGCGCCGGCCGGCTCGGGAAGGAACAGCACTGTCACCGGATCCCGCCGGGCGCGGCATCCATCACGCCGGAGCGCGTCGAACGTCGCACGATCGCCGATCCGTCCGATCAGGCCGACAGCCGGGCGCGGCCCTTCCGGCGCCGTGCCCGGACGATGGCCTGCCCGGCGCGGGTCCGCATCCGCAGCCGAAAGCCGTGCCGCTTGGCTCGCCTCCGGTTGTTCGGTTGATACGTGCGCTTCACCTTCTGCCTCCTCGAGCACGCGGCCTCCTCGCAGCGTCAGCGGGGCCTGCGGCGGGGTGTTGAACTCGTCCGCGACGCGCGCGAATACCACTCGCGCCGCTTCGGTGCGCGGATAACGGTAGAGCCCCATCCGTCAAATGCGCCAACCGTGCTGCATGACGGGGCCACTCAATCCCGGGGACCACCCTGGTCGGCCACCATCCACGGTGCTAGCTTTCCCCAACCCACTCCCCTCACTGGGGTGTCAGGCAGCGGAGCTGGCGCCTGGTCCACTGCCTGTATCGGGTTGTTGTGCAGTCATCCACATGTGTGGATTGCTTGTGGACGACTTCGGCTGCCAGCAGGAAGGCTCGGGACCGTGATCAGCGACGCGCACCACCTGTGGACGACGTGCGCAGCGCTGCTCCGGGCGCAGGTCTCGGACCTGGTGTGGCATACGGCCTTCGACGGTGTCCGGGCGGTGGACTTCGACGGTGAGGTCCTCACGCTCGGCGTCCCCAGCGCCCTGGCGAAGGAGCGCATCGAGGGCCGCTACCTCGGGTTGGTGCGCGACGCGATGGCCGAGGCCGGCGCGTCCCACGCCGAGCTACGCCTCCGCATCGACCCCGCAGAACCACCGCCGCTGTGGATCGTTCCGGCGCCGAACGACGGCCTCGCGACCCAGGTCCCCGAGCTGTCCAGGTCCGGCCCCGCGGGCGACGGCCATGCCGGCGCCCGGTCACCCAACGGACCCGGCCGCGCCGCCGACGAGCTCGGAGACGAGGAGCTCAACCCCCGCTACACGTTCGAGAACTTCGTCATCGGGGGTTCGAACAGCTTCGCCCATGCCGCTGCGCTGTCGGTGGCCGAAACGCCGGCCCGCAAGTTCAACCCGCTGTTCATCTATGGCCACGCCGGCCTTGGCAAGACCCACCTCCTCCAGGCCATCGCCAGCTACGTCAGCCGGAACTACCCGGCGTACCGCGTTCGCTACGTCACGTCGGAGACCTTCCTCAACGAGTTCATCGACTCGATGCATTCGGACAGCCGCGACGCGTTCAAGCGCCGCTATCGAGGCATCGACGTGCTGCTGGTCGACGACGTTCAGTTCTTCGAGGGGAAGCAAGAGACGCTCGAGGAGTTCTTCCACACCTTCAACCACCTGCACCAGACCAACCGGCAGATCGTCCTGTCGTCCGACAGACCACCCGATCAGATCGGCATCGAGGACCGCATGCGCAGCCGCTTCCAACAGGGGCTGATGACCGACATCCAGCCACCGGCGCTGGAGACGCGGATGGCGATCCTCCTCAAGAAAGCCGAGCTCGAATCCACCCGCATCCCGAACGACGTGCTGGACCTGATCGCCACCAACATCAAGGACAACATCCGCGTGCTCGAGGGGGCGCTCATCCGGGTGTCAGCGTTCGCCAGCCTCACCCACGAGCCACTCACCGTCGAGCGCGCCACACAGGTGCTGGCGGACCTGCTGAGCGAGAACCAGCCACGCCCGATCACCCCTCAGTTGATCCTCGACGAGACCGCCAAGCAGTTCGGCTTCACGATCGACGAGATCACCAGCAAGCACCGTCAACGACCGCTGGTGACAGCGCGGCAGATCGCCATGTACGTCATGCGAGAACTGACCGACCTGTCGTACCCCAACATCGCGCGGGAGTTCGGCGGCCGTGACCACACCACCGTGATCCACGCGGTGGAGAAGATCGGCTCGCTCATGTCCAAGGATCGCCAGATCTATGACCAGGTCACTCGGCTCATGAAGGCCGTCCGTCAGGGCGACTGACAACCCGGACCGTCGCCGTGGAGAACGTTCGGGACGCGCTGTGGATCGGGATCCTGGCTCGGTGGACGACGCGTCGCCGATCCCCAGAGGGGTCACGCGCGCGACCTTCAACCTGTGGGAGCCTGGGGACACAACAGGGACGACAAACGTGCCGCTGACCTGCGGCGACGGGTCATCGTCCACAATCCACAGGCCCTACTACCACTACTGGTTCGAGTACTTACCACGAAGGCAGAGAAAGCGAGCTACGGCGTGAAGTTCCGATGTGAGCGAGACGTTCTCGTCGAAGCCCTCGGCACCGCCGGCCGAGCGACCGCCAGCCGCGGTGGAGCGCTACCGGTGCTCTCGGGCATCCGCACCGAACTGCAGGGCAACACCCTCACCCTGACCGGGCACGACCTCGAGCTGACCATCGCCGTCGTGATCGGCGACGGGGTGAAGGGGACCACGGACGGCGTCGCCATCCTGCCCGCACGTCTCACCTCCGACGTCGTGCGGTCGCTCCCGCCCGGCGCGGTCGAGATCGACGTCGACGGGGAGCAGGCCCGGATCACCGCCGGGCGCTCCGAGTTCACGCTGCGCGTGTTCCCGGTCGACGAGTTCCCGCGGCTGCCCGAGGCCACGGGTGAGGCCGTGACCCTTGGTGCCACCGAGTTGTCGGCGGCGCTGCGCCAGGTGGTCCCGGCGGCCTCGAGTGACGATGCCCGGCCCATCCTCACGGGCGTGCTGATGTCTGCCGAGGCGGGAGGCCTGCGGCTGGTGGCCACGGATTCGTTCCGGCTGGCGGTTCGCGACCTCCCCGGCCAGACCGTGTTGGCCGAGGGTCAGTCGGTGTTGGTGCCCTCGAGGGCGCTCAATGACCTCACCAAGGTGCTCGGCGGTGTCGGCGAGCTCACCGTGAGGTTGGGTGAGCGCGACGCCGGGTTCGAGGCCGGCGACGTGCGCCTGACCACCATGCTCATCGAGGGTGACTTCCCCAACTACCGCGGCCTCATCCCATCGTCGGCGCCGCCCAACCGGTTGGTCGTCAGCCGCGAGGGCCTGCTCGAAGGGCTCCGCCGGGTGAAGCTGCTGGCACGCGAAGCGACACCGGTGCGGCTGGCAATGTCGCCCGAGGGCCTCGACCTGGTGGCCGTCACCCAGGACGTCGGCCAGGCCCACGAGTCGCTGGACGCCAAGTACGAGGGCACTGAGCTGACCGTGGCGTTCAACCCGGACTACCTGCTGCAGGGCGTCGAGGTGCTGGAGGGCGACGAGGTGCTCATCGAGACGGTGGACTCGCTGAAGCCCGCGCTGGTCCGGAGCCCGGAGCACGACAACTTCCTCTATCTGCTCA
This sequence comes from uncultured bacterium, assembly GCA_963756425.1. Classification (GTDB taxonomy): domain Bacteria; phylum Actinomycetota; class Acidimicrobiia; order Acidimicrobiales; family VFJN01; genus DASQUK01. The sequence goes on along the minus strand of CAVWNW010000015.1, from coordinate 143,004 downwards.
TGCCCGTGCGCGTGAGCTGACCGGGGCGGGCACCGAGGCGTGCACGTTCGCACGCTGTGGCTCACCGACTTCCGCAGCTACACATCGGTCGAGGTCAACCTGTCGCCAGGATTGACGGTGTTGATCGGTGCCAACGGCGAGGGGAAGACCAACCTGCTCGAGGCGCTGGGGTGGTTGGCAACGCTGTCGTCGTTCCGCGGGGCGCCCACGGAGGCGCTGGTCAGGCAGGGGGCGTCGTTCGCCATAGTCCGGGCCCTCGCCGAACGGGATGGCCGTGAGCTCCTCCTCGAGGCACAGTTGCAGGCGACCGGCCGCAATCGGGTCCTCGTCAACCGCCAGCCGCTCCGCCGGGCCCGGGACATGCTCGGGTCGTTGCGGGTTACTGTCTTTGCGCCCGACGATTTGGACATCGTCAAAGATGGACCGGGCGAGCGGCGACGCTTCCTTGACGACGCGCTGGTGGCGCTGCATCCCCGCAACGACGCTCTGAGGGGGGACGTGGACAAGGTGCTGCGGCAGCGCAATGCGCTACTGCGCCAGACCGGGGGCCGGCTCGACGAGGCGGCGGCGTTCACGCTGGACGTGTGGGACGCCAAGCTTGCGCAGGCGGGCGAGGCACTGGCGGCGGCGCGGGCCGAGCTGATCGAGCGCATGACACCACTCTTGTCGTCGACGTATGACGCCCTGGCCCGCGAACCGGCGCAGGTGACGGTGACCTATGACGCCGCGTGGCGGGAGCGCGGGCTGGCCGACGCGTTGGCGGCGGCGCGGGCCGACGACCTGCGTCGTGGCGTGTCCACGGTGGGGCCGCACCGCGACGAGATGGTCCTCGGCCTCGCCGGCAATCCGGCTAGGACGCATGCCAGCCAGGGTGAGCAGCGAACACTGGCGCTCTCCCTGCGGCTGGCCGTGCATCACGTCGTGATCGCGGAGACCGGGAGCCCGCCGGTCCTGCTCCTCGACGACGTCTTCAGCGAACTGGACGCCGAGCGCAGCCAGGCCCTGGTCGCCAACCTGCCGCCCGGCCAGACCGTGCTGACGACCGCCGCCGGCCTCCCACCCGACACCCATCCCGACGTCGTGCTGCGGCTCCGGGACGGTGCGGTCACGGTCGCGGGCGGCGGCCGGGACGTGGCGCCCGGCGCGTCGCCGGATGGTTGACTGTCACCATGGGTTGGCAGCCCCTCCCCGGCACCTCGCCGCCACCGACGCGGCTGGCGGACACGCTCGATCGGGTCCTGGGACGGCTCGGCGCCCCGAGCCGCGCGGGGATCGAGGTCGTGTTCGAACGTTGGTGCGACGTCGTCGGGGAGGCGATGGCCGGGCGCACGCGGCCGCTGGCGATCCACGGCGAGGCTCTCGTGGTGGCGTGCGACGAACCGGCGGTGGCAACGCATGTGCGGTTCCTCGAGGCCCAGCTCGTGGCCCGCGTCACCGAGCTCGCAGGGTCCCGGCCGATCGCACGGATCGAAGTGCGGGTCGACCGCGGTCGCCGGGGACCGCGCCCGCCGCGCCGGGTCCCACGGCCGGGGTGAGCCGGGCCCGCGCCCGGCGCCTTGGATGCTCCTGATCGCGGCCGGCGAACAGCCTCGGGATGAGCGGGAATGTCACCCCCCTCTGGTAGACTTGCGTTGTTGTGATTTGGGGCTCTGACCAGGCAAAAGGCCTTCGGTCGCCGGTCATTCGTCCCTAGGAAATCGACCTCGCCGAAAGGGCGCGCCTTGCCGCAGGGAAGCACCTCGTACGGAGCCAAAGACATGCAGGTCCTGGAGGGCCTCGATCCGGTCCGCAAGCGGCCGGGCATGTACATCGGCTCCACCGGCCCGACCGGTCTTCACCACTTGGTGTGGGAAGTCGTTGACAACTCCGTCGACGAAGCGATGGCCGGCGAAGCCGACCGCATCGACATCACGTTGCTGGCCGACGGTGGCTGTCGCGTGGTCGACAACGGGCGTGGCATCCCCACCGACATCCACCCGATCCACAAGATCTCGGGGGTCGAGATCGCGCTCACCAAGCTCCACGGCGGGGGGAAGTTCGGCGGCGACGGCTACAAGGTCTCGGGTGGCCTCCACGGGGTGGGCGTCTCCGTCGTGAACGCGCTGTCGCGCCGCTTGGTGGTCGAGGTCGACCGCGACGGCAGGCGCTACACCCAGACCTTCGTCAACGGGGGTCAACCGCAGGCCAAGCTCAAGGTGACCGGGGACGCACCCCGCAACGGCCGCTCGGGTCCCCGCCGCGGCACGACAGTCACGTTCTGGCCCGACGACACGGTGTTCGAGACCGTCGAGTTCTCGGCCCGCACGATCCTCGAGCGCCTGCAGATGATGGCGTTCCTCAACAAGGGCCTCGAGATCCGGTTCCGTGACGAGCGCGAGGGCCACGACCACGAGCCGGTCGTCTACAAGTACGCGGGCGGCATCATCGACTTCGTCAAGCACGTCAACAAGACAAAGGAGAGCCTGTTCTCCAAGGTCGGCTACTACGCCGACGAGGACGCGACCTCCGAGGTCGAGGCCGCCTTCCAGTGGAACACCGGCTTCAACACCGACGGCATCCACAGCTTCGCCAACGGCATCAACACCATCGAGGGCGGCACCCACGAGGAGGGGTTCAAGGCCGCGCTCACGACGGCCGTCAACAAGTACGCGCGAGCGAAGCAGCAACTCAAGGAGAAGGACCCGAACCTCGCCGGAGAGGACATCCGCGAGGGCCTCACCGCGATCATCTCCGTGCGGCTACGCGATCCCCAGTTCGAGGGCCAGACCAAGGCGAAGCTCGGCAACACCGCGATGAAGACGCTCGTGCAGCGCGCCACCAACGAGAAGCTCGGCGACTGGCTCGAGGAGAATCCGACCGAGGCCAACAAGATCGTTCGCAAGGGCATCGCAGCCGCCCAGGCTCGTGCGGCGGCCCGCAAGGCGCGCGACGTCGTGCGCAGCAAGACCCTGCTCGACGGCGCCGGCATGCCCGACAAGCTCAAGGACTGCTCGTCCAAGAACCGCGAGGAGCGCGAGCTCTTCATCGTCGAGGGCGACTCCGCCGGCGGGCCCGCGGTGCAGGCCCGCAACCCTGCGACGCAGGCGATCCTGCCCATTCGCGGGAAGATCCTCAACGTCGAGCGGGCCCGCATCGACAAGATGCTCCGCAACGCCGAGATCCAGACGCTCATCTCAGCGATCGGGGCCGGCCTCGGCGACGAGTTCGACAACGACAAGCGCCGCTACGACAAGGTGTGCATCCTCACCGATGCCGACGTCGACGGCGCCCACATCCGCACGTTGCTGCTCACGTTCTTCTTCCGGCAGATGAGGCCGCTGGTCGAGCAGGGCCACGTCTATGTCTGCGAGCCGCCGCTCTATTCGACCGAGGTGGGCAAGGAGAAGGTCTACCTGAAGGACGACGCGGCCAAGGCGCGCTTCCTGGCGGATAACCCCAACCACCGCAAGGAGTTCCAGCGCCTCAAGGGGCTGGGCGAGATGGACTGGGAGGAGCTCAAGGTCACGACGATGGACTCCACGCATCGCACGCTGCTGCAGATCAACGTCGAGCAGGCGGCGCTCGCTGACGAGGTGCTCTCCATCCTCATGGGCGAGGACGTGGAGATGCGCAAGCAGTTCATCCAGACCAACGCCAAAGACGTCCGCTTCATCGACATCTGATCTCCCATGGCTGACGACTCAATCCCTTCCATCGACGACACCAACGGCTCCGGCGACGGCGCCGACGGCCGCGGGCGCCTGGCCGTCGAGCCGATCGAGATCCAGGAGGAGATGGAGCGCTCCTTCCTCGATTACGCCATGTCGGTCATCACGGCGCGGGCGTTGCCCGACGTCCGTGACGGCCTCAAGCCGGTGCACCGCCGCATCCTCTGGGGCATGTACGACATCGGCGCGCGCCCCGACCGCAGCTGGATGAAGTGCGCCCGCGTCACGGGCGACGTGATGGGCCGCTACCACCCGCACGGCGAGAGTGCGATCTACGACGCGCTGGTGCGTATGGCGCAGGACTTCTCCCTGCGGCATCCGCTGATCGCCGGTCACGGCAACTTCGGCTCGCCCGACTTCGGGCCGGCGGCCTCGAGGTACACGGAGTGCCGGCTGGCTCCGCTGTCCATGGACGTCATGCTCGACGGCATCGGCGAAGAGACCGTCGACATGGCCGACAACTACTCGGGCGAGTTCGAGGAGCCGCTGGTCCTGCCGGCTCGCTTCCCCAACCTCCTGGTCAACGGCAGCCAGGGCATCGCCGTGGGCATGGCCACCAACATCCCGCCGCACAACCTGGGCGAGGCGATCGATGCCGTCCTCCATCTCCTCGACCACCCGGAGGCGACGCCCGACGACCTGATGCAGTTCGTCACCGGCCCCGACTTCCCGACCGGTGGGCTCATCATGGGCCGGGCCGGGATCCTCGATGCCTACCGCACGGGCAAGGGCTCCATCCGGCTGCGGGCGCGCACCGAGATCGTCGAGGGCACCGGGCGTCAGCGCGACCGCATCGTGGTCACCGAGATGCCCTACCAGGCGTCGATCTCGGCCACGGCCACCAAGATCAAGGAGTTGGTGGAGAGCCGCCAGATCGAGGGCATCGCCGACGTCAACGACGAGTCCGCCGGCAGCGACACCCGCCTGGTCATCGAGCTCAAGAAGGACGCCCCGGCCCTCGTCATCCTGAACAACCTCTTCAAGCACACGCCGCTGCAGAACAACTTCGCCGTCAACACGGTGGCGCTGGTCGACGGCGTGCCCCGCACGCTCAACCTCGTCCAGGTGCTGCAGGCCTACATCGACCACCAGGTCGACGTCATCCGCCGCCGCAGCCAGTTCCGGCTCGACAAGGCGCGCCGCCGCGCCCACCTGGTCGACGGGTTGCTCAAGGCCATCAACGTCATCGACGAGGTGATCGCGCTCATCCGATCGTCTGAGGACCGCGCTGCGGCCCGCGAGGGCCTGATGGCCGAGCCCTTCCAGTTCTCCATCGAGCAGGCCGAGCACATCCTCGACATGCGGCTGGGGCAGCTCACCCGCCTGGCCCGCATCGACCTGGAGACCGAGGCCGAGAACCTGCGCGTGGCGATCGCAGAGCTCGAGGCCATCCTCGGCGACGAAGACAAGCTGCGCTCGGTGATCAAGGAAGAGCTCTTGGCGGTGAAGGAGCGGTTCGCCACGCCCCGCCGCTCGGAGATCACCTTCGACGTCGGCGACATCGACATCGAGGATCTCATCGACGACGAAGAGCTGGTCGTGACCATGTCGTCGCGCGGCTACGTCAAGACCGTCCCGGCCGACACGTTCCGCGCCCAGGGCCGCGGCGGCCGCGGCGTCGCTGGCGCGAGCCTCCGCGACGACGACTACGTCAGCCACATCCTCACCACCACGGCGCACGCGTACCTGTTGTTCTTCTCCAACCGCGGGCGGGTCTACCGGCTGAAGGCGCACGAGATCCCCCGCAAGGAACGGACGGCCAGGGGCACGGCGATCGTCAACCTGTTGCCGCTGCAGCCCGGCGAGCGCATCGAGGCCGTCATCGACACCCGCGACTACGAAACCCACCGGTTCCTGTTCTTCGCCACCAAGCAGGGGCAGGTCAAGAAGACCAAGTTCAACGAGTACGACTCGTCGTTGCGCAGCGGGCTGATCGCCATCAACCTGCGCGACGGCGACGAGCTCGTGAAGGTGATCCCCACCAACGGTGGCGACGACATCTTCATGGTGGCCCGCTCGGGCATGACCATCCTGTTCGGTGAGGACGACGTCCGGGCGATGGGCCGGGCGGCCGCCGGCGTGCGGGGCATGAAGCTGCGGGCGGGCGACGAAGTGGTCTCGTGTGACGTGGCTCGTGACGACGTCTCGCTGCTCATCGTCACTGATGCCGGCTACGGCAAGCGCACCCAGCTCGACCGGTTCAACCCCCAGGGCCGCGGCGGGCAGGGGGTCCGGGGCATCAAGCTCACCGCCAAGAAGGGCTTCGTCGTCGCCGCCTTCATGGTGGGCATCGACGCCGAGATCTTCGTGATCTCGTCGGCCGGCACGATCATCCGCACCGCCGTGCGCGACGTGTCGTCGCAGGGTCGCGATGCGACCGGCGTCCGGGTCATGAACCTCGACGCCGGCCAGAGCGTGGCGGCGGTGGCGCCGGTGCTGGGCGCCGACCTCACCGGCTGACTCGGACAGGCACGCCCCGCCGGGACGCCCGGCGGCGCGGCCGCTCCCGCTGACTTCCCCCTGGCGACGGTGACGAGGCGCGGCCGACGCGGCCCGCCCGGGGGAGGTGTGCGGGATGTCCGGAAGGTGGACGCCCAGGGGTCGCGGATCGGGCGGCCGCGGCCGCAACGACGATGGCCAGATCGTTCCGTTGACTGCGGGGCTCGTCGGCTTGTGTTGCGTCGCGCTGCTCGCGCTGGCGCCGGTCGCCCGGGCGCTCGACGATCGGGCGAGAGCACGCACCGCCGCCGACGCCGCAGCCCTCGCCGGCGCCGCTGATGGCGAGCACGCGGCACACGAGGTGGCGGGCGCCAATGGCGCCGATCTCCTCGAGATCGAGCGCGACGGCGACGAGGTCGTCGTGCAGGTGCGGGTCGGCGAGGTGGAGGCCTACGCCCGAGCACGGGCCACCCGCCGCGCCGTGGACGTGGCTGCCGGGGGAACCGCGGCCGGTGCCGGCGGCCGCGCCGGCCTGGCTCCTGCCATGTTGGCCGCGCTGGCGCGCGCCGACGGTTTCCTCGGCCGCCCGGTGACGGTGGTGTCGGGCCTGCGGAGCCGATCCCAACAGGAGGCGCTCTGGGAGCGCCGGGCGACGAACCCCTACCCCGTGGCGCGCCCGGGCACGTCCGATCACGAGCGTGGGCTGGCAATCGACGTGCCGCGAGCCGAAGTTGTGGATCTGCGTCGCGTCGCGCAGGCGGCGGGCCTGTGCCAGCCGCTGCCCGTCACCGATCCGATCCACTTCATCGTCTGCGGCTCATGAACGCGCTGCGCGTTCGGAGTACCATGAAAAAGACCTGGTGGGGCTGCTAGGGCGCGGAGACGGTCGTGCCGTAGACTCCCCGCGATGCCGGTTGACCCGTCCGGAGTGACCACCGACGATCACGGCGAAGGCGAAGGCGAAGGCGGTGCGGAGCAGCGACCCGAAGAACCGATGCCCGGCAGCGGTCCGGTGGCCGACCCGCACGCCGGGTTGCCTCCCGTCGCCGGTGCCGGCGGTGCGGACGGCTACGGCTCCAACGGGCACGACGAGGCCGGCCTGCCGTCGATGGGTGGCGCCGACGTGAGTGGCTTGGATGGTGGCGCCGCGGGTAGCCAACCCGGTGTGGCAGCCGCCGATGCGCGCCCCGAGCGATGGCCGGCCGTGGCTGACCCCGGAGTCGCGGGCAGCGAGCAGAGTGATGGCGACGGTCTGTCCGCTGAGGCGTCGTCTCCGTGGTCCACCTTCACGCCCGCGGCGCCCGCGCCGGCCACGGAGGAGACACAGGGCGCTCCGGCCGATGCACGACCCTCGGCGGCGGTCGCCACGCCAGCCCCTGCTATCGGTCCGGAGGTCGATCCCAACGGCACCGGGCCGCGCGGCGCTGGGGTGCACAAGGCACGCGGTGCGAGGCGATTCGCCGCACGGGTCCGTCCGCGACGCACCCCCAAGCCGAAGGTGCGGCGCGGGCTCCGGGTGCGCCAGCGACTCTGGTCCTTCGACCCGTGGTCGGTCTTCAAGCTGTCGGTGCTGTTCTACATCTGCGTGTGCCTGATCGTCCTGGTGGCGGGGACGCTGCTCTGGAACGTCGGCCGGTCGGTGGGCACGATCGACGACGTCGAGAACTTCGTCACTCGCATGGGTGCGTACGGGACGTGCACGCTCAAGGCGGAGGTGCCCGCTGGCACTCCGTTCGAGCAGGACGACGACTGCGCCGACGATGAGGTACTCGTGGGCGGGTACAAGTTCGACGACGGCACGATCTTCCGCGTGGCCGCCGTCGGCGGCGGGATCCTGGTGGTGGCCGGCTCCATCGGCAGTGTGCTGATGGTCGTGCTCCTCAACCTGCTCAACGAGCTGACCGGCGGCCTGCGCTACACCGTCGTGAAGGAACCGATCCCTCGGCAACCGGCCGGCCGGCAGCGCGGAAGTCGCGCGCCGGGCGCGCGCGCCGCGGCGGCGCGTCCCGACGGGCCCCGCCACGCCGCCAAGCATCGAGCTCCGACGCCCTCCATGGGCGACGACGGCGACGGCGACGACCGCGCCGAACCCATCCGTGTGCCGGCCGTTGAAGGTTCGACCGATCGCGGCACCCAGGGCTAGCCTGGTGCGTTCGCACCGGGGGCTATAGCTCAGTCGGTTAGAGCGCACCCCTGATAAGGGTGAGGTCGAAGGTTCGATTCCTTCTAGCCCCACTGCGTTGGGCCGAAGAGACCCGGGAGCCGGCCCGCACCGTGGCCGCGGGACTTGTCACGCTGATTCTCTGGGCGCATGCTGTGGTGGCGGGGCGGGCGCGCGGGCGGTCATCCTGCATCAGGAGGCACCGTGCGTGTCGTCTCGGCGGAGACCGTGTGTGTCCAAGCCCCGGGTCGGGGCCCAGGTGGCGCCTACCCGGGCCGCGCCGCTGATGCACGAGCGCTACGCATTCCGGCGGCATTCACCCTCCAGCGGGGCCAAGCGGGGCTCCGATCACGACGGGCCACGTCGCGGAATTCTCCGGGCTGTTCATGCTCGAGCAGAGCCGGGTGAAGGATCCGACGTCCTATTCGATCGACAATTTCTCGGCGTCACATGCAAGGCGCTCCTTGAGGGGGTCCGGTCATGAAACCAATCCGGTTGATCGTTTCCGCCCTGATTGCCGCGGCGGTCATTGTGCCGGGCGAAGCCGCGTCGAGTGGCGCCCGGAGTCAACCTACGGGACCGCCCGACACCTACGTCACGGACTGGGACGCGATCGGTACCCAGGCGTTCGCGGCGGCGGGTCTCACACCCGCCGAAGGCCACGTGATCTTCGCCTACGTGGCTATCGCGGTTTACGACTCGGTGATGGCAATCGAGGGCGGGTATGGACCGTTCGCGATCGATGCTGATGCACCGGGCGGCGCATCGCCCGAAGCGGCAGTCGCCGCCGCCGCGCATCGCATTCTGGTCCATTACCTGCCGAACCAAGCGCCGGGGATCCTCGATCCTGCCTACACCGCATCGTTGGCCACCATCCCAGACGGCCAGGCGAAGGCGGAGGGCGTGGCGACGGGCGAGCAGGTTGCTGCGTTCGTCATCGCGGAGCGCGCCGACGACGGCTTCCGAGCGCCGGTGACGTACACGCCGCCGGATCCACCGATCCCCGGAGTCTGGATCCCGACGGCGCCAACACCCCCGATCGGCCCTTACCTCGGGCTCATGCGGCCGTTCAGCCTCGCCTCCGCCGACCAGTTCCGGCCAAACGGCCCCCCCGAACTCGACAGCAAGAAATGGGCACGAGACTACAACGAGGTCAAGGAAATCGGCTCGAGCACGAGCATGACGCGGACCGACGAGCAGACGCTCGCCGCCCGGTTCTGGGCGGAGCCCCCGGTCCAGCAGGCACGCGGCTCCTTCCGCAATTTCGTGCTCGACCACCAGCTAGACGTCGTGGATGCGTCGAGGTTCATGGCGATGATCTCCGTGACTTACGCCGACGCGCTCATCGCCTGCTTCGACGCCAAGTACCACTACGCATTCTGGCGTCCGATCACCGCCATCCGGGCCGGTGACACCGACGGCAACGAGGCGACGGTGGGCGACGCAACCTGGTCTCCGCTACTTCCCGCGACGCCCAATCACCCCGAGTATCCGAGTGCGCACTCGTGCATCACCCCGGCCGGTGGACACGTCGTCGCGAGATTCCTGGGAACGGGAAACATCGATTTCACCGTCCCCAGCCTGACGGGCCTCGGAGATCGTCACTTCGACAAGGTCAAGGACCTCCAGTACGACGTCGGCAACGCCCGCATCTGGGGCGGCATTCACTACCGCTCCGCGATCGAGGACGGGGTCACGATCGGCAAGAAGACCGTCAATCAGGTACTTGCTCACCACTTCCACAGGTCGCGGCATTAGGACGGCCGCGACCTGCCTGTCGATGGGTCGCCCAGGCAGGATCGGTTGCGATCGCCGCGCTTCTCGGGACCCGTATGGGACGACGCGTGCGGCCGCCATCGTCTGGTATGGCTGACCAGGGCGGACACCGCGATAGAGGCAGGCGCTGATATGGGTGGGGTCGCTGGTTCGATTCCAGCTGGCCCCACGCTCCGCACACGGCAAACCCCTGGCTGACCGGGGCGATCTCCCGGCCGGTTGCTCCTCGACCATCACCTGCACGCCTCACGGCAGCAGGCCGAGCAGCGGGGCCCCCAGAAATCTGGGATGGACGGCACGCGCGTCGATCGGGCGCGCGATGGCCGGCGACCCTCAGAGCGGCGCGCCCCGACCGGAGGAGAGCATCCCGATGCGACGCATGCAGTGGCTGGAGGGGCGCATCACCACCCGTGGTCGGCCCGACGGTGGCCCTGACGCCCACATGGCGGGCGGGACCCTGACGCAAATGGTTCGCCGTCATCGTCCACCGCCAGAACGTGACGCCGGCGGCCCGCTCTGACGACACGCCATGTGCCTCGTCGCCCACCGGCGGCAACACGAAGGAGCACCGATGAACGAAGCAACTGCTACGCAGCCCCAGACCGTCGGGTCTGGCAACAACATCGCGAAGCCGACGACGCGTCGCACGCTGCCGCTCGGCGTTCGCCATGCGCTGCTCACCGCACACATCGTCATGTCCGTCGGGCTGCTCGGCGACTCCGCCGGCTACCTGGCCGTCGCCGTGCGCAGCTCGACGATCGACGACCCGGCTCTCGTCCACGACGCGGCCAAGACGCTCAACATGTTCAGCCTCGTGTTCGGCATCCCGCTCAGCTTCGGGGCGCTGTTCACGGGCATCGCGCTGGGGATCGGCACCCGGTGGGGGGTCTTCAGGTATTCCTGGGTCACCACGAAGCTGGCTCTCATCGTGTCGGTGTTGCTCGTCGGCGGCCTCGTGCTCGGACCCGCCAGCAGCCGCCTGCTCGACGGCGAGACCGGCGCGACCGGACCGCTGATCGCCGGCGCCACCTACGACGTCGTCGCGCTGACACTGGCCACCGGCCTCGCCGTCTACAAACCGGGCCGGACGTTCAGGCGCATCCGCGGTGCCCACCGATGATGCCAACGGGCACACAGAGACGGTGAGCGACGGATGTCTTTCGCACGATGAGGCGATCCCCTACGTGCGAGCAAGAACCGCAGGATTCAGGGATGGCGCCGCCATCGTCAGGGCCGCACCATTGTTCGCGAAGCCTCTCAGCTCATCGCGGCCGGTCATCGATCCGGAGGGACCGCAATGAGGCCGCAGCAACATGGGAGACGGTCATGAAGGATGAATCAACACACCCCGGCGGGCCGGTGGCCAAAGCCGACAACGCGTCGGGCCTGCCCACGGCCGTCGATCGGACGACCTTCCAGGCCGAATTGGACCGGCTGCGGGTTCGCGAGAAGACGCACACCCGCGAAGCCGATGCGATCGCTGCGGCCCGACGGCGCCTACCCATGGTCGAGGTGGACGGCAACCTCGCGCTGATCGGGCACCAGGGGCCGCTCACCCTGCTGGACGCGTTCGAAGGGCGGCGCCAGCTCATCGCCTACTACTTCATGTGGTACCCAGGACGCACCGCGCCCGAGCAGTGCGAAGGCTGCACGTGGTGCGCCACCCAGGTCTCAGAGCTGTCCTACCTGCATTCGCGCAACATCACCTACGCGGTCTTCTGTCAGGGCCCCTACGACGAGAGCATCCGCTACCGCGACTTCATGGGCTGGGACGCGCCCTGGTACTCAGCCCACGCTTCACTCGACGCCCTCCTCGTCGGGCGCCACATCGGCAGGATGCACCTCGTGTGCTACCTGCGGGACGGAGACCACGTCTTCGAGACATACTGGACGACCCTCCGGGGCGTGGAGGCGATGGACAACAGCTACGCGCTCATGGACCTCACGGTCTACGGACGCCAGGAGCCGTGGGAGGACTCGCCCCCAAGCTGGCCACAACAGTGGCAAGAGGGACCAGCACGCATGCGGACCAACGGACGCCCCATCGCCCAGTGGTCGCGACTCGAAGCCGGACGCTCCGACGACCTCGCCGTCGGGTCCTGATCGTCAGTGGAGACGTGAGCGATGACGACGATGGGGGAGCTGCCCGAGGTGGTGTCACGCGGGGAGTGGCTCACCGCGCGCAAGGAGCTGTTGGCCAGCGAGAAGGCGCTCACGCGGGCCCGCGACCAGGTCAACGCGGACCGGCGCCGGATGCCGATGGTGCGCATCGACAAGACGTACTCGTTCGAGGGCCCCGACGGGAAGGTGGGCCTGCTGGACATGTTCGAGGGGCGGTTGCAGCTGGTCATGCACCACTTCATGTGGACCTACGACATCGATGCCGACGGCATCGAGCATCCCGATGACACCGGATGCACGAGCTGCTCGTCTGCGGCCGACAGGATCGGCGAGCTGAGACAGCTGCATGCCCGTAACACGACGCTGGTCGCGGTGACACGGGCTCCGTACGCGAAGCTCGCCGCATTCCGTGAGCGGATGGGCTGGACGTTTCCCTGGTACTCCTCCGCCGCCAGCGACTTCAACTACGACTTCCATGCGACCGTTGACGAACGGGTGGCGCCGGTCCAGATCCAGTATCGGTCCGAGGCCGAGCTCGCCGAGGCGGGAACACCGTTCACCGAAAGCATGCGCGGCGACTACCCCGGCATCAGCGCATTCCTCAGCGTCGGCGACGCGGTGTACCACACCTACTCCACGTTCGGCCGTGGGATCGAAGAGTTCCACTACGGCATCCCCTACCTCGACCTCACCGCCTTGGGCCGTCAGGAGCCATGGGAGCAACCAAAGGGACGTGCGATCCCTCTCGGTCTCCACGCGGGCGGCCCTCGGCTCCGCTTCCCCGACGAGTACGACGCCTGACGCAATCGGCCTGGCCCGTGGTCTGCCCGGGCTTTGGCTATGCGTGGGTGGCGTGACACTAACGTGCCGGCATGGCTCTCCTCCGACGTGCGCTCGCCGCCGTGGGCATCGCCGGCATCATCGCCGTGGTGCTGCGGGTCCGCGGCTCTGGTGGCACCCCACCCCAGTCCGGCGGGTGGCGGGAGCTCAGCGGACCCGGCCTGCGCTAGCCGATCGTCGGGTCGACGGTGAAGGTCCTCATCTGCGGCGCCGGCGCGGTTGGTGCGCGCGCCGCCCGGCACCTCATCGCCGAGGGTGACACCGACGCCGTCCTGATCGCAGACACGGACCGGCGGCGACGGTCGGCCGTGGCGACCTCGCTCGGGTCACGCGCGTCGGCGGTCGACGAGATCGAGCCCGCCGCCGTCGACGTGGTCGTCATCGCCGCGCCGGCGGCACGCCACGTCGAGGTCGCCAAGCGGGCGGTGACCGCCGGGAGGCACGTGGTGTCCGTCGCCGACAGCGTCGCCGCCGTGGAGGGTCTCCTCGATCTCCACGCCGAGGCCCGGGAGCGCCGGGTCGTCGTGGCCGTCGGGGCCGGCTTCGGGCCAGGGCTGTCGTGCGTGCTGGCCCGCCACGCCAGCGACGGCTTCGACAGCGTCGACGAGGTGCACGTCGCCCACCACGGGACCGGAGGGCCCGCGTGCGCCCGGCAGCATCACGCCGCGCTGCGTGGCGTCGGGCTCGACTGGCGGGACCACGCGTGGCGCCGTCGCCCACCGGGCTCGGGCCGGGAGCTGTCGTTCTTCCCGGATCCGATTGGCGGCGCGGACTGCTACCGCGCCGGGCTGCCCGACGCGCTGCTGCTGGTGCCCGCGTTCCCCGGGGTGGGGCGGGTGACGGCACGCCTGGCGGCGACCCGCCGTGACCGCCTGACCGCGGGCCTGCCGATGCTCAGGCGCCCGCACGCTGAGGGCCGCATCGGCGGGTTACGGGTCGAGGTGCGCGGTCGCCGCGGCCGGGTGCGCGACACCGTCGTCCTGGGTGCCGTCGACCGACCCGCCGTCGCCGCCGGCACCGTGGCGGGGGTGACCGCCCGCTGGATCGCGGCGGGGCGCGCCCGCACGAGCGGCGCCGCAGGGCTGGCCTCGCTGGTCGAGCCGCTGCCCTTCCTGCACGAGCTGGCGCGGGCCGGGGTACGGGCCGCGATCTTCGAGGGCTCGTAGCCACCGTAGGGTCGCCGGCGCGCTGGCAGGTCGGGCCGCCGCCCGTCTCCGGAGCTCAGACCTTGACGGCCGCCCGCCACCACTCGAGCACGCCGGCGTCGCCGAACACCTCGAACCGGTCGGCCGGCACGCGGTTCCACAGCAGCAACAGCAGGTCCGACGCCGTGCCCCGCACGGCCACGTCGCCCTTGGCGTGCCTGTGCTCGAACGTCAGCCGCTCGCCCGCCAGCGTGATCAGCCACTCGCCCTCGCCTGGCTCGTCGCCGACGTCGGTGGCGTGGAGATGCATCGTCTTGCCCTGGTTCTCGCTGCCGAGCTCGGCGGTTCCCCGCCAGGGGAGGATCACCTCGAACAACTCGTCCACGGCATCGAGAGCCAGGTCGGTGCCCACCGGTCGTCCGTCGCCCGCGGCGACCTGCGCGTCCCACCGGTGGACCGCGGTCTCGATGGCCATGCGTCGGGGCCAGAAGATGGGTGGCTGGTCGCCGGCCCATGTCTTGACGGTCGTTCGGGCGGCGGCCCCGCCGGCGGCCGCCTCGACGGCGTCGATCAGTTCGGCCAGCCCCGCACGGGTCCACTCGATGACCGCGTCCCCCTTCGGTGGGAGGGGGACGTCCGGTGCGTCACCGCCCCGTACCCAGCCCGCGGTCCACCGGTAGGTCCGCCCGACGTGACCGACCAGCCGCTCCATCTTCCACCCGGGGCAGGTGGGGACGTCGGCATCGAGTTGACCGCCGGCTGCGGTCAGGAGGTCGGCGGCGTCGCCGCGGAGGGAGTCGAGGTACGAGGCGCGATCCATCCCCCCATCTTGCGCCAGAACCCATCGCCCGCGGAGACGCAAGCCCTAGGCGGCCAGGAGCCCGAGCAGCTCCTCGTGGACCCGGCCGTTGGTGGCCACGCCGCTGCCGCCGCCGGCATCCTCGCGACCGTCGACGCTGGTGAACCGGCCGCCGGCCTCGGCGAGGATCACGGGCATCGCCGCCACGTCGTACAGGTCCACCGTGGGGTCGACCATCGCATCGACGCGGCCGGTCGCCACCAACGCGTAGCCGTAGCCGTCACCCCAAGTGCGCAGCTCACACCCCGCATGCTTGACGGCGAGCAGGGTGGCGTCGGACCAGTGGCTGTACCCGCTGGTCGTCAGGTAGGCACCGTCGAGCGTCGAGGTCTGGCTCACCCGGGCCGGCCGGCCGCCGCTCCAGCAGCCCAGCCCCCGCCCGGCGTACACGGCCTGGCCGAGCGCCGGGAGTCCGATGACGCCGAGGGCCGGACCGTCCCGGTCGTGGAGGGCGAGCAGCGTCGAGTACAGCGGCACACCGCGGGTGAAGGCCTTGGTCCCGTCGATGGGATCGACGATCCAGCGCCGTCCCGAGCGCCCCAGGAGCTCGGGCTCCTCCTCGCCGAGCACGCCGTCGTCGGGGAAGCGGTCGGCGATCCGTTCCCGCACCAGGCGCTCGGCCGCCCGATCGGCCTCGGTCACCGGCGTGCCGTCGGCCTTGGTGTCGACGGCGAGGTCGGCCTCCTGGAACCAGTGCAGGGTCACGTCGCCCGCGGCGGCGACGAGGCCGACGGCGAAGTCGAGTAGTTCGGGCGCGATGGGGCGCGACATGGCCGCCATCGTGGCAGCCCGCGCCCGTCAGCGGGGGGCGTCGGCGCCCTCGGCCGGCGCCAGGATGAAGAACAGCCGGGCCTTGCACGCCGCCTTGCCCCCGACGGTGGCGGTGCCCTGGCCCCACCCGCCGCGTGCCGAGAGCCGATCCATGACCACCTCGAGCTGCAGCTCGTCGCCGGGGCGGACCAGCCGGCGCCAGCGCACGTCTTCCACCCCACCGAACAGCGGCAGGGAACCGGCGTAGCGCTCGTCGGACAGCAGGGCCACCGCACCCGCCTGCGCCAGCGCCTCGAGCTGGATCACCCCGGGCAGGATGGGGTTGCCGGGGAAGTGGCCGGCCAGGAACGCCTCGTCGCCGGTGACCCTGTAGCGGGCCAGCACGCGCTGCCCGGGCACCAGCTCGTCGACCGCGTCGACGAATCGGAACGGCGGCCGATGGGGGAGGAGACCGACGGGGTTGTCCCCCGGTGTCATCCCTCCGGCTCCGGCGCCGCGCCCACCTCTCCCGCGGCCAGCGCCACGGCGTGGACGCCGCCGTCGACGTGGACGATCTCGCCGGTGGTGGCCGGGAACCAGTCGGACAGGAGAGCCACGCAGGCCCGGGCTACGGGCTCGGGGTCGCGAACGTCCCATCCCAGCGGCGCCCGCTGGCCCCATGCGGCCTCCATCGCGCCGAAACCGGGGATCGACCGCGCCGCCAGGGTCCGCAGGGGGCCGGCGGCCACCAGGTTGACCCTCACGCCCCGCCCGCCGAGGTCGCGGGCCAGGTATCGGCAGGTGGCCTCGAGCGCCGCCTTGGCCACCCCCATCCAGTCGTACGCCGGCCACGCCTGCGTGGCATCGAAGTCGAGGGCGACCACCGATGCGCCGGGGGGCATCAGCGGCAGCAGCGTCCCGGCCAGCGACTTGAGCGAGTAGGCCGACACGTGCAAGGCGGTGGCCACGTCATCCCACCCGGCGGCCAGCAGGCCCTCGTCTTGGCCGAGGCACGCCTCGGGTGCGAACCCGACGGCGTGGAGCGCGCCGTCGACCTTGCCCCAGCGGCGACCCAGCTCGTCGGCCAGCGCCGCGTGGTGGGCCGCATCGGTCACGTCCAGCTCTACGACGTCCGGTGGCGAGGGAAGGGTGCGGGCGACGCGCTCGGTGAGCCGCATGCCACGCCCGAACGAGGTGAGCACCAGCTCGGCGCCCTGCTCCTGGGCGAGGCGGGCGACCGCAGCGGCGATCGAGTCCTTGGTGAGCACGCCGGTGATGAGCAGCTTCTTGCCGTCGAGCAGCATGGGCGTCCGTCCTCGGGTCACAACGGGATGTTGTCGTGGCGGCGGGGCCGCAGGCGCTCGCGCTTGGCGGCGAGCGACGTCAGCGCGCCCGCGACCGCGCTGCGGGTGTCGGCCGGGTCGATGATCTCGTCGACGTAGCCCCGCTCGAGGGCAGTTTCGGGTGAGAGGTGCACCGCCTCGTAGTCGGCCTCGAGCTGGCGGCGTCGCTCCGCCCGTTCCCCGTCGCTGGTGGTCCCGTTCAGCGCGCGGCGGTGCAGGATCTCGACCGCGCCCCGGGCTCCCATCACCGCGATCTCTGCCGTCGGCCAGGCGAGCGCGCAGTCGTTGCCCATCGACTTGCAGTCCATGACGATGTACGCCCCGCCGTAGGCCTTGCGCAGCACCACGCACACCCGCGGCACGGTGGCCTCGGCGTAGGCGAACGCCAGCTTGGCACCGTGGCGGATCATGCCGCGCCACTCCTGGTCCCGTCCGGGACGGAAGCCGGGCGTGTCGACCAGGGTGACGAGCGGCAGTCCGAAGGCGTCGCAGAAGCGGACGAAGCGGGCGCCCTTCTCCGATCCCTCGATGTCGAGGGCCCCCGCCAGCTGGCTGGGCTGGTTCGCCACGACGCCGACCGGAAACCCGGCTACCCGGGCCAGTCCGGTCACGACGCTGGTGCCGAACCGCGCCCGGAGCTCGATGAACTCGCGGTCGTCCACCATGTCGGTGATCACGCGGCGCACGTCATACGACGCCCGGCCGTCGGCGGGGACGGCGTCGGCGGCCGCGCGGGTGGCCCGGCTGGCGGGGTCGCCGGTGGCAACCGTCGGTGGTGCCTCGTGGTTGTTGGGTGGCAGGTGGTCGAGCAGGTCGGCGACCGCGTCGAGCGCGTCGTCGATGTCCTCGACCACCAGGTCGGCCACTCCGGTGCGGGCGCCGTGCACCCACGACCCGCCGAGCAGGTCCGCGTCGAGGGTGTCCGATCCGGTGATGCGGGCCGACGCCTGGGGCCCGTTGACGAACGCGATGGCCGCGGAGGTCATGACCACCACGTCGGCCAGGCCCAGCACGAGCGCGGTGCCGCCGAGGCAGGGGCCGTCGACCACGAGCACCACGGGCACCAGTCCGGACGCCCCCGCCAACGCCCGGGCCAGTGCCCCCCATCCGTGCAGCGACGCCAGCCCGGCGGTGGCGTCGACGCCGACGCCGCTGAGCACCCCGACGACCGGAACACCGGCCTCGACGCCGATCGCCACCGTTCGGGCGATCACCGCGGTGTCGGCCTGGATCGGCGCGCCCCGGAACCAGGCGACGGGTGCGTCGAGCGGCAGCCACGGGGTGTGGCCGACGCCGGCCTCCACTGTCCCCGGGCGGCCCCGGCCGATGGGCAGGCGCGGTGGCACCGAGGGAGCGGCGACGACCGTGGCCACTAGTGGGCCCTCGCGGAAGTCATCGTGCGTCTCGCCGGCCAGATCCGCCGCTGGACATCGTCCTTGTCGTCGCCGCAGCCGCTGGCTGCGCCTTCCTCCTGCGGCCTTGCCAGCGACGAATCTGACTCGGCGATACATCCACGGAACTCCCGCGAGCGCCCACTACACCACCGTCACGCTGGGCCGAGGATCAGAGCGGCGTTGTGACCGCCGAACGCGAACGATGTCGACAGGGCGGGCGCCACCTCGATGGTGCGGGGCTCGCCGGCCACGACGTCGACGGGCAGGTCGGTGTGCCGGTGGTTGGCGGTGGGAGGGACGACGCCCCGCCCGGCGGCGAGCATGGCGGCGACGGCCTCGACCGCGCCGGCGGCCCCGATCAGGTGGCCGGTGACGCCCTTCGTCGACGTGACCGGAACAGCGCCGGGACCGAACACCTTGGCGATCGCCACCGCCTCGGCGGCGTCGTTGTGGGGTGTCGAGGTGCCGTGGGCGTTGATGTGCCCGATGGCCCCGGCTGCGATGCCGGCGTCCGCCAACGCCATCTCGATCGCGGCCACGGCGCCCGAGCCGTCCTCGATGGGGGCGGTGATGTGGTGTGCGTCGCAGGTGAGGCCGTAGCCGAGGACCTCGCCCTGGATGCGCGCGCCGCGGGTGACCGCCCGGTCGTACGGCTCGAGCACCACGAATGCGGCCCCCTCGCCCATCACGAAGCCGTCACGGTCGTCGTCGAACGGCCGTGAGGCCGCGGACGGGTCGGGGTTCTTGCTCAGCGCGCCCATGCGGGCAAACGCGGCCATGGCCACGGGGCTCACGCAGGCCTCGGTGCCGCCGCAGACCACCGCGTCGGCCATGCCGTCGCGCAGCAGACGGGTGCCCTCGCCGATCGCGTGCGCGCCGGTGGCGCAGGCGGTGGCGATTGCCAGGTTGGGCCCGGTGAAGCCGTGACGGATGGCGACCAGTGCGGCGGCGGCGTTGGGCATCATCATCGGCACCAGGAAGGGCCCGACGCGGCTGGGCCCCTTTTCGGCGTAGCCGATGACCTGGTCCTCGAGCGTGCGGATGCCACCGATGCCGGAACCGGCGACGACCGCGCAGCGGACCGGGTCGGCGCCAAGGTCGTCGGGCGACGGTGCCGGGAGGAGCTCGCCGGTTGTCTCCATGCTCACGCCGGTGGCGTCGGCCACCGCGTCAGCGGCAGCGGCGACGGCCAGCAGGGCGGCCCGGTCGGTGCGGCGCACCTCCTTGGCCCCCACGTAGGGCACCGCGTCGAAGCCGCGCACCTCGCAGGCGAAGCGCACCGAGTGGCCGGAGGCGTCGTAGAGCGTGATCGGCGCCGCGGCGGGGCGCGCCGCCACCAGCGTGTCCCACAGCTCGTCGACCGTCTGGCCGGCCGGCGTCTTGACTCCGATGCCGGTGACGGCGATACGCCGTCGACCGCGGTGATCCGTGGCGGTCCCGGCCTCGTCGGCGGTCACGCCTTGGCGGCGCTGGCCGCCAGGATCAGGTCGAGGGCGTCGCCGACGGTGCGAACGTCGGCGAGGTCGTCCTCGGGGATGGTGACGTCGAGGCTGTCCTCGAGCTGCATGACCAGCTCGACCAAGTCGAGGCTGTCGGCGTCGAGGTCGTCTGCGAACGACGCCTGCTCGGTCACCTGGTCGGGCTCCACCGACAGCACGTCGACGGCGGCCGTGCGGAGGGCGTCGAAGGCGGCGGAACGGTCCATGATGGTGGGGTCCTTTCGTGGGTGGGATCGGGGAGGATCTGGATCAGGGGGGTTGGTGTCACGGGTTGGTCCGGGATTGTGTCAGCGTCCCATGCCGAGGCCGCCGTCGACGGGCAGGACGGCACCGGTGACGTACGAGGCGGCATCGGAGCACAGGAATGCGACCACGGCGGCGACCTCGCCGGGGGTGCCGAATCGGCCCATGGCGGTCGCATCCGCCAAGGCTTGGCGGCGCGGCTCGGGGAGCGCGTCGGTCATCGGTGTGGTGACCGGCCCGGGCTCGACGACGTTGACGGTGATGCCGCGGGAGGCAACCTCGCGGGCGACCGACCGCGACAGCCCCACCAGGCCGGCCTTCGCTGCGGCGTAGTTGGCCTGGCCGGGCGACCCGGTCGCGGCCACGATCGACGACACGTTGACGATGCGGCCGTAGCGGGCCCGGATCATGGGCCGCAGCGCCCTGCGCACGACATGGAACGGTCCGCTGAGGTCGGTGTCGAGCGTGTGGCGCCAGTCGTCGTCGCCCAACTGGACGGTCAGCTTGTCCCGGTTGGCGCCGGCGGCGTTGACTACCAGCTCCGCCGGGCCCCATGCCGACTCGACGGCCGCGAAGGCGCCGTCGACCGCGCCGGCGTCGGTCACGTCGGCGTGGACCGCCATGGCCGTGCCTCCGGCCCGCTCGATGGCGTCGACGACCTTGTCGGCGGCGCCGGCGGACGTGCCGTACCCGACCGCTACCCGGTGGCCGGCGGCCGCCAGGGCGCTGGCACATGCGGCACCGATGCCGCCGGATCCGCCCGTCACGAGGGCGATCCGGGGCGTGACCCGCTCCGTCATCCGGGCGTCCCCCAGCGCCACAGCACCGTCCCGACGGTGAGCCCGGCGCCGAAGCCGCAGGCGAGCACGAGGTCGCCGTCGCCGAGGCGGCCAGCGTCGGCCTCCTCCGCCAGCGCCAGCGGGATCGAGGCCGCCGAGGTGTTGCCGAAGCGGTCGACGTTGCTCACGGTCCGCTCCGGGGGGACGCCGATGCGGGGGAGGACGGCGTCGACGATGCGGGCGTTCGCCTGGTGGGGGACGAACCACGTCACGTCGTCGGCGGTGCAGTGGCCACGGGCCAGCGTCCGGTCGACCGAGGTCGCCACGGCGCGTACCGCCCGGCGGAAGACCTCTCGTCCGTCCATCTGCAGGTAGTGCTCCCGGGCCGCCACCGTCTCGGCGCTGGCCGGCCGGGCACTCCCCCCGGCGGGCACCACCAGCAGGTCGATGCCCCCCGGGTCACCCACGAGATCGCAGGAGACCAGCCCCGGCGCCGCGGGCTCGAGCGGGCGGGGGTGGGTGGGGGCGCTCGACCCGGTGCCGGCCAGAACCAACGCCGCGGCCGCGTCGCCGAACAGCACGGCGGTCGCCCGATCGTCGGGGTCCGTGAAGCGGGTGAGGGTGTCCGCACCTACCACCAGGGCGGTGTGGGCCAGCCCCTGACCGATCAGCACGGCTGCGGTGGTGAGGCCGTAGACGAACCCGGCGCAGGCGGCGTTGAGGTCGAAGGCCCCGGCGGTGATTCCGAGCTCCGCCGCCACGATGGCGGCGGTGGAGGGGATCAGCCGCTCGGGGGTGCTGGTGGCGACGACGATGACGTCGACGTCGGCGGCGGCGAGGCCGGCCCGGTCGAGCGCGACCCGGCTGGCCGCCACGGCCAGCGGCCCCGTGGACTCGCCGTCGCCGGACACGCGGCGCTCGCGGATGCCGGTGCGCTCGGCGATCCACGCGTCACTGGTGTCGAGGGACTGGGCGAGGTCGTCGTTGGTGACCCGGCGCGCGGGCAGGGCACAGCCCCACCCCGCCACTGCCACGCCTGTCGCTCCCGTGCCGGCCACGGGGAGGGATCCCCGGTCCTGGGTGAGGTCGTCGATGGCAGGTGCGGTCATGAGCGCAGCTCATGACCGGTCGACCGCGCGATCGACCCAACTGGAGCCCGCTCGCCCCGTCGCCGCGAGACGGGCGGGTAGTTGGGTCGACCAGCCAGCGAGCCGAGCGACGATGGGGCGCCGGGGCGCAGCCCCCGAGGAGTCTCGGTGGTGCTCATCCCACGACTCGCACCCACGCCAAGGGCTGGTCGGCGCGGACCCGTTCTCCCGGGAGGGCCAACATGCCCATCAGGAACCCGGTGTGCGGGCTCGTCACCGGGACGGTCCCGTTGGTGACCTCGATCGTGCCCATCTGCTGCCCGCTGTAGACGATCTCGCCCTCGGCGGTCACGACCTCGGGCGCTGCCGCCCGGAACACACCGGCGGCCGGCGCGGCGATCAGGCGCTCCGGGACGTTCAAATCCTCGGCGATCGGCTCGTCGTAGGACGTGAGAGCGGTGAGCGGGTCGTCGAGTGCGGTCATCGGGTGGCTCCGGCGAGGGTGTTGGCGGCTACGAGGTTGGACAGATCGTCGGGCGTGGTCACGTTGAGGACGGCCACGTCGGGAACCGTGCGTTTGGCCAGGCCGGCGAGCACCCGCCCGGGCCCGACCTCGATGAAGGTCGTCGCGCCGGACGCCGCCAGCGTGCGCTGCGACTCCCGCCAGCGCACGGGCTCTACGAGGTGCCTGGTGAGCTGGTCGGCCCAGCAGAGAGGGTCGGTGTGCCCGAGGGCGTCGGTGTTGGCGACGATCGGCGCGGTGCCCTCTCGGAAGTTGGTGCCCTCGAGGACCGGCCTCAGGCCGGCGGCGGCGTCCGCCAGGAGCGGGGTATGGAAGGCGTGTCCGACGTCGAGGGCCATCACCCGGCGCACGCCGAGCTGCCTCGCCCGTTCGGCGGCCTCGGCGAGGCCCTCCGGGGTCCCGGCGATCACGACCTGGCCCGGGGCGTTGTCGTTGGCGATCCACACGTCGCTACTGCCCTCACAG
Organism: uncultured bacterium; assembly: GCA_963756425.1. GTDB lineage: Bacteria > Actinomycetota > Acidimicrobiia > Acidimicrobiales > VFJN01 > DASQUK01. The sequence continues at coordinate 119,872 of CAVWNW010000015.1, read as the reverse complement.
ACCCGTGCCGCAACATCGAGTTCGGTTCCGACGAGCGCCGCCATGCGCCCTGGTCGGGCATCGGCCGAGGCCTGCGACAGGTCGGCGCGCTTTGCTGCCAGGCGGAACCCGTCGCTCCTGTCGACCGCGCCGGCGGCCAGCAGCGCAGTGATCTGGCCGAGCGAGTGACCGGCGAAGGCGACGGGTGCCTCGTCGAGCCGGGGCGCCAACGCGTCCCAGGCCACGAGCGACGCCAGGAGCACAGCCAACTGGCTCGCACCGGTCGCCGCCAGCTCGGCGGCGTCCGCCTCGAGGAGCAACCGCGCCACCGGGCGATCGAGCACCGCCTCGGCCTGACCCACGAGCTCCCACGCCTGGTCGTCGACCCAGGCGCGCCCCACGCCTGGCGCGGCGGCGCCTTGGCCGGGAAAGATCACGGCGTAGGGCACAAGCGGGGGACCTCCAGCGAACGACAGTCGGCGGCGGGAAGGGTGTCCGGGGTCCGACCGCCCCACGCGCGGATCGTTACATGGTCGTATGGAATTCTTCTAGGAATTTGCAAGCGAACTGGACGAAGGGATCGCCCGAGCCATGCCGGAGCAGACTCGTGGTGACGGATCGGCGCCGCACCGCTACCGAGCGGCCGATCTGGCAGCCGAGGTGGGCATCAGCGTGCAGCTCCTGCGCTCCTACCAGTCCCGAGGCCTACTGCCGCCGCCCCGGCACGAGGGCCGGGTGGCCTGGTACGGGCCGCACCACCTCGAACGGCTCCGCCACATCCGCAACCTCAAGGAGCGCGGCTACTCGCTGCGCATGATCGAGGAGGTCGTGGGCGATGCCGCCGAACCCGGGTTCCCGCACATCGAGGAGCACGAGGTGCTGCGGCTGGGGGAGGTGGCCGAGCGGAGTCGCGTGCCCGTCGAGCTGCTGCGCGCTCTCGAGGCGTCGGGGCTGCTGCGGCCGCACCACATGGCTGAGGGCGACCGCTACAGCGATGCTGACGTCCGGTTCGTCCGTCACGTGCTCACGCTGCTGGGCGTCGGCCTGTCGCTCGACGACCTGATGCGCATCGCCCGCCAGCAGCTGGTCACGTCGGACGCGCTCGGCCGCGACGTGGTGAACGCCTGGGCGCAGCTCGTGGGGACGCGACTCCGCAGCAAGCGACGCGATGCTCCGGACCAGGCGGCCCGCGTGGCCGCGTCGCTGCGGGCGCTCGCGGCCATCGTCGGCCAGCTGGTCGCGTACCGGGTGGAGCGGTCGGTGCTCGACGCTGCGCAGGCCGAGATCGAAGCGGAGGGCACCCCCGCCGAGCGGGAGGCCCTGGCCCGGTCGCTGACCTCGCCGCCAGGCCGGGCGCGCCAGTCCGAGGAGCTCCCCAAGCAATAGCCCGGGTACGCCTACCGGTGCCGCCGGGGCACGATCACCAGATCACCGCCGTCGTCGATCACCGACACGGTGGCATCGAACACCCGCTCGACGAGCGCAGGTGTGAACACCTCGCGTGCGCTGCCCCGGGCCACCACCCGTCCCTCGTGCAACAGCACGAACCCGTCCGCGTGCTGGGCGGCCAGCGTGAGGTCGTGCATGGCCGACACCACGGTCAGGCCCCGCCGGCGTCGCAGCTCGTCGACGAGCGCCAGGACCAGCTGTTGGTGGCCGATGTCGAGGGCGGTGGTGGGCTCGTCGAGCAGGAGCAGGGGCGCCTCCTGGGCCAGCGCCCGGGCGATCACCGCCCGTTGGCGTTCGCCGCCCGACAGCGTCACCACCTCGCGGTCGGCCAGATCCGCGAGGTCGAGGAGCTCCAACACTTCGGCGAGCACGGCGAAGTCGCGCGCACCCTCACGGCCGAGGAAGGGAATGTGCGCAGTGCGTCCGAGGAGCACGTAGTCGGCGACCGAGGCGCCGGATGGGATGGTCGGCTGCTGGGGAGCGACGGCCAGCAGGCGCGCCCGCTCGCGCGGACCCAGGCCGTCGGTCGCCTGGTCGCCGAGCGTGACCCTGCCCGAGTGGGCGACGGTCCCGGCCAGGGCGCGCAGCAGCGTGGACTTCCCGGCGCCGTTGGGCCCGACGATGCCGAGCCACGATCCTGCGGCGACGTCGAGATCGATCGGGTGCAGCACGGTCCGGTCGCCGTGGTCCACGCTGACGGCGCGCACCTGCACCGATCCGGCAGCGTTCGCAGCGGCGGGCCGCTCCGCGATGCTCATGCGCCCCTCCGGCCCAGGAGGGCCAGGAAGAACGGCGCCCCGACGAACGCGGTGATGACCCCGATGGGCACCTCGGCCGGGCTGAGAGCGGTGCGGGCCACGAGGTCCGCCAGGACCATGAACGCCCCACCCGCGACCAGCGTCAGCGGCAGGATCACCCGGTAGCTGTGCCCGGCGACCAGGCGGATCGCGTGCGGGACGATGATGCCGACGAAGCCGATCAGCCCGCTCACGGCCACGGCGGCCGCGGTCCCCAACGACGCCGCCAGCACCACGACGAGCCGGGTGCGGTCCACGTGGAGCCCGACGTTGGTTGCCTCCTCGTCACCGACCGCCAGGACGTCGAGGGGCCGCCGGTACAGCAGCACGCCGGCCGCGGCCAGCGCGGTCCACGGCAGGATCAGGCGGACCTCGGACCAACCGGCCGTGGACAGGCCGCCGAGGATCCAGGCGTACACCTCGCGCACGGTGTCGTCGGAGCGCTGCTGGAAGTAGGTCTGTACCGCCGTGAAGAGGCTGGCCATGGCCACGCCGGCCAGGATGAGCGACGTCGTCGTGCCGGCGACCCCGCGCCCGGCGGCGCGGCCGACGAGGTAGGTGAGGCCGACCGCGAGCAGCGCGCCCACGAACGCTGCCGCGGGCAACACGTCGAACGGACCCCAGCCTCCCTGCACGCCGTTGGTGAGCACGAGCGTGGCACCGAGGCCCGCGCCCGCGGCCGCCCCGAGGAGATAGGGGTCGGCCAACGGGTTGCGAAAGACACCCTGGTAGGAGCCGCCGGCCACGCTGAGGGTGGCACCCACCAGCAGGGCGAGCACCACGCGGGGCAGGCGGATGTCCCACAGGATGGCGGCCTGACGGCCGTCGAGGCCCGAGTCGACGCTGACCAGCGGCAGCCTGTCGAGCAGTTCGAGCCCGACCCGTCCGACCGGCATGCCCGCGGGGCCGATGCTGACCCCGGCCACGAATGCCACGGCGAGCAGGGCGAGGCAGGCCAACCACGTGCGCCGAACCCGGGGCGCGTGCCGCGCTCCCACCGTCCGGGCCTCGGTTGCGCCCGGGCGCCCAGGCCGTTTCAGCTCCGTGGTCGCCATGGCCGGGGGAGGCGCCTGTCCTATCCGACCTCGGACGTGGCCTTGACGACCGTGCGCAGGAAGTCGACCACCCGAGGCCCCCAGCGCGACGTGATGTCCGGGTCGAGCTCGACGATGTCGCCGTTGCGCACGGCGCTCACGTCGCCCCAGCCGGGACGAGCGGCGACGGCGTCGGCGTCGACGCCCGCGGCCTCGTCGGCGAGGAAGATCATGTCCGGGTCGCCCTCGAGCAGCAGCTCGGCCGACACCTGCGGGTATCCGGTGCCGTCGTCGGCCGGGTCGGCCACGTTCTCCAGGCCCGCCAGTGCGTAGACCTGGCCGATGAACGTCCCGGACGTGGCGGTGTGCAGCTGGTCGTCCAGCTCGTGGTAGTAGGTCAGCGGCCCGTCGTGCTCGGCGGCCTGGTCGGCCAGGTCGTCGATGTCGGCCCGCATGTCCTCGACGACGTCAGTGGCCCCGCCGGAGTGGCCGGTGGCGGTGCCGAGCTGAGTGATCTGGTCGTAGCTCTCGTCCAACGACGTGGCCGCCGGGTACTCGAGGACGGGGATGTCGACGCGTTCGAGGCCGGCCACGACATCGTTGGCGTCGAACGACAGCACGACCAGGTCGGGCTCGTACGTGGTGATCGCCTCGACGTTGGGCTCGAAGCCCGACAGGTCGGTCATCGGCGTCCCCTCGGGGTAGTTGGAGAAGTCGTCCACGGCCACGACCTGGTCGCCGGCGCCGATCGCGTAGAGCATCTCGGTGGCCGTGGGCGACAGCGACACGATCCGCTCCGGCTCGGCGTCGATCGTCACCGTCCCGTTGGCCGCATCAACTTCGGCCGGAAACGACGCGTCGGTTCCGCCCTCGGCGTCGGCGTTCGCCTGGCCGGACTGCGGGACCGAGGTGTCGTCGTCACCGCACGCGACGGCGAGGGCCAGCATGGCGGCGACGGCGACGGCGGGGAACTTGGGGATGGGTCTCACGGTGGTCTCCTGTCGGCTCGAGGGGTTGGCCTGTTCGCCGACCGGGCACCGGGGCCCCGTCGCACGAAGTGCCCTGTCCTCGAAGGGTTTCGTGCGCCCGCGCGCCAGGCGACCTGGCTCGTCCTCGTTCGAGGCATCACAGTTGCGGGACAGCGCCGGGATGGACCGGACTTCGCTGGCTCGCGGGCTCGGCCGGGAACGGTACTGCTTTTGCGGGCCGGCCCGTACCCTGATGCTCCGCATGTCCGAGTCCCTGTCCGAGAGCGCGTCGCGCCGCCGTACGTTCGCCATCATCAGCCACCCCGACGCGGGCAAGACCACCCTCACCGAGAAGTTCCTGCTCTACGGCGGTGCGGTGCAGGAGGCCGGCCAGGTCAAGGCCCGGGGTGAGCGGCGCCGCGCCCGGTCCGACTGGATGGAGCTCGAGCAGAAGCGGGGGATCTCGATCTCGTCCGCCGCGCTGCAGTTCCCCTACGGCGGCGACGTGCTGAACCTGCTCGACACGCCGGGTCACCGCGACTTCTCCGAGGACACCTATCGCGTGCTGGCCGCGGTCGACGCCGCCGTCATGGTTCTCGACGCCGCCAAGGGCATCGAGGCACAGACGCTCAAGCTGTTCGAGGTCTGCCGCACGCGCAACGTGCCGCTGATCACCTTCCTCAACAAGTGGGACCGTCCCGGTCGCGACGCGCTGGAGCTGCTCGACGAGATCGAGGCGAGGCTCGACCTCCAGCCGGTGCCCGTGACCTGGCCCGTGGGCATCGCCGGCGACTTCCGGGGTCTCATCGACCGGCGGACCGATCGCTACGTGCGCTACGGCCGCACTGCGCACGGCGCCGCCGAGGCGACCGAGGAGGTGGTCGACCCCGAGGACGCCGCCCGCGGCCACGACGGGGACGCCTGGCGGTCCGCGCGCGACGAGGTCGCGCTGCTCGAGGAGGTCGGCGGCGGGTTCGACCCCGATCTCTTCCTCGCCGGCGAGCAGACGCCGGTCTTCGTCGGTTCGGCGCTCACCAACTTCGGGGTCAGGCCGTTGCTCGACGGCATCGTCGAACTGGCGCCGCCGCCGACGCCGCGGTTCGACGTGGATGGCGCCGCCCGCAAGCTCGACGACCCCTTCTCGGCGTTCGTGTTCAAGGTGCAGGCCAACATGGACCCGTCGCACCGCGACCGTGTCGCATTCGTGCGGGTCTGCTCGGGACGCTTCGAGCGCGGCATGGTCGTGACCCACGAGCCGACCGGACGGCCGTTCGCCACCAAGTACGCCCATTCGCTGTTCGGCCAGGAGCGGGACACGGTCGACGAGGCCTTCCCGGGCGACATCGTGGCGCTGGTGAACGCCACCGACGTGCGGGTGGGCGACACGCTCTATGTCGACGTACCGGTCGAGTTCCCGCGGTTGCCGGAGTTCGCACCCGAGCACTTCGTGACGGCGCGGCCGCGCGACACGGGGCGGTTCAAGCAGTTCCGCCGCGGGATCGCGCAGCTCGACGAGGAGGGCGTGGTCCAGGTGCTGCGGGACCGTGACCAGGGTGACCAGGCGCCCGTGCTCGCCGCGGTGGGCCCGATGCAGCTGGACGTGGCGGTCTGGCGGCTCGAGCACGAGTTCGGCGCGGCCACCGACCTGTCGCCGACGGCGTACACGCTGGCCCGGCGCACCGACGAGGCGTCGGAGGCGACGCTGCGCGCCCTGCCGGCGGTCCGGGTGCTGGTGCGGGCCGACGGAACGCTCTACGCGCTGTTCGAGAGCCCGTACTGGCTGGCACGGGTCGAGTCCGAGAGTCCTGAGCTGGTGCTCGATCGCCTCGTCGCCGAGGGCACCGCGGGCTGATCGCCGGCGGTCACCGCCGGCGGTCACGAGCAGGTCGTGCCGTCCTCCGGCGGTTCCAAGTCGACCAGGTAGCGGGCCACGGCATCGTCGATGCACGCCACGCCGTTGCCGACCACGGTGTGACCTTCACCCTCGTAGGTGAGCAGGACCCCGGACTCGAGTCGCTCGGCCGTCCGCACGCCGGCCTCGTAGGGCGTCGCGGGATCGCCGGTCGTCGACACCACCACGATCGGGGCGCGCCGGGGGCGGTCACCGCGGGCAGGGGTTGCTCCTGGACTGGCCAGATGGCGCAGCGGACGTAGTCGTTGACGATGGGCTCGCCGAAGTGGGGGGCCTCGCCAGCCGCGTCCACACCCGCGGCCAGCAGCTCGTCCGGCGATTCCGGCCACTCGAGGTCGAGGCAGTTCACCGCGAAGTAGATGTCGAAGTCGGCGATGCCGATGTACTGGTCCGCCAGGTCAACCATGGCGGAGCCGTCGCCATCGAGGCCCTCGGCGATGGCGTCGGCCAGCTCGGGCCACAAGGACTGGCTGTACAGCGGCAGCGCCAGCCCCGTCGACAGCTCGCCGGGTCCGAGGTCACGGGGCGATCCCGGTATCGGCTCCTGCTCCACGCGGGCGCTCAGCTCGTCCAGCGCGGCGGTGGCGTCGGGAGCGATCGGGCACGACGGATCGGCGTCGCAGTCGTCGGCGAAGGCCGCGAACGCATCCTCGAATCCACGCGCCTGCTCGGCCGCCAGCTCGGTGCCGGTCGGGCCCAGCTCGAGCACGCCGTCGATGACCATGGCCCGCACCCGGTCCGGGAACATGTCCGCGAGCATCTGACCGATGGCGGTGCCATAGCTGAAGCCGAGGTAGTTGAGCTGCTCATCGCCCATGGCGGCGCGGACGGCGTCGATGTCACGGGCGACGTTGGCGGTGCCGAGGTGCGGCAGCAGGTCCCCGGCCGCCGCCTCACAGCCGTCGACGTAGTCGGAGCTGACGTCGAGCAGCGTGGTTTCGTCCTCAGGCGAGTCGATGGAGTAGTCGACGCCGTAGAGCTCTGCGAAGTCGCCGCCGCAGTCGATGTCGCTGGCGCCGAGGCCGCGGGGGTCGACGCCCACGATGTCGAAGCGCTCGGTGATGTCGTCCGGCAGGGAGAAGGCGAGCGTGGTGGCGAAGTCGGCCGCGCTCGCTCCCGGCCCGCCGGGGTTGACGAACAGGGCGCCGATGCGGTCACCGCTGGCGGGCACCCGGGCGACGCTCAGGGTGAGGGTGTCGCCCTCGGGCTGGTCGTAGTCCACCGGCACGTCCAGGGCGGCACACTCTGCGTCCCCGCCGCACTCCTCCCAATCGAGGGTGTCGCCGGCGGCCTCGTCCGGGCTGTCGGACCCAGTGGCGGAGGACTGGTCGCCGGACCCGTCGTTGCCCGCCTCCAGAGGGTTGTCGTCGGCCTCGCTGGTGCAGGCGGCGGCCACGAGTGCCAGGCAGGCTGTCAGTGCCAGGGCGATTCGACGCACCGGCCGACGGTATCCGCGCCGGAGCATCGCCGCGAGGTCGGCCGGCGCCTCCGTCGGGCGGTTCGGTCACCGGTGGAGCAGGAACCACTCCCGCGGCGAGAGGCCGGAAGCGTGGATCTGCGCCGCGATGTCGCGCCCGACGTAGCGCAGATGCCACGGCTCGAACTCGTAGCAGCTGCGGTCCTGGGCGTCCGCGGGGTAGCTGAGCACGAAGCCGTACTCGTGGGCGTGGGCGGCGACCCACTGACCGGCCGGCGTGTCGGCGAACGCGGCGCTGAGCTCACCGGCCTCGGGGTTCAGGACGTCGAGAGCGGTGCCGAGCTGGTGCTCGCTGTGACCGGGCCGGGCCACCCCGGCGGCCGCGCGGTCCTCGCCCACCCGAGCGGCCTCGTCGCGGAAAAGGCCCTCCTGGTAGGCGAAGCTGCGGTACGCGGAGACCACGACGATCGGCGTGCCGTTGGCCTCGGCCGCCATGCGAAGCGCCGCCAGATCGAGGGTGACGAACTCGCGGACCCGGTCGCGCTGGGCGAAGCCGGCGGCCGTCACCTCCACCAAATCCCCTGGGACGAAATCGGGCGGGAGGGCGCGACCTGTGTCGATCACGATCGTCGCCCAGTCGGCGAGGGGGTCGCCCTCCACGGGCTCGTCGCCCTGCCCGCACGCGGGTGTCTGCGGGGCGGTGACACGGGGGGCGGTCGTCGTCGTGACCCGACGGGACGGCCCGGCGGTCAGCGCCGAGCCGTCCGACACGCGCGTGGAGTCGTACGTCAGCCACAGACCGACGCCGACGCCGACCACGAGGATCACGACGGCCAGCGTGGCGATCCATCCCCTCACGGCGCCGCAACCTATGTCGCGGGAGCGGACCCCGTGCGTCGCTCCTGCCGGCGGCCAGCGACCCTCGCCGACCGGCAAACGAGCTTCGGCCGTCGACGGCGGATCGGTACGCTGGTCGGTCCCAGGCCCGTGGGCGCTGGCCCGGGGACGTAGCTCAGTTGGCTAGAGCACCTGCTTTGCAAGCAGGGGGTCGTGGGTTCGAGTCCCATCGTCTCCACAACTTGCGGTGTGACCAGGATTTTCTTGCTCCAGCAGAGCGAGCGCGGCAAGTCCACCGTGAGACACTGGCAACGGCTCAGCTCTTGCGCTGGTCGTCGTAGGCCCACATCAAGAGCACATAGGCGCGCGCCCTGTCCGTGCCCGCCTACGGTTTCCTACATGTTGGGGACGTTCCCTGGTCGGGTCATCCGCGCGCCGGCATCCGCCGGATCGCGTCCATCCGGACTCGTGATCATTCCTGCCTACAACGAGGCCGCGTCGCTGCCCGCGTGTGCTCGCCGAGCTCGAGCCGCGAGCTGTCCCGATCTCGATGTGCTCGTCGTGTCCGACGGGTCGACCGACGCCACGGCGGCGGTCGCCGCGGCGGCAGGCGTGGCGGTCGTCGAGCTGCCGTTCAACCTCGGCATCGGCGGCGCCCTGCGCACCGGTTCCGGTACGCCGTCGACCACGGCTACGGCGCCGCGGTGCAGTTCGACGCCGACGGCCAGCACGATCCGCACGACGGTGCAGCGACTCCTCGCGCGGTCGCCGACGGCGCCGACCTCGTGATCGGCAGCCGGTTCATCGAAGGCGGCACGCCGACCTATCGCGTCAGTCGGATCCGGCGGCTCGCGATGCGGGGCCTGGAGTGGATCGTGCGGCGGCTCGTCGGGCGGCGGTTCACCGACACGAGCTCGGGCTTCCGCGGGTTCTCCGCGCCGATGCTGGCGTACTTCGCCGAGCACTACCCCGTCGAGTACATGGACTCGGTCGAGGCGCTCGTCATCGCCGAGCAACGCCGGCTTCGACGTGCGCGAGGTTCCGGCCGGCATGCTCGGTCGAACTGGCGGCGCGCCGTCGACCCGGGGCTGGCGCCTCGCGTACTACTACGTCCGCCTGCTCGTCGTGCTGCTCACGTCGTACACCAGCCCGCGCAACGTCACCGACGGAGCGACCGACGCAGAGGATGCCGATGGCCCGCGCGGTCGAGCGAGCCGTCGACGAAGCGATCGCGTCGCCGAGCCGTGAGACGGGCCGGCGGCATGAGCCTGCGAGCGCACATCCTCGTGCTCGTCGTCACTGCCGGCGACGCTGTTCTTCATCCTGCGACTGGTGCGCCGTCACCGGCTGCGCGCGAAGTACTCGGTGCTGTGGGTGTCGCTCGGCGCGGCGCTCGCCGTGCTCGCCACGGCGCCGGCTCTGCTCGAGTGGTTCTCCGACCTCGTCGGCATCCGGACGCCGGCACTCGGGTTTCCTGCTCATGGCGATCACCTTCCTGCTCGTCCTCTCGCTGCACTTCTCGTGGGAGCTTTCGCGCCTCGAGGATCGGACCCGCAAGCTCGCCGAGGAATGCGCGTTGCTGAACGAACGGCAGGCGAACGAATGCTGACCGCGCGTGCCGCGTCGCCGGAGCAGCTCAGGCCGCGTGCCGCGGCAACCATGATCAGGCCGTCGGCGGCGAAGGGACGGCCGAGACGACCGGCGGCCAGTTCGAGCCATCGCAGCCCCGCGCCACCGGCACGCAGCAGCCGCACCTTTCCTGAGTCGCTCGCCGGTCGCCTTGACCTTCGGCACGTACGTGCGGATCTCGACTCACCGACCAGCCGTGGCGTTCGAGCAGCGCCGTCAGCGTGCGGCAGCTGAACAGCGTGACGTGGTCGGGATGGTTGCACCTCGTAGCCGGCAAGCGCGGCGAGCGCGTTGCCGAGGCCACTGGCGTTCGGTGTGGTCAGCGACGAGCATGCCGCCCGGTCGGACGAGCGGCGCACGGCGTCGAGGAACGGGCCCGGCGCGTCGAGGTGCTCGATCACCTCGCCGGCGACGACGAGGTCGGCTGGTTCGAGGCCGAGCGCGGCTACCTCGCTCGCGGATCGCGACAATCGACGACGTGCGCGTCGAAGCCGGCCTCGCGCGGCCGGCGTGCACGCCGGCCTCGTCGACGTCGAGACCGATCAGGGATGCCGCTGTCGCGAGGTGCGCGTGGAGCCACGTGCCGGCTCCCGCCTGCATCTCGCGGCAGCCCGCATCGGCGAATCCGATGTGGATCACGCGCCGCCCGGTGCGAGCTCGGCGAGGTACTCGAGCGGTCGACGATGCGCGCCCGGCGGCAACCGGTGGATCATTGCCAGCTGGTCGATTTCCGCGGACATCGGAGGAAGCCTGTCGTGGCTAGGGCTGGGACGTCCATTCGTTCGCCGCTTGCGCACGGTCGGCGACCACTGCGTCCTCTCCCACTCGCACATGGACGGTGAGGGGTGACCGCCGCACAACGCGCAAGCACGACCCTGAGCCCCGACGCGGACAGAGCCGTGCGAAATGTCGCACACCGCAAGGCTTCTGAGCACCGCACGTGGGTCAGCAGAGCCGCCTTACAGCTTGAACTTGCTGATCTACGGATTCGGATCGTGGACACTCGGGTACTTCGCCGCTCTGGCTCTCGGGTTGGATGGTACTTCGCGGTCGCGTTCGCGATCGTGGCCGCCGGCGGGATCGTCCTCTTCGCCCTCCGCTGGCCCCTGCCGACGGTGAACACCTCGAACGAAGAGAGCCGACGCAGTCCCGCTGAGCTGCGTGTTCGCGGTCGTGCTCGTCGCTCCCGTGGCATTTGATGCCGGGACGTGGAGTGCTCGTCGCCGCCGCCCGGCGCGCTTCTTGTCCTCCGTGCGCTGGTTCCTGCGCTCATGCGACGCATCGACGAAAGCGATGTCCGCTTGGTCGTCATCGGCACGATCGCGGTACTCGCAACCCTCGCCTTCTCGTGGAGTTGGACGGTGTTCGTCGTGTTCGTGTGCGTCGTCGCGATCGCTACGATCGCACTGCCGCGATCGGCCCAATGGTTCGCTGGTCCCGACGTCGGTTCGGACGCCGCCCCGGGGGTGCCGGATGCCCCAACGAGCGGAGGGCAGGCACAGAGCACCTTGCTCCCACGACCGCCGACGCTCGCGTCGAACCTGATCCTCGCCGCGTTTGGGGTGCTCCTCGGCGTCTGGATCATCGGCGCACAGTTCTGGAACCCCGACAACACCTACTACCTCAACAAAGCCGAGCACTACGCCGGAGAGCACGACGTCGTTCCCGATCCGCGATTACATGTTCGGCTTCGATGACGCGACGCACTACCCGTACGGCGACATCTTCTCGTCGTACGAACCGCTCATCGGAGCGCTTTCAGCGACCACTGGAGCGTTACCGGCGACGGTCGTGTTCCGGATCGTGACACCGGCGCTGGTGTTCCTGCTGCCGTTCGCAGCGAGATATGCCGCACGGGGCCTCGGCCTGCGACGCGCCAACCTCGTCGGAGGGTTCGCAGCAGCGGCGCTGATCCTCATGACTGCGAACCAAGGTCCAACGCTCTTCGCGTCAGCGTCGCTGGGCAAGACGATCGGCCGGCTGGTGTTCATACCGCTTCTGATCGGCGCAGCGGGGAACCTCTTGCGGCGCAGGGACCCCGGCTCGTCGCTGACGGCCACCCTTGCCGGGGTGTGCACCGTTGGATTGTCGCCATCGATGGCATTCGCGGCGGCGTTCATCCTGGTGCCGTTCACCGTCGCAGGCGTCTGGGACCTCCGTCCATCTCGCGCGCACCCGATTCGGTCGAGGCTCTCCGAGCTGGCGTCGCTCGGAGCACCACTCGCGTTCATCGGCATCTACTCCCTCGTTGCGTACGTGCTGCAGGAGCGAGCCGGTTCGTCGCAGTACCTGTTCGGTGGTCGATATCCCGATCCACGAGCCGCGTGGGATTACGCCGTCGGCGACCACCGAGGCCACGTCCTGACGATCTTCTTCGTCGCCGGAGCGATCGCGGTGTTTCCGTTGCTGCTGCGTTCAGAGCGCTTGCGCCGTGCTGCCGCGCTCTCGACCGTGCTGGTATTCGGGATCGTCCTCGCTCCGTGGCTGTACGAAATGCTCGTCGTCGACGTGCTTGACCTCGAGTACTTCGCGACCCGCTTGACATGGGCCATCCCGGTGAGCGTGCTCATCGGCATCGCGCTCGCGAGCGCGGACAGACGACGAAGGCTCGGACTCCTGACCGTCGCCGCCGCGACGCTCGGCCTTGGGTTGTCGGGGCCGGACGGCGTCCCCGCGCAGGTTTTCTTTTCGATCGATGCCGACGTCCGCGACGCGCCGAGCGTCTGGCCGTGGGACGCCGGTATCCCACAAGGTCTGCAGGACGCGGCCGATGCGGTGAGCGCCGCCACGCCGGAAGGTGGACGTTTCCTCGCGCCGCCCTCGGTCGAAGAAGTAGCGACGGCGACGCAGCTCGGCCGGTTCCCCGTCTACCGCGGGAACACTACGTCGCGATCGTCGGCTCGGAGTCGGCACCGAGCGACTTCTTCGTCGACGATCGGCTGCTGCTGGCCCGAGGTATGGCTGGTGAGCAGAAGCCGGGCGAGTCCGCGCAGCGCTTCGCGGCGGCGCTCGATCGCGTCGAGGTCGACACTGTCTGCGTGGACCTGAACACCGTCCCGAACCTGCGGCAGGCGGTCACGGTGTCGTTCGTCGAGCGAAGGTCAGCGGGGCTGTGTGACGTGTGGGTGCGGCGTGAGCCTCGGACGTCCAACGCAACCACGTCCGGCTCGGGTGCGGGCCTGCGGTCATCCGGGCCGAGGTCGACCCCGAGAGCCTGATGTTGCCGGGCACCCGGTCCCGCCCGCCGCCGGCGGTTGATGGACCTGCTTCTGGCGGCCACGCGGCTGGCGCCGCGAGGCGTTCGTGCCACTGGCCGCGACGACCCCACGGCGCGGGCCACCGCGAACGTCGAGTCCACCATCAGCCGTCTCGCGACTCCTGCCGTCGGTCGTCCCTGCCCTCCGGGACTACCCGTGACCGACGGCCAGCGACGGTTGACAGGCTGGTGGCGTAGCCTGGCCCGAGCGCCCCACGACCGCCCCTGCGGATCGCGGACCTCGAGGTCTCCACCTGGCCCCGCCTGCCGATCGGCCGTCTGGGCCTCACTGTCGGGCAGGCGATCGCCGGGCTGGGCCGGCCGAGTCCGTGCGCAGCGTTATCGCCGGAGCGCCGGGTCATACAGGTCGGCGGCGCGCTCACCCCGGCCCGTTCCTCGCCCGTCGACGCATCGCTCCACAACTCACATACGAATAGACCGACCGGCGGGGGGCCACCGCGGGGATCCGGGGACCGGGCCGCCCCGGCCCCCGGATGCTCCGCTCCCGCCCGAACCGCAGATGTCTACGCGGCGAACCTTTACGGATCCTGAAGGTCGACAGGATTGCTGTCGCGCAGAACGTAGCCAACTCCACGCACTGTGTGAATCAGGCGGGCTTCGGTGCCCAGCCGCCGGCGCAGGATGCTGATGTGCACCTCGACCAGGTTCTCGTCGACGGCTTCGTAGCCCCACACCAACTCCAGGAGGCGGGACTTCGACAGCACCTGCCCGGCGTGCCGGGCGAGGACCGCGAGGAGCGCAAAGTCGGTCGGACCGAGGTCGACGATGGTGTCGCCCACCGTCACCCGGTGAGCCGGTTCGTCGACCACGAGCCGGCCGACCTGGGTGACCTGAGAGGCCGTCCGTCCCGTCCGCCGGAGCACGGCGCGCACGCGGGCCAGCAGCTCGTCGATCAGATAGGGCTTGACCACGTAGTCGTCGGCGCCGGCCTCGAATGCGGCCAACCGGCCGGCGACGCTGGCGTCGCGTGTGACGAACATCAGCAGCGGATTGCGTTCGGCACGTAGGTGGCGAGCCAAGGCGGCGCCGTCGACCTGACCCTGCAGCAGCATCTCCAACATCACGAGGTCCGGTCGAAACGTTGCCGAGGTGCGGACCGCCTCGACGGCGGTCGAGCACGCCGTCGTCTCGTACCCAGCGGCGCGCAACGCACTGACGAGGGGGGCCCGCTCGGCCGCCTCGCTGTCCACCACCAGTATCCGAATTGCGTGATGCATCGGCCTCTCCGACGCAACAGCGATCGCCGAAGGGGCGTCCAGGGGTGCACCCGAGCGATCGTCGCCTCAGGTGACCTCGGTTTCGCACCGGCTGACACGGCCCTCCGGGGCGCTCTTGGGGCTGCGGCTTCAGCTGGTCGTCAAGGACGTCAGCAGTTCGCTCGACGCCACCGGGGCTCGCTGAACGGCGCCCCGTGACACTTCTGCGCGGTGCAAACCATCGACGTGCCGTCACCCGTGAACGCCGTCGCACCCTCGGGTGAGCAGGAGGCACCCCGATGAATGCCGTTGGTCGACGGGTCGGCGGCCGTTGGGGCACGAGGTGCCGGAGTGGTTGCGACCGTGGTCGTGGTGGGATCGGACCGGGGTGGGGTGGTGCTGTCGCGAATAGCCGACGTTGTCGTGGAGGCGCCGACCGTCGGTGCCGGGGTCGCGGCGCCCGGCGACGAGGGGGCGCTGGTCCCTGGTTGCTTCGTCACCGTGGCTCGCGCGGTTGCAGCGGTCCCATCGTCACGCTCGCGGAGACCCCCGGTGGCCGCGGCGCCCAGCACTCCGACGACGAGTACCGAGACCGCGATCGGACCGGTGAGGCGCGCCCAGCGTGGCCAACCCCGGTAGGTGTGCCATACCTTTGCCGCCCCGCTCACGGGGACGTGTACACCGGCCGCGGGTGGGCTGACGGTCAATTCCTCCGTCATGTTGTCGGGCGCGCGGGGATGCCAGCGCCCATCTCCGGCCTGCCACCAATCCGGCGGGGGCATGCCCTGGTGCCAGCGGCGGCCGGCATCCATCCACCAGTTGACCTCGCTCATCGTGGTGCTGCCCAGCTGCTGGCAGGCTACTGAAGTGGTGGGCTGAGCTTCGTTGATCTAGTTTCCTCGTCGCCTCGTCCATCCCCGTCGGCGCCATTGCCGGCCGTGGCGGAGGGACTCGCTGGCTTCGCCTCGGGCGTGCCCTTGGTTCCGTCATGCGGAGGGCGCTCTTGGCCGGGTGGGTCGGCTCGAGAGGAAGAGTCGGGCCCCTGGCCGCGCCCGTTGCCCTGAGGCTGGCCGGGATTGACCCGCCGGTGCGCCGCACCGGGGGCCTCGTCGGAGATCACGTCGCCGTCGACACCGTTGACGCCGTCGCTGGCACCTGTGGCATCTCTCGACACTCGTTGGCCGAAGTTCGTCGGGTGCTCGTGCGACGGCTTGGTGAACTCGACCGGCGTGACGACTTCGACGGCGTGGCGTACAGCATCGTTGGCCTGATCGGGCAGAACCCCGGCCGCGGCGGCACCAGTCATGCTGAGGGCCGCGGCGGCCGTGCCCAAGCCCAACTTGGCCGCGAACCCGAGGCTGGCGGACTTGCGGTTGTCGGCCACGTGCACGTGCTGCGCCTCGACGTCGCCTGCGAGCGGGATCGTGTCCGCGCCCGCCCCCCGAGGCGATCAGCGCCCGCAATGCCGGCGACGCCGGCGGTGATGGCCCGTGGCCCAGCTCGCGAAGCTGGTGGGCGAACGTGACGAGACGCTCGAGGCGGGGGTCGACCTCTTCGTCGAACCTCATGATCGCCTCGCTCGTCTCGTCGTCGAGCAGCCAGGTGAGCGACATCTCGGGTTCGTGATCGCCGGACCTGGTCACAGGGGTACACCCTCGCGTTCCAGGAGCCTGCCGATGGCGAGCAGCCCACGTCGTTGGAGGGCCTTGACGGCGCCCGGTCGACTTTCCCAGGGCCTGGGCGACCTGCTCGATGCTGAGGTCGCCCAGCAGACGCAGCAACAAGACGTCTCGCTGACCCGGCACCAGCTGCTCGCACAGGAACCGGACCCGCTCGGCCCCGAGAGATCGGTCGATGGCAGTCTCGACGTCCTCGGGCGCCGTGAGCTCGGCCGCGGCGATCTCCGGAGCGTCGGCCAGGTGCTCGGGCGGCGGCCGGCGGGCACGCCGGCGGCGTTCGTCGAGCAGCCGGCGGTGGGCGATCGTGAACACCCACGACCGAAAGCCCGCTTCGTCACCGCGGAAGTCACCGAGGTTGCGAAGGACCGCCACGAAGACCTCGCTGGTCAGATCTTCGGGCTCCACGCTGCCCTGCGACGCGCAGATAGCCGGTCACCACCGGGGCGAGGGAGGTGAAGATGCATTCCAGCGCCCAGGGCGCGCCTGCGTGCCGCGGCGCGTAGCACCGCGTCGAACTGTCCGCCGAACCGGTCTCGCTGCCCCATGAGCTCACAGGCGTGATCGCCGCGATCGTCCGGCAGGTGACGCCCGGGGCGGAAATCTCGTGACGGGCTCCCGCCGGCCGGCCCGCTACTTCGTGCTGAAGCTGCCCGTGGCGGACGACAGGTTCCCGACGCCGTCTCGGCTCAGGACCTGGAACAAGTACGACGCCTTGCGGGAGAGGCCGGTGATGATCATGGAGTGGCTGGTGACCAGGGTGCGATCGAGGGGTGTGGCGCTGCCGTAGGCCGTTGTCGCGCCCGTACTGCACCTGGCTGTCGGCGGGGACGTCCGTAGTCCACGTGATCGTGACCCGTCCCGGGCCGGGCCGGGCGGCGACCTGAGTGATGACTGGCCCGCCGAGCCGGACCCGGTAGGTGGCGACGTACGACCCGGCCGCGTTCGCGACGATGTTGTGCGTCTGCCGCGCCACCGTCCGACCAGCTGTCGAACTCGTAGGCGGTCCCCCCGATCGCCTGTGGCGACGGTGCGCTGACCGAAAGCGTCGATCCCAGGATCGCCGTCCGGGTGAACGGCGCCGGCTGGCTGGTGGACCCGACGGCCAGTGTCAGCCCTGCCGGGCTCGATCCGAACGTGAGATCCACGGTCTGCGGGTCGAGTCGGCGGCTCGTCGTGCTGGCTCAAGCCGCCGGGGTCGGTGGCCGTCAGCCGCAGTTCCAGGTGGGACGGGTACTCGTGGTCCGGCGCCACGAAGCTGCCGCTCGCCGTGCCCGCGAACGTCTGGAGCGGGTGCTCGTGGCAGGTCGACGGGCAATGCTGCAGCACGAGCGACCACGTGAGCGCGGACGCCGCCGAGCGTGCCCTGTCTGCTGGTCGGTGGCGTGGCCGGAGAAGCTGATCGTGTCGCCGACCTTCCAGGTCGTGCCGCGCCGCCGGCGTGTCGATCACCGCCGTCGGCGGCGTGTTGCCCGCCGAGATCGTCACCGACGACGTGCCGGTCGCGCCCGATGGGTCGGTCACCCGGAGGGTGGCGGTACGCGTGCCCGGCTGCGTGTAGGTGAAGCTGGCGGTCGGCAGAGGTGCCGTCGTCGAATGCGCCATCACCGTCGAGGTCCCACGCGTAGGTGAGCGCGTCGCCGTCGGGATCGCTCGACGCGCTGCCGTCGAACGCGACCGTCAAGGGGCGCGGCCCCGCTCGTCGGGTTTGCGGTGGCGACGGCGATCGGCGGTTGGTTCTGGTTGAAGTAGCGGATGCGCCGGACGGTGCCGCCGAGGTCCACGTAGAACAGGTCGCCACCGGGCCCGATCTGCGAGGTCGACGGGCTGGGCGGCGCCAGCCGACGAACGTGCGGCGCTTGGAGAGGTCGGGGAGCCCGTCGGCGCCGGTCGGGATCGCCCAGATGCACCGGCGGGTGTAGTCGGCGAAGAACAAGCGCGCCCCGGTACTCGGCCGGGTATGAGCCCCCGCTCGCGAAGGCGAACGAGGTGCCCGCCACCGATGAGCCACCCTTCGGGCACACATCGTTGGGCAGCACCAGGTCGTTGTGGTGGTACCGGAAGTACGGCGCCACGACCGCCCCGGTGCCGGCCGCGTAGAGGTTCTCGCAGACGTCGAGGTTCGCGGCGTCGTAGCCGCCCTGTCGGCCGTCGCCCTCGTAACACGGCCAGCCGAAGTTGTCGACTGGTGCCGCGGTCGGGGCTTACGAGGCGGTTGATCTCCTCCCAGTCGCTCCAGCCGACGTCACCGATCCAGACCTCGTTGGTCCCGGGGCGGGTGGTGATCCGGAACGGGTTGCGCAGGCCGTAGCCGACGATCCGGCGGGCGTTGGGATCGCGTGCTCGACGCCATCGGGTTGTCGGGGAGCCCGGCGCCGGTGGCGGGGTCGACACGCAGGATGGCGCCGTTGAGGCCGGCGGGGTCGCTCGGGCGTGCGCACGTCCTGGCTCCGGAGGGCCCCGCCCTCGGCCGTCGGGTGGCGCCATCGACCCACCGACGCCTCCCGGTGGGTCGCCGCACGGGTTGACGGGCGAGCCGTCCTGGCCGTAGTCGACGAAGTTGAAGCTGGCGCCGTCGCCGCCGCTCACGTAGAGCGCGCCGTCCGCCCCGAAGGCCAGGCTGCCGATCGAGTGGCTCGGGTACTGCTGGCACCAGTCCTCGATGAGCACCTGCTCGGAACCGACCATCGTGTTGCCCGACGCCTGCAGCCGCGAGAGGCGACCCGGCGACCACGCAGCCGTCGGCGGTCGCGCCCGGGGGCGTCGGGCAGCCGTCGGACGTGCCGCCCACCGATCCCCACCGCGGCGCGGTCCCGCCGATGGCGGCATCGAAGGTGTAGAGGACGTAGACCCACGGGTTCGTCGGGAAGTCCGGAGGCAGCGCCACGCCGAGCAGGCCACGATCCCAGAAGTTGTGGACCTGCGTCCGGAGGTCGGCGAAGACCGTCGGCGTCGTGTCCGTCAGGTTGTCGAAGACCTTGATGAGGCCGCTCTTTTCGGCCACGAAGACGCGACCGTCCGGCGAGAACCGCAGCGCCGTCGGCTGCGTGAGCCCGGCGAAAACGATCTCCTCCTGGAAGCCCGGTGGCAACGACGCCGCGGCAGCCGGCTCTGGCGTGCCCGCCACCACCAGCGACGACGCCGCGACGTGTGAGCGCGACCAGGGCGCGAAGACGCCCGGTCCGCATTGCCGAACGCCGCCTGACGCCCATGCCCGCCTCCTGCTGTGCCGCCTAGCGCGACGGTACCACCGGGTCGACCGGGTCCGATCAGTGGCGTTTCAGCTGCTCGTTAAGGATCGACAGGTAGACCGTTGGTCATCCATCGGGGACAGGAGGTGGCGCGATGGAACGCTTGTCACGCTGCGGCGCACCAGGGCGGCCTGCTGGCGCTGGGCGCGCTGGCGGCAGTCACCGGGTGGTCCTCGCCGCGGTCTTCGGCGGCCCGGCAGGCGGCCGACCCGCCGGGGAACAACGGCACTGTCAAGGTGGACGGCGTGCCTTCGACGACCATCCCGACAACGAGCCGCATGTCGGCTGCATCTTCCAGATCGACTGGTACGGCTTCGACGAGGGCGACTTCTTCGCACGTCACTTCGAGGTGCACCCGCCGACGGGCAAGCCGGGTCTCCTCGAGGACGACGTCTTCATCGGCGAGGACGACAACAGTGGCGGGGATCCGAGGCCGGCTCGACGCTCGGAGACCTACGACCTGGCACGTGCTGCAGGTTCGAGCCGCACCCCCAGCAGGGTTGGCACGTGAAGCTGACGGTCAACAACGACGGGTCCCAGGGCGCCGACGTGAAGCACAAGGTGTTCTGGGTCTCGGGCTGCGAGACGCCGCCGCCGACGTCCACGTCGACCGACGTCGACGACGCAACGAGCTCGACGACGACGTCAACGACGAATCACCGACGACGACGTCCACGCCGGGCTCGTCCACGTCGACCACGTACTAGAGGGGCGTCGCGAAAACCATCCTTCGCCCGGGTGGTAGACCCTGGCGATGAGGAAGTTCAGCTGTCTTGTCGCGCCCGTGGTCGCGCTCGTGCTGGTGCTGGCGTCGTGTGGTGACGACGACGGTGCCGACGTCCGCGAGTCCGGGGGGGAATCGGGATCCGGATCCGAGTCGGGGTCCGCGAGCGGCAGCGCCAGCGGCACCGCCAGTGGGCAGCCGCCGGTCTCGCTCGAGGGCACCGTCAGCGATCACGGCGTGGGGGAGATCGAGGACGACGAGCTGGAGCTCGAGCTCGACGACAACTACTTCGCCCCCACGTTCGCCAGAGGCACCCCGGGCGAGCAGGTGACCGTCGAGCTCGTCAACGAAGGCAACGCCACGCACACCTTCACGAGCGACGCCCTCGGCGTCGATGAGGAGTTGAGCGCTGGCGACTCGTCGTCGGTGTCGATCACCCTGCCGGAGGAGGGCGCGGTCGCCTTCCACTGCCGGTTCCACGAGGACCAGGGCATGAAGGGCGCCTTCTTCTTCAACGAGGGCGACCAGGTCGAGGGCGGCTCGTAGCCCCGGCTTGCCCGGTCACGCCGGCCCGGTCAGACGGGCGGCAGCACCTCGAACGCAGGGTGGCGGGGCCCGATCGCGCGCAGCTCGTCGTCGCTGGAGGTCGGCCCGGTGCCGTCGAAGAACACGCCGACCTCGAACTTCCAGCGCCGCAGGTAGGCACGCAGCACGGGGACCTTCTCGTCGGGGTCCAACTCGCGGGCGCGGAACGCCTCCACCCGTCGACCGACCCGGAGCTGTCCGTTGCCGGCTACCCGCAGGTTGCGCACCCATTGCGCCTCGCCGCGGGGTGCCACCAGGTACCGCTTCCCGTCGTGTTCGAGCAGGTTCACCGGCGTCGTGCGCCATTTGCCGCTGGTGCGTCCCTGCACGGCGAGGACCCGGGAGCCGAGGACACTCACGCCGTGCCGGGTCATGAAGGCGACGGCGCGGTTGAAGACGTTGCGGGTGAACCAGCCGGGGGCGCGGTAGTGGGTGGGCACAGCGCCATTCTGCATCGCCGCAGGCGACGCGCTGGCGCCCCCATCACCGGGTGCGCGGCTGGTGGTCTCCCGCGTGACAACATCGGCGGCCGTCATCGTCCGCCTGGCATCCTTCCGGGACCATGTCCATGCTCGACCGCACCCGATCACTGCTGGAGCGCCTGATGCGCCGCCTCCGCTCGCTGGCAGGCTCGATGCGCCGCCGCCTTCGCCCGCTGCGGGTCGCGTCCGATCGTGGCTTGCGGGGCGATCACGGCGCTGGCGGCTAGCCGCCAGCGGCGCAGCCATCCTGGTCCTCCTGCCCCTCGTGGTCTTCGTCGCCACCCGAGGCGGCGGGGCCTCCCCGGAGCCCACGACGACGACCACGACCGTGCCCACGACGACCACGACCGTGCCGACCACGACCACGACCACGGCCCCGCCTCCGGTGGCGCCCTTGACCGGGGTGGCGGGCGAGTTCACGCGGCCCGCCCTGATCGTCAAGATCGACAACGTCTCCGCGGCCCGGCCCCAGTCGGGGCTACGGCAGGCGGACATCGTGATGGAAGAGCCGGTCGAGGGGAACCTGACCCGACTCGCCGCGGTGTTCCAGTCCACGGACGCGGGCGTCGTCGGTCCGGTCCGATCCATGCGTACGAGCGACCTCGAGCTGATCCCGATGTTCGGCCGTCCGCTGTTCGCGGCCTCGGGCGGGAATGCCGGTGTCGTTCCCCAGCTCCACGCGGCCAACGTGGTCGACATCGGCAACAACGTGAGCGGTCAAGGGTTCCGTCGTGATGGCGGGCGAGCCGCGCCTCACAACCTCTACTCCTCGACCCCCGAGCTCTATCAGAAGGCGCCGGAGACGCCGCCACCCCCGAAGCGGATCTTCCAGTACCGCAGCCCCGGCGAGCGACTGGCACCCGGCGCGCGGCCTGTCAATGGCGTCGCCCTCCGCTTCGGGGGACCCGAAGTCTCACGCTTTACGTGGGATTCGGCCCACGGGACCTGGCGGCGAAGCCAGAGCGGTACGCCGCACATGGTTGCCGAGGGCCTCCAGATCGCACCCCAGAACGTCGTCGTGGCCGAGATCAACTACGACCTGTCGGGCCAGTTGGGCCGCTCCGTGCCCCATGCCGTCGTGACCGGCTACGGCCCTGCGGTGGTCCTGACGAAGGGCCACGCCATCGGCGGTACCTGGGTTCGACCGACTCTTGCCGATCGACTCAAGTTCATCGCGGCGGACGGGCGAACCGAGATCAAGCTGACACCCGGCCAGACGTTCATCGAGCTCCCCAGCCGCGGTGGTGTGACGCTGTTCTGATGTGCTCCGGTCCGTGGGTGCTACAAAAACCCGCGGATCTGCTACCTATTTCGACCTCAATGGCGTGTGACCGCCCGCGACATGGGGAACCCTCCGCCGGCCCTCGCCATCGAACCGCGTGGGCCTGGTACCCGCGAAAACCCGGCAATCACAAGGGTTCTCACACCCGGATGATGCGCTCGGCGAGAAAACTCGTAAGAATACGGGGGTATCCGCGTGTCGCGGGTCCGCGTTGAGGAAACTGAGCAACGCGATCCGGACCTAGGAGGAACCGTGAACCGTCGTGATCTCGTGTTAGCCGTTTCCACACAGACCGGGGTCGAGCGCAGGCAAGTCGACTCGGTTTTGCTGGGCTTCACCCAAGTGGTCACCGCTGTGGTGTCCAAGGGCGAGCCGGTGTCGATCTCGGGCTTCGCCAAGTTCGTCAAGGTCGACCGCCCCGCGTGGATGGGCCGCAATCCACAGACCCAGGAGCCGGTGCGGATCAAGGCGTCCAAGAAGGCGCGCATCACGCCGCTCAAGGGCTTCAAGGATGCGGTCGTGAAGACGAGCCTCGCACCCAGGCTCGAGCGGGGTGTGTGGCCGCCGGCACCCGCAGCGGCCAAGAAGTCGACCGCCAAGAAGTCGACTGCCAAGAAGTCGACTGCCAAGAAGTCGACCGGTGGGGCCAAGACCGGCGCCCGCAAGTCGACGGCCAAGAAGTCGACCGCCAAGAAGTCCACGGCGAAGAAGTCGACGACCAAGCGGGCGACGACGCGCAAGGCACCGGCCCGCAAGGCACCGGCCCGCAAGACGACCGCCCGCAAGACGACCGCCCGCAAGACGACCGCGCGGAAGACCGCCAAGCGCTGACGCCCGTTCCGCGACCCGCCCTGCGGCGCTGCTCCTCCCCCTTGAGGGGCCGAACGAGAAAATTTCCACAAACCTCTACACGGCGCGTGCCTCTCGGGCGTTCTTGGGGCAGTGTTGGTCCTGTCCGTGGCTCATGAGCGCGTCTCCGAGCCGGCGCCGATCACGATCGGCGTTCGGCCAGCCCTGTCGTTCGAGGCCTTCTACATGGCCAACGAGCGGCGGCTGTTTCGCGCTCTTTACGTGCTGACGAGCGATCGTCACGAGGCCGAGGACCTGGCTCAGCTGGCGTTCTGCAAGGTCTGGGAGCGCTGGGGTCGGGTCGGCAGGCTCGACGATCCGGCGGGTTACCTGTTCCGGACCGCCTTCAATGCCCGGCGCAGTGCCACGCGTCGGACGATGCGTTCCGCCCGCCGCTTGGTCGACCACACCTTCCTGCACCCCGCACATGCATCCAGCCCCGAACCGGCCGATGTGGCGACGGACCGCGACAGCGTCGCCCGCGCGCTGGCCACCCTCACACCCCGTCAACGTGAAGCTGTCGTCCTAACCGAACTACTCGATTGCGCCACGGACGAGGCCGCCGAGATCATGCGAATTCGTCCCGCCACCGTGCGGGTCCTCGTCAGCCAAGCCCGTGCAGCCCTCGCACCCGACTCCGGTCGGGGGCGGGGGCCGGAGGCGTGAGCGACGATCCCGGTCTCCGGGCCCGTCTCGAGCGCCTCGCTTCAACCGCCGGTGACCCCCCCGAGCGAGGACTCGATCGGGTCGCCGCACGCCGGCACCGCCGGCTGCGCCGCCGCCGTGGAGCTGTCGTCACGGCGGCGGCGCTGGCGGTGTTGCTGGGAGGCGTGTCGCTGGTGATGGACGGGGGACCGGACGACGACCAGGTGGCGGTCTCCCCCGCCGGGCGCCCGAGGGGCGCGGCGGCCCAGCTCCCCGACACCGTCGAGGTGCACTGCACGCCGTCGGGGATCGTCATCCCGGTGGCCTCCGTGCGGCCCCAGCGGGACGGGATGCACGTGCGCGTGTTCAACGAGCTGACCACGCCCACCGAGGTGAGTGTCGTCAAGGAGGACGAGTGGGCCGGGCGCCACGAGTTCAAGCCCGGAGTGATGACGATGCTCCAGCCCGTGGCACCGGGAAGGCTGAGGATCGGCTGCGTCATCGATGGGCTGGAGAAGTCGCTCACCGTCGACCTCGTCGACGTCCACGGGTACTACCGGGAGCCGAAGCTCGAGTGCCCGTCGGAGGACCGCGAGCTCGAGCGCATGGACCTGGGCGCCGCCCCCCCGAACAGGTCCATGAGCACCACGACGTTGAACGCCCTGCGGAGCTGGGGTTTCGCCGTCGACGGGCTCGAGGTGGGCGCGGTGCAGGGCTACCCGAGCCAGCGACTCGGTGACCCCAGCGACGACCCCAAGGTCCAGGTTGATCGGCGCGGCGACACGCTGGCCTTCGTGCACCTGGCACGCACCGACGCGGGGACCGACGCACCCTGGAAGGCCGTCACGATCGATGGCTGCGAGAGCTTCCTGGCCGAGGCGACGTCCACCGGGGCGACCGCCGTCGCCGCTTGAGCCGCCCAGCGCCCGGTTAGGCGTACAGGGACTCGATCTGGTCTGAGTACTTGGTGAGGATCCCCCGGCGCTTGAGCTTCGACGTCGGCGTGAGCTCGTCACCGTCGGGCAGCCACTCGTCGGCCAGCACCGCGATCCTCCGCACCCGCTCCGCGGTACTGAACCGGAGCATTACCTGGTCCACCGCCCGCTGCAGCTCGTCCAGCGCCCGCGGATCGCCGGCCAACTCGGCCAGTGACCCGCCCTCGATGCCCCGGTCGCGGAACCAGCCCGGGGCCACCTCCGGGTCGAGCACCACGAGTGCGGAGACGAAGCGCCGGCCGTCCCCGATCGCGCACGCCTGGCCGATCGGCACCACCGTCTTGAGGGCCGACTCGAGGTTCGCCGGGCTCACGTTCTTGCCGCCGGCGGTGATGATCAGCTCCTTCTTGCGGTCGACGATGCGGAGGTAGCCGTCGGCGTCGATCTCGCCGATGTCACCGGAGTGGAACGTGCCGTCGGGCTCGAGCGCGTCGGCTGTCTTGTCGGGGTCGTCGAGGTACCCGACGAAGACGTTGCCGCCACGGCAGCACACTTCGCCGTCGTCGCCGAGGAAGACGTCGACGCCGGGGAACGCCCGGCCCACCGTGCCGACGCGCACCGCCTCCGGGTCCCAGGTCATGGGGCCCGTCGTCTCGGACAACCCGTAGATCTCCGACATGGGGACACCTATCGCCCGGTACCACCGGATCAGCTCGGGCGGGATCGGCGCCGCGCCGGTGATGGCGTACTGCAGGCTGTCGAGCCCCACGAGTTGGCGGACGTTGCGGAAGGCGAGCTCGTCCAGCGACGCCCACGTGCGCTCGTCCTCGTCGCTGGCCGTGCCGAGGGTCCGGCGCTCGGCGATGGGCTCGGCGGCAGCGACGGCCTGGTCGAAGCGGGCCTTGGCGTCGCCGTTGGCCGAGAGGGCGGCCTGGATGCCGGCGTGGATCTTCTCCCAGACCCTGGGGACCCCGAACATCGTCTGAGGGTGGACCTCGCGCAGGTACTGCCCGATGAGCGCGGGGTCGGGACACGTCGTCACCTCGAAGCCGGCGATGCCGGCCAGGTAGTGGCTGGACATGCGCTCGGCGATGTGCGCCATCGGCAGGTAGGAGATGGCACGGAAGCCGACGGGGTCGATGCCCAGGAGGTCGAGGTAGCCCTCGGCGGTCCACACGACGTTGTAGTGGCTGATCATCACGCCCTTGGGCGGGCCCGTCGTCCCGGACGTGTAGATCACTGTGGCGAGGGTGTCGGGATGGATGTCGCCGAGCGAGGCATGCAGGTCGATGGGATCGTGACCCTCGAGCACCGGCCCGCCGGCGATCAGCGCGCCGGAGCCGGTAGTCCCCCGGCGGCCCCGTAGGCCCCACCCAGCACCACCAGGTGCTCGAGCTTGGGCAGCTCGTCGCGCACGGCCATGAATCGCTCGGCGAAGCCCATGTCCTCGACGATCGCCACGGTGGCGCCGCTGTGCCCGCCCAGGTAGGCGACCTGCTCGGGGGGCGAGGAGTTGTAGATCGACACCGCGGTGGCGCCGCAGAACATCGTCGCCAGGTCGACCACGTGGAACTCGGGGATGTTGCGCATCATCAGCACGACCCGGTCGCCCGGCCCCACGCCGAGAGTCCGTAGGCCCGCGGCGGCCCGTGCCACCCGGTCGCCGACGTCGGCGAACGTCCACTCCACCCAGCGGTCGCCGTCCCTGGCCCGCAACGCCACGTTGTCCGGATGGGCGGCCAGCGTCTCCAGCCACCGGCTGGCGATGGTCTGTCCCTCGACCTTCCGATCGAGCTCGTCCTTGGTTGCGATCACGCGGGACCCCCTCGTCGTCGCCCTCGGATGGCTGTTGACGGCGGGCCGACCACCCGTCTCGCGCGCCGCCGCGACGGCCCAGAGTAGGCCGTGGTTGCGATCCGTGTGGGGTGGTCGGCAGACTGGCTTGACCGAACGGTCAAGGAGCCGGCCCGACCCCCAACGACTGCGGGCTGCGGGGACCGGCGAGACAAAGGAGCAGGCCATGCCCACCGCCGTCATCGTCGATGCCGTCCGTACCCCAGGAGGCAAGCGCAACGGCAAGCTGTCCGGCTGGCACCCCGTCGACCTGGCTGCCGAGACCCTCAACGCGCTGGTCGAGCGCAACCAGATCGATCCGGCCGTCGTCGAGGACGTCATCATGGGTTGCGTCATGCAGGCCGGCGCTCAGTCGGTCAACGTCGCCCGCAACGCCGTGCTGGCTGCCGGCTGGCCGGAGGAGGTCCCCGGCACCACCGTCGACCGGCAGTGCGGCTCGGGTCAGCAGGCCGCGCACTTCGCGGCGCAGGCCGTGATCGCCGGTGCCCACGACGTCGTGGTCGCAGGCGGCGTCGAGGTGATGAGCCAGGTGCCGATGGGCGCGTCGATCGGTGACGGACGGTACGGCCTGCCGTTCGGTCCCCGGATGAACCAGCGCTACCAGGACGTCGGCGGCCTCGTCCCGCAGGGCATCTCGGCCGAGCTGATCGCCGACAAGTGGGGCCTGACCCGCGAGGACCTCGACGCCTTCGGCGCCCAGAGCCAGCAGCGGGCGGCCCGGGCCCGAGACGAGGGCCGGTTCGACAACGAGATCATCGCCGTCCGATCGATCCACCGCGACAAGGAGACGGGCAACATCACCGAGTCCGACGAGCTGGTCGCGGCCGACGAGGGCATCCGGCCCGACACGACGCCCGAGTCGCTGTCCAACCTCAAGCCGGCCTTCAAGCCCGACGGCAAGGTCACGGCGGGCAACTCCAGCCAGATCACCGACGGGGCGTCGGCGGCGCTGATCATGAGCGAGGACAAGGCCGCCGAGCTGGGGCTCAGGCCACGGGCACGCTTCCACAGCTTCGCCCTGGCCGGGGCCGATCCCGTCATGATGCTCACCGCGCCCATCCCCGCCACCCAGCGTGTGCTGGACAAGGCCGGCCTGTCGCTCGACGACATCGACCTGGTCGAGATCAACGAGGCGTTCGCCTCCGTGGTCCTGGCCTGGCAGCGTGAGACCGGCGCCGACATGAGCAAGGTCAACGTCAACGGCGGGGCGATCGCCCTAGGGCACCCCCTCGGCTGTTCAGGCACGAAGTTGCTGGCCACGCTTCTCAACGAGCTCGAGCGCACGGGCGGGCGATACGGCCTGGAGACGATGTGCGAGGGCGGGGGCATGGCCAACGCCGCGATCATCGAGCGGCTCGGGTAAGAGGAGCGGCCAGCCAAGACACCGCCTGACGGCGGTCGGGCGGCGCGTGCCGGTCGTCGGGTCGGCCGGCACGCCTTTGGTGGCGGATCGCGTGACGGAGGGGGTCCATGAGGAAGCTCGCCATACTGCTGGCGCCGGCCATGGTGGCGACGCTGGTGGCGTGCAGCACGTCGTCCGAGATCGGCCCGAATGGCGCCGCGGTCGCGGCGGCCGCCGAGGCTGGCGCGCTCGAGCGGCTGACCGAGGGGGCCGACGAGGCCCCCTGGGCGGTGCGCGCGGGGGTCGAGCAGATCACCGTCACCGGAGCCGACCCCGGCGAGCCGCTGACGCTGTACGGGCAGCGGGGCCGCCGGCTGGTGACGCTGCTGGCCGACGACCAGGGTCAGGCGCACTTCGCCTACCTGCCGGACGAGTACCGCGAGGTCCAGTCCGGGCCGGACCTCGACTGGACGGACCTGGGCGACCCCGCAGCCGCGAGTGTGGTCGAGCCCGGCCGCTACGTGATCCGCGACGACAAGGCATCGCCGCCACGGGCCACCGGCGTGGTCACGGTCCCCGGCCGCGACGACGTCCCCGACACCGCCCTCTACGACCGCCAGACGCTAACCGTCGCCCGCGTCGACGTCCTTGGGAACGTCCTGCCGGGTTCGTCGCTCGAGGAGGGGTTCCAGTACCTGGAGATGCGCGACGGCGTACGACTGAGTGCCATGGTGCGCCTGCCCGACCCCGCCCTCTACGGCGACGGGCCCTACCCGACGGTGGTCGAGTACTCGGGATACTCGCCATCGAACCCCGGCAGCGAAGAGGCCGGATCGCGCCTCGCCCGCACATTCGGCTACGCCACGGTGTCGGTCAACATGCGCGGCACCGGATGCTCGGGCGGCGTGTTCGACGTGTTCAACCCGGCGCAGATGGCGGACGGCTACGACGTGATCGAGATCATCGCCCGTCAGCCGTGGGTGCTGCACGGCCGCGTGGGCATGGTGGGCCTGTCGTACTCGGGCATCACCCAGCTGTACACGGCGGCCACCCGGCCGCCCCACCTGGCGGCGGTGACGGCGCAGTCGGTCATCGCCGATCCGTGGCTGCAGGCCTGGCCCGGCGGCATCTTCAACTCGGGCTTCACGCACCAGTGGATCAAGGAGCGCGACGCGGCCGCCGCGCCCGGCGGCGACAGCTGGGTCACCGAGCGCATCGGGTCCGGCGACACGACCTGCGCCGGACACCAGGCACTCCGTGCCCAGAACCCCGACTTCGAGGGCTTCGTTCGGGCGCTCGACAGCTATCCGGCCTCGGCCGGGGCGCGCGACCTGCGCCGGCTCGTGGGTGACATCGAGGCGCCGGTCTTCATCTCCGGCGCGTTCCAGGACGAGCAGACGGGCCCCCAGTTCACCGCGCTGCTCGACGCGTTCTCGTCGGCCCCGGTCGTGCGCGTGAACCTGTGGAACGGGCGCCATCCCGACGGCTACGGCCCCGCCAACCTCATGCGCTGGTTCGAGTTCCTCGAGCTCTACGTCGCCCAGCGGGTGCCCCGGCTGAACCCGGTGGTCCGGGCCTTGGCGCCGCCGCTGCTGGCCGAGCAGTTCCATCTCCGCGACATCGAGCTGGAGGCCGACCGGTTCGCCCGGTTCGGCGACGACCACGCCGCGGCCCTGGCGGCGTACGAAGCCGAGGACCCGGTGCGGGTGCTGTTCGAGAGCGGCATCGGCGAGAACGAGATCGGTGAGCAGGGGGGCACGTTCGAGTTGGGGCTCGACTCGTGGCCCACCGGGGACGCCGAGCCGGTGACCTGGTACCTCGCCGACGACGAGCGTCTCACCCCTGACAGGCCGGGAAGGCGCAGCAACGGGAACGCGGACCGCTTCAGGTTCGATCCCGAGGCCGGTGGAGCCACGCTGTTCGGCGGTACCGGCGAGTACCCGCTCCTCGATCCCGTCTGGACGGGCGCCGACTGGACCCGCTTCGGGAAGGGCGAGGAGCTGTCGTACCTGACGGACCCGTTGGCGGACGACCTGGTGGCCGCCGGCCCCGCGGTCGCCGACCTCTGGGTGTCGAGCGAGGTTGCCGATGTGGACCTGCAGGCGTCGATCTCGGAGGTCCGCCCCGACGGCGTCGAGTACCTGATCACCAACGGCTGGCTCCGAGTCGGCCACCGGGCCGAGGACCGCCGTCGGACCGAGGGGCTGGAGGTCGTGCACCGCTTCACGGAGCGCAGCTACCGGCCGCTGGAGGGCAAGGTGGTCGAAGCCCGCGTCGACATCCCCGGATTCGCCCACGCCTTCCGCGCCGGCTCGCGCATCCGCCTGTCGGTCGCCACGCCCGGCCGGAACCACGCCACTTGGGAGTTCGAGCCGCCCGACTACGGCGGCGACGTCCCTGCCATCGACGTGCACCGCAACCGGCGGCAGCCGTCGGCGCTGGTGCTGTCGGTCGTCGGCGGCGTGCGGGTCCCCGATGTGGGGCCTGCCCCGTGCCCGGGCCTGCGGGGCATGGCGTGCCGCCCGTTCGTGGCCACCGAGAACCAGCCGGCGGACTGAGCCCGGCGCCCGGGTACGAGTGGACTCGGCGCGCCCCTACGCTGACGCCGTGCGCAGGCCAAGGATGTCGTGGCGGACCCTGGTCGGCCTCATCGCGGCCGGGGTGGTCGCCTGGCTGGTGACGGGGGCCTCGCCGCTGGCGGTGGCGGTCGCGGTGCTCGCCGGCTGGCTGATCCTCAAGGTCGGCTTCGCCATCCTGTCGAGCCTCGCGACCCCGGTGCCGCCTCCCCCTCCCCCCGGCGAGCTGCGGAAGGTGCGGCTCACGTACCGGTGCTCGGTGTGTGGCACCGAGGTGCGCATGACCAGCGCCAATGACGACGTGCCCGACCCTCCTCGGCACTGCCAGGAGGATATGGACCTGGTCGCGCCCATCGACTGAATGCCGCCCGGACGCGATCCTCACAGGTTGTGGAAAACCCTGGGGAGAGTCACATCCGTGTAACTTCGGCTACCTGGTGTTAAGCATCCTCAGCGGCGTGAGGGTCGCGCTGGGAGCGCCTAGCGATACTGCGTCGCCACGATGATCCCGCCGCAGATGGCCGCCAGCCCGCCGCCCAGGTAGGCGTTGCTGGTCCCGCCGGGCAGCACGTCGAGGTAGTTGAGGAAGATGAGCAGCACCCCCAGGCCGAGCAGCCCGAACATCACCACCGGCACCCACATGGGGCTGACCTTCACCTCACGCGGCACCGGCGGGGTATAGCGGGTCGACTGGTTGGGGCGGTTCGACGCCGGCGTGGTGCCCTTGGCGGTCACGCGTCCACCCGAGATCCTGCGCTTGGCTGGCTTCGCCATGGGCGGGCACCTTAGTGACGGCACCCCAGCCGACGGAAAGCACCCCGGCCGGCTGCGTCGCCATCGGGCCGCCGCATGGGGGAGAGTGGTGCCATGACCGCGCATCCGCGGGGGCTGCGCCCCCGAGCCCCATCGTCGCCCGGCTCCCTGGCGGTCGCACGGTCGACCGGTCAGGAGCTGCGCTCATGACCGCGCATCCGCGGGGGCTGCGCCCCCGAGCCCCATCGTCGCCCGGCTCCCTGGCGGTCGCACGGTCGACCGGTCAGGAGCTGCGCTCAGGTCAGGAGCTGCGCCCAGGTCAGGAGCTGCGCTCATGACCGTTCTCGCGGCCGTCGACATCGGGACCAACTCCATCCACCTCGTCGTCGCCCGCGTCGACGCCGAGCGCTTCGAGGTCGTGGACCGCGAGCGGGAGATGGTGCGACTCGGCTCGTCGGCGCGGGACATGAAGCGCCTCACGCCCTCCGCGATCAACCGGGGCATCGAAGCTCTGACCCGGTTCCGCAAGGTCGCCGCGATCCACGGGGCCCGGCTGCGGGCGGTCGCCACCTCGGCAGTCCGCGAGGCCGACAACCGGGCGACCTTCATCGAGCGAGCCCGCGACGAGGCCGGGGTCGATGTCGAGGTCATCTCGGGCTTCGAGGAGGCGCGGCTCATCCACCTGGGCGTGCTCCAGGCGGTGCCGGTCTACGACCGCCAGGTCCTGGTGTGTGACATCGGCGGCGGCTCCACCGAGCTCGTGGTCGGGCGCAAGGGCGACATCCTCACTGCGCGCAGTCTCAAGCTGGGCGCCATCCGCCTCACCCGGCGTTACTTCGCCAAGAACAAGCTCACCGGCGACGCGGTGGAGAGCTGCCGGCGCGACATCCGCGCCACGCTGGCCCCAGCGGTCCGGGAGATCCAGCGGCTGGGCTTCGACGTGGCCGTCGGATCCTCCGGGACCATCGGGGCGATCTGCCAGATGGCGGCCGTCCGCGCGACGGGCGCCACGCCGCGCACGCTCAACAACCTCACGATCACCCGGGTCGAGATCGACGACGTGGTGCGGCGGCTGACCAAGGTGGCCACGGTCAAGGCGCGTTCCAAGATCCCGGGCCTGGACCCCCGCCGCGCCGACATCATCGTGGCCGGAGCGCTGATCCTCGAGCAGGTCGCGGCGGGGTGTGGCCTGGAGGAGCTCACGTTCTCGGACTTCGCCCTGCGCGAGGGTGTGCTGCTCGACACCTGGCGGCGTGAGCACGGCGGGTCGCTCCACCACCTGTCCGACCTGCGCCGCCGCAGCGTGCTGCGCCTGGCCGAGCAGATGGACGAGGACCTGACCCACTCCGCCCAGGTGGCTCGGCTGGCGCTCCAGCTGTTCGACGGCGCGTGTGTCGTGCACGGGCTGGGCGACGACAGTCGCGAGATCCTGGAGGCGGCGGCGCTGCTGGCCAACGTCGGCCTGTTCGTTTCGCATTCCGGCCACCACAAGCACAGCTACTACGTGATCCGGAACAGCGAGCTGCTCAGCGGCTTCACCGACCGGGAGATCGAGCTGATCGCCCAGGTGGCGCGGTACCACCGCAAGTCCATGCCGCGGGAGAAGCATCTCGAGTTCGCCGCCCTCGACGTCGAGGACCAGCACCGTGTGCGCGTGCTCGCCGGCCTGCTTCGCATTGCGGTCGGGCTGGACCGCAATCACGTCGGGCGCGTCACCGGCCTGTCGTGCCGCACGGACGGGGACGGTGCCCTGGTGGTCGAGACCAAGCCGGCGCCCGGCGCGGACGTGTCGCTCGAGCTCTACGCCGCGAACGAGCGGACGGACCTCCTCTCGGAGGTCCTAGGTCGACCGGTCAAGGTGGTGGCGCCGCCACCCGAACTTGCGGCGGTAGGCGACGCTGCGGCATCGATAACCACCGCCAGTTCGATGTCGGTGGGCCGGTAGCCTGGCGCGCCGTGGCGCCCCGGGTCCTGGTTGTCGACAACTACGACAGCTTCGTCTACAACCTCGTCCAGTACCTGGGCGAGCTCGGGGCGGCGCCGCTGGTCCACCGCCACGACGAGCTGTCGCTGGCGGAGATCGAGGCGCTCGAGCCCGACGCCGTCCTGATCTCGCCGGGGCCCGGCCGGCCGGAGGACGCCGGGCTGTCGAACGAGGTGATCCGCCGCTTTGCCGGGCGTCGACCCGTGCTGGGCGTGTGCCTCGGGCACCAGTGCCTCGGCCAGGTCTACGGCGCCGAGGTGGTGCGGGCCGCGGAGATCATGCACGGCAAGACCTCCCTCGTCCACCACACCGGCGTGGGCGTGTTCGCCGGCCTGCCGTCCCCGTTCGAGGCCACCCGCTACCACAGCCTGGTGGTCGACCGCCGCTCGGTGCCGGCCGAGCTCGAGATCACGGCCTGGACCGACGACGGCACGGTCATGGGGCTACGTCATCGCCATCACGGGGTCCCCGTCGAGGGCGTGCAGTTCCATCCCGAGTCGATCCTCACGGCATCGGGGCATGACCTGCTGCGCAACTTCCTGGCCCCGTCGATCGCTGGCGTCTAGCTGACCTGCGAGGGGCGGTGGGATACCCGCCGCCCAAAGTTGCAAACGGCGGACTCAACTTTTATCGTGGACCGCAGTTCAAAGCGACTCTTCAGGAGGCAGACCCCATGCCCAAGGCCGTCGGCATCGACCTCGGCACAACCAACTCCGTGGTCGCGGTCCTCGAGGCCGGCGACCCCGTCGTGATCCCCAACGCCGAGGGGTCGCGCACCACCCCCTCTGTCGTCGCCTTCTCCAAGGGCGGCGAGGTGCTGATGGGCGAGGTGGCCAAGCGTCAGGCCATCACCAATCCCGACCGGACGATCCGTTCGGTCAAGCGCCACATGGGCACCAACTGGAAGATCGACATCGATGGCAAGGCCTACACGGCCCAGGAGATCTCGGCTCGGACGCTGCAGAAGCTGAAGCGCGACGCCGAGTCGTACCTGGGTGACACCGTGACTCAGGCCGTCATCACCGCGCCGGCGTACTTCGACGATGCCCAGCGCACCGCCACCAAGGAGGCGGGCCAGATCGCGGGCCTCGAGGTGCTCCGGATCATCAACGAGCCCACCGCCGCGGCCCTCGCCTACGGGCTCGACAAGGAGGGCGCGGAGCAGACGGTCCTCGTGTTCGACCTCGGTGGCGGCACCTTCGACGTGTCGATCCTCGAGATCGGTGACGGCGTCTTCGAGGTCAAGTCCACCCACGGTGACACCCAACTGGGCGGCGACGACTGGGACCAGCGCGTCATCGACTGGCTCGTGGGTCAGTTCAAGGCTGCGCACGGCGTCGACCTGTCCAACGACAACATGGCGCTCCAGCGGCTGAAGGAGGCCGCGGAGAAGGCCAAGATCGAGCTGTCGCAGGTTCAGCAGACGCAGATCAACCTGCCGTTCATCACCGCCACCAGCGAGGGTCCGCTCCACCTGGACGAGAGCCTGAGCCGCGCCAAGTTCCAGGAGCTCACGGCCGACCTGCTGGAGAAGTGCCGCGGGCCCTTCGAACAGGCCATCAAGGACGCCGGGCTTTCCAAGGAAGACATCGACCACGTGATCATGGTCGGCGGATCGACCCGCATGCCGGCGGTGCACGACCTGGTCGTCGAGCTGACCGGCAAGGAGCCCCACAAGGGCGTCAACCCTGACGAGGTCGTGGCCGTCGGCGCCGCCATCCAGGCCGGCGTGCTCAAGGGTGAGGTCAAGGACGTGCTGCTCCTCGACGTCACGCCGCTGTCCCTCGGCATCGAGACCAAGGGTGGCGTGATGACCAAGCTCATCGAGCGCAACACCACCATCCCCACCCGCCGCACCGAGGTGTTCACCACGGCGGAGGACATGCAGCCGTCCGTGGAGATCCACGTGCTGCAGGGCGAGCGTGAGATGGCGCAGTTCAACAAGACGCTCGGCAAGTTCCAGCTGGTCGACCTGCCCCCGGCGCCCCGCGGGGTTCCGCAGATCGAGGTGACCTTCGACATCGATGCGAACGGCATCGTGCACGTGGCCGCCAAGGACCGGGCCACGGGCAAGGAGCAGTCGATGACCATCACCGGCCAGTCGTCGCTGGCCCGGGACGACATCGACCGCATGGTCAAGGATGCCGAGGCTCACGCCGAGGAGGACCGCCGGCGCCGCGAGGAGGCGGAGGTCCGCAACCAGGCCGACACCCTCGTGTACCAGACCGAGAAGCTGCTCAAGGAGCAGGGCGACAAGATCT
Source organism: uncultured bacterium (assembly GCA_963756425.1). GTDB lineage: Bacteria > Actinomycetota > Acidimicrobiia > Acidimicrobiales > VFJN01 > DASQUK01. The sequence goes on along the minus strand of CAVWNW010000015.1, from coordinate 84,178 downwards.
CGGGCGACGAGAAGTCGGCGGTCGAGGACAAGCTCGGCGACCTCAAGGGTGCCCTTGGTGGCAGTGACAACGAGGCGATCCGCAACGCCACCGACGCCCTGATGGCGGCCAGCCAGAGCTTCACGCAGAAGCTGTACGAGGCTGCGTCGCAGGAGGGTGCTGCGGCGGGCGGCGCGGGTGGAACCGGCGCCGCCGGCGGCGATCAGCCGTCCGATGACGACGTGGTCGACGCCGAGATCGTCGACGACGAGGAGGGCACATCCTCGTGAGCAAGCGGCCCACGCCCGAACAACGAGCGTCGGCCGAGGTCACGCCCGATGACGAAGTCGAGGCCGAGCCGACCCCGCCCACGGGCGGGGAAGGCGACGCCCCGGAGACATCCGAGACGAGTCCGGCCACGTCCAAGGACGACGCCCTCGACGCCGCCGACGGCAGCGTCGAGGTGACCGACGACCTGCAGGCCGCGGCCGACGCACTGGAGGTAGACCTGGAATTGTTGCTAGCCGAGCGCGAGCAGTACCTCGATGCGTATCGGCGCGCGCAGGCCGACTTCGAGAACTACCGCAAGCAGGCGCAGAAGCGGCAGGAAGACGCCGTGGTGCGTGCCCTGGGCAGCTTCGTCGAGAAGCTGCTGCCGGTGCTCGACGCCTGTGACGCCGCCCTGGCCCATGGCGCCACCGAGGTCGAACCTGTGCTCGCCGCGCTGTACGGCGCGCTGGGCAAGGAGGGTCTCGAGCGCATCGATCCCAAGGGTGCACCGTTCGACCCGGCCGACGCCGAGGCCGTGTTGCACGAGCCCGGCGAGGGGGGCGAGCAGGTGGTTTCCGAGGTGCTGAGGGCCGGCTACCGCTGGCGCGGCCGGGTGCTGCGTCCGGCGATGGTCAAGGTCACCGACTGAATGCTGATTCCGCGGAGAACTCGACGACATGGCAACGAACACGCCAGTCGAGCTCGCAGCCGGCGGAATCAGCGTTCACTGATTGACATTTGGTAAGGCAGGCGAGCAATGGCGCCGCAACGTGAGTGGTTCGAGAAGGACTACTACCGCGTCCTCGGGGTGAGCGATACGGCCTCCCAGAAGGACATCCGCAGCGCGTTCCGCAAGCTGTCGCGGCAGTACCACCCCGACGCCAATCCCGACGACAAGGCGGCCGAGGAGCGGTTCAAGGAGGTCTCGGCGGCCTACGACGTCGTCGGCGATCCCGAGAAGCGCAAGGAGTACGACGAGGTCCGCAAGCTCGGGCCCGTGGGTGGGATGTTCGGTGGGCAGGGCGCCGGCGGACCGGGAGCCGGGGGCTTCCGCTTCGAGGACATCGGCGACCTCGGTGACGTCCTGGGTGGCATGTTCGGCCGCGGCCGCCGGCGGGGTAGCCCGGCGGGCGCCGGTGGCGTGCGGGGCACCGGGCCGCACCGCGGCCAGGACCTGGAGTCGGAGCTGCACCTGGCCTTCGAGGATGCGGTGCGGGGGCTGACCACCACCGTCCACTTGACCAGCGAGGCGGCCTGCTCAACCTGCCACGGCAGCGGTGCGCGCCCCGGTACCACGCCACGAACCTGCCCGACGTGTGAGGGCCGCGGGGTGATCGACGACAACCAGGGCTTCTTCAGCTTCTCGTCGCCGTGCCCCGAGTGCGCCGGCCGCGGCTACCTGATCGACGAGCCCTGCCCCACATGCCGGGGCACCGGCGTCGAACACCGGCCGCGCGAGGTCAAGGTGCGGATCCCTGCCGGGGTGGGCGACGGCCAGCGCATCCGCCTGCGGGGTCGCGGGGGACCGGGCCGCAACGGCGGGCCGGCCGGCGACCTGTACGTCACCGTGCGGGTGCAGCCGCATCCCGTGTTCGGGCGGCGCGGCAACGATCTGACCGTCACCGTGCCGATCACGTTCCCCGAGGCGGCGCTGGGCGCCGACGTGGCGGTCCCCACCCTCAACGGCGGATCGGTGAAGGTGCGCATTCCGGCGGGCACCCGGTCCGGTCGGACGTTCCGTGTGCGGGGCAAGGGTGTGGCGGCCCGCCGCAAGACCGGCGACATGCTCGTCACGGTCGAGGTGACGGTGCCGCAGAAGCTCAGCGCCGAGGAGCGCCGGGCGGTCGAGGCGCTGGCGGCGGCCGGCAACGGGGCCTCGCCCCGGGCCCATCTCGGCGTGGAGGAGGCGAGATCGTGACCGAGCGCCAGCGAGCGAACCATCAGCACAGCGCATTGCCGGTCGCGAAGCGGCGATTGCTCATTGGCGGGCCGGAGGCACGCCAATGAGCACCCGCCCCGATCCTGGCGAACGCACCCGGGCCGTGTACGTGATCTCGGTGGCGGCCGAGCTGGCCGGCGTGCATCCGCAGACCCTGCGCATCTACGAGCGCAAGGGACTCGTCGATCCCGCACGCACCATCGGCGGCAGCCGTCGCTACAGCGAGGCCGACATCGAACTCCTCCGTCGGATCCAGGAGCTCACCAACGACGGCCTCAACCTGGCCGGCGTCCACCGGGTCCTGGCGCTCGAGACCGAGGTGGCACGGCTGCGGGCGGACCTGGCGAGGCTCCGCAAGCAGGCGGCCGATGCCGTCGCCGACGCGCATCGCCAGCACAAGCGCGAGCTGGTGCCGCTGCGCCAAGCGGTCGCGGTGGTCGACGCCGGCCGCAAGGGCTGACGTCAGCGCGACCCGCTGCGCTCGTCAGCGCAGTTGGTGCTCGCCGGCCAGGTCGAGCTCCTCGGCCAGCTCGTCGGCGTGCTCGTGGGCCAGCCGGATCACCCTGGTGACGGCGTCGATGTCGTCGAAGGAGAGATCGGGGTAGATCGGCAGCGAGACCACGCTGCGACTGACGGCTTCGGTCGTCGGCAAGTAGGGCGTTCGATCGTCTCGGTAGGCCTGCTGGCGGTGGACCGGGGGATCGAAGTAGTTCCGGGTGTCGATGCCCTCGGCTGCCAGGACGGCCACGAGCTGGTTGCGATCGATCCCGAACTCGGCCGCGTCGACGGCGATGGTGAAGTCCTTGTACGTGGACACGTCCTCGAGGGGAACGACCTGCGAGCTGATGCCGGGCACGCCGACGATGCCGCCGACATAGCGCATGGCCAGCTCCCGGCGCAGGCCGAGGGTGTGATCGAAGAGGGCGAGCGACTCGAGCGCCATCGCCGCGTGGAACTCCGACATGCGGGCATTCAGCCCGACGAAGCGGGTGTCGTAGTCCCCGGGGTTGCCGTAGTCGCGGCCCATGCGTAGCCGAGCGGCGAGGTCCGCGTCGTGCGTCGCGACCAGCCCTCCCTCGCCGGCAACCATCGGCTTGGTGGGGGTGAGGCTGAAGACCTCGGCGTCGCCGAAGCCGCCGACGGGCCGCCCGTGGCTCGTCGCGCCGATGGCGTGCGCGGCATCGAACACGACCGGCAGCCCGGCCGTTGCGGCCAGCTTCTCGACCGCCTCCGGGCTGCACGGGGCGCCGAACACGTGGGTGGCCATGAGGGCGCTGGCGCCGTCCAGGGCGGCCTCGGCGTGGGCGAGGTCCATCTGGAAGGTGTACGGATCGCACTCGACGAACTGCGGCGTTCGCGCGTTCCAGGCCACGGCGTGGGCCGAGGCCGAGAAGGTGAAGCTGGGTAGGACCACGGGCCCGGGTCGGCCTTCGGCCAGGGCCTGAACCACGAGCATGAGGCCGGACGTGCAGGAGCTCACGGCGACGACGTGGTCGACGCTGAGCCGATCTGCCACCCGCTCCTCGAGCTCCCGGACCAGTGCGCCGTTGGTGAGCTGCCCGCTCCCGTAGAACCGGGTCAGTCGCTGCACGACCCGCTCCAGCGGGGGACGGGCCGGGCGTGCGAACGCGAGGGCGGGGCGGTCGGGGCTGACGCCAGACAGCAGGGCCAAGGGGTGGCGTGCCACCCCGTTGCGTCCCGGCGCGCCGTAGTCCCCCGCCGTGTCGTCACCTGTCACCGTGCCCGTTCCCCGCAGCCCGTTCCCCGCGCCTGCGTCGAGCACGACGGTTCGGTCGCGTGTCGGCGACGGCTCGAGGCGGCAGTCGACACCGCATCGGCGCAGCATGTCCATCAGCACCCCGCGCACCGCGTCGTCGTCGTCGCGGCACGAGCGCTCGAGATCGTCCATTGCCCGCACCAGATGCTGCCAGTCGAGCGTGAGCTTCGGCCGCAGCACGGAGATGGAGGGGTGGTCGGCCGGTTCGTGCTCCTCGGCCTCGTCGTGGAGCCGCTCGTGGAGCCGCTCGCCCGGCCGGGGCCCGGTGATCTCGATGGGGACGTCGTCGCCGGGGCGCAGGCCGGCGAGCCGGATCATCTGGCGGGCCAGGCCCAGGATCGATGCCGGTTCCCCCATGTCGAGCAGGAAGATCCGTTCCCCGTCGGCCAGTGCACCGGCCTGGAGCACGAGGCTGACGGCCTCGGGGATGGTCATGAAGTAGCGCGTCATCTCCTCGCTCGTGACCGTGACCGGCCCCCCGTCGAGGATCTGGCGGAGGAAAGTAGGTACGACGCTCCCGCGGCTACCGAGCACGTTGCCGAACCGGACCGCCGCGCACGGCAGGTCATAGCGGCGGCCGATCCCGACCACGACGTGCTCGGCGGCCCGCTTGGTGGCACCCATCACCGAGCAGGGGTGCGCGGCCTTGTCGGTCGACAGGTGTACGAAGCGCTGGCAGCCGTTCTCGGCGGCGGCCTGGGCGAGCCACCACGTGCTCAGGACGTTGGTGGCGGCCGCCTGTGCGGGGTGTCGCTCGAGGATGGGCACGTGCTTGTGGGCGGCAGCGTGGAAGACGACCTCCGGCTGCGCCTCCTGGAGCAGGGCCACCATCCGCTCGCGATCGCAGAGGTCGAGCAGGATGGTTTCGGCGAAGCTCGCCAACGGCCCGGTCGCGACGTCGTGGAGCAGCGTCTCGTCGCGGTCGAGGAGCAGCAGGCGGCCGGGTTGGTAGCGAGCCACCTGGCGGGAGATCTCGCTCCCGATCGAGCCACCGGCGCCGGTCACGAGCACGGTGACGCCGCGGAGGTAATCGCCAATGCCTTCGGTGTCGACGGGCGCCGGCTGGCGGCCGAGGAGGTCGCTGAGGTCGAGATCGCGGACGTTCTGGAGCATCCCGGAAGCCGTGCCGGCGGCCGGACGCAGCACCTTCACCTGGGCCCGCGTTCGCAGCGCCCGAGCGACGATCGGCTTCGTCTGCTCCTTGTCGGCATGCGGCAGCGCGATGAAGATCCGGTCGACGCCGTGGCGGCGACACAGCTCCTCGAGGTCGTCGGTGCCCCCCAGCACCCGGATGCCGCGCAGCGACCGGTCGTGCAGCAAGGCGTCGTCGTCGACGAACCCGACCACGTGGACGTCGTGACCGGACTCGGTGTGGGACAGCTCGTAGGCCAGTGCGGCGCCAGGGCTACCGGCCCCCACGATGAGCGCCTTCACGGGCTTGGCCGCCCGGGTTCGCTGCCGCTCGAGCGCGAACAGTCGGGACTGGAAGCGCACGCCCCCGCAGCCGACGAGGATCATCAGGGCCGCCACCGGCGGGGCTGTCAGGACGGGCAGCGTCAGCGTGGTCACGCCATCGAGCACCCAGAGCCAGCCGAAGGCGGCGAGCATCCCGAACGCCACAGCCGCCACGACGCGGACCGCCTCCTCGATGGAGGCGTAGCGCCAGACGGGTCCGTACAGTCCCGCCGCCCGGTGCACGACGATCTGCAGGGCGATCGGTGGCCCCACGATGAGCAGCGCACGGTCCACGACGTCGGGCGGCACGTCGGCCTCGAAGCCCGCCACGAGCGCCAGCAGCCAGGCGGCCACGACGATGCCGACATCGATCAGGACCAGACTGAGGTTCTCTCGTCGCCGAGCCCAGCGGTACACCGTGGTCGGGAGCTCGTGGTCGGTCGCTTCGACACGGCTCGTCACGGCGCGGTCTCGCACGATGCCCCCAGTTGCTTCGACCTGACCCCAGCGATCGGCGAACCGATGCCTGTGGGTTCCCCGTACCCTTCCACGGCATTACCCGGTGGTAACCCCGCGACCAGAACCTAGCGGGTTCGCGCGGGGTGTGCCCGCAAACCCTGACAGTTCGTCAGATTGCCACCCGTTGGCCACCGGCGTCCGTCGCCATCGGTCGGACACCGTCGCCCGCGGCCGATACCATCCGCGCCGCATGGCCCGCTTGCGAACCTTCGTGGCGGCCGGCTGGGTGGTGGTGACGATCGCTGCGTCGGCCGCCGTTGGCGCCGGCGCCCTGCCGGCCGCATCCGCCCAGGACGTCGGCTCGATCGACGCGACCGGCGCCACCGACGTGACCTCCGACCTGCAGGCGCTCTTCGACCGCACGCCCAACGGCGGCGTCGTCCGGCTGGCGCCCAACGGCGACTACCGCGTCGAGGGCACGATCATGCTCAACGACCGCCACGACCTCCTGGTCGACGGCAACGGTGCCCGCATCTTCGCGACCACGACCGGTGAACCGGGTCGCAACCAGATCCAGATCCGCGGCGGCTCGTGGCTCAAGGTCCGCAACCTGGAGATCCAGGGCGCCCACCCCCACGGGGGCCTTGACGGTTACGTCCGGGAGCTCGAGTTCCAGGCCGCCATCACCATCGCCGGCGTCACCGACATCGAGATCGACCGCGTCAACATCCACGACACCTACGGCGACAGCATCTTCATCGACCGCCTCAAGGAGAAGGACGATCGGGACACCGTCGGGGTGTGGATCCATGACTCGACCTTCGCCCGCACCGGCCGGCAGGGCATCGCCGTGATCGACGGCCGCGACATCGTGATCGAGCGCAACCGCTTCACCGACATGGCGCGGGGCACGGTCGACCTCGAGCCGCTCGGTGCGTTGGCGGTCGAGAACGTCCACATCATCGACAACCACGTGGGCCCCGGGCGGCTGCTGTTCGTGCCGATGGCCGGGGGGGCGCCGGTCAACCGGGTCGTCATCGCGCGCAACACGCTGCGCGGGCGGGTCCTCAGCGTGTCGGCCAAGACACCGGAGGGTCAGCGGCGGCGGCAGTTCTGGGTCGTGGACAACACGAGCGACGCACCGGCCTCGGGGCCCCCGGTGGAGTTCTTCCGCGTCGATGGTGCGGTCGTCCACGGCAACCGGCAGCCGATCACAAAGCAGGGCGAGGCGTTGGTCACGACCACCGACAGCTGCGACGTCGTCGTGGCCGACAACAACGCCGCGCCCGGCACCCGACAGCTCGAGGGTGACAACCGCGCGTGCGGCCGCTCCATCTCGCTGGCGCCGCCGGAGCCGCCCGCCGTGGCCGGCCGCGGCCAGAAGGAGCGGGTTGCGCCGCCGGCGGCGAGCCCGCCGGCGACGGCGGCACCGACGACCGCGGCCCCGTCCACGACGGCGACCACCCAGGCACCGCCCGGATCGTCCACGACCGCATCCGCGACCTCGACGGTGCCGACGCTCTCGGCGCTGACGGCGGCGACCGAATCCCCTGATGACGGGGTCGCCGTGCCGGTCGTCATACTGGCGATGGTGCTGTCGGCCCTGGTCGGGGTCGGCGGCACCCTGGCGTTCACCGCCTGGCGAGGGCGGCGGTAAGCCGCTCGGCGTAGGCCGCGGCCGCGTCTGCGGCCGAGAACCGCTCGGCGCGCGACCGGGACTCGCGGCTCAGGGCCTCCCGGGCATCGTCGTCGGCCAGCAGCCGCGCCACTGCCTGCGCCATCGCCGCGGGGTCATCCGTGTCGAGCACCAGCCCTGTTGCCCCGTCCTCGATCACCTCGGCCACCCCGCCCACGGGGACCGACACGACGGGGCATCCCGCCATCACCGCCTCGATGGCAACACCCGGGATGCCCTCAGCCTCGCTGGTCAACAGCGCCAGGTCGACACCGCCGAGCAGCCACTCGACGTCGTCGCGCTCCCCGAGGAACGTCACCGCGCCGTCCAGCCCGAGGCGTTGGGCCTGGGTCTCCAGGTCGGTCCGCAGCGGACCAGCTCCCACCACCACGAGGTGGGCTGCGCACCCGCGCCGTTGCAGTTGGGCCACGACATCCAGCGCGCGGTCGGGCCGCTTCTGGCGGACGAGATGCCCGACGAACCCGAGGAGTGGGGTCCCATCGGGCACGCCCACCTCGGCACGCACGCGCGCCGCCGCCACGGCGCGCGGAACAGTGCGGAACCGGTCGGGCTTGCGGAAGTTGGGGATGACCCAGACCGGGCCCCGGAAGCCGAGCCGGCGGAGCTCGCCTTCCTGGTCGGCGGTCAGCGCCACGGCCGCGCCGACACGACGGGCGACGACGGTCCACCAATGTCGACGGAGCGGCCGCCACATCTTGTCCGGGAACCCGAGGATGCGCTGCCAGACCAGCAGCGGGCCCCGGCGACCGGCCGCGAGGGCCACCACCTGGGTCGGCCAACCACCGTGAGCCAGGACGACGTCCGGCGGCTCGGCAGCGAGCAGCCGCCGCACCCGCCATGCGGCGGCGACGAGATCCGGCGGCCGCTGCCCCCGCGATGTCCCCAGGGGCACCAGGCCGGGCTCGCGGCGACCGTCGAACGCCGGGGCGAGCGCCACGACGCGATTCCGGTGACCTCGCCGGTCCAACTCGTCGGCCAGCTCCAGCGCCACCAGTTCGGCCCCCCGCCGCTGACTCCGCGACACGACGTGGAGGATGCGGAGGGGTGTCGGATCGGCGGGTCGGCGGGTCACGTCCACGGCCACAGCGGCCGACACCGTACCCAGCGGCGGCGGGACAGATCCCCCGCGACCCGCACTGAACCGCCGCGGCTAGCCTCTCTCAGCGTGGCTGGGGCGATCTTCGTGGTAGCGGGCTCAGGCACGCGAGAGCAGGGTCCCGTGGCGTCGCTGCTCAGCACCGCGGGTTGGGCGGCGGCCACCGAGCGGATGCTCGGGCCTTCGTGGGTGGTCACGCCCACCGACGTCCTCACCCCGTCCGCGGCGCGCCAGCGGGGCTCCGACCCCACCCTGCGCAGCCGCAGCGAGGCCAGCGTTCGTCGCCGGCTCCCGGCGGTGGCGAAGACCGCCGTCAAGGACCTGCTCCACTGGCGGCTGAGCCGGCGCTTCTCCATCGACCCGGACGGCCCGTGGTCCGGGTCCGAGGTCACCTTCGTGTGGCAGCGCCACGACCTGTTCGCCACCGCCGGGCTGGACCTGGCCCGTCGGCTCGGGGCGCCCTCGGTGCTGTTCGTCCCGGCCGCCAAGGTGTGGGAGGCGGAGCAGTGGGGCACGACGAGGCCCGGTTGGGGTCGCCTGCTCGAGTGGCGCGCGGAGCGGCCGTCGCTGCTCGGCGCCGACGTCGTCGCTGCCGGCAGCCGCACCGTGTTCGACCAGATGGTGCGCATGGGTGTGCCCGAGGAGCGGCTGCTGCTCACCCCGACCGGGGTGGACCTCGAGCTCTTCGCCGCGCCGCAGGACCCCGGGCCTCTGCGGCGCCGGATGGGGCTCCAGGGCCGCTTCGTCGTCGGCTGGGTCGGCAGCTTCCGGCGCTTCCACGCGCTCGAGCAGGTGGTCGAAGCACTGTCGGCCCTGCCCGGCACGGCCCTGCTGCTGGTCGGCGACGGGCCCGAACGCCCGCGGATCGAGCGACTGGCGCGCGACATGGGTGTGCCCGCCGTCTGCACCGGGACGGTCGCGCATCGCGAGCTTCCCGCTCACCTCGCGGCGATGGACGCCGCCGTCGTCCTCGCTCCGTCGGGCCAGCCGTTCCATTACTCGCCGCTCAAGCTGGCCGAATACCTCGCCGCCGGCTTGCCGGTCGTCGCCCCGGCCACCGGCCAGCTGGCCGAGCGGCTCACCGACGGTGTCGACGCCATCGTCGTGCCGCCCCACGACGTGAACGCGCTTGCCGCCGCGCTCCGCCGGCTGCGCGACGATCCCGAGGAGCGGGCTCGGTTGGGGAAGGCGGCGCGCGCCGCGGCCGAGGCAGAGTGGTCGTGGGAGCACCAGGCCCGCCGCGTGATCGACGCCCTCCCGCGGCCGTCACCCCAGAGGCACCTGGCAGGGAGCACGCCATCGGGCACGTGAGCGTCGGACGGTAGGACGCGCGGGGCGGGCTCCTGGCCCGATCTCGCTGACGGCGCCGCTAGGTTGCTGCGCCGTGAGTCCCGGGCGCGGCGAGCCGCCGACGGTCAGCGTCGTCGTGGTCGTGCACGACATGGCGCGGGAGCTCCCGCGGACTCTCCGGTCGATCAGCGCCGACTACCAGCGCGGAGTGACGGCCGACGACTACGAGGTGATCGTCGTCGACAACGGATCGGTGCGGCCCGTCGACGGGCTCGTGGCGGCCTTCGGCGGTCGGCTGCGGCTCGAGCGCATCGACCCCGCGCCACCGTCTCCCGCGCAGGCCGCCAACCACGGGCTGGGGCTTGCGCGGGGAGACATCGTCGGCCTCATCGTCGACGGCGCCCGCATCGCGTCGCCGGGCCTGCTGGCCGAGGTTCGCCGCGCCACCGGCCTGGCACCCCGCCCGATCATCACGGCTCCGGCGTACCACCTGGGGCGCGTCCGCCACATGGAAGCCGCCGAGGTCGGCTACGACCAAGCGACCGAGGATCGTCTTCTGGCCGAGTCCGGCTGGGAGAGCGACGGCTATCGGCTCTTCGACGTCAGCACCCCGGGGGGTTCGTGGGGGCGGGGCCTGTTCGGACCGGCCGGCGAGAGCAGCAGCCTGTTCTGCCCCCGCTCGATCTGGGACGAGCTGGGCGGGCTCGACGAGCGCTTTGCCCTGCCCGGTGGCGGGCTCGTGAACCACGATCTGTACCGGCGGGCCTGCGGCCTCGAAGGCGTCGAGCTGATCGTGTTGTTGGGAGAGGGGACGTTTCACCAGTACCACGGAGGCGCTGGCACCACGCGCCGCTTCTCCTGGGACGAGATGCATGCCGAGTACCAGTCCGTCGTCGGTGCCGCCCACCGCCCACCGGCCAACGCGCCCCTCTATGTCGGTCGAGTGAATCCCGCGCTGCTCCCGCTGGTCGAGCGGTCCGCGCGCCAGGCGATCAACCGCATGACCACTGAGGGCGACTGATCCACCGCTGACCGCTACCATCGGCCCGCTAACTGGGCCGGACCTGGGAGGAGCTGACCGGCCTGCGAGTCCTCAGGCGGCAGGGGTTCCTGCCATGATGAACACGGGTTGAGGCCGCCGGGGACGCCGGGGGAAGGATGGCACGCACGGTCCCGATCGCTGTAACGGGGATGCACCGGTCAGGCACGTCGATGATCACGCGCGCCCTCCACGACTCGGGTTTGCACCTGGTCGGTTCCGACGCGGCCGAGCTGATCGAAGCCGCCGAGGACAACCCGGAGGGATTCTGGGAGAACAGGGCGATCACGGACTGCAACGACGAGCTGCTCGAGGCCACGGGTGGTGCGTGGGACAACCCGCCCGTCCTGCCGCCGGTGGCGGCCGACGATTCCCGCGTGGCGCACCTCGCCGAGGCCAGCGCCACGGCCCTGGCGGCACTGCGCGAACACGAGCGATGGGGCTTCAAGGACCCGCGGGTGTGCCTGACGGCCGCGTACTGGTTGGACCTCGAACCGGCGCTGCGCTTCATCATCTGCGTCCGTCACCCCATCGAGGTGGCTCTGTCGCTGAAGCGCCGCAACCAGAACTCGTACTCGCTGGGGCTGGCGCTCTGGGAGCGGTACTACGCGACGGTGCTCGACCAGGTCCCGGTTGATCGCCGCATCGTCACTCACTACGACACGTTCTTCGTCGATCCCGAGGGCGAGATGGCGCGCCTGTGCGCCTTTGCCGGCCTCGACCCCGCGCCTCCCCGGGTGCGCCAAGACCTGCGGCACCACACGACCGGTGCCGACCTCGCGGACGCCGGGGTCAGCGACGGCGTGCGGTCGCTCTACGCGGCGCTGTGCAAGGAGGCCGGCGCGCCCCAGCCGCAGGACCTGCCGCCGCCGGACGAGGGCCGCGTGCGGCGGCTGATCCTCGACGGCGCCGTGGCCCAACGGCATGCCGAGCAGCGGCAGGAGGCGATCGACCGCCTCGCAGGAGCGCGAGCGGGAGTTCCGGGCGGCCCACGCCAAGGCGGAGCAGGAATACCGCGACACAGTTCGGCAGCTGGAGGCCCAGCTGGCGGCTTCGCGCCGTGACGCCGACGCGGCCGCTGCGCTCGACGCCTTGCGCCAGTCAGTGGAGCGGATGCAGTCCCGTTCGCTGGTGGGGATGGCCGGTCGCGGCGCGCGCGCTGCATGGTGCCGGCTCTCGCGGCCGGCCCAGCAGACACTACGCCGTGGCCGAAGCCTGGCGAAGCGGGCTGCGGCGGAGCCGGGGCCGGTCGCGCGCAGCGCGAAGCAACGGGCACTGCAGGCGGCCCGGGTGCGGGCCACACGTCTGCCACCACCCGCCCGCAAGGCGGTCTGGCGGGGCCGGGATGCGTACCGGCGAGCCGCGGCGCAGCCGGATGCGACGGCTAGGGACGCAGTGAAGCGGCTACCCGACCCAGCCCAGCAGGTTGTGCGCCGCGTCTGGGGGGCGACCGCCCGGGTCCGGCGACAGGCGACCTGGCTGGTCTCGGACCCGGCGCCACGGCCCGCCCGCGTTCCCAAGGGCCCTCCGGCGCGGCTGTGGAAGGCCGCCTATCAAGGCATGGTCGATGCAGCCTGGACCGGCGACGACCCGTGGCTGGTGGTGACGCCGGGCAGTCCGGGCGACGTGGGCGGGGCCCGGTCGCCCCGCGCGACGCCGTTCCCCGGCCGCGGCGGCAGACCGTTGGCCGATGACCTCTCTGACGTCGCGCTCGTCGAGGCGCAGCGCTACAACGGCCACCGGCACCTGGTGGTGCCCGAGGGCTCCCGTCCCTGGTTCCGCCAGCGGGCCGAACTGCGGGACCATCTCGTCCGCAACTTCCGGACGGCGGTCGACGAGGCAGGTGCCGGTCTGGTATTCGACCTGGCGAACCGGCCCCAGCCGGGGACCCGCTCGCTCCGCACTGCGATCGAGGAGCTGGCTGCGGGTTGCGGGGGGGCGCCGGCCGTCCTCGACTGCACCGGCGGTGCCCTTGAGGCGGAGTTGCCCGACCTCGCCGTGTTCTCGCCGGCACATGACCGGGGTCGCCTGCCGTACCTCGACCGCAGCGTCGACGTGGTGGTCGTCGACGACGATGGCGACCCCGGCGAGGCTCGCCGCGTGGCCGCTCTCGGCGTGATCACGGTTGCGCCGAGCCACTCCGGCCCCGTCGTGCGGTCCGTCGACGCCGTCGCCCCCGCCGCGGGATCGCCGTCGCTACGGGCCCTCGTGTGGTCCGGCCCGGCGGCCGATCCCCGCTGGGAGCCCGCCCTGGCCGAGCAGGCCGAGCGGGCCGGGGCCTCGCTGCTCGTCGCCCCGATCGGCGCCGAGGCGCTGGACGCCGTGACCGACCATGACGTGGTCGTGGCGGTGGAACCGCACGTGCTGCCGCTTCCCGGCACGATCCGCGCCGCGGCGGCGGCTGCGGCTGCCGACCCCGCGGCCGCGGTCGCTGGGAAGGTGCTTCGGGCCGATGGCACCCTGGAGGCGGCCGGGGGAACGGTGTTCTTCGACCGCTCGGTGGGGCTGATCGCCGGGTCGACCGCGGACGTGCGGGCGCCGTGGCACGACTACGTCCGCCCCGTGTGCTGGGCGCCCGGGCTCGTTTCCGCCGCTTCGCCCCTGTGGACCGATGCGTCCGGCCCCGAGGCCCTCGAGGGGCGGGCGTACCTGCGCGAGTGGTGCGCCGCGCTCTGGTCCAACGGGTCCGCCGTCGTCTACCACCCCGACGTTGTGGCGGTGCGGGTCGCCGGCCACGGCGGTGAGCCGTCGGTCCCCCTGGAGGAATCCGCGTGGCAGCGCGTGCTCGACCTGCGACCCCCGAGGCCGCCGGAGCTGGGCGACGGGGAGTGGCGCTACCTGCTCGACCGCGACGACGTCGAGGCCTGCCGGGCATGAGCCGCCGGCACGCGCTGGTCACGCACATCCGGATGCCGACCGTCGACCGCGACGCCGGGTCCCAGTTCGTGGATCACACGATCCGGTTCCTGCTCGACGCGGGTTGGCGCGTCACCTTCTTCACCGACCAGGAGCCCGAGGCGGTCGAGCGACGCCACGCCGAGCGGCTGCGCCGTATGGGCGTGGCCACGTACGCCGGAGCGGGGTGGGCGGAGCGTCTCCTTCGTTCGGCCAGCTTGGACCTCGCGCTCATCTCCTACTGGGAGCCAGCCTCAAAGCTCATACCACTGGCACGCCGGCTCAGTCCCGAGACCCGCGTGCTGTTGAACGTCCATGACCTGAACTTCCTGCGCGACGCGCGGCGGTCGCACGGCCGAGGGGTCGCACTCGACGGCGCCTTCGGAGCTGCCACTGCCAAGGAGCTGAACACGTACGGGCAGGCTGATGCCCTGCTAGCGGTGTCCGACAAGGAGCGCGACCTGCTCCGCGACCTGGTCGGAGGGCGCGTGTTCACGCTGCCACTCGTCGAGGATGTGCCGCGATCCCCGCGCCCGCTCGACGAGCGCCGAGGGACGGTCTTCGTCGGCAACTTCCGGCACCTTCCCAACCGCGAGGCCGTCGAGTACCTGTGCGGAGAGGTCCTGCCGCTGCTGGACCCGGAACTTCTCGCCCGTCATTCCCTGACGGTGCTCGGCAATTGGCTCGACCGCGTCGAGCTGGACGTCGATCCGGTGAGCCCGCGCGTCGAGCTCGTGGGTTGGGTGCCATCTGTCCGGCCCTACCTGGAGCAAGCCCGGCTCGCCGTGGTCCCGTTGCGCTATGGCGCCGGCGTGAAGGGCAAGGTGTTGCAGTCGATGATGGGCGGCACCCCCGTGGTCACCACCCCGATCGGCGCCGAGGGACTGGACCTCGTCCAGGGCGAGCACGCCCTCATCGGCTCGGACGCCACCGACCTGGCGGCCGGGATCACGCGCCTGCTCACCGACGACTCCTTGTGGCATCGTCTGGCCCGCCAGGGCGCCGACTACGTCGACGCCCGTCACCGCCCCGAGGTCGTCGCCCCCCGGTTGCACGAGATCGTCGAGTGGGTGATGGCCCGCCCGGCGGGCGGCGACGCTTCAACCGTCGGGGCAGTTGCCAACGTCCGGGCACCGTCGTGGCGGGCGTCGGCCGACCGCATCCGAACCGTCGCGGCGCCGGGCGACGTCGTGTTGGTCCCGGTCGGGCGGGACCGGGCAGTACCCGATCTGTCGCCCCAGCACGCGTGGCCGTTCCCCGAAACCCGCGACGGCGAGCCGGGAGACGAGCCGGTGGACGACGGTGCGGCAATCAACCACCTCGAGGCCCAGCGGCAGCGGGGAGCCCGCTGGTTCGCCCTGCCGAGCTGGGCCTCGGGCTGGCGCCACCGGTACCCCGAGCTGCTGGGTCACCTCGAGGCTCGCTACCGGCGGCTGCACCACGACGAGCACCTCGCGCTCTACGACCTCGACGGGCGCCGCGCGCCTGCCGGAGGAGCCACTCCGGTGCACGCCGCCGTGCATGTACTGGGCACGTATGCCGCTGGCCGGGCGGGGCCCCCGCCCCCGCTGCTGGCCGCCTTGGCCGACCACGGTGGCCTGACGGTCACCCAGTCGTGGCGGTCGGCCGCCGACCCGGCGTGGTCGATCGCCGCCGACGCCCGTGACGCCGACTATGTGGTGACGATCGACGACAACGCCATCCTGCCGGCAGGGTTCCTGCCGCACCTGATCGCGACCCAGGGCACGCTGCAGGTCGACCGATTGCAGCCGGCGCACCACACGGGCCCCGAAGCGGCACCGCCGATCACCGAGCGGCAGCTCGGCACCGTCGCCCGGGAGCTGGACTCGGCCACGCCGCTTCCGGTCCTGTCGGTGCGGCGGGGGGCCGAGCCGACCGGCGCCACCGTGCTGGCGGACGAGGTGACCATCGGCCTGCGGGCACCCCTGCCGGCGGCCCTCCGCGACGGGGTCCCCGGCGACGTGCGCCGGCTGTGGGTCCGGGGTCCCGATGGGGCGCCCGTGCCCGTGCCGCGGCCGGAGCCCGAGGCCCCGCCCCGCATCAGCGTGCTGATCGCCACCCACGACCGCCCGGAGCTCCTCCGCTCGTGCTTGGAGTCGTTCGCCGCCCAAACGCTCGACAGGTCGGTGTTTGAGGTGGTGCTGGTCGACGACGGCTCGCCAGACGCGGTCGTGCCCCGCCTCGTCGACGAGATCTCCGACCGGATGCAGGTCGTGGGCGTGCGGATCCCCCATGCGGGGCGCTCGGCGGCCAAGAACCTCGCCGTCATGCTGGCGCGAGCGCCCGTCGTGCTGTTCTTCGACGACGACGACCGGGCCACCCCCGGCTACCTGGCGCGCCACCTGGCGGGCCACGAGGCCCGGGCCGATGAGTCCGTCGCCATCCTGGGCCACACCGACTGGGCTCCGGAGCTCACCCGCACGCCGCTGATGCACTACGTCACCGACGTCGACCGGATGCTGTTCGCCTACGAGCGCCTCCGTGACGGGCAGGTGCTCGACTGGCACGGCTTCTGGGAGGGGAGGGTGTCGTGCAAGCGCTCGCTGCTGCTTCGATGCGGGCTGCACGACCAGCGGCTCGACTACTCGATCGACGTCGAGCTGGCGTGGCGCCTGCGCGCGGCCGAGCTGCGGGTGATCTACGACGCCTCGGCGGTGAGCCTCATGGCTCGGCCGATCGACGTCGAGGCGTTCGGCCGGCGCTCCGAGGCCAAGGGTCGCGCCCACGCGACGGTGGCTGCGCTTCACCCGGGGACCGAGATCGCGTCCCGCCTGGCCCCCGACGGTGCGGCCGAGCTCTGGGACAAGAGCCGGCAGACCGTCGAGCCGCTGCGGCACCGGATCCAGGCGCTGGAGGCGTCGGCCTCATCCGGCGACGAAGACGCCCTGTCCGGGCTTCATGCGGCGTACAGGGAGCTGTTCCGCGTCCAGCACGCCCACGGCCTCGCGACCGCGACCACCGCCGATCCGACGGAAGTGCCGCCGGCCACCACAGTGCAGCCACCCCCGTCGGCAGACAGGTCTGACCCAGCGCTGGTCTGTGACCGCTCGCCGGAAGACGCCGGCGGGCCGCCGCAGCTCAGCGTCACCATCCCGGTGTGGAGCCGGACCCCCGAGCTGGCCGACATGGCCCGCCGGACCGTCGAGCGTGTGTGGGAGGTGGCCCGCGTGCCGACGGAGGTCGTGGTCGTCGACAACGGCTCGCCCGTCGAGGTGCCCCTCCCCGCCCGCGTCTACCGCTACCCCGAGAACCGGGGTGTGTCGGTCGGCTGGAACGCCGGGATCCGGCTCTCGTCGGCCCCCGTGGTGGCCGTCCTCAACAGCGATTGCCGGGTCGAACCGGGCTGGGACGAGGCGCTGGTCGATGCCGCGACCGACGGCCGCCGTATCGCTTTCCCGTACACCGACCACTGCGATGGCCGCGGGTTTACCCGCCCGGACCAGGGCGGTACCGCCGGGTGGTGCTTCGTGCTGACCCGGGACCTGTGTGAGGAGATCGGCGCCTTCGACGAGTGGTTCAGCCCGGCCTTCTGCGAGGACACCGACTACTGGCACCGTGCCTGGAAGCTGGGCGTCGAGCTGTCGCCGGTTCCCGCCGCCCGGGTGGTGCACGCCCGCCGGACGAGCAGCCAGGCGGGGGCGGACCTGCTGCTGCAGGCTCACCGCTTCAAGTACGGCTGGAAGCACGGTGTCGACCCCCATCGGGCACCGCCCTACTACCACCGGGAGGTCGTCGACTACCAGACCAAGCCCAAGTGGATGCGGGTCCGATCCGGCGCCGACCGGCCGAGGGTGTTCTGCATCGGATTGAACAAGACCGCGACGTCGTCGTTCCATACCGGGATGGAGATCCTGGGGCTGAGCAGCCTCCACTGGGGCGGGCCGGAGGTCAACCAAGCAGTGCGCGCGGCCCTTGACGAGGGTCGGCCCCTGCTGTCGAGTCTCGATCCCACGTTCGACGCCTTCTCGGACGTCGGCCTGCTGAGCACGCATTTCGACCTGCTCGACGAGCAGTACCCGGGGAGTCGGTTCGTCCTCACCGTCCGGCCCGTCGACCAGTGGATCGACAGCCGGCGGCGGCACGTCGAGCGCAACATGACCCGTCGTGAGGCCGGCGACTATGACGGCAACTTCCTCGTGGTCGACGAGGAGCTCTGGCGCGAGCAGTGGGAGCGCCAGGTCGGGCGCGCGCGGCGTTACTTCGAGGGACGACGCGACTTCCTCGAGGTCGACCTGACGACCGGTGCCGGCTGGGGACCGCTGTGCGAGCTCGTCGAGATGGCCGAGCCGCCCGAGCCGTTCCCGTGGGCGAACCGCGATCGCGCCTTGGAGTCCGAGCAGTGCTGACCCTTTGTGGTCGCAGCGGCCGCCACGGGCGCCGGGCGAGTCGATTCGATGCTACGCGGGCCTCAGTTCGACCGTTCACCCACCGGCGGCCTGACGTCGGCCAGTTCGGCACGCTCGGCCTCCCGCACCAGTGGCGCGACCTCGTCGCTCATGGACAGGACGCGCTTCTCCTTCGTCCGACCGTTGGGCAGCGGTTGAGGGGCACGAAGCCCGAGCGTCGGGTACGTTCCCAGCCGTCAGGACACTGCTGGAGGGGTACCTGTGCGGTGTCGGCACCAGTCGAGCAATGGGGAGGCTGACGTCATGCGCATTCTGAACCGGTTGCACCCGTCGACCGCCCGTCCGCGATCCCGGTCGGGCGCGAACGACGGTGACGCGGACAAGATTGTCGACGAGATCCATCACCTGACCGAAATGAATCGTCGCGAGCGCGACCGCCGCCGCGAGCGTCGCCTCGTCGAGCTTCGCTACGAGGCGTTTCGGGCGCGCCGGGTTGGGGGGGAGCCACAAGAGTCGTCGGAAGTAGTCGAGGATCTGTTCCCAGGACAGCTCGTACCCGATGTGAGTTCGGCGGACTTCACGGTTGAGCACCTTCGTAGCGCGATCACTCATCACGGGTCCGTTCACGTCCGTGGGTTGGCCCGTCGAGAACAGGTCGAACGCCTGACCACTGACATCGACAATGCCTTCGATGCATTCGACGCCTACACTGGTGGCGAACCGCGGCCGGACCTCGACGGATGGTACAGACCTTTCAAGCACCGCATGATCACCGATCAGGATCGAGTGCGAAAGCGTTCACGTGGCAACCTACTCGCGTTCGAATCCCCACCCACATTGTTCGACCTGATCGAAACAATGAAAGAAGTCGGCGTTGGTGAGCTGGCTCGTGGTTATTTGAGCGAACCTCCGGCGATTCTGGCGCGGAAGGTCACGTTGCGACGCATGGGCCACGACTTCGGCGGTGGCTGGCACCAGGATGGCGCATTCATGGGTTCCGGCATCCGGTCACTCAATGTCTGGCTGGCCCTGACGCACTGCGGAGACACCGCACCGGGCCTTGACGTGGTCGGCCGACGGTTCGACCAACTCCTCCCCACCGGCAACGGCGCCTATGCGGCTTGGGGGATCAAGCCAGAGGACGCCGAGCGGGCAGGCGCCGGCGTGACCGTCAGGCCCATATTCGAAGCCGGTGACGCCTTGATATTCGATCACATGTGCCTCCATCGGACAGGAACCGACAAGGGCATGACGAACGGTCGCTACGCCATCGAAACCTGGTTCTTTGCGCCCTCGACCTACGGTGCAATGACGACAGAGATCAACGACGGGTACTCCCCACGCGACCAGGTGCCACTCGTCTTTTAACCTATCCGTCGTCGGTGCAACATGCTCACGTATGGACATCACGCCCAAAACGATCGGTGGGTAACCGAGGTCGTATTTCCCGGCCTTCGTGGCGGCTACTTCGTCGAAGCAGGCGCATGCGGCGGTGCCGAAATGAGCGCCAGCTACGTCCTAGAGCGAGAGCTAGGCTGGAGCGGCATCTGCGTCGAACCGCATGATGCCTACTTCAGGTCACTCCAGCGCGGGCGCTCGTGCGAGAAGGATCATCGTTGCCTGTCGGGCCGCACCGGTGACACCGTCGAGTTCCTCTCGTACGAAGAGGACCCCGCACGCAGCGGCATCAGGTCGCTGAACAAGAACTCGGCCTGGGCTGCACAACGCGGCGCCAAGGGGGTCACGTCCCAGAAGGAGACCGTCACGCTCGAGGACCTCCTCGAGCAGCACGACGCGCCGCCGACGATCCACTACCTGTGCCTCGACGTCGAGGGCGCCGAGCGCACGATCCTCGAACCCTTCGACTTCGACGGGAAGCGCCGGATCCTCGCCATCAGCGTGGAGGGAGGCAAGTGCGACACGCTCTTGGCGTCCCACGGGTACCTGCGCGTATGCAACCCCTACCAGGGTCGAGAGATCGATCACTACTTCATCCGTCCCGAACTCGCGGAGCAATGCCGCGATCTACTGCTGCACTGACGTGCGCAAGGTTCGCCTGTCGCGTGACGGCAGGTTCTCAGCTCGAGCGCTCACGCAGCGGAGCGGGAGCGTCCGCCAACTCAGCGCGTTCCGCGTTGCGCACAAGTGAGGCAACCTCCTCGCTCATGGACAGAACACGCTTTTCGGTGGTCCGCCCGTTGGGGAGCGTCTCGGTGACTGTACGTGTGATGACCAGCGTGGGATGGTTCGCCTTGGCCGCCCGCTCGTTGAGATCGCGCAGGAGCCCGCTCACCTCGCGCTGACGGAGCTGCATCACTTGGGCCGCCTGAGGCTCCGTGATGTCTGTACCACTCATCGACGCTCGCGCCGTGTACGCCAGTAGCGACCGGCTGGCCTCGTCGACCTCGTGGAACAGCTCGGAGACGGAACCTTCATCCCAAGGTTCTTGCGATGCCTTCGCCACCTCGCGGAGGACGAACTGCATGACGTCCTGGACGTGCTCCTCGGGTACCGGCACCATCACGTACGGCATCGAGCCCCCTGTGAGAACCTCTGTGCGTCGCCGATCCGGAGCAGGGTAGAGCATCCGGCAGGCCGACTCCGCACCCAGCAGCTAAGGTCACTTCCCGGCCAAACCGGCAAGGGGATTCGCGGTGGCAGCGAGGCTGGGTGCTCGGCCGTCTGCGGCGGCTTCGGGAATCAGTGCACGACAGCATGCGACCCCGGTGGCGCGCCGTTACGGGCGGGTGGCCGCGGCGTTGCTGGTCCTGTTGGTGACGGTTGTCGTCGACCCCGAAGTCGCAGACGCACATGCCCCCCACGATGACGTCAGCAGTATCGCCGTCTCACCCGCCTACGCGAAGGACCACACCATCTTCGCGATCGTCCGTGCCAAGTTGATGCGCTCCAAGGACGGTGGAAGGACCTGGAAGGAGATCGTACGGGGGATGGGTGACGAGACCCAGGTGCTCACCCGCGTCGCGATCGCTCCGTCCGACCCACGGGTCATGTACATGACGACCCACCGTGACGGTGTGCTCAAGTCCGAAGATGCCGGAACGTCGTGGCAACCGGCCAGCCGTGGCCTGACAAACCGCAACCTCCGGGACATTGCGGTGTCGCCAGCCTCCGCCAACATCGTCGTAGCCGCCGGGGGAGTCGTCGGAGGTGGGCTGTTTCGGACAGTCGACGGAGGCGCATTTTGGTCCACGGTCCAGGGGTTCGAGCAGGTCACTTCCCTGACGTTCGTGCGCGACGGGTCTCGCCTCATCGTCGGCGACGACCAGGGCCGCGTCACCACATCCAGCGATGCGGGGGAGACATGGGACCCAGCGCTCACGCTCGAGCAAGGTGATGCCGTCACCGCGATTGCGAGCGGCCCTACACCCGACTCTGCTGCCGTCCTGTTCGCCGCGACCGCAGCGGGACGACTGTTCCGATCCGACGACGGCGGTCGGTCGTTCGGTCCTCTCGGCGACGGCCTGCCCGACGAAGAGGTGCGGTCTGTCGAGCTGTCGCCTGACTACGACGACAACAAGACATTGTGGGCATCGACATGGCACTCGGGCGTGTTTCGCTCGACGGACGACGGCGAAACTTGGAAGCCCATGGCCGACGGCTTGACGACCGACCCCATGGGCGACGACCTCCGTGTGCCGCAATTCCGCGCGCTGGCCACGGCCGTCGACAGCTCAGGCAACCAGTCGCTGTTCGTCGGCGGCTTTGATGGGCTCTTCCACTACGACGAGCACGGTGGCACATGGCGCCAGGTAGAGACGCTCACGGATTACATCGTGGGTATCGCGGTCTCCCCGGATTTTGAGGACGACAAGACGATCGCCGTCACGACCTACGTCAAAGGTGCGTTCGTCTCGGAAGACGGCGGTGGGACATGGGGATTCGCCAACGAGGGGCTGATGGTGGACGACGGCGGCTCCGGCAACAAGTTCGCGCCCCTTCGACGGCTCGGCGGGGTGGTGTTCTCACCCGACTACGCGAACGACGGCACGATCTTCGGCGCAGACTGGGTGAGGATCACCAAGTCCACCGATCATGGCGCCTCCTGGAGGGAGATCGAGGTCGCTCCTCCACCACCCGACTCGCCGTTGCGGCAGTTCGTCCTCGCAGTGTCGCCGTCGTACTCGTCGGACCAGACCGTGTTTGCCGGCACTCGCCAAGGTGAGGTGTACCGATCCGAGGGCGGGGGCGAACGCGGTACATGGTCTGAGGTCTATCGCTTCGACGAGCGTGTCCGATCGCTCGCGATCAGTCCCGACTACGCAAACGACCGAGTGTTGTACGCGGGCACGGTGGTCGGCGTGTATGTCAGCAAGGACGGGGGCGACTCATGGAACGCGACCGGTCCACGGATGTCGACGCCGACACAAGGGCGCGACATCGAGCCGGCGGCACTGGTCGCGGTCTCACCGGGATACGGTGCGGACGGCACGGTGTTCGCCGGCACGGACAGCGGGTTGTTCGTCACGCGGGACGCAGGCCGGTCATGGACCGAGATCACGGCGGAGCGGCTCACGGCCTCGAGCCAGATCGAGGCGGTGGCGGTCTCACCCGGCTATGAGAACGATCGGACGGTCCTCGTCAGCACCCGCGAGGGCGGCCTCCTCCGCTCGACCGATGGCGGGGTGTCGTTCCTGCCGGTTGGCACCGAGCTGATCGACGCCAATCATCTCGTCGCTGACTTCAGCAACCCGATGTCGGCACCCATCCAGTTCTCACCCTCGTTCGCCACCGACCGGACCGTGTACGCCTATGCCCAGACCGACGTCGTGCGTTCCACCGACGGTGGCGAATCGTGGAAGATCCTCCGCCTGCCTACCGGCGACGACGTGCTCGAGTCGCTGGGCGTCGTACCCGGTGCCTCGGCGAATGGGGACGAGCAGGGGTGGTTCGAAACCCCGATCGGCAACCTGTCCGTGAAACGCGTGCTCGCCGCGGCCGCGGCGGGGCTCGCCTGCTTCATTGCGCTGTGGGTCGTCGGTGTGGGCGGCCGCCGCCGTGCACACCTAGCGCTGGCGCTGCGCCTGGGTGGCAGCTTCGTGGTGCTTGCCGTGGCGCTGGTGGTGCTCGCCGCGTAGGGGACCCTCTGCTACCACGGTCAACCAGCGACGTCGGGCGCCCTCGATGCGGACACGCTGCTCGTGCCTTGTCGACGCCAGACTTCGACCTGCACTCTTTCGATGACCCGTGAGCTCTCCCGTGTGAAACCTCGGAACGTGAGCTCCAAGGCGAGGTTGAAAAGGTACTCCGCCTCTCCCTGGCTACGGAGGAGAGCATGAACGACGTAAACGCGGTCGGCCCCTTCGACGAATTCATTGAATTCTTCGGGGGTCGTCGTCAAGTCGTGCAGGTGCAGCCGCCGGTCGGCAAAGGCCGGTAGGAATCCGACAGACCGCTGTGGGGTAGGGCGCAGATCAACCGGTGAGTCGGCGTAGAGAGCGAATGAATACGTGGTCAGCCTCGTTACGATAATGGCGTCGCCCGTATCCGCTTCGGCCATCACCTGCTGGGTGGCCGAGCGTCCGCCGGCCGCGTACGGATGGACGGTGCCGAACGACCCGACCAGGATCAGCGCGGCGGCGATGCACATGATCGCGTCGAAGCCGACTCGCAAGGGGCGAGCCCCCGCGCGCCGCCGGACGAGCTCGAGGAACCCGCACAGGCCCACCGCCATGGCGGGCACCGTCCAGAGCGAGACACGTTCGGGGGCGCCGGGCGGCCCGAAGGGGATCAGGTGGACGATGCTGCCGCCCGCGGCAACGACGACCATCAGGGCGAGAAAACGGGCGGGCACGGCGAGGGGACCGCGCCACGCGGCCACGGCGAGCCCCACCGCGCCAAGCGCAACCGACAACGTCGCGTAGCGTCCGGGAAAGACGTGGGCGACATTCGAGAGGTGGTCGAACACTTCCTTGCCAAAAGTGATGGGGTTCGGGTCCAAATCGATGAACCCGCCTCTCGCCGCAAAGAATCCACTGAGCAACTCGGGGTTGTAGGTCCGTGAGGACGCGGCGGAGAGCATCGCGAGCACCAAGAGCTGCGCGCCGGTGCTGAACAGACGCAACTTGCGATCGCCCGAAGGATGGAGCACGAGGACGAATCCCGCGACCACCGTGGCGATGAGCGCGATAGAGCTGAACGAGCCGACGACGACCGACCCGACGAACCAGGCCACCGCCGTGGAAGTCCGCCAGCGCAGGCCGGCGAGTTGACGGAGGACGAGCGCAAGCCCCAACACGATGAGCACATCGAAGGTGTATGTCTTCACGTGGTACGAGTACTCGATGTGGACCGCTGCGCTCGCCAGCGCCGCGCCAGCGAGAAGGGCGATCGAGCGTGCGTGGCCGAACCAGCGAAGACCGACATAGAGGGCAGGCGGGCCGAGCGTGCCGGCAATCAACGCAGGCGTGATGAACGCCGCCGTGCTGGTTCCGAAGATGCGGGTCCATGCCATCAAGCCGACGGTGAAACCCGGTTGGGTCTGACCGGCGGTGATGAACTCGAGGAATGAGCCCTTCCAGCCGCCAAAGGCCTGCCATGCGTCGTCGTAGAACAGCCCGTCTGAGGGTACGTTCACACGAACGATGAACGCGATCGTGCCAAGAGCGATCGCGATGAGCGCGTCTGGCAACGCCACGTTGAACCGGAGGGGTTGGCCTGCGGCGACCGGTGCTTCCGCTATCCGCAGCGTCTCGGTCTGGCTCATGAACCCCCCCCAGCGCTGAGGATCGCGGAACGTACCAGTTGGTTGCGGGTCGGGCAACGCGTTCCGAGCCGACCGCTGCCCCGCCCCTATCGTTGCATGGCCTGGAGCGAGACTGGCCACGGGAGGCGACGGTTGCGAGACCCGACGCGGCGCGTAGCACCTCGAGGCCGCGAACCCCATCCCGAACCTGTCGCAGAAAGCGCGCCCATGGCGTCGCTAACCGCCGCAAGTTGGGGAAGGCCTCGGGCTCGGCCATACCTATAGTGATCGATGACGTCGGGGGCGATGCCGTCTGAGCGGGCCGACGAGCTGACCAGGAGATCCATGGGGGCGACCACGATCCGCCGGAAGGAGGGCAGCCGCCCGCGATGGCGAGCGCTGCTCGCCGAGCCCCACCCGGAGGCCACTGCCGTGTTCTGGGACTCCGTGCGATCACGACACCCAGGCTTCCTGGAAGCCGTCATCGCTGATGCCCGGGTCGCCGCGATCCGGCTCGGCGATCACCGGCAGTTCCCCTCCCGCGTCGAAGCGGTGCTCCACGCGATCCGGCTGTCGATCGTGACGGACGCGTTCCTGGCGCTGGTGTGCTATCGGGCGAAGGCCGCCTGCCAGGCCCGGCGCCTTCCGTTCATCCCCCGGATCCTCCACCGCTTGGCGGTCATGATCGGCCAGGTGGCCATCGGCGACCCCGTCGTGATCCAGCCTGGTGTGTACCTACCGCACGGCCAGGTCGTGATCGACGGGATCGTGAAGATCGGCTCCGACGTGGCACTCCTCCCCTTCGTCACCATCGGGCTCCGAGCGGGGTCGGTCGAGGGACCGACGATCGACCGCGGCGCCACGATCGGCACGGGCGCCAAAGTGCTGGGCCCGCTGCGGATCGGGGTGGGCGCGCGTGTGGGTGCCAACGCCGTGGTGGTCTCGGACGTCCCTGACGGCTCGACGGTGGTCGGAATCCCAGCCAAGGCTCTGCGCAGCTAGGCCGAACAGCAATTAAGCTCGGCGTCAAGACCCTGGGAGATGACGGAGAGCGGTTGTGCACCGTCACCGTCTCGGACTGACGGTGCAGCCAGCCGCAGCGGCCGAGCTCAAGCGGGGAGAGAGCGGCATCAGTGGTGGATTCGAAGCGAATCGGCGTTCTAGTGGTGGCGTACAACGCTGCCGGCACCCTCGCCCAGGTGCTCGACCGCATCCCGGCGGACTTCCGCAGCCGGATCACAAAGATCCTGGTCGGCGACGACGCCAGCCAAGACAGCACCCATCTGGTGGCTCTTGGTTACAGGCAACTGGCGACGGACTTGCCGATCGAGGTGGTCCGGCACCCCAGGAACCTCGGCTACGGCGGCAACCAGAAGGCTGGCTACCACTGGGCCGTCGAGAACAGGCTCGACGTGGTCGTGCTCCTCCACGGTGACGGCCAGTACGCCCCCGAGCTCCTCCCCGAGATCGTGGCTCCGATCGAGCGCGGCCAAGCCGACGCCGTGCTGGGCTCACGGATGCTGGACCCCGGCGGCGCCCGCCGTGGCGGTATGCCGAGGTACAAGTTCGTGGGGAACCGCATCCTCAGCAGGGTCCAGAACGCCGTGGTCGGGACGTCGCTATCGGAGTGGCATTCCGGATACCGCGCATACTCCGTCGCCGCTCTGCGCGACGTCCCTTTCCATCGCAACGACGATGGCTTCAACTTCGACACCCAAGTGATCGTCCAGTTGCTGGAAGCCGGCAAGCGGATCGTCGAGGTTCCCATACCCACCTACTACGGCGACGAGATCTGCCACGTGAACGGCTTGCGATACGCGAGGGACGTCACCAGGGACGTGATCCGCTACCGCGCCCACAAGATGGGCTTCGGCAGTGGGGAGCTTGCCTTTGCCAGCGGGGCCTACGACGCCAAGCAGGGCATCGACTCATCGCACGAGCAGTTGCGGCGTTGGCTCGCCAGCCGATCGCCAGCGCGTATCCTCGACCTGGGCTGCTCCGACGGTCAGCTCGCCGAGCGCCTCCGTGCAAGCGGACACCATGTCACCGGCGTCGATCTCGTTGCCCACGCCGGTGTGAAGGAGCGTGTAGACCGCTTCGTGGAGGCCGACCTCGAGCGCGGTGTGCCGCCGGAGGTGGGTGAGCCATTCGATGTGGTGCTTGCCGCCGATGTCCTCGAGCACGTCCGCTCGCCCGGGCGAATCCTGGAAGATGTTCGAACCGTGCTCGCCCCGGGCGGATCGCTCATGGTCAGCGTGCCCAACTTCGGCCATTGGTACCCCCGCGCGCGTGTCGCCTTGGGCCGCTTCGACTACGACCGGCGAGGCATCCTGGACCGAGACCATGTCCGGTTCTTCACACGGCGAAGCTTCGAACGCCTCGTCACCGAGGGAAAGTTCCGGGTGGTCCGCCGCAGTGGCACGGGCGCGCCGCTCGAGGTGATCGACCGTGGCTCCAACGGTCAACACGCCGGCTCGGGCTCGGCGGCGCGGATCCTGACCCACATCGACCGG
Source organism: uncultured bacterium (assembly GCA_963756425.1). Lineage (GTDB taxonomy): Bacteria > Actinomycetota > Acidimicrobiia > Acidimicrobiales > VFJN01 > DASQUK01. The sequence continues at coordinate 56,700 of CAVWNW010000015.1, read as the reverse complement.
GCCACCGTGGCAGCTCGGCCGCAACTCTTCGCTTACCAGTTCATCTACGAGCTGGTCCCCGCCTGAGCCGATCTCCGGTGAGGAAGTCGACCAGTTGCGCAGCACGGTCATCGAAGGTGTGGTTGGCCAGCACGAGCTTGCGGCCGCGCTCGGCCCGCTGGCGTGCGACGTCCGGGTCGACCAGCACCTGGTCGACCAGCGCCCGCAGCTCGTCCGGCGAGTGGTACTCGAGCACGGCGCCGTCGAACAGCTCGTCAATGCCCTCCACCGGATCGGAGATGACGGGTGTGCCGCAGCCCAGCACATCGAAGAGCCGGTTGGACACGAAGCCCCATGCCCGCATGGTCTGCCAGTGGTCGTTGAGCACGACCCCGGCTGACGAGTAGACGCCCGGGAGGTCCTCGTTGTCGACGTGGTCGGCGACGATCAGGTCGGGGTCGACCAGGCCGTGCCATCCCGCGCCGTAGATCGCGGGTCGCACGCCGGCGGCGAGGGCGTCGAACACCACCGGGCGCAGGACGTCGCGTGTCTTGGCCACGACCGTGACGTCGTGGCGATGGGCCGGGTCGACGGGCCGCCGGCGGAAGCGACGGTGGTCGGTGGCCTGGAGCATGACCTCCACCGGCGTGGCGGTCCGCCGGCGCAGGTGGTCGGCGAAGCGGGACGACGCCACCAGCACGAGGTCCGCCGCCTCGAGCTCGTCGTCGTCGATCGCCTCCGGATGGCTGATGACCCAGAGCACGTGCCGCTGCCCTGCGGTGCGGCGCACGGGTCGCAGGCCACGCAGCACCAGGTGGACGTCGCAGGCGCGACCGGCCAGGTCGTCGGCGTGGTCGGCCGTCTGCACCCGCACCCGGTGCCCCAGGCGCCGCAGGCTGTCGGCCAGCGCCTGTGCCAGTTGCCAGTCACCCCAGCGGGCGGCAACCTTGGCGGACGGGGCCGCCACGGTGATCGCGAGCTGTAACGCCAGTTCGGTCGGGCGATCGGCCAGCCGGCGCAGCACGGCCCCGGAACGGTCGATCGCGGCAGCCCACGCGGTTCCGCCTGGGTCGACGGCGAAGCGCAGGTCCCGGCGCGCCCGCACGGGCCGGTGGTCGACCACCACGGCGTCCGGAACCAGCGCGACGTGGCCGCCCGCGGCCGATAGCCGCGCGCACAGCTCCACGACCGCCGCATCGAGGTGGTCGGTGGCCGCAAGGCCGCCCGCGGCCTCGTAGGCCCGCCGCTCCACGACCACGGCGGCGCCGGAGCCAGCGTCGACCTCGGCGACACCTGCGTCGAACATCGGGACAGTGCCGGTGTCGCTCAGCTCGGCGGTCGGGATGCCGTCGGCGTCGATGCGCAGGCCGACTCCGGCCGCCCGCACGAGACCGTCGTGAGCGGTCGCCCTGTGCAACGGCCGACGTGGGTGCACGAGCAGCGGCACGGCGGCCGCAGTGGAACCGTCGATCGAAGCCAAGAGGCGGCTAACCCAGTCGGGGGTGAGCGGCTCGGACGTCGAGGAGACGATGCCGACGATGTCGGGGGCCGACGACGCCACGACCTGTGCCAGCGCGCCGCGAACGCCCCTGGGCTCGGTCGCCGCGTGCGACCTCGACATCCGGCGGGAGAGCCTGTACCCAATGCGGCTCGTCGAGGCCCACGACCACGACTGCCAGGCGACGCCTCAACACGGAGGGTGCGGTCGATCCCGATGTCGATGCCCGGCGCTCCGGCGAGGGGCGGCGACGCCGAGCTCGCCGCACGGCCCCCGCGGTCAGGGCCAACCGTTCAGCAGCCCCACCCAGCCAGCGGCGGGAGGACCTGGCCCGGGCGGCAACCGGGCGGAGGCGGCGCTCCATGCCGAGCAGCGCCCGGATCGAGGTCCGGTTGCGCAGGGCGGCGAGCTCGTCCGATCGCTGCTGTGCGATCCGACGCCAGTGGTCGACCGCGGCCCGCTCACCGTCGAGCTCCTGCCACAGCTCACGCAGCTCGGCGTCGCCGGTGTCGGGATCGGTCGGCACCGCGGGAGTATGCACCAACGTGTGGGCCTGGCTGGGCCTGACCCCCGAGGGCTCGGCGGGCCCCGGACCCGAGCACGCTGCTACTGTCCGCGTTCCGCACGCTTGGGGAAAGGCGGAGCCGCACCATGTTCCCGCTGTGGGATGTCGCCATCGCACCAGTGCTCCGTGCAGCGCAGGCCCGGCGCATCGTCGAGATCGGCGCGTGGCGGGGCGAGACCACGGAACGCGTGCTCGACGCTCTCGGGCCCGACGCCGAGCTCGATGTCATCGACCCCGAGCCCGCGTTCGATACCGCCGAACACGAGGAGAGGTTTCCCGGGCGCCTGCGGTTCCACGAGGCGCCCAGCCTTGACGTCCTGCCCACGCTCGGGCCCGTCGACGCCGCCCTGATCGACGGCGACCACAACTGGTACACGGTCAACAACGAGCTTCGCCTGCTCGCCGAGGGGGCGCGCCGCCACGGGACCGCGCTGCCCGTGCTCATCCTCCACGACGTGCTCTGGCCGTACGGCCGGCGCGACCTCTACTACGAACCCGACCGGATCCCGGCTGAGTTCCGCCAGCCATGGCGCCGGGCCGGGATCAACCTCGGGATGAAGCGCCTGCACCACGCCAAGGGCCTCAACCCCACGATGTGCAACGCCGAGGAGGAGGGCGGCCCCCGCAACGGGGTCATGACCGGGCTCGAGGATTTCCTGGCGGAGCACTCCCGGCCCGTCCGCAAGCTCGTGCTGCCCATCTACTTCGGCCTGGCGATCGTCGTGCAGGAGGCCCGCCTCGACACCCATCCCGAGATCGACAAGGCGTTGGACCGGCTCGAGAGCAGCGAGGGCCGATACGAGCTGCTGGAGCTGGCCGAAGAGCTGCGCCTCAAGGCGATGGTCTTCCAGCACAACAGCTACTTCCAGCGCAATGCCCGGGCCGACCGTGCCGTCGCCCGGCAGCTCGCCGTCGTCAAGGACGCGCTGCTCAATCGGCACTACCTCGAGGACGAGATCCGGCTGCAGCTGCTCACGGCCAAGGGCACGAGCCCGCCACACCCGGTTGCGCTCCGTGACCCCGTACGCAACGCGCAGTTGGCGTACCGGGCGCTCGAGCGCCAGCGGTTCACGGCGGCCGGTGGCGACGACGCCGCTGCGTCGTCGTTCGTCGCCTACGCGCCCATGGGCAGGGCACAGCTCGACCACCTCGAGTCCGCGCTCGACACCGTCCGCACCGAGGGGGTCGACGGAGACCTCGTGGAGTGCGGAACGGGCCGGGGCGGCGGCGCCATCCTCATGCGGGCCTACCTCGATGCCCACGAGGTCGGCGACACCCGCGTGTGGGTGATCGACCGTTTCCGGTCGAGCCCCGAGCCGCAGCTGAACCCGACGCTCCCCGAGCGGGGCGTCGCCGGCTTCCAGGCCGATCTCAACATCGTGCGCGACGGGTTCGCCCGGTTCGACGTGCTCGACGATCGCGTGCGCTTCGTCCAGGGTCCTCCGGCGGCGCTGGACGAGGACGGCCCCGACCGCATCGCCCTCCTCCGCATCGGGTGGGCGGCGGCGGACGACGTGCGCCCGATCCTCGACGCCCTGTACGACCGGGTGGTCGCCGGCGGCGTGGTCATCGTCCATTGCGGGGTCGATGCCGACCGCCGGGCCGAGGTCGACCGGTTCCGAACCGACCGGCACATCGACACCCTGCTCCAGCCCGTCGACGCGACGGCGGTCGCCTGGCGCAAGGCGGCGACCGGCGAGGGAGGCGCATCGGAGGCGCCGTCCGTGGAGCAGGCGGCGGCCGCCCCTACTCACGCCCCCCTCGCACCGCCCCTCCCGGCGGACCCCGTCGACCTGTCGGTCGTGGTGGTCTTCTACAACATGCGCCGCGAGGCCCGTCGCACCCTCCATTCGCTGAGCCGCGCCTACCAGGAGGGCCTCGAGGACACCAGCTACGAGGTCATCGGGGTGGAGAACGGGTCCGACGAGGACCAGAAGCTCGGGCCGGCGTTCGTCCGCGACTTCGGTTCCGAGTTCCGCTACGTCGACATGGGGGCCGACGCCACGCCGTCGCCGGTCGGGGCCCTCAACCGCGGCATCGCTCTCAGCCGCGGGCGAGCCCTCGCGCTGATGATCGACGGCGCCCACGTGCTCACGCCCGGCGTGCTGCGCTACGGCCTCCTGGGCCTGGCCACGTACAGCCCGGCGATCGTGGCGACGCAGCAGTGGTACGCGGGGCCGGGCCAGCAGGGCGAGGCCATGGACGACGGCTACGACCAGGCATACGAGGATCGCCTGTTCGAGACGATCAAGTGGCCCACGAGCGGCTATCGGTTGTTCGAGATCGGCCACTTCATCGGCGACCGTGACTGGATCGACGGGGTGTGGGAGAGCAACTGCATGTTCGTGACCCGCGCCCAGCTCGAACAGGTGGGAGGGTTCGAGGAGCGGTTCGCCATGGCGGGTGGCGGCTACGCCAACCTCGAGCTCTACGAACGCCTGGGGTCGGCGCCGGACGTCACCGTGTGCACGATCCTGGGGGAGGCATCGTTCCACCAGACCCACGGCGGCACCACCACCAACCAGACCAACGCCGCCGAACGGCGCGCCCGGGTGTTCGGCTACGGCAAGCACTACCGCCAGATGCGGGGGCGACCGTTCAAGGGGCCGGGCAAGCCGATCCACTTCGTGGGGCGCTTCACCGCCGGCGCGGCGCGACGCACCAAGCCACGGCGGCTGTCGACCCCTGTGTTCGCCGAGGCCGGCGAGGCCGTCGACGGCCGACCGGAGCGGCCGACGCCGATGCCCGACGACCTGCGCGAGGCGTTCACCGACGCCGTGTGGCGGAACTTGCCGTGGCGGTCCACGACCTGGCTGGGAAGCCCCATTGCCACGGCGCCGACCGACTTGCTTGCCTACCAGGAGATCCTCAGCAAGGTCCGACCCGATTGGGTCGTCGACATCGGCGCCAGCGACCCGGGCCGCGCCTCGTTCCTGGCGTCGATCTGCGAGCTGATCGGGCACGGACAGGTCCTGTCGATCCGTGACGCCGATGCCGACGAGCCGCCACCGCACTTCCGGTTGCGGTGTCAGACCGGCGCCCCCCTCGATCCCGAGGTCATCGAGCACGTCCGCGGGCTCGTTGGCGATGGCAACGCCGTGGTGGTGCTCGGTGCGTGTGCAGACCGGGAGGCGACGACCGCGCAGTTCGAGGCGTACGTCGACCTCGTCAAGGTGGGCTCGTACGTGATCGTCACCGACACGATCGTCAACGGGAGGCCGGTCTGGACCTCCTTCGGGCCGGGTCCGGCCGAGGGGATCAAGCAGATCCTGAACCGGCATGGCAAGTTCGTGGCCGACCCCGAGATGGAGAAGTACGCGCTGACGTTCAACCCCGGCGGATTCCTGCGCCGGGAGCCGTAGGCGGCATGGCGGCGGGCGAACCCGCCGTACCTGATGGAGGAGCAACTCAGCGATGACCTCGGGCGTGGGTCATCGCCGAGTAGTCGGCCACAGGCGCCGTGGCCCCCTGATTGATGCGGCGACCCGACATCGAGGACCACCTCGGCGACGGCGTGCTCGCCCAGCCGACGCTGACTGTCATGGACTGGGTCGGAAACGCCCGCCACGGCGTGCGGCTCCCGTACAACTACCTGACCGGCGCCGAATGGCTCGACCACATCGGGCGATTGGGCGCGACCGTGCGCACCTGGGATACGGACCTGTCGCTGTACCCGCCACCGCTCTCGGCGGTTTTCGGCCGCAGCCTCCACGTCGTGATCGACCTCGAACCGCCGCCGTCGTCCAACGGTCAGCGGGCCGTGGGCACGCCGTCGTAGTCGAACGACGGCTTGGCCAGCCGCCGAGCCAAGCGCTCCGAGAGGTCCCGCTCCACGGTGGCGTACGCCGGATCACCCGCGAGGTTGACCTGTTCGCCCGGATCCCGCTCCAGGTCGAACAGCACGGGCGTCCCGTGCTGGGCATGAACGAAGTATTTGTGGCTCCCGAGCCGGACCATCGGCCATCCCATGCCCATGGCGCAGAAGACCGAACGCTCCGGGTCAGGCGCGTCCGGCCGTCCTACCAGCAGTGGCCGCAGGCTTCGACCGTCGACGTCGTCGACGCTCGGGTGCAGGCCGGCGTAGTCGAGCACCGTCAGGGCGAAGTCGTAGCTCTGCACGAGGTCCGAGATCACCCGGCCGCCCTCGACCCCGTGGCCGGCGTAGAACAGGGGCACCCGCGCCAGGTCGTCGAAGGGCATCCACGGCGTCTTGCGCAGGAGGCCCCGGTGCCCCGCGTAGTCGCCGTGGTCGGAGGTGAACGCGACCAGCGTGGACCCCAGGTCGAGGCGGTCGACCAGGCGGCCGGCGGCGTCGTCGATGTGCGCGATCAGGCCGCGGACGGTCGCCAGGAACCTCCGGAGGCGCTGCTCGTTGGCGGCCTCGTCGCGGGTCCTGGCGCTCTTCAACGCCAACTGGCACACCATCGGCAGGCCGGCGTTGACCTCGAACCCGTCGTCGGGCAGCCGGGCATCGGCCGGGTCGAACATCGAGGCGTACGGCTCCGGCGGGTTGTACGGCGCGTGGGGATGGGGGAACGAGACGACCAGGAACAGCGGACGACTCGGATCGCGACGCTCGAGGAACGCCGTGGCCTCGCGCTCCACCCAGCCCGTGGGGTGCACGTCCGGTCCGTACGGAAACCGGTGAGCGGCTCTCGGGGCGCCCGGCTCGTCGCCGTCGTCGAAGCGCCAGTCCGGGTACCCGTGGGCGACCAGCCAGTCGTGGTAGTCGTCGAGCTCGTCGCCCCGTTCCCGGCTGAGCGGTCCCAGCCCCTGCGCTTGGAGGTGCTCGCACAGGCGCAGGGTCTCGAAGCCGTGCTGGGCGTGGATCGGTGCGAAATGGGCCTTGCCGATCAGCGCGGTCTGGTAGCCGGCCCGCCGCAGCTCGTGGGCGACCGTCCAGAAGCCCTCCCGGAGCGCCCAGCGGTTCTCCTGGGTCGGGACGCGGTGGGGCTCGATGCCCGTCATGAGAGCAACCCGTGAGGGCACGCAGACGGTGGATGCGCTGTAGGCGTTTTCGAAGGTCACGCCGCTGCCGGCAACGCGGTCGAGGTTGGGGGTCCGGAAGTGGCCGCCGCTGGCGTAGCCGAGCTGGTCGAAGCGCTGCTGGTCGGTCAGGAACAGGACGATGTCGGGTCTGTCCGTCATGCGTCCCCCGCGTCAGCCACCCCCGCCACCGCTGGGCGCCGTCGTCGTGGTCGTGGGGCTCGGGGCCGGGCTCGACGGCGCCTGCGAGGACCCGGTGCCGGTGTCGGGGCCGGTGATGGTGACGCCGCCCTCGCCATCGAGCACCCAGAACGTGATCTTGCCGGACTCGATGGCCTTGAGGATGTCGTACTCCTGCCCGCTCAGGCCGAGGGCCTCGATCGCCCGGGCCTCGGCCTCGCGCTCGACGGACCTCGTTCTCCTTGGTCTGGATCTGGATGTCGGACGTACGGACGTCCTCGAACGCCTTTGACACCGATGCGGGGATGTCGACCCTCTTGATCACGAACGTGGGATTGCCACACTCGCCGTTCCGCCGGAACGTGGGCGCACAGAAGAACTGCTGACCCAGCGCGTCCTCGAGCCGCTGGGTCAGCTTGGTCTGCACGTTGTCCTGCAGCTCGACGAGCCGGTCGGCGTTGCCCACCAGGTCGGCCACGTCCACCTTGCGGGTCTCCTCCTGCAGGGCGTTCTCGATCTGCTGGCGGAACGTGTCACGGATGAGGTTGTTCCACCCGTCCGTCGTGTAGGCCTGGTACCGGAGGCCGAGCTGCTCGTGGAAGTCACGCAGCTCATCGGTGTTCAGCTTGAAGTACACGGCGACCTGATAGGACACCTGCACACGGTCCCGCGTCGGCGCGACGACCGTATCGGCCGCCGGCTGGCCCCCCTGCCCCTGCCCATTCTGGGCCTGAGTCTGCTGAACCACCTGCACCGGCTGCTGGGGGACGATGTAGTTCACCTGGTCGGAGGGATACAGGTACAGGTTGTCGAACAAGCCGTTGAAGAACAGGTTCGAGCCGGGCTGCACGATCCGCTGGAAGTGAACGCCCTCGAACGGGCCGCCGCCATAGCTGATCCCGACCCGGTCCCGAGGCGTCTTCTTCAGCCCGGAGAAGAAGCTCGGTGCCAGGGCCAGGGCGATCAGGACCACCGGGACGACGAGCAGCCACCACCAGGACCTCGGTGTGCGCGGCCGCCACCCTCCCCCTCGGGTGCGCGGCACCCGTCCGGCGGTGACGGGCTCCGGCGCGCCCAGCGGTGCGGGCGCGCCCAGCTCGTCGGGCCCGGGTTCGCCGTCCCGCTCCTGGCCACTGTCCTCCCGAGGTTCGACCACTCGTGAATCCCCTTGCCGTACTCGAATCGGTTCAGAGGTAAAGCGCGAACTCGCGCTCGTGCCTGAGGAACACCCGCCCGCCGATGACGAGCAGGGCACCGGCCCAGATGGCGCTCATTGCCAGCAGGCCGGGGCTGGGAGAATCGCCGCCGAAGATCGCCTGGTAGGAGGCGAAGACCGGGTACAGGGGCTGGAACTGGAGGACGGCCTTGGCCGCCGCGGGTAGCAGCGACACCGGGTAGATGACCGGCGTGGCGAAGAACAACAGGCGCGTGACCCACTGCACGACGTTTTCGCCATCGGGCACGAGCACGACGTACGTCGACGCGACCAGCGCGATGCCCACGTTCATGACCACTTGGATGGCGAACAACAGAGGTAGGGCGAACAGCCCGGGGCCGAGTGTCCCTCCCACGAGCGGGAACAGCACGGCCAGGACGCACGCCGCCGGGACGAACGAACGAAGCGACTTGTAGATCGTGGTGATCGGCAGCAACGCCCGCGGGAACGCCGAGTTGAGCATCAGCCCCTTGGCGCGCTTGAGCGAGGAAGCGCCCTCGCCGAGAGCCGTCATGCTCAGGCCGAAGAAGAAGAAGTTGGCTATCAGGATCGGCAGGAAGGCGTTGCTCCCGGCGTCCGACCGCAAGACCGTGTAGAGGAAGTAGTAGATGCCCGCCTGGAACAGCGGGTTGAGCACGCTCCAGATGTTCCCCAGCACCCTGCCGGATCGCTCGGTCCGCAGGTCGGCGATCGCCAGCTCGTGCATGAAGTGCCGCCGCTCCCAGAGCGCCCTCACGTACTCCCGGACGTCGGGCAGCGTGGCCGAATGGGGTTCGAAGACGTAGACGTCGTCGCTGTACTGGCTCACCGCGGTCATGGCGCCCCGTTCACACGTCGGAGTTGCCGATGGACTCGAGCCGGCAGTACCGCATGTACTTGCTGACCACCTCGTCGGGGTCGCCGAGCTCGGCGACCTGCCCCTGGTGCAGCCAGAGGGCCTGCGTGGCCATCGTCTTCACCGAGCTGAGCCCGTGGGTGACGAGCACGATCGTGCGTCCCTCCCCCGTGAGCTGCGCCGTCCGCTCGGCGATGTGCTCCTGGAAGCCCGCGTCACCCCCGGTGAGGGCCTCGTCGATGAGCAGGATCTCCGGGTCGAGGAACACGGCGATCGACGAGGCCAGGCGCATCCGCATCCCGCCCGAATACGAGTGCATCGGCATGTCCAGGTAGCCGGCGAGTTGGGCGAACTCGGCGATCTCGTCGGCGATCTCGTCGAGGCGCTCGGGCGACAGGCCGCTGGCCAGCCCGCCGAGGACGATGTTCTCGCGACCGGTCAGCGCGGCGCTGAAGCCGATACCGGGCGACAGCAGGTTGAGGCGACCGCGCACCGTCACCTGACCCTCGTCCGGGGGCAGGATCCCGGTTATGACGCGGCACAGCGTCGACTTGCCGGCGCCGTTGCGCCCGATGACCGCCAGCACCGAGCCTTTGGGCACGTCGAAGGACACGTTCCGGAGGGCCGGGATGATGCGACCGCCGGAATCCACGCGCCGGAACAGGCGCCGGACGTCGGTCATGATGTCCCTCGAGTCGATCCGCACCCGATACGACGCGGAGATCCCGTCGACCGCGATGGAGGGCAGCTCAGCGGGTGCCTGCTCCAGGGGGAAGACGGTCTCGCGGCCGCCGAGCCCATCCCGCGGCCGTTCGCTGTCCCAAGCCGTTGCGCTCACTCAGCCCCCGACGCGCTCGGCGCGCAGTGCACGGACAGGTAGGGCACCGTTCCTCCAGCTAGCCCCGGTCGAACAGAGGTCGAGGGTAGCCCAGACCCTCCGGACGCTCACAGCGCGCCGGGCGACCGGCAGCCGTCGGCTCGAGGCGGTGAGGTGGTGGTCGCGGCCGCCGTCGGAGACCCAGCAGAATCGTCAGCTCGTCCGGGAGCACACCGATGCAGGTGCGTCGGGGATGCGCCGCACGACGACGTCGACTGGCCCCGCCTCGGCCCGGATCACCGATCGCTCGAGCGCCAGGAACGAGCGGGGGAACGATTCGTACTCGCCATCGGTCACCGATACGTGGAGTGCCCCGAGGAACGGGATCTCGTCGCCCGCCCGCAGGGACATTGCCAAGGGTGCTGTGAGCGTCGGGCAAGAAGGCTGATCGGACGAGGCAACGGCCTGCGTCAGGACCAGGCGGCTCGTCGCCGTGAGCCGGAGCTGGGGATCCACGGGCTGGTCGGGCTCGGGGATCCGCCCGGCAGCCGCTTGGCTCGCCAGCCACGCCGCGGTCGCTGGGGGCTGGAACCCGTTGTCCTGCATGGGCCTGATGCCCCCAGGGACGTCGTCGACGAACGGAGAGTGGGCGATCGCGTAGGCGAGCTGCCGGTTCGACCGCGACACGACGGCTGTCTCCGACAGCCGATTGAAGTTTCCCGGCAAACCGACGGCGAGCGGTACCAGCGCCACAGCGCCTAGAGCGGTCCGGCGCCGGGCCAGCTCCTCGGACCCGGCCGCGATGAGGGGCAGGACCAGGACCGCACTGACGTGCAGCAAGTCGGCCACCGATGCCGAACGCCGCCGTGCTCTCGCGGGTGAGGGCGGTCACGATGGCAAACGCCAGCCACGAGACGCACAACCCGACGGGCAGGGCAGCTGGAGCCCAGGTGCCGGAGCGCCAGGCCCGGTGTAGGGCGGCCGCCAACCCGAAGGCGCCGAGGGCCAGAAGCAGTGCGCCAGCGACGCCGCCTTGGCCGAGGGCGTCGAACGCGACCCAGAGCAGGCGGCGGAAATACCGCGCCGTCTCAGCGGTGAGCCGCGCCGGGAACGCGGTCTCGCGGCCGTAAGCGAGGTACCAGGCGACGTAGATCGCCACGAGCGGCACGGCATAGAAGGCCGCCGACGCGCACGCCGCGGCGGAGCAGGGTGGTGACGCCGAACCCGACGACGATGGCGACGAACACCGAGGAGGTCATGAGCCCCACGACGCCTATGCCGAGGACGAGCCAGTCACGCGTGATCACCTTCTTCGGCCCGTCCGCGAGCAGGAACAGCGCGAACCCGCAGATCAACGAGCCGGTCAACGAGACCTGAAAGCCGAGGGTGATGTTCTCGCGTCCCGTGCCGAAGAACAGGAACGCCAGTGCGGTTGCGGTGGCGATCCAGCCTCGGGCGCCGACCCGACGGCAGACCTGACGCAGCAGAACCGCGGACGCCAGGTGCCCGAGGACGGCGGGAATCTGGTAGGGGAGGTAGCTGTGCAGCCCCCAGAGCTCGAAGTTCAGCCGGTAGTCGAGTCGCAGCAGCGTGATCCAATGGCCGTTTTGGCCGTCGAGATAGCCGACGTGCGACGTCCCGTCGGCGCCGAGGATCGTCCATTCGTCCAGGAAGAACCAGTGGTGCCGGCCGAACCACAGCAGCAGCGGTAGCGCCACCACGACCGCCACGGCGAACACGCGTGCTGACCAGCGACCGTCCGCCACCGGCGGCCGTGCGACATCGGCCGGCGGGTGATCATCGGCGAGCGTTGTCTGGGTCATCGTCGCGTCGCCACGGGAGCCGCCTCACGCCCCGGCTCCCCCTCCGGAAGCTCGTAATCCGTGGAGAACACACGCCGGTAGCAGCGGACCATGTCGACGATCGTGCGGTAGATGTTGTGGGGCGACGTGGAGCTACCCCTGCCGAACTCGCGGGGGTACGTCTGGATGCCCAGCTCGCCGACGCGGTAGCCCTTCAGCATCGACTTGATGGCGATCTCTGCCCCGATGAATGGGCTGGGGGCCTCCAGGGTCAACTCGTCGACCAGGGACTTGCTCACCAGGTGCCGGAGGACAACGTTGTACACACGTGAGATCAGGATCCTGAACCCGGAGTAGCGGCGCACGTAACGGAACGTGATGATCAGGTCGTAGTGCTGCCGGAGCCGCCACAGCTTCTTGAGGTCCCGGAGGTCATACTCGTCGTCGCCGTCGGTGAAGCAGACCCATTCGTACCGGCTCGCCGCCAGGCCAGACCGCACTGCGGCCCCATAGCCCAGATTCCGCGGGTGGTGTACCACGCTGACCGCGTTGTACTCGCTGGCCAGGGCGTCGGCGATCCGACCCGACGCGTCAGGGCTTCCGTCGTCGACGATGACGACCTCGTAGGTGTCGGCGATCTCACCGCACACCCGTAACGCCTTCTCCGTGACTCGTCTAACGGTGGCCTCGTCGTTGTGCACGGGGAAGAACACGCTCACGCTGTTCCGCCGGTCGCCGGATGCTCCGTCGCCGTTCACGGGCGCACCGAGGCGCGCAACGCCCGACCGGGTACTGCCTTCGGTGCTCATGTCCCCAGTACCCCAGCTGCACCCTCCGCACGACGACACCGCCCAGTGGCGGCAAGCTAGCCCATCGAACCCCGGGCGTGGGAGGGGATCGGGCAAGGCAGCAGGGCTAGGGTGCGGGCGTAGCGGGCCATTCGACGATCTGGGGGCTGATGATCACATCCGAGTCGGTCCTGGCGGCCCAGTACCGGAGGCGGTTCGAGGCGGAGCAGGCCGGGCGGGCAGCGGTCTGGCAGGTGCTCGTCGACGCATGGTTTTCCCGCTATGTCGATGGTGCCGAGGCCGTGCTGGATCTCGGCTGTGGGTGGGGTGCGTTCATCAACCGGGTGGCCGTGCCGCGCCGGTACGGGATCGACCTGAACGCCGACGCGGGCCGACACGTCGACGAGGGCGTGGTCCTGTACTACCAGTCGGCGGCGGAGCGCTGGCCGCTGCCCGACAGCTCGCTGGACCTCGTCTTCACCAGCAACTTCCTCGAGCACCTCCCCAGCAGGGACGCGATCCTGGCCGCGCTCGGCGAGGCGTTCCGGTGCCTGCGGCCCGGAGCCAGGATCGTGTGCCTCGGTCCCGACATCCGCTACGCCAAAGGCCAGTACTGGGACTTCTTCGATCACATCATCCCGCTGACTGCCCGTTCGTTGACCGAGGCGCTCGACCTCGCGGGCTTCCGTCCGGAGCGCGTCATCGACCGGTTCCTGCCCTACACGTTGGCGGGTCGGCGGCGCGCTCCTCCCTCCTTCGCGATCCGCGCCTACCTACGGCTCCGGCCCGCATGGCGGCTGCTCGGCCGCCAGTTCCTCGTCGTCGCCACCAAGCCCGGGCCCAGCGTGACCGCGATGTCATGACGTCGAGGACGGTCGGGGACAGGACCGACGCGCGGCCCGGCGCATGCCAAGTGCAGGTGAGCTTCGACGGCACGGAGGACTGCTGGGGTGCGCTGGTGCGACCCAACCGCTATAGGACCTCCGTGCGGTGCTGGAGGGCCCGGGCCCCTTCGCGTGGTACGCGGCCGGGTGCTTCGCGCCGCTCGGTGAGGTCGATGCCATCCTCGTCACCGCGGGTGCCGTGGACGACGGTGACGACGGCATCGCGGCGCCGGCAGTGACGACCACGCTCGTCCAGACGAACTTCCTGGGTGTCGCCACCCTCGTCGGCGCCTTCGTCGAAAGCTTCGAGCGCCAGGGCAGGGGGACGATCGTGCTCTTCTCGAGCATTGCTGCCGCCGCACCCCGGGGGGCGCAACGTCGTCTACGGCGCGGCCAAGGCGGCGCTGGAGCATTACGGTCAGTCGCTCCAGCATCGTCTCGCCGGGACCGCGGTGCGCGTGCAGGTCTACGCGGTGGGCTACGTCGACACCGCCATGGCCTCCGGGAGGCGGCTCCTGCTGCCACCGGCGGACCCCCACCGGATCGCCCGCTCCGTGGTCGATGGCCTGCAGCGCAACCACAGGCTGACGTACCTGCCGCGCTACTGGAGGGCGATCACGTTCGGGCTCCGCCACCTGCCATGGCCGATCTATCGGCGCCTCCGCTTTTGACACGTCCGGTGGACGACCTGTGGAACATGCGGCCCATTAGTCTGATCCCCCGCTTCGGAGCGCAGATCCCCGACACCGACACACGACCGGCATGCGCATGCGACTGATCTTCATCGCCCCGAGCTCGCGGCATCCGAGCGGCGGTGTCGCGGTCGTCTACGAGATCGCCGCGGCGTTGGCCAGGCGTGGCCATGACGTCCACCTCTACCACGTGAACTTCTTCGGCGCGACCGCGTCGACGATGGACGACGTCGCCTGGTTCTCGTTCCCCGACGGGGTCAGCCATCACTTCACCCCCGCGGGCCCCAGCGACCTTCCCTCGATCCCCGATGGCGACGTCTTCTTCGGGTTTTCGTTCGACCGCCAGATGGCGCCGCAGTCGGGGCTACCCGTCGTGCTCATCCAGGGCTACAAGATGTTCGACGAATCGATCGAGCGCCACGCGTACGAAGCTCCATGCCCCAAGGTGTGTGTCGCCGGCTGGCTGGTCGAGGTGGGACGCGAGCTCGGCGTACCCGACAACGAGCTTGTTCATGTTCCGGTGGGAGTCCATCACGACACTTACCGACTGACCCGACCGATCAGGACGCGTCCACCACGCGTCTCCTTCTGCTACAGCCCGCACCTGCAGAAGGGCTCGGAGCTGGCCATAGACGTCGTCGAGCGCGTCAGGCGAGGTGTGCCGGATCTCGAGGTGGTGGCGTTCGGGGCGCAGCCGCCACAGCAGGCCCTGCCGTCATGGGTCACGTTCGTCAGCCAGCCGCCGAGCGCGCAGCTCGTCGACGAGATCTACAACACGAGCCGTGTGTTCCTCTGCACGAGCTGGGTCGAGGGTTTCGGATTGACCAACGTCGAGGCAATGGCGTGCGGCGCGGCGCTCGTGACTACGGACAACGGGGGTTCGCACGACTACGCCCTGCACCACGACACTGCGCTAGTCGCGCCATGCGGGGATGTCGCAGCGTTGAGTGATCATGTCTTGTCACTGCTCGACGACGAGGACCGTCGTGTCGCGCTTGCAGTCGCCGGTCGCGCCTACGTCCTGCGGTTCGACTGGGACATGACTGCCGAGCTGCTCGAGGCCTTCCTCGACCGCTACGTGGCCGATCCCGCCCGCTACGGGCAGGCGGCCCGGCCGGCCTGAGCCCGAAGGTGGCCCCGGCGCCAGCCCGGTAGAGCCGTCCAAGCCCTATCGTGCCTGGAGGTCGACGGTCGGCGCGAACAGGTTCGACACCGCGGTTCGCACCCGGTCGAGTCGTCCCGCCAGATCGCCGCCGATACCGGACGGCGGGTCCGGCGGCGGTTCGCCATGGGACAGCGCCCGCAATAGGGACGCGGTGTAGCGCGCAACCTCCAGCCGAGCCGCCGGCCACGGCAGTCCCAGGTCCGAGGCCTCGCCGGCGGCCCGCGATTCGCCACGCCCCTTTGGGGGCGCCAGGTAGTGCGACATGCCCCCGACATGGAGCAACGCTGGGTGCTCCAGATGGTGGAGCCGGTGGCCACCTTCCTGGAGCAGGATGTTGACGATCTTGCCGGTGTCGTAAATCCAGTAGGTGTGCCCGGCCGAGGTCAGGACATCCTGGGCATCCTGGCTGAGGTCGGCAACCGCGGCGTCGAACCCTGCCCCCCAGCGTGTGACCGTCTCTCGCAAGGGCGCGCGCCGGTACATCGCGAAGTGCGGGCTTCCGAACAGGTAGCCATCCTGGGAGTAGAAGCACTCGCCCGGCACGCCCGGGTGGCCGGGGGGAACGACCACGCTGTCCGTCCAGACGCCCTTGCCGGACGTCACACCGGCGCACGTGTCGTCGAGCACGTCGGCGAACTCAGCCAGATAAGGGCGCTCGGCGAGGATGTCCGGGTCGACGAAGCAAAAAAACTCGCCGTCGTCGCGTGCCTCGAAGACCGCATCGAGGGCGGCACCGTGTCGGCCCATTGTCGTCGAGGACACGAAGACCTCGAGAACCCTGTCGTCCGTTGTCGCCGCGAACTCCTCCATGGTCCGCACCTGGTCGGGCGGGCAACCGTTGGCCACGAAGCGAAACCGAGCGCCGCTGTAGCGCAGTTGGCTGGCCACGAAGTGGCGCAGATACGGGAAGACCGACCCCGTCCAGACGATGTTGAAGACGAAGGCTGACTCCGGTGTCGTCACATGTCGATGACTCCGGGTCAGAGCGGTGCCGTGATCGAGCGAAGGCTTCGCGATGCGTCGTGCGAGCCGTTCGGACAGGTCGCGCCTCACGTCCGCGTACCTTGGGTCCGCAGCGAGATTGGCGCTCTCGGTCGGGTCCTCCGCCAGGTCAAACAGCATCGCCGCCTGTTCGTCGCTATGAGAGAAGTACTTGTACTTCCCGTGGCGGACCATCGCCCACGGCATCCCGGTGCACGAGAAGACCGAGCGCTCGAGATCCGTGTCTTTCGCCCGCCCGGCGAGTATCGGCCGCAGGCTGCGGCTGTCGAAGTCGAGCTCGCCGGGGCCGACGCCGGCGTAGTCCAATGCCGTGAGGGCGACGTCGTAGCTCTGCACGAGTCCGGATTCGACTCGGCCACCGGCAACTCCGTGTCCGGCGTAGAGCAGGGGGACGCGTGCCAGGTCTTCGAACGGGAACCACGGCGTCTTCCCGAGCATCCCCCGATGCCCCCCATAGTCGCCGTGGTCCGACGTGAACGCTACGAGCGTCGACGACAGGTCCAGACGAGCCACAAGGCGTCCGATGGCGTCGTCGATGTGCTTGACCAGACCACGTACGGCGGCCTGGATCTCTCGGAGCTTGCCCTGATCTGCGGCGGCGGGACGCGTGGGAATGTCGAGGAACGCCAGTTGATAGGCCAACGGCAGACCCTCGTTGACCTCGTACCCGGACCTGGGCGGCCGGTAATCGAGCGGGTCGAACATCGTCGCGTAGGGCTCGGGTGGGTTGTACGGCGCGTGTGGGTGCGGGAACGAGACCACGAGGAACAGCGGGCGGCGCGGGTCGCGACGATCCAGGAATTCGGTCGTCTCGCGCTCCACCCAGCCGGTCGGATGGACGTCCGGGCCGTGCGGAAAGACCTGCACACGGACCTCTCCCCGCAGCTCGGCGGCGTCGCCCTTGGCGGCCTGTCGGACGCGGGAGGCCATGTCGTCGAGCCGCCAGTCGGAGTACCCCTGCTCCAGCAACCAGTGGTGATAGTCATCGACCTCGTCGCCACGCTCACGGCTCAGGGGCCCGAGTCCCTGGGACTGGAGGTGCTCGCACAGGCGCAGCGTCTCGAATCCGTGGTTGGCGTGGACGGGCGCGAAGTGCGCCTTCCCGATCAGCGCGGTCTGGTAGCCACCCCGCCCGAGCTCGTGCGCAACCGTCCAGAAGCCCTCCCGCAGGGCGTACTGGTTCTCCTGGGTCGGGACACGGTGGGGCTCGACGCCGGTCAGGAGCGCGACCCGAGACGGCACACAGACCGTTGACGCGCTGTACGCGTTCTCGAAGATCACGCCGCTGCGGGCGATCCGGTCGAGGTTGGGCGTGTCGAAGTGACCGTCACTGGCATAGCCAAGCTGGTCGAACCGCTGCTGGTCGGTGAGGAACAGGACGATGTCGGGGGACTGGGTCACCATCTGCTCCATCAATCCCTACGCGGGCGCGCAGATGAAGTGGTGCTGCGCGAACTCGTTCGGGGGCAGCAGCTCGAGCGGTGTCCAGCCGGTGCCGTCGATCAGGTCGAAGGCGTACTCGCGGGAGTACATCGCGCACAGAAGGGGCTTGTCTGGGTAGACGTCGACGAACGGCTTGACATCGCGTGCCTCGTCCTTCGAGTGGGGACGTGATCCATCGCCGGTATGCAGGCCTTGCGCCACGCGGTCGATGAAGCCGTAGCCACCATCAGTGAGCTCGTCGACGAAGAGCGTGTAGATGAGTCGACCGTTCGGTCGAACGTAGCGACGCAACAGCCGCAGCATCGTGGCGTAGTCGTCGGGTGCGAGGTGCGTGAACACGGAGAAGAGGCAGATGACGTCGAAGGTGCGATCGCCGACACCCAGGTCGGTGTGCTCCGTCATCGGCGCAGCGTCAGGGTTGTAGAGGTCGTTGTGCACGTCGATGTGTTGGTACTCGAACCTCGGATCCAACACGTTCGCCCGAAGGAAGTGGATCATCTCGCGGTAGACGTCCACGCCGACGTAGCTCTGTATCGGAAGTCCCGCTTGGAGCAACGCCTGGGTGAACTTCGTCCCACAACCGACATCGAGGACGTCCAGTTGCGACAGGTCCGGCACGCCGAACCGGTCACACATGTAGTGGAGCAAGAAGACCGCGCTCTCCATCGTGGCGTCGGGGTCCTTATGCGCGCTGCGATTGAACCTCATGGGTACGTCCAGCGTCGGCATCTGGCCTCCTGATGTAGTTCTCGTGTAGGTCAGAACAGTTCGACGTCGCCTAACGTGAGCGCCCAGTCGTCGAGTCGGCCCCCAGGCGGATCGTTCGCCAGAGCGTGCCAGGTCAGCATCGGACCCTGCCGAGGGAAGCGTACGAACCCGCTGCGATCGACGGCCGGTCCGCCTATCCGTATCACGTAGTCGGCGCCGCATGCGCGGGCGACTCTGCGAGCCAACTCCCGCGGCACAGCCCGGTCGCCGGCCGGAGCTATGACGTCGCACAGGGCGCACTCCAGGGCGGGGCCGCGCCGGCGGAGGCGGAAGACGGCCAACCCGCGGCGCAGGTCATCGTTGAGCGTGATGGCCCCGTAGGCGAGGGGGGCGAATCCGTACCGCCACCGTAGGTAGTCCGCCGTGCGGTGCGTGGCCAGTCCCACGGCTGGTGGTGCCGACGCCAGCAGGTCGTCCAGACGCGGATCGGCCAGCACGTCCGGGGCCGAACGCTCCGCGGGCACCGGGGTGGACCAGAGCTCGGCCGGCACCCGCGCTCGAGGGAGCCGCGCCGCGGCGGCGAGGGACGAGACGCGCACGGTGGCCGGGAGGCGACCAACCGGGACCCAGCCCATCTTGAGGTACCCCGGCCGGCTCTGGTCGTTGGGCGTGTTGAAGACGAAGCCGACTCCCTCGGCCCGCAGATCGTCGAGTGCCTGCAATGTCAGCTGCCGGAAGATGCCGCGACCTTGATGGCTCGGCCGCGTGGCGGTGTCGACCGCGCGCACCGCAGGCAGCAGCTCGCCCCATGGTGCACGGTGCACCCAACGCATGAAGGTCCTGAATCCCACAACCGCGCCATCGTCCAGGGCAACCCACGAGGGTGACCGCCCGAAGGGGTTCTGCTCGTGCTTCCAATCGAAGAATGCCTTGTAGCGGTGGTCGGACTCCCAACCGAGCGACGCCACCAGCAGCTCGAGCACCGCCACCCGGTCGGACGGCCGGGCAGGCCGTACCTGGATCGGCGCCGTCGCGGTGTTCATCCCGCCTACGGCCATCACGTCGAGGCCGCTGTGCTGCGCTGATCGAGCAGGTCGAGCGCGAACCGGTACAGCTCGATGTCGAGTTGGTTGTCCTCGGCGATGCGCTCGCGCAACCCGTCTTCGGCGGGATGCGGCGTGCTGCGATTGGCGAACCGCGGCTGGCCCAGGTCCCATCCCGAGCGCCGCGTCAGCTCGTCACAGAACTCCTCGAAGTGCTCCTGGACGCCCCAGACGTCGATGCGTTCGGCCAGGGTCCGCTTGGCGCGCTCGAGGTGGGTGGCATCGAGGTCCAGCACTGTGAGGAACCCATCGGTCATCTCCTCGCGCGTCATAGCCAGCATCTTCACCATGTGGTTCTGGATGAGGCATCGGAACTTGATGGGGTCGGCGTAGATCTCTCCCAACGGCTTGCCCTGGTGCTCCGCGTCGCGCTCCCGCATGTCCCGCAACGCCGAGAGCGTGCGCTCCACCGGATCTCGCAACACCGTCATGGTGAGGAACGGGGCACCCAGCACCTCGGTGGCGCAGAGCGGGAAATGGCCGGTGACCACGCGGATGCGGTCGCCCTGCTCGGCAAATCGCCGGCAGAGGAGCTCGAGGTTCATGGTGGCGAAATAGGTCCAGTTGTCCGAGGCGGTGGGGTAGACCGCGTCGTCACCGAGGGCGATGCGCAACCGCTGGAGCAGGGCCGTCCCGGCCGTCTTGTGCAGGTGCACGAAGAACCACCGTTCCTCTGGTGCCGGCGGCATCACCGAACCCGCTTCAGGTAACCGTTGCGGTTGAACGTGACCGTGTACCGCTCTCCGGCGAGATCGGGCACGAAGTCGCCGCCCCTCCCCAGGACGGACTCGACGGCCTCGTATGGTCCTGGAGCAAACCCCGGTCGGGCCGGCCTGCCGTTTACCACGGTGTTCTCGACTACCAGGTAGCCCCCGATGGGGACGAGCGGTGCGTACCGCTCGAAGGCGGCGAGCACCCGGTGGGTGGCGCCGAGGCCGAGGAACACCAGGGCGTCGGGCGCCTCGGGCGCCAGTCTCGCCACCTCCGCGGCGGCCTCCGGGCTCTCCGGCACGCCCCCGACGTAGGTGATCCGCGGGTGGCTCGGCCGCTCCGGCGCCGCGTCACCGCCCACGGCCAGCACCCGCCCGTGCCGGAGCTGGTCGCAGATCGACGCGGCCCACAGTGCCCGCCCGCCGAGGCCACCGTCCTCGCCGACCAGCACCACCACCTCCGGGCGCAGCTTCGCCAGCATCTCCTGGTACGCGTGCAGGTCGGTGGGGTACCGGTTGACGGGATAGCCGAGCCAGGTGGCATCCCGCCATGCCTGGTGATCCCAGATCGACTCGATGGCGGCGAGCTTCAGCTCGTCCGGCACCGGGACGGGCGGGGAGGCGACGTCGGTGGGCTCGCGCAGGGCGTCGAACGCCAGCGTCGGCCAGCGCCTCGACCGCGTCCGCCGGGAGGCCCAAGCTGCCAGGGCGCCGACATAGTGGAACGCCCGGTCATGGCTGATCAGGCGCCGGCCGCGCAACTCTTCGAAATGCCGGCGGTACGACACCACGCGGTCGCGCCGGGCCACCTCGTCGGCGACGTTGGTGGTAGTGCCTCCGTGGAACTGGTGGAAGGTGCCCTCGCCCAGGATGCTCGCGGGCGTGACACCCGGCGCCTGGGCCAACCGCTCGAAGAGGTCGAGGTTGGCGTAGCCGCCCCCCGGCATCGAGAAGCTCTCGTCGAAGCCACCGACCTGCTCCAACAGCTTGCGTGGGACGAACAGGCAGTTGCTCTCGATGATGCCGTCGAACCAGTCGCGCTCGCCGATGAAGTGGCCGATCTCGAAGAGCCGGTAGCCGTCCGCCGGCCAGTCGACGGACGCGAACAGCCGATCCTCCACCCGCTGGTCGTAGCCGGCCTGTTGTGCGTCGCCCTGCTGGCCGGGCCCGACGTACCACTGCTGCGTGGCCACCACGGCCGGCTCGTAGATGCGCAGTGCCTTCATCCCGAAGTGGAGGACGCCGGGGCTGAGCACGTGCGCGCCGTCGATCATCAGCGCCAGCGCCTCACCGCGGGAGGCGGCGATCCCGGCGTTCAGCGCACCGGTCGGGGAGGGCCGCGCATCGCCGCCCAGCTCGAGCAGCCGGAACTCGGTGCCGAACGATGCCACGTAGTCGCGCCCGAGAGACTGGTCTGAGTCGGAGCCGTTGTCGACGACCAGCACCTCGTAGTCGAGGTCCTGGATGTCGCGCTGGTACGAGCGGGACAACGAATGGAGGGTCCGGGCTGCCTCACGCCGCATGTTGTAGAAGACCACGATGACCGACAGGGCGACGCTAGGCGACGGCGCCGATGGCGCCAGGGGAGGATGACTGGCGGCCTGTGCGCGGGCCGCCGCCGCCAGCTCGTTGGCTGCGGGACCCTCGGCCGACGCGGCGGTAGGCTCCTCCGCCACCTCGTGCGTCCACGCGATCGCGTTCCAGTCGACCCGCTCGATCGGCGCCGAGATGCCCAGCTGGTGGCGGGCCCGACCGATAGCGGCCTCGACGTCCGGGTCGGCGACCCCCGACACGATCACCTCGGCGCCCGGCGACAGGCAGGGGTGGAGGACCTCCAGCACCTGCTCGGCGTCAATGCCGGGTCCCTCCCCGATGCGCACGACCGCCAACGAGCCGACGCCGGCGTCGGCCAAGGTCTCGGCCGGGCTCCCCTGCAGGAACTTCACTCGCTCGTCGAGGAGCTCGAACTGGGCGAGGTTGTCGCGCACTGCGTTGAGGTCGCTGGCCAGCCGGCGCACGGCCGGCGGCAGCTCGGTGCTCTCGGCATCGCCACCGCCGACGGGCCGCGACGTGGCCGAGAACGTGTCTGCAAGCCAGATCCGCCGGTCGGCCACCTCGTGGACGCCGAGCATCGCCCCCAGCAGGATCGCCCCGCCCCCGCCGCCCACGCCGACCTCCGCGAAGTCGCCGGGGACGCCCGTCGCCAGGACCCGTCCCGCCGCGTCGGCCAACCGCTCGAGCTGGGCCCGTCCCATGGTCGTGAGCGCCAGGCCGGGCAGCCCGTCCGCGGCCGGACGGCCGGCGTGCCGCGCCCCCAAGAGCTGCAGGTATCGATGGGACATCGCCCGCACGGGGTCACGCAGCGCGCTCGGGTCGGGAGCCGCCCCCCGAAGGCCCAGCACGTAGGCGACCCGCAGCTCATGTTGCAGGCTGCGCTCGTCGAGCAGCAACGCCTTCACGAGGTCGAGGTATCGGTCCGCACGGCGCTGGCCCTGTTCTTCGAGGGTGCGGAGCCAGGCCTGGGTGAGGATCGCCTCGTCGATCCTGATGTGCTCACCAAGCTCAAGCAGCGCGCGCTGCCCCTCGGGGCTCTCGAGGTGGTCGAGGAACGCCGTCATGGCGGGGTGCGCTTCGAGGACGCCAGCCTCCGCGACGATGGCCAACCCGTAGAAGATCGGCAGGACGACGACCCGCAACGGTTGGGGATGCTCGGCGACGAAGTCGTCGACGGCCGTCATGACCCCGTTGCGCGGTCCCCCCTCGCGGCTGGCGTTGGCCATGTGGCGGTTGAGTCCGCCGAAGTAGACCAGCGCAGACTCCCCGGGGCGCATCCCCGCGCGGGCGTACGGTTGCCGGAACTCTGCGGGGATGCGGTCGGGCTCGTAGTAGAGGTCACGCCGGCCGTAGGGCCAACCGACGTCGTGAAGGACCAGAACCGGGAGCGGGGCGCCGGTCCGGCGTGCCGTGTCGGCCAGCATCCGGAGCTCGTGGTACACGGTGAACCAGTTGTGATCGCCGTCGACGAGGACGATGTCGGCGGGCGGCAGGCTGGGCAGCACCTCGTGGCTCGTCCCCCGGTGGAAGTGGTACCGCCCGGGAAACGCCTGCTCATGCTCCGCCGGGTCGAACTGCGGCTCGGGATCGATCACGTGCAGCTCGCAGTCGGGGCCGAGGCGCTCCAGCATCCGCGTGGTGGTCTCGCCCCGCAGCGCCCCGATCTCGATGACCCGGTCGGCGCCGAGCGCGTCGATCACCGGCGCGACGACGTCGTCCCAGAGCTGGTACATCCCCAAGCAGCCCTTCCACGGTGACCCAGAGAAGGCCGACGGTAGCAAACGCGGTGCTCAGGCAGCCCTCGACCGGGCCGTCCGGCGGCACTGCGGCTAGGGTCGCGACGGCGGTGGGCCGTTCGACGACCTGGGGGAACGATGGGCAACACCTCTCCTCACCTCGAGATGACGGTTCCGAACCTGCTGGCCGAGGCGAACCGGCTGGTGGACGAGGGCAACGGGCTCGACGCCGTCCGACGATTGACCGAGGCGAACCGGGGGCGGCACGATGCGCAGCTCGAAGAGCGCCTCGTGATGCTGCGCCACGACGTGTTCGCGTCGTTGCCCCGGCGTTCGCCCGAGGCGCTGTCGCCCGAGGTCGTCCGCGAGGAGGCCGGCGGGTCGCTGGCGCCGACCGATCCGCGTGACCTCACCATCGCCATCTTGCGCCGCGAGCTCGCCCGGCACGGCTGCGTGCTCGTACGGGGGCTCATTCCACCCGAGCACGCCGAAGCGTTCGCCCGCGGCATCGACCGAGCGCTGGACGCGTTCGACGCGTGTGAGGCGTCCGGGTCACAGGCGGCGTCACCCTGGTACGTCCCCTTCGCGCCGCCGAGCGCCGGCCAGTTCGCCTGGCGACGGCGCGGCTGGGTACGGGCGAGCGGGGGCCTCTGGACGGCCGACTCGCCCCGCATGCTCTTCGAGCTGATGGAGCTCGTCGAGGACACGGGCATCGCCGCACTCATCGAGGCGTACTTCGGGGAACGGCCGGCCCTCTCGGCGAACAAGTGCACGTTGCGCCGCGTGCCCATCGACACCAACACGAACTGGCACCAGGACGGCGCTTTCCTCGGTCGCGGCGTGCGGTCCCTCAACCTGTGGTTGGCGCTCTCGCCCTGCGGCGTCGACGCTCCGGGGCTCGACATTGTCCCGCAGCGCTTCGACGAGATCCTCCCCACCGGCACCGAGGGAGCCTTGTTCGACTGGTCGGTGTCCCCGCAGGTGGTCGAGGACGCCGCCGGTGGGGCCGCCGAGGTCCTTAGCCCCGAGTTCGGCCCTGGCGACGCCCTGCTCTTCGACCACATGTTCCTGCACCGCACCGGGATCCGGCCGGGCATGACGCAGGAACGGTGGGCGATCGAGTCATGGTTCTTCGCCCCCTCCAGCTACCCGGACGGGCAGATCCCGCTCGCTTACTGACCTGGTGTTGTCACCGTCGTGACCGAGCTGGCGACGTCGACCGCGGGGGTGGCTGCCACACCAACGCAGGGAGACGAGTCGAGCCGGAGCGAGCGTTGGTCGGCGAGGGTGTTCGGCGTGGCGGTGGCGTTCGCTGTGCCGCTGCTGCTCTGGTTCGGCCGGGATCACTGGTTCTTCCTCGACGACTGGTGGGTGCTGACGCGTGACGGCCTGACCAGCCCCGGATACCTCGACGGGCACAACGGCCACTGGATCACGCTGCTGCGGTTCGACTACCGCCTCAACTTCGAGCTCTGGGGGCTCCGCAGTTACCTGCCCTACCAGGTGCCGGTCGTCATCGCCCACGTAGTCGCCGCCGTGCTCGTGCGCGTGGTCACACGGCGGCTCGGTGTCCGAGGCTGGATTGCCACGGCGGTCGCCGTGGCGTTCCTGTTCTTCGGCTCGGGCCGAGAGAACATGGTGTACGGCTTCCAGGTGTCGCTGACGGGGTCGGTGGTGTGCGGGCTGGCGCTGTTCCTCTTGGCCGACGGCCCTCGGGAGGTCACGCGGCGCGATTGGCTGGCCCTCGGCGTCGGACTCCTGGGGCTCATGACATCAGCGGCATTTCCTCCCATCGCCGTGGGGGTCGGGGTCACGACACTTATGCGTCGGGGCGCGCGGGTAGCGGCGTTCTACGGGGTGCCGCTCGGGGCGATCTACGCGACCTGGTATGTGGTGTATGGCCGCGACGGTGCCACGCCACTTGACCTCAGCACTCAGGCGATCCGGTTCGCCGGTCGGATGTTCTGGGCGACGTTCGATGCGCTCGCTCAGGGAGGCGTTGGTGCCGTCCTGGTCGCGGTCGCGGGACTCGGGCTGGGCGCAGCCGTCCAGCGGGCGTGGCGGTCCCGGGCGTCGGACGACGCAGCCCTTCCTATCGGTCTCGCCGTGAGCTGGACGGGGTTCGCCGGGCTGACGGCGCTCGCCCGCGCGATGTTCGTGGAGACCTACGAATCGGGCCACTACCTCCACGTCGGTGCGGCGCTCCTGCTCCCCCTCGTGGCGGCCGGTGCCGAGCAATTGGCCCGACGCCGCCTGTTCTTGGGGGTCGTGGCGCTGCTTCCGCTCGCCATCGGCTTACCCGGCAACCTCGACCGCCTGTCGCACACCGATTGGCTCCTCCGGGGAAACCGCCAGCTCATCTTCGGCATTGCCCACTCCCCGTTTGTCGATGACGTACCGCCGGACACCAAGCCCACGCCCGCCGGTCCTTTCCAACTACCCCTGACTGCCGGGTGGCTGGCTCGCCAAGCGGACGCTGGCCGGATCCCCACGCCCGATCGTGCCGCCCCGGTCCGCGATCTCACGGCGACGGCGTGGCTCGTGCTCACCCAGATGGATGTGTCGTCGGGACCCGCGTGCCCCCGCCTGACCGGTCCCCTGACGTTGACACTCGATGCGGGTGACCAGATCGGGTTCTCCGGGACCGTCAACCTCACGACCAGTGACGGCACTCACGAGTCGCAGCCGCGGTCGTTCTTCAGCCGCGATGGTTCGGTGGTCCAAGCTCAGGCTGGCCCGGTGGACGTGATCGTACGGCCCCCGCTGGGTCAGCAGCCCCACGTGTGCGCGCCACGAGGACGCCAGTGAGATGACTGTCAGCCCCGAGGTCGCGTGATCCTCACCTTCGCCTACCCGAGCGCTCCCGACCGGACCGGCGGCGTCATCGTGCTCTACGAACTGGCCAACGCCTGCGCGCGGCGGGGTCATGAGGTCCATTTCGTCCACGGGCCGCTGACGCGGTATCGGGTGGAGAGCCTGGACGAGCTACCGCCGTTCCCGTTCGACGAACGCATTGCGCATCACTTGGTCGACCGGTTGGACGACCCGCGAATTCCGGCAGGAGACGTTGTCTTCGGCGGAACGGCGCCCCGGCGGCTGGGCCTGCCGGTCGACCTGGTGCAGGGATACCGGATGCTGGGCGAAGACGTCGAGCAAGACCTCTTCCGGACTCCCACGCCCAAGGTCTGCGTCGCGAGCTGGCTGGTCGACGTGGGAGCCGCCTACGGCTCACCGCCGGAGCAGCTGTGGTACCTGCCGCTCGGGCTCGACCACAGCACCTTCGCCGTTCGCACAGCGCAGGACGCACGCCGGTACGACGTCGCCATGCTGTCGCATCCCCATCGCGAGAAGGGTTTCGCCGTCGGCGTGGCGGCGCTCGACGAGTTGAGGCGACGCCTCCCTGACCTACGGGCCGTGGTGTTCGGGATCGACCCACCGTCGCTCCCGTTGGCGGGCTGGGTGCACTTCTGGCAGGCACCCGACCACGCCACGCTGGCCAACCAGATCTACAACGAGAGCCTCTTGTTCCTGCAGCCCAGCTACCACGAGGGCTTCGGCTACACGGCGGTGGAGGCGATGGCTTGCGGTTGCGCCCTGGTCACCACAGACAACGGCGGCTCTCGCGACTACGCGGTGAACGGCGAGACGGCCCTGGTCGTTCCGCCCGGCGAGTCGACGGCGTTGGCCGACGCCGCAGAGCGGCTGCTCCAGGACGTCACCGAGCGCACCCGGCTTGCTGCTGCTGGTGCCGAGCTGGTGCGGAGCCGGTTCGACTGGGACCGCACAGCTGCGCTCCTGGACCCCGTGCTCGAGGCATACATCGCGGACCCTGCGCGCTACCAGCGCCCGGCGGCGTGTGCGCCGACGACGTCGTAGCCGCTGCCCACTCGACGATGCCCCTACCGCGGCGGCTGCCCCAGGGAGGCGGCGAACGCCAGGCGGAGGTGCTCGGTGGCAGCGTCGATCCCCGCGACGTCGGCCCGCAGGTACGCGCACTCGCCCTGGTCGAGGAACATGTTGCCGATGTACAGCTCGTGGGTCGCGTCCAGCAGGCGACCCAGCGCCCTGCGGGCGTGGCGCGAGTCGTATTCGACGAACAGCACCTTGACGGTCGGCAGCAGATCCACCAACCCCTCCAACACCGCGACCTCGCAACCCTCGACGTCGACCTTGAGGATGTCGATCCGGTCGATCGCCTGGTCGGCCGCCCAGGCCCCGCCGGCCCGCAGCTCGACCGGCTCGCTCTCGTCGAGGTTCACCTCACGACGGATCACCGACGCCATCCCCAGGTCCCCGTTACCCCGGTAGAGGAGGGCCCGCCGGTGGGTTGAGTACAGCCCGAAGGGGTGCACCCGCACGTTGGGGAGCCCCGCCACGTTGCGCTCGAGGTATGAGCGTGCCTCGCGGCCCGGCTCGAAGGCGTGCACGGTGGCGGCGGGATGGTGGCGGGCGAAGTGGACGCTGGCTGCGCCACAGTTGGCGCCGACGTCGAACACGACGCGGACGTCGTCGACGAAGGGCAGGTAGGGATAGGTCCGCCCCTCGAGGATCGGCGCGTTGGTCCACCGCGAGGCGACCGAGTCAGGGCACTCGAACTCGACGGGCTCCCCGTCGTCGTCATGCACGGTGAATCGCATCCCCACCCCGGCCCCTGCTCGTCCCAAGCGGGCCAGCGGCACCGTAGCCGGGCGGGGGCGGGCCCGGCGGGCGCCGGTCCGCCCACCCTGCCCCCCCGGGTCCGGCGCGCGACCGCCTGCTACCCTGCCGCGCTGCTGCGGGAACCGCGATCAGGGGCGGCTGCCGCCGACACAGGCACGAGCCCCGACGATGAACTGGGATGGGGTATCGCATGTCGGAGGAACAGCCCCTCTTCAACATCGTGGTGACGGGCCGGGTGTTCTGGCACCTGCGCTTCTTCGTGTGCAGCCTGCTCCACACCAGCGACGCCCGGTTCCGCCTCGTGGCCAACGGCTGCGCACCCGAGACGCTGGCACTTCTGGATGACTACGCCAGCGCCCATCCCGGCCAGGTGGTCGAGGTCATGGACGTGTCGCCCGACGCGATGGTGGCCCACGGCGTGGCGCTGGACGCCGTCCGCCGCGAGCGGAACGACGGCGAGCTGTTCTGCCTGGTCGATCCCGACATCAAAGCTCGGGGGCCATTCCTCGCGCCGTACCTCGAGCTGCTGCGCACCTGTTCGGCCGTCACGTCGGGCCGGCAGGTGTGGGTCGACGACCACGTGGTCCCCGACACCCACCTCGGGCTCGGCCTCGACGGGCGTCACTTCTTCCACCCCGACGGCTTCGTCTACGGCTGTCCGCACTACGCCATGTACCGGCGCGCCCACCTCGACGAGACCTGTGCCCGGTGGGGCGTCGGCCTGGGCTCGGCGGGGCCCGAGCTCGCCGACGCGACCCGCGCGAGGCTGGCGGCCGCAGGGCACCTCTACCAGGTGTACGACACCGGCAAGATCGTCAACATCCTGCTCCAGGTCGACGGCAGGACCTTGCGGCACGTCGACCCCGAAGAGCTGATCCACATTGGGGGCATGTCGCACTTCCTGTCACCCCCCGACTCGGCACAGGGGGGCGAGCTCGAGACGCCGTCGTGGGCCGTCTACCACGGCATGGAGCCGCGCGTGGCGGTCACCCGGTACACCGCTGCCCTGCTGCGGAGCCTCATCGAGGCGACGGTGCCCCCCGAGCTGCCGCCCGGCCTCGATGCGGCCCTGGAGCACCGGCTCCGCTTCGTGACCGACGAGATCGTCGACCTGGTCGAACGCTACCGGGGCTGCGCGGCCCGGCCCGCGGAGGCGGCACCCTGATGGCCGAGCTCATCGAGCCGCTCGCCTGGGACAGCGAGTTCTTCGGCGTGCCCATCGCCCGCACCGACCTCACCGGTGCCACCGACGACGTGCTTCGCGCCCTCGACGCCGAGGCCCGCGCCGAGGGCATCGCCTGTCTCTACGGCAGCCTCGACCCCACCGACGGGACCACCGCCCACCTCGTCCAGATGTTCGGTCACCGGCTGGTCGAGGTGGCGCTCACGTTCGAGCGGCCGGACCTGCCGTTCACGCCCAGGGCGAGCCCTACGAGGGTCAAGCGCGGGACGTCCGACGACCTGCCGGCCCTCGAGCCGGCCATCAAGACGCTGGCGCCCTGGAGCCGGTTCGCGGCGGACCCCCGCTTCGGGCCCGACGCCGCCCACCGCATGCACGAGGCCTGGATGGACCGCGCCGCCCGCGACGACACCGACGAGCGCGCGCTCTACATCGCCTACGACGAGGACGGGATCACGGGGGTGGCCACGTTCGTCCGCTCGCCGGTGCCGCGGGTCGACACCAAGGGCGTGACCAAGCTGGGCACCGGAGCGGCCGACGCGCTCATGGTCGCCCTGTTCGACTGGGCGGGCGGCGGACCGACGGAGGCCGGGCCGTGCGCGGCGCGGAACGTCGCCCCCCTGCGGTACCTCGAGCGCTGTGGGTTTCGGATCGGCCGCACCCGGTACCTGTTCCACCGCTGGCTCGACGAGGAGCCCGAGGGGGCGGCATGAACGTGACCACGCCCACCGACGGCGCGGTCGACGGCACCGTGCGCATCCCGTTCAACCGGCCGAGCCTCCAGGGCCGGGAGATCGAGTACATCCGGGCCGCGGTCGAGCGGGGACACACCTCCGCCGAGGGACCGTTCTCCGCACGCGCCGCCGGCCTGCTGCAGAAGGAGCTCGGCGCGCACGACATCCTGCTCACCACGTCGTGCACGGCCGCGCTGGAGATGAGCGCCCTCCTGCTTGGCGTCGGCCCGGGCGACACCGTCGTGGTGCCATCGTTCGGCTTCGTCACCACCGCGCTGGCATTCGCACGCGCCGGCGCCCGCATCCTGTTCTGCGACATCGAGGAGCGAACGCTGGGGCTCGACCCGGACCACCTGGCCGAGATCATGGACGACTCCGTCCGGGCGGTCGTGCCCATCCACTACGCGGGGGTGGGATGCGACGTCGACGGCATCCGCCGGGTGCTCGAGCGCTGGCCCCGAGCGGAGCTGGTCGAGGACAACGCGCACGGTCTGTACGGCCGCTACCGGGGCCACCCGCTCGGCAGCCTCGGCCGCTTCTCCACGCTGAGCTTCCACGAGACCAAGAACTTCATCTGTGGCGAGGGCGGCGCGCTGGTGGTCAATCGCGCGAACGACGTCCGACAGGGCCCACGTCGTGTACCACAAAGGGACCAACCGGCGCGAGTTCCTGCTCGGCCACGTCGACAAGTACACGTGGCACGACACCGGGTCGTCGTTCGGGCTAGCAGACGTCCTGGCCGCCTACCTGTGCGGCCAGCTCGAGGAGCGGGACAAGATCCTCGCCAAGCGGCGGGCGGCGTTCGAGCGTTACCGGCGCCTGCTCGAGCCCCACGCCGTGCGTCACGGCTACACACTGCCGGCGATCCCGCCCGACCGGGAGCAGGCGTACCACATGTTCTACGTGCTGCTGCCCGACGGCGAGACCCGCGACCGGGTGCTGGCGGGGATGCGCGACCGGGGGGTACTCGCGACGTTCCACTTCGTGCCGCTCCACGACTCACCGGGCGGGCGCCGCTTCGCGGCGCGCGCCCTGTCGTGCCCGGTCAGCGAGCGGATCAGCGCCCGCCTGCTGCGCCTCCCCTTCTACACCGACATCACGGACGCCGAGGCCGAGGAGGTCGTCGACGCGTTCCTGGCCGCGCTGCGGTCACCCTCGCCGGGAGCCTCCACGGTAAGGACTCGGATTCACGGCGCTTGACCTCCTGCCGTGCGGGCGCAGTCGCGTAGGCGGACGGCTCCGCCCTGTAGCGATCGAGGAAGTCTCGAGCAGGTCGGCAGCGCGGTCCAATCGAAGTGCTGCACGTGGTCCCTGCCGGCAGTCGTAGGCGCGAAACGCCGATCACCGTCGTGCAGCAGCGGCACAACGTGACTGCTCAACGCACCGACGTCGTCAAAGGACGCGACGAGCGCGGTCTCGCCGTATGGGCCGTAGTAGCGCGAGCCGCCGTTGTCGAAGATCAGCTGCATCGGGTCTTACGGCTCACCCGGACGCGTGCGCCCGTGCCAGATCGGCGAATGGCTGCGCCAGCGCCTCCGGCGCCATGACTACATGGGAGTCCCAGGTGAACCCACCCTCCCGGGGCCCGCCTGTGTCCTTGCCGCCAAAGGCAAGCGGCGGCCCGCCTTCGCTCGCGACTATGGCGTTCACCTCCAGGAGGATGCCGAGCGCCTCGCGCACCGTAACCCGCGCCCGCCTGGCCGCTTCGGTGATGCTGAGCTGCTCCGGCTCAAGGGTGGCGGTGGCGATGACGGTGACCAGGGCCCGGCTGGCGTCGTCGAGGCGGGCGAACGCCCGGGCGATCGCTTCGTCGGTGGCTGCCTGCCCCTCGGCCAGGGGCGGCCCTGCGTTCGCCTGCGCATCCTTCCAGCTCACATACGTCAGAACCTGCGCAGCCAGCTCCTCGGGAACGGGCACCATCACGTATTCCACAACCGCCACCTTCCCCAGTGACCTGCTGCGATGCTAACCACCCGCCCGCCGCGGTCACCAAGGCGCTCGCCAAGGCGCGGGCCCGCGCTACTGCTAGCGTTTGCGGTCCGCAGGACCCAGTGGGGAGAGGTCTCAGGACCAGGTGGGGAATCCCGCAGTGTCACCAGGTCAATCGTCACCCGTCCTCCCGGCCCGGCGCGCGCCGGCCAAGGAATGGGCTCGGTACCTGGACGAGCTCGAGGACGTCCTCACGGGGTTCAGCGCCGCCGACCCACCCCTCCCCTGCTCTCCGGTCCCCATGTTCGAGTTCAACCCGGCGTACCGCGACGAAGGGTTCGACTGGCCATCCACCGCACTCACCATGGTGGGGCGTCGGCGCCTCCACAACTTCCGCACGCTCATCGAGTGTGCCCTGGACGAAGGGGTCGCGGGCGACATCCTCGAGGCGGGCGTGTGGCGCGGCGGAGCCTCGATCCTGGCCCGGGCGGTCCTTGCATCTCGCGGCGCGGCCGACCGGCGGGTGATCGTCGCAGATTCGTTCGCCGGGCTCCCGCCACCCAGCGAGCGGTTCCCGGCCGACGCCGGCGCCGACTTTCACACCCATCCCGAGCTGGCGGTGTCCGCCGAGCAGGTGCGGGTGAACTTCCGCCGGTTCGGCCTGCTCGACGACCGGGTGGTTTTCCTCGAAGGCTGGTTCCGGGAAACCATGCCGCACGTCGACGCCGAGTCCCTGGCCGTGCTCCGCCTCGACGGTGACATGTACGAGTCCACGATCGTCCCTCTGGTCCACCTGTACGACCGCGTGGCGCCGGGCGGCTGGGTGATCGTCGACGACTACCACCTGATGGCCGCATGCCGGGAGGCGGTGAGCGACTTCCTCGCCGATCGGGGCATCGACCCGCCGCTGCACGACATCGACCGCGTCGGGGTGTACTTCCGCAAGGGTTGACGTGCCCTCAGCCGGTGGCGATGGTCGACGCGCTCAGCGGAGGTAGCCGAAGTGGTCGTGGGCCACGTCCGCCAATCGGAAGCTCGTGCCGTCGAGCGTGCCTGGACCGCGCCGTACGATGAGCCAATATCGGGTGACGACCACCTCCGCGATGGCCTCCTCGGCGTCGCGAGCCCGGGCCAGCATGAGCTCGACAGCCAGGTCGAGTAGGGGACGGCGGGCCGGGGGGGCGGGCGTCGGCGAGCTGGTGGCCGCCGCTCGCAGCGAGCGGGCCAGCGCGGCCCGCTTTTCGGTCGAGGCGGTGCGAAAGTGCTCGATCATCGCTTCCTGGAAGACGTGGTCCGCGTTCCAGTCCTCGATGGCGTACAGCGCCCCCAGGAGCCAACCGGGGGAACAGCACCTCGAACGACGTGCGGGTCAGGTCGAGCGTGTGGGAAGCGTCGTCGACCACCAAGTCGAGTGGCTCGGTCCCGATCGCCTCGTCGACGGTGCGGGCCAGTCGATCGCGGTCACCCTGGTCGATCCCGTAGCGGGTCTGAACCCGCGCGCCGAGGCCGCGGGCGGCGATGAAATCCTCGAGGGCGGCGAGCGGCTCGGGCTCGATGTCGACCGCGAGCAAGGCGGACGGTTCGGCGGCGAGGGCGGCGAGGACGGTGCTGCCGCCCTCGGCGATGCCCAGCTCGACGAGCCGCCCGCCGCGGACGCTCCGGCACATCTCGATGAAGGCGTCGCGGTGCGGAGGTTGCTTGACGATGACGAAGCGCTCAGGTGTCGAGGCGTGCTCGTAGCCGCTGATCAGATCGACCCCCTCGAAGGTGATCAGGTCATCGTCAGTCGGCGCGTACAGGGGCCCCGAACCAAAGGCGGCGCGCAGCATGGCCAGGTTCTGCGGGATATCGCCCGACATGGGGCTGGACCCTATCCGGGAGTGTCAGGCACCGGCCCGGCCGTCACCGTTCGACGGTCTGAGGCTCCTTCGCCAGAAGGACCAGCGAAACGAGCAGCACCACCGCACCGACGATGGCGACCGCGACGCTCAACGCCAAGAACGGCTGACCGATGAGCGGGTCGCGGAGTTGCGGCAGGTTGAGCGCGCGGTCGTGGACGTTGCCGGCAGCCCGGATCCGCGTCGCCTGCGCGATCGCGAACGCCCCGACCACGACCACCGCGAACCACCGGTTGATCCGCGTCGTGACGAGAGCGGTCGCGGCGGCGACGATCGGCAGGATCGGGAGGAGGTACCGCGCATGGGCGGCACCACCGCCGGCCGCGTGATGTGCGGTCAAGACGATCGGCACCAGCGCGAGGACCGCACTGCAGATCCAGGCCGCGAGCGACAGGTGCGCTCCGTCGCGCCGCGGGTGGGGCGAACGCGACGACCGAGCGGCGAGCGCGATGGCAGCCATCACCACGCCGACGGCCACGGCGGCGATCAGGTAGTGCCGCGCGCCGCTGTACGCCCACCACGGACTTCGTCCGTACACCTCGGTGACCAGATAGGCGAACGGCTCCACCGACACGTCGGCGCTGGTCAGCAAGTCGAACACGCTCCGCCCGGACCCGAGGCCGAACTTGTCGAATAGAGCTTCCGACCCGGTCACGTCGCCGTATCGGTGCCAGTTCAGCGCGTAGAACCAGCCGGTCAACAGGATGGTGGGCCCGGCCAGGCGGACGACGAGGGGTAGGAGGGCCGAGGTGCCCCGAGCGCGCACACCGAGGACCAAGGCCATCGCCCCAGCCACCCCCGCAAACGCGAGCGACATCGGGCGGACCGCCGCCGCGCCCGCGCACCACAGTCCGAGCAGCGTAGCGTCGCGCAGTACACGGGTCCGCGCGAATCGAGCGGTCATCCAGGCAACACCGGTGGTGGCGGCCAGTGCCGGGCCGTCGAGGTTGGCGACCGACGACAAGAGGCTGACCGCGATGACGCTCGACAAGAGCCCCGCGGTGACGCACCCGACGAAGCGATCGCCTCCGCTGAGCTCCCGTCCGAGAAGGTAGGCCACGGCGACGGCGGCGACTGCCCCCGCGAGATCGACCAGACGGAGCGCGAGCAGCGGTGCGTCCGCGACGTGCGTTCTGATCCCCAGCTCGACGAGTGGAAGGCTGGCGAGATAGACGAATGGTGGGTTGTTCGCGACGTGGACATCCGGGTCACTGAACGGCCAGGGGCGCGACAACGCGATCCGCAAGTGCTCGCCGCCGCCCTCGGTCGGCACCCGCGTCCAGATGGACGGTAGATCGCCCTGCCGCAGGCTGAGCGCGTAACCCACATGTGAAGACTCGTCCTGCTGGTATGGCGCGTTGACAATCGCCAGGTATCCGGCCACCGCGGCGATGAAGGCGAGGGCGCCCACCAGCCCAACCACGACGATCCGGCGCTGTGTAGGCACCTTGTCACCGGCTCGCACCCCAGCGACCAGCATCGGAGGATCGTACAGGCGGTTCGGGTGCGCCGCTCAGGGCGAGCGCGCGGCACCCAGCGCGCGATCGTCCGACCGGTTCGGGACGTCCGGCGCGGCCTCCGCCGCCACGTCATGCATGGTCAGCATTCCCGCGTCACCGTCGCCTGCCCGGTCACGCGCGCCCGCCGAGGCGGGCGCCAAGAGGGCGGGGAGACGGCGCGAGGCCGGCGAAGCGCCGGCGAGCCGTCGACCCCACTGCATCGCCGGTCGTTCGAGCAGGTAGTGGAACATCATCGAGACAAGCGCGGTGGCGGCGAGCGCTACGACGATGAATGGGAGCGCTGAGACGGTGTGTCCATTCGCGAACCACGCGCGGTCGAGCGCTTCGATGACGAACGGGTGGAACAGGTAAATGCCGAAGCTGATCACGCCGAGGTATGCGAGCCCGGTCCACCGCGTGACCGCGTGGACGGCGCTGGTCGCGCGCGTGAGACCGACCAGCATCCCCGCGACCGCCACGGCGAGCACTAGGGGCCACAGCACCACCATCGCGCCGTCCAGCCAGTAGCCCGGCTTCCGGTCGTAGTACACGTACATCGCGCCGGCGACCAACCCCGCTGACAGCACCAGCAGGGCGCTACGGAGCGTCGCATGCCGCCACACTCGCGGCAGGGCCCCGGTGCGCGCCGCGAGTGCCGTCAGCATCCCGATGCCAAACAGGTCGGCAGCACCGGGGAGTTGTTGGATGAGGTAGGCGGAATCGGCGGTCGACGTCGAGGTCTCGAAGACCACGAGACGCCACCCGACGCCGAGCAGGATCATCCCGATCGCGATCAGCCACCCGTAAAGTGCGAGCGGCGGAACGTCACGCCCACGATCGCCATGAACACGTAGAACAACCATTCGACCGTCAGCGTCCACCAGATGCCGGCGATGGAGTACCGCATGCCCCGCGACAGGCCGTGCAGCAGGACCACGTGCGTCGCGACGTCGGCCCGGCCCGGGCCCGACAGCAGCGGCGTCGGGTCGATCAAGACCAGCGCGACGAGCATCGAGGCGTAATAGAGCGGCAGGATCCGCAGCGCTCGGCGGATCATGTAGCCCCGCACGTCGAAGCGGGTCGGGCGGAGCACCGACGACGCGATGAGGTAGCCGCTCAGCACGAAGAAGACGAGCACGCCGGCGTCGCCGATACTCGCCCAGCGCAGCGGCATGCCTCGGAACACGAGCACCGCCGCGACATGCGTCAGCACGACGCCGATGGCGGCCAGCGCGCGCACGGCGTCAAGGGCGGCGAGGCCCCGCACCTCGGTGGCGGTGTCGCCCACGGTGGTGCGCACGCCGTCGCCCGACAGCACCAGCTGAGAACCCCGGCCCCTCCCCACACCGCGACAGGCTAGTGATGCGCGGCGGGCCGGCCTGCCCGGATCGGCGGGACATGCGTTAGCGTGCCCGCGCCATGGTGGCGCATGCGCGTCGCAGCGTCCGGGTGCTCGGGCAGGTCCCGTGGGCTGTCTGGGGAACCACGGCGCTGTTCGGCTTGCTGCTCGCCTTGTGGTCGACCTTCGCGCCGCTTGGCCGGGCGCCGGACGAGCCCGCGCATGCAGATCTCCTGGACCACATCGCCCGCGGCGGGTCGTATCCCGACTTCGACGGCCGGCAGACGAGCACGGCAATGATCTCGGCGTTCGTGGACTATGTGCCCGGCCTGGAGGGCGATTGGCTCACGCCCGAGTCGGCGCCCCCGCCCGCCGATCGCAGGACGTTCGACGAGTACGGCGGCGCGGCGGCGAGCGGATACGGCAACCAGATGCCCCAGCACCCGCCGCTGTACTACTTGGCGATCGGGACCGCGCTGCGCGTCGAGCGTGCCGTGTCGCCGGACTCGCATCCACCGCTTGACCGCGAGTGGAACATCGTCAGGCTGATGAACGCGGCGCTGGTGCTCCCGGTGCCGGTCCTGACGTGGATCGATGCTCGCCGTCTGCGGGCGAGTGCCACCGTGGCGACGACCGCTGCGATCGTCCCGCTCGCGGTGCCGCAGCTCTTCCATATCGGTGCCTCGATCAACAACGACAACCTGCTGATCCTGCTGTCCGCCGTCGTCGCGGTGCTGGTCGCGGGTGTGCTGGGTGGCGACCGGTGCCCGACCCGGGCGGCACTCCTGGGGACGATCGCCGGCCTCGCGCTGTTGACGAAGTCGTTCGCCTTCGTGCTGCTGCCGTGGATCGCGCTCGCCTACGGCTATCAGGTGTGGAACGCACGGGACCACTGGAGGCAGTCCATCCAATGCTTCCTGATCGCGGGCGTGGCGATGATCGGGGTCGGCGGGTGGTGGCCGGGACGCAACGTCGTTCGCCACGACGGGCCGTTCCCGAGCATCCTGACACCTGTGGTCGAGGGCCCGCCTGGTGCGGTGCCAGGTCCGATCGACTGGTCGCGCCAGTTCGTGTCCAACGTGGTCCAGCGCTTCTGGGGCGACTTCGGCTACTTCGAGGCGCCGATGACGCAGCCTCTCGTCATCATCGCGACCGTGACCGTGGCGGCAACGGCCATGCTGGCGTTCGCATCCGCCCCGCGGCGGCGACGACCCGACACGACGCGTCCGACCCGCGGCCAATTGGCGGTCTTCGCCGCGCTGTTCCCGCTTCTGCTGGCGTTGGTCGCCTATGTGGCCTACGACCAGCGCTTCGCGGGAGGGCGAACGCCGTTCATGCAGGGTCGCTACCTGTTCGCGGCGATCGTTCCGTTCGCCCTGGTCGTCGCGGTCGGGCTCGTGCGCGTGCTCGGCCGGTGGTCGCCCGTCACCATGCTCAGCGCCGCGCTGCTCATGCAGCTAGATGCAACTCGTGTC
Organism: uncultured bacterium; assembly: GCA_963756425.1. Classification (GTDB taxonomy): domain Bacteria; phylum Actinomycetota; class Acidimicrobiia; order Acidimicrobiales; family VFJN01; genus DASQUK01. Next base: position 18,324 of record CAVWNW010000015.1, on the reverse strand, counting down.
GGGCTCCGGGCGTGGTGGGCAGAACCGGACGCCTCGGTCGCGCGCTCGCTCGATGCGCTGGTGCGGTGGAGCCCGTGGCCGGTGGTCGTCACGTACGCGGTCGCGATCTCGGTGCTCGCATGCGCAGCCACCATGGTGGCTGGCCTGGTGCGTGGCGCTCGTGGGCAGGGCGACCCGCCGCTCGACTCCGCCGATCGTCCACCCGCCCGCGTCACGACGACCGCGAGCGCTTCGTCGTGAAAATGACCGCTCACAACGGGCGGCGGTGCACCCCGGATTCGACATGCTCGACCACGAAGGCCACGCCGCCCCAGTGGATGTCCTTAAAGCGGTGGAAGTGCCACTCCGGGTGGGCATATAGGAAGTCGCTCAGGGCCTCCCGTTCGCCCGACACACCCGTGTCCGGGTCCCACAGGTAGTAGTCGTCAAACCCGACGACCATGCCCGGCTTCAGCCGCGGGCCTAGGAACTCGAACACCGTGACGGTGCTCGAGTACAGATTGCAGTCGATATAGGCGATGGCGATGTCGGTGGGTTCGCCGTCGGCGCCGAGCGCCGGGAGCGTGTCCTCGTAGTACCCCTCGACGGCGGTGTAGGCATCGCGCGGCACCCCGAAGCCGGCACACGTCGCATGGAACGCTTCGACGCCGCCCTGCCCGTAACCCGGCACGAGCACAGGGTGCTGGTCACGCGGTTCATCGGACGGCAGTAGGCCTTGAAAGGAATCGAACGCCCACAGGTGGCGCTTGGCCTGGAACCTCTCACGGGTCTGGTAGGCGTGGCGGAGCGTGTTGCAGCCCCACGACCCGAACTCGACGTAGTCGCCGGAGATCCGGTTGACGCCCACCGCGGTAAATGCATCCCAGTAGAAGCCAGCGAGACCCTCGTTCATGCGGTCGAGGGTCTTCACGAACGTGTTGTCCTCCACCTGCTCCTCCCGACGCTGACGGGAGCCGAGAGGCTACAACGCCTATCGGTCCCGCCTGGCTGTCGGCGTGCCCGTAGGCACGACCGACCGGTACATTGCCGCGGGGATGGGGAACAGGAGGGGGGTCACGAGGAGACTGGGGAGGCACGGGAGATGGTCGAGCGGAGGGAATTCCTGCGGAAGGCGACCATCGGCACGAGCGCGTTCGCGGTGCCGATGATTCTCACGGTCGACCCAGCGAACGCCCAGGCGGTTGCCAGCCCACCCCCTGAGTCACCGGCGCAAACATCGCTGCCCGCCACCGGGGTCACCGGCCCGACCACTCCAGGTCGGTCCGCGACCAACCGCCCGGCCAGCGGGCGCAGCGAGCTACCCCGCACCGGGGCCGACATCGATCGCCTCGCTGCAGCGGGGATGGCCGCCACCGCCGCTGGCGCCGCGCTCCTGCTGTGGAGCGCCGATGCCAGGTCACACGCAGTGACCTCGGCCACCGTGCCGGACACCCCGGCTGAGTCGTCCCGAGCAGACCCCGAGAGCTGACCGTAGGAGACCCGCCTGGCCGCCCCGCCGCCCGACACCGCACTCGCTCCGGCCGTGACGCCGAGCGAGCGGCCCCGGGCCACGGGCGTCGGCCGCCTCGTCACACGCGCCGGCGGAGCCCTGGTCGACCAGGTTCTGTCCAGCGGCACCCAGTTGCTGCTGATCGTGCTCGTGGCCCGCAACGCGGATCCCACGACCTTCGGCGCCGTGAGCGTGGCACTGATCGTCCACGGCCTCCTGATGGGCCTGGTGCGGGCCGGTGTCGGGGAGATCGTGCTGCTGCGCTGCCGCGCCAACCTCTCGGGGGTGCGCCGGGAGGCGTGTAGCGGGCTGTTCGTCGCGCTGCTGGCCGGAGTCGTCTCGGCTCTCTGTTTGGCGGCTGTCGGTGTCGCGGTCGGCGGTGAGGTGGGCCCCTTCCTGCTCCTCATGGCCCTCGCCGCCCCCTTCGTCTACACGCAGGACGTCCTCCGCTCCGTCGCCTACGGGGAGGGTCGCGTCGATCAGGCGGTGCTGGTCGACGGCGTGTGGATGGCCGTGCAGGTGGGGGTGTCCGCCGTGCTCTTGGTGGTCGGCGACGCCACACCGACCGGCCTGGTCCTGGCGTGGGTGCTCGGCGCCGCCGTCGCCTCGACCACCGTCGGCCTGTACCGGCGCATGTGGCCGCGGCCGGTGGCGGTGCGCCGCTGGTGGGCCGAGGAACGGGCTCGCTCCAGCGGGTTCATCGCCGACTTCCTCGTGTCCAACGGGTTGTGGCAGGCGGCGTTCCTGTTGCTCGGCGTGTTCATGCCCCTCGACGAGCTGGGGGCACTGCGGGTCGCGATCGTCAGCGTGAGCCCGCTGGCCAACCTGATGGCCGGCGTGCGGTCGCTCGTCCTCGCCAACCTGGCGGGTCTGCGGGACCGGCCCGCTCTCGCACTCCGGCGTGCCGCACAAATGGGCGCTGTGCCTCGCCGCCGCCGGCGCCGCCTATGGGATCGCGCTCGGTGCTGCTCCCGGACCGCTGGGGTGCCGAGCTCTTCGGTGAGACCTGGGCGGAGGCCGCCACGTTCGTCGGCATCGTGGCCGTCAGCGAGGTGGTCCGGCTAGCCACGTTCGCCGCGATCGATCTCGTGAAGGTGCTCGGTGCCCCATTCGACCTGGTGCGCACGCGGCTGACGAGCAGCACGGGCGTGGTCACGGGCCTGCTGATCGGGGGGATCGTGGGGGGCCCACCGGGGGCTGCCGTGGGCACGACCGTCGGGTACACGCTGAGCGGCGTGGTTTGGTGGCGGCGGGCACGGGCGCTGAGCCGACATCCCGTCTCGCGGTGGCCGGCAGTGCCGACCTGACCGAGCCTGGAGCGAGCGGCCCGGCTCCGCGGCCCGGCTCAGCGCCCCGGAGCCGCCATGGCGAGCTCGTGGTAGACGGCCTCGGTCCGGCGCACCGCCGCGTCGATGGACAGCGCTGCGCCTCGCCGCGCCGCCGCGTCCGCCATCATCCGCCGACGCTCAGTGTCCGTGACCACGGCCAGCAGGGCGGCTGCGAGCTCACCCGGGCGCCCCGGAGGGACCAGCAGGCCTTCGCGGCCGTGCTCGACCACCTCGGGCACACCGCCCACGGCGGTTGCCACCACGGGCAACCCGAGGGCGAGGGCCTCCATGACCGCGACCCCTAGGCCCTCCCAGTGGGATGCCAGTACGAACACGTCGCACGCCGCCATGACCCGCACGGCATCGGGACGGTGCCCGAGGAGCAACAGCCGGTCACCCAAGCCCAGCCGGGCGTGGATGGCCCGGACCTCGGCCTCGAGCGGACCTTGGCCCACCGCAACGAACCGAACGTCGGGCCGCCGCTCGATCACCTCGCGCGCCGCCGCCAGGAGATCGGGATAGGCCTTCTGCACCCGGAGATTGGCCACCGTCCCGATGACGATCGTGGCCGGATCGAGGCCCAGCTCGGCGCGTACGTCGGCCCTTCGGGCGCGCTGCGCCTGCACATGCGCCACCTCGATGCCCTGGAGCACGACCTCCGAACGACGCTGGATGTGGGCGGGCAACGACGCGCGGACGGCCTCCGACACCGTGAGCCGGGCGTCGTCGAGGCGACTGGTCAGCCCGTCCGCCCAGCGGCTCACGGGCATGTACCCATGCCACACGTTGTGGTCCGTCACGACCACGCGGGGCCGCACGCCGCGTGGAAGCGAGCGCGCGACGATCCTGGCGCCGACCGCCATGACCGGGTTGTGCGCATGCAGGATGTCGACGGGATCCTCCACGAGCGACCGTCGCAGCGCCGCCAGCCACCGTGCGTCGAGGGTTCGGCGGTGCCCGAGACACGCCACCGGGACACTCTCCGCCTCGAGCTCATGGACGAGCGCCGACTTGTGCGGGAGCAGGTAGGCGACCCGCACGGCGACCAGCGCGCGGTTCCGCCGCCGCGCCGTGGTGACCAGGAGCCGCTCGGCTCCTCCCGGCCCCAGGCCCTTCGTGAGCCAGAGGACGCGAACCGGCCGCCGCGGGTCGGGACGAGGACCCAGCGACGAGCACGCGGAACCAGAAGGCGCGTGGGACAGGACCACCAGCGGCGGGTATGGTATCCCGCGCTACGCACAGCAGCTTGGAGGATGCGGAACCGGGGGATCCCGGGGCTGGGAGGCCCTCCCCACGGCACGCCTGAGAGATCCGTGAGGACCGTCACGTGCAGCTTGCCGACGTCATCACCTCCTTCCGGCGCCACTGGCGTGCGGCGATCGCCTCCGTCGTCCTCGTCGCCATCGGATTGGGCTTGTTCCTGTTCCTGCGCGACCAGACTCGCCCGCCCGATCGCTGGGAGGCCTCCGTGCAGATCCTGGTGCCGGCACGCACCGAGGAGGGGGAGCTGCCGGAGGGCGTGCCGCCGATGCTGTTGCAGGGCCAGTCGTCGATCGCGGTCGGCTCCGAGGTCACCGGCAGGGCGGCGAAGTCAGCCGGGATCCCGGAGGACGCCCAGGACGACCTGACCTTCGACTTCGGCGTCAACGAGCGCGGCGACGTCTACATCCTCACGGTGACGGCGCCCACCGCGGAGCAGTCGCAGGCCCTGGTCGACAGCTACGGCAACGCCTACCTCCAAAAGCGGCGCGAACTGGTCGCGGAGCGGTCCCGGGGGTCGAGCCAGGGCGCCGAGCTCTCCCTGGCCCGCCTGCAGCAACGGTTCAACGAGGTCGAGGCCGAGCTGCAGCGCCTCGACCCCGCGCTGGCGGCCAGCCTCCCCGACAGCGTCGACCCCCGGGACGAAAACTCTGGGACCGACCAGGCCGCCGCCGACGATGAGCCCTCTGTGGTCCGCCTGCCCCCGGCGACACCGCTCGACGTCCAGCTCCTGGTCTCCGAGCGAATGGAGCTGCTCAGCAGAATCGCTCAGGCACGACAGACCTACGCCAGCGACAGCAACGACGCCCTCCTGCCGCAATCGTTCGCGCAGATCGTCGAGCAGGTCGCGCCCGAGAACGTCACGCCGGCGCCGCCGACCCCATGGATCCCGGTCGCGGCCGCCGTAGGGGTAGCGGTGCTGCTTGCGCTCGGCGTCCCCGTGCTCCTCGACCGCATCGATCACTCGATCCGCGACAGCCACACTGCCGGCGTCGCGCTGGCGGCACCGGTGCTGTCCACGATCCCGGCGTCCCCGGCGTCCCACGTGGACGCGCTGGCCCGGCCCGAGTCTCGCACGCGGCCGCGCCTACCGCACGCTGGCCACCGCCAGCGTGGCGACCGACCAGTTGCCGCGCGCCATCGTGGTCACCGCGCCGGTCGGCCACACGCAAGACAGCGTGGCCGCCAACTTCGCCGCCGCCCTCGCCGATCTCGGACTGCGGGTCGTGCTCGTGCCCACGCACGAACGCCAGTCCTGGTACGCAGACGCCCCCGAGGGAGCGCTGAAACTGCCCGACTTCCTGGCGCTGGCGTACACCGGGCGGCTCAACGGCGAGGTATCGCACCAACTCGAACCGACCCCGGTCGAGAATCTGCGGATCCTGCCGCACGGCAACACCGAGGCCGACGCCCTGATCGACGGCCTCCCGCCGCTACTGCGGGCCTTTGCGGAGGGCGGCGTGGACGTGACCGTCATCGCGGCGCCGTCGATCCTCGAGGACCCGTCCGCCACGATCCTCGCGTGGAGCACGCGCAGCGTCCTCTGGGTCGTCGAGACCGGCGAGGTCACGCAGCAGGAGGCCAACGAGGCGGCGGCCAAGCTCGAGCTGGCGGGGGCGAGCCCCTTCGGCGTCGCCGTCGTCGACGGCAAGGCTTAGTGGCCGAGCGTGGAGGGTTCGCGGGCCATCGAGTCCTCGGACCGGCTCCGCCTCGCGCCGAGCGCCACTCGGCGGCTGGGGTCTGACCTGCTGGTGAGCGCCGGCGGAGCGACCCGGCCGGTCGAGCGGTTGACGGGCAGCGGGCCCGAGCTGTGGAACGCGTTCGGCGCCGGGCTCACCGTGGGAGAGGCAGCGGCCCGCCTCGCCCAACGCACCGGCGCCGCCCTCACCACCGTCGAGCCACACGTCCTGGAGTTCGCCGAGGCGCTCGTTCGCACCCGGCTGGCCGAGCTGACTCCATGACCCAGATCGACCCGCTCCTGCTGGCGATCACCCGGGCCGGCCTGCCCGGCACCGTGCCCCCGCCCCGCGACGGCTGGGAAGACCACCTGGATCCCGTCCTGTCCCAGGGCCTGGCGGGCCTGTTCGCCGCCACCGCCGCCGCCGGCATGGTGGACATCGACGCCCGCATGGCGGGGCGCCTCCAGCGGCAGCTCGATGCCGAGGCCGTGCGGGCGGTGCAGCTCGAGGGCGAGCTCCTGCGGCTGGCGCCGGCCCTCGAGCACCTCGGCGCGGTCGTTCTGAAAGGCGCCGTCCTGGCCCATGCCGCGTACCCCGACCCGCTGCTGCGCCCGTTCACCGACATCGACCTGCTGGTGCCGGGCGATCAGATCGACCACGCGATCGCGGTGCTGGCCACATACGGCTACCAGCGGGCACGCCCCGAGCCGGCGCCCGGCTACGACGCACGGGTCGGCAAGGCGGTCGCGCTCCAGCACCCCGGCGGAGTCGTCGTCGACCTGCACCGCACGCTGGCCGCCGGCAGCGCGGGCGAGGGCATCGATGTGGCCGACATCGTCGCCACTCGGCGACAGGTCTCGATCGGCCGTCACACGATCCCCGCCCCGACGTGGGAGGCGCACCTCGTCGAGTGTGCGCTCCACGCCGTCGCGGGCGACGGGCTGACACGGCCCCTGTCGCTGCGCGACATCGCCGAGGTGGCGCATCATCCCTCCCTGGACCCTGGCGGTGCCGCCGAGCTGGCGCTCCGCTGGCAGGTGGCCGAGCCCGTCGGCCTCGGACTGCGGGCAGCCCGCGACGGTCTCGGTCTCGAGCTCGCCAACCCCTTGGCCGCGCTCGCACACCGCGCAGACATGACCGTCGTGGCGTCGGAGCCGGCCCGCTCCGCCCGCAGCCGCCTCGACGAGATGCGGAGCGGAGACCTGCGCCGGCAGGCGACGCTGGCCCGGTCGCTCGTCGCACCGTCCGCCGAGTTCCTGCGGTGGGCTCACGGTGACGGCCCCCTCCCCCAGCTCTACGGCCGCCGCTGGCGATCGCTCTACGAGCGGGTCCGGGACGCGCGCCGCGACGAGCCGGAGGCCGTGTTCCCACCGTCGGCGGACCGTGGGCGCGCCGACGACGGCAACGGCACGGATCCCGTCCCTCGCGCCCGACCCACAGACTCATTGCCGGTGCTGGCCCGTGACGCCTCGCCGGCGGGGTCGACGCTACCGATCGTGTCACGCCGCGTCGCCGGAGCACTCGAGCCTGCCGCCCCGACGAGCCGGCAGGAGATGTGGCGCCGGGTCCGACCGCCCCGCCAGACCGCCGCCACCAACGGCAACGGCCGCAGCCCTCACCCTTCGGGTGCCGGCAACGGTCGTGCCGGCGACAACGGCGATGGCCAGGGAGGCGGTGACGACGACGGTTCGGGCCCACCAGCCGGGCCGGCCGCCACCGACGGCGACCCGACCCGGGGGACAGTGGCCGCCCCACCGGCCCGCAGCGGCCTCGCCTTCGGCATCGCCGGCGCCGCGCTCCTGACGATCACCGCCGTCGGATCGCAACTCGGCAGGGACAACCTCGGCGTCGTCCTGGTCCCGCTGGCCGGCTTGCTCCTGGCCACTGCCGCGTCCCGGCGGATCGCCCGGGTGCGCCCGGACGAGGCGTGGGTGGGGCGCTGGCTCGTGCTCGCCGTGATCGTGAAGATCGGCGCGTCGTACTACCGCTACCACACGGCCTTCAACACGTATGGCGGCGTCGCCGACGCGTCGGGCTACGACGAGTACGGTCGTCAGTTCGCCCGGGCGTGGCTGAACGGTGGTGCAGCGCCCGAGCTCGAGAACCTGCGCCAGCTCAACTTCATGCGGTGGTTCACGGGCGTCGTCTACTACGTGTTCGGCACCAACATGATCACCGGGTTCTTCGTCTTCGGGCTGCTCGCGGTGATCGGGTCGTACTTCTGGTATCGGGCCACGGCGGACGCCGTCCCCCGGGTCGACAAGCGGCTGTACCTGGCCCTCGTGCTGTTCGCGCCCAGCATCGCCTTCTGGCCGTCGTCGATCGGCAAGGAATCCCTGATGCAGCTCGGGCTCGGGACGGTCGCCCTGGCCACGGCCCGCCTGCTGCATCACCGGCTGGCGAGGGCGGCCGTCCTAGGGTTCGCCGGGGGCTGGCTGCTCTGGGTCGTGCGACCCCACCTGCTCGCACTCGCGACGCTCGCGGCGGGCGGTGCCTACGCCGCCGGCCGCGTCCGCGGCAAGGGCGGCGCCATGCGCTCGCTGATGGCGCGGCCGGTGGGCCTGCTCGCCCTGGTGCTCTTGATGGCGTTCACCGTGAGCCAGGCCACGAAGTTCCTCGGCATCGAGGACCTGTCACTCTCCTCCATCGAGGCGGAGCTCGACGAGAACACCGAACGCACCTCGATCGGCGGCTCGGAGTACCACCACGGCGGCAACTCGCTCAACCCCCTCCGTCTGCCCGAAGGTGCGGCCACGGTGCTGCTGCGGCCGTTCCCGTGGGAGACCGAGAGCAGCCTCCAGCTGGTGTCGTCGCTCGAGTCGGTTCTGCTGGTCGGGCTCATCGTCGCCCGCCTGCGGTCGCTGCGGGCGGCTCTCACGCGTGCCCGGACAACGCCCTTCCTGCTCTACTGCTGGATCCTCGTGATCCTCTACGCGGCAACCTTCGCCTCGATCGCCAACTTCGGACTGCTCGTCCGCCAGCGGGCGCTGGTGCTGCCCGCCTTGTACGCCCTCATCTCGGTGCGCCCCGACACCGCGACATCGCGATCCGCGGCCTCCCCACCCCGCCAGGTGGCCATGTCCGGGGGGCCGCGTGCCGGCTAGCGGCCTGCTGAGGCGGGCCGTGAAGGGTGCCGCGGTCGCGGCCGACACGGTGCACCGACCGCCACGCGGCCTGATCGTGCTCATCTACCACCGCGTCGGCGGGGCGTCGGGCCTCGAGCTCGACCTGCCCGTGGAGCTCTTCGCGGCACAGGCCGAGGCGCTTGCCGCCTCCGGCCGCGTGGTCAGCCTTGGCGAGGCACTGAGATGGCTGGGGCGCCCGGACAATGGCCAGGAGACGGGCGCCGCGGGCGACCCCGTCGTCATCACGTTCGACGACGGGACGGCCGACTTCGTCGACCATGTCCTGCCCATCCTCGAGCGCCACCGGCTCCCGGTGACGCTGTACGCCGCGACCGCGTTCATCGACGAGGGTCGACCGTTCCCGGGCGACGGCGTGCCGCTGTCCTGGCGCGGCCTGGCCGACGCGTGCGCCACCGGCCTGGTCGACGTGGGGTCCCATACCCACGGTCATCGGCTGCTCGACCGGCTCCCGGCCGACCAGGTCGGCGACGAGCTCGGCCGCTCGATCGAGCTCATCGGCGAGCACCTGGGACGACCTCCGGCGGACTTCGCCTATCCGAAGGCCGTCGCTGGCTCGGCCGCTGCCGACGCGGCCGTGCGGCGCAGCTTCCGATCGGCGGCGCTGGGTGGAAGCCGACCCAATCCCGCGGGGGCGACCGACCCGTACCGGCTCGCGCGTTCGCCGATCCAGCGCAGCGACGGCATGCGCTGGTTCGAGCGCAAGCTCGAGGGAGGCATGGCCGCCGAGGAACGGCTGCGCCGGTTGGTCAACCGCTGGCGCTATGCGGGGGACACGACATGAACGCGGCGCACGAACCGTCGGTCCACATGGCATACGCAACCCGCGTACGCCGATCGGGTGGCGCATCCGCGGCCGACGCGACAGACTTGGTTCGTGGCGGCGAGAGGTTGGGGAGCCGCTGGGCGCCCGCTGGCACATACACCGACTGCTGACCGGACGACGGTCGCAGGGACCGTCGCGGTCCCACCCGCTGCCGTCGCCGACGGACGGCGGTCCGACAACGGGGGGTCATCGGCCGTCGACGCCGGCCTGGGTGGCCGGCCGCGCCGCGTGCGGCGGTTGCGGGTATCCCGTGCGCTCGACCTCGCAGTCGCTGTTCCGGCACTGGTGCTGGCCACGCCCGTGATCCTGGGGCTGGCGCTGCTGATCCGGCTCCGCATGGGCGCGCCCACATTGTTCCGCCAGGAGCGCGTGGGCCTGGGCGGCGAGGATTTCGAGCTCGTCAAGTTCCGCACCATGCGGCCGTCGGCATCGGGTGACGACGGGCCCGACTCCGACGGCGACCGGCTGACGCCCCTGGGCCGGGTACTGCGTTCGACAAGCCTCGACGAGCTGCCGACGCTGCTCAACGTCGTGCGCGGCGACATGGGCCTCGTTGGGCCCCGGCCGCTGCCCGTCCGCTACCTGCGCCGCTACTCCGCCGAACACGCGCGCCGTCACGAGGTCCGCCCCGGCATCACCGGTTGGGCGCAGGCAAACGGCCGCAACGCGCTGTCGTGGGACGAGCAACTCGACATGGACGTCTGGTACGTCGACCACAAGTCGCTGCGCCTCGACGTGCGGATCCTCCGCGACACCGTGAGACGCGTGCTGGAGCGTGACGGCATCAGCGCCAACGGCCACGCCACCCGGCCGGAGTTCCCCGGCTCGGGCGCCGCGAGCGCCGACGTGGTCGGCACGGGGGCCGACAGCCGCTCGTGACCATCGGCGAGCCGGTCACGGTCCTCGTTTCGTCGGCTGGCCGGCGTGTCGAGCTCCTACGCGGGTTCCAGCGGGCACTGGAGGCCATCGGGGCTGGCCCCGGCCGAGTCCTCGCTACCGACTGCTCCTGGTACTCGAGCGCCTTCCACGTCGCCGACGAGGCCTTTCTCGTTCCGCGACTGGACGAGCCCGACATCGTGCCCCGGCTCGTCGAGCTGTGCCTGAAGCACGACGTCGACCTGATCGTCCCGACGATCGACACCGAGATGCCGATGTGGGTCGCCCACCGCGAGCAGTTCGACGAGATCGGCACCACGATCGCCCTGTCGGACGACGACGTCGTCACGATCGCGGGCGACAAACAGCGCACCCACGACTGGCTGGTGGCGCACGGCTTTCCCACCGTTGAGCAGGCGACGCCCGCCGCCGCGCTCGCCGACCCCGACACCTGGACGTTCCCGGTCATGGTCAAACCCCGCTTCGGCAGCGCCGGACTGGGCGTCGGGTTGGTGCGCGACGCCGAGGAGCTGGCGCTCGTCGCGGCGTCGCGGCCACGAACTGGGCGAGATCGTCGTGCAACAGGTGGCGCCGGGGGCCGAGCACACGATCGACGTGCTGGCGGATCGCGACGGCCGCTGCGTGTGCGCCGTACCGCGGCGCCGTATCGAGGTGCGGGCGGGCGAGGTGAGCAAGGGAGTGACGGTGCGGTCCGCCGCGCTCGAGGACCTGGCCGCCCGACTGTGCGAGGCCCTGCCGGGCGCGTACGGAGCGCTCAACGTGCAGGTGTTCGTCGACGGCGACAGCGACGAACCGGACAACCTCGCAGTGATCGAGATCAACGCCCGCTTCGGCGGCGGCTTCCCGCTCAGCCTGGAGGCAGGGGCCGACTTCCCACGCTGGATGCTCGAGGAGCTGCTCGGGCTGCCGTCGACGGCGTCGCGGGACCGCTGGCGGCCGGGCATCGTCATGCTGCGCTACGACGCCGCGGTGTTCGTTGACGAGCATCGCAGGCACGAGTGACGCGGCGCCGGGCACGGTGCGCCGCGTCGTCGCGTTCGACATGGACGACACGCTGTTCCTGGAACGCGACTACGTGCGCAGCGGGTTCACCGCCGTCGGGGAGTGGGCGCGCCGGGAGTTGGGCGTGCGGGACCTGGGCGATCGGGCATGGGCGGCGTTCGAGGCGGGCGTCCGGAGCCGGATCTTCGACGAGGTCCTGGATGCCTGCGGTGTCCGGGATGACGCCTCGGTGGTGCCGCGGCTCGTGGACGTCTACCGGTCCCACGCGCCAACCATCGAGTTGCTCGACGACGTGAGCGCGTGGCTGGCGACTCCCCCGACCGGCGCGGCCCTCGCCGTGGTCACCGACGGCCCCCTGGCGAGCCAACGGGCGAAGGCTGCGGCGCTGGGTCTAGCCGGCTGGGCCCACCCCATCGTCTTCACCGACGCGCTGGGGCCGGGCCGGGGCAAGCCGCACCCGGCCGCCTTCGAGCACGTGGAGGCGGCCACCGGGCTGGCCGCCGACGCCTGCGCGTATGTGGCCGACAACCCCGCCAAGGACTTCGCCGGCCCGCATCGGCGCGGCTGGCGCACGGTGCGGGTGCGCCGTACCGGGAGCCTGCATGTCGGGACCAGCAGCGGCGACGACGTGGACGTGGAGATCACTGGCTTCGAGGGGCTGGACGGCGCGCTGGACGGTCGGCCATGACCCGCTTTGACGACGTGGACGCGGGCGCACCAACCGTCGTGCACGTGGCGACGGTCGATGTGAGCCTGGAGAAGCTGCTGGGCCCCCAGCTCGAGGCCTTCGCCGCAGCCGGCTACCGCGTCATCGGGGTATCGGCGCCCGGCCCGTACGTCGAAGCTCTGGCTCGCCGGGGCATCGAACACGTGCCGTTGACCCATGCGACACGAGCCATGGCGCCGCTGGAGGACGTGCGGGCCGTAGCCGAACTGGTGGCCCTCCTGCGTCGGATCCGGCCGTCGATCGTCCACACCCATACGCCGAAACCCAGCATCTACGGACGGATGGCGGCGCGGCTCGCGGGGGTCCCGGTGATCGTCAACACCGTTCATGGCCTGTATGCCCAACCCGAGGACCCATGGCCCAAGCGGCTCGCCGTCTACGGCGCCGAACGGTTGGCTGCCTCCTGCTCGCAGGCCGAGCTCGTCGCGAGCCCGGAGGACCTGAACACGCTCAGCCGACTCCGCGTGCCTGCGGATCGGCTCGTGCTCTTGAACGCCGGCCTCGGCATCGACCTCGACCGCTTCGACCCGGATGCGGTCTCCGCGGGCGACCGGGCCGCGGCCCGCCGCGAGCTCGGCGCGGATGCAGACGACGACGTCGTGGTGGGCGTCGTGGCTCGGCTGGTCCGCGAGAAGGGGTATCCCGAGCTCTTCGATGCCACGGCCCGGCTCCGCCGCCGCTACCCCCAGCTCCGGGTGGCGGCGATCGGGCCCGACGAGCCCGACAAGGCTGACGCCCTGACCGAGGCCGATCGCCGTGCGGCCCACGAGATCGGCATCCGGTTCCTCGGCGCCCGCGACGACGTCGCGCGGCTCTATGCCGGCATGGACATCCTCGTGCTCGCGTCGCGTCGCGAGGGCTTCCCGCTGACGCCGATGGAGGCCGCCGCCATGGCGGTGCCGGTGGTGGCCACGGACATCCGCGGTTGCCGCCAGGTCGTGGACGACGGCACCACGGGACTGCTGGTCCCGGTGGGAGACCCGGTCGCCCTGGCTGGGGCCATCGAGCGCCTCGCGACGGATCCGGCGGAACGACGGCGATTGGGGGCCGCGGCGCGTCGCAAGGCCCAGGGCTCCTTCGACCAACGGCGCTGCATCGACATCACGCTGGCAACGTACGAACGGCTCCTGATCCGTGCCGGCCGGGCGGCCCCGGGGAAGCCGGCGGCGGCATGACCACGGGCACGACATGAGCACGCTCGTCGTCGAGGTGCTCGGCACGGCGGTGCGCATCGCGGCTCCGGCCCCGGTCCTGGCGCAGCTCCAGGAGTCCCTTGCCGACCTCGAGCCCGCCACGAGGGCCGACCGCGAGGTCGCGCTCGCGCCCGGCGAGGACGGGCTCGACCTGCTGGACGGCGGGCAGGTCATCCGCAGGGGCGTCGCCCCTGACCTCGGTGCCGCGACGGTGGTCTGGCGCCTCAACACCATCGCCCGGGAATCGACGGTCCACGTGCTGCTCCATGGGGCGTGCGTCGCCGGACCACGTTCGGGTGGGGTGCTCCTCGTTGGCGGGTCGGGTGTTGGGAAGTCGACCCTGACCGCGGCCTGCGTCGAAGCCGGACTCGCCTACCTGTCCGACGAGGTGGTCGCGATCGACGCCCGCACGGGCCTCGTCGCTCCCTACGCCAAGCCCCTGAGCCTCGACCGTGAGCGGCTGGTGCCCGCGTCGGCCCTGGGTTGCGTCGCTGACACCGCCGTCGCGCCCGTCGCCATCGTCTTCCCCCGCTACCGGCCGGGAGCCGACACCAGCGTCGTGCGGCTCGACGCCGCCTGGAGCTTCGCGGCCCTGGCGAGCCATGCGACGAACCTGGCCGTGCTCCGCCGCTCCGCCCTGGCGCAGCTGGCGGGGCTGGCGCTGGCGTGCCCTGCGTTTCAGCTCACGCACGCCGACGCGAGGCAGGCCGTCACGATCGTCGCGAGGGAGGCCGAGCGGACGGGCACACCGGTCGAACCCGCTCCGGCGCTCGAGTCCATCACGGCCGACACGACCACCGTGGCGGTGGACGACTCGCTGGCGGTCCTCCACGAGCCCAGCGGAAAGGTCCACGTGTTGAGCGCCGGCGCCGCCGACGTGTGGCGACGGGCTGCGGCCGACCCGCCCGGCGGGGGCAGCCGGGACGGGTCGACAGTCGCCGAGACGATCGATCACCTGACGCGATGCGGCCTGCTGGCGGCACCGGCTCGCCTTTGAGCCTGCGCAACTTTCCGCTCGACGAGCTCGTCTCTGGCTTGGGGGCGGGTGCTCTCGCCCTCGTCGCGGCGACGGTGCAGGCGCGCCGCCACGCGCACCACGTCCCGATCGCGGGGCTCGTGATGACCGCGGCCGCCCTGGTTGCGCTCGGTCGGACGTGGTCCGTGGTGCCCGGCGCGCTGCTCGGGCTGGGCGGTGTGGCCGTGACGCTGGTGTGGCTCGACCGGCGCCGCCCGCACTTCGGCCCCTCTTTTGCGACGGCGGCGGTCCTCATCGCTCCGTTCGCCGCAGTGCTCGCCGTGGATGCGTCGCCAACGGGTTGGGTCCGCGGCCTCGTGGGCGCCGCCGTCGTGCTCGGCGCGCCCGCCGCCGCGCGGACCGAGGCCGCGTGGGGCCACGCGGGTCTTCCGCCCGTGCTCTACGCGATCACGGCCGCAGGGGTGTTCGTCGCCGTACCCGACACCGAGCAGGCGGCGGTACTGCTCGGCGCGAGCGTGCCGTTGGGGTTGGCCGGTTGGCCGCTGGGGCACGTCCGCCTCGGCCCGGCCGGTGCCGGTACGGCCGTCGCCCTGCTGGTCTGGGTGGCGGCCGTCGGCGGGCGAGGACGGGAGCCGTCCATCGTCGGTGCGGTCGCCTGCCTGGGGCTGCTGGTCACCCTGCCCGCCGGCGGGTGGCGTGCCCGGCGGACCGGTCGCGGCGGCGCCGTCGGACGCTCGCACCTCGTGGTGGTCCTGGTTGTCGCCGCTCACCTTGCCGTCGTCGCCGTGGCGTCGCGGGTGGCGGGCATATCGAGCGACCTCGACGTGGCGGTGCCGGTGGCCGCCGCCACGGCCCTCGCCGCCCTGGCGGCTGGCGCATGGCTGGGTGGGATCCGACAGTGACCCCACGGTTGCGAGCCCGTCGACCCCCAGCTACAACTCACTGGGTGGCTGGGGGGCTGCTCCAAGTGGTGCGGGCAGACCGACGCACCGTGTGGCGGTGGGCCGTCGCCCTGCTGGTCGCCGCGGCGGTCGTCCGGGTCGGGTGGGCGGCATGGATCGCGCACGCCGAACCCGACGCCGTCAGACCGTCGGACACGCCCGGCTACCTCGAGCCCGCGCGGGCGCTCCTCGAATCCGGTCGGTTCAGCCTGTCGCCGGAGGACTCGACCCCCATGTACGTGCGGACGCCGGGATACCCGGCGTTCCTGGTGCCGATCATGTGGCTGACCGGTAGCGAATGGGCGATCAGCCCGATCCAGGCCGTCGTGAGCCTGCTCGCGGTCGCGTTGACGGTGCTGGTCGGGTGGCGCCTAGTCGGGAAGACCGCGGGACTCGTTGCCGGCGTGGTGGTCGCACTCGACCCGCTGCAGTTCCTGTCCGCGGGCACGATCATGACCGAGAGCCTCGCGACGATCGTCCTGACCGCGATCGTCGCCATCGGCGCGATGGTGTTCGCCCTCCGTCGGCCCGGTCAGGTGCCACCGGTCGCACTGTTCGCGCTCGGGATCCTCGCCGGCGTCGCCACGATGGTGCGGCCCACGTTCTGGTTCTACCCGGTCGCCCTCCTGGCCCTGCTCGCGATGCGGTTCCGGGGCCTCGGGTGGCGGCCGCTCGCGATCCGCTTGCTCGCGTTCGTGGTACCCGTCGTGCTGGTGGTCGGTGGTTGGCAGCTCCGCAACCACGCCACGGTGGGCTCGTGGGACGTGGCGGGGATCTCCGACATCAACCTGTACTGCTACAACGCCGCCGAGGTCGAGGCGACCGCCGACGGCGTCGACTACGACCAGGTTCGGCGCCGCCTCGGATGTCCGGCGCTGTTCAGCGATCCCTACGCGGCCAGCGTGTGCACCCGGACCGAGGGGTACGGCTGTTGGATGCCTGACCCGGACGCCGCCGGCCAGGGCTTCGATGCCTGGGGCAGCGACGGGATCAGGATCATGCTCGACGAGCCGGTGTGGACTGCGAAGATGCTGGCCGAGGGCGTGGCCGCCGAGGTCGCCGGGTCGGGCCAGTCGAAGCTGACCTGGTACCTGGGCATCGACGGGTCGCTGCCGATCACCTTCGCCCTGTTCGCGTGGGCGTGGGTCTTGTGGGCGTTCGCAGCGGTCGGTGCGGTGGTGGGTCTCCGCTCCCGGTATCGGGCCTTTTGGGTGTTCGTGATCGTCACCATCGGTTACGTGATCCTGATCTCCACCGGTAAGGCCGGGGACGCGCGCTTCCGGACGCCGTTGGTCCCCCTGATCGCACTGCTCGCTGCGCTCGGCATCCGCTACTGCGTCCAGAGGGTCCGTCGCGCCGCGGTCGCGCCTCCACCGGTGCGGCGGGAAGATCCGGTAGGGGCAGGGAGCGGCGTACCGTCTTGAGGTGGCGCCGGGTCGAGATGGTCGAGCACGCCCACAGGTCAGATCATCGTCGTGAGCGTGGCTGACGGGTGATCTCGACGGCGGCGCGGTCGCTACGCGTGAACGGACCGACTCGCCGGACGGTCTGGTTGTGGGCCGCGGCGGTGATCGCCGTCGCCGCGGTCGCGCGGGTCGGGTGGGCGGCATGGATCGCACACGCGGAACCCTCAGCGGTCCGGGATCCTGACAGCCCGGGTTACCTCGCTCCGGCTCGGGCGCTGGTGGATGCAGGGCGTTTCACCATCACGCCGACCGACCCGATCCCGATGTTCATCCGGACGCCGGGCTACCCGGTGTTCCTGGCATCGATCCTGTGGCTGACCAACAGCGAGTGGGCGATAAGCCCGATCCAGGCGATCGCTGGGCCTCCTCGCCGTGGTGGCAGTCGCCTGGGTCGGGCACCGGCTCATAGGCCCGTCTGCCGGCCTGGCGGCGGGCGTGTTCGTCGCGCTCGACCCCTTGATGTTCGTCGCGTCGGGAACAGTCTTGAGCGAGGGGCTGGCCGCCCTCGTGATGTCCGCAACGGTCGCCGTGGGTGCGGTCGTGTTCGCGTTGCGGAGTCCGGCGCAGGTGCCCAGGGTGGCGCTGTTCGCTCTCGGCGCACTGGGCGCGGCCGCCACGATGCTGCGGCCCAGCTTCTGGTTCTACCCGGCGGTGATCGTGATCCTGCTCGCCGTCCGGCTTCGCCGCCTGCCGCGGCGCACGCTCGCCGCCCAGCTGCTGGTGTTCCTGCTGCCCATCGCGCTGGTCGTCGGGGGATGGCAGCTGCGCAACCACGCCAGGGTCGGTTCGTGGCAGGTGTCCGCAGTACCGAGCATCAACCTGTACTGCGACAACGCTGCAGAGGTCACCGCCAATGTGTCGGGCGAGAGCCTCACGACCGTGATGGACCGGTTCGGCTGCCCGGGAGAGGACGACCTCGACACCGACTGTGAGCGCCAGGCGGGCTGGACCTGCTGGGTTCCCGATCCCGACGCTCCCGGCCAGGGATTCGACGACCTGGGTCGTGAGGCGCGGCAGATCCTCCTGGACCACCCCGTGCAGACGGGGCGCGTTCTGGGCGAGGGGCTCGCCCGCGAGATCGGCGGTCCGGGGACCGACACCGTCGCCCTGTACCTCGGCGTTGGGCCCTCGCCGCCGTTGACGGCGGCCCTGTTCGTGTGGAACGCGGTGCTGTGGAGCTTTGCAGCCCTCGGCGCCGTCGCCGGTCTGCGCTCACGCCACCGCGCGTTCTGGGCCTTCGTCGTGGGCACGATCGCGTACGTGATGCTGGTGTCGGCCGGGGCCGCGGCCTACGCGCGCCTCCGAACGCCCATCGTCCCGATGCTCGCCCTTCTCGCTGCCCTGGGCGTCAAGGTATGCGTGAGCCACGTGCGCAGGTCAGGCAATCGCTCTCAAAC
>CAVWNW010000014.1:0-72822 GCA_963756425.1 uncultured bacterium | reverse complement strand
GTCGATGACGTCGCGGCGCCGCCCCTCGTCGACGACATGAACACAGCTGCGCGATTCGCTGTCCTCCAGCTCCTCGTCGACCGTTGTCGTCACCACGACATCGTGGCGGTTGGAGGTCCGGGGCCCGAACCGGTCGTCGGCATCCAGGACCTCCGCCCAGCCCCTGCCCGGGATAGTCGAGACTGGCGCCGGTCAGCCGCCGTCGCAGGTCCCAGAGCTCGGCCGCCCACCCCGACTCGGGCCGCTCGTTCCAGAGAAGTGCCAGCCAGCCGGACGGCCGGAGCACGCGGGCGATCTCGTCCAGGGCCCGGCACGTGTCGAACCAGTGGAACGCCTGTCCCGCCGTGACGACCTGCACTGAGGCGTCGGGCATGGGGATGGCCTCCGCCGTGCCGTCGAGGACGGGCACGCCGGTCACCTCGGCCTCGAGCCGCCGGCGCATCCCGGCGGCCGGCTCGACGGCGACGACGTCGGCGCCGACCGCGACGAGCTGGCGGGTGAGCTTGCCTGTCCCGGCGCCGAGGTCGAGCACCGCGGTGCCGGGCCGCACCCCGCACCGGGCCGCGAGCTCGGACAGCGCCGACTCCGGGTAGAGCGGCCGGGCCCGCTCGTAGCGGTCGGCGACGTCGCCGAAGCGCGCGGCCTGCGGGGCGACCCGGGGGTCCGTCACGGTGCCGGCGCTGGCGTCGTGCGGCAGCGGTAGACGCGGGTGACGTAGGGGAACCCGAACGTGGCCCTGCCGGCGAGGTCCGGGTGGGTGCGCGCCAGGTCACTGACGCGGTCGAGCACCCGGGCCCGCTCGTCCCCGGAAAGCGCGCCGACGACGCTGACGGACTCGGCCCGGGCCACCAGCAGGTCCGGATCGCAGGGCTGCTCCCAGGCATGCGTCCACAGCTCGACCGGCGTGAAGCCGCCGGCACCGGCGCGCGCGACCAGGGCGGCGTAGTCGACGTCGTAGTAGGAGTCGTACGGCCGCTCGAGGTCCGGCCCGTCGACCAGCAGGTCGCCGAAGGCCCGGACCCAGTCGTAGCCGCGATCGCGCGTATTCCAGAGGAGGAAGAGGTGGCCGCCCGGGCGCAGCACGCGGCGGATCTCGGCCAGGGCGACCGGGGGGTCGAACCAGTGGAACGCCTGCGCCACGGTGACGGCGTCGGCCGAGTCGGCGGGCAGCGGTAGAGCTTCGGCCGTGCCGTCGAGCACCTCGATGGCCGGCAGCGCCGCCGCCAGCTGGGCCCGCATCCCCGCCACCGGCTCGACCGCCACGACCTCGGCAGCGGTCGGCACGAGCAGCCGCGTCAGCTTGCCGGTGCCGGCCGCCAGGTCGACCACCCGGCGACCGGGGCCGATGCCGCCCTGCCCCACCACGTAAGCGATCGCCTCCGCCGGGTAGGACGGGCGGGCCCGCTCGTACGCGGCGGCGTTGCTCTCGAACCCCAACGCCGCGTCCTTCAGGCGTTCGCTCATGGGCCGCCTCCTCGTCGCTCCCGCCTGAGCATACAAGTAAGAGACAAGTGGCCTCGTGCGCTACTCGCCGAAGACCCCGTCGCCGTACGGGTAGTGGCGGGTCGGGGCATGGTCCCGCTTCCAGACCATGAGCCGGCGCGTGAAGGTGCAGACCTCTTCCTGCCGCTGGTTGATGCCCTTGGTCTCGACGGTGACGATGCCGCGCTTGCCGTCGGACGTCTCCTTCTTGTCGAGCACCCGCGTCACGGCGTAGATGGTGTCGCCGTGGAAGGTGGGCTTGGGGTGCTTGAGCTCCTCGACCTCGAGGTTGGCCACGGCCGCGCCGCTGACGTCCGGCACCGACATCCCCAGGACCAGCGAGTACACGAGGTTGCCCACGACCACGTTGCGGCCCTGCACGGTCTCGTTCTCGGCGAACCACTCGTTGATGTGGAGCGGGTGGTGGTTCATGGTGATCATGCAGAAGAGGTGGTCGTCGTACTCGGTGATCGTCTTGCCGGGCCAGTGCCGGTAGACGTCGCCGACCTCGAAGTCCTCGAGGTGGCGGCCGAACGGGCGGTCGATCGTGGCCATGGCGGCACACGGTAGGGACCGTCGCCGGTGCCGGCCAACGCTAGAGTCGCCGCCGGCCGGGCCAAGGGAGGGACCATGACGCGGCATGACTCGGGACGTGGCGGGCGCCTGAGGTCGCGCGTGATCCCGTTGACGGTGGCCTCGCTCGCCATGGTCGCCTCGGCCTGTGCGCAGGAGGCAGACATCGCGGACGTCACAGCCGGCGACGTCGATTTCGAGGCCACGCCGGAGTTCGTGTCCGCCGCCGCCGAGCGCTCGACCGGTGAGCCCTACCGGCTCGAGATGACTCTGGCGATGGACCTCGACTTCGCCGGGGAGTCCTTCGACTTCGACGCACGGATGATGTCGGGCGAGCAGGACGGCGAGCTCTCGCACATCCGGATGGACATGGGCCCGCTGATGAAGGAGATCGGCCAGCTGGCGCCACCCGGGGAGGCGTTCCCGTCGGAGGCGTCCGACGCGGACCTCACCATGGAGATCGTGGCCGACCGGCAGGTCATGTACCTCCGCGCGCCGATGTACGAGGCCCTGGCCGACATGCCCGGCGCCGCCGGGCAACTCGGTCCCATGGGTGACCTCGCCGCCCTCGGTGACGCCTGGGGGCGTGTCGACCTGGCCGAGCTCGGCGACGTGCTGCCGTTGAACGACGTGGCGAGCGCGGCGGGCGGCCAGGCCGCCGACCCACGCGCCCTCTTGGACCTGGTCGCCGGCACCGACGACGTCGACGAACTGGGCGACGCCGAGGTGCGGGGCGTGTCCGTCCACGGCCTGGCGGCCGAGGTCACCCTGGGTGAGCTGTTGGAGGCGTCGGGGCTGAGCGCCGAGGAGTTCATGCGATCCCTGGGCCGCTCCCAGCCGGCCGAGGCGGAGCCCCTCATGGACTCGCTTCTGAACGCACCGATGGCGCTCGAGGCGTGGATCGACGACGACGGGTACGTGCGCCGGATGGGATACGAATTCGATCTCCTGGCGGCGCTTGCCGGGGTCGTGCCGGACCAGGACCCCGGAGACGATGCGCCATCCGGCTTCACCTACGGCATCACCATGGACTTCTTCGACTACGGCGACGACTCGATTGCCATCGAGTTCCCCGATCCCGACGAGGCCGTCGACGTCACCGACTCCTTCCTCGAGCTGTACGCCGGCCCCGCCACCTGACACCGCCGCCGGTCGGCGAATACCGTCCCCAGCCATGACCGTGCCCGACATCGACGCCGCCGCGTCCGCCGTCGAGCTCGCCCGCGACGTCGTACACCGGGCGCTCGGCCATCTGGCCGCTACCGGGTCCGTCGACGCCGACCAGGTCGTGGCGTACGACCTCGCCCACGCCGCCGCCGCCATCGAGACGGCCCGGACCCTCCTCGACTACGGGGCCCAGGGCGACCAGGAGGCCGCCATCACGTGCGCGTTCGCCGCCGACGCGGTGGCGGACGTGGCCGCCAGGCTCTACAGCCGGGAGGCAGCCTGGGGGCTCGACGCTGCCGCCCTCGACGACGCCCGGTCGTTCGTGACCCTCCACCGCGATCCCGCGTTCCTGGCGTCCATCGACGGCCCGGGGCCCAGCCACCTCGACGACGACTTCGAGCTGGTGCGGGACACGTTCCGCCGCTTCGCCGACGACAAGATCCGCCCGATCGCCGAGGGCATCCACCGGCACAACGCCGACATCCCCGAGGACATCATCTCGGGGCTGGCCGAGCTCGGCGCCTTCGGTCTGTCGGTGCCCGAGGACTACGGCGGGTTCGCGGCCGGGGGCGAGAGCGACTACATGGGCATGGTGGTTGCCACCGAGGAGCTCTCGCGGGGATCGCTCGGCGTGGGCGGATCACTGATCACGCGCCCCGAGATCCTGACCCGCGCCCTCGTCAAGGGCGGCACCGAGGCCCAGAAGCAGCACTGGCTCCCCCGCCTGGCCAGCGCCGAGGTCATGGCGGCAGTGGCGGTGACCGAGCCCGATTACGGCTCCGACGTGGCCGCCATCACCACGATGGCCACGCCTACCGGCGGCGGCTGGCTCATCAGCGGCGTCAAGACCTGGTGCACGTTCGCCGCCCGGGCAGACGCCCTGATGCTGCTGGCCCGCACCGACCCCGATCGATCCCGCGCCCACCGGGGGCTGTCGCTGTTCGTCGTCCCCAAGCCCCGGGGCGACGGCCACGGCTTCGAGTTCACGCAGGACGGAGGCGCCGATGGCGCCCCTGGGGGTGGCCGCATGGAGGGCCGACCGATCGACACCATCGGCTACCGCGGGATGCATTCCTACGAGATCGCCTTCGACGACTGGTTCGTGGCCGACGACGGGTTGGTCGGCGGCGACGAGGGGCTCGGCAGGGGCTTCTACCTGCAGATGGCCGGCTTCGAGAACGGCCGGCTGCAGACGGCGGCGCGGGCCATCGGGGTCATGCAGGCCGCGTACGAGGATGCCCGGCAGTACGCCCTCGACCGCTCGGTCTTCGGCCAGCCGATCGCCAACTACCAGCTCACCAGGGCCAAGCTCGCCCGCATGGCCGTGACCATCCAGGCGGCCCGCCAGTTCTCCTACGTCGTGGCCCGCCTGATGGCCAAGGGCGAGGGCACGATGGAGGCGGCGATGGTGAAGGCGTACGTGTGCAAGGCCGCCGAGTGGGTCACCCGCGAGGCCATGCAGATCCACGGCGGCTACGGCTACGCCGAGGAGTATGCCGTCAGCCGCTACTTCGTCGACGCACGCGTGCTGTCCATCTTCGAGGGCGCCGACGAGACCCTCTGCCTCAAGGTGATCGCACGACGGCTGGTGGAGGCGGCGAGGCAATAGGTTCCGGGAACCGGGGCGTGAGGCGCTGGGTCCCGGGTGCGGAACCAATAGCCTCGGGCCCGGTTGGTTGAGACCCATCGCCTCGGGGAGGGCCGGGTGACTGACACTGCCAGCCCACAGCTCGCCGAGTTCCCGGAGGACTGGGAGCGCGCCCTGGCCGTGATGGCCCATCCCGACGACCTCGAGTACGGGGGCGCCGCCGCCGTCGCCCGCTGGACCGGCCAGGGCAAGCGGGTCGCCTACCTCCTGGCCAGCAAGGGCGAGGCGGGCATCGACTCGATGGAGCCCGCCGAGAGCGCGCGGGTGCGCACGCGCGAGCAGCGTGACAGCGCGGCCGTGGTGGGCGTGACCGACGTCGAGTTCCTGGACCACCCCGACGGCACGATCGAGTACGGGCTGCCGCTGCGGCGCGACCTGGCGGCCGCCGTCCGGCGGCACCGGCCGGAGCTTGTCGTCGGCGTCAACCACCGCGAGACCTACGGCGGGACCTACGTCAACATGGCCGACCACCGGGCGGTCGGGCTGGCCACCATCGACGCAGTGCGCGATGCCGCCAACCGCTGGGTGTTCCCGGAGCTCCGGGACGGCGGCCTGGAGCCGTGGTCGGGCGTGCGTTACCTGGCGGTCATCGCCTCGCCCCAGCCCACGCACGCAGTCGACGTGACCGCCACGTTCGACGTCGGCGTCGACTCTCTGCGGCGCCATGCGGCCTACCTGGCGGGGTTGGGGGACCCGGACCCCGAGGTCTTCCTCCGTCAGTGGGCGGAGGCGACCGCCGAACGCTTCGGCGGCCTCCTGGGGGTGTCCTTCGAGCTGATCGGCATCTAGCGCGCGGCCGGTGGACGACCGTTAGTGCCGCGGCCCTTGTCGTCACTAGCGTCCCCGGGATGCAGGACCTCGAGGGCAAGGTCGCGGTGGTGACCGGCGGCGCGTCGGGCATCGGCCTCGGGTTGGCCCGGCGTTTCGCCGGCGAGCGCATGCGGGTCGTGCTGGCGGACGTCGAGCGG
Organism: uncultured bacterium; assembly: GCA_963756425.1. Lineage (GTDB taxonomy): Bacteria > Actinomycetota > Acidimicrobiia > Acidimicrobiales > VFJN01 > DASQUK01. The sequence continues at coordinate 66,984 of CAVWNW010000014.1, read as the reverse complement.
GTCGCCCTGGACGAGGCGACCGCCGAGCTGGCGGATGCGTTCGGCGCCGACAACGTCATGGGGGTCCCCACCGACGTGCGCGACGACGAGGCGGTGGACGCCCTGGCGGCGGCCGCGTTCGAGCGGTTCGGCACGGTCCACGTGCTGTGCAACAACGCCGGTGTCGGGGTCGGCGGGCTCACCTGGACGGTGCCCCCCGACCGCTGGCGCTGGGCTGTCGACGTGAACCTGCTCGGGGTCGCGCGCGGCATCCGGGCGTTCGTGCCGCGGATGATCGAGCAGGGCGAGGGTCACGTGGTCAACACGGCCTCGGCCGCCGGCATCGTCACCGGACCGGCGATGGCCCCCTACTTCGCCACCAAGCACGCGGTGGTGGCGCTGTCGGAGTCGCTGCACTTCGACCTCGAGCTCACCGGCGCCACCGTGGGTGTGTCCGTCCTGTGCCCCGAGTGGGTGCGCACCAATATCGCCGACACCGAGCGGAACCGCCCCTCGGACGTGGCACCGGTCGAGTCGGGCCCGGTGCCCGGAATCGATGTCGACCCCGAGATGATGCGGGCGCTGATCCAGGGCCTGATCGACGGCGGCATGGACCCCGGCGACGTCGCCGCGCACGTGGTCGATGCCATCCGAACCGGCCGCTTCTGGGTCCTGACCCATCCCACCACCGTGGACGCCGCCCGCCAGCGCTGGGATGCGATCGCCTCCGACGGCCAGCCGGTGTTCTGGAACGTGACGGCGCTCTGACGGCGCGGCGACCCCTGGATGGATGTAGGACCATCGTGGCCATGCGCATCGGCGTCAACGACATCGAGCTCGAGGTCCAGGTCGCAGAGCCTGCCGGCCGGACCGAGGCACCGGCCGTCCTGCTGCTGCACGGCTGGCCCGACTCGCATCGACTCTGGCGGCACCAGGTACCCGCGCTCACGGCGGCCGGGTTCCGGGCCGTCGTGCCCGACCTCCGCGGCTTCGGCGCGTCCGACCGGCCGGGGAGCGTGGAGGCCTACGGCCTGGCCAACATCCTCGGTGACGTGATCGGCGTCCTCGACCACCTCGGCGTCGGCCGCGCCCACGTGATCGGGCACGACTGGGGCGCGGCGGTGGCCTGGGCCGTGGCGGCGCTCTTCCCCGATCGCGTCGACCACCTCGTCGCCCTGTCGGTGGGCCATCCGTCGGCGTTCGGGGCCGCAGGACTCGCCCAGCGCGAGAAGTCCTGGTACATGCTCCTGTTCCTGGTCGAGGGGGTCGCGGAGCGCTGGCTCTCGAACGACGACTACGCCAACTTCCGCACCTGGTCCCGGCACCCCGACGCAGACGCAGTGATCTCGGAGCTGTCCCGGCCGGGCGCCCTGACGGCATCCCTGAACTGGTACCGCGCCAACCTCCCGGCGGCGGCGCTGGTCGAGCCCCCACTCGAGGTTCCGCCGGTGGCTCGGCCGACGATGGGCATCTGGAGCAAGCACGACATGGCGCTGATCGAACAGAACGTGACAGGTTCCGCGGCCCATGTGACCGCGGAGTGGCGCTACGAGCGAATCGACGGGGCCGGGCACTGGATCCCACTCGAGGCGCCCGACGAGCTGAACGGCCTGTTGCTCGACTTCCTCCCCGCCCCCGGCTGATCTGCGGCACTCCCTGGCGGCCCCGAACCGCCGCAGAGCCCCCGCCTGGTCGCGCCGGGCTCAGCCGCCTTCGAGCGTGGCGATGGCTGCGGCCAGTGCCAGGGTGCGGCGCGCCTGGTCGACGTGGAGGTTTTCGATCATGCGGCCATCGACGGTGACCACGCCTCGAGCCTCGGCCTGCGCCTGCTCGAACGCCTCGATGATGCGGCCGGCGCGCTCCACCTCGTCGGCCGACGGTGCGAACACCCGGTTGCAGGGTTCGAGCTGGGCCGGATGGATCAGGGTCTTGCCATCGAAGCCCAGCTGCCGCCCCTGGCGACACTCCGCCTCGAACCCCTCCGCGTCGGCGATGTCGTTGTAGACGCCGTCGAGGATGACCTTGCCCGTGGCTCGCGCTGCGAGCAGGCACAGGCCGAGACCCGCCAGCAGCGGCTGACGCCCCGGAACGTGCTCGGCCCGCAGCTCCTTGGCGAGGTCGTTGGTTCCCATCACCAGCACCGTCAGCCGCTCCGAGGCGGCGCAGATCTCCTCGGCGCGAAGCGTCGCCGCCGGCATCTCGAGCATGGCCCAGACGGCGGTGCCGTCGCCGGCCCCGCCCGCCTCGAGCGCCTTCTCGATGGCGTGCACCGCGCCGGCCGAGTCGACCTTCGGGACCACCACGGCCGCGGGGCCGGCGGCCGCGGCTGCGCGCAGGTCGTCGTCGTGCCAGGGCGTGCCGGCGCCATTGATGCGGATGGTGACCTCCCGGCCCCCGTACCGGCCCGAGGCCGCCGCCTCGCACACCCGGTCGCGGGCCTCCGCCTTGGCCTCGGGTGCGACGGCGTCCTCGAGGTCGAGGATGAGGGCGTCGGCGGGCAGGGTCTCGGCCTTGGCGAGGGCGCGCTCGTTGGCCCCCGGCATGTACAGCACCGAGCGCCGGGGCCGGAGCGCTGGCTCGCCGGCGGCGCTCACCCGTCCGCTCGTTCGGTGGCAGCGAAGCCGTAGGCGGCGGCGAGCTCGGGATCCCGGTCGGCCAGCTGGTGCGCGAGCTCGACGATCACCTTGCACTGCTTGACCGAGGCGTCGTCCTCCATCTTGCCGTCGAGCATGATGGCGCCGGTGCCGTCGCCCATGGACTCGATGACCCTCTGGGCATGGGCCACGTCGGCGGGATCGGGGCTGAACACCCGCTTGGCGATGTCGATCTGCGTGGGGTGCAGGCTCCACGCGCCGACGCAGCCGAGCAGAAAGGCGTTGCGGAACTGGTCCTCGCACGCGACGACGTCCTTGATGTCGCCGAACGGCCCGTAGTACGGCAGCACCCCGTTGGCCACGCAGGCGTCGACCATGCGGGCCAGCGTGTAGTGCCACAGGTCCTGCTGGAAGGTGGCACGCGGCGCGTCCGGATCGTCGGGGTCGGGGTCCTGGCGCACCAGGTAGCCCGGGTGGCCACCACCCACGCGCGTGGTCTTCATCCTCCGGTTCGCGGCCAGGTCCGCGGGCCCCAGCGAGAGACCCTGCATGCGGGGGCTGGCGGCACAGATCTCCTCGACGTTGGCCACGCCGCGGGCGGTCTCGAGGATGGCGTGCACCAGCAGCGGCTCGGTGAGCCCGGCCCGGGCCTCGAGCTGGGCCAGCAGGCGATCGACGTAGTGGATGTCCTCGGGGCCCTCGACCTTCGGGATCATGATGACGTCGAGGGCGTCGCCGACCTCGGTGACGGCGGTGGTGAGGTCGTCGAGCCCCCAGGGCGAGTCCAGGGAGTTGACGCGGGTCCACAGCTGGGTGTCGGGATCGCTCCACTTCTTGCCCACCTCGACCATCCCCGCCCGGGCGGCGTCCTTGTCGGCCGCGGGCACGCCGTCCTCGAGGTTGGCGAGCAGGACGTCGACCTGGGACGCCATGTCCGGCACCTTGGCCACCATCTTCGGGTTCGACGCCGGGAAGAAGTGGATCATCCGCGAGGGCCGGACGGGGATCTCCCGCAGGGGCGCGGGCGCCCCAACCGCCAGCGGGCGGAAGAAGTCCTTGGGGGAACGCATCGTGTCCGACCCTAACGCGGTGATGCGCGCGCCAGTCCGGCCGGGGCGACCTGGCGCGCCGACGCTAGGCGGCTGCGCCGGCCAGGTCTGCGGGCAGCAGCTGATCGGTGACCAGCCGCCCGAATCGGGCGGGATCGTCGGCCACGTACGCCCGGCACAGCCGCAGGCCTTCGGTGTAGCAGTGGCTGTACGCACGCCACGTCCGATCGGTGAGGAACGACACCGCCTTGTCGGCCCGGTTGCGGGGCAACAGCGCCCAACGCTCGAGGTAGGCCACCACGTCCTCCACCGGCCAGCCGCCGTCGTGCAGGTGGATGGCCGCGTTCGACCGCACCCACGACAGCACCTCCGCCGACTCGGCCACCGCCGCAGCCACGTCGGCGTCGTAGCGGATGCCGAGCGGCCGCAGGTGCTCGGCCACCACCCGCTCGGGGCGGCGACCGATGACCACCTCGACGCCGAGGTCGGCCAGGCCCTCGGCCATCGTGCACTGCGGCGTGCCGACGAGGAAGATCGTCTCCTCCAGCCAGCGGCGCTGGCGGACGAGGCCGACCTCCTTGCGGCTGTGCTCCGTGTGGTGGCCCGGGTAGGCCTCGTGTGCCACCAGGTGTCCCAGCGTGAGCGACAGGACCGGCAGGTCGAGGTTGATAGCCACCCGGCTGCGCAGCCCGCCCTCGTAGTAGTTGAAGCCGGACCACGGCTTGTCGGTCTCGAAGATCCACTCGACGTGCTCGCCGTCCGGCAGCCCGAAGAGCCGTTGGGTGCGCTCGCGCAGGTCGTCCGCCAGAGACAGGATCGCAGGCTCGAGCTTGTCGACGGGGACGGCGTGTGCCTCGCGCCAGGCGATGTACCGCTCGCGCAGCGGCGCGCCGCCCTCGGTGGGCAGCACCTGGTCGAGACGCCGGTGTGCGGCCGCGAACTCGTCGTCGTCGACGAGCCCGGGGCGGGCGCCGTAGCACGACTCGACCTCGTCGAGGTAGCCGATGTCGGCCCCGGCCAGCTTGCGGGCGCTGGTCCGGAGACCAACGGCCTGGGCCCGGATCCAGCGGCGGCGCCCGGCATCGACCTGGTCGGCACCGTCGCCCGCATCGAGGTCGGCGACCAGGCGGCCGGCGTCGGCCGCCAGCTCCGCAGGCGGGTGCAGCGGCTCGGCCTCGGCCCGGGCGGCCAGCTCGGGCGGACCGTAGTAGGCGTCGACGAACCCATCGACGTGGCGGCCGAGCCGCAGCCCGAGCTCCAGGTAACGCTCGACGACGCTGGTCTCTCCCACGGCGGCGGACGCTAACGCGCCCGCCCACGAGGGCCCCTGGCGTCGCTCAGTACTGGCCGCCGAGCTTGCGGTGGTCCCAGGAGACGATCCGATCGACGTGGACGATCACGCCGGCCCGCTTGGCACCGGTCCGCTCCAGGAAGGGTTGCGCCTCCTCGGTCCACTCCCCGAGGTAGCGCTCGAACACGCTGCGCCCGATGGTCATCCTGCCGTCGTGGTCGGACACCAGCTCCGCCCGCCCCACCAGCTCGACGCCCTGCAGCTCCTCGTACTTGTCGCCGGCCTCGACCAGGCAGGTGATCTGGGGGTTGCGCTCGATGTTGAGGATCTTCTGCGACTTGGCGAACGTCCAGAAAGCCGGCGCCTGCCCTACGAAGCCGTACCACATGGCCACCATGTGGATCGTCCCGTCGTGGTTGATGGTCGCGACGTTCATGGTGTGGCGTCCCTGGAGGAACTCGACCACCTCGTCGTGGGACATGTGGATCAGGTCGCGACGCTTCATGGCCCGGGATTCTGTCAGGTCCTGAGGTCGCGTCCCTGGACCTCGAACCGGCGTCCGAAAACGCCGGAAACCGTCACATCCGAACGCCGGAACCGCCGCCCCCGGGCTGGCGCAGCAGCTCCGGCGGGCACGGGCACGGCACCTGGCGCGGCTCGACGATGCGGTCGACCCCGTCGATCGGCAGGACCTCCCCTGCCGCCGTGCCGGCTCGCGTCACCAGGGCGTCGAACAGCGGCCCCGGCAGGCGCCGGCCAACGGCCACCAGCAGCCACACCTCCGCCCTCGCCTGCCGGGCCTCGGCCAGCGCCTCGCCCGCGCCGGCGGCGCCGAGGAATCGGCCCCGGCCGGCGGCACCCGTCTCGACGAGCAGGATCCCATCGGCGGGGCCCCGTGCGGACGCGCCGCCGTCGAACACGACGACATCGAGGTCGTCGCGCATGCCCGCCAGGTCGGCGGCGAGGTCCGAGCCGCCGGCCGCATCGGGGACGACGGTGACGATCGCGCCATCGGGCAGCTCCAGGCTCAGGTCGATCCGGGCGGGATCGTCGTCGAGATCGAGGGCGATCCTGCGCGCCTCCGCCCGGGCGTCGTCGGCGGCCAGCAGCCGGGCACACGCCCACCACAGCGCCCCGGCCGCGGGGTGCCGGTCGATCAGCCGGCGACACGATGTGAGCAGGCTCATCGGGTCGAACGCGAGGGACCCGAGAACCGACGCCGCCTCGCTGGCCAGCAGCGTCTGCTCGACGTCTCGCGCTCGCGCCACAGCCCGCAGCCGCTCGATCGGGTGCACCGGTGGGACCGTAGCCCCGAATCTGCTCCCGGAAACCGCAGCTTGCTACCGTCTCGGGCCGTGGCGACCGACCCCCCTGGTGACCTACGGCTCGCGCCGCTCGGCGGCGAGCCTCGGAGCCTGGACGCCTGGTTGACCACGTTCCACCTGGCGGCGGTGATCCTCGATCCATACACCTACGAGAGCGCGTGGCTGCTGGAGACGGCCGGCCGCATCCTGGAGGACTTCCGGGGGGCCGACTGCCGCATCGCGTTCGTGGTGACCGCCAACGAGGACGACGCCCACGAGTTCCTCGGGCCCTGGGCGCAGCGGATGCTGACCTTCGCCGACCCGGATCGCGATCTCGTCAAGGCGATCGGCGTCAACGAGCTGCCCGCCTTCGTACACCTGCGCCAGGACCGTTCGGTGGCCGCCCTCGCCGAGGGCTGGGACCCGCCGGAGTGGCGGGACGCCGTGTCCGAGCTTGCCAAGGCCATGAGCTGGACGCGCCCCAACATTCCCGGGCCCGCCGATCCCAAGCCCTACCCCGGCTCGCCGGCGCTCGGCGGCTGAGCGGCCAGCGGCATCCGCTACTTGCGGACCCCGCCCTTGGTCATGCCGAGGACATCGAGGGCGACGTCCACTTGCTCCTCGGTGAGCAGGCCCTTCTCGAGGACGAGCTCGCGCACGCTGCGCCCGGTGGCGATGCTCTCCTTGACGATGACGCCGGCCGCGTCGTACCCGATGTAGGGATTGAGCGAGGCCCCGAGCGACGGGCTCGACTCCGCGTACGCGCGGCAGCGCTCGACGTCGGCCTCGATCCCGGCCACGCAGCGATCGGCGAACAGCTGGGTCACGTTGCCCAACAGGCGGATCGACTCGAGCAGGTTGCGGGACATCACCGGCATGTAGACGTTCAGCTCGAAGTTGCCCTGCGACCCGGCGAAGGCGACTGCGGCGTCGTTGCCGATCACCTGGGCCGATACCTGGGTGAGGGCCTCCACCAGCACCGGGTTGACCTTGCCCGGCATGATCGACGACCCCGGCTGCAGGTCGGGCAGCCGGATCTCGGCCAGCCCGGTGCGGGGACCGGATGCCATCCAGCGGATGTCGTTGCCGATCTTGAGCAGGGCCACGGCCAGCCCCCGGAGGCTGGCCGACAGCGCCACCAGGGCGTCGCGGGCGCCATGCACGGCGAAGTGGTCGGCGGCCTCGACGAGCGGCAGCTCGAGGTCGCCCGCCAGCTGGTCGATCACGTCGGCGGCGAAACCCGGCGGGCAGTTGATGCCGGTGCCGACGGCCGTCCCGCCGAGCGGCAGCTCGCCGACGCCACCCAGCGTCTCCTTGATGCGCCCCGCCGCGTGTGCGACCTGCGCTGCGTAACCGCCGAACTCCTGGCCGAGGGTGACCGGCGTGGCATCCATGAGGTGGGTGCGCCCGGCCTTCACCACCTCGGCGAACGAATGGGCCTTGGCCCGCAGCGCTAGGCCCAGGTACTCCAGCGCCGGGAGCAGCACCGTCTGGGTCTGGTGGGCAGCCGCCACATGGATTGCCGACGGGAACACGTCGTTCGACGACTGCGACGCGTTGACGTCGTCGTTGGGATGCACCGGGCGCCCCAGCCGCTGCGAGGCCAGCCGGGCGAGGACCTCGTTGACGTTCATGTTGGAGCTGGTGCCGGAACCGGTCTGGAACACGTCGATGGGGAAGTGGTCGTCCCAGCGGCCGTCGGCCACCTCGGCGGCGGCGGCGCTGATGGCGTCGGCCGTGTCCTGCTCGATGACGCCGAGCCGCGCATTGGCCTGGGCCGCGGCGCCCTTGATGCGGGCCAACGCCGATATGAGCGACGGCTCCAGCGGCACCCCCGAGATCGGAAAGTTCTCGACGGCGCGCTGTGTGTGCGCGCCCCAGTGGGCCGAGGAGTGCACCCGGACTTCTCCCATGCTGTCCCGCTCGACGCGGTACTCGTCGCCTTCGCTTGTCACGGGATGGACGGTATCCACCGTGATGACCCCGCCGCATCCATAGCGGAACTCCGGGCCCGCCCGGACGGCCGTTCGCCGGGACACGCGATAATCCCGCCATGGGGATGCCGGGACTCGCCTCGCGGCCGCGCTACGTGTCGGTGGTCGGCGGCACCGAAGCCGACGAGTCGGTGCTCACCCTCGCCGAGGAGGTGGGGCGCCTGCTCGCGCAGCGGGACTGCATCGTCGTCACCGGCGGCCGCGCGGGCGTGGCCGAGGCGGCCTGCCGGGGCGCGGTGCTGGCCGGCGGCTCGACGATCGGCATCCTTCCCGGCACCACCCGCGCGGACGCCAACCCCTACGTCACCGTCGCGGTGCCGACCGGGGTGGGCGAGGCCCGCAACGCTCTCGTGGTGATGGACGCCGCCGCCGTCATCGCCCTTCCGGGCGCCTACGGCACGCTGTCCGAGGTCGCATTCGCCCTACTCGCGGGCACGCCGGTCATCGTCCTCGGCGAGGGTTGGGACGTGGCCGGCACGGTGCCAGCCCGTACTGCCGCCGACGCCGTCGACCTGGCCCTCGACCTGGACCGGGGCGCCTGACCGATCGCGGGCGGCGCCTCAGCCCCCGCAGGCCTCGATGGTGACCGGACCGTCGCCGTTCGGCGCCACCGTGACGTCGGGCCCGGTTGCACCGCCGGTGAGGCCGCCGCTGGCCGCCCACTCGTCGAACGCGCCACGCAACTCCGCCGTCTCGCCGGGGTCGTCACCGACGGCTGCCAGGGTGGCGCACGGGCGTTGACCGTCACGCCACGCCACCACCGAGTCGCCGCCCCACCCGGACGCCGCGGCGCGGGCCCGGTCCTCGCCGACCGCATCCGCCAGGACGACCTGGATCAGGAACTGCCCGGCCGTGCCGTGGTCGACGACCTGGCCGGGGACGGCGGGTACCGCCACGTCGATGGCACCATGCCTGGCTTCGTAGGCTGCGGGGTCGATCACCTGCTCGCTGGTGCGCGGCGGCGCGTCGAACGCCGCGTCGAGGGCCTCCTGGCCGCCGTCGTCGAGCAGCTGGACGACGAAGTCGTGGCCCAGGCCGTAGGGCGCGCTGATCAGGTCGACCAACACCAGCGGCACGTCGCCGAGGTCGAGGCCGCCCCCCAGCGACAGTTCCTCCGCGGCGGCGTCGAGCCGTTCCTCGTCGCTGAGACCCGCCCGGTAGGCATCCTCGACCCGGCGCGCGTTGCCCTCGACGAGGGCGCTGAACCCGAAGTCGATCTCGTCGTCGGCGTCGTCGTACTCGGGCCGATCGAGGTCGAATCGCTGGTCATCGAGGGCGTGGGTGAGCTCGTGGGCGATGGTGGTGCGGACGTACGGCGTGAGCGCCGTCCCGCGGACCACCAGCTCATCGGTCTCCGGATCGTAGAAGCCGACAACGCCGGCGCCGAGCAGGGTGCGCATGGCCTCCACGAGGTCGACATCGGCCTCGACCAGCCCGAAGGCCTTCAGCAGCACCTCCGTGTTCCGCAGGTCGTCGACCCCCTCGTCGAAGTCGTCGAGGAGCCGGCGCTGGAACTCCCCCTCTCCCGCGAGCTCGACATCCACCGGCTCGGTGAACGCCAGACCGCGCTCGGCCTCCACGACGGCGCTTATCTCGTCGACGGCGGCGCGCAGCTCGGCGGCGCTGGCCGGCGGTGCGTCGCCGGCGCTGGGCCCATCGCCGGTGCGCCCGCCGCCCGTCCGGGCGGCATCATCGGCGGGGGGAGCCGCCAGCGGGTCGGTGTCCGCCTCGTCCACGGAAGCCCAGGCGGCGGCGACCGAGGCGGCGAGCAACCCGACGATGACCACGGCGCCGACGGCGCCCACCCACCGACGCCGCCGCTCGGGCACCCACTCGGGCTCGGATTCGGACATCGCCCCTGGCACGGTAGCGGCCGGGCCGGGTCGCCCTCGTTTCGGGTGGCCGGGGCCGGGGAACGCGTGGTGGGGCAGGCCGACGAGGAGGCGCGCATGTCCGACCGCGACGACGAGTCCCAGGAGTCCGCCGAGGAACGGGCGGAGGAGCTGGCCAACGAGGCGGCCGAGGAGAACCCCGACCCGATCACCTACCGCGAGGTGCTGGAGGGCGAGCTGGAGGAAGAGGGCCTGTCCGAGGAGGGCAGCGAGATCGGCGAGCACATCGACTGACGGATGGGGCGAACCTCACGATCGGAGGCGCCCGCCCGTTGTACGAAGCATGAACGTCGACGTGCCCACGACTCGTCGCGGTGGGGCGCGCAGCCGCCTGGGCGGCGTGCCGACCACGTTGCCACCCCCTGCCGCGGAGGCGGGGCCGCAGCACCAGCCAGCCCTGCCCCTCGTGGACGTCGTCGTCGAGCGGGCCCGCCGCGAGGTGCTGCCGGGCGTCGTGCACATCCCGGCGTGGCTCGGGCCACCCGCCCAACGGGGCCTCGTCGGCGAGTTCCGCCGCTGGGCATTGCCGCCCGCGGGGCTGCGCCATCCCCGAGTGCCGACCGGCCACCTGATGAGCGTGCAGTCCGTATGCCTCGGCTGGCACTGGCGGCCGTATGCGTACAGCCGGACCGCCGACGACACCGACGGTGCGCCCGTGAAGCCGCTGCCACGCGAGATCATCGAGCTCGCCCGGGACGCGGTCGGTGCCGCCTACGGCACCCGCGGCCCGGAGGCAGCGGCCTACGCGCCCGACGCTGCCATCGTGAACCTGTACACCCCCGGTGCGCGCCTCGGTCTCCACCAGGACGGTGAGGAGCCGTCCGCGGCACCGGTGGTCACCATCAGCCTGGGTGACGCCTGCACCTTCCGCCTGGCCGGTGTCGACCGCCGCACCGGGCCGTTCACCGACATCGAGATGCGCTCCGGCGACCTGCTCGTGTTCGGTGGCCCCAATCGCCGCATCTACCACGGCGTGCCCAAGGTGTTCCCGGGTACGGCGCCCCCCGACCTCGGCCTACCGCCCGGGCGGCTGAGCATCACCGTGCGCGAGACCGGACTGTCGTGAGCGCCGCGAGGCCCATCGCCGATCGGGTGGACCGGCTCCACTGGGCCGGCATCGGTGCCGGCCTCGACGACGTCGGGGTGGCGCCGACCGGATCGGTCCTCACTGTGAGCGAGTGCCAGGCGCTGGTCGACATCTACGGCGACGAGGCGCGGTTCCGATCGACCATCGACATGGCCCGCCACCGCTTCGGCGAGGGGCAGTACCGCTACTTCGACCACCCGCTGCCCCAGGTGGTGGCCGAGCTGCGGGCCCGGTTCTGGCCCCACCTCCTCCCGATCGCACGGACATGGGCGGAGCGGCGCGGCCGGCCGGCGCCGTGGCCGGACCGCCTCGAAGACTGGCTCGACCGGTGCCACGAGGCGGGACAGACCCGACCGACACCGCTCATGCTGTGCTACGGCCCGGGCGACTGGAACGCGCTGCACCGCGACCTCTACGGCGACCTGGTGTTCCCGCTCCAGGTCGTCATCGGCCTCGACCGGCCCGGCGACGCCTACACCGGCGGCGAGTTCGTCGTCGTCGAGCAACGGCCCCGAGCCCAGTCCCGCGCCACCGCGAGCACGATCCCCCGGGGCCACGGGCTGGTGTTCACCACCCGCGACCGCCCCGTGCGGACCCAACGAGGCTGGTCCAGCGGCCCGCTGCGCCACGGCGTCAGCACGGTGCGCAGCGGCCGCCGCCACACTCTGGGCCTGGTCTTCCACGACGCCGCCTGAACTCGATCAGCTGCTGGACCTGGGGTCCCGTGGCGGCCTGGACGCTGCGGAGTTCCTCCCCTATGTCGTCGAGGCGGCCGGCGCCGGCTGCGATCAATGGCTGCCAACTGCGCTCGGCGTGCTCGACCGCTACTTCAACCCGGCGGCCTCACCGGCCGGCGCCGGCCAGGGCTGATTCCTCGAGGCGCTTGCGCACGGCCATCGCCCGCAGGATGTCAGTCCACGTGGAGCTGTCATCACCGGGGTCGCTCGCGGCTCCGACGCGCATGGCCCCCGCTGTGGTCATCACGTCGCTCGTGGTCATGGCCCAACAGTACGGACGGGTGCCCGGCGGGTGAATGGAGCGCCCCGGCGTCCTCCGGGTGGGGGTAGCCCCACCCTCGGGGTCAGGGTGTTACGACCGGGAGCCTCTCCCACCCCCGGACCGTCGATGTCCGGGCCTGGACGGCGTTGTCCCAGTCGACCTCCCAGGTCGGGAAGCGGGTCAGGACCTCGTCGAGCGCGACCCGGCCCTCGAGCCTGGCCAGCGCGGCACCGAGGCAGAAGTGGGTCCCGTAGCCGAAGGCCAGGTGGTGGTCGATCGTGCGGTGGATGTCGAACCGGTCGGGGTCGGAGAACTTGCGCTCGTCGCGGTTCCCCGACGCGTTCAGCAGGAGGATGGCGCTGCCCTCCGGGACCGGCTGCCCATGGTGTTCGACGTCGTCGGTGACGTAGCGCGCCTGGACGGGTGACGGCGGCTCGAAGCGGAGCAGCTCCTCGATGGCATTGGGCACCAGGCTGCGATCCTCGACCAGCTGCCGGCGCTGGTCGGGATGCTCGGCCAGCACCTTGCCGGTCCAGCCGATCAGCCGCGTGGTCGTCTCGTTGCCGGCCCCCGCCAGCAGGTTGATGTAGCCCAGCAGCTCGTCCCGGGTCAGCCGGCGGCTCGTGCCCTCCGCGTCCTCGAACTCGGCCTGGAGCAGCTCGGTCATCAGGTCGTCGGAGGGGTGCTCCACGCGCCAGTCGATGTACTGCGCGAAGGCTTCGCTCTGGTTGTACCCGCGGGCCTCGAGGTCCACGTCCGGCATCGTGCCCTCGTCGAGCCGCAGACCCTCGTCGATGCGATCACGGAGCGCCTCCTGGTCCTGTTCCGGGATGCCGAGGAGCATGCCGATCGTGCGCATGGGCATCTGCGCCCCGAGGTCGCGGATGAAGTCGAACCCGCCGGTGCCCACCAGCGGATCGAGGCTGCGGGCGCAGAACTCCCGTATCTTCGGCTCGATCGCAGCCATCTTCCGGGGCGTGAACACCCGCGACAGCAGGCCCCGGTAGAGATCGTGGTCGGGGGGATCCTCGAAGATGATCGACCCCCGCGGGATCTCCACCCCGCTCTTGATCAGCTCGAGGACGGTACCCCTGGCGGAGCTGTACGTCCTCCAGTCGACCAGGGCCCGCTCGACGTCCTCGAACCGGCTGACGGCATAGAAGCCGTACCGCTCGTTGTAGTAGAGCGGACGCTCGTCGCGCAGGCGCTTCCAGATCGGGTATGGGTCGGTATCGATCTCGAAGTCGAACGGGTCGTAGTAGACGTCTGACTCGGTGGCGGTCATCGAAGCCTCCCTCTCCTGGCACACGAGTCTGGTCCGCAGTTCGTCACCATGATGACCGCCCATTCGCCACCGCTGTTCCCTCGGTAGCGGGCGTCTTCCTCGCGGCTGACGAGACTAACGTTACAGTGTTGGTAGAAGCTCGTTCTCGGGACGTGCTCGTGCCGCTGACGGAGGAGGGGTGCGGGATGCGCATCGGGGTGATGGTCGGCCCGGAGCGGGGCCGCTACCGGACCAAGGTCGATCGACTGCGCGCCGATGCGCGTTGGTCTGATGAGTCCGGCTTGGCGTCCATTTGGATCCCGCAGATCCCCGACGACTTCGACGCGCTGACGGCCGCCGCGATCGTCGGGGCCGAGACCACGCGCATCGAAGTCGGCACAGCGGTCGTCCCGGTCCAGCCGAGGCATCCGATCGCCCTGGCGCAGCAGGCGCTGTCGGTCCAGGCGGTGTGTGAGGGCCGCCTCTCGCTCGGCCTCGGCGTCTCTCATCACTGGATCATCGACGAGATGCTCGGACTGGACTACGGGCACCCGGCGCCGACCATGCGCGCGTACCTCGACGTGCTCGACCGCGCGCTCGCCGGTCCCGGCCCCGTGGACGTGGACAACCAGCTGTTCCGGGTGCACAACCCCCTGGACATCACGGACGTCACGCCCACGCCGGTGCTGCTGGCGGCGCTCGGTCCGGCGATGCTCCGTCTGGCCGGTGAGCGCACCGCCGGGACGATCCTGTGGATGGCCGACGAACGGGCCATCAGCTCCCACGTCGTCCCGCACATCACGCGTGCCGCCGGGGCCGCCGGTCGTCCGGCACCCCGCATCGTCGCCGGCCTGCCGGTGTGCCTCTGCCGCGACCAGGAGGTCGATGCCGCCGTCGCCCGGACCAATCGCATCCTGGCCGAGGCCGAGGTCTCGCCGAACTACCAGCGGCTGCTCGACCATGGCGACGCCCGCAACGTCGGCGACATCCTCGCCGCGGGCGGCGAGTCCGCCGTCGAGAAGCGCCTCCGGGCGTTCGCGGACGCGGGTGCCACCGACGTCTCCGTCCGGGTCGTCCCCATCGGGGAGAACCGCGACGAGCTGATCGCGTCCCTGCACCGCACCCGCGCCCTTCTCGTGTCGCTGGCCGCGTCGCTCCAGTGAGGGTCGATTCCGCCGGCTGTGAGACAACCTAGATGCCCACGCTTGATGCCCATGGTGATCCGCGAAATCGACCCTCAGAGACACTCGCCGTAGCAGGAGGAAGCCCGATGCCCGGACCCGTGCTCGACATCCCGGTGTTCGACGCCGACAACCACCTCTACGAGACGCAGGACGCGCTGACGAAGTTCCTGCCCGAGCGCTATCGGGGCGCGATCGACTACGTGGACGTGCGCGGCCGCACCAAGATCGTCGTGCGCGGCCGCATCAGCGAGTACATCCCGAACCCCACCTTCGAGGTCGTGGCGCGGCCCGGCGCGCAGGAGGACTACTTCCGCCACGGCAACCCCGAGGGCAAGAGCCGGCGGGAGATCTTCGGGGAACCGATGCGGTCGATCCCGGCCTTCCGCGAGCCCGCCCCGCGCGTCGCACTCATGGACGAGCAGGGCATCGACCGCGCGCTGATGTTCCCCACGCTCGCCAGCCTCATCGAGGAGCGGCTGCGAGACGACGTCGAGCTCACCCACGCCGCGATCCACGCCCTGAACCAGTGGATGCACGAGACCTGGACGTTCAACTACGAGGACCGCATCTTCGCGGTGCCGGTCATCACGCTGCCGATCGTCGAGCGCGCAATCGAAGAGCTGGAGTGGGTGGTGGAGCGCGGCGCCCGCGCCGTGCTCATCCGGCCCGCCCCGGTCCCCGGCTACCGCGGGCCGCGATCGTTCGGGCTGCCGGAGTTCGATCCCTTCTGGCGCAAGGCGGTCGAGGCCGACGTCCTCGTCGCGCTGCACTCCTCGGACAGCGGCTACGAGCGCTACACCAACGAGTGGATGGGCAGCGACAGCGAGATGCTGCCGTTCCAGCCGCAGGCGTTCCGGATGCTCGCCCAGTGGCGGCCGGTCGAGGACGCCGTGTCGGCCCTGATCTGCCACGGGGCCCTTTCCCGCTTCCCGCGGTTGAAGGTCGCCGTCATCGAGAACGGCAGCAGCTGGGTCGAGCCGCTCCTGCGCAACCTCGCCGATGTCTACAAGAAGATGCCGCAGGACTTCCTCGAGGACCCGATCGAGGTCTTCAGGCGCAGCATCCACATCAGCCCCTTCTGGGAGGAGGACCTGGGCGCACTCGCCGGTCTCATCGGCGACGAGCGGGTGCTGTTCGGGTCGGATTACCCCCACCCGGAGGGCCTCGCCGAGCCCGCGACATACGTCGACCAGCTGGCCGGCGTCGCCGACGAGACCGTC
The DNA here is from genome assembly GCA_963756425.1 of uncultured bacterium. Taxonomy (GTDB): domain Bacteria; phylum Actinomycetota; class Acidimicrobiia; order Acidimicrobiales; family VFJN01; genus DASQUK01. Next base: position 51,127 of record CAVWNW010000014.1, on the reverse strand, counting down.
CGCAAGATCATGGGCGGCAACCTCGCCCGGCTCATGGACGTCGACGACGCGGCCGTCGTGCGATGACCGCCGGCGGCGACGGCGCGTGGAACAGCATCCCGGCGATGGCTGCGGCCGCCGCCGATCGGTTCGGCGACCGGCCGGCGATCGTCGATGGCGACACCCGCCTCACCTACGTGGAGCTGGCGGCAGAGGCCCGGGCATTCGGCGCTGCGCTCGTGGCCTCGGGAATCGAGGCGGGCGACCGGGTCGCGATCTGGGCTCCCAACAGCGCCGGGTGGGTCGTGGCGGCGCTCGGCCTGTTCCAGGCCGGTGCGGTCCTGGTCCCGGTGAACACGCGGTTCAAGGGCCCCGAGGCGACCGACATCCTGTCCCGGAGCCGCGCCCGGGTGCTGGTCACGGTCACGGACTTCCTGGGGACCGACTACGTGGCGATGCTCGACGCCGGGCGCGCAGACCTGGCCGACCTGCAGACGGTCGTTGTGATGCGTGGCCCCGCCGGGCCCGGCACGGAGCCCTGGGACGGGTTCATGGCCAGGAGCACGGACGAGGCGCTGGCCGAGGTCGACCGGCGGCTCGCCGCGCTCGGCGCCGACGACCCCGCCGACATCCTGTTCACCTCCGGGACGACCGGGCTGCCCAAGGGGGTCGTGCAGACCCACGGCCGGACGCTGCGGGTGGCGACCGACTGGGCCGCGATGACCGGCCTCGGTACGGCCGACCGCTACCTGATGGTGAACCCGTACTTCCACATGTTCGGCTTGAAGGCCGGGATCCTGGCCTCGGTGGCGGCGGGCGCAACGATGCTGCCCGAGCCGGTGTTCGACGTCGACCGCCTCCTCGCCCGCGTCGCGGAGGAGGCCGTCACCGTGCTGCCGGGGCCCCCGACGCTGTACCAGTCGATCCTCGACCACCCCGCCCGCGACCGCCACGACCTGTCGAGCCTGCGCGTCGCCGTGACGGGCGCGGCCGACATCCCCGTCGAGCTCGTCCGCCGGATCGACGACGAGCTGCCGTTCTCGACGATCATCACCGGCTACGGGCTCACCGAGGCCGGCACCGCAACCGCCACGTCTCCGAGCGACGACGTCGAGACGATCGCCACCACAGTCGGGCGGCCGCGCCCCGGCTTCGAGCTGCGCATCGCCGACGACAAGGGCCACGACGTGCCCGCCGGCGAGCCGGGCGAGGTCGTCCTGCGCGGCGGCAGCATCATGGCCCACTACCTCGACGATCCCCGGGCGACCGCGGAGGCCCTCAGCCCCGACGGGTGGCTCCGGACCGGCGACCTGGGCGTCCTCGACGACCGCGGCTGCCTGCGCATCGTGGGCCGCGCGAAGGACATGTTCATCGTCGGCGGCTTCAACGCCTACCCCGCCGAGATCGAGAACATGCTCCTGCGCCACCCCGACATCCAGCAGGCGGCGGTGATCGGCGTCCCCGACGCGCGGCTCGGCGAGGTCGGGATGGCGTTCGTCGTCCCCCGGCCGGGCGCGACGACGACGGGCCCCGACATCGTCGGTTGGAGCCGCGACCAGATGGCGAATTACAAGGTCCCCCGCGTGGTGGAGATCGTCGGCGAGCTGCCCCTCAACGCCACCGGCAAGGTGATGAAGGACGCGCTCCGCGAGCGGGCGGTGCAACGTGAGGCGGCGCGATGACCGACTTCGACCGCGTCGACTTCTTCCGTGGCGACGAGCTCATCGCCGATCCGTATCCCTACTTCGACCATCTCCGCCGCCAGTGCCCCGTCCACGCTGAGCCACACCACGGCGTGATGATGGTGACGGGTTACGACGAGGCGGTCGCGATCTTCGCCGATCCGGAGACGTTCTCCTCGTGCAACTCGGTGACGGGTCCGTTCCCCGGCCTGCCGGTCCCGCTCGAGGGCGACGACGTGAGCGAGGTCATCGAGAAGTACCGCGACCAGCTGCCGTTCAGCGACCAGCTCCCGACCATGGATCCGCCCCAGCACAAGGCCCACCGGGGCCTGCTGATGCGGCTGCTCACGCCGAAGCGACTCCGGGAGAACGAGGACTTCATGTGGCGTCGCGCCGACGGGCAGATCGACGAGCTGGTCGCGCGCGGTGAGTGCGAGCTCGTCGGCGACTTCGCCGGCCCGTTCACCCTTTACGTGATCGCCGACCTCCTCGGCGTGCCCCAGGCGGACCACGAGACGTTCCGCCAGGAGCTCCAGGGCGACCACGACCGCAACCGGGCCCTCGGCAGCGCCAAGCGCCCGCTCGGCCACACCCCGCTGGAGTTCCTGTACGACCGGTTCGCGGTGTACGTCGAGGACCGACGCCGCCAGCCCCGCGATGACGTCCTCACCGGCCTCGCGCTCGCCACGTTCCCCGACGGGTCGACGCCGGAGGTGATCGACGTGGTGCGCGTCGCGGCCAACCTGTTCTCGGCCGGGCAGGAGACCACGGTCCGGCTCCTAGCGGCCGCGTTCCAGGTCATCGCCGAGCGCCCGGACCTGCAGCGCCGGCTCCGGGACGACCCCGGCCGCATCCCCGACTTCGTCGAGGAGTGCCTGCGGATCGAGAGCCCGGTCAAAGGGGACTTCCGGCTCGCCCGCCGGCCGGTGCGTGTGGGCGGCGTCGACATCCCGGCCGGGACGACGGTCATGGTGGTCAACGGCGCCGCCAACCACGACCCCCGGCGGTTCACCGAACCGAACGTTTTCGACCTCGATCGCGCGAACGCACGCGAGCACCTGGCGTTCGGGCGCGGCATCCACGCGTGCCCCGGGGGACCCCTCGCCCGGGCCGAGGCCCGGGTCGCGATCGCGCGCTTGCTCGAGCGCACCGCGGGCATCACGATCTCCGAGGCGGCGCACGGGCCGGCTGGAGCGCGCCGCTACGAGTACGCGCCGACGTACATTCTGCGTGGGCTCCGCAGCCTGCACCTCGACCTCACGCCGGCGGGCTGACCGGCCCGTCAGCCGCCTGGCGGCCGCAGTACGTCCCGGGCGCGCTCGATCCAGCCGTCGAGCTCCGGGCTCGCGTCCCAGGAGGACTCGAGCAGGTCGCCTTGTACGTGGGGCGGTGCACCGGTGAGGCGCTCGGCCACCAGCTCGGCGGCCCCACGCGTCCTGGACGCGGGCTTCGGGTTCCCGACCACGGCGACGACGTTCACCTGCGAACCCTACATTTGACCTGTGTTGACGTCGATCTCGGAATCCGAGAACAATGTTTCCGATGGCGACGCTCGTACATGGGGGGCTGGAGCGGGCCGCAGACCGGTACGGCGATCGGGATGCCATCCGGGCCGGCGACGACCGCTGGTCGTTCCGCGACCTCGACGGGCTGGGCAACGCCTTCGCCCGGCACCTGGTGGACCGCGGCGTCGGTCGCGGCGATCGCGTTGCCGTGATGATGGCGAACCGTCCGGAGTTCGTGGTCACGGTCAACGCCATCAGCAAGCTCGGCGCCGCGGGCGTGCTCCTGAGCCCGGCGTGGAAGGCCGCCGAGGTCGACCATGCCTTGGAGCTGACGGCGGGGCCGCGCCACGCCGTCGCCGACGGCGCCGCGGCCTCGCTGCTCGCCGACCGCCTGAGCGGCGACGCGGTGACCGACCTCGACGACCCGACCGCCCTCGAGGCGGCGCTGGCCCACGGCCGTCGCCGGCCCCCGGGCGCCGAGGCAGGCGCCACCGACGACGTGATCCTCGTCTTCAGCTCGGGCACGACCGGGTTCCCCAAGGCGGTTCGCCACACGCACGCGTCGATCGGCCGGGCCACGTCACACTGGTGCGCGGCGCTGGGCCTCGGCCCCGACGACCGGTTCCAGGTGGCGACGCCCCCTTCGCACATCCTCGGCCTGCTCAACCTGCTGGCCGCCGCGGAGGCCGGCGCCACGGTCCGGTTGCACCGCCGGTTCGACCTCGACGAGGAGCTGCGGGTCATCGCGTCCGAGCGCATGACCCTGGAGATGGCCGTCGCCCCGATCGCGCTGGCCATGGCGAACCACCCGCGTCTCGAGGACTACGACCTCTCCTCCCTGCGCTACATCATGTGGGGCGCGACCCCCGTCACCGAGAGCGTGGCCACCACCGTCACCGAGCGCACGGGCGTCCGGTGGCTGCCGGCATACGGCGCCAGCGAGCTGCCGGTGATCGCCGCCAACCCGGTCCACGACCCCGCCGAATGGCGGCTCGACTCCGCCGGCCTGCCGCCGGCGGACGTCGAGCTCCGGGTCGCCGACCTCGACAGCGGACGGGTGGCGGCTCCGGGGGAGATCGGCGAGCTCCAGGCCCGCAGCCCGTCGGTCATGGCCGGCTACCTGCCGGGCGAGGCGACCGCCGACGCATTCGTCGACGGCTGGTACCGCACGGGCGACGTCGGCTGGCTCGAGCCCGAAAGCTGGGTCCACCTCACCGACCGCTCGAAGGAGATGATGAAGGTCAACGGCTTCCAGGTGGCGCCGGCGGAGGTGGAGGCCGTGCTGCACGGTCATCCGGCCGTCCTCGACTGCGCCGTGTTCGGGATCGCCGACGAGCGGGCGGGCGAGGTGCCCGTGGCGGCCGTGCAGTTGGACGCCGACCGCCCGGTCGACGAGGGCGAGCTCCGGCGGCTCGTGGCCGACACCCTCGCCACGTACAAGCACCTGCGCCACGTGGTGGTGGTCGACGTCGTCCCGAGGCTCCCGTCCGGCAAGGTCCTGCGCCGGACGCTGCGCGACGAGTGGGCGCCGCGGCTGGCCGCCGAGCGCGCGGACGCCTGACGGACGGGCTGCCGGGGGCATGATGCGGCCATGACCTACGAGCTGCCGGAGGGGTTGGCGGTCGATGCCGACGGACCCATCAGGGTCGTCCGTCTGAACCGGCCCGACCACCTCAACGCCACCAACCACGGCCTCCACCGGGCGCTGGCCGACGTCTTCCCCCAGATCGACGCCGACGCGGGGGCCCGAGTGGCCGTGATCACCGGCACGGGCAGAGCGTTCTCCGCCGGCGGCGATTTCGACTACCTCGACCAGCTGACCAAGGACCCCGACCTGCGCCGGCAGTCCCTCGACGACGGGCGACGGATCGTGACCGGCATGGTCTCCTGCCGGGTGCCGATCGTCGCCGCGGTCAACGGGCCCGCCGTCGGGCTCGGCTGCAGCATCGTCGCCCTCTCCGACATCGTCTACATGGCGGAAAGTGCCCACCTCGCCGACCCCCACGTGCTGGTCGGACTCGTGGCCGCAGACGGCGGGCCGGTCACGTGGCCGCTACTGACCAGCCTCCAGCTCGCCAAGGAGTACGCGCTGACCGGCGATCGGATCCCGGCGCGGCGGGCCGCCGAGATCGGCCTCGCCAACCACGTGTGCCCCGACGATGAGGTCCTCGAGCAGGCCCTTGCGTGCGCGCGGCGGATCGCGGAGCTGCCGCAACGCGCCGCGGAGGACACCAAGCGCATCCTGAACCTGCACCTAGAGCGGGCCGTGCTGGCCGCCCTCGACTTCGCCCTGACCGCCGAGGACCGATCGTTCACGTCACCCGAGATGCGGGCGAACCTCGACCGGCTGCTCTCCCGCAAGGCTGCAACCGGCGGGACCTAGTGGACCCTCGCGGTCACCGCCAACCGATCACAGGGGCAGGATCGCCGGCAGCCGCCGGGTGCGGAGCAGGTCGTCGCCGAGCCACCGGGTCAGCGAGCGGGCGTCGCCCAGCAGCCCGTCGAGCACGAGGGTCCGCCGGACGTACCGATGGAGCGGGTGGTCGGTGGTGAACCCGACGCCCGCCAGCACCTGCTGGCAATGCCGCCGTGCGGCGCTGGCGCCCCGGCCGGCGAGGGCCTTGGCGAGCGCCGCCGTCAGCGGTGACCCGTCGTCCCAGGCCGCGTGCAACGCGGCCTCCGCCGCGTCGATCGCAACCCGGGTGTCCGCGAGCCGGTGGCTCACCGCCTGGAACGAGGCGATCTGCCGCCCGAATTGGATGCGCTCCCGCGCGTGGTCGCAGGCCAGGCAGAGCATCCGCCTCGCCGCGCCCACCAGCTCGTGGCCGACGGCCAGCTGGCCGGCGGCCAGCGCGGCCGGCCATGCCGCGGGTGGGGCCGGTACCCGGTCGTGGTGGCGTACGCCGCCCGCCTCCACCTCGACCATTCCGAGGCTGGGGTCGATGCCGGCGACAGGCCGCAGCTCGAGGTCCGCGGTCTCGACGATGGCGGCGACGTGCCCCTCACCGGTCCCGGCGACGACGACGGCGGCGGGGCGGTGGCGCAGGCCAGCAGTGCCGAGCCCGCGGACGGCAAGCTCCCCACCGTCGACCCGGCCGGGCGCGTCCCAACCCCCGAGGGACGGCAGGACGACGCCCGCGGCCGGGGTGGGCGCAGCGTCGAGGGCGGCAAGGACGACGTCGTCGAGGGCCGACGACGTGGCGTTGGCGGCCCCCTGGAGCTCGAAGAGAAGCGAGACCGCGGCGCGGGCATCGGCCGCCAGGGCGTCCCGCCACCCGAGCTCCCCGAGTGCGGCGTCGAGCGCCTCGCCGGTGTGACTCGCCGCCGCGTGGCGTAGGCCCTTCTCGAAGAGCTCACGCTCCTCGCCGTTCATCAGCGGTCGGCCCCCAGATCGAGCAGCCGCCGGGCGACGATGTTGCGCTGGATCTCGGCGCTGCCCCCGTAGATGGTCGCTGCCCGCGAATACAGGTACTCGGCGCGCCAGCGCTCGCTGCCGGGGTCGTCGCCGGCCCGCACGCGGTCCGAGAGCGCGGCGGCGACGAGGTCGAAGACGGCCTGCTCCGCCGTCGCCAGCAGGATCTTGTCCACCGACGTCTCGGGCCCGAGCCGCTCCCCCGCCGCCAGCCGGTGCTGCGTCGCCCGGGACCGGGCCCGCAGGGCGTAGACCTGCGCGAAGGCGTCACCGACCTCGTCTGGCGCCAGCGTCCCCGGGGCCGCGACCTCGAGGAGCTGCTCCAGCCGCCGGTACAGGAAGGCGCCCCGCTGCCACAGCGCCGTGCTGCGCTCGAACGGGAGCAGGTCCATCGCGACCGACCAACCCTGGCCGACCTCGCCCAGCGTCCGCTCCAACGGGACGGCGACATCGTCGAAGAAGACCTCGCAGAACTCCTCACGGCCGTGCATCGCCGCGATGGGCCGCACCGTGATCCCGGGGGTCGCCATGTCGACGAACAGCGCGGTGATGCCCCTGTGCCCCGACTCGGGCGGCCCGGTCCGGACCAGGAGCACGCAGCGCTGCGCGTACTGCGCCAGGCTGGTCCAGACCTTTTGCCCGGAAACCTGCCAGCCGTCGTCGGTCGGGATGGCTCGGCAGGACAGCGCGGCGAGGTTGCTCCCGGTCCCCGGCTCGGAGAAGCCCTGGCACCACGTTTCGTCGCCGCGCAGCAGCCGGGGCACCATGCCGGCGGCCAGCCCCGGCGGGGCGTAGTCGATCATCGTCGGCGCCAGGACCTCGGTCATCGAATAGAGGCCCGGATCGACCAGGTCCCGCGACGTCAGCGCCTCGGCGAGGTAGGCCCGCAGCAGGGTCGAGCCACCGAGCCCGCCGACCCGCTCGGGCCACCCCCAGCGCATCCAACCGGCGTCGTACGCCAACCGCTTCACCTTGGCGAGCTGCACCATGTCGTCGTCGAGCGTCCCCGCGCCAGCACCGGGCGCCAGAGCGTCGGCGTGCTCGTCGAGCCAGCCGTCGACGGACGCCCGGAACGCGTCGAGCTCCATGGGGCGAGCCCTACCCCGACGCGCTGGCGGTCGGCTCGGGGCGGGTCGGGTCGTGCGGCTTGCCGGCATCACGGGCACCGCTGCGGCGCAGGAACGTCATCGACCGCGTCTGCAGGCGCCAACCGTCCGAGGTCCGGCGGTAGGTGTCGGTGTAGTACCCGATGCGCATGGCGTGGGTCTTCTGGTCGACGAAGCAAAGGGTCTGCACACCCGTGCCGGCGTCGCCGTCGACTTCGAGCGCAGGTGTGCCCGTGAGGTACAGGCCCTTGGGCGCGGCGCGCACGAGCGCCGGAAAGTCGGCAAGCGTGTACGTCGCGCCGAAGGCGCGGTAGGCGCCGTCGGGAGTGAAGACGGCGAGCACGGCGTCGATGTCGTCCCTGGTCATGCCGGCGGCGTACCGGGCGAGGAGCTGCTCGAGCTCGATGACGTCGGCGACGAGCGGCTGGCCCACCGCCGGGACGGTAACCTAGTTCTCAGAATGCGGCAATAGCGTTGGCAGGCTACGGCCACCGTTCGCTACGGTCGACGCGCAGGGCCGAGAGGGGGACGTCGTGCAGCCGATCAGCGTCGGGCGGGACGGTTGGCAGAGGCGATCGGTGGCTCGCGACCTGGCGGACCGCTACCGGGCCGAGGGGTGGTGGAACGACGCCACCTTGGGAGCGACGGTGGCCCACGGCCTCGGGAGCATGGCTGGCGCCGGGTTCCGGGTGCGCTCCAAGGTGCGTCCCTGGTCCGGCACGTTCGCCGACGTGGACCGGGCGGCCCGCTCGCTGGCGACAACGCTCCGCTCCCGGGGCATAGGCCCCGGCGACGTGGTCGTGTGCCAGCTCCCCAACTGGGTGGAGGCCGGCATCTCGTTCTGGGCTGCCGCCTACCTTGGGGCCGTCGTGGTCCCGGTCGTCCACTTCTACGGCGCCAAGGAGGTCGACTACATCCTTCGCGCCACCGAGCCCGAGGCCGTCGTGACGGTCGACCGGTTCGGCCACGCCGACCACCTGGGCATGTACGAGGACCTGCTGTCGCGGCACCCACCGAGGCTCTGGCTGGTGGCCGGCGCGACGCCTGCCGGGGCGCTCCCGGCCGGCGCCACCTCGTTCGAGACCGCGCTCGACGCGGAGCCCGTGCGCGAGCCCACCACCGTCGACCCCGACGCACCGGCGCTGGTCGCGTTCACGTCCGGCACGACGCGCGACCCGAAGGGTGTGGTGCACTCACACCGCACCATCGGCTGCGAGACCCGCCAACTCAACGATCTCTTCCCCGGGGGCGGCCCGCCGCAGATCACTGGTGCCCCGGTCGGCCACTTCATCGGCATGCTCAGCGCCTTCCTGGTGCCGCTGCTGAGGCATCGGCCCGTCAATCTGATCGACGTCTGGGACCCGGGCGAGGTGCTGCGCATGATGCTCGAGGAGGGGCTCGGCGTCGGCGGCGGGGCGACCTACTTCCTCACGAGCCTGCTCGACCATCCGGACTTCACCGACGAGCACCTGGCGTTGATGCCGTTCGCCGGCCTCGGCGGATCGTCGGTCCCGGTCGCCGTCACCGAGCGCGCGACGCGCCTAGGCATCAAGGTGTTCCGCTCCTACGGGAGCACCGAACACCCCTCGATCACCGGCGCGTCGCTCGACGATCCCGAGGCCAAGCGGCTCACCACCGACGGGCGTCCGCTGCCGGGCGTCGAGGTGCGCCTGGACGGCGACGGGCAGATCCTGAGCCGGGGGCCCGACTGCTTCGTCGGGTACACGGATCCGGATCTCACCGCAGCCGTCTTCGACGACGACGGCTGGTACCGGACGGGTGACGTCGGCGTCCTCGACGACGACGGCTTCCTGACCATCACCGACCGGGTGTCCGACATCGTCATCCGCGGGGGCGAGAACATCAGCGCCCAGGAGATCGAGGAGCTCATGCTGCGGATGGAGGCCGTCGCCGAGGTCAGCGTCGTCGCCGCCCCCGACGAGCGCCTCGGCGAGCACGCCGCCGCCGTGGTGCAGGTGCGCGACGGCATGCGTGCTCCAACCCTCGACGACGTGCGCACGCACCTGGCGGCCGCCGGCTTGGCCCGCCAGAAGTGGCCAGAGTCCCTCTACGAGGTGCGCGAGTTCCCCCGCACCCCCTCCGGCAAGGTCCAGAAGTTCCGCCTGCGCCAGCGGCTGCGCGACGGACAGCTCGAAACCAGCAAGGGGGCCTTGGCGTGACCACGCGCCGCACCGCGATCGTCACCGGCGCCGGGTCCGGCATCGGGCGCGCCATCGCCCAGCGGTTGGCGGAGGACGGGCACGCCATCGCGATCCTCGACCTCGACGGGGCGGCGGCCGAGGCGATCGTCGGCGAGCTACGTCAGAAGGGCCACGACGCGATGGCGCCCGGGAGCGTCGACGTGTCCGACCGCGCCCAGGTGGACGAGGCCGTGCAGCGGGTGCGAGACGCGCTGGGGCCGGTGCTCGTGCTGGTCAACAACGCCGGGCTCGCCGGCTTCACCCCGTTCCTGAAGATCACCGGCGAGGAATGGGACCGGATCCTGGCCGTGAACCTCAACGGCCCCTTCTACTGCACCCAGGCGGTGCTCCCCGACATGATCGACGCGTGCTGGGGCCGGATCGTGAACATCTCGTCGTCGAGCGCGCAGGGCGGGCAGCAGTTCATGGCCCACTACGTGTCGTCCAAGGCCGGGCTCATCGGCCTCACCAAGGCGCTGGCGCTCGAGTTCGGGCCCAAGGGCGTCACGGTGAACACCATCCCGCCAGGCTTCGTCGACACGCCGATGCTCCGGGCGTCGGAGGAGCGGGGCCTGCTCGGCGGAAGTGTGGACCGCATCGCCGAGGCGACGCCGGTCCGGCGTCCCGGGCGGCCCGACGACATCGCCGCCGCCTGTGCGTTCCTCGTCTCCGACGACGCCGGCTACATCACCGGGCAGGTGATCGGCGTCAACGGCGGCCGCAACACCTGAGGCGACCCGGGGATCAGAGCGCCTCGTACTCGATCGTGACGGTCCGGCCCCGGGGCAGCGCCTGGCACGTCAGGACCCATCCCTCGTCCACTTCGTCGGGCGTCAACGCGTTGTTGACCCGCATCGTGATCGATCCCTCGCGCACCCTGGCCATGCACGTGGCACAGTCGCCCGCCTCGCACGAGAACGGCGCCTGCAGCCCGCCGCGGCGGGCGGTCTGGAGCACGGTGTCGCCAGCCTGATAGCCGACGGTGACGTTCCTGCCGCCGAGGATCAGGGTCACCGACTCCGGAACGTCGGACTCGGCACCGGTGGCCGCGGCAGGGGAGCCATCGGCAGGAGCGGGGGCAGCGGCCCCACCGGGCCCGTCGAATCGCTCGATCGAGATGCGCTCGGCGGCGATGCCGGCACCGAGGAGCGTCGCCTCGACCAGGTCCATGAAGGGTCCGGGCCCGCAGATGTAGAAGTCGTCATCGAGCTCCGGCGCGGCGGAGGCGGCGAACTCGGCCACGGTGCCCGGGTCGAGGAAGCCCCGGTCGGTGTCCAGGTGGAGGCGGACGTCCAGGCGACCGGCGTACCGGTCGCCCAGCGACCGCAGCTCGCCGTGGAAGATCACCGACGCGCCGTCGCGATTCGCGTAGAGCAGCCTCACGGGCCGGGCCGTCGCCGCCAGCGTGCTCTTGGCGATCGATATGACCGGCGTGATGCCGCTGCCGCCGCAGAAGGCCACGACCGGTCGCTGGCCTTCGCGCACGCAGAAGACCCCCGCCGGCCTGGTGACCTCGAGGACATCGCCGGCCACCACCCGGTCGATGAGCCAGTTGGAGACCACACCGCCGGGCACTCGCTTGACGGTCACCGTGAGATCGCGGTCTGTCTCCGGCGCACTGGACATCGAATAGGAACGCAGGTGCTGCTCGCCTGCGATGCGGACCCGGAAGGTGCAGAACTGGCCCGCCGCGTACGCAAACGTGTCCGCCAGTTCGGCCGGCACGTCGAGGACGAACGACCGCGTGTCGTGAGTCTCCTGGACGACGTCCTTGACACCGAGGAGGTGGTAGCCGTGTGCCCGGCGGACCTGGTCCTCGTCGAGCGTGCGTGCCGGGACATCGCCCACGCCACAAGGCTAGCAGAACCTGGTTCTCCAATTCTGAGAACGTACGCCACACAGGCGCCAATCGTGGAAGCAGGCCTCTTCGCAGTCGAGATCGGCCCTCTCGAATGGCGCATCAATCCTTCACAACCGAGGTACGCTTGCCGCATGGCGCGAAACGACCCGGCGGCCCCGGCTTCGGCGACTGCTCGCGCGGGCAGTTGGCGGGAGCTTGCCGTCGCACGGTCGCTCGACCCGGCCCGGTCGCGGGCCGAGAAGCGCGTGCAGCGCTTCCTCGACGCCGCGCTCGACTTCATGAACAGCGAGTCGGGCAAGGACTTCACGGTCCAGGAGGTCGTGGAGCGGTCGGGCCAGTCGCTCCGGAGCTTCTACCAGTACTTCGCCGGCAAGCACGAGCTCCTGCTGGCGCTGTTCGAGGAGGCCGTGCGCTCCACCGCGGACCACCTTCGGGAGGTGATCGCCAAGGAGGACGACCCCCTCACCCGGCTGCACCGCTTCACGGTCGAGTACTACGTGTTGTGCCGGCCGGTGGCGAAGGGTCGGGCCACGAAGAAGGGGACGACGCCTGCGATGGGCGTCTTCGCGCAGCAGCTCCTCACCGAGCACCCCAAGGAGGCCTCCCAGGCCTACGTCCCGCTGGTCTCACTGCTCGAGGAGCTGCTCGACGAGGCCGCCAAGGCCGGGGCGCTGCGGTCCGACCTTCCCAACCGACGGATCGCCGGCGTGTTGATCCAGGCCATCAGCTTCAACGCGTTCTCCGCCACGATCAGCGGCTCGTCCGTGGGCCCGGACAGCGCCGGCGCCGCCGAGGACCTGTGGGACCTGCTGATGCACGGCATCGGCGCCGACAAGCGCACCTGACCACGTCGGCAGGGAGCGCCGGGCACACCTAGCGACAGACATGTCGCGGCGACCGACCAGGTGTGGGCGGCGAGGGTGTGGGCGGCGAGGTGTTGACGGCGGCCTTTCGTGCGTACACGATCCTGCGGGAGGTGCAGGCGGACAATCGGGCTCCTAAAGGGGAGCAGCCGACTGAAGCACCTCTCGAAGGGAGGGATGATGTCATTCATCCTGTCTTGGCGGCGTGACGTCCTCGTTTGCGTTACCGGTGGGCATTGATGACGACGCATGACCAGGTGATGACGGCCGGCGAACCGAAGATGCCGCGCTTCACGGGCTGGCTGCGTCCGGTCGTCGATGCGGTCGCTCGTGTGAAAGCCGGCGTCCACCGCAAGCTGCTCTTCGGCTTCCTCATCGGCGCCCTGTTGCTCGTGGCGATGGGGCTGCTCAGCCTCCTCGTCATCCGGCAGATGAACGACCGCATGATCGAGCTCGACGATGCGCAGGTGAAGGCCGGCCGGGCGCAGGAGATGCTCTATGCGGTGACGGCTCAGAGCCACTACCGGGCGATGGCACTGCTCCTCCCCGAGGATGCCGCCCAGTACAACGGTCAGGTCGAGGAGGCCAAGGCGACCTTCGCCCAGCTCCTGGACGAGCTGCATCGGGCCGAGCCGGCCAACGCCACGTTCTACGAGGTCGTCAGGACCGTCAACGAGGACTACCGGCAGTCCGGCCAGAAGGTGCTGGCGTTCATCGACCAAGGCCGCACGGAAGAGGCCAAGGCGGTCCACCTGGACGAGGAGCACCCGATTTCGCACACCCTGGAGGAGTCGATGAGGACGCTCATCGAGACGGCCAACGAGGACATGGCCCGCCGCCCAGACCGACTTCCGGTCTGCTCGCGACCTCTTCACCGGCATGGTGATCGCCTTCTCGGTTGTGAGCGTCATCGTGGCCCTGATGCTCGGGTTCGTCCTCTCGTGGGCGTTCGTCCTGCCGGTCCGGAAGATGGAACGAGCGCTCGCCGACATCACAGCCGGCAACTTCGACCAACGCGTCGACGTGCCGAACCGCGACGAGTTCGGCGGCCTGGCGCGAGATCTCAATGGCACGAGCGAGCGCTTGGCCACGCTGTTCGATGATCAGGAGCGGCTGACCACGCGGCTGAGCGAGACCAATGCGTCGCTCGAGCGGAGCAGCGAGGCCAAGTCGCGATTCCTGGCGTCCGTGAGCCATGAGCTGCGCACGCCGATGACCGCCATCCTCGGCTTCACCGATGCGCTCCTCGCGGGCGTGGACGGCCCGCTCAATCCCGACCAGGAGACGTCGCTCCGCTGGGTCCAGCGCGGCGGGCAGGACCTCCTCGGGCTGATCAACGAGATCCTGGACCTGTCGAAGATCGAGGCTGGAAAGCTCACCCTCGACGTCGAACCCTTCGATCCGCGGGAGCTCGTCGACACCGTCGTCGCACAGCACCGCTCGCTCGCGGCGCAGAAGGGGATCCGCTTCGGATGGCACGACGCGGGCATGCCCACCGAAGTGGCGCTCGACCGTCAGCGCGTGCGCCAGATCCTCGTCAACCTCGTCGGGAATGCGCTCAAGTTCACCGACGCGGGGGAGGTGGAGGTCACCTCAGCAGCGGATGGACGACGCTCGTTTCCACGTCGCAGTGCGCGACACCGGGCCCGGCATCGCCCCGGAGCTGCAGGAGGTGATCTTCGAGGAGTTCCACCACGCCGAGGGAGCCGCGCCCGGCACCGGTCTCGGGCTGCCGATCAGCCGCCGCCTCGCACGAGCTATGGGCGGCGACGTCACGTTCGAGAGCGAGCCGGGGCGAGGGAGCGTCTTCCACCTCGTCCTCCCGCTCGACTGTCGCCCGACGCCCGCTGACAGCGACGACCTTCCGCCGGTGGCGGCCTCTGACGGTGAGCGGTTGCTGCTCTGCGTAGACGACGATCCCTCCGTCGTCCACGTGCTGCAGAAGATGGTCAGCGGCCACGGGTACCGCGTGGTCGGTTCCCAGAGCGCGAGGACCGCGGTCGAGGACGCGCGGCGCGCAAAGCCGGCCGCGATCCTGATCGACGTCCGCCTCCAAGGACGCGACGCTCTGGACACCCTGCGCGAGCTCAAGAGCGACCCCGAGACGAGCGCGATCCGCGTGATCGTGCTGTCCAGTGCGGACCCGAGCGATCTGCCCGAGGGCGTCGACGGCTACCTGAGCAAGCCGGTCCAGCAAGTCCGGCTCCTGCGCATGGTCGACGACGGCGCCGCCGCACGGAAGGCTCCGCGGTAGTGGCGAAGATCCTTGTGATCGAGGACATTCCGGCGAACAGGGCGCTGGCCACCAAGCTGCTGCAAGCGGCCGGGCACGACGTGCTCTCGGCCGACACCGCCGCCGACGGCATGGCATTGGCTCGCCAGGAGCTCCCTGACCTGGTGCTCATGGATCTCGGGCTCCCGGACATGGACGGCTGGCAGGCGCTGAGCGAGCTCCGTGCGGATCGAGGTCCGGTCGCCAGGCTGCGCATCGTCGCCTTCACCGCCCACGCCATGCTCGGTGACGAGGAACGGGCGCTTGCGGCCGGGTTCGACGAATACTTGAGCAAGCCGATCGACTTCGCGACCTTCGCCGACACCATTCAGGGCCTGCTGCCGTGAGCCGGGAGCGGCCCCTGATCCTTGCCGTGGACGACGAGCCCGCGACCTTGGTCCTCCTCCACAAGCTCCTGACGCGTGAGGGTTACGACGTCGTCGATGCGGTCGACGGTGAGTCCACGCTCCGTGCGATCGCCGAGCACCAACCCGATCTCGTCTGCCTCGACGTGATGATGCCGGCGCCCGGTGGCATCGAGGTGTGTGAGCGGGTGCGTCGCGACCCCGAGCACGCTGGCCTGCCCATCCTTCTGCTAACGGCCCTCGACCGTCCCGAGGACAAGGTGCGCGGCCTGGAGGCCGGGGCCAACGACTTCCTGAGCAAGCCGTTCGACCTGAGCGAGCTGTCGGCGCGGCTGCGCTCGCTGCTACGGACGAAGGCGCTGCAGGATCGGCTCGCCGACCTGCTGGGACGCTACGTCAGCGCAAGTGTCGCGACGGAGGTGCTGCGTGCTCCGTTCTCCGTCTCGCTGGGCGGCGATCGGTGCGAGGTGTCCACGCTGTTTGCGGACGTGCGCGGCTACACGGCGCTCGCGGCGGAGCATCCGCCGGAGACGATCTTGGACCTGCTGAACCGGTACCTGACGGTCGTGACTGATGCGGTCGACCTTCACGAGGGCACGGTCGCAGATCTTCTTGGCGACGGCATCATCGCCTTCTTCGGTACCCCGGTCCTCCACGCCGACGATCCCGAGCGGGCCGTCCGATCCGCCCTCGCCATGCAGGATGCGATCATGCGCCTCGAGATCCCGACGTTGCGGGGCGTCCGGCTGCACCTCGGCATCGGCATCACGACCGGCGAGGTGATCGCCGGCAACGTCGGGTCGGAGCGCCGAATGCACTACACCGCCATCGGCGACCCAGTGAACGTCGCGTCACGACTACAGACGGCGGCCGGCCCCGGTCAGATCCTCGTCGACGAGTCGACCCACGACAAGGTGCGACATCTCGTCGCGTCGCAAGATCTCGGCAGCCTGCGCCTCGCCGGCAAGAGCGACTGGGTGCGCGCCTTCAACGTGCTGGCGCTGCAGCCCACGGTGGGGTAGCGCCCGTCCGGACTCCCGTTTGCCGACTCGATCACTTCGATAGGGTCAGGTTCACTTTGGCCCGATCGGGGGGAGTTCGTAATGGCGTCAATTTCCGAGCGGGAGAACGGCGAGATCGAGGCGGCCAAAGCCACTGGCAACACGCCGGTCGTCTTCATCCACGGCCTCTGGCTGCTGCCGAGCAGCTGGGCCAACTGGGCGGACCTCTTCAAGCAGGCCGGCTACGCCCCGCTGACGCCGGACTGGCCAGACGATCCGGAAACGGTTGAAGAGGCCCGGGCGAACCCGGACGTCCTCGCCAAGAAGACCTTGGAGCAGGTGGCCGATCACACCACTGAGATCATCAATGCCTTGGACAACAAACCAGCGCTAGTGGGCCACTCGACCGGGGGCTTGCTGGCCCAGATGCTCGCGGGCCGGGGCCTCTCGGCGGCCACGGTGGCGATCGACCCCGGCGTCTTCCGCGGCGTTCTGCCTCTGCCTGCGTCCGTGCTCAAGGGGGTGGGCCCGTTCCTAATCAACCCCCTCACGCGCGGCCGTGCGATCACGCTCACATTCGACCAGTTCAAGTACAGCTGGGCCAACGCGCTGGACGAGAAAGAGGCGAAGGAGCTCTACGACACGTTCCACGTCGCCGGCTCCGGGATCTCTCTCGTGCAGATGGGCAACGCGAACCTCAACCCGTGGACCGAGGCGAAGGTGGACACGAAGAACCCCAACCGCGGTCCCCTGCTGATCATCGACGGCGAGAAGGACCACACGGTGCCGTGGGCGATCGCCAACGCCGCCTACAAGCGGCAGGTGCGCAACCCCGCCATGACGGAGATCGTGAAGATGCCGAACCGGGGCCACTCCCTCACGATCGACCACGGCTGGCGCGAGGTCGCCCAGACGGCGCTCGACTTCATAAAGCGGTTCGCCCAGTAGAAGGCTTTCTTTTCTTTGAGGGCGGGCGCGTCCGCGGTGTCACCACCGGCGACCATCTCCTAGAGATGCCGGTCTTGGGCCTTGATGACCTCGTCGCCGTCTTGACCTTGGTGTTGGTGGTCGCATGGCCCACCGAGTTGCTTGCATGTCATCGTTTTCATCAGCTCACTGCTTGCTTCACGTGTTTCGCGATCTGCAGGTGGACCGCCGCCGGCCAGCCGATCCTCGGTACAGATAGCGTCGTGCTCGACCCTAGGGGCGACGTCGTCCGCATCACGCAGGGATAGGACATTGACCGCCGAGACCTTCCGCTCCACCGTCGTCCCCGCCGGCAACGCAACCGGCGCCGAGGTGCCCGCCGAGGTCGTTGGCGTACTCGGGGAGGGAAAGCGGCCAAAGGTCGCGATCACCATCAACGGCCACACGTGGCGCAGCCGCGTTGCGTCGAAGGGCGGGCGGTACCTGGTCGGCATCAGCGCAGCGAACCGCGCCGCGGCTGGCATCGAAGAAGGAGACGAGATCGAGGTGACGCTCGAACTCGACACCGAACCTCGCGAGGTGGACGAGCCAGCCGACCTGACGGTCGCCCTCGACGCGGCCCCGACCGTCCGTGCCGCCTTCGACCGGCTCCCGTTCGGCCTCCGACGCAAGCACGTCAACGACATCGAGGCCGCGAAAACCGCGCAGACACGCGAGCGACGAATCGAGCGCTTAGTCGAGTCGCTCCGGTGAGGATGTGAGCGGCGAGGCCGAGAGCTCGGAGTTTGGGTCGATCACCAGACGTTCGGTGGCACCATGGCTAACGGGGCCGTCTTCCAGTGATGCGACGGCCTCGAGGAGGAGAAAGGACCTCGAGCGCATGAACGATGCTCACCCCTTCATCGACTACGCGAATCTTCCCGCTCCAAGCGAAGGCATCGTTGTAACAACGTTCATCACGGTCAGGAGCATCGCGCGATCGCGGGCGTTCTACCGTGACGTCCTCGAAGGAACGGTCGTCCTGGAAGAGAACCCTTGCATGGTGAAGCTCGCTAACTCGTGGATCATCATGAATCCAGGCGGCCCGCCAACTCCCGACAAGCCCGACATCTCCGTGGTGAACTACGAGCAGACCGACACGACATCGATCTTCATGAACCTGCGCGTCGCCGACATCGACGACTGCTACAGGAAGTGGAGCGAACGGGGCGCGCAGTTTCTGACGCCGCCCATCGACCGCGGGGCGGAGATCCGCTGCTACATGCGGGACCCAGACGGCTACCTGATCGAGGTCGGCCAGTCGACCGGACTCCTGTCCGGGCACCTGGCCGCAAGACGCCCTGAAGATCTTCCCGGGTAGTGACCAGAAGCGGTCAAACAGTGCGGCAGGACAGCAGCCCCGCGAGCTGGCCGCTCCCGGCGTGCACTGCGGCTCAGCAGGTGAGCGGGGTCACGACATTCGTGTGCCTCCGGCGAGCCCTGGCGGTATGTGGGCGCCCTCGGCGAGCTTGTAGTCGGGTCCAGACGTTCCATGTGGATAGACGATCCCGATTGATCAGTCGAGCCGATGGGCTCCTCCCGACCGAGAAGTGGTTGCCGCTGCCGAGCAGCACGGCGTACGTACGCAGATCCGAAGTCGTCGGCGACGGTAGCGCAGTCAGTGACTGCACGAGGTTGATCGCCTCGGTGTACAGCGAGGGCGGCTCGGGCGGCCTCGCCGTGGAAGTCGAGTCTCGCCAGTCCGAGGACCGGTCAAGGTATGGCGATCACGGGACGGGGGACAGCCGTGAGCAGGCCGGTGAACGAGATCTCCGCTGGCGTCGTCGGCCAGTGTTGCGAAGATCAGTAGGTCGCCAGTCGTTGATCTGGCGTCCACCTCTTCACGTGTTCGCAGATGTTGTGGCCAGCTGCCGGTCGATGCGCAGGCTCGCCTTGTGTAAGCCGCCATAAGGTCATCGTCGGCGCCCTCCAGGCGCTGTGCGACTTCGATCAGCGTTACTCGTTGGTACCATGAGCTTGCCCATCGCCCCGTCTGGTGATGGTGCACAACTCAGATCCGACACGTGCGGATTCATCGTCGTCTGCTTGCCGTTGTCGAACGGGGTACAGACTGCCCGAACCGCGCACCCCTCGCCTGTCGGATCGTCAGCACAGAAACGTCGCCCGATCGCAGATATGCGTGGCGGGACTTGGCCACGCGGCCTCGACGCAGAGTCCGGGCACTACCCAGTGCGGGCGATGCGAAGACCCCCGCCTCGCACATTCTCGACGTACCCCTAGTCGAGGAGGTGCGCCGTGGCGGAATCGAGAACGACAACTGAGGCGCCCAGCATCCAACCGTTTCACGTCAACGTCCCGGACGAAGAACTCGCGGACCTCAGACGACGGATCGCCGCGACACGCTGGCCCTCCCGGGAGCTCGTCGACGATCGGTCGCAGGGTGTGCAGTTGGCGACGGTCCAGGAGCTCGCCCGCTACTGGACGACCGACTACGACTGGCGCACGTGCGAGGCCAGGCTGAACGCGCTACCGCAGTTCACGACCGAGATCGACGGGGTCGAGATCCACTTCATCCACGTCGAAGTCGCGGCATGAGAATGCGATGCCGTTGATCATGACGCATGGCTGGCCCGGCTCGGTCATCGAGCTGCTTGAGACCGTCGGCCCGCTGACCGACCCGACCGCTCACGGCGGCACTCCCGAGGACGCATTCCACGTGGTGCTGCCGTCATTGCCCGGTTACGGGTTCTCCGGTGAGCCGACCGAGCTCGGCTGGGACGCCAGCCGCACCGCACGCGCGTGGGCGGAGCTTATGCACCGCCTCGGCTACACCCGCTACGTCGCCCAGGGCGGCGACGTAGGTGCCCTCGTCACGGACCTGATGGGCCGCCAGGCGGTCGAGGGTTTGGTCGGCTACCACCTGAACCTGCTCACGGCGGTGCTCGCAATCGGCGATCAACTGCCCAAGGAATCCGAAAAGGAACGCGCAGCGGCCAAGGCGTTCGCGACGTTCAGGGAGGACGGCTTCGGCTACTTCCTCGAGATGGCAACGCGGCCACAGACGATCGGCTACGCCCTGCTGGATTCACCGGTCGCGCTGGCGGCCTGGTTGCTCGACCACGACACGGACAGCTACTACAAGATCTCCCGCGCGTTCGTCGACGGCGAGCCCGTGGGCAATCTCACCCGGGACACCATCGTCGACAACATCACGCTGTACTGGCTGACCGGCACCGCAGCGTCGGCGGCCCGGTCGTACTGGGAGGACGCACGAGCGCTGGCCGCAGCGCTTGCGAGCGGCCAGCCTCCTCCGGCGGTCTCGGTTCCGGTCGGTTTCACGACGTTCCCCGGCGAGATCTGGGCTTCCCCGCGGAGCTGGGTTGATGCGGTCTACCCCGGCCTCGCCTACTTCAACGAGGTCGACAAGGGCGGCCACTTCGCCGCCTGGGAAGAACCGCAGCTCTTCTCCCAGGAACTACGCGCCGCGTTCGCCTCCCTGCGATAGCGCTTCAGTGCCGGTGGCCCGCTAACACGCCGTCGCCCACCCGACAAACAAAACCACCAGCACACCGGTTGCCCGAACCGCGCACCCCCCGCCGGCCGGCTCGTCAGCACAGAACGTAGCGCCGAGCGGCAGATCCGTATCGTGGCGATTCCCGGGGGCGCCGGGCGAGCCGGATGTCGGCCGACATCCTCATAGGGCGGCGCTCGACAAGTGCGACAGGGCCGTACCTATCGTCCTAGCGCAAACATTTTCGTGGGTAGCGGACCGGGCGGACTGGTCGCCCGCGGGCCAGATTGGGGGCAAGAGTGAGAGCCAGAACGATTGCAGCCGCGGTCGTTATCGCGGTTGCTTTAGTTGTCGCGGTCCCGTCGCTGGCGGGAGGCCAGGAGTCACCCGGTGGGTCGACGACCACCGAGACCACGATAGGAGGGACCACGTCGACCATCGTGGTAACCACGACAACGACCGTGCCGCCGGAGGGGGAGCCGGAGTGCGATCCGTCGTACCCGACGCTCTGCATTCCGCCGGATCTTCCCGACCTCGACTGCCAAGACATCGAGCCCGAGTTCAAGCCCTTCCCGGCGATGCCGCCCGATCCTCACGGCTTCGACGGCGACAACGATGGGGTTGGCTGCGAGGACGACGGCCAGCCAGCGCCTCCGGCCGCGCCGGCGACCCCTGTAATGGACCAGCCGGACTTCACCGGCTAGCCATCGTGTCGAGCTGGCGTCGGGGTCCTACCGGCGCCAGCGAGCACGAGTCCTCCCGGGACCCACGTCGCTCACTTCCCGCCGGGCGTCGGCCATGCAGGGGTGGAGCGGCCGACGGACTGGCTACCAGCGGCAGCCGTAGTTGTTGGCGTAGCTCCAAACTCCCGATCGGCGGCATTCCGCTGCCGCGCACGGAATGCCCGCTGCGAGCGCCCGGTGCCTGGCCGATCACCGATAACGAAAACCGCGGCGCCGATCGACGCGGATATGCGTGGCTGCGGCTCCGCGAAGGAATACCAAGCGGCTGCGGCACCGCGCCCGCGGAGGGCGATGCCGCAAACGAGTCTCACGCTGGCAGGCGCCGCTCGGTTGTTAGGCGTCTCGGACGGGCTGGTAGGTGAGGAAGGCGAGGCCGTCACCGATGATCTTGGTATCGACGAGGCGCATGGGCTTCTTGTCGCTGGTCTCGCCGAAGAGGCGCTCGCCCGCCCCGAGCACGACCGGGAAGACGACCAACCGGAGCTCGTCGACCAGGTCGTGCTCGATTAGCGTGCGCCCGAGCTGATAGCTGGCTGGGACAACGATTTCTCCGTCTAGCTCCTGCTTCAGCTTGGAAACCTCAGTCACCACATCGCCCTTTAGGACCCTCGTGTTGTTCCAGTCGGGATCTTCCAGGGTCGAGGACACGACGTACTTCGGCAGGCTGTTCAACCTGTCCGCCAGGGCGCCACTCCGGGGTCGCCACCGCGCCCCGAAGAACTCGTAGCTGCGTCGACCCAGCAGCCACGCCTCGGCGCCCAGCGCGTCGTCGAGCGCGACCTTGGCCCAAGCTTCGAGGTCCTTGCCCCCAAACTCGTTGAACCAGCCGCCGAGCCTGAAGCCCTCCTCACCGTCGGGGTCCTGGACCACTCCGTCGAGCGAGACGTTCTGCGGACCGCTCATCACGATCTTTCCCATTTCCCGTTCTCCTTGCCGTTGGCGTTGTCAGAAGCCAGTGATGCAGACACCACGGCGTCGAGAAACTGGGCGCTCCCAACGTCCACGTGCCCGTTTCGGGCGTGACGACCTGTGGCACCCATCACCAAGCCTCGACGCATAGCGGCGGGAGCAAGCCGAAGTCTCATTCGGGGTGATCGCCACTCGAACGCGGCGCACGCAGATTGCCCGTTCTGAAGGCGGGTGTTCCTCCGTTTACCTGCCTTGTCGGAACGTGGGCGCTTGCGTGGCAAGGTTCGCCACTCGCTTCATTCCCGCGGTGCTCGAGGTGGTGGCCGACTGGGGGGCTGGCTGTCGAGTGTTCGGCCGTTGGGGGCGGTCACGATGAGGGTGGCGTCGGGGAGGAGTTTGGCGTGCCAGCCGGGGGTGTGGAGGAGGTGGTGGTGGCGGGTGCACTGCAGGGTGAGGTTGTCCAGCGCGGTTGGCCCCGCCGTCGAGGACCCAGCGGATGTGGTGGGCTTCGGTCCATTCGGGTGGCCGGTCGCAGCCGGGGAACCGGCAGTGGCGGTCGCGGATGACGAGGGCGTTGAACAGGTTGGCGGGGATGGTGCGGGTGGTGGTGCCGTAGTCCAAGATGCTGGAGCGGCCGTTGGTGATGACGCGGTGGATGCCGGCGTCGCAGCAGAGGCGTTGCAGGGTGGCGGCGTCGAGAACGCTGCCGTCGAGCAGCCGGCCCTGGCCGCGGTGTTCGAGGTCGTGGAGGGTGGTGATGATGTTGAGGTGGGGTCGGTGGCGGCCACCGTGGCGGTGTTGTTGGTGGTCCAAGAACCAGCGGCACACGTCGACGAGGGCGTCGCCGCGGCGTTGGGCGGGGCTACGGCGAGGTTCGCCGTCGACGTCGGTGGTCGCAGCCAAGCGGAGGGCGGTGGCGATGACGGCGCCGCCTTCGGGGTCGAAGCTGCCGGACAGTTCGCGGCGCCCGTCGAGGATGCGGGACAGGTGCAGCGACCGCTTCGGCTGCGGGCTGTCGGGGTCGTCGCCGACCACGGCGTCGGCGCGCCGCGCCCAGTCCTGCATCGCGACGGCGGTGTCACCCACCGACAGCGCGGCGAGTTCGGGCACCAGCTGCGCCTCGTGCTCCGCGAACAGGCCCGACGGTGCGGTCCTTGAGGTTGGCCACAATCGCCTGGACCTGCCCAGCCGACAGCACGCCGTCCCGGTAGGCGGCGGCGGTGACGGGGAGCTGCCGTAGCCGGCGGGCGGTCCTGGCGCAGCGGGCGGCGTCGCGACCGGACCGTCCGCTGTGGTGGCGGAGCCAGGCGGTCATGGAGGTGGCGCCGTCGTTGCGCCACAGCTCGGCGGCGTCGTGTTCGCCCACGGCGGCCAGCAGCTTGGCATTGAGCCGATCCGCCAACGTGAATGCTTCGGTCAACACCGCACTGTCGGCGGGCAGGTCGAGGTCGTCGATCGCTTGAGCGAGACCCTCGAGGATGCTGCTGACCTGCCCGGACATGACCGTTAGCGTACTAGTGTTCGTATGACCGAGCAAGTCGAATTACGCCAATAACAGCGCAAACAAATCACCAAATAGCGACCAGCCAACGCGGGGGCAAAGCGCCTGCCCGGGAAGCGACGCCCCAGCGTCGCTTCCTGACCGCGCCAACTCCACGGCCCGGAGGCGGGGTCAAGGCCGGCCGCAGGCCGCCCGAAGGGCTTGGCCTTGACGCCGCCTCCGGGCCGTGGCAACCCGCCCCACCCGCCCAACGCACTAACCAACCAGCGCTAGCGACCAACCCCGCGCTAACCAGCGCCCCCGCCGCCGCGGTACACCTGCCCACCCTTCATCACGAACCGCACGTCCTCGGTCACGCCGATGTCCGCCAGCGGGTCACCCGGCACGGCGATGACGTCGGCGAGCAGGCCGGCCTCGAGGCGCCCCCGGTCGTCGACGTCGATCAGGTCGGCGGCCACGGTGGTCGCCGCCCTGATCGCCTGGAGCGGCGTCATGCCCCGGTCGACGAGCGCCAGCAGCTCCTTGGCGTTCTTGCCGTGCGGGATGGCCGGCGCGTCCGTGCCGCATGCGATGCGGGCGCCGCGCTCGACCGCCTTGCGGATGGTCTCCTTGGCGCGGGGGAACACCTCCGCCGCCTTGGCCTGCAGCTCGGGCGCGGCGTGCGACACGTCCATCCCGTCGGCGAGGTAAGTGGTCGGCACCAGGAACGTGCCGCGCTCGATCATCAGGTCGAGCGTCTCGTCGCTCATGAGCGAACCGTGCTCGATGCAGTCGATGCCCGCCTCGATCGCAGCGCGGATGCCGTCGTCACCATGGGCGTGGGCCGCCACCTTCAGCCCGGCCCGGTGCGCCTCGTCGGCGATCGTGCGCAGCTCCTCGTCGGAGTACTGCTGGGCGCCCGCGGGGCCCGTGTGCGACATGACCCCGCCCGACGCACACACCTTGATCAGACGCGCCCCGTGCTTGATCTGGTACCGCACGGCCCGCCGTACCTGGCTCACGCCGTCCGCGATGCCCTCCTCGACCGACAGCGGCATGATGCCGGGGGCCAACGCCTGGAACATCGTGGGGTCGAGGTGTCCGCCCGTCGGCGTGATCGCGTGGCCTGCGGGAACCACGCGCGGCCCGTCGATCCACCCGAGATCGATCGCCTTCTGCAGTGCGACGTCGAGGAGCAGCCCCCCGGTCTGCACGAACAGGCCCAGGTTCCGCACCGTCGTGAACCCGGCGCCCAGGGTCCGGCGGGCGTTGGCCACCGCCCGCAGCGTGCGCACCGCCGGGTCGTCCTGGACCGCGTTCAACGGGCTGCGATGGTCCGGCCCACCCAGCAGCAAATTGACCTCCATGTCCATCAGCCCCGGCAGCAGCGTCAGGTCCCCGAGGTCGATCACGACCGCGTCGGCCGGCACCACGCTCGGCGCCACCTCGACGATCCTGTCGTCCTCGATCAGCAGCTCCCCCGGCTCCACCAGCTCGCCCTTGTCCACGTCGAGCATCCGGGCGCTTCGCAGGTGGACGGGGGGCTGCGGGGTGCGAGGGCGGGCCATGCCAGGCTTCCTTCCGTGATGCTAAGCTCATTCTACCAGGGTGCGAATCAGGTTCTCAGAAGGAGGGGGCCGTGGGGCGGACCGCCAACCGGCAGATGTCCCTGGTGGGGTTCATGCAGGCGGCCAACACGTCCGTCTACGCCGGATCGTGGCGCCACCCGGCTACCGAGCACGCCTTCCTCACAGCGAGCTACTACGAGAAGCTCGGCCGGACCCTCGAGGACGGTTGCTTCGACCTGATGTTCTTCGACGACCGCCTCGCCATGCCCGGCATCTACGCCGGGTCGGTGGCCGAGGCGGTCCGGCTGGGGGCACGCCCGGTGAAGCTCGACCTGAGCATCGTGCTCGGCGTGGTTGCCGGCGCGACCCGGTCGATCGGCCTCGGCGCGACGTACTCGACCACCTATTACTCACCGTTCCACGTCGCCCGCACGTTCGCCACGCTCGACCACCTGTCGGGCGGTCGGGCGGCCTGGAACGTGGTGACGTCGGTGAACGACGGCGAGGCCCAGAACTTCGGGATCGAGCACCACCTCGATCACGACGCGCGCTACGACCGGGCCGACGAGTTCCTCGCGGCGACCACGGGCCTGTGGGACTCCTGGGAGGACGACGCCCTCGTCCTCGACCGGGCCGCCGGGGTGTTCGCAGATCCCGCCAAGGTCCACGAGCTCAACCACGACGGCGAGTGGTTCCGCGTGCGGGGCCCGCTCACCGTTCCCCGCTCACCGCAGGGCCGGCCCGTGCTGCTCCAGGCGGGGTCCTCCGGCCGGGGCCGGGACTTCGCGGCCCGGTGGGCGGAGCTCATCTTCACCGGCGATCCCAACGTCGACGTCGCCCGTTCGCACTACAAGGACCAGAAGGAGCGCATCGCCGAACACGGGCGCGACCCGGCGCAGGTGAAGATGCTGCCGATGGCCTACACGGTGATCGGCGAGTCCCGCGCCCACGCGGAGGAGCGCGAGCAGCTGTTCCTCAACGATCTCGTCGATCCACAGGCATCCCTCGCCCTGCTGTCCGAGCTGATGAACCACGACTTCTCGGGCCTGGGGCTCGACGCCCCCATCACCGACGAGCTGATCGCGTCTGTGTCGGGCATCCGCGGCCTCGTGCAGAACCTCCGCCAGCACATCGGCGACACGGTCACGCTCGGCGACCTGGCGGGCCACCGCGCCACGCTCCTGCAGGGCCCCCGGTTCGTGGGGACCGGCCCCGAGGTCGCCGACCAGATGGAGGAGTGGTTCGACGGTGACGCCTGCGACGGCTTCGTCATCGCCGCCACGCACGTGCCGGGCGCGTACGAGGACGTCGTTCGTCTGGTCGTCCCCGAGCTGCAGCGCCGCGGCGTGTTTCGCGACCGCTACACCGGGTCGACGCTGCGCGACCACCTCCGCCTCGAGCGGCCGGCGGCCTGCCGTGGCTAGCGCACAGGGCCCGCTGCACGGGCTGCGGGTCATCGAGGCGGCGACGCTCGCCGCGGGACCGCTGGTCGCGACCGCGCTCGCCGAGTTCGGCGCCGACGTCGTCAAGGTGGAGCAGCCGGGCGCCGGTGACCCGATGCGCACCTGGGGCGACCGGCGCGACGGCGTCGGCCTCGCCTGGAAGAGCGTGAGCCGCAACAAGCGGTGCGTGACGCTCGACCTCCGCCGACCCGAGGGGCAGGACCTGGCACATCGGCTGCTCGAGGTCAGCGACGTGTTCATCGTCGGCAACCGGCCCAGCGCACTGGCGCGCTGGGGCCTCGACTACGAGTCCGTCCACGACGCCCATCCCCACGTCGTGGTGCTCCACGTCACCGGCTACGGCCGGGGCGGGCCCAAGAGCGACCGGCCCGGCTACGGGACGCTGGCCGAGGCGATGAGCGGCTTCGCGCACGTGACCGGCCAGCCCGACGGGCCACCCACGCTGCCGCCGTTCATGCTGGCCGACGGGGTCGCCGCCCTCGCCGCCACGTACGCGGTGATGATGGCGCTGTACCACCGCGACGTCCACGGCGGCGGCGGGCAGCTCGTCGACGTCAGCCTCATCGAACCCCTGGCCCGGCTGATCGAGACCCAGACCCTCGCCCTCGACCAGCTCGGCGTCGTCGCGCAGCGGGTCGGCAACCGCCTCGATGCCAGCGCTCCCCGCAACGCGTACCGCACCGCGGACGACCGCTGGCTGGCGATCTCGAGCGCGTCGCCGAGCATCATCGTGCGGCTGTACCGCGCCATCGACCGCCCCGAGCTGGCCGACGACCCCGACTACGTCGATCCCGTCCGCCGCCGGGAACGCGCACTCGAGGTCGACGACCTGGTCGCCAAGTGGGTGGGCGAGCGCACCCTGGCCGAGGCCGTGGGGGTCTTCGAGGCGGCCCAGGTCACGGCCGCGCCGGTGTACGACGCCGCGCAGCTCATGGAGGACGAGCACCTGCGGGCCCGGGGCACGTTCGTCACCCATGACGATCCCGACCTCGGGCCCGTGACCGTGCAGGCACCGGTCGCGGTGCTGACCGAGACGCCGGGCCGGATCGAGCACCTCGGCCGCGCCCTCGGCGCCGACAACGACGCCGTCTTCGGCGGCCTGCTCGGAATCGACCCGGACCGGCTCGCCGCTCTGGGGACGGAGGGCATCATCTGATGCGAGCCGGGTGGGCATGACGGTGCCGGGGCCGCGCGCCCGCCGATCCGAGCTGGCGACGCCCGCCAGCAGCGAGCGGATGTGCGAGAAGGCGGCGAGATCGGGCGCGGACCTGGTGTTCCTGGACCTGGAGGATGCGTGCGCGCCCCTCGCCAAAGAAGGGGCGCGCAGCACGGCGGTGGCCGCGCTCACGGGGCTCGACTGGGGCCGGACCGTCCGCGCCGTCCGCATCAACGGGCTCGAGACGCCCTGGTGCTACGGCGACGTCATCGACGTGGTCACCGGCGCCCGCGAGGCACTGGACGTACTCATCGTGCCCAAGGTGCGCTCGGCCCGCGACGTCTGGTGGGTCGACGTCCTGCTGACCCAGCTGGAGGCGAAGCTCGGCCTCGAACGGCGGATCGCACTGGAGGTGCTCATCGAGGACGCCGAGGGGCTCGCGAACGCAGTGCAGATCGCCCGAGCGAGCGAGCGGCTCGAGGCGCTCATCTTCGGCGCCGGCGACCTGTCGGCGTCGCTGCACGCACGGGTCGACGGGAACTTCGAACCGGTCGGCGAGTACCCGGGGGACTTCTGGCACTTCGCCCGCGCCCAGGTCGTCACCGCGGCGCGCATCGCGGGCATCGACGCCGTCGACGCCCCCTACCCGGCGTACCGCGACCCGGACGGCTTCCGGCGCCGCGCCGTGCACGCCAGCCTGCTGGGCTTCGACGGCAAGTGGGCCATCCACCCGGACCAGGTCACCATCGCCAACGAGGTGTTCTCGCCGACACCCGAGGAGGTCGAGGAGGCTCGCGCCGCCATGGCGGCGTACCGGAAGGCCGAGGCCGAGGGGGTCGGGGCGATCGGCCGGGACGGCCGGCTCGTGGACGCCGCCCACATGCGTCTGGCGGCGAACGTCCTGCACCGGGCGTCGCTCGCCGCGGACGAAGGAGCCGGGCGGTGAGCCTTCGCGTCGTGCAGTGGGCCACCGGGAACATCGGGTCCTACGCACTGCGCGGCGTCATCGAGCACCCGAGCCTCGATCTCGCAGGCGTCTACGTCCATACTGAGGCGAAGGCGGGGCGCGATGCCGGCGAGCTGTGCGGGCTCGGGCCGGTCGGCATCGCCGCCACCCGCGACATCGAGGAGATCGTCGGCCTCGGCGCCGACTGCGTGCTGTACATGCCCGCCCGATGCGACTTCGACGAGGTCTGCCGGCTGCTCGAGTCGGGCGCCAACGTCGTCACCACCCGGGGCGAGTTCCACCGCGCCGAGAGCCTCGATCACGCGGTGCGCGAGCGCGTCGAGACCGCCTGCGACAGCGGTACGGCGTCGATCCACAGCACGGGCAGCAGCCCCGGCTTCATCTCGGAGGCAGTCCCCGTGGTGCTGACGTCGATCCAGCGGCGGCTCAACGGCCTGACGATCGACGAGTTCGCCGATCTCTCGCAGCGCAACTCGCCCGGCCTGCTCTTCGACGTGATGGGCTTCGGGAAGCCCCCCGCGGCGTTCGACGAGCGCCGCTTGTCGCACGGCCGCACCTCCTTCGGCCCATCGCTGCAGCTGGTGGCGGAGGCGCTCTCGCTGCCGCTCGACTCCCTGGAGGCGAGCGGCGAGGTCGCCACGGCCCGGCGCACCGTCGACATCGCGGCTGGCACGTTGGACGCCGGCAGCGTCGCCGCCCAGCGCCTGACGGTGGCGGGCATGCGAGGCGGCCGGCCCCTGCTGCGGTTCCGGGCCACGTGGTACTGCTCGCCCGACCTCGACCCGTCCTGGGACCTCAATCCGACCGGCTGGCGCATCACTGTCGACGGCGACGCGCCCCTCGACGTCGACATGCGCTTCCCCATCCCCCTGGAACGGATGGCGGCGACGACGCCCGCCTACACGGCGAACCGGGCCGTGAACGCGGTCCCGGCGGTCTGTGCCGCCGCCCCCGGGATCCGTTCGACGCTCGACCTCCCCCAGATCGTCGCCACGCTCGGCTGACGGGGTAGCCGAGCCCCAAGACCATCGCCCACTAGAAATTGAGTTCTCGAACACGAGAACGTTATTCTGGCTCCCCGAGGGAGGGATGCGATGGCGTGGGACTTCGAGACCGAGCCCGAGTTCCAGCGCAAGCTGGACTGGGCGGACGAGTTCGTGCGGGAAGAGGTCGAGCCGCTCGACCTGGTCTGGGGACACGAGCAGTTCGTGCCCCTCGACGAAACGAGGCGGAAGGTCGTGGACCCGCTGAAGCAGGAGGTCAGGCGGCAGGATCTGTGGGCCACCCACCTGGGGCCCGAGCTCGGCGGCCAGGGCTACGGCCAGCTCAAGCTGGCGCTGCTCAACGAGATCCTCGGCCGCTCGCAGTGGGCCCCGATCGTGTTCGGCTGCCAGGCGCCGGACACCGGCAACGCCGAGATCATCGCCCACTACGGCACCCCGGAGCAGAAGGAGCGCTACCTGCAGCCGCTGCTCGACGGCGAGATGTTCTCCTGCTACTCGATGACCGAGCCCCATGCTGGCGCCGACCCGACGATGTTCAAGACCCGCGCCGTCAAGGACGGCGACGAGTGGGTCGTCAACGGCTGGAAGTACTTCTCGTCCAACGCCAAGACCGCGAGCTTCCTGATCGTCATGGCGGTGACGAACCCCGACGTGAGCCCGTACCAGGGCATGTCGATGTTCCTGGTGCCTACCGACACGCCCGGCGTCGACATCGTGCGCAACGTCGGCCTGTGGGGCGAGCCGCTGAACGAGGGGTCGCACGCCCTGATCCACTACGACGACGTCCGCGTGCCGGAGGAGGCGCTGCTCGGCGGGGAGGGTCAGGCCTTCGCCATCGCGCAGACCCGCCTGGGCGGCGGGCGCATCCACCACGCCATGCGGACGATCGGCCTGGCCCAGAAGGCGCTCGACATGATGTGCGAGCGCGCGCTCAGCCGTGAGACCCAGGGCAGCCTCCTCGCCGACAAGCAGTTCGTGCAGGGCTACATCGCCGACTCCTACGCGCAGCTCGTGCAGTTCCGCCTGTTCGTGCTCTACACGGCGTGGGAGATCGACAGGTACAACGACTACAAGCGGGTCCGCAAGGACATCGCCACCGCCAAGGTCGTGATGCCGACCGTGCTGCACGACATCGCCTGGCGGGCGATGCAGGTCCACGGCGCCCTCGGCACCACCAACGAGATGCCCTTCTTCGGCATGGTCCACGCCGCCGGCGTCATGGGCCTCGCCGACGGGCCGACCGAGGTCCACAAGCTCACGGTGGCCCGCCAGGTGCTGCGGGACTACAAGCCGAGCGACGACGTGTGGCCCAGCGAGTGGATCCCGAAGAAGCTGGAGGCCGCCAGGGCCCGCTTCGCCGAGTACCTCGAGCACGAGGTCGGCAACCTGTGATCGACGTCGATCGCCTCGCGACCTGGATGGACGAGGCCGAGCTGCAGGGCAAGGGCGAGCCGCTCGACGCCGGCTACGTGTCCGGGGGCTCGCAGAACGAGATCTACGAGATCCGTCGCGGTGAGCTGCACGGTGCCCTGCGGATCCCGCCCCCGACGGCGCCTGCGAACCGCGACGACGGCATTCTGCGCGAGTGGCGGATCATCGAGGCCCTCGACGGCACCGACGTGCCCTGCACACCGGCCATCGGCATGTGCGCCGACACCTCGGTGCTCGGCCGCCCCTTCTACATCATGGGGTTCGTCGACGGCTGGTCGCCGATGAACACCGACGGCTGGCCCGCGCCATTCGACACCGACCTCGCGGCGCGCCAGGGCCTCGCCTACCAGCTCGTCGAGGGCATCGCGCTGCTCGGCAACGTGGACTGGAGGGCCCGCGGGCTGCACGACCTGGGCCGGCCCGACGGCTTCCACGAGCGCCAGGTCGATCGGTGGACGGCGTTCCTGGAGCGAATCAAGGGCCGGGAGCTCCCCGGCTTCGACGTGGCGGCGGCGTGGCTGCGTGCGAACCGGCCGATCGACTACGTGCCCGGCCTCATGCACGGCGACTACCAGTTCGCCAACGTGATGTTCGAGCACGGCGCCCCGGCGCGCCTCGCCGCCATCGTCGACTGGGAGATGGGCACCGTCGGCGACCCCAAGCTCGACCTGGGCTGGGTCGTGCAGGGCTGGCCCGACGACACGAACGCACCCGACGTCGCGGGGCGCGGCTACGCCGACCTCTACGGCATGCCGTCCCGGGACGAGATCGTGCAGCACTACGCGGACGCGTCGGGCCGCCAGGTCGACGACCTCGACTACTACCTGATCCTCGCCCGCTGGAAGCTGGGCGTGGTGCTCGAGCAGGGCTACCAGCGGGCCGGCGACGACGAGAAGCTCCAGATGTTCGGCCCGATCGTCCTCGAGCTCATGCAGGGCGCGGCGGAGCTCGCCGAGACCACGGACTATCAAAGGTGAGCGATGTGCTGGTGCGCGAGCGGCGGGGCAACGTCCTCGTCGCCCGCCTGAACCGGCCCGAGGCCCGCAACGCGCTCGATGCCGCGCTGATCCGCAGCATCGGCGAGGCGATGAACGACGCCGAAGCCGACGCGGAGATTCGGGCCGTCGTCCTGACGGGCACGGGCGACCGCGCCTTCAGCGCCGGCATGGACCTCCGCGCCTTCGCCGGCGGCGGGTCCACGACGGGCGGCGACCCCGAGGCCACCGCCGGGTTCTTCCGCCTGGTCGGGGGCGAGGTGACCGTCCCGGTGATCGGCGCCGCCAACGCCAGCGCAGTGGCGGGTGGCTTCGAGCTCCTTCTCGGCTGCGACCTGATCGTCGCCTCCTCCGGCGCCCGATTCGGGCTGCCCGAGGTGAAGCGCGGCCTGTTTCCCGCGGGCGGCGGCACGCTCCTCGGCACCCGGGTGCCGCTGGCCGTCGCCCTGGAGATCGCCCTCACCGGCGACACGATCGACGCCGAGCGCGCCCGTGCGCTCGGGCTGGTCAACGCGGTGGTGCCGCCCGACGAGGTGCTGCCCACCGCGCTCGGCTTCGCCGAGCGGATCGCCGCCAACGGCCCGCTGGGCGTGGCGGCGACCAAGGAGCTCGTGCGGCTCGGCGTCACCGACGCGGTGCGCGCCGCCGAGCGCCTGCGGGAGCTGCAGCCGCTGGTGTTCGGCAGCGAGGACGCCAAGGAGGGGGCGACGGCGTTCGTGGAGAAACGGCCGCCGGTCTGGCGAGGCCGGTGAGTCGCCAATAGCCCGGTGGTCAGACCCTCGGCTCGATGACGGCGTCGAAGCTGGACGAGCCGCTGTCGGGCACCCTGGGCTGGCGCCACACCTCGACCGGGAACGAGGCGGTCGTGAGCGCACAGAACAGCCACAGCAGGCGGGTCGCATCGTCGGGCAGCTCGTCGATCGCGAACCGGTCGAGGTACGCCATGGCGTCCTCGAGCCGGGGGAACGCCGCGTCGTAGAACGCCTGCAGCTCCTCCATGGTGCTGGCCGTCCGTTTGTCGTAGCGCGCCCGCTCGGTCGGGACCGCCCAGTCCGCGAACGGCTCGAGGTCGGCGAACTCGGCGGGGAAGGCGGTGGGCACGTCGCCGTCTCGCCCGCTCACGACGCGGCCGAGATCCGGACCGGCGCTTCGGGCTGGCGCGGTCGGTACTCGCTCACGTAGCGCCGCGCGGTCGCATGCAGGTGCCGCAGCAGGATCTCCTGGTCGTTGAGCGGGAACTCCGTCACCGCCCGCGACTCGAGCATCGTCTGCGTCGCTTCCAGGGTGTTGCCGTCCTGGAGCGTGTACTCCTTGAACGTCACCACCGCGAGCTCCTGCTGCAGGCGCTCGCGCGCGTTCTTCGGTGGGACGAAGTACACCGTCCCCTCGAAGACGTGCGTGTTGTGGGACGTCGGCCAGTAGTGGTACGTGAGGACCCAGTTGGTCTTCCAGATCAGCACCATGAAGTTGGGGAAGAACAGGAACGAGTCCATCCCCCAGGACCGATGGCGGGCCGGGTTCAGGCCGGGCGGCAGCTCGTCGAGCCCGACGTCCGGCGCCTCCCACGGCCCGAACAGCCCGCTCCGGAGCTTCCGCTCGATCGGCTTCACCATGCTCAGGTCCTTGGGCGGCGACATGCCTCCCCAGGACGACACCATCCCGTGCGGGCCGTCGATCTGGTATGCGAGCGCCTCGAATCCGTAGCCCTGCAGCTTGCGGGACTCCTCGTCGACCGACTGCTTCGCGTGCAGGACGGGTGCGTGGTAGAACTCGGCGAACGCGTCGATGAACAGCTTCCAGTTGCTGGCGACCTCGGCGCGGTAGCGGTGCACCTGGGTCATCCGGTCGAACGGGTACCCGGCGATGCCGGCGGCGAGCCCGCCGAGGTAGTCACTCAGGGGCGTGGCGTCCTGGTCGTCGAGGTTGACGAAGATGAAGCCCTCCCACACGTCCACGCGCACCGGCACGAGCCCGTAGTCGGACTTGTCGAGGTCGAAGAACTCCGATTCCTGCTGGACGAAGGTGAGCCCACCGTCGAGGCCGTAGCGCCACCCGTGGTACTTGCAGGTGAACTGCCGGCAGATACCGCTGGTCTCCTCGTGCGGGTAGTCGTTCCACACGAGCTTGTTGCCGCGGTGCCGGCACATGTTGTGGAACGCGCGCACCTCGCCAGCCGAGTCGCGCACCACGACGACCGACGTGCGGGCTGCGTCGAGCTCCCTGGTGAAGTAGCTCCCGACCCGCGGAAGCTGCTCGACGCGTCCGACGTTGAGCCAGCTCCGCCGGAAGATTGCGTCACGCTCGAGCTCGTAGTGCTCCGGTGAGATCGAGTCCTCGTAGGAGACTGGCCCGGTATCGATGCCGTAGTGCTGTGTCCACGACCCCTCGTCGGGCTTCGCGAAGTGAGGCATGCGCTCTCGTCCTCCGGTCTGCTTGCGCGCAGACGATAGCATCAATCTCCCGGAGCGAGAAGGCCGTTCCCAGCCGCTACGAGGTCATGGGTTCCGAGCGCCGCAACCCGAGGCAATGGGTTCCCCACCTGGAACCCATTGCCTCGTCCTTTGGTCACCGGAACCCATTGCCTCGCATGCATCCTGTGGTCGGGGTGATCCGCCAGCAGAGCCAAGAGCACGACTGTACTGTTGGTAGAACATGGTTTCCGAGGAGGGGGCCGACGCTCGAGGGGGAGGTTGGACGATGGTTCGTCGTCTCATGGGGGTGGTGCTCTGCGCGCTCATGCTGTCCGTCGGCGTGAGCGCAGCCGCGCAGGCGGACGAGGCGTCGCCCACGGTGACCGGCCCCGTCACCGGCGGCAACGGGGTGCCGATCGTGTTCAGTGGCCAGCCGGCGGACCGGCTGGTCGGCCGCGAGACGTTCGACCTCGCATCGGTGGGGTACGAGCAGACCGAGTTCTTCCTGTCCGGCACCGCCAGCGCCTTCGCACCGGTCCCGGGATCGACCCTCTCCAGCGACGGCCGCTGGACGGTGGAGCCCTCGTCGGAGGCCGCCTTCGAGACGCGCGTGGTGGTGAACCGTCCGATCGACAAGCGTGACTTCAACGGCACGGTCGTCGTCGAGTGGCTCAACGTCTCGGGCGGAGTAGATGCCAGCCCGGACTGGATGCACACCCACGTCGAGCTGATCCGACGCGGCTACGCGTGGGTCGGCGTCTCTGCGCAGGCCGTGGGCCTCAACGCCCTCAAGGGCCCGCCGCCCGGAGACGCCGTGCGGTACGCATCCCTGACACATCCGGGTGACAGCTACTCCTACGACATGTTCTCCCAGGCCGGGCGCGCCGTGCGTCAGGACGCCAGGCTGCTGCTGGGTGGCCTGCGGCCCGACCGCGTGCTCGCGGTCGGCGAGTCGCAGTCGGCCGGGCGCCTGGTGACCTACATCGACGCAGTGCACCCGCTGGCGCAGGTGTACGACGGGTTCCTGGTGCACAGCCGCGGTGCGGGGGGCGCACCCCTGGCGCAGCCGCCGGCGGTGCCGGCACCGGTGACCGGCCAGGCTCCGACCTTCATCCGCGACGACCTCGACGTGCCCGTGCTCGTCTTCAACACCGAGACCGACGTCGGCTCGCTGCAGGCCCGCCAGGCCGACAGCGCCCGGTACCGGCTGTGGGAGGTCGCGGGGACGGCGCACTTCGACCAGTACGGCCTGTTGACGGGCGGGACCGACACGGGACGGCGGTCGTCGGTCGCCGAGTGGTTCGACACGATGCTGCACCCGACGAACCAGCCGAACCCGGGGTTCGTCTGCGCCTCCCCGATCAACACGGGCCCGCAGACCTTCGTGCTGCGCAGCGCGATCGCCCACCTCGACCGCTGGGCGGCCGGCGGCACGCCACCGCCCAAGGCGCCACGCCTCGAGACGGTCAGCATCTCGCCCATCCAGTACGTCCTCGACGCCAACGGCAACGTGCGCGGCGGCATCCGCACCCCGGCCGTGGACGCCCCCGTCGCGACGCTCAGCGGCCTGGGCCAGACCGGTACGCAGTTCTGCGGCCTCTTCGGCACCACCGTGCCCCTGACGGCCGACCAACTCGACGCGCTGTACGGCAGCCACGGCGGATTCGTGGCCGCATGGGGCAGGGCGACCGTGGGCTCGTTCCTCGGCGGCTTCCTGCGGCCGGAGGACGCCTTCAACCTCGTTGTCGTCGGCGCCCAGTCCGACATCCTGCGGTGATCGCCGCTGGACGCCGGGCGCTCGGTGACGGCCCGTTAGGACGGAACGTCGGCGTCATCGGCCGCCGCCACGATGTCGTCGGCGTCGGCCTGGCGCAGGAACCCGGCGGCGACGGCGGCGTCGGCCGACTCGGTCACGGCGT
Source organism: uncultured bacterium (assembly GCA_963756425.1). GTDB lineage: Bacteria > Actinomycetota > Acidimicrobiia > Acidimicrobiales > VFJN01 > DASQUK01. The sequence goes on along the minus strand of CAVWNW010000014.1, from coordinate 14,396 downwards.
CGACGTAGTCCTGGTGGGAGGGGTACAGCGCGGCCAGAGTGGCGGCGTCGAACGGCCGGGTGTCCCCGAAGAGCAGGCAGAGCACGCTGCGCCCGGGCGGCGCCTCGCCCGTCAGGACGGAGATGGGGGCGTCGACCGCCGGGGTGCGAATACCACCCCGCGCGATGCCCCGCTCGTCCCGGGCGATCGCCTGGCCCTCGACCTCGAGCGGGGGCGCCTGGGGCGGGGGCTCGCCGTCGACGACCCAGGCGCGCAGGCCCGCGATGGCCGCCCGAAGCACGTGCGCCTGTGAGCCCTCGTTGATCGAGCCGCACTCCGCCGCCAGATCGAAGCCGCCTCCCGCGACCTCCCGGGCCATCTGGGCGTTGTAGTCGAGGATGGAACGGTCGGCGTGGGCGGTGCCGGCGACCTCCCACGTCCGCAGCCTGTCGCTGTCGTCCTGCCGGGCGCTGTGGAAGCCCAACACGCTGAACAGATCGGTCTCGGTGAGGAACTGCAGCACGGGCACGTCGAGGTCGTCGCGGATGCGCGCCACGCCCTCGCCCAGGATCGACTGAGAATCGACGAGCGGCGCACCCCCGCCGCCGCGGCTGTGGATCAGGAAGCCGTCGTAGATGCGGGCAAGGGGGTGCACGGCATCGACGTAGGTGACCATGCGCGCCGCTGACTGGGACTCGCCCATGGCGATGACGTGGCGGGCGGTGAGCCCGTCCAGGACATCGACGTCGCCTGGGCGGCGGACGGCCTGCGCGGCCTGGGAGTAGATGTCGTAGGAGTAGGGGTCGCCGGGGTGGGCCAGGTCGCCGTACCGCTCGGGATCCCACTGCTTGAGGGCCTGGACCTCGACCCCCGGGATCGGCAGGACCCCGCCACCCTCGATGCCCGCGCTCTGGGCGGACACGCCGACGTAGGCCGAGCCGTGCTCCAGCAGCTCGGGATGCGTGAGGCCGAAGTCGGGGTCGCCGTCGACGCCGGCGGTGACGTTGAGCCACTCGACGAACACGGTCCCGTCGAACGCCTCCGGGTCCGCCGGCCGTCGCACCAGGATGCGGGACCGGTACGGCGCCGTGCCCGCCTCGGTGACCGCCCAGCGCCCGTCCTCGCCCAGCTCACCGACGGGCCGGTAGGCGGTCGCGTCGCCCTCTAGGACGTATTCCTCCTCGACGTACCCGTAGCGCTCGGCCAGCTGCTCCGGCATGGCGTTGAACGGCTGGTCGTGCGTTCCCCCCGTGACCGGACCGGTCACGGTCGGGCGGGCCACGGCGGCACCGGGCACCGGACCGGTGGGCTCCTCCCCCGTCCCCGAGTCCCCCGCATCGTCGTCGTCGCCCGAGGATCCGCCCGACGAGCACGCCGTCCCGGCCACGAACACCCCGACGAGCGTCATGACCATCAGGGTCTCAGTTGCCGTGCCGGCGCTCCTGCGTCGCTGGTTCATGCGTTCTCCCCCTCGTCCGGCCCCAGCCCGCCGCCCCCGCGGCGTGGGTTGCAGGCTAACAGTAGAGTCGACTTCCGAACTCGCCGCGACCGCATCGAGGCCGTCGACCATGGCACCACGCCGCACCGCTCCCGATGATGTGCCCCTTCCACGCGCCGCCGCGGACGACTGGCCCTCCGGCGTGGCGGTCACCGGGTCCGTGCTGCGCCGCGCCCCGTTCTCCGGCAACCCGCGCGTCGGGGTCCGCGGGCACCGGAGGCAGCAACGCATCGTCGACGCCGCCCTCCGGGTCTTCGGCGAGGAGGGCTACGACCAGTGCGGCGTCGCCAGGATCACCGAGCTGGCCGGCTGCTCACGCGTGTCCTTCTACCAGTACTTCTCCGGCAAGGAAGACGTGTTCCGCCACCTGGCCGGGCAGGTGGCCCGGCAGCTGAGCGCATCGACCGAGGCGCTCGGCACGGTGACCCCGGACGTTGCGGGGTGGACGGCGATCCGTGCGTGGATCGCGCGCTACGCGGACGTCTACGAGCGCTACCGCCCGGTCTTTCGGGCGTTCCACGCCGCAGCCGAGACCGACGAGGCGGTGGCGGGCGGCTCGGCGCGCGTGGCCGAACGAGACGTCGCCGGCATCCGGTCCAAGCTGGCGACGGCGGCGCTGCCGCCCCGCCACCTCGACCCGGTGATCGCCCTCCTCCTGGAGTGCCTGCCGCGGGCGCTCGAGGACGGAGCCATCCTGCGTGCCGCCGTCCCCGACGCCTACACCGGGCCACGTGTCGACGACGCACTCGCCGACGTCGTGCACCGCACGCTGTTCGGCCTCCGCGCCGGCGTGAACGGGCGCCCGACCACCGGCCGGCGGCCGCCGCCCGCCCTCGAGTTCGGACCCAGCATGCGACGCGCCCTCCAGGACGCCGACGAGCCGCGCGCACTGAACGCCGCCGGACGTCGGGCGCTCGGGGCGCTGCTCGAGGCCGGGCGGGCCACGTTCGTGGCCCGCGGCTACCACGGCACCCGCGTCGACGACATCGTGGCGGCCGCCGGCGTGTCGCACGGCGCCTTCTACCACTACTTCGAGAGCAAGGAACGGTTCGCACACGTGCTCGCGGCGCGGGCGATCCGCACAGTGGGGATCGCCTTCGCGGACATACCCGGGGGCGCCGATTCCGACGGCCGGGCCCGACGGGCCGCACTGCGCCGATGGCTCCGCCGCTACAACGCTGCGCACGCCATCGAGGCGGCCATGTTCCGAGTGTGGCTCGACGCCGGGCTCCACGACGCCACGCTGACCACGGACTCGGCCGCCGCGCTCGACTGGGGTCGGCGGCGGATGGTGCGCTTCCTCGGCCCACGCGAGTTCGGTGATGTCGACACCGAGGCCGTCGTCATGGTGGCGCTGCTCGGCGCGTTCGGCGCCCGCGGACGATCGGCCCCCACCGTCGACGCGGCCGCCCGCGTCATCGAGCGGGGGCTGCTCGGACGCTGATGGCGGGCGACGTCAATGTCTAACATCGGAGTCAATCCACTCAGGGGGTGCGGACAGTGCGGACCGTGATCGTGGGGGCCTCGAGCGGGCTCGGGCGCTGCGTAGGAATCGGGCTCGCCCAGCGGGGGGCCCGGGTGGCGCTGCTCGCCCGCCGCCGGGGCCGGCTCGACGACGCCGCCAAGGAGGCGGGGGCCGGGGCAGTGGCGATCACCTGCGACGTGACCGACGAGGCGTCCTGCCGCTCCGCGGTCGCAGAGGCGGCGGCCGAGCTCGGCGGCATCGACGCCCTCGTCTACACGACGGGCATCGGCCCGCTGGTCCGCCTGGCGGACACGGACGCCGAGACGTGGCGCCGGGTGTTCGACACCAACGTCACGGGCGCGGCGCTCGTCACCGCGGCGGCGCTCCCTCACCTCGCGGCGTCGGCCGGCACCGCCGTCTACTTCTCCTCGGTGAGCGCGTCCCAGACGCCGCCGTGGCCGGGGCTGGGTGCCTACGCGGTCAGCAAGGCGGCGCTCGACAAGCTGGTCGAGGCCTGGCGCTCGGAGCACCCGCACGTGGCCTTCACGCGGTTGATCGTCGGCGACTGCGGCGGCGGCGAGGGGGACTCCAGGACCGGGTTCGCCGACGAGTGGGACAGCGAGCTGGCCGCCGAGGTCGGCCAGGAGTGGCTGGCCCGGAGCTACCTCGCCGGCTCGCTGATCGACGTCGAGCACCTCGTCGCGGTCGTCGACGCCGTGCTTCGGGGCGGGCCGAGCGTCTCCCTACCCTCGGTCATGGTCACGCCGCGCCGTCCGGCCCCGCCGTCCTGAGCGAGCGTCGGGTTCAGCCCGGCGACGCGGCGCTCGCCGCTTCGACGTCGCCGAAGTAGGCGCGCTCGATCCGCTGGCCCTCGTGGCGCAGCTCGTCGGCCGCGCCGCGGAGGACGATCGTTCCCCGGTTGAGCACGGCGGCCTCGTCGGCGACGTTGAGCGCCAGGCTGATGTGCTGCTCGACGAGCACGATCGCAGCTCCGTGGTCGCTGGCGATGCGCCGAACGGTGTCGAAGAGCGCCTCGACGACGAGGGGCGCCAGGCCCAGGCTCATCTCGTCGACGAGGAGCACCCTGGGCTGCTGGATCAGGGCCCGTGCCATGGCGAGCATCTGCTGCTCACCCCCGGACAGGGCGCCCGCCGTCAGGTCCCAGCGCTTCTCGAGTGCCGGGAAGACGTCGAGGAGCTCCCGCGGCGGGGGGCCGTTCCGGCGCCTGGCGACCTCGAGGTTCTCCGCGACGGTCAGCGTCGTGAACAGGGACCGGTCGTCGGGGACCAGCACGACGCCGGCGCGGCTGGCGGCGACGGGGTTGCCGTTGCGCAGCCTCGCCCCGTCGACCGCAACGGTGCCGGTGCGCGCCGGAAGCAGCCCGGCGAGCGTGAGCAGCAAGGTTGACTTGCCGGCACCGTTGGGACCGAGCAGCGCCAGCACGCTCCCGGCCTGCACGTCGAGCTCGAGGTCCCGGAACACCAGCGTCGAGCCGCGCCCACCCGTCAGGCCCCGGCACTCGAGTCGTTCCCTCATGCCGTCACCGCCTCGGCGTCGTGCATCGCGCCCAGGTAGGCGTCGGCGACCGCCCGGTTGGACCGGATCGTGTCCGGCGGGCCCTCGGCGATCACCGTCCCGAAGTCGAGCACGTACACGTGGTCGCACACGCGCAGCACGAGCGCCACGTCGTGGTCGACGAGGAGGATCGCCGTGCCGGACGAGCGCAGGTCGCGGATCCGCTCGCCGAGCCACGCGCTCTCCTTGGTGGCGAGGCCCGCGGCCGGTTCGTCGAGCAGCAGCGCACTCGGCTCGGCGACGCAGGCTCGCGCGATGGAGACGAGCTGGCGTTCGCCCTGGCTCAGCTCCCCCGCCGGGCGGTCGGCCAGCGCGGAGATCCCGACGTTGTCGAGTGCCCGTGCCACCGCCGCCCGCCGATTGTCCTGGCGACCGCCGAAGGCGGCCACGCTGACGTTCTCCTCCACCGAGAGGTCGTCGTAGAGCTCGAGCTGCTGGAACGTGCGGCCGAGCCCGGCACGGACGCGGGCGTGCGGTGCGAGCCCCTCGATGTGCCGCCCGGCAAGCTCGATCGACCCCGTCGCCGGCGCGAAGCCGGTGACGGCGTCGATGACGCTCGTCTTGCCGGCGCCGTTGGGGCCGATCAGCCCGACGATCCTGCCCCGGTCGACGCGCAGCGACACGTCGGCGACGGCCACGACACCGCCGTAGCGGACCCTGAGGTTCTCGACCCGCAGGGCGGGGCCCGTTCCCGCGGCAGCCGCCGGCTCAGCGGGCCGGCCCGGCATCCGGCGGCCGCTCGGCCTCCTCCGCCGCCGGCGCACCGGCGGCGACCGCCGGGACCTCCTCGCCTGCCTCCGCGGCTCGCCGACCGGCCCGCCAGCGGGCGATGCGGTCGGCGAGCTGGTGGCCCCCGCTGGCGATCCCTTCCGGATGGGCGATCAGCGTGGCGATCAGCAGCACGCCGGTGATGACCTGGAACCACTCGCCGAGGTCCACCCAGCGGTCCAGGGCGATGAACACGATGCCGGTCGAGGCCAGGATCCCGGCGTTGATGCCACCCCAGACGGAGGTGACGCCGGCGAGGTAGGCGGTCGACAGGAGGGCGAGGCCCCCGATGGCGGTGAAGGAGTCGAAGGTGACCACCCCGCGGCGGTATGCCAGCAAGCTGCCGCCGAGCCCCGCGATGAACGACGCCAACGCGAACGCGAGGACCTTCACCCGCACCACGTTGACGCCGACGGCGGCCGCGGAGCGCTCGTTGGCACGCACCGCGAGCATGGCCGATCCCAGCGGCGCTGCGCCGCAGCGCGGCGACCCCCACGGCGACCACCACCAGCGTGAACAGGCAGAGCAGGCCGAACCCGATGCGCGGGAAGTCGTCGCCCGCACCGATCCCGAGGTCGATGCCGAGCATCGACGGTGGCGTGACCCGCGCCCCCGAGCTGCTGACGATGTCGGCGTTGCGGAACCACACGGCCTCGATGGCGTACGCGAGCGCGAGCGTGACCACGCCGAGCGTGAGGCCGCGGAGCCGCAGGGCCGGCAGGCCGACCACCATGCCCACGCCGGTGGCCACCAGCGCAGCCAGCAGCGGTGCGAACGGGAACGGGATGCCCCAGCCCTCGGTGAGGCCGCTGAGGGTGAACGCGGCCGCGCCGGCGAGCGCCAGCTGGGCCAGCGATACCTGGCCGGCGTACCCGGTCACGACCACCAGCGACAGGCCGATCACGGCGGCGATGAACGTGCCGATCACCGCGGCGCGCCAGCTGCCGTCGGTGACCAGCAAGGCCAGCAGGCCCACGGCGATGCCCACCAGCGTGGGCAGGACGAGCGAGCGCGGACGCGGCGCGTGGCCCAGTCGCTGGCGGACCAGGCCACCCCGCAGGGGCATCCCGGCGCCCACGACCACCAGGGCGACGACGATGACGATGAGCGGCACCAGCTCGAACGAACCCGTCTGAGGCAGCCAGGAGTGCTGCGCGGCGAGCGACAGCGCCTCGGACTGGAGCATGCCGATGGCGATCCCGGCCGCCACGATGGGAACCAGGTACTGGAACCGGCCCACGACCGCGGCCGCCAATGCTGGCACCACGAACAGCGTGTAGGTCACCGGCGTCAGCGGGCTCACTGGGGCGATCAGGATGCCCGCCAGACCGGCGATGACGGCGCTGAGCATCCAGTTGGCGAGCGCCACCCGGTCCGGCGACACGCCGCTGACGAACGCCCCGGTCTGGGACTCCGCCGCCGCCCGAGTCACCAAGCCGAACCGGGTGAACCGGAACCCGCCGGCCAACACGACCGCCAACCCGACCACGGTCACCGCCAGGAAGAACCGGTCGGCCAGCAGTGTGACCGACCCCAGCTCCCACCGATCGGCCGGGAAGATCGCCGCCACGCTCACCGGGTTGGTGCCCTGCCGGATCGCCAACACGCCCTGCAGGACCACCAGCACGCCCAGCGACGCGACCGCCTTGGCCAACGGGGGCGCGTCCCGCAACGGGCGGAACACCAACACGTACAGGAGGCCGCCCAGCGCCGCACCCACGATCAACGAGATCGCGACCGCGGGCGCGAACCCCATCTCCCCGCCCACGTCCATGGTCTTGGGCAGCCCCGGCACGGGAATGAGCAACTCACCGCGGCGCAGCCCCGCGTAGGTGTACGCCACGTACAGCGCGATGGCGCCGGTCGCGAAGTTCACCACGCCCGACGCCCGGTAGGTGATCACCAGCGCCAACGCCAATGCCGCGTACACGCCCCCGTTGCCGAGACCGAACAACAACGAAGCGACGTGATCCACGCGTATTTCTCTTACTGCGAAAGGAGCTCCGACGAGTCGACGACCTCGTACTCGGTGGGCTGGCCCTGCGCGTCGAGCTGGGTGCGCAGCGACTCGTTCGTGCACACCGCCGGCAGCGCCGGGTCCGCGGACCCGTTGCACTGGTACATCACGCCGCCGCCGCCCGGCAGCTCCGCCTCGGGCATCGCCCTGATGGTCTCGATCACCGTCTGGGCGTTGATCTCGCCCGAGATCTCCCCGAGCGACGTCAACAGGGACGCCATGGCCACGTAGCCACCCATGGCCGTGGCGTTGTTTACGTCCGTGACGTCCTGCCCATAGGCGTCCATCACTGCCTCATACAGCTGGAACGTCGGGTCGTCGGCCGCCCCCAACGCGATGGTCGAGGTGACGAACGTCCCCTCCAGCACGTCCCCGGGGACTCCCTCCCGGGTCGCATCGGTGATGCACTGGGTGATCGAGGCGATGGCACCGTCGTAGCCCACCGCGTTCAACCCGTTGAACGCCGCGATGCAGAACGCGTCGTTGCCGACGACGTGCACCACGCCCGCGTCACCGCCGGCGACCTGCTGCATCTGCGAGGTCATGTCGGCCGTCCCGGGCGCGATCGCCACGGTCTCGTGGTCGATGCCCTTGTCCTCCAGGATCGGGTACAGCCCCTCGAGGCCGTCGATCGCCTGCGGGACATCGATGGTCACGAACGCGATCTTGTCGGCCCCCTCGGACTCCGCCACCGAGACCGGCAGCGCCCCCAACGTCGTCTCCGGGTTGAGGAGCAGGAAGCTCGACTGGTCGTCGCTCGCGATCGCCTCGCCACTCCCCTGGAACCACATCGTCGGGACACCCGCCGCGTGTAGCGGCTCCCACACCGCGTCGCCGACCGCCGACTGGCTCAGCGCCACCGCCACCACGTCCTGCTCGACCAACTGGTTCGCGCAATCGGTCGCCCCCGCCGGATCGGCGCCCGTCTCACAGGTGACCACCTCGACCGGACGGCCACCGACGCCCGCCTTGTGGGTGTTCCAATACTCGGCCGTCGCCTGCGCGGCCCGCAGCTCGTCGGTGTTGTCGAATGCCTGGGTGGCGCCGTCCGACACCATCCCGATGCGCACAGGCTCGCCCGACGCCTGGTCCTCCGGACCCAGCAGGTCGTCCTCGGAGCCCGCCGTCGTATCCGTGGCCTCGTCGGCGCCTGCCGCCGCCGTCGTCATCGTCGTCGCCGCCACAGGCCGCGAGCAGCAGCGCGCCGAGCACGACGACCGCCAGCGTCCGCAGGGCCAGCCCACCGTTCCGCCCTGGCGCATCCCCCGGATTGCTCATTCGCCCCCTCCTCCGTCGGGTTGCATGCCCTGGCGGACGGCCGGTCGCACGGCGATCCGCCGGAGCGTCAAGACTATACTCATCCTAGGAGAACGTCGTTCCAGCTCATAGAAAGGGCCTTGTCGCATGAGCCTGTCCGACGCATTCAGGTACGACGGCAAGCGGGCGCTCGTCGTCGGCGGCGCCACCGGCATGGGCGCGGCGACCGCCGAGCTGGTCCAGGACGCCGGCGCCGAGGTCGTCGTGATGGACTACGCCGAGGTCAAGCTGCCGGGCGTCAAGGCCGTCCACCTCAACCTCGCCGACAAGGCGTCGATCGACGCCGCGGTGGACGAGTGCGGCGGTCCCGTCCACGCGTTGTTCTCCTGTGCGGGCGTGGCCGACGGCACCCCGGGGATCGAGCGGATCAACTTCATCGGGCACCGCTACCTGATCGACCGCCTGCTCGTCGGCGACATGCTCCCCCGCGGCTCCGCGATCGGCCTGATCTCATCGGCCGCCGGCTTCGGCTGGCAGGCGAATCTGGACCTCCTGCGGGAATACCTCGACGTCCGCGACTTCGAGGACGCGACACGCTGGGCCGAGGAGCACGGCAAGGCCGACTACCTGTGGAGCAAGCTGGCGATCAGCGCGTACGTCGCCCGCGAGGCGTTTGGCCTCCTGAAGCGCGGCATCCGGATCAACGCCATCCTCCCCGGCCCCACCGACACGCCGCTCGCGCGCGCCAACGAGGAGACCTGGCTCGGGTTCGGCGCCGACTACCGCGCCGAGCTCGGCGTCGAGGCGTCGACGCCGCTCGAGCAGGCGTACCCGCTCGCGTTCCTCTGCAGCGACGCCGCCCAGGCGGTGACCGGCATCACCATGGTCACCGACGCCGGCTACTTCAGCTCGGGGATCACCGGCTCGTTCCCTGCCGCCTCGCCGGCCGTCGACTTCCTGGCGAACACCAAGTTCTGACCCGCATCGGGGGTGACAGCACGGGAGGGACTCATCATGGCGACCTACGTCCTGGTACACGGCGGGGCGCACGGTGGCTGGTGTTACGGGCCGGTGGCCCGGATCCTGCGGTCGGCGGGGCAGGAGGTCCATGCGCCGACGCTGACGGGCCTGGGTGACCGCTCTCACCTGTTGCGGCCCGGTATCGACCTCGACACGCACATATCCGACATCGTGGCGGTACTGCGCTACGAGGACCTGCGGGATGTGATCCTGGTGGGGCACAGCTACGGGGGCATGGTGATCACCGGTGTGGCCGACCGGGCCCCGGACCGGGTCGGCCAGCTCGTGTACCTGGACGCCGCTACCCCGGTGGACGGCCAGTCGCTCGTCGACATCGCTGGGCCGCTGATGCGGGCGGCCCGGGCACAGGGCCGGGTGGTCGACGGCGTCGAGCTCGTGCTGTTCCCGGGAACCGAGCCGCTGCCCCACTACGGCGTGACCGACCCTGACGACATCGCCTGGATGGACGAGCGGCTGACGCCCCATCCCTGGACGTGCTTCGAGCAGCCGCTCCGGCTCACGAACGAGGCGGCACTGTGGGCGATCCCCCAGAGCCACATCGTCTGCACGTCGACGTTGGCGACCCGCGACCCGGCCAGGATGGAGGCGGTCCGGGCCGCCGGCCGGCTCTGGGACATCGACACCGGCCACGACCTGATGATCACGGAGCCGGAGGCGGTCGCCGCCCTGCTGCTGAAGGCGGCGACCGCATGACGACCGTGGGCATCGCCACCGGCGCCGGCCGCGGGATGGGGTTGGCGTGCGCGCAGCGGCTCAGCGACCATGGTGGACGCGCTGCTGCTCGTCGATCTGGACGAGGCGAGGGTTCTGGCGGCGGCCGACAACCTCTCGTCGCCGGGCGACGGTGCGTGCATCGAGCCGTTCGTCCTCGACGTCACCCACCGCGATGGCCTCGACCGGCTCGCCGGTCGGGTCGCCGACCTCGGCACGCTCCGCGCCGTCGCCCACGCCGCCGGCATCTCGCCCACCATGGCCGACTGGCGGCGGATCTTCAGCGTCGACCTCGTCGGGACCGCGCTGCTGGCCGAGGCCCTCCGCCCGCTCGCCACGGCGGGCACCGCGATGGTGTTCTTCGCCTCGATGGCGCCCCTACTCGGGATCCCCGAGCCGATCCCGGCCGCCGACGCCGCGCTCGACGCCCCGCTCGACGACGGGTTCCTGGACCAGATCCACGACGCACTGGGCACCGCCATCGAGGACAGCGGCGTCGCCTACGCGTGGGCGAAGCGCGGCGTCCAGCGGCTGGCACAGCGGGAAGCGGTCCGCGTCGGGTCGGTCGGTGCCCGGGTCTGCTCGGTCTCTCCCGGCATCGTCGACACCCCCCAAGGCCGCCAGGAGGCGCAGGCCCACCCCTACATGGACGTGCTGGTGCAGCAGACGCCGCTCGGCCGCGTGGGTCGGGCCGACGAGGTCGCCGCGGCCGTCGCGTTCCTCCTGTCGGACGAGGCCGGCTTCCTCACCGGTGTCGACATCCTCGTCGACGGGGGCGTTTGCGCCGCCCTGCGCGGACCGGCCTGACCACCTGCGCGACTCCCTCGACTCGTCATCCTCTCGCTCCTCCAGCCCCGACCTCGAACCGCATTCAGCGCGTTCGCGCAGACGGCGCCTTGCGACGGCCCTGGCGGCTGTGATTGGCCTCGCCGTGCTCGGAGGCGGCGGTGCCGCCGGCGCGCTCATGCCGGAGCCCACCCTGGACGAAGGCTCGATAGGAGCCTGGGAGGCACCAGCCCCTGCCGTGTCGGAGTCGCCGCAACCATCGCCCGAGGCGCCGCCGACGCCCGACCCTGGGCCCCCCGCGCCCGTTCCCGCGCCGGACACCACAGCACAGGCCGGCGACCGCCCGCGGTCCGACGTACCGCAGCCCAACGAGACCGACGAGCAGAGGGCAACGCGCGAGAAGGCTCAGAAGGAGACCCGCGACGCCATCAACAAGGCGAGGGAGTACCTCTCGCGCACGGAATGCGCATCCGGGATAGGCAGTTCGAAGCAGACCGGCGAGACCGCGATAGAGGTGCTGCTCAAGGTCGACGCTGTGGGAACAGACAGGATCATCGATCTGTACACCTCGGGCCAGATCCTGCCCACAGACAGCCCCATGGAGTACGCCGAGCCCATCGGCGCGGGCTCGACCGGCAGGATCTATCTTTTCGAGAGCTTCCACGCTGCGTCATACGACCCGAAGGTGTGGTTCCCCAACGGTCCGGGCAGCGCTAGCTCGCTCGACATGACCGAGTTTCGGGCGTACGTGATTCTCCACGCCGTGGCGCACCTCACCGGCAAGCTTTCCGCCAACCACAACGGTGACCGCGCCGCGTTCGACACCACCATCATCAAGAACTGCGTGCGGCCGACACCGCCGGCCGTCCCAGGCGGTGGCGGTGTCGGTGGCGACGCCGCACACGTGCCGTTGCCCCCAATCGACGGCGGCCTCTACCCGCCGCCGCTGCCTCCTGTGTTCACTACCGACGACCCCGCCCTGCCCGACGGCGACGGCACCCCGTCACTCGGCGAATGCTGTGAAGAGGCCCCACCGGGCAGCTACGACGATCCCGGCTACGACGACCCCGGCTATGGCGACGCCGGGTACGAGGGGGAGGCCGGCACCGACCCGTTCAGCACGGATGACTCATACGGCGGCGGAGGCGGCGAACCCGATGTGCCGTACGACGACTATGACGACTACGACGACTGGTGGTACGACGCGGCGGAGCTCGCGTACTGACGGCTGCAGCAGCCGCGGCGCGCCTCTGCTGGTCTCGTAGAGCGCGCCGCGAGTCGTGCTCGGGCGCTGGGCCAGGACGACGAGGCACGCCATTCAGCGCGAGCGCGGCGAAGACGCGCCGCTCGTGCGGCGTTTATCCCTCGTCGATCGCGGTCCGGCGTTGCGCAATGTCACGCATGTCCTCGGTCGGTGAACGTCGGCTCGTGGGCCCTGTCGATGCCGGCTGAGCGGTCGTCGTGTGGACGGATGAGGTACCACGCTTCGACCTCGCCCTTCCCCTTGACCGCGATCGTTCCCCGCGGCTCGCACTCGAACTCGTCGGCGAGCAACTCGTACGTCGCGCGAGTGATCTGGATCCGCCCCGGCGTCCCGTGGGACTCCATGCGGCTGGCCGTGTTCACGGCGTCGCCCCAGAGGTCGTAGAGGAAGCGCTTCCGGCCGATCACGCCGGCCACCACCGGCCCCGAGTTGATGCCGACCCGGAGCTCGAGGCCGAGGTGGCCGACTTCGTCGTCTGAGCGCATCGCCTCGAGCATGTCGAGCGCCATGAGCGCCAGCGCGCGAGCATGGTCGGGGCGTGGTGTCGGAACGCCCGCGGCGACCATGTAGCAGTCGCCGATGGTCTTGATCTTCTCGATCCCATACCACTCCGCGAGCTCGTCGAAGTGACTGAACAGGTGATCGAGGTAGCCGACCACCGCGGCGGGCGAGAGCCGCTCCGACCAGGGCGTGAAGTCGACCACGTCGGCGAACAGGATCGAGGCCGACGCGAACTGATCCGCGATCGGCTGGGTCTGGGCCTTCAGCTTGTCGGCGATTGAGCGCGGCAGGATGTTGAGCAGGAGGTTTTCGGCCTTGGCCTGTTCCTGCCGGAGCGCTGCTAGCGCATCGCGGCGCTGGCTGGCGAACACCGCGAGCAGTGTGAACACGATGGTGCCGCCGACCGCGATGTTGAGGGCCAGCATCGTGCTCGTGAACCAGCCGGGCAGCGGCGGCCAGACTGGGCCCACGATCTCGCCCACGATCCCCGATCCGAGGAACACGACGAGGTACGCAACGTACCAGCGGGTCGCCGACCCGACGTCGCTGAACACGAGCGCGCCGAGCGGGGCGAGAATTCCCCATAAGCCGACGCCACCGGAGTCAAGGAATCCGCCGAGCGGGATCATCGACAGTGTCGGCGCGAACAGGATGTCGATCTGGCCCACCCGCAGCAGCCGCGGGAAGTCGCGCGTGCGCGAGAACACAGCGATCGCACCGAGCAGAATGCCGAAATACACGAGCGGCACCACACCGACCGGCGACCCGAACGCGAGATACAGCGCCCCCCACAATGCCGCGACCGGCAGAATCAACACTGAGATCAGGACCAGCAGCGCCTTACGAGCACGCAGGTCGTCGTCGTCGTGCGGGATCCGCGCCGACCAGCGTCAGGCGCGCGGTGACGCGATCCGCAACCGCTCGGATCCCGTCCAGGAGTTGCATCGCCGGAGACGCTACTCGTGGACCCGTCGGCACCTGCGGCCGCCGAAACACGCCTCCGGAACCCCGACGAATCTCCGCCGCCGGCCTACGCATCTCGACCGCGCCCGCCAGCACCGCGGTCGCCCGCCCGTCCGTCAGCTACCGAAAATCCGCAATACCCTGCACCATCGCACTCGCTGAGCGGCCCAGTCTGCTTCGTCAACGATCGGTCCAACCTTCATCCGTTTCGTTCAGCCCCGCGCATAGGGGGAGGGACCTGCTGACCTCTCCTTGATCCCATCGCCGCGGCAGAGGATCCCCAGCTCGAGGCCCTTGTCGTACGCGGCGTTGGTCAGCCTGGCCGTCGTGACGAGGACGACCTGGCCGTCGACGATCACCGCCCTGGCGTGGATCGCAAGGGCGATCGACGCGCCGGTGAGGCCGGGATTCGTCGCCCACACGCTGTTGAGGTGGTCGACCTCATCTCGGTGCGGGGCGGGCACGGCACCCCGCACGCGGCTGGCCTCGGTAGAACTGAAACCTCCGGCTCTCCGTCGAGCCCTAATGAGCTAACCCACAAGATCCCAGCTAGAAGCGGTGCCCGGGCGGG
>CAVWNW010000013.1:0-32528 GCA_963756425.1 uncultured bacterium | reverse complement strand
GCTCGCACTTCAGCCTCTCGTCTGGCCGTCGCCGTGGACGACGTACTTCTCGGTGGTGAGCTCGCGCAGCCCCATCGGGCCCCGAGCGTGCAGCTTCTGGGTGGAGATGCCGATCTCGGCGCCGAAGCCGAACTCCTCGCCGTCGACGAACCGAGTCGACGCGTTGACCAGGACGGCCGCCGCGTCGACCTCGTGCGTGAAGCGCTCGGCCGCCCCCAGGTCGCTGGTCACGATCGCCTCGCTGTGGCCGGTGCCGTAGCGGGCGATGTGATCGAGCGCGTCGTCGAGTGAGGGGACGACCGCGCACCGCCAGCTTCAACGCCAGGAACTCGCGGGACCAGTCGTCATCCGTCGCGGCGCCGACGCGGTCGTCACCGAGCGCGCGCCGGGTGGCGTCGTCGCCCACCAGCTCGACGCCCTCGAGCTGCGCGGCGACGCGGGGCAGGAACTCGCCGGCCACGGCCTCGTGCACGAGCAGGGTCTCGGCGGCGTTGCAGACCGACGGCCGCTGGGTCTTGGCGTTGACCACGATGTCGGTCGGCCATGGCCAGGTCGGCTCGGGCGTCGACGTACACGTGGCAGTTGCCGTCACCGTCGATCACGTAGGGCACCGTGGCGTTGTCCAGGATCGAGCGGATCAGCGACGGCCCGCCCCGGGGGATCAGGCAGTCCACCGTGTCGCGCTGCCGCATGAACTCGACGGCCGCGTCGCGGGACGTGTCCTCGACCAGGACCAGGGCGTCCTCCGGGAGCCCGGACTTCGCCAGGGCCTCGCGCAACACCCCGGCGATGGCAACGTTCGATCGGATCGCCCCCGACGAGCCCCGTAGGAAGGCGGCGTTGCCGGACTTGAGGCACAGCCCGAAGGCATCGCTGGTGACGTTGGGCCGGTTCTCGTAGATGATCGCCACGACCCCGAGGGGCACGCGGACCTTGTGGATCCGGAGCCCGTTGGGCCGGACCCAGCCCTGCGTGATCTCGCCCACCGGATCGGGCAGCGCGGCCACCTGCCGCAGCCCGCCGGCCATGCCGTCGATCCGGGCCGGAGTCAGCCGCAGGCGGTCGACCACCGTGGGACCCACGCCGGCGGCCCGCTCGCGCTCGACGTCGGCGGCGTTGGCGGCGATCAGGTCGTCCGCCCGCTCGACGAGCAGGTCGGCGGCGGCGAGCAGGGTGGCGTCCTTGGCGGCGGTAGAGGCGGTGGCCAACAACCGGCTGGCGGCTCGGGCGCGGCGCCCCAGGTCGGGGATCGCTGACCCTGTTCCCCGCTCTTGGCCTTCGTCCGGGCCGCTCGGGCGACGCTCGCTCATGCGCCCATGCTAAGGGCCGGGTTTCCACCCGGCCGATCGTCAACTGTTAGGGCCGGACCGCCGTGATGGCGAAGCGCTCGACGCCCTGGACGTGCCCGCCGGTCGACACCACGATCGTGAGCGCCGGGTCGGACGCACCCGAGAACGAGACCGTCGTCTGCCACGGTGCTTCCTCGCCGCCGGCGGGAAGGCAACACGCCTCGCCGATGGGGGCCTCCGAGGAGGGCTGCCGCACCTGGACACGCAGGTTCTCGTCGACGCCCGTGATCCGGCCGCCGACGGTGACGGTCGACGAGACCTGCGACCCGTAGCTCGGCGTCTCCAGGGTCAGGTCGGTGTCACGGGTGCCGACGGCCTCCCAGGGGGCGTCGTCACCGGGACCGAATCGAACGAGATGGACGATCGCCGCGGTCGACGGGCCCGATCCCGCGTCATAGCCCACGCTGATCCAGGCTTCGCGCCCGCGCACATCGCGGCCGACGACCTGGTCGATCTCCCCGAATCCGAGGTAACCGGTCGTGAACGCCAGGGCCGTCGCGTCGGCGTCGAGGTGCCACGGTTGGGTGCCGTCGGCCGCGTGTTGTTGCCGCCAGGCGTCGGCCTCGGCCTGCGAGCTGAATGGCCAGAGCGGCGGGTATCCGAACTCGGCGCCGGCACCGGCGCCGCCGTCCGTGTCGTCAGGTGTGCCCTCGGCGAGCCGCACGGGGAACGCCGTGAAGCTGGGTATGGCGTTCGCCACCCCACTGTCGGTCTGCGCGTACAGGACCCCCCGCTGCGTCCCCGACGCCACGAAGGACACCTCGGCCGAGAAGGGCTCGAGGCTGTCGCTGCCGCCCGTACCGACGGCGGAGTCCGACTCGACGCCGCCGCCGTCGAACCGGTCGAGCACCCGGGCGTTGACGGTCCCCTCGAAGCCGCGGGCGCGGCCGGAGACGGTGACCGGGGAGGACACGGTGGCCAGCGGCTCGGGCGTGTCGACCTCGAGATCGCCGGAGGCGGCGGCGGTGACGAACCAGTGCACGCCGTCCAGGCGTCGCAGCGTCACGGTGCTCGCGATCCGATCGAGCGTCTGTCCCGCCTCGCCCCGGGCGTGGACGTCGACCTCGCCGACGCCGGGCTCCGTCTCGCGGAACTGCGAGAGCGGGGGGTCGGAGATGTCCAGTTGCTGGCCGAGGAACCCCCGGACCGCGTCGAGCGGGTCGGTGGTCAGCTCGCCGGCCGGGTCGGGCCAGAGCACCTCGTCGGCGTCGACGGTCGACGACGGCGGCACGGTCGTCGCTGAGGTTCCCGGCCCCGGTGCGGTTGTGGTGGGGGGCTCGACGGTGGTCGTTGGGCGGGGGTGGTCGACGGTGTCGATGCGACTCTCGTCGCCGAGGCGAGGCACGGCGACCGCCACGGCCACGGCGGCGGCGATGCCCGCGCCCGCCACGATCGCCCGCCGGCGGTGCTTGGCGGTCCGGACGCGAGTGCGGATCGCGTCGAGGCTGCGATCGTCTGCCTCCACACCGGCGGCGTGGGCATGCACGGCGGTGCGAAGCCGGTCCTCGAGCTCGGTGTGCTCGCTCACTGGTCCTTCTCCCCGAGAAGCTGGGCGAGCGTGGCCAGGCCTCGGTGCACATGCGTCTTCACCGAACCGGCCGACACGCCCATGGCGGCGGCGATCTCGGCCTCGGGTAGGTCGAGGAAGTAGCGCAGGGCCAGCGCCTCGCGCTGGCGCTCTGGCAGGTGGCGGAGCGCGGCGACGACCCGGTCGTGCTCGGCGCCGGCGATGGCCGACGCCTCCGGCGTGCCGGCGGCCGGGGCGACGGTGCGCCGGGAGTCATGACGGTCGCGCACCTTGTGGTGACGGAGCTGCGACCGGGCTCCGTTCAGGACGCAGCTGCGGAGGTAGGCGGGTGCCCGGTCGAGGTGGCGCAGGCCACCCCAGCGGAGGTGCAGCTTCACGAAAGCGTCCTGCACCACCTGTTCCGCCAGCCCGACGTCCCCGAGCACCAGTGACCCCAGCCGCACGAGCGACGCGTAGTGCTCGCGGTGCAGGTCCGCCAGTGGGTCGGCGTGGCGACGGGCCCGGCGGCCGACGCCGGGGGCCAGGCCGTCGATATCGACGACCGCATGCGGAAGGTCGGCTGTGGACGGTGCCTCCCTGCCACCGCGCAGGAAGCTGCGCCGTCGCACCCCGCCAGGCGGGACGCTCATCACCGTCATCATCGCCTATAGACGCTTATCCAGCATCGTCGGTTGACACAGAACTGGGATGTCACGTCGCCGCCCATGTCGGCTGCGTGGCAGGCTCAGCGTTCGTATGGAGGCGCGGCAGGCCACCGATGGCGACGTCCGCTCGCTGGCCAGCACCCTGGCCCGCGCCTTCCACGATGACCCGGTCATGACGTGGCTGTTCGGCGAGCGGCCCGGTCCCCGCTTCCGCCGCCTCCGGCGCTACTTCGCCTCCGAGGCTCGCCGCCACGGCCGCCGCGGTCAGGTGCTGACGAGCGGTGACCTCGCCGGGGCGGCGTTCTGGGATCCCCCGGGTTCCTGGCGGGCGACATGGCCGCAGCTCGTGCGCTCGGCGCCGGTGATGCTGCAAGGCGTCGGCCCCCGGATCCTCCGGGCGATCAGGGCCCTCGACCTCATAGAGCGCGCCCACCCCCGCGAACACCACTGGTACCTGGCCGTGCTCGGCACCGATCCGGCGCACCGGGGGGAGGGCGTCGGCACGGGGCTGGTCAGTCCAGTCCTCGTGCGCTGCGATCGCGAGGGCCTCGGCGCGTACCTCGAGTCGTCCAAGCCGGCGAACGTGCCGTACTACGAGCGCTTCGGCTTCAGCGTGACCGGACAGATCGACCTGCCGTCCGGCCCCCCGGTGTGGCCCATGTGGCGCGACCCCAAGTGATCGGGCCACCTTCGGCCGCCCTCGACGACGCCGTGGCGGCCTTCGTCGCCGACGTGGTCCCCGAGGTCGAGGCGCTGGCCGACAGCGTGTCCGGGATCGACAGCTCGCGGCTCCGCTCCTACGTGGTGGTCGATGCGTACAACCTCTCCTGTGGGTTCATCGACGCCGACGGGCTCCACACCGACGACGAGCTCTGGGCGCTGATCGGGGCGTTCGGCCCCCGGATGAAGACCGGCCTCGCCCGGGCCACGCCGGGCGAGCTGCGCGACGCCGGACTGCTCGCCGGCAGTCGCTCGTATCTCGAGCGACCGTCGACCCTCCTCGACATCCTGGTGCGGTCGGACGCCCGTGACGGCGGCGGCCGGACCGCCATCTACGCCCGTCGGGCGGCCCAGATCGGCCACGCCGTCGCCTCGCTGGACCTGCTGCCGTCGCGCACCGAGCTCGGCGCGATCGAGCGCTTCCGCGCCATGGTGCAGCGCGAGCTCGAGGCCTCCCGGGCCGGCGCCGGCCACACCGGGCCGTGGGCCGCTCCGGGCCCGGCCAGCGCAGGCCAAGCGGAGGGCTTGTCGCCAGACGCAGACGCCACCTTGCCCCCGGCCCGGCCCCTCGAGGAACTGCTGGCCGAGCTCGACGCGCTCATCGGCCTGGGCGAGGTCAAGCACGAGGTCCACCTGGTGGCCAACCTGCTGCGCGTGCAACAGATCCGCCGCGAGCGCGACCTCCCGGTGCTCGAGGCCAGCCGGCACCTGATCTTCACGGGTAACCCGGGGACAGGAAAGACAACCGTGGCGCGGCTGCTGGCGCAGATCTACCGCACCCTGGGCGTGGTGCAGCGCGGTCACCTGGTCGAGGCCGACCGGTCGGGCCTGGTGGCGGGGTTCGTGGGCCAGACCGCAGGCCGCGTGGTGGCCGCGTTCGACCGCGCCGACGAGGGCGTCCTGCTCATCGACGAGGCCTACAGCCTGACCCGGGGCGGCTCTGAGGACTTCGGCCGCGAGGCGATCGACATGATCGTCAAGCTGGTCGAGGATCGCCGCGACCGGCTCGTGGTCATCCTGGCCGGCTACCCCGAGGAGATGGCGGCGCTCGTGGACGCCAACCCGGGCATGCGCTCGCGCTTTCCACGGACGATCCACTTCCCCGACTACAGCAACGAGGAGCTGCTCGCGATCTTCGAGGCGATCGGCGCCGAGGGCCGCTACCAGCTCGACGACGCCGGCCGTGAGGCGGTGCTGGACTGGTTCGCCGCCCAGCCCCGAGACGCCGGCTTCGGCAACGGCCGGCTGGCGCGGAACCTGTTCGAGGCGGCGGTGGCCAACCAGGCGACCCGGCTGGTGGCCAGGGACCGGCCCAGCGACGAGGAGCTCACCACGCTCATCGCCGCCGACATCCCCGCGGTGGAGCGTGCGTCCGCGGCCACCCCCGGGCCCCGGCAGAGAGGGACGGCGTGAAGGCCGTTGCGGCCCTCGCCGCCGCGGTCGGGCTGATCGTGGCGGCGATCCTCGTTCGCGACGCCCTCGACGACGACGGCGACAGTGCCGGTGGGACCTCGGCCGGGAGCGGCACCGCCGTGGTGTGCGCCACGGAGCTCGCCGATGCCTGCGCCGAGCTGGAGGACGACGTCAACGTGCGAGTGGAGGCGGCGTCGGTCACCGCGGAGCGGCTGGCGACGGCAGCGGATGCCGACGAGGCCGCCGTCGACGTGTGGTTGGCCCCGGCGCCGTGGGCGGACGTGGTCGTTGACGCGCGTGGAGCGGGCCGGCGCCCCCGACCTGGTGGGCGAACCGTCCGCGGTGATCGGGCGGTCGCCGGTCGTGTTGGTGCTGTGGAACGACCGGGCCGCGGCCCTCGAGGCGGGCGCGTGCGGCGGGCCGGTCGAGTGGCGCTGTCTGGGTGACGCTGCCGATCGCCCCTGGGACACGGTCGGCGGTGAGAGCGCCTGGGGTCGCGTGAACGTCGGCCTGACCGATCCCGACGCCGGCAACGGCCTCGTGGTGCTCGGCGGTGCCGCATCCGGATACTTCGGCAGCGCCGACTACGCCGCCAACGACCTCGACGGCGAGTTCTCGGGATGGCTCGGTGCCCTCGCCGCCCAGGCCGACCCGACCGCCGCCGACGTGGTGAACGAGATGCTCACCCGGGGGCCCGGCCAGTTCAGCGCCGTGGGTGCGCTCGAGGCCGACGCACTGGACGCCGCCGACCGGGACGACGTGCGCGTGATCTACCCTTCGCCCGTGGCGACGGCCGACCTGGTGGCCATCCCCATCGGCGGCGCAGAGGGAGCTGCGGGCGACATCGCCGGCAACGACGACCTTCGCCGGGTCCTGGGCGAGGGCGGCTGGCGGGTCGACGGCGAGCCCTTGGCGGCGGGTGTCGACGGCGGTCTGGACCTGCAGGCCGACGACTCCCTCCCGGGCGGTGGCGTGCTGGGTGCCCTTCTGGCCCGGTGGAACGAGGTGACGGGATGAGGTGGGTGGGGCTCAGGTGGGTGGCGGCGCTGGTGGTTGGCGTGTTCGCCGCCACCGCCTGCTCGGGTGGCGACGACGGGGGCGGAGACGGCGAGGCCGCGCTCGCAGATCCCGGCGACTGTGTGACCGTGGACGTCGCCAGCTCTCCGGAGAAGCTCGAGCTGCTCGGCGACCTGGCCGAGAGCTTCAACGACTCCGATGCCGCCCGGCTGGCCAGCGACGACTGCGCGTTCGTGCGGGTGCAGAACAAGTCGTCGGGTGCGGCAGAGCAGCTGCTTGCCAACGGCTGGGACGAGTCCGTCGAGGGTCCCCGGCCGGTCATCTGGTCCCCCGCGGCCTCGACGTGGGGGCAGGTACTCAACCAGCACCTGTCCGAGGACGGGCAGCCGGCGATGGCGCCCACCGACGCCGCCAGCTTCATGCTCACGCCGCTCGTCATCGCCATGCCCCAGCCCATGGCCGAGGCGCTCGGCTGGCCCGACACACCCCTCGGCTGGGCGGACGTGCTGGCCCTCGCCCGCGACGGCGCCGGCTGGGGCTCGCGTGGCCACCCGGAGTGGGGCGCATTCCGGCTCGGCAAGACCAACCCGAACTTCTCGACCAGCGGGCTGTCGGCGCTCATCGCACAGGCCTACGCCGCCACCGGCAAGACCAGCGGGCTGTCGCTCGAAGACCTCGCCAACCCGGCGGTCGGGAGCTTCGCCAGCGGTGTCGAGTCGGCCGTCGTGCACTACGGCGACACCACGCTCACGTTCCTCAACAACTGGTACCGGGCTGACCAGCGCGGCAACCCCTACCAGTACGTCTCGGCGGTGGCCGTCGAGGAGAAGTCGCTCATCGACTACAACTCCGGCAACCCCGACGGCATCCTCGACCAGGGCGAGGAGCCGCGGGAGCCCCGGGTCCCGCTCGTCGCCATCTATCCGGAGGAGGGCACCGTCTACAGCGACAACCCGCTGATGGTGCTCGACGCCGAGTGGGTGGATGCCCAGCAGCGGGAGGCGGCGACCGCGTTCATCGACTACGTGCAGACGCCGGAGAACCAGGAGCGTGTGCTCGAGTATGGCTTCCGTCCCGGGATCGACGACGTGCCGGTGGCGGCGCCGATCAGCGAGGCCAACGGCGTCAACCCCGCCACGCCACAGACGCTGCTCGACGTGCCCGAGCCCGAGGTCTTGGCCCGCCTGCTCGACGACTGGGCGACCCAACGGAAGTCGGCGCGGGTGCAGATCGTCATCGACGTGTCGGGTTCGATGGGCGACCCGGGAGACCCCGAGACCGGCGCCACCAAGCTCGACCTCGCCAAGGAGGCGGCCATCACCGCCCTCGAGGAGTTCAAGGACGACGATCAGGTCGGCCTGTCGATCTTCTCGACCGAGCTCGGCGACCAGGGCGACCGGGAGGTGCTCGAGCTGGTCCCGACGTCGCGGGTCGGTGACGTGCGGGAGCAGCTCGCCAACCGGATCCGCGACCTGGTGCCCACGAACAACACGCCGCTGTACGCGGTGACGCAGCGGACGTACGAGGAGGCCCTGGCCGCCTACGACCCGGCGCGGATCAACGCCGTGGTGCTGCTCTCCGACGGCCGCAACCAGGACGACGACTCCGCCGACGACCGCGACCAGCTCACTGAGCTCATCGACACGCTCCAGGCGGGCGGCGAGGGCCAGGCCAGCCGGCCCGTGCGGGTCTTCCCCATCGCCTACGGCGACGACGCCGACCTACCCACCCTGCGCCAGATCGCCGAGGCCACCTCGGCTGCGGTGTACGACTCGTCGGATCCCACCAGCATCGACAAGGTCTTCACCGCAGTCGTCAGCAACTTCTGACGCGGCCGGGCCTGGGCGGTGCGCGGGCCGAGTGCTCAGGCCGGCTGCAACCAGTGGACGGCACTTGCCGCGGCCGTGGCCCTGGGTTGTCCCTCGAGAAAGTCGGCGAGCGCTGCGGTGATCGCACCGACGAATCGCCGATGATGGCGGGGGAAGCTGCGGTTCTTCGTGAAGACCAACCCGTAGTGCGCGCGGCCGGTGCCGTGCATCAGCGCGTCGAGCGGCAGGAAGTCCTTCACGTTCTCGGTGACGATGGCGCGCTCCATGTCCTGTGCCACGCGAAACAGCGACTCGTCGTCCGACTCACTGAGGTTGTCGTCCTCCTGCACGGCGATGACGTCGTAGCCGCGCTTGCGCAACCCGATGGCGATGCTGGCCGGGTACATCTCGTCGAGCAGGAGCTTCACGGCCGCCAGCGATCGACCGGCGTCTCAGCCGAGGAGCGCCTGCTGTGTCTGCCATTCCTGCTCGGCGCGCTCGGCAGCCGCGTCGTTGGCAGCGATCTCGGCGTCGATCTCCTCGGGGAATTCGCCGTAGTAGCCGAGGGCGACCCGCACCAAGGCTTCGGAGAGCCCGAGCCACTGCGCCGCTTCGTGCAGGGCCGCCTGACCACGCACGTCGAGTGACCGGATCAGGCCGATGACCTCCCAGACGTCGGGACCGCGACTGAGCGCCGCGCGCCTGCCACTCGGGCCCTGCCGGAAGACGATGCCGGGGTGCGCCGCCATCCGAAGGCCCTCGTCGACCAGCCTGCCCGCCAGTCCCGAGACAGGTTCGTCGGACGCGGCCGCCCGATCGCGCAGCCGTCGGGCCACATCGTCGGGGAATCGCACGGACACAACTTCGCTCATCGCACGACAGTGTAGTGCCCTGTAGTGCCTAACCCACGAAGCTACTGCGGTGGCACACCTCGGAGGTCGTGGAGCGCGAAGGCGAACGCGATCTCGGAGACCCCGAAGAGCAGCATGCGGATGCCGAGCAGCAGGCCCAGCGCCAGGACGGTCACGTCTGGCCAGGCGATGGCGACGAAGCCGACGACGACGCTCAGCACGCCACCGACGAACAGCCAGCCCCAGCCCTCGACGCGCAGTGCCAGTCCCCCCACGATCCGGGCGGCGCCGGAGACGATCAGACCGATGCCGGTCACCACGGCGAGGACCCAGAGCGTGATGCCCGGCCACAGCGCGGCCAGGATCCCGGCCAGGATCAGCACGACGGCGGCCACGATCCCCAGGGTGCTGCGGTAGCGACCGGCCGAGGCCAGCTCGCCTACCCCGGTGACGATCAGTCCCAACGCGACCAGCAATGCCAGCGTGCGCACGGCGGTGAACAGGTCGAAGATCAGGAGCACCCCCAGCACGGCGGCGGCGCCGCCGAGCAACAAGAAGAGCCACCACCGCGACGAGGCCCGCTCCAGACCGGGCCGCTCTTCGGGCCACCCGAAGTCGCTCATTAGCTCGCCTTCGGCTCGCCAATGAGCGATCGCCGCTGCGCGGCGGTTAATCCACTGTGTCGATGGTTCGCTCGCTGACGCCCACTCACTCGGCGCTCAGCGTACGGTGCCGGTCGACGCACGGTGGCACGGTCGCGGGCCCGGCCCGCCGGCCGCCGCCCGATGGACACCAGTTCGCCACCGCCCGGCTACCTTGACGCCACCGCGCGTGCCTAGCGTCGCGGATTGCCGGCACCGGGCGCACGGGCTGCCGCACCGGTGTGCGGCAGCAGCCGGCTCCCATGGAGGTCGCACTTGGCCAGCGTCACCTTTGAAAACGTGACCAAGCGCTTCGACGACGTCATCGCCGTCGACGCCCTCGACCTCGCGGTCGACGATGGTGAGTTCATGGTCCTGCTGGGGCCGTCGGGCTGCGGCAAGACCACCGCCCTGCGGATGATCGCGGGGCTGGAAAGCATCACCGACGGCAAGCTCCTCATCGGCGACCAGGTGGTCAACGACGTCGACCCCGCCCGGCGCGACGTGTCGATGGTGTTCCAGAGCTACGCGCTCTACCCCCACATGACGGTGCAGCGGAACATCGAGTCGCCGCTGCTCGTCCGCCGCTACGACGCCGATGGCCCCGACAAGCCGGCCCGCAAGCTCACCCGGACCGGAACGCGTCGAGCGCGTCGACGAGGCGGCGCGGGTGCTCGGCCTCGACGGCCTCCTGAAACGCAAGCCGGCGGCGCTATCCGGCGGGCAACGCCAGCGCGTCGCGCTCGCCCGGGCCTTCGTGGGCAGGCCCAAGGCGTTCCTCATGGACGAGCCGTTGTCGAACCTCGACGCCAAGCTCCGAGCCCAGACCCGCCTCGAGCTCGTGGACCTCCACCGCCGCATCGAGACGACCGTGGTCTACGTCACCCACGACCAGGTCGAAGCCATGACGATGGCGCATCGCATCGCCGTCCTGTCGGCCGGCCGCCTCCAGCAGGTGGGTTCGCCCCAGGAGGTCTACGAGGCACCTACGAACCTGTTCGTCGCACAGTTCATCGGCACTCCCCCGATGAACACGCTGAACGGCACGTTCCGCACGGAGGGCGGGCCGGCGATCGTCGTTGGGCAGAGTCGGTTCCCGGTGCCCGCCGACCTCAAGACCCGCCTCGAGGAGGGCCAGGGAGTGATCGTCGGTGCCCGGCCCGAGCATCTCGACGTGTCCGACGCCGGCACGATCGCCCACGACGTGCGGGCGGTGGAGTGGCTCGGCCACGAGTGCCTGGTGTTCGGGTCGGTCGAAGGGTCGCCGGTGGTCGTCCGCGAGGCGGGGATGGCTCCGCTCGCGGCGGGCGGCACCATCCGGCTGTCGGTCGACCCCGCCAACGTCCACCTCTTCGATCCCGACACCACGGAACGGCTGGCGTGAGTAAGGCCGGCAGGCTGCTGCGCCGGCGGGACCGCCCGCGCTACTCGGCCAAGGAGGCCGCGATCGCGGCGGCATTGCTGGTGCCGTCGATCGCCGTCTTCGTGGCCTTCTTCTTCCGGCCGTTCCTCAACCTGCTGTATTGGGGGACCTTCGAGAGCCGGGCCAACGGGGCCTTCTTCGAGCGGGTGGGGCTGCGCCAGTACCGCGAGCAGCTCACCAGCGCCGACTTCCGCGAGGGCCTCTGGCACAGCGTCCAGTTCGTCCTCTACACCGTGCCGGCGGGCCTGATCCTCGGCGTCCTGCTCGCGGTGGCGGCCCACCGGCGGCTGCGGGGGATCAAGGCGTTCCAAGCCATCTTCTCGTCGACGCTCGCCAGTTCGGTGGCGGTGACCTCGGTGATCTTCCTCTACCTGCTCCACCCGGTGGTGGGCGTGTTCCGGGTCGACTGGCTGACCAACCCGGACACGGCCATGTTCGCCGTGTCGCTGTCGTCGATCTGGCAGAACATGGGGCTGTCGTTCATCATCGTCCTCGCTGGGCTGCAGAACGTGCCGGACGAGGTCATGGAGGCGGCGACCCTAGACGGCTATGGCCCGGTGCGGCGGCTGGTGCGGATCACCCTCCCGCTGATCTCGCCGGTCCTGATGTTCCTGCTGGTGGTCCTGGTGATCTTCGGCCTGCAGGCCTTCGCCCAGGTCGACATCCTCACTGGCGGCGGGCCGGCGGGCGCTACCGAGACGCTCGTGTTCAAGATCAACCGGCTGGTCCGGCCCGACACCATCGGCATCGGCGCCGTGTACGCGGTGGGGTTGTTCTTCATCACGCTGGCCGTCACGGCGGTGCAGTTCGTCATCCTCGAGCGCCGGGTGCACTATGCCCGCTGACGTCGCCGTCGACGTGGCCGAGCCGCCCCCGGAGGAGACGGCCGCTGGCATGCCGCGCGATCGGGTACTGGGGGCGCCCGAGCACGGCCTCACGGCCGCCACCATCGGCAAGTCGTCGGGCCGGCGCACCCTCGGCCTCATCGGGCAGTACGCGGCGCTGGTCGTGCTGGCGTCGCTGGTGCTGATCCCGATCGGCTTCACGCTGATCCAGGCGCTGTCGCCGCCGTTCCCCTACTTCGATGCCGGCAAGCCGCTCCACCCGGTGGCGGTCGACTGGAAGGACAAGGGCTGGCTGGACGGCGGCGCGTTCTCCGTCGTGGTGCGGACGCTGGTGGTGGCGTTCGCTCTGGCGTGGACGCAGCTCGGCGCGGCCGGAGGCCGGCTGAGACACCCGGCGCCGCTGGCGTCGCCGCGGCGCCTGTTCGCGGTGGTGGCCGGCGTGGTGGCCATCGCGGCGTTCGCCGGCCAGATCTGGCAGTCCTCCGCCGAACGGTCGACGGCCACACCGTGGTGGTGGCTCGTGGCCATCGTCGTGCTCGCGGCGACCCAGTTCGTCGGTTTCGCGACGCTGCGGCCCCTCTGGAAGCCCGTTGTGCTCGCGGTCCTCGTGAGCGTGGCCGTCACCGCCTGCACGGTCGTCGCCTTCGGGGCCGCCGTCTGGAACCAGGGGTGGGATCGGGGCAACCTCGGTCCGGCGCTGAGCCGGAGCTTCACCATCACGCTGTTCATCACGGTGGCCCAGGTGGTCACCTCGATCCTGGCCGCGTACGCGTTCGCCTTCCTGCGATTCCCCTTCAAGACCCTGGTGTTCGCATTCTTCATGGCGACGCTGCTGCTCCCGCTCGAGGTCACGCTCCTGGCCAACGTGCAGACCATCCGCGAGCTGGGCTGGGTCAACTCGAACGCCGCGTTGGTGTTCCCCTTTGCGGCGACTGCGTTCGGCACGTTCCTCATCCGCCAGGGGTTCCGGGGCGTGCCGCCCGAGGTCCATGACGCCACCCGCCTCGACGGTTACGGGCACATGGGCTTCCTGTGGCGCTTCGCCGTGCCGCTCACCCGTCCCGTGATCGCATCGTTCACCGTCATCGCGGCCCTCGGGGCCTGGAACCAGTACCTGTGGCCACAGGCCGTCATCGACGACGAGCGCTTCCAGACGGCGCAGATCCGGCTGAAGACCATCGTGGGCACCGACATCACCAACGCCAACATCGCCATCGCCGCGGCGCTGATCGTGGCGCTGCCCGTCCTGCTGCTGCTCATCGCCTTCTCGCGCCAGATCATCCGGGGCCTCACCGCCGGCGCGGTGAAGGGATGACGCGGCCATTCGTCACGCGGCGCCGGCTCGGGCTGATGGCAGCCGTGGTGGCGGCCGCACTGGTTGCCGGGGCCTGCAGCGAACCACCGACGACCGGATCGGGCACCGCAGTCGAGGTCGGGCCCGGGGCCGAGCTGCCCGACTGCCCCCTCGATGCCCTGGAGGAGGCAACGGGCCCGGTGGAGGTCAACCTCTGGTACGGGGGTCTGGTGGGCTCCACCAAGGCGACGATGGAGGACGTCGTCGCCCGCTTCAACGCCAGCCAGGACCAGGTGCGCGTCACCGCCAACGACCAGGGAGCGGCCTACGACCAGGTCTTCCGCAAGTACGAGAGCGCGGCGTCGTCGTCTCCCGACCAGCTTCCCGACCTCATCTACCTCGAGGACACCCAGCTCCAGGTGATGGTCGACAGCGGCCAGGTCCTACCCGCCCAGTCGTGCATGGAGGCGGCAAACTACGACCTGACCGATCTCGAGCCGGTGGCGCGGTCCAAGTACACGGTCGGCGATGTCCTCTACCCCGGCTACATGAACGTGTCGACCCCGGTCCTCTACTACAACAAGGCCCACTGGGTGAAGGCCGGCCTCGACCCCAACGACCCGCCCCAGACGCTGGACGAGATCTACACGCAGGCCAAGGCGCTCAAGGACGCAGGGGTGTCGGACAAGCCGCTGTCGTTCAAGGCCGATCGCTGGTTCTTCGAGACCTGGCTCACCGGAATCGGCGAGGACATCGTCAACAACGGCAACGGCCGGGAGGCGCCGGCCACCGAGGCCACGTTCGCCACGCCGGCCGCCGACGACCTCGTTGGCTGGCTGAAGAAGATGGACGACGAGGGGCTGCTGAACCCGTTCGCCGACACCGAGGGCAGCATCGACCAGTTCCTGGCGCTGGCCACACAGCAGTCGTCGATGCTCATCGAGACGTCGACCGCGTCGGCGACCATCGCGGACGCCCTGGGAGGGAACCTCACCGCCGCCGAGGCCGGAGCCGACTTCGACACTTCCGTGCTCGACAAGACCGAGCTGGTGCCGGCGTCGGCGGCGATGCCGGGGATCGACGCGGCGGGCAAGGTGTTCCCGACCGGCGGGGCGTTCTACATCCTCAACACGTCGGAGCCCGCGCAGCAGGCGGCCTCCTGGAAGTTCCTCGAGTACATGCTCACGCCCGAGATCGCCAAGGCTTGGCATCTCAACGGGGGCTACCTGCCGATCGTCAAGGCCGTGGAGGACGATCCCCAGGTTCAGGCGTTCTGGCGCGACGACCTCGCGGGCACGCTGCTGCACATCGCGGTGGAGCAGCTGTCGGACACCGACCCCGACCTGCCCGGACCACTGATCGGGCCGTATGCCGACGAGGCGCTCGCCATCGAGAACGCGCTCGACGCCGTGCTGTTCGACAACCAGGACGTGGACGAGTCGCTGGCTCGGGCGCAGGACGAAGTGACCCAATCGCTGGAGCGCTACGCCGGGGGCTGATCCCGGGACCAGGACCGGAGGGACGATGGCGCGGCAACGCAAGGCAATGCTGGTGGTCCTGGCGGCGGCCGGCCTGGTGGCGGCTGCCTGCAGCAGCCCGCCGACCTCGGGGTCGGGCGAGCAGCCCGACGTGGCGGCGGGTGGGGGCGAGGCGGCGCTGCCGGACTGCCCGCTGGACGCACTCGACGACGCCACCGGCCCGGTCGAGGTCACGCTCTGGTACGGCGGCATCGGCGGCGTCACCAAGGAGACCATGGAGAACATGGTCGACGGCTTCAATGCCAGCCAGAACGAGGTGCACGTGACGGCGAGCGACCAGGGCAGCTCGTACGCCGAGGTCTACCGCAAGTTCGAGAGCGCGGCCTCCGCCAACACCGACCAGCTGCCTGACGTCGTGCTGCTGGAGAACACGCAGCTGCAGGTGCTGGCCGACGGCGGCCTGATCCTGCCGGCCCAGGCATGCATGGATGCGGCCGACTACGACATCACGGACATCGAGCCCGCGGTTCGCTCGGCGTACTCGGTGGGCGGCGTGCTCTACCCCGGTTACGCCAACGTCTCGTCACAGGTCCTCTACTACAACAAGGCCCACTGGCTGAAGGCCGGCCTCGACCCCGCGGCCCCGCCCCAGACGCTCGAGCAGATCTACGACCAGGCCAAGAAGCTCAAGGCCGCCGGGGTCTCCGACAAGCCCCTGGCCTTCAAGATCAGCGCCTCTGTGTTCGAGAACTGGCTGAGCGGCGACGGCATCGACGTGGTCAACAACAACAACGGACACGATGGCGAGGCCACGGAGGCCACCTTCGACACGCCCGAGGCGCACGACGCGCTCGCCCTGCTGAAGCGGATGAACGACGAGGGCCTGGTCAACGTGTTCGCCAGCACGGAGGGCGGTGTCGACCAGTACCTGGCGCTGGCAACGCAGCAGTCCTCGATGCTGATCGAGACCTCGGGGGCGGCGGTCAACATCGCAGAGGCCCTGGGCGGGAACCTGACCGCGGCCGACGTGGGCAGCGACTTCGACGCGTCGCTCGTCGACCGCACCCAGCTCGTGCCCGGTACGGGGATGTTCCCGGGGTTGCAGACGGCGGGGCAGGTCCACCCCGGCGGTGGCGGGTTCTTCATCGTGAACACTGCACCGCCAGAGGAGCAGGCCGGATCGTGGCGCTTCCTCGAGTTCATGCTCCAGCCCGAGAACGCCAAGGAGTGGCACATCCGCGGCAGCTACCTACCGATCGTCAAGTCGGTCGCCGACGAGCCCGACGTGCAGGCCTTCTGGAAGGACCAGGTCGCCGGCGTGCTCATCAAGCCGGCCGTGGACCAGCTCGCCGACGCCGACCCCGACGAGCCGGGCCCGTTGATCGGTCCCTACACGGACTTCACCGACGACCTCGAGAACGCCATCGAGGGGGTGCTGTTGAGCGGCGCCGACGTCGAGGACGCGCTGGCCTCGGCCCAGGACGAGGTCACCCAGTCGCTGGAGCGCTACGCCGGCAACTAGTGCCACGCACCCCACCCCGTAGCGGCGTTCGGCGGCGCCGGATCCCGGCGCATCGGAACGCCGGTTCGGTATTCCCCGGGGTCCACCGTGACTGGACTGCGGGGTGAGGAGGCCTAGCCTGATCGGCACCTATGGCCGGGACTTCGCTGCGTGACCGGTTCTTCACCCGCCAGGTGGCCCGGGCGATCACCTCCCCGGTCGGCATCCTGTTGGGCGGCGGCGTGGCCGCCGCCACGATCGTCGCCGGGGTCCCGCTGCTGGCGGCGCTCCCGCTGGGCGTGGCGGTCTGGGCCGGCAAGGTGGCGCTGGCGATCCCCCGGGGTCGGCGGGATGAGCGCATCGACCCGTTCGCTCTGAAGGAGCCCTGGCGCCGCTACGTCCAGGAGGCCCTCCAGGCCCGCAACCGCTTCGACGAGGCGGTGGGACGGACCCGCCCCGGGCCCCTTCGTGACCACCTCGTCGACATCGCCGAGCGCATGCACACCGGCGTCGAGGAATGCTGGCTCATCGCCAAGCGGGGCCAGGCGCTGGTCGATGCCCGCCGCGGCATCGACCTGGCCGACGTGGATCGCCAGCTCGCCGAGGTGACCGACGCCCAGGGCGATGGCTCCGACGCCACCACGCCGCCGGACCCGTCGCTGGCCCGGGTGGTCCAGTCGCTCGAGGCCCAGCGGGCGACGGCCGTGCGCCTGGACCGGGTCATCGGCCAGGCGCACGGCGAGCTGCGAATGCTCGACGCCCGGCTCGACGAGGCCGTGGCACGCACCCTCGAGCTGTCCGCCCACGCCGCCGCCGACGCCACAGTCGAGGGGCTGGGGACCGACGTCGACGCCCTGGTGTCCGAGATGGAATCGCTGCGCCAGGCCCTGGAGGAGACGAGCGGCACGGCACACCATGGGCTCGCCGCCGGCGGCGCCACCGAGTGACAGTGCCCCGCGAGCCTCGCCCCACCGACGGGCGCATCGCCGAGAGCCACCCGCCCGATGACGGCGGTGGACCCCCCGCAGACGACCCGCCCGCCGAACCAGGTGAGCGTGGAAGCCCGCGCCGCCGCGTGGCGCCCGATCCCCAGCGGAACTACGGCGAGGCCAACCGGCGCCATGCCCGTCAGTTCGCGTCGGGACGCGTGAGGCGTCCCCCCGCCGCCCCGGAGCCGACCTCCGTCCCGGGCTGGTACGAGCCCGAGGCCGCCACCACCGAGCTGCCCGTCGTCGACGACATCTTCGGCCTGACGGCCGAGTCACCGGGCGTGGCCAACCAGCCTCCGGCCCCGTGGCTGACGGGCGAGCACGCCCGGGCCGATGTCGAGCCCGAGCCGGGAGCAACGGGACCCGGCGTCGCCCCCGCCGCACCGGTGGGGCCGGGGGCCTCTGCCACACCGCCGACGGTCGACGCCGAGGCCGAGCCCGAGGCACTGCCCAGCAGCCAGCGATCGTCGATGCTGGTGGCGGCGGGCATCTTCCTGTCGCGTTGCTCCGGGCTCGTCCGCGAGTCGGTCATCGCCAACTACCTCGGCACCAGTCCCGCCAGCGATGCCTTCCGGGCGGCGCTGCGGATCCCCAACCTGCTGCAGAACCTGCTCGGTGAGGGGGTGCTGTCGGCGTCGTTCATCCCCGTCTACGCGCGGCTGCGGGCCGAGGGCAGGGAGCAGGAGGCCGGGCACGTGGCCGGCGCGGTGGCCGGCTTGCTCGTCGCTCTGACGGGGGTGCTCAGCCTCGTCGGCGTGGTCCTGGCCGAGCCGCTGACCCACGTGCTGGTCCCCGGCTTCCACGACGCGAAGTTCGACCTCACGGTCCAGCTGGTCCGCATCATCTTCCCGGGCATCGGCTTCCTGGTCCTGTCGGCCTGGTGCCTCGGCGTCCTCAACAGCCACCGCAAGTTCTTCCTGTCCTACGTGGCGCCGGTGGTGTGGAACGCTGCCCAGATCGCCGCCCTGGTGGCCGTCGGCCTGACCACCACCAACACCCGCACCCTCGCCTACGCCGTGTCGTGGGGAGTGCTGATCGGCGGCATCCTGCAGTTCGGCATCCAGATCGGGCCGGTGCGGCGGCTGCTCGGCGGGGTGCACCTGAGCCTCGACACCGCCAACGCCTCCGTGCGCAGCGTGCTGGCCCGCTTCGGTCCAGTCGTGATGGGGCGGGGCGTCGTCCAGATCATGGGGTACGTCGACCTGGTGCTGGCCAGCTACCTGGCGACCGGCTCGGTCGCGTCACTGCAGTACGCCCTGGTCCTCTACCTCCTGCCCATCAGCCTGTTCGGGATGAGCGTGGCCGCCGCCGAGCTGCCGGAGCTGTCGGAGGTCGAGGTGCACGACCCCGAGACCCGCCGCCGGTTCCGGCTGCGGCTCGAGGAGGGCATGGCCCGCATCGCCTGGTACGTGGCGCCGACGGCCACGCTGTTCATCGTCGTCGGCGATGTGATCGTGCGGGCGGTGTTCCAGCGCGGCAACTTCACGTCGGCCGACACCATCGTCGTGTGGCTCACCCTGGCCGTTTTCTCCTTGAGCCTGCTGGCCACGACGTCGTCGCGGCTGCTCCAGAACGGCCTCTATGCGCTCGACGACGCCCGCACCCCCGCCAGGGTGGCGGCCATGAGCGTGATCCTGGCGGCGATCGTCGGGCTGGCCTTCATGTTCCCGCTCGACCGGCTGGTGGTCGGGCCCGACGGCATCGAGGGCTGGAGTGACGTCTTCGCCTTCGGTCCCCTGCCCGAAGCGACCCGCAACGCCGCCGACGTGGCCCACCTGGGGATCGTCGGCCTCGCGATCGGTGCCGCCGTGTCCCGCTGGTTCGAGTACCGGCTCCTCAGCCGCGCGCTCGCCTGGCGGGTCGGCCGCACGCACCTGGCCGGGCGCTGGCTCAACCCCATCGCCGCAGGCTGCGCCGCCGCCGCGGTCGTCGCCGTCGCGTGCGAGGCGCTGTTCGGGGAGTTGCCGTCGCTGGTGGCGCTCGTGCTCGTGGTCGGCCCGGCCGGGCTGGTGTACGTAGCGGTGACTCGCCGGCTGGGCGTGCCCGAGGCCACGATCATGCTGCGGCGGGTGGCCAGCCTGACCGGCCGGGCCCGCCGCTGATCGGTCGGCGGGCCCGGGTCCCGCCGCCGGGGGCCTAACCTGCTGGTCATGTTGAAACTGTTCCGGCGTTGGTGGCGCTACCTGACGGCCAAGCTCGGGTCGTCCTTCGAGGAGCGGGCGGACCCCAAGGTCCAGCTCGAACAGGCCATCGCCGAGGCCCAGGACCAGCATCGGCGCCTCAAGGAGCAGGCGGCCAACGTCATCGCCCACCAGAAGCAGACCGAGATACGGCTCAACCGCACCATGGGCGAGCTCGAGAAGGTCAACGGCAACGCCCGCCAGGCGGTGCTCATGGCCGACGAGGCAACCAAGAACGGCGACAACGACAGGGCCATGCAGTACACGGTGACCGCCGAGAGCTTCGCCAACCGGCTCATCGCGCTCGAGCGTGAGGTCGAGGACCTCAAGCAGCTCCACCTGCAATCCACCGACGCCGCCAACCAGGCGAAGGCGGCCGTCCAGCAGAACTCCACGGCCCTGCAGCAGAAGCTGGGCGAGCGCCAGAAGCTGCTGTCGCAGCTCGACCAGGCCAAGATGCAGGAGCAGATGAACACGGCGATGGCCTCGCTGTCGGAGACGGTGGGCCAGGACGTGCCGACGCTCGACGAGGTGCGCGACAAGATCGAGTCCCGCTACGCCCGGGCCAAGGGAATGTCGGAGCTGACCGAGTCGTCTGTGGAGTCGCGCATGCTCGAGGTGGAGCAGGCGTCGATGAACAGCGAGGCCCAGGCCCGGCTGTCGCAGATCCGGGCCGAGCTCGGGCTGAAGGCCGGGGATGCCGCGGGTGACACGGCGACCGGTTCGGGGGCCTCCGGAGCAGACGGCAGCGGCTGAGGGCCCCAGCGGATCCATCGGCCCGAGTCCCGACGACCGCGGCCCGGCCCAGGTCGGCGTCGGGCCCTACCCGGGCCCGTGGCCCGACGATCCCCGCCTCGACCCCGAGCTCCTGGCGCGGGGCGACCGGCGCAACGTGGTGGACCGGTACCGCTACTGGCGGGTGGACGCCATCGTCGCCGACCTCGACGCCCGCCGGCACCCCTTCCACGTCGCCGTCGAGAACTGGCGCCACGACCTGAACATCGGCACGGTGGTGCGCAACGCCAACGCCTTCCTGGCGGCGGCCGTCCACATCGTCGGCCGGCGCCGCTGGAACCGGCGGGGGGCGATGGTGACCGAGCGCTACCAGCACGTGGTCCACCACCCGACCGTCGACGACCTGCGGGCATGGAGCGACGGCGCCGAGCCCGACGGCCTGCCGATCGTCGGCGTCGACAACCTTCCCGGTTCCGTGCCGCTCGAGACGGTCACGCTGCCGCGACGCTGCATCCTGCTCTTCGGCCAGGAGGGCCCCGGCCTGTCCGACGCCGCCCGGGACGCGTGCACGCAGGTGTGCTCGATCACCATGTTCGGCTCCACCCGTTCGATCAACGCGGGTGTGGCCTCGGGCATCGCCATGCACACCTGGGTCCGGCAGCACGCCCTCTGACCCGCTCAATCGGGCAACAGCGGCACCTCCGGGCCCCGGTCGCGTCCGAGCAGCACGGCCCGGGTCACGGCTCCCGACCCGAAGCGGTCGCACACCTCGTCGAGCGTGGCATCGAGCGTCGTCGTCCCGTGGTGGTCGAACGGCAGCGCGAGCTGGACGGCGTCGGCGTCGGCGAGGTTGCCGACGGCCACCCCCACCAGGGTGAGGCCCCGGTCCGCGATCGTGGGAGCGGCTGCGGCGAGCAGGGTTCGCACGCTCTCCAGGATCGTCCGCGTGCCGGCGGTGGCTTGGGGCAGCGTGTGGGAGCGGGTCGCGCGGGTGAAGTCGGCGAACCGCAGGCGGAGCACGACGGTCCGGCCGACGCGGCCGGCGGCTCGCATCCGGCGCGTGACGCGATCGACGAGGGCGACCACGGAGGCGTCGATGTCCTCGGGGGAGCGGGGTGTGCGACCCAGCGCGTGCTGGGACCCGATCGAGTGCCGCCGCCGACCCACCTGCACCGGCCGAGGATCGCGGTTGTGCGCCAGGGAGTGGAGGTGCCGGCCCGACGCGCGCCCGAGCATCGCCACGAGCGCCGCCTCGGCGAGGCCGGCGACCTCGCCCACCGTGCTGATGCCACGGCTTCGGAGCTTGGCCGCAGTGACCGGGCCGACGCCCCAGAGGCGCTCGACCGGCAGTGGGTGGAGGAAGTCCAGCTCCCCGTCGGGCGGGACCACCAGGAGGCCGTCGGGCTTGGCCACGCCGCTCGCGACCTTGGCCAGGAACTTGGTCCTGGCCACACCCACGGTGATGGGTAGGCCGACACGCGCCGCGACATCCCGGCGCAGCCGCACGGCTATCTCGCGAGCCGTGCCGGAGACGCGCCGCAGCCCACCGACGTCGAGGAACGCCTCGTCGATCGACAGGCCCTCGACCAGCGGGGTCGTCTGGTCGAACACCTCGAACACCGCCTTGCTGGCCTCTGTGTACGCCGACATGCGCGGCTGCACGACGGCTGCCCAGGGGCACAGCCTCCGGGCCTCGGCGCCGCCCATGGCGGTGCGGATCCCGAACGCCTTGGCCTCGTAGCTGGCGGCCAGCACGACGCCCCCGCCGACGATGACCGGGCGCCCGCGCAGGCGGGGATCGTCGCGCTGCTCGACCGACGCATAGAAGGCGTCGAGGTCGGCGTGCAGGATCGTGGCCTCTCGCGCCACGAACACATGTTCCCACAGTAGGCGGCGGCGTGGCGGCACGCCCCGCTCTCGCCGGTCAGACGATGTCGGCTGCTCCGGTACTCAGGTAGCGGGCGAACCAGTCGAGCGTGCGCCGCCAGGCATCGGCCGCGGACTCGGCGTGGTAGGCAGCGCTGCCGTCCCGATGGAACCCGTGCCCGGCCTCCGGGTAGCGCTCCACCTCCGTCGCCACGGACGCCTTCGCCGCCGCGCCGGCGAGGGCCTCGACGTCCTCCACAGGGATGCTCTGGTCGCGGTCGCCGAACAGCCCGAGCCACGGCGTGCGCAGCTCCGGGGCCAGCTCGAGCAACGGCGGGTACCCGAACCGGCCCTGGGTCACACCACCGCCGTAGAACGTCACCGCGGCCCCCAACTGGCGGCGCACCGCCGTGGCGAGGGCGACCGAGCCGCCCATGCAGAAGCCCACGATGCCCGCCACCTCCGGGCGGAACCCGGCGCCGTCGATGTAGTCGAGCGCGGCGTCCACGTCGGTGGCGATGCCATCCGCGGTCAGCGCCGCCATGTGCGGCCGAACGCCCTCGTAATCCGTGTGATCGAGCACCGGATCGCCCGTGCGGTGGAAGAGGTGGGGCGCGACGGCGAGCCAGTCGGCATCGGCGAGGCGCTGGCACACGTCCTCGATGTGGTCGGTCACGCCGAACGCCTCCTGCACCACCACCACGGCGCCAGCTGCGGTCTCGGCGGGATGGCGGATCGACAGCGGGGTCTCGTCGCTTGTCTCGTTCATGCGCGGGGACGCTACCTCCGGGCCCGGGCCGCTGAGGACGCCGACCTGGATCACCAGCGCGGATCCGCAGCGACGCCGTCGCGTCGCCCGGGCCGCCGCAGCTGCCACAGCCACCGCACGCGGCGACCTCGCGGGTTATGGCAGTACGACGAGGTCGTCGCGGTGGACCACCTCGTGGGTCACGCCCTCGGGCAGCTCCGACGTGTGCCGGCCGGCGACCTCGCGCAGCCCGGCGGCGTCCAGGCGGCACAGGCCCTTGGCGAAGATCCGGCCGTCGGGCCCTGCGAGCTCGACCGGCTCGTTGGCCTCGAAGCTGCCCTTCACGCCCGTCACCCCTGCGGGAAGCAGCGACACACCCCGCTCCAGCAGCGCCCGGCGGGCGCCGTCGTCGACGACCACCGTGCCCGAGGATCCGACCGCGAACGCGATCCACAGCTTGCGGGCCGGCAGGCGCCGGCGCCGGGGGACGACCACCGTTCCGATCCCGGCCGTGCCCGAGACGGCTTCCACCAGCACGTTGGACCGGTCGGCCTGCGCGATCACCGCCCGTACGCCGGACCATGCCGCGATCTTGGCGGCGGCCAGCTTGGACGCCATCCCGCCGCTGCCCCGTTCACTGCCCGTGCCGCCGGCCATGGCCTCGAGCGTGTGGTCGACCTCGACGATCTCCTCGATCAGCGACGCCCCATCGTCGAGCCGCGGGTCGCCGGTGAGCAGGCCGGGCTGGTCGGTCAGCAGCACCAGCAGGTCGGCCGCCACAAGGTGGGCCACGAGCGCCGCCAGCCGGTCGTTGTCGCCGAAGCGGATCTCGTCGTCGGCGATGGCGTCGTTCTCGTTGACCACGGGCACGACGCCCAGCTCCAGCAGCCGCGTCAGGGTCGAGCGGGCGTGCAGGTACTGCTGGCGGACCGTGAAATCGAGTGGCGCCAGGAGGACCTGTCCGCCGATGAGACCGTCCTCGGCGAGGGCCGCGTCGTAGACCCGCATGAGCCGGCTCTGCCCCACGGCGGATACCGCCTGCAGCGACACGGCGTCGCGGGGCTGCGCGGACTCGAGGCCCAAGGCCGGCAGTCCGGCGGCGATGGCGCCACTGGTCACCATGATGACCCGGTGGCCGATGCGTCGAACCGCCGCCACCTCGGCACAGAACTTGGCGATGGCCGCCTCGTCGATCTCGCCGAACTCGGTGGTGATCGACGACGAGCCCACCTTGGCGACGACGATCATCGACGGGCGCCGCCGTCGCCGTGGGGGGCCGAGGCAATGGATTCCGCCACTCGGAGGACGAGGTCGTGGGTACCGGTTCCGGAACTCATGGCCTCGGGCGCGGATAAGTGGAACCTATGACCTCGGGTCGGCGCGTTCACGTGCCCGCCTGGTCGTCCTCGTAGTCGAACACCAGCGACCCGATGCGCACCGGGTCACCGGGCCTGGCCCCCGCCCGCGCCAGCGCCCGGTCCACGCCCAGGCGCTGGAGCCGACGGTGCGCCTCGGCGAGCGCGTCGGGCCGCGTGAGGTCGGAGAGCGCCACGGCGCGCGTGGCCTCGCGCCCCTCGACCGCCCAACCGCCGCCCTCGCGCACCACCTCGTAGCCGGCCTGGACGGGGCGGTGCACCACGAACTGGCTCGGCTGCGGGAGGGCCTCCCGGGCACGGCGAACGGCGTCCGCCAGCCGGCCCGTGAGCTGCGGTATCCCGGTACCGGTCACCGCGGACACGCGCACGTCGAGCTCGACGCCGGCCGCCCGGTCACCGTCGCCGCCCGCCTCCTCCAGGTCCGCCCGGCTGCCGACGACGACCCGCTCCCGCTCGATCAGCTCGGGCTGGTAGGCCCCGAGCTCGGCCAGGAGCACGCGGAGCTGGTCGGCGGGCGACCGCTCGGCCATCGGGGCCAGGTCGAGCAGCAGGCACAGGACGCGGGCGCGTTCGATGTGGCGCAGGAAGCGGTCGCCCAGCCCGCGTCCCTCACTGGCGCCCTCGATGAGCCCGGGGATGTCGGCCACGACGAACTCGTAGCCGTCGTCGAGCCGCACCACCCCGAGGTTCGGCTCCAGCGTCGTGAACGGGTAGTCGGCCACCTTGGGCTTGGCGGCGGAGATGCGGCTGATGAGGGTCGACTTGCCGACGTTGGGGAACCCCACCAGCGCCACGTCGGCGAGCAGCTTGAGCTCGAGGCCGAGCCAGCGGTCCTCCCCCTCCTCGCCCTGCTCGGCGAACGCCGGCGCGCGCCGCCGGTTGGACAGGAACCGGGCATTGCCGCGCCCTCCCCGCCCACCCTCGGCCGCCAGGTAGCGGTCGCCGGCACGGACCAGGTCGGCGAGCACCGTGTCGTCGCGGTCCCGTACGACCGTGCCCTCCGGGACCGGCACCACCAGCTCCCGCCCGGCGGCACCGTGGCGACGCTTGCCGTGACCGTGGGTACCGTCGCCGGCCCGCCGGAACGGCTGGTCCTTGAACGCCAGCAGCGACGCCACGTTGTGGTCGGCCACCAGCCAGACATCGCCACCGGCTCCCCCATCCCCGCCGTCCGGGCCCCCCTTGGCGACGTGCGCCTCCCGCCGGAACGACACCGACCCGGCGCCCCCGTCCCCGGCCTTGGCGTGGAGATTGCACTCGTCGACGAATTGCGACACTGCCTCGGGAGTATGTCGGCCTCCGACAACCGGTGCTAAACGCGCAACGGCCCCCTGTCACCAGGGGGCCCGTCACGATCGGGATGGGGCCTAGTCGGCCGGGATGATGTCGACCAGCTTGCGGCCCTTGCGCTGACCGAACTTGACGGTGCCGCTCGCCATGGCGAAGAGCGTGTCGTCGCCGCCCCGGCCGACGTTCTCGCCGGGATGGAAGCGGGTGCCGCGCTGGCGGACGATGATCGTGCCGGCATGGACGGTGGTGCCGTCGTACACCTTCACGCCGAGCCGCTTGGCCTGTGAGTCGCGGCCGTTCTTGGTCGAACCGGCGCCCTTGGTCTTGGACATGTCGTCACCTATCCCTTGGAGATGCCGGTGATCTCGATGGTCGAGTAGTGCTGACGATGGCCCCAGCGGCGAGCGCTGTTGGTCTTGTTCTTGTACGTGAACCCGGTGATCTTGGGGCCCTTGTTCTCGCCCACGACCTTGGCGGTGACCGTGGCTTTGCTCAGCGCCTTGGGGCCGGCCAGCACAGTGTCGCCGTCCACCAGCAGGACGGGCTTCAGCTCGACCTTGCCGTCGTCGCCGTCGCCCACCAGCTCGACGTCGAGCTTCTGGCCCTTCTCGACCCGGTACTGCTTCCCACCGGTCTTGATGACTGCGTACATGCGATCTGCCTCGTGATGGGGACGGGTCAGCCTACCGGCCGCCCGACGGGACCCGCCACCCGGGACATCCCTCCCCAACTTGCCGCAGTTAGCGCTGCCATGGCAGCGCTAACTGCGGCAAGTTCGGGGGTGGGGGTGGTCAGTCGGGCAGCAGCTCCTTGTCGATGAGGACGCCGCGACCTTCGCACTCGGGACAGCGTTCGGCGAACGACTCGAGCAGTCCCTCGCCGATGCGCTTGCGCGTCATCTCGCACAGCCCCAGTTCGGATATCTCGAACACCTGGGTGCGCGTCTTGTCCCGCGACAGGGCGTCGCGGAAGACCCGCGCAACCTCCTCGCGGTTGTCCCTGCGCTCCATGTCGATGAAGTCGACGACGATGATGCCGCCGATGTCGCGCAGCCGCAGCTGGCGGGCGATCTCCACCGCGGCCTCGAGGTTGTTCTTGAACACCGTCTCCTCGAGGCTCGAGCGACCCACGTTCTTGCCGGTGTTGACGTCGATGACCGTGAGCGCCTCGGTGCGCTCGATGATCAGCGATCCGCCCGACGGGAGCCAGACCTTGCGGTCCAGGGCCCGGTGGAGCTGCTCGTGCACGTGGTGGCGCTCGAACATGGGCAGCGGCTCGGCCTCGGGGTCGTAGTACTCCACCCTGTCCGCGAGCTCGGGGCTGATCGACGCCACGTAGTCGCGCACGGCGACGTACAGCTCGCGGTTGTCGATGAGGACGCTGCGGTACTCCTGGCTGAACTCCTCGCGGATGACCCGCACTGCCATATCGGGCTCGCGGTAGAGCAGCGCGGGGGCCTTGGACCGCTTGGCCAGCCCCTCGATCTGCTCCCACTGCGACAGCAGGCGGCGCACGTCGTCCTCGATCTCCTCGGTCGTGACGCTCTCGGCCGCCGTGCGGACGATCACGCCGTGCTGGGCCGGCTTCACGCGGTCGAGGATCCCCCGCAGCCGCTTCCGCTCGTCGTCGGGCAGCCGCTTGGAGATGCCGTAGGTCGACGAATTGGGGATCAGCACGACGAACCGGCCCGGCAGCGACACCTCCTGCGTCAGGCGCGCGCCCTTGGCCCCGATGGGGTTCTTGGTGACCTGGCAGAGGATCGTCTGTCCCGCCTTGAGGACGTCTTCGATCCGGGGCCGACCGGAGGTGCCGCCCTCGATGTCCTCGGGGTCGTAGTGGACGTCGCCGCGGTAGAGCACGGCGTTCTTGGGGGTGCCGATGTCGACGAACGCCGCCTCCATCCCGGGCAGCACGTTCTGCACCCGGCCCAGGTAGATGTTGCCGTGGATCTGCGACACGTCGTCCGACGGGTGGGACACGTAGTGCTCGATCAGCGACCGCCCCTCGAGCACGGCGATCTGCGTGGCCTTGGGCGTGACGTGGACCGTCATCATGTAGCGGCCGACCGGGCGCCCCTTGCGCTCGCGTCCCCGACGGCGCTCGATGGTCTCCTCGTCGAGCTCCACCGGCTCGTGCGCGATCACGGCCTCGACTGGTCTGCCCTGCTGACCACCACCGGAGCCGGACGAGCGGCCGCGCCCACCCCGCCGGCGCCGCCGCCGCTTGCCCCCGTCGCCGCCGTCCTCTGCCGGCATGGCCGGCTCCGCGGTCCGCACCAGGTCGGCGGGGATCGTGTCGCCGATCTTGGGCTTGGCCGGCGCCCCCGGTGGTGAGGCCTTGCGGACGACGGCCTTGGCGGCGGCCTCGACCGACGCCGGCCGGCCCTCGCGGTGGAGGTCCGGCAGCTCGGGCATACGGTCGTGGTCGCCGTCGCCCGCGGCCGCGGGCGGCCC
This sequence comes from uncultured bacterium, assembly GCA_963756425.1. Classification (GTDB taxonomy): domain Bacteria; phylum Actinomycetota; class Acidimicrobiia; order Acidimicrobiales; family VFJN01; genus DASQUK01. The sequence continues at coordinate 4,379 of CAVWNW010000013.1, read as the reverse complement.
GGCCGACCTCGGGGCGGTCGGGCTGAGGGAAGCGTTGTCGGCCGCCGCAGGTTCGTCCGGACTTCGGCCGTCGGTGCGGGGCTTGCTGCGCTTTCGCCCACCTCGGGAGCCACGGCGTCGGCGCTTGCGCGGGGTCTCGGCGGGGCCGCCGCCGTCGGGAACGGCGCCGTTGCCGGCCTCGGAGCCCGTTGCCGACGCGGGTGTCGGCGACGTCGACGCCGGAGAGGCGGTGGTGCCCGCGGCATCGGGGGCCGCGGCCGGTGTGTTCGGCGCCTCAGGTGCCGGTTCGGGCGCCTCCGTGCCGCCGGGCACAGTTCTCTCGGACATGGGTTGGGTCCCTTCTCATGACGCACGCGCCTCGGCGTGCGGAGGCGGCGTCGCTGCCGGTGGGAGGTCGATGACCTCTCGCCGGGCGCCGCCGACCTGCGTCCATTGATTGATGCGTGTGACCCGACCGGCGCGCCAGGTGGGGTCGACCGCGGACAGGAACTCGGCCGGGCGCAGCCCTCGGGGCTGCGTGGCCAGGTCTGCCTCGATCGTCGTCCCACCGAGCACCTCGGCGCTGAGGATGGCGGGACGCACGTCGTCGGTGACGCTGCGTCCCTTCCGCTGCCGGGTCACAACCAACTCGGGAGCAGCCAGCGCCGCCGCCGTCGCGTGCGCGACGGAGACCGGCAGGACGGCTCCCACTTCGATGTGCCAGGTGCAGCTGGTGACGGCCTGCTGGAGGGATGTCGATCCCGCCGGCAGGGCCACGACCGCCTGCACCTCGATCCCCTCGGGCAACGCCGGGGCGAGCCGTCGGGGCAACTCGTGGAGCTCGACGTCACCCGGCGCCTCTCGCAGGGTCACGTCGAGGTATTCGCCGTTTGACTCGTACCCCGTCGAAAGGGCGAGCCCGAAGCTCAGCTTGGGCCGAGGGGAATAGCCCTCGGAGTAGGTGATGGGGAGCTCGGCCCGGCGCAGCGCGCGCTCCCATATGCGAGCCACGTCGCGATGGCTCGTGAACCTGATCTTCCCCCGCTTCGAGAACCGGATCCGGATCTGGGCGCTGCTCATGAGAGCGCCCCCACGGGCGTCCTCGGCGAGCGCAGCTCGACCGGGACCGAAGTGCCCCAGGGATGCCCGGTCGACAGGTCCTGCCCGGTCCCCTGGCTGCCTCCGGCGGGTGCCACCGCCGAGGCCACAACGTGCTCGATGCCGTAGCCGGTACAGGCGCCGCAGTCGTAGCAGGGGGTCCACCGGCAATCGGGCAGGCCGACCTCGGCGAGGGCGTCCTGCCAGTCCTGCCACAGGAAGTCCTTGTGCAACCCGGCCGAGATGTGGTCCCACGGCAGGACCTCGGCCTCGGTGCGGTGCCTGTAGACGTACCAGTCGATGTCGAGGCCGTGGTCCGCCATCGCCTCCAGCCACAGATCGAGGCGGAAGTGCTCGCTCCACTCCTGGAACGTCCCGCCCCGCCGCCACACCTGCTCGATCACCGGGCCGAGCCGGCGGTCTCCCCGCGAGGCGAGCCCCTCCACCAGCGTCGCCCGCGGGTCGTGCCAGGTGAGCTGCAGGCCCTTGCTCCGCCGGGTCGCATCGCGCAGGAGCCCGATCTTGCGGTACAGCTCGTCGACCGTGTTCTGCCCGAACCACTGGAACGGCGTGAACGGCTTGGGCACGAACCCGCCGACCGACGCCTTGACGGAGACGCCCTTCGTATAGGTGCGCCCGATCTCGACGCAGTTCCGCGCCAGCTCATGGATGCCGAGCGTGTCCTGGTCGGTCTCCGAGGGCAGCCCAGTGAGGAAGTAGAGCTTGATGCGGCGCCAGCCCTGGCTGAAGGCGCTCGTGACTGCGCCGTACAGGTCCTCCTCGCGGATGAGCTTGTTGATGATCTGGCGCATGCGCCACGTCCCGGCCTCGGGGGCGAAGGTGAGGCCGGTGCGACGGGCCTTCTGGATCTGTGCGGCGATGCCCACCGTGAACGCGTCGACGCGCAGGCTGGGCAGGCTGACGGACACCTGGCCGCAGGTCGAGGGGTCGTCGACGATGCCCTGCACTACCGACTCGATGCCGGAGAAGTCGGCAGTGGACAGGCTGGTCAACGCCACCTCGTCGTAGCCCGTGCGGCGCAGCCCCTCGCTCACCATGGTGCGGACCTGCTCGGCAGGGCGCTCCCGAACCGGCCGGGTGATCATGCCCGCCTGACAGAAGCGGCAGCCCCGCGTGCAGCCCCGGAAGACCTCGACGTTGAGCCGGTCGTGCACCACCTCGGTGAGGGGCACGAGCTGATGGCGCGGGTAGGGCCACGACGCCAGGTCGGCGACCGTGCGCTTCTCGACCCGCTCGGGCACGTCGGGATGGCGGGGCCGGATCTCCCGGATGGCGGGCCCGTCGTAGTGAACCTCGTACATCGAGGGGACGTACACGCCGTCGACCCGGGCCAGCTCGCGCAGCGCCGCCGTTCGACTACCGTCGGTGCGCCCGGACGCCTTCCAGTCCGCCAGGACCGCCGTGACCTCGGAGACGACCTCCTCGCCGTCTCCGACCACCACGAAGTCGAGGAAGTCGGCGAGCGGCTCGGGGTTGTAGGTGCAGTGGCCGCCAGCAGCGACCAGTGGATGCTCCGGGCGCCGCTCGGCCGCTCGCACCGGGATGCCGGCCAGGTCGACGCAGTTGAGCAGGTTGGTATAGGTCAGCTCGGCGGACAGGTTGAAGGCCAGCACGTCGAAGTCGCCGGCCGCACGGTGCGTGTCCACGGAGAACAGCGGGATCCGCTCGCGCCGCATGACCGCCTCGAGATCGCCCCAGGGCGCGTATGCCCGCTCCGCCACGGCGTCGTCGCGCTCGTTCAGGATCTCGTAGAGGATCTGCAGGCCCTGGTTGGGGAGGCCGATCTCATAGGTGTCGGGATAGGTGAGGAGCCAGGCGACCCGGCCCGGACCGTGCGCTGGACGCTGCGCGCCGAGCTCCAGCCCGATGTACCGGGCCGGTTTTTCCACATCGGCGAGATGCGGCTCGAGGCGCGTCCAGACAGAGGTCACGAGCGAAGTCCTGACCGATCGACCGTGGGAGCGCCAGCGAGCCGGGCGATGATGGGGTGCGGGGGCGCAGCCCCCGAGGAAGCACGGTCATGAGCGAAGCTCCTGACCGATCGACCGTGGGAGCGCCAGCGAGCCGGGCGATGATGGGGTGCGGGGGCGCAGCCCCCGAGGAAGCACGGTCATGAGCGAAGCTCCTGACCGATCGACCGTGGGAGCGCCAGCGAGCCGGGCGATGATGGGGTGCGGGGGCGCGGCCCCCGAGGGAGCACGGTCATGAGCGAAGCTCCTGACCGATCGACCGTGGGAGCGCCAGCGAGCCGGGCGATGATGGGGTGCGGGGGCGCAGCCCCCGAGGAAGCACCGAGGTCATGTCCGATTAAGGGTAGCGGGAGGCCCTTCCGTGCCCCGAACCGCGCTGGGAGCGGTCAGGGGACCTCGTTACGTGGTGACGCACGGTGCCAGTGGGCGGTGAGCACCAGACCGGCGACATCCACGAGCACGAATGCCAGCCGTGAGGCGATCGCCACGGTGGCGGCGACCCCTCCGGCCATGCCCGATGAGGCCACGAAGACGGCCTCCCGGACCCCGGCCCCGGCAGGCACCGGGACCGCCACGAACCCCGCGACCCACGACAGGGTGGTGGCGATGCCGATGCGGAGGATCGGCGGGTCCGGCACCAAAGCCCGGGCGACCAGCCACGTCGCCGCCCAGATGAACAACCACGCCGGCACGTAGCGGAGGACGACGGTGGCGGTCGCACGCCACTCCGGCAGGGGTACGCCCGCCCCCCGGCCGATCAGCCGCACCACCACGCTTCGGACCCGGCCGAGGACGGCGGGATGCAGCGCGGTCAGGCCGATCGGCAGAAGCACCAGCAACGCCAGCGCGCCGGGCGACTCGGCCTGCTGGGCGAGGTCGAGCGGTACCAGCACGGCGGCGACGGTGAGCCCCGCCAGGTACAGGGTCGCGAGCGATAACGCGACGCTCGGGTATGCGCGGCTCGCGGGCACCCCGCCCCGGCGGGCCAGCTCGCCCCGCCCAACGACGGGCCACACTCCGCCGGGCACGTACTTGCCGATCTCGCCCGAGTAGTACCAGGCGATGACGCGCCGCCGGCCCGGGCGATGGCCGACCAGGCCCAACGAATCTTCCCAGCACCACGCGATCCAGGTCATGGCGGCGGCTGCGCACAGAACCGCCAGCACCAGCCACCCGGGTGCCGCATCAGCGATCCGATCGCGGACCTCGGACCACTGCGACACCAGCGTCGCGGCCACGAAGCCCAGGCACACGAGTGCCAGCAGCGCCCCCACCACCGTCGGCAGCGCGAACCACCGGAAGCGCCGCGGT
>CAVWNW010000012.1:0-494920 GCA_963756425.1 uncultured bacterium | reverse complement strand
AGGGGACTTCGACGGACCCTCGGGGTGGTCGTCGCCGCAGCGTCGGCGCTCGCAGTCCTGAGCGTCGGTGGCGGGGCACCCGCGCAAGCGGCGCCGCCAAGGGATCCGGTGATCGTCGTCAACGGCTTGTTCGGCGTGGGGTTCGCCTACGAACCACTCGTCGCCCGGCTGCGGGCCGACGGCTACCGCGTCTGGGACTTCGAGCTGCCGACGCTCGGCACGCAGGACATCCGCCTGTCGGCCCAGGCGCTCAACGCCTTCGCCGACGCCGTGCGCACCCAGACCGGTGCTGCCAAGGTCGACCTGGTCGGTCATTCCGAGGGCGGGCTCGTGTCGAGGGCGTACGTGAAGTACTACGGGGGTGCCGCCGAGGTCGACAGCCTGGTCACACTGGGCACCCCGAACTACGGCACGGTGGCGGCCAACATCGTCCGCCTGTTCACGCTCGGCACCTGCGTCGGTGTCACGGCGTGCGAGCAGATGACGATCGGGTCGAGGTTCCTGGCCGACCTCAACGCCGGCGACGACAGCGTGGGCAACGTGGCGTACACCAACATCGCCACCGTCATGGACGAGCTGGTGCAGCCGTATACCAACAGCTTCCTCAACGCCGCCGACGGCAACATCACCAACCGGGCGCTGCAGTCGCAGTGCTTCGTGCGAATCGTCGGCCACCTCGGGCTGATCGTCGACGGCGCCGTCTACAGCGGCGTCGAGGACGCCCTCGAGAAGCGGCCGATCACGTTCAACTGCTTCGCCCTGTAGCCGGCCGGAGGCCCACCGCTGATCGGGCGCCACGGCCGCTCGGCCCCCTAGGATGCGCCGACCCAGCGACCCCAGGCCGACCCGAGGAGGGCGCGTTGATCCCGACCGAGCCCATCGGCAGCATCCCCCGACCACAGGAGCTCATCGACGCCATGGCCGCCGTCGGTCGAGGTGAGATGTCGCCCGGCGAGCTCGACGAGCTCCAGGACCGCGCGCTCCGCGACACGATCGAGCGGTTCGAGGCCACGGGCTCGCCCGTGATCTCGGACGGAGAGCAGACGAAGTCGAGCTTCGCGACCTATCCGCTCGAGGGGCTGGGGAACCTGGCGCCGGACGGCGCCGTGATCCCGTTCGCCGACGGGCATACCAGGCAGCTGCCGCGGCTCACGTCGGGACCGTTCCGGTTCGGCCGGCACGCGGACGGGTACCTCGAGGCCGCGCAGCGCTACGCGCACGTCCCGGTGAAGCAGGCCGTGATCGCCGCCTCCGCCCTGAGCCTGATCTACCCACAGGACGGCGTGGAGGGCTACGGGCGCGACGCGTTCCTGGACGACCTCGTGGACGCCTGCGAACAGGACATCCGGCGATCGCTCGACCGGGGCGCCCACCGCGTGCAGATCGATTTCACCGAGGGCCGCCTGTCGATCAAGCTCGATCCCTCGGGCGGCGTGCTCCGGGACTTCGTGGCGCTCAACAACCGCGTCCTCGAGCGCTTCTCCCACGACGAGCGAGCCCGGATCGGCGTGCACACGTGTCCCGGCGGGGACCAGGACTCCACGCACAGCGCCGACGTCGACTACGCCGAGCTGCTCCCCGAGCTGTTCGCGCTGAACGTCGGCAACGTCTACGTGATGCTCGCGGGCGAGGAGGATCGCGCCGCCACGCTCAAGCTGATCGCCCAGCACCTGCGGCCCGAGCAGCGGATCTTCGTGGGGGTGATCGATCCGATCGACCCGCGCGTCGAGTCCGCGGAGGAGGTCCGGGCCCGCGTCCTCGAGGCGGCCGACGTCCTGCCCCTCGACCGGCTCGGCACCACCGACGACTGCGGGTTCTCGCCCTTCGCCGACGACACCTCGACCTCCCGGGACATCGCCTTCGACAAGATCGGCGCGCGGGTCGAAGGGACCCGGCTCGCCTCCGAACAGCTGGGTCTCTGACGCGAAGGCCGCCCGCGTTCGGGCGACCGGCAATACTGAGCCGGTGACGGCGCCACGGGCCCTGCGGCTACGCGGCACGGACTACCCGGTGCTGCTGCCGAGCCTGCGCGATCCTCGCCTGCATCTCGCGGGCGTGATCGTGTCGTTGCAGGTCCTGGGGCAGGTCGCCTTCGACTTCCAGCTCTCGATCGCGCAGATCCTGATCTCGATCCTCACCTGCGCCGTGCTGGAGGTCGCGATCACCGTCCGGCAGCAGCGCGTGATCATGTGGCCCGCGAGCGCCATGCTCACGGGCAACGGCGTTGCGTTCATCCTCCGTGTCCCCGGCACAGAGCACGGCGACTGGTGGAGCCTGCACGGGTGGTGGATCTTCGCGGGGACCGCGGCGATCTCGCTGCTGTCGAAGTACCTGATCCGCTTCCGCGGCCGGCACGTCTTCAACCCGTCCAACTTCGGGCTCGTCGCGTGCTTCCTGCTGCTCGGCTCCGGGCGGGCCGAGCCCCTCGATTTCTGGTGGGGGCCGATGTCGGTGTGGCTCGCGCTGGCGCTCACCCTGATCGTCGCCGGAGGCTTCGCGATCCTGCGCCGGCTCCACTTGCTGGGGGTCGCGATCAGCTTCTGGGTCGTCTTCGCCGCCGGCATCGCGGTGCTGGCAACGACCGACCATGCGATGACCGCGCGCTGGCACCTCGGGCCGATCACGGGGGCGGAGCTGTGGCGGATCCTCGTGTTCTCCCCCGAGATCCTCGTGTTCCTGTTCTTCATGATCACGGATCCGAAGACGGTGCCCCACTCGCGGGAGGCCCGGCGGGCCTTCGGCGCCGCCATCGGGCTGCTGGCCGTGCTCCTGATCGTCCCCCAGACCACGCGAGTACGCGACGAAGGTGGCGGTCCTGGCGGCGCTCGCCCTGGTCTGCGTGGCGCGTCCCCTGATCGAGCTGGCGCTCTCCGCGCGAATGGACGGGTCCCGCCGTGGACCGCACGCGCCTACGGATACGCACCGCCGGGCGCGCGCCCGTGGGCGCCTTCACGGCGGTCGCCGTGGTCGCCGCGACGGGCCTCGTCTTCGTCGCCGGGCGCGCTGCGGAGCCGAGCGTGGGCGGGGCGGGCGCGGTCACTCAGTCGAGCGGCGAGCTCCCGGAGGTCCAGATCCTGCCGTCCCAGCGGGTCGCCACCCAGCTGGACCGCGGCGCCGCCGAGCAGATCGTGCAGGCCACCCTCGCGTCCCTGGGCGTCCCCGCCGCCGAGGTCGATCGTGCCGACGTGACCCTGGAGCCGGGCGCGGGACAGGGTCCGCCGATCGCCGTCGCCACCCTGTTCGGGACACAGCCGCTGCGCTTCGAGCGCACGTTCGAGCTCTCGCTGCAGGACGGCGTCTTCACCGTGGAGCGCGAGCGGGACGCGTCGACCCGGCCACCGTCGCCCGCCACCGAGCCGCCCACCCCGTTGAACCCGACGGGCTTCGTGGCGCCGCAGCTGCACGACGTCGCCGGCGACGTGGGTCTGCGATTCAGGCACGGGGCTTTCCGCTTCTCCGCCAGCCCGGCGGACGTGCCCGCGATGATGGGTGGCGGGCTCTGCTGGCTCGACTACGACGCCGATGGATGGCTCGACCTGTTCGTGGTCAACTCGTACGCCGAGCAGGATGTCGCCCGCTGGAGGGCAGCGGGTGACCTCCCGCGCAGCGCCCTCTTCCACAACGAGGGAGGGACGTTCACCGACGTCAGTCGGGGTTCGGGCGCCAACCTCGCGCTGCGCGGCAACGGATGCGTGGCGGCCGACGTCGACCTAGACGGCCACACGGACCTGTACGTCACGTCGAACACGTACGACGCGCTGCTGTGGAACCGTGGCGACGGGACCTTCAGCGAGATCGCGCGGCCGGCGGGCATCGCCGAGTACGGCTGGCACGCGGGAGCGGCCGTGGGCGACCTGAACGGCGATGGCCTCCCGGACATCTTCGTCACCGGCTACACCGACCCGAACGCTCCGATTCCGGACTCGTTCGCCGGCTACCCGACGAACCACCGCGGCGTGCGCGACCTCGTCTACCTGAACCTGGGAACGGACGGGCGCGGCCGGCCGAGGTTCCGCGAGGTGGGCGAGCTCGCGGGCGTCGACCCGGGTGAGCCCCGGCACGGCCTCGGCGCCGTGGTGACCGACCTCGACGGCGACGGCCGCCTCGACGTGTACGTGGCGAACGACGAGGACCCGAATCGGCTCTACCGGAACGTGCCCTGGCCGGGAGGCGTCGCCGCGGACCCGGCGGGCGTCGGCTTCCGCCTGCGGGACGTGGCCGTGCGCGCCGGCGTCGCGGACGCCAAGGCCGGGATGGGGATCGCCGCTGCCGACTACGACGGGAACGGGGCGACCGACCTGTTCGTCTCGAACTCGCGGGGGCAGGGACACGGGGTGTACCGCGGGGTGCCGACCAGCTCCCAGGCGACCGGCTACGCGGACGCCGCGGACGACTTCGGGGGCACCCTGGCCGCCACCGGCTGGGGCGACTCCTGGATCGACCTGGATCTGGACACCGACCTCGACCTCGTCATGACGAACGGCGACATCCCGGTCGCGAGCCTGATCGAGGACGCGGGGCCGATCCAGGTGCTGGAGAACCGGTCGACCGGCGCGGCGCGGCGGTTCGTGGACCTGGGGCTCCGGGGAAGCGAAGAGGCCCGCCTACAGACGAACGGGCGCGGCCTCGCGGCGGCCGACTACGACAACGATGGCGACCTGGACGTCGCGATCAACTCGATCGGCGGGCCGCTGATCCTGCTCGAGAACACCGCGACCGCTGGGAACTGGCTGGGCGTCCGGCTGCCCGGGTTCTGGCCGGGGGCCCGGGTCACCGCCGTGTTGCCGGACGGGCGCACGATGGCCCGGCAGGTGCAGGCGGGCGGGAGCTACCTCTCGTCCGAAGACCCGCGCGTGCTGTTCGGCCTGGGGGACGCGGCTCGGGTGCGCGCACTGGTGATCCGGTACCCGGACGGAACGGAGACCCGCCTCGACGACGTCGCGGCGAACCGGTTGGTCGACGCGCCCGGCCCCACCGGCTAGTTCGCGGGCGGCAGGGCGCCATCACCGGCGGGGATCCCGACGAGGCACAGCGCCACGTCGTCCCGGAGCGGTCGCCCGTTGCGTCGCTGCACCTCGTCGATCAGGGCGTCGAGGAGCGCCACGCCGGTGAGTCCCCGGGCCCGGAGCACGTCGAGCACCTCGATGAGAGTCTCCACCCCCAGCCGCTCGGTGTGGTCGGCGTCCGCCCACCCCTCGACGATGCCGTCCGTGTAGAGGAGCAGTTCGGTGCCGGCACCCAGCTCGACCTCGAGCGGCGACCATCGGGGCTCGGGCATGACGCCCACCAGGGGCCCGTGGGCGCGGACGCCCACGGGGACGCTGGGGGCACCCAGCCGCACCGGCGGCGGGTGGCCCGCCAGGACCAGCGTTCCGGCGCGCCGGTCCCCGTCGACGACCAGGATCGCGAGGCTGGCGAACGTGAAGCTCTCGCCCTCGGCGCGGAGGAACCGGTCCAGGACGCCGAGGATGGCGACCTGGTCGAGGCCGGCGAGGGCCAGGGCGCGCCAGGCGCTGCGGAGGCGGGCCGCCAACGCCGCCGCGTCCGGCCCGTGGCCCACCACGTCGCCCACGAGGACGGCGCAGGTGCCATCCTCGTGCTCGATCGCGTCGTAGAAGTCGCCGCCCAGCTGAGCCCCGCGGCGGCCCGCCTGGTACCGCACCAGGACGCTGATGTCCGTGGACCGGATGGCCGGGGTCGGAGTGAGGGCACGCTCGAGGCGAGCGTTCTCCGCGCGCTGTCGGTCGGCCCGCACGAGCTCGCGGCTGAGCTGCGCCGCCCGCTGCCGCTCGATCGCGTAGCGCACCGACCGCGCCAGCAGCTGCTCGTCGACCCGCCCCTTGATCAGGTAGTCCTGGGCACCGGCGCTGAGGGCCGCGACGCCGAGCTCCTCCGTAGTCGCCCTCGTCAGCACGACGATGGCGGTGTCCGGCGCCTCCTCGGTGAGGCGCTTCACGCCGACCGTGCCCTCAGCGTCGGGCAGGCAGATGTCGAGCAGGACGCAGTCTGACGCCACCGCCTCGCGACAGGCGTCCGAAAGCGTGGTGACCCGGTCGATCGTGGCCCCCGGCAGGCCGCGGCCCAACAGCGTGCGCACGACGCGGTGGTTGTCCTCGTCGTCGTCCACGAGCAGGAGGCGCCAGGCCGGCGGGGGCGCGACGACGACGTCGATGATCTGGCGTGCGTCCGCAGAGTCGTCGGTGAGCACCGGTTCGATCGAGGCCGTGTTCTCGGGGAGGGTCATGTGTGCGGACATCCATCAGTCGCGGGACCTGATGCGGCTCGGCACGACTCTCTGATCGACGCCCGGCCCGGGCGGCATCGTCGCACGGAATGATGTGCGTGCCTATACCGCGCTCGCGGTACCCGGAGCCGATCGGACCCCGCGAATGGCGCCCCTTGTCGACGGGTAGCGATGAGACGAACACGTAACGTCGGGTGCACGTCCACAGGGAGAGACGCCGATGGCCGAACGTCCCGTGCGAGTAGTACTCGCCAACGACGACCCCATCGTCATCGAGGGCCTCCGCTCGATGCTCGCGCCGTACCGCGACGACGTTGCCGTCGTGGGCACCGCCGAGGGGGACCCCGAGATGGTGATGGTGCCGGACACGGAGCAGGACGCGGACGTGATGCTGATCGACGCGTTCGCCCGCCGAGCGGCCGGCATGGATGCTGCCGTCAAGGTGCTGGCTCAGGATCCGCCGTTCGCCGTCGCCGTGTTCACCGACAACGACGACCTGCGCCTGCTCCTACAGGCACTGCGCATGGGCGTGTGCGGCTACCTGCTCAAGTCGTCGTCGCCCGAGGATCTGGTCGATGCCCTGAAGCGGCTGAGCGCGGGCGAGACGGTGATCACGCCTGTCCTGGCGACCGAGGCCGCCCTGCTCGCGGCGCGCACGCTCGACCTCGGTAGCTGGCCCGGTGCCCACCTGGGGCTGACCCGGCGCGAGGCCGAGCTGCTCGCGCTCCTGGGCGAGGGGATGAGCCCTCGGCAGGCGGCCGAGAAGATGGACCTCTCCTGGCAGACCGTCCGCACCCACACGCGCAACCTCTATCGCAAGCTCGGCGTCAGCGACCGCGCCTCGGCGGTGGCCATCGCCTGGCGCGAGGGCCTCGCGCACTGACACGGGCGCCGGCGGTCACTCGATCACCACCTTCTCGATCAGGTGCGGGCGGATCGCGCCACTGGTGGGCACGAGCCACGAGGCCTCGGGATCGTCGTTGTCGGGGTCGGGCCGCCAGCCGTGCCGGGGGATCGCCCGTGCGATGCCGAGGGCGTAAACGGTCAGCCGACCGTCGCGGTCGACGTGCATCCGCAGGAAGTTCTTGTATCCGGTCATGCGGGCCGAGGCGAACGTCTCGTTGCCGTGGGCCCTGATCCCGGGCAGCCCGTTCGCAGCCGCCAGGTAGGCGCCGAACACCACGGAGCCCAACACCCCACCGGCGACGAACGCGACGACACTGGCCGTGGCCGTGAACAGCCACCCACGATCGGCCACGGCGGAGGCCACGGTGATGGCCAGCAGGGCGACCGCCACGACCGCGAGCACCTGCGCGATCGTGTGGATCGCGGCCATGACGGTCTTGGCGACGTACCGCGGCATGCCCCGGGACACCCATGGCGGTGTCCGGGCGAAGGCCCACAGACCGAGGAACACCACCACCACCGTGACCGCCGAGACGGGGTTGCGGAACAATCCGGTGAAGAGGTCGGACCAGCCCCAGCGCTCGGCCGCGGCGGCGAACGTGTCGTCGGTCCTGCCGAGGCTGCGGAGCCCGAACTGGTTCGTCCACAGCGCCGCGAGGCTGAGCAGGGCCGGCACGAACATGAAGCTGTAGTTGCGCAGCGGCAGCTCCAGCGCGCGGAGCGACAGCCGGCGCGACGTGGCCGGGTCGGGGTACGCGGCCACCATGCGGTAGGTGGCCCGGTCCCGCGGATCGTCGGGGTCGACGATGATCTCCACCTGGCGGCGCAGGTCGTGCGTCGGGTGGAGGAAGGCACCGCCGCCGCCCGCGGTGATCTTGTGTGGTGGGCTGGCCGGTGGTCCGTCGTCACCGACGGTGCTGTGGAGCGTGTAGCGCGTGTAGTGGTGCAGGTCGCCGGCCACGGTGAGCCTGAGGTCGATCCCGTTGGGGCGGAGCAGGGTGCGCTCGATGAAGGCAAGGTTGCGGTAGGCGTTCGGGTCGCGCTCGAGCTCGGTCCAGGTGGGCACCGGCGTGGCCAGGATGAGCTTGGCGCCCGGGGCCGCCTTGCCGGCCACGTCGCTGAAGAACTCGAGCTGGGGCTCGTCCACGTACATGTCGAGCTGGATGTCGACGCCCCACAGCCACCAGTTGTGCGGCAGCTCGACCGCGAAGTAGCTGCGGCTCTGACGGGTGGTCCAACCGCCGACCCAGCGGTGCTGGGTGAACAGCCGCAGGAAGCCGGTGAGCCCGTCGTACCAGTCGTGGTTGCCCGGGACGGCGTACATCGCGGGGTGCTCGCCCACCGTCCACGGCAAAGCGGCCCGGAACGGCCCCTCGAGGCGGTTCTCGTAGTCCTTGGCGCTGGCGCCCGGGTACACCTCGTCGCCGCCCAGCACCAGGATGTCGCCGCGGGGCAGCTCCTGCTCGACCCCGTCGATGCGGACGCCGAGGGCCCGGCGGGCCAGGTGCGCCGCCACCGTCATCGTGGCCGGGAAGCCGTCGCCGGTGTCGGCCGTGTAGTCGATCCACGCCTCGTCGCGGGTCGCGTACGTGTGGTCGACCGTGGGTTCCTTGCGGGCCTGGAGCTCCCGCTTGTCGAGGAACGACCCGAACACCGACGTCAGGCCCACGTGCAGCCCCGACCCGGTCAGGGCGCCGGGGCTGTACCACCGGACGGCCTTCTGGGGGTCGAAGCGCAGCTCGACCTCCTCGAGGCTGCGAGGCCTGGGCGGCGGTGTGTCGTCGGTCGGACGCGTGGGACGCCAGTTCGGGCGCGTCTGGGTGGGCTCCATGGGCGTCTCCCCATCTCGCCGTGGAAGGTGCCCCAGCATCATCGCAGCCGGGCGCGGACCCCCCTGGCGATCTCGAGGTCCTCGCGGGCGGCGACCACGAGCGTGCGGACCGTCGAGCCGTCGGCCGTGATGTCTGCCTCGGGTGCGGCGGCGGCGCCGGCCGCCCGGTCGTTGCGGGGGGCGTCGAGAGCCACACCCAGGAAACCCAACCCCGCCACCGCCGCCGCCCGGACGGTGGGAGCGTTCTCGCCCACGCCCCCGGTGAACACCAGCGCATCGAGCCCTCCGAGGCCGGCGACCATCGCCGCGATTGCCGCTCGCAACCGGTGCACGTAGACGTCGACGGCGAGCGTCGCGGCCGGTTCACCCCGGCGCCAGGCGTCGACCACGACCGCCATGTCGGCGGTCCCCGCCAAGGCCAGCAGCCCCGACCGGTGCTCCAGGGTGTCCGCCACCGCCTCCGGCTCGAGCCCCTGCTCGGTCATCAGCCACAGGACGGCACCGGGGTCGACCGTGCCCGACCGGGTGGCCATCACCAGTCCCTCCAGCGGGGTGAAGCCCATCGTCGTGTCGACGCAGCGACCGTCGTGGACGGCCGCCAGCGAGGCCCCCGCACCGAGGTGGCAGGTGACGAGGCGGCCGGCGCGGCCGATGACGGCGGCCGCCCGCCGGGCTGCGTACGCGTGCGACAGCCCGTGGAAGCCGTAGCGGCGGACGTGGAGGCCGTCCCGCCACTCGCGCGGCACCGCGTAGGTGGCGGCCGCGGGCGGCAGCGTGGCGTGGAACGCCGTGTCGAAGCACGCGACGGCGGGCACGCCGGGCGCCAGCCCGGTCACGGCGTCGAGGGCGGCCAGCGACTTCGGTTGGTGCAGCTGGGGCCAGGGCGGTGAGCGCCTCCAGCTCGGCGCGGACGTCGTCGTCGACCACCACCGGCTCCCGGTAGCGCTCGCCGCCGTGGACGACCCGGTGGCCGACCGCATCGAACCCGCCCAACTTGTCGAGCGCCCGGCCCAGTTCGCCGTCGGGCAGCCGGTCGATCGGGCCCAGGTCCTCGCTGCCGAGCACGTCGTCGTCATCGCCCACCAGCCGCAGCTTCAGGCTCGACGAGCCGGCGTTGACCACCAGGATCCGCATCAGTGGGCCCTCGCGGAAGTCATCGGGGCGTCTCGACCCGTCAGCTCGTCTGTGGCCAGGTCCAGTCCCGGACCTCCGGTGCGTCGTCGCCCACCGCCCGGGTGTACGCGCGGGCCTCGGCCCGCTTGGCCACCATGGCCGCACGAACGTCGGCGGCGGTCGTGCCCAGGCCGGGGCACCGGTCGATCACGTCCATCACCAGGTGATAGCGGTCGAGTTGGTTGAGCATGACCATGTCGAACGGCGTCGTGGTCGTGCCCTCCTCCTTGTAGCCCCGCACGTGCAGGTTGTGGTGGTTGGTGCGCCGGTAGGTCAGCCGGTGGATGAGGCTGGGATAGCCGTGGTAGGCGAACACGATGGGCCGGTCGGTGGTGAACAGGGCGTCGAACGCGCCGTGCGACAGCCCGTGGGGATGCTCGGCCTGGTCCTGCAGCCGCATGAGGTCGACCACGTTGACCACCCGTACGCCGAGCTCTGGTCGATGCCGACGCAGCAGGTCGGCGGCCGCCAGTGTCTCGAGGGTGGGGACGTCGCCGCAGCATGCGAGCACCACGTCGGGCGATCCGCCGGTTCCGGCCCCGTCGGTCGACGCCCAGTCCCAGATGCCGATGCCCGCCGTGCAATGCGCGATCGCATCCTCCATCCCGAGCCAGTTAGGCATCTCGTTCTTCCCCGCCACCACCACGTTGACGTAGTCGACGCTGCGGAGGCAGTGGTCCATCACCGACAGGAGGCAGTTGGCGTCGGGGGGCAGGTACACGCGCACCACCTCGGCCTTCTTGTTGACGACGTGGTCGATGAAGCCCGGGTCCTGGTGGGAGAAGCCGTTGTGGTCCTGGCGCCAGACGTGGCTCGACAGCAGGTAGTTGAACGACGAGACAGGTGCACGCCAGTCGAGCTCCCGGGTCACCTTCAGCCATTTGGCGTGCTGGTTGAACATCGAGTCGACGATGTGGACGAAGGCCTCGTAGCAGTTGAACAGCCCGTGCCGGCCGGTGAGGAGATAGCCCTCGAGCCAGCCCTGGCACAGGTGCTCCGAGAGCACCTCCATCACCCGGCCGTCGGGTGCCAGGTGGTCGTCCCCGGGCAGGGTCTCGGCCACCCAGGTGCGGTTGGTCGCCTCGAATACCGCCGACAGCCGGTTGGACGCGGTCTCGTCGGGTCCGGTGATGCGGAAGGTGTCCGGGTTGCGGCGCACGACGTCGCGCAGCCAGGCGCCGAGAACGCGGGTCGGCTCGTTGCGGCTGGCGTCCGGAGCGGGGACATCGACGGCGTAGTCGCGGAAGTCGGGCAGGTCGAGGTCCCGACGCAGCCGGCCCCCGTTGGCGTAGGGGGTGGCGCCCATGCGGCGGTCGCCGTCCGGCGTCAGGCGTGCGATCTCGGCACGCAGCCGGCCCCCCTCGAACAGCTCGTCGGGCCGGTAGCTGCGCATCCAGGTCTCGAGCTGGCGCAGGTGCTCGGGGTTCTGGGCGAGCCCCGCGAGCGGGACCTGGTGGGACCGGAACGTGCCCTCGACCTGCTGACCGTCGACAACCGCCGGTCCGGTCCAGCCCTTGGGGGTGCGGAGCACGATCATGGGCCAGGGTGGACGTTCGCTGCCGTCGGCGCCAGCGGTGCGGGCGGCCGCCTGGATGGCAGCGATCTGGTCGAGGGCGGCGTCCAGGGCGTCGGCCAGCGCTCGATGGACCCGCTCCGGGTCGTCGCCCTCCACCACATGGACCGTGTGGCCGTAGCCCTCGAGCAGCGCGGCCAGCTCGGCGGCGGGGATCCGGGCCAGCACCGTGGGATTGGCGATCTTGTAGCCGTTGAGGTGAAGGATCGGCAACACGGCCCCGTCGACCGCAGGGTCAAGGAACTTGTTCGAGTGCCAGCTGGTGGCGAGCGCCCCAGTCTCGGCCTCGCCGTCGCCCACGACGCACACGGCGACGAGATCGGGGAGGTCGAACACGGCGCCGTAGGCGTGCGCCAGCGCGTAGCCCAGCTCGCCGCCCTCGTTGATGGAACCGGGGGTCTCGGCGGCGGCGTGGCTCGGCACGCCGCCCGGGAAGGAGAACTGGCGGAACAGTGAGCGCATCCCGGCCTCGTCCCGCGTGACCGCCGGGTACAGCTCGGTGTAGCTGCCCTCGAGGTAGGTGTTGGCGACCATGGCCGGGCCGCCGTGGCCGGGCCCACACACGAAGATCATGGCCAGGTCACGGGCTCGGATCACCCGATTGAGGTGGGCATAGACGAGGTTGAGCCCGGGTGTCGTGCCCCAGTGGCCCAGCAGCCGCGGCTTGATGTGGTCGACCGTCAGGGGCTGCTCCAGCAGCGGGTTGTCGAGCAGGTAGATCTGGCCCACCGACAGGTAGTTGGCCGACCGCCACCAGGCGTCGACGAGACTGAGGTCGTCGGCCGATGCGGGGGACGTGGTCCGGGGAACGGGTCGTGCCATGTCCCCATGCTGCCCCGATGGGGTCACCGGTTCATGCGCTTGTTGGCGGCGGCGACGACGTCGCCAGCCGGACCAGCTCCTTGGTCTCGGGAGAGGCCTTGGCGACCGAACCGCTGTCGAAGGGCGGCTGCGGGTCGTACTCGATGCCCAGCTGGATCGCCTTGGCGACCTCGTCGCCGGCGATCTGGGCCGCCAGCCACAGCGCCATGTCGATCCCCGCCGACACCCCTGCCGCTGTGACCACCTTCCCCTGCGGAACGACCCGGCGTTCGGTCGGCCGCGCCCCCAGGGTCGCCAGCGTGTCGAACGCCGACCAGTGGGTGGTGGCCTCGAGACCGTCGAGCAGCCCGGCCGCGCCCAGCAGCAGCGCGCCCGTGCACACCGACGTCGTCCACTGGGTGGTGGCGTCGATAGCCCGGAGCCACTCGTGGAGCGGCTGCGGCTCGAGCATCTCGCGGGTTCCGGGACCGCCGGGCACGACCACGACATCGCAGGCGTCGACGTCGGCCAGCGCCCGCTCGGCCACCAGGGTCAGGGCGCGGGTGTCGGTCCGTACGGGCCCGGCCTCCTCGGCGACGAACACGACCTCGGCGCCCGGCAGCCGGGACAGCACCTCGTAGGGCCCGACGGCGTCCAGCGCCGTGAAGCGGTCGTAGAGCGGGATGGTGATGAGCATGGGGTCCTGCCTCCTATGGGCGGTCAGGCCGGGACGGCGAACAGCCGCCGGTACTGCCCGGGGGTCGTGCGCACCACGCGCTGGAAGGCGCGGTGCATGGTCTCGACGGTGCCGAAGCCGCAGGCTCGGGCGATGTCGTCCACCGTGCGGTCGGTCGTCTCGAGCAGTCGGCGGGCTGCCTCGACCCGCGACCGCTGCACGAACACCGCGGGGGTGGTGCCGACCTCGTTGCTGAAGGCCCGGGCGAACGTGCGGACGCTCATCGCCGCCCGCCGAGCCAGCGCCGGCACCGACAGGTCCGCCTCGGGATGCTCGGCCACGAACGCCAACGCGTCGCGGAGCGGCTCACGCTCGGCTCGCCGGACCGCCAACTGGGCACTGAACTGGGACTGCCCACCCGGTCGATGCGTGAACAGCACCAGCTGGCGGGCCACGGCGAGCGCCAGCTCGCCCCCGTGGTCGTGCTCGACGAGGGCCAGTGCCAGGTCCATCCCGGCGGTGACGCCGGCCGACGTCCACACGTCGCCGTCGCGCACGTAGATGGGGTCGGCGTCGACCTGCACGGCCGGGAAGAGGCGTGCGAGCGTGTCGCACGCGGACCAATGGGTGGTCACGCGTCGGCCGTCGAGCAGGCCGGCCTGCGCCAGCAGGAACGCGCCGCTGCACACCGAGGTGACCCGGCGGGCGCTGGCCGCCGCGGCCCTCAGCCAGGCGATGAGCCGGTCGTCGGCCATCGCGGCGGCGGTGCCGGTGCCGCCGGCGACCAGGAGCGTGTCGATGGGCCCGCGGCGGGAGGCCCGTTCGGTGCCGAGCGAGAGCCCCGACGAGGTCGTGACCGGCTGGCCCGACCCCGATACGAGCGCAGTGGCGTAGGCCGGGTCGGCGCCGTAGCGGTTGGCCATCGCGAACACCTCGAGCGGGCCGACGACGTCGAGGGCCTGGACGTCAGGGAACGCGACGACGATCACGGACCGGGAGCGGAGAACCACGGTGCCCATCGTGGGTCCGTCCGCCGGGCGGCAGCAAGGACGAATCACTGACGAATTCGGCCACGCCCGCCGGACGGGTGCGGCGCGGCCACGGATAGGGTCGCGTGGCTCTCCAGTGCATCCCAAGCAGCGATGACCGCCCGTCGATCCGACCCCCCGATCGTGTCCCGGCACTACCGCGATTTTCCGCTCCGCGACCTCGTCGCAGCCAAGGGCGACCGGCTCGTGTCGGTCTGCATCCCGGCCCACGACGAGGCCGCGACCATCGGCGACGTCGTCACCAAGGTGCGGCGGTTCCTGGGGGGCCGGCTGTGCCTCGTCGACGAGGTCGTCGTGGTCGACGACCACTCCAGCGACGACACCGGCAAGGCCGCGGCCCACGCCGGGGCCCGGGTGGTCGACGCCGCCGAGGTGCTGGCCGACGTCGCAGGCGGCCCCGGCAAGGGCGAGGCGCTTTGGCGCTCGCTGTACGCCTCGATCGGCGACATCGTCATCTGGTGCGACGCCGACATCACCGACTTCGGCACCCGCTTCGTCAGCGGACTGCTCGGTCCCCTGATCACCGATCCCAACGTGGCCTTCGTCAAGGGCTACTACGAGCGTCCGCGGACCGGCTCATTGGGGGGCGGAAGGACCACCGAGCTCACGGCGCGGCCCGCCCTGGCCACCCTGTTCCCTCAGCTGTCGACGATCGTGCAGCCGCTGTCGGGTGAGTTCGGGGGGCGCCGGGAGCTGCTCGAGCGCCTTCCGTTCGTCCGGGGCTACGGCGTCGACATCGGGCTGCTCATCGACGTCGCCCGGGCCGTGGGCACAGACGCCATCGTTCAGGTGGACCTCGGCACCCGCCGCCACCGCCACCGCGACCTCGACCAGCTCGGCCCCCAGGCGCTTGGTGTGCTGCAGACGGTGCTCGACCGCGCCGGCGTACCTGCAGCCAACCCGGCCACGCTGGTGCGCCCCGGGTTGCCCCCGCTGGTGCGGACGTTCGGCGAGCTCCCGCCCATCGCCACCCTCCGGTCGCGGGGGCCGGGCCCCGGGCCCGAAGTCCCACCGTCGCTAGCCTGAACAGATGGGCGCGCCTCCGCCGCTGGTCGTGCGGGGGCGGGCCGTCGACCTGACGGAGCCGGCGCTCATGGGGATCGTCAACGCCACGCCGGACTCGTTCTCCGACGGCGGGCTCCACCCCACCACCGAGGCCAGGGTCGAGCTTGCGCTCGAGCTGGCCGAGCAAGGGGCGACGATCATCGACGTTGGCGGCCAGTCGGGCATCACCGGCGTGCCCGAGGTCGCAGTCGAGGAGGAGCTGGCCCGCGTGGTGCCCGTCGTCGAGGGGATCCTGGCGGCCGGTCCGGGGCTGGTCGTCTCGGTGGACACCTACCGGCCGGCGGTGGTCGAGGCCGCACTGGCCGCGGGCGCGGCGCTGGTCAACGACGTCAGCGGGCTCCTCCATCCCGAGGTTGCCAAGTTGTGCGGATCCGTGGGGGCGGGGCTGGTGATCATGCACACGCGGGCGCTGCCCAAGCACAAGGTGCTCGACCCCGACCTCTACGACGACGTGACCGCCGACGTGGTCGGCTTCCTGCGCGGGCGCATCGACGCCGCGGTGACTCGGGGCATGGAGCCGGAGGGGATCGTCCTCGATCCGGGGCCCGACTTCGCCAAGACCCCGGCCCAGACCGTCGAGGTGCTGCGCGGGATCGACAAGGTGCGGGCACTCGGCCGTCCGGTGCTGCTGGCGCTGTCCCGCAAGGACTTCGTCGGCGCCATCACCGGGCGGCCACCGCGGGCCCGGCTGGCCGGCACGCTGGCGGCCGTCGGGGCACTGGCCAGGCCGGGGACGATCCTGCGGGTCCACGACGTCGGCGCCGTCCGCGACTTCCTGGCGGTGGCGGCCGTTCTGGACGGACGGGCGGAGCTGCCCGCCGACGCCCGTCTGGCCGAGGACCTGCGCTGGGAGCGCTGAGCCCACGCGAACCGGTTGTAGCTGTGCGGACATACGCCGCACAGCCACAACCAGTTGCGCCGCTAGGGGGCGGCTACTCGGTGGCGATCGCCCCGAGCACGTCGAGGCGGGCCGCCCGCCGCGCCGGGCGCAGCCCGGCCAGCACGCCGGCGATGGCGCCGACGACCACCACGATCGCCAGGCGGGCGACCGGCAGCACGAACTCGCTGATGACCGAGCCTGGGGTGTTGCCTGCGGCCTCGACCAGCGCCCAGCCGAGGAATACGCCGAGGCCGACGCCACCGACCACGCCGAACGTGGCCACGATCACCGACTCCCACCGCACCATCGACCGCATCTGGCCCCGGGTCTGGCCGACCGCACGGAGCAGACCCAGCTCTCGGGTGCGCTCGTGGACCGACAGCGACAGCGTGTTGGCGATGCCCATGAGGGCGATGAGGATCGCGAGCGCCAGCAGGGCGTAGATGATCGTCAGGAACATGTCGGCCCCCGCCGACATGGTGGCGGCGAACTCGTCGCGGTCCTCGACGTCGGGGCTGCCGTAGTTGGCTGCGACCCGCTCGACGGCCGCCTTCCCGTCTGCCAGCGAGGTGCCGTCGGCCAGGTCGATCACCACCGTGGAGTCGACGGGCTGCCGGGTGTGGGGGGCGTAGGTCTCGGACGGGAGCACGTAGCCGCCGACGATGTCGGACACGTCGTAGGTGGCCGCCACCGCCAGGTTGGTGCTGGCGCCGTCCGCGAACGTCACCCGCAGCGTGTCGCCGGGCGCCCAGCCGTTGGCGTCGGCAGTGGCGTCCGAGATGGCGATCTCGTCGGCGGTCATGTCCGCCACCGAGCCCGACGTGACGCCGACGTCGACGGCGCCGGCCAGGGCGGCCGGGTCCGCAACCGTCAGCTGCTTGGTGTCGCCGTCGATCGAGGCGAAGCCCCGACCGATGCCGACGGCGCTGTCGACCTCGGGGAGGTCCCCGACGCCGGCCGCCAGCTCGGGGCTGAGGCTGCCACCGAACGGTCCGCTCGAGACCACCAGATCGCCGGCGAACGACCGGTCGATGGTGGCCGCGGTCGACTCCTTCAGGGACGCGGCGAACACGGTGAACAGTGTGACGATGCCCACGCCGACCATGAGCGCCGACGCCGTCGCCGCAGTGCGCCGCGGGTTGCGGATGGCGTTCTGCCGGGCCAGCGAGCCGGGCAACCCCCGCAAGCGAGCGAACGGTGCGCCCAGGACCCCGGCGACGGGGCGGGCCACGACGGGCCCGAGCACGACGGCGCCGATGAGCGTGATCACGGCCCCCAGGCCGACGATCGCCAACGACGGGTCGTTCGACAGTGCCGTCGCCGCGGTGGTGGCGACGCCGAGGCCGGTGAGGATCGCGCCGGCCACGACGCGGGGGGCCGACGGCGACGTCCGCTCCACGGCGACGTCGCGCAGCGCCGCCAGCGGCGGCACCCGCGATGCCCGCACTGCGGGCAGGATCCCGGCGAGCAGCGTCACGACCACCCCGACCACCACCGAGACGATGACGGTGCCGCCGGTCACGACGACGCCCCCGGCTGGGAGGGCGAAGCCGGCCGCGTCGAACAGGCCCTTGAGCAGCCCGGCCACGGCGATCCCGCCGGCCAGGCCGGCCAGCGACGCGATCACGCCCACGACCGCGGCCTCGATCACGACCGAGACCAGCACCTGGCGGCGCGACGCCCCGATGGCCCGCAGCAGGGCGGCGGAGCGGGTGCGCTGGGCGACGATGATCGAGAACGTGTTGTAGATGCTGAACGTGGCGACCAGCAGGGCGATGCCGGCGAACACGGTCAGGAAGGTCGTCAGCATGTCGAGGAACAGCTCGTTGATGTCGTCGGCGTTCTCTGTCGACACGCTCGAGCCGGAGACCGCCTCCGCCCCGTTGGGCAACACGTCGTCGATGCGCGACACCAGCTCGTCCTGCGACGTGCCGTCGTCGGCCCGCACGGCGATGGTCGAGACGCCGTCGGGATTCTTGGTGACGTGGTCCATCGCACCCTCGAGGCTGAAGGCGGTGAACGTCACGCCGCCGAGCCCGTCCTGGTCCCCGAAGGTCGAGATGCCCACGATGGTCACGTCGACCGGCTCGGGGGTGAGCACGGTGGTGTGGTCGCCGATCTGCAGGTTGCCGTCGTCGGCGGCGCCACGATTGACCACCACCTCGTCGTCGGCCTCGGGGGCCCGGCCCTCGACCAGGCGGTAGGGGTTGAGCTCCTCGTCGGTCGTCCAGCTGCCGGCGAGCTGCGGCGGCCCGCCGCCGCCCACGGCGTCGCCGTCGGCGCCAAGCAGCTGACCGAGCCCCTGGATCTGTGGCTCGGCCGCCGCTACTCCGTCGACGGCGGCGACCCGGTCGACCAACGACCGGTCGATCAGGCCCCGAGGTTCGTCGGCCTCGATGCCGAGGTCGGTGCCGTTGCGCACGACGACGTCGGTGCCGGCGTTCACGTCGGCGAACAGGTTGTCGAAGTTGTTGCGCAGGGTGTCGCCCAGGACCAGCGTGCCGGCCAGGAAGGCGACGCCGAGGAACACGGCCAAGGCCGTGCCGACGAGGCGCCGCCCGTGGCCCCGCATCTCCTTGACGGTGAGTGACAGCACGTCAGTACCTCCTGTGGGGCTGCGCCCCACACCCATCGCCGCCGGGCGAGCTGGCGCTCGCGCCGTCGGCCTGCAGCACTCGCTTCGCTCGCACTTCAGCCTCCCAGTTCCTTGATGCGGTCGAGGACGGCCGGCGGTGTCGGGTCGTCGAGCTGACCGACGATCCGGCCGTCGGCCAGGAACAACGCCCGGTCCGCGTATGACGCGGCCACCGGGTCGTGGGTGACCATGACGATGGTCTGGCCCATCTCGTCGACAGCCCGGCGCAGGAAGCCGAGGATCTCGCCGCCGGTGCGGGAGTCGACGTTGCCCGTGGGCTCGTCGGCGAACACGATCCGGGGCCGGCTGGCCAGGGCACGGGCCACCGCGACCCGCTGCTGCTGGCCGCCGGACAGCTCGGACGGGCGGTGCGTCAGCCGATCGCGGAGGCCGACGGTGTCGATGACTTCATCGACCCAGCGACCGTCGGGCTTGGCCCCGGCCAGGCTGAGCGGCAGCACGACGTTCTCGCGGGCGGTGAGCGTCGGCACCAGGTTGAACGCCTGGAACACGAAGCCGACCTGGGTTCGCCGCAGGAGCGTGAGCTCCTTGTCGGACAGCGTGCCCAGCTCGACGTCGCCGATGTAGACGTGGCCCTCCGTGAGCGTGTCCAGGCCGGCGACGACGTGCATGAGGGTCGACTTGCCCGAGCCCGAGGGGCCCATGATCGCAGTGAAGCGCCCGGTCGGGAACTCCACCGTCACCTCGTCGAGGGCGACCACGGCGGTGTCGCCCGAGCCGTAGACCTTGGTGGCCTCGACGGCCCGGGCGGCCACGTCCGCGCGCTGGAGAGTGGCTGCGGGGCTCATCGCCGGTCCTCCTTCAGGACCTCGAGTCGCTCCCGGTATTCGTCGGCCGAGATCTCGCCGCGGGCATAGCGCTCGTCGAGCACCGACCGGCCCGTGGACGGCTGGCGCCAGAAGGGGCCGCGCCGGCGGAACCAGACGATGGCGAGCACCAGGACTGTGAGCCAGAACAGGGGGAAGAGGAGGAACCACGGCCCGGGACCGTCGCCCCAGCCGTTGCCCCCGTGGGTGGCAATGATGGATGTCAACATGCATCCATCGTCCGGCCGGAAGCCCTCGAGGGCGTCGCCCGGCGGGAGGCTTCTGGCCTACTCCCGGGGTGGTAGCGGCACCGCCGCGGCCTACCCCCCAGCCAGCCGCACCGGGCGCAGGCGATGGCGAGGCAATGGGTTCCGGCCTGCCGGGGCCGAGGCAATGGGTTCCGATTCCGGAACCCATGACCTCGCCCTCCGGTCGGCGGAACCTATGACCTCGGGACTATGTGGATCCGGGGTGGGAGCGGCACTGCCGGCACCTACGCCCCGGCCGGCCGGACCAGGCCGGACTCGTAGGCGAACACCACGAGCTGGGCCCGGTCGCGGGCGCCGAGCTTGGTCATGGCGCGGCTGACGTGTGTCTTGGCCGTCATGGGGCTGACGTAGAGCCGTTCGGCGATCTCGTCGTTGGTCAGGCCCTCGGCCACCAGCGCCATCACCTCCCGCTCCCGCTCGGTGAGAACGTCGAGGGTGGGGGCCGGCCGCGACTCCCGGGTCTTGTTGGCGAACTCGCCGATCAGCCGCCGTGTGACGCTGGGGGAGAGCAGCGCGTCACCGTCTGCCACCGCCCGCACCGCCCGCAACAGCTCCACGGGCTCGGTGTCCTTCACCAGGAAGCCGCTGGCGCCGGAGCGGATGGCCTCGAACACGTACTCGTCCAGCTCGAACGTCGTGAGGATGATGATGCGGGCGCCCGACAGCCGCTCGTCGCCGGCGATCGCCCGGGTGGCGGCGAGGCCGTCGGTGCCGGGCATCCGAATGTCCATGAGCACCACATCGGGTGCGAGCCGGCGGACGAGCCGGACGGCATCGTCGCCGTCGCTGGCCTCGCCCACGACCTCGATGTCGTCCTGGGCATCTAGCAGGGCACGGAAGCCGGCACGGACCAGGGCCTGGTCGTCGGCCAGCACGACGCGGATCACGGAGGGCACGGGCTACCTATTCCCGATCGGGAAGCGGGCGCGCACACGGAAGCCGCGGCCGGGTCGCGGGCCGGCCTCGAACGCCCCGTCGAGCGCCTGCACTCGTTCCCGCATGCCGGCGATTCCCCGCCCTCCGCCGTCACGAGACGGCACGGGCGCGCCCGGGTCCCCGTCGTCGTCGACCTGCACCGTGAGGTGCTCGTCGCCGTAGTCGAGCCGCACGCGCGCGCTGCCGGCGTCGGCGTGGCGGACGACGTTGGTCAGCGCCTCCTGCGCGATGCGGAACGCCGCCAGGTCGACGCCGGCGGGTACCGGCCGGGCCTCTCCGGAGACGTCCAGCGTCACGTCCACTCCTGCGGTGCGCGTGCGCTCCACGAGCCCCGGCAGGTCGCGGAGGCCGGCGGTCGGGGCGCGGGGTGCGGTCGTCCCGTCACCGCTCCGCCGCAGGACGTCCAGCACCGAGCGCAGCTCGCCGAGCGCCTCCTTGCTGGCGTCCTTGATGGCGGCGAGGGCGGGCCGGGCCTGGTCGGGCCGCTCGTCCAGGAGGTGGAGCGCGACGCCGGCCTGCACGTTGATGAGCGAGATGTTGTGGGCCAGGACGTCGTGGAGCTCGCGGGCGATGAGCAGGCGCTCCTCGCTGGCGCGGCGGCGCGCCTCCTCGGCTTGGACGTGGGCCAGCTCAGCCCGCCGCTCGCGACGGCTGCGGATGATCTCGGCCCCCGTGCCCAGCACCAGGAGCCATGCGGCGAGCCCCAGGGCCCGGCCCATGTCCCACGACTCCTGGCTGAGCAGCGGCGGGAGCACGGTGAACCCCAGGTACCCCACCGCCAGCGTGCCCCAGGCGAACGCCCGGCGCCCGGCCAGCACAGCACTGACGAGTGCGACGATCAGGGCCGGGAAGCCGGCCGGGCCCCGGGGGTAGTCGGTCAGCCAGTACGCGAGCGCCGCCGAGAACGCGACAGCCAGGGACACCTCTGGCCAGCGACGGCGCACGAGCAGTGCCACCGGCCCCGCTAGCAGGAGCGCGACACCCAGGGCGTTGAGCGACCAGCGCTCGGGCTGGCGATGGCTGGCGGCGGCCGTGCCGCCGACCTGCAGGAGCGCCACTACCAGCGCCGGGAAGACGTCGGACCACCACCGCAGGTCCCAGCCCCGCGCGAACAGCTGGCGCAGGCCCACTCGGCCGCGTGTCACACGGGCGGGATCGGTGGTGGCCACGGACAGCACGGTACGGCCGCGACCGGTCGTCGGCATCCGCCGCCCGGAGCATCGGCGTGTACCGCGCTCGCAGTAGGCAGCCTCGCTCGGGGTGGGGACAACCCCACCTGGTCATTTCCCGCTTGCTCCATGTCGCCGCGAGCCGCAGTTCCTTACCGTGGTGCCCGTGATCAGAGATCTGCTCCGACCGTGGCGCGAGTCGCTGACGTGGTGGCGGCTGACGCACCTCGTCCTCGGTGTGTTCATCGGGATTGCCACGTTCACGCTGATCGTCGTGCTGCTGGCCCTGTCTGTCAGCCTTCTGATCACGTTCCCGCTGGCCCTGCCCTTCGCCTGGGCGCTGTTCGTGGTCGCCCGAGGCATCGGCCACGTCGAGCGCAGCCGGTATGCGGCGTTGCTGGGCGTCGAGATGGTCGATCCGGTCCCGCCCCTCCGGGAGCGGTCGCTGTGGCGGCGGCTGGTGGAGCGGGTGAAGACGCGCCCGCGCTGGCGCGAGATCGTCTACGGCGTCGTGCAGCTGCCGGTGAGCCTGTTGACCGGGGTCCCCACCGTGGTCGCGTGGTGCGGCTCGGCCGCCCTGCTGGCGCTGCCGTTCTACCTCAGCCACATGCCGGGTGGCACCGCCAAGTTCTGGCTGTTCGAGGTGTCGCAGGGGCTCGCCTCGGCGGCGGTGGCCCTGGTGGGCGCGGTCGGCCTGGTACTCGTCGCCCCCTGGGTCACGCATGCCATGGCGGCACTCGACACCGCCGTGGGCCGCCGATTGCTGAGCCTGCGTCCCCAGGAGGCCGTCGATCGGCGCGTGGCGCAGCTCGAGACCAGCCGGGCGGCGGCCGTGGACAGCGCCGAGGCCGAGCGGCGGCGCATCGAGCGCGATCTCCACGACGGCGCACAGCAGCGGCTGGTGGCCCTGGCCGTGGACCTTGGCAACGCCCGCGAGCGGCTCGAGATCGACCCCGAGGGCGGGCGCGCCCTGGTGGCGGAGGCCCACGAGGAGGCCAAGGCCGCACTGAAGGAGATCCGCGACCTGGTACGCGGGATCCATCCCGTGATCCTCGAGGACCGGGGCCTCGACGCCGCCCTCTCCGCCATCGTGGCCCGCGCGTCCGTGCCGGTCCGCCTCGACATCGATGTGGCCGAGCGGCCGTCGGCGGCGGTCGAGAGCACGGCGTACTTCGTGGTCGCCGAGGCGCTGACCAACGTCGCCCGCCATGCCGAGGCCACCTCGGCGGTCGTTACGATCGCGCGAGCCGGCGACCGCCTGGTCATCGAGGTGCGTGACGACGGGCGAGGAGGCGCCGCCCCCGGGGCCGGGACCGGTCTCCGCGGGCTGCGAGACCGGGTGATGGCACACGGGGGCACCATGCATGTGGTCAGCCCCCCGGGCGGGCCGACGACATTGCTGGTGGAGCTCCCGTGCGGATCGTGATCGCCGAGGATTCCGTGCTCCTGCGCGCCGGGCTCACCGGGCTGCTCGCCGACGCCGGCGAGGAGGTCATCGCCGCCGTCGACAACGCCGACGACCTCCTCACGGTGGTCGAGCGCCACCAGCCCGACCTCGCGTTGGTCGACGTGCGTATGCCCCCGACCCACACGGACGACGGCCTCCGCGCTGCGCTGCAGATCCGGGGACGGTGGCCGGCGATCGCCATCCTCGTGCTGTCGCAGTACGTGGAGGAGACGTACGCCACCGAGCTCCTGGCCGACGACACCAGTGGCCTCGGCTACCTGCTCAAGGACCGCATCGCCGACGTCGCCGAGTTCCTCGACGGCGTCCGGCGCGTGGGCGCCGGCGGCACGGTCCTCGATCCCGAGGTCGTCGCCCAGCTCCTGGCCCGGTCGCGCCGGCGGGATCCGTTGGACCGGCTTTCGCCTCGCGAGCGCGAGGTGCTGGGGCTCATGGCCGAGGGCCGCTCCAACGCCGCGATCGCCCGCGAGCTCGTGGTGAGCGACGGCGCGGTCGAGAAGCACGTGAGCAACATCTTCACCAAGTTGGACCTGCCCCCCACCGAGCACGACCACCGCCGCGTGCTCGCCGTGCTGCGGTGGCTCGAGACCTGAGGGACCCGCCATGCCCGATATCGTCACCCCCTCGCGGCGTGTCCGCCGGACCTGGCTCATCGTCGGCAGCCTCGTCACCGTGCCCGTGTTGCTCTACGGCGGGACACAGGTGGCCAGCGGTCTGGCGCACGAGGAGCGCACCGAGGTTGCCGACTTCGACGCCGGTGGCCTGCAGAGCGTCGACGTCGACAACGCGGCCGGCTCCGTCCGCATCGTCGGTGTCGAGGACACCGACACCGTCACGGTGACCGCCCGCATCAGCGATGGCTGGCGGGCGACGGGTCACGACGTGCGGCGAGAGGGCGACCGGCTCGTCGTCGAGGGCACGTGCCCGATATTCCTGTCGGACTGGTGCAACGTGCGCTTCACGATCGAGATGCCCTCTGATCTCGCCGTCGTGGCCGACGCCGACAGCGGGCGGGTCACCGTGACCGACGTGGCCGCCGACGTCGAGGCGTCGTCGGACGACGGCCGGGTCGAGCTGGCCCGCATCGAGGGCGACGTCGTGCTCCACAGCGACAACGGCTCGGTGACCGCCACCGGGATCAGGGGGGCCTCACGCGCCGAGGCGACATCCGACAATGGTGGCGTGCGGCTCGAGTTCCTCGACTCGCCCGACGACGTCGTGGCCACCTCGGACAACGGCTCGGTGGACGTCGTGATCCCCGACGACGGCGCCATCGCCTACAAGGTCGACGCCGAGAGCGACAACGGCACCGTGTCGTTCCCGGTCCGGACGGACCCCGGCGGCGAGCGCACGATCACGGCGCAGTCCGACAACGGCGACGTGACGATCAGCTACGCCCTCAACTGACACTAGATCGAACTTGCCGCAGTTACCGCTGCCATGGCATCCCTAACGGCGGCAAGTTCGGTTGTGGTCAGGGGCCCGACGTCGCCGTCGAGGAGCCCGTCGAGCCCGTCGACGATGACGACGATGACGACGGGGGTGGCGACGTCGAGGTCGACGGCGCCGTGGTCGTGGTCGTCGGACACGGCGACGGCACCGTGGTACCTGTGCTGGGGGTTGCCGTCGTGGAAGTGGTGGCACTGCACGGCGCCGTCGTGGTCGTCGTGCTCGACGTCGGGGGGCTCGTCGTCGTGGTCGTGGACGGCGGAACGGTCGTGGGGGGTGGCACGGTCGTGGGGGGTGGCACGGTCGTCGAGGGCGGGGTCGTCGTCGACGGCCGCGTTGTCGTCGTGGTGCCCCCCGGCCCCGGCCTGGTGGGCGGTGGCGATGCCGGCCCGGTCGTCGTCGGCCTACCCGGTCGCGTCGTCACGACCCTGCCCCGAGCCGCCGTCGTCCCCGGCGCGGCCACCGCACCGCTGTCGGGTGCCTCGGTCGAGACCTGGCCTGTGGTCGATGTCGCGCCGGCCCCCGAGCCCAGGATGCTGCTGAAGGCGAGCAGCTGGGCGCTGATGGAGCGTTCGCAGTTCACGCCACGGGGGAGCTCACCACCGTTGAACCACTTGAGCGCTCGGATGAAGTCTCCGCAGCGTTCGGTGTCCTCGCGGACGCTGGGGCGGAACCCGACGGCGATGTTGACCGCGGCCATGTCGTAGCGGTCGGCGGCGTGGTTGATGTCCCGGGCCACGGTCCAATACCAGGCAGCGACCTGGGCGCTGGTCGCGGGCGTGGCCGCGAGGTCGGGCTTCGCCTCCAGGTCCAGGCCGAGGTCTGCGCCCGCGGCGCGGTAGTTGAAGTCGCCGGTGAGCTGGATGAAGCCGCGACCCCGGTAGGTCGAGGGGTTGCTTGCCTCCACGGCTTCGGCCCGGAAGTCGCTCTCGTTGTGGATCGTCGCCAGGAACGCAGCCTTGCGGGCGGGAGTGGTTGCTCCGGCGCGGAGCATGGCTTCGTTCAGGACCGGGAGCTGGGCCTTCACGGCGGCCTCATCGGTAAAGGGCCCGAAGATGGCGTCCAGGTCGTCGAGCGTGACGACGTCGACCCCGTTCCAGTCGCCGGCCAGCGGCAGCAGATCGGCCGCGGGCCCCTCACCGGTCACGAGGACGGTGGCCCGGCCGGCCGGTCGCTTGATATCGGGGCCGCTCAGCTCGAACGTCGCCGTTTCCCGCTGGTAGACGCCGACGGTGTCGCGTCCGTCGCCGTCCCAGTCGCCCACGACCGGCACCGCCGCAGCGCCGATGGTGCCGAAGGCAACCGGGGGAAGGTCGCCGCCGGCCTCGTTGCGCAGCCGGAACACTCCGTCGGGCGCCCGGTAGAGGCCGAAGCTGTCGCGGCCATCGCCGTCCCAGTCGCCCACGAGCGGCAGCACGTCGGTGGCACCCGGCCAACCGAACCGGACGGCGGGCACGGTCCGGCCCACGTCGTCGCGCACCACGAACGTGGCATCAGCCCGCCGGTACAGCCCGACGCTGTCGCGTCCGTCGCCGTTCCAGTCGCCCGCGAGCGGTACGACGTCCGTGTCGCCGGGCGTCCCGAAGGGCACCTGGGCCGTCTTGCCGGCCTCGTCCCGGAGGTGGAAGGTGGCGTCGAGGCGGCGATAGATGCCGACGGTGTCGGTGCCGTCGCCGTTCCAGTCGCCGGCCACCGGCAACGTGCTGCCCTCGGGTCCGTGGCCATACCGGAATGCCGGCAACGACGATCCACCCTCGATCCGCAGCTCGGTGGTGGCCTGGGATCGCCGGTACAGGCCCACGGAGTCGGCGCCGCCTCCCACCTGGCCCGGCGCCCAGCGGCTGATGAACCCGAAGGGATCCACCGTGCAGGGCTCGCCGCTCGACAGCTCACCACACCGGTTGATCTGGAAATGGATGTGCGACGGCGTCGTCCGGGCGTTGCCGGTATGGCCCACTCGGCCGATCAGCTGGCCCCGCCCCACCCGCTGGCCCGCGGTCACGTAGTTCGCCGAGTTGTGGGCGTACCAGTAGGCGACGCCCGAGTCACCCACCAGCCAGATGCTCAGGCCCCCGTTGCTGTCGTCGGTCCCATCGACCTTGCCGATGACGCCGGCCTCGACGGCGACGATCGGGGACCCCTCGGGGGCGAAGATGTCGTTGCCCTTGTGCTGGCGCCGGCATCCGTCCCGGCACGCGTGCCAGTCGTCGGAGAACGACGCCTCATACGGCGCCGGCACCGGGAACGAATTGATCGGCGGAACCACCGCTACGCGGGGCACGGGCTCGGGGTCCGGAGGCGCCGCACCGGCGGGCGAGGGCAGCAGTGACGCGCCCAGGCCGGCGAGGACCAGGGCAGTGGCGAACGCCCGCGCGGTCACCCTCGACGCCAACTGCACGCCCAGCAGGCTAGGACAGTCGGGCACACCGATGAAGCGCGTCGGGGTAAACGATTGGGCGAACGCTCGTGACGGCGCCATGAACGCCAGGTAGGCGCAGGCATCGAGACCGCCGGAGTCACCGTTCGTGACACGCGGCGGCACGGACCAGACGGCGGTGTCACGCCTTGTGGTTGAGCCCGCCGTCGGCCCCCGGAGGCGACCGAACGATGACCAAGTTGCACGCCAACGTCACGACCTACCTGCAGGCGATCGACGCCTTCAATCGCGACGACCTCACCGCCGTCCACGACCACGTGCGCAGCGACGTGGTGTACCGGATCCCCGGCCGCAGCCCGGTCGCCGGCGAGTTCCGTGGCATCGACGGCTTCGCCGAGATCCTGCGTCGGTTGCGGGAGGAGTCAGGCGGAACGATCGCGCTCGAACCCCTGACCGTGCTGGCCGATGACCACAACCTAATCGCCCGCTGTCGCGTGACCGCGGACCGCGCTGGCAAGCGCCTGGACACCGAGAACTGCTACGCGTTCCGCTTCGTCGACGGCAAGCTCGCCGAGGGAACCGTGTTCGTCTCCGACCCTCAGCACGTCGACGAGTTCTGGTCGTGACGGGCGCCCCTCAGCTGGTGGACGCGAGCGCCACGTACGACTCGATGGGCAGCGCCAGGCCGTCGTCGTCGACGTAGGGCTCCAGCACGTCCTCCAGGTCGGCGACGAGGGCGTCGCGTTCCTCGGCGTCGAGGCGCCCGACCGGCTCCGCCAGCGGCGACGCCAGCACCTCGAAACGCAGGAACTCGGCCACGGATGGAAAGCGGCAGACCTTGACGTCGATCACGATCCGGACCCGGTCGAAGCCGGCGCCGAGCAGCAAGCTCCGCAGCGGCTCCCGGTCGCCGAACGCGAAGGGCGCGCGCATGATCCCCCCGGCGCCCGCATGCCGGTCGAGCGCGTCTGCGAACGCCGCGTAGCCCGGGCTCCGGTCGATGGCCCGCCAGGTGCTGAGCGCCAGGCGCCCGGGCCGGGCGACGACGCGTTGTAGCTCGCGGGCGGCCGCGCCCCGGTCGGCCATGAACTGGAATCCCTGCTGGCAGAGCACGAGGTCGAACGTGTCGTCCGGAAATGGGAGGGCGGTGACGTCAGCGTGGCGCCATGAGATGACGGTGTCGGTGCTGCGGGCCGTGGCGAGCATGCCGGCGTTGACGTCGACACCCGTGACGGTGCCGTCGGGCGCGACCCGGGTCGCGGCCGCCCGCGCCACCACACCGGTGCCGCACGCTGCGTCGAGCACGTGCTCGCCCGGCCGCGGCTCGGCAAGGTCGACGAGACCCTGGGCCCACGGTTCGAAGATCGACGGCACGAGCAGCTGCTCGTAGGCATCGGCGCTGGAGCCCGTGAGCTGCCAGCCGTGTTCGACGTCGTGCGGGGTCACTGTCGCCGGCCGGCGATGTGCTCGACGATGTGAGCCGCGTCGGCGCCGACGCCGGCGAAGACCGCCGATGGCTGCGAGTGCAGCCACGGCAGGCCCACCGCGTACAGGCCGGGGTGGGTGGTGACTCCCCGGGTGTGGCGGGGGTAGCCCCACTCGTCCAGGACCGGAACGTCGACCCACCCGAAGTCGAGGCGGTACCCCGTGGCCCAGACGACGGCGCCGATGCCGGCCGCATCGAGGTCGAGTTCGGTCGCCGTGGGCGGTACGAAGTCGTCGGGCGCAGGCCTGTCATCGGGCGGCGCTCCGATGCCCGCGGCGGCGTCGTAGGCATCGAACAGCGGGCAGAAGCGCTCGTCGAACCAGCGGTCGGCGAATGTCAGCCGGTCGCCGAGGTCGTCGCTGAACCGCACCGTGGTGCCGTGGGCCGACTCGAGCCGCCCGTACAGCCACATGCCGCGGCGGGCGAACTCACGCAGGTCGATGTCGTGGCCCCCGTCCTTGCCCGACACCTGCGGCTGGCAGGCGAAGCGCGCCGCGGGTGACGGCAGGTCGTCGACCGTCGGGACGGGGATCCCGTGATCGGCGCCGTGCTGGAAGAACTCGACGAGCCACCACGCGACGTCGCGGCCCCGGTAGCGACGCGGCGCCCGGGGGCACATCGACACCGCGATGTGCACGTCGCGACCGGCCCGGTGCAGCTCCTCCGCGATCTGCACGCCGGACTGGCCGGAACCGACGACCAGCACGGCCCCGTCGGCGAGCTGATCCGGCCGGCGGTAGTCGTGCGAGTGCACCTGTTGGATCGAGCTGGCCAGCCTCTCGGATGCGGCCGGCACCTTGGGCTGCGGGTAGGGCCCGGTCGCCAGCACGACGTTGCGGGCCCGGAAGGTGGTGGCGTCGGTCCGCGCCTCGAGGTGGCCGTTCGAGGCCGACAGGCGCTCGACCCCGGTGCCGAGCCGCACCGGCGCGTCGACGGTCTGCGCGTAGCTCTGGATGTGCGCCACCACGTCGTCGCGGGCCATGAAGCCATCGGGGTCGGGCCCGTCGTACGGCATGCCCGGCAGCAGCAGGGTGAAGTTGGGCGCGACGAGACAGAAGCTGTCCCACCGGTCCAGCCAGGCACCGCCCAGTTGGTCACGGCGGTCCACGACCGCGTGCTCGACCCCCGACTGGGTCAGCCAGTAGCTCGTGGCCAGGCCGGCCTGCCCGGCCCCGATCACGAGGGTGTCGATGCTCTCGATGTTCTCGGCCATACCGGCAGGGCGTGACGCGCCGTGCCACGCCGCGGCACAGGTGGAGCGGGCGCCACCGCCGGGGTGGGGCTACCCCCACCGGGAAGACGCCGGGGCGCTCCATTCACGCTCCGCGGGTACGTCCGTACCGTCGGAAGCATGAGCGAGCGCCCCGGAAGGGCGAGAGAGCGAGCGTGGCCCGAGCGGCCCGCTGCGTAGCAGCAAGAGCGGAGACCAATGACTGCAAGCGACGTGATGACCACAGCGACGGCCGGGTTGGGCGCGTCCCCGGCTCCCCTCGCGGTCCATGCCGAACAGGCGGTGAAGGTGTACGGCAAGGGTGCCACCGCGGTGCGCGCCCTCGACGGCGTGAGCCTGGCCCTACCCGCCGGACGCTTCACCGCGATCATGGGACCCTCGGGGTCCGGCAAGTCCACCCTCATGCACTGCCTGGCGGGGCTCGACACGCTGACGTCGGGCCGGGCGTTCATCGGCGAGGTCGAGCTCGGCCGGCTCTCGGAGAAGCAGCTGACACGGTTGCGGCGCGACCACGTCGGCTTCGTGTTCCAGACCTTCAACCTCCTCCCGATGCTGAGCGCCGGGGAGAACATCACCCTGCCGCTCGACCTGGCCGGAAGGCAGAGCCGACGCCGAAGGGGCGTCGGCGTGGCCCGAGCGGCCCGGCGGCGAAGCCGCCAAGAGCGGGAAGCACCCGCGACGAGTTCACGAGGAGTCGACAAGCGCTGGGTCCGCAGCATCGTCGACACCGTCGGGCTCGGC
Organism: uncultured bacterium; assembly: GCA_963756425.1. GTDB lineage: Bacteria > Actinomycetota > Acidimicrobiia > Acidimicrobiales > VFJN01 > DASQUK01. The sequence continues at coordinate 464,137 of CAVWNW010000012.1, read as the reverse complement.
GACCGGCTCAAGCACCGTCCGGCCGAGCTGTCGGGCGGCCAGCAGCAGCGGGTGGCGGTGGCCAGAGCGCTGGCCAGCCGGCCATCGGTGATCTTCGCCGACGAGCCCACCGGCAACCTCGACTCCCGGAGCGGCGGCGAGATCCTCGCGTTCCTGCGCCGGGCCGTCGACGACCTCGGGCAGACCATCGTGATGGTCACCCACGACCCGGTGGCGGCGGGCTACGCCGACGCCGTCGTGTTCCTGGCCGACGGCCGCGTCGTCGACCAGATGCCGGCCCCCACCGCCGAGCGGGTGCTCGAGCGCCTCAAGGCGTTCGGGAGCTGATCGCCATGTGGAGGACCACGATCCGCAGCATCGGCGCCCACAAGCGGCGCCTGCTCGCCACGAGCTCGGCCGTCGTGCTGGGCGTGGCGTTCCTGTCGGGCACGCTCGTGCTCGGCGACACGATGGAGACCGGCTTCGGCGACATGTACGGCGAGGCCAACGCCGGCACCGACGCCATCGTGCGCAGCAGCATCGAGGTCGGCAACGAGGAAGACAGCGAGCGCGGCCTGCTCGACGCCTCGGTCGTCGAGGACGTCGCCGCAGTCGACGGCGTGGCCACGGCCGTGCCCGAGATCTCCGGGATCGGCCAGATCGTCGGATCCGACGGCGATCCGTTGGGCGGCAACGGTCCCCCCACCCAGGCCGGGAACTGGATCGCAGATCCCGAGATCAACCCCTGGCAGATCGCCGACGGCCGCGCCCCGGAGGCGCCCAGTGAGGTGGTCATCGACCAGGCGTCGGCCGACGACGGAGAGCTGCAGGTCGGGGACGCCACAGCCATCCGCACTCCCGATCCCGTCGACGTGACCGTCGTCGGGATCGCCACCTTTGGTGACGCAGGTGCCGACAGTGCCGGCCCGCAGACCTATGCCGCGTTCACCACCGAGTTCGCCCAGCAGGTCCTGCTGCCCGAGCCGGGCCGGATCTCCGACGTCCTGGTGGTGGCCGACGAGGGCGTGACCCAGCAGGAGCTGGTCGATCGGCTGGAGCCGGCCCTGCCCGACGGGTCCGAGGCCCTCACCGGGGCCGCGCTCACGGACGAGCAGCAGTCCGAGCTCGAGGACGACTTCCTCGGGTTCTTCAAGGCCTTCCTGCTCGTGTTCGCCGGGATCGCACTGGTGGTCGCCACGTTCAGCATCTACAACACCTTCTCGATCCTGGTGGCCCAGCGCACCCGGGAGTCGGCCCTGCTGCGAGCCCTGGGCGCCTCGCGCCGCCAAGTGCTCGGCTCCACCGTGGTCGAGGCGCTCGTGGTGGGCGTGCTGGCGTCGGCCATCGGCGTGGCCGCCGGTGTCGGACTGGCCGCCGGCCTGAGCGCGCTCACCGAGTCGGCCGGCTTCGCCGTGGCCGGAACCGCCCTGGTCGTGGAGACGTCCGCACTCGTGCTGGCCGCCGTGGTCGGCGTGGTGGTCACGCTGGTCGCCAGCGTCGTCCCGGCCGTCAATGCCTCGCGCGTCGCGCCCCTGGCCGCTCTACGGGACGTCGCCGTCGACCGGTCGGGCGCCTCGTGGGTGCGCGGCGTTTTGGGCGTGGTGGTCGCCGGCAGCGGCATTGCCGCCACGATCGGCGGCACCACGGGCGCCGGTTCGCTGGCTCTGACCGGCCTGGGTGCGCTCCTGGTGGTCGTCGGCTTCGTGCTCCTCGGCCCCGTGGTGGCTCGCCCGGTTGCGGGCGTCGTGGGCGGGCCGCTGACGTTGCGCCGGGGGATGAGCGGGACGCTGGCGCGGCGCAATGCCATGCGCAATCCCCGCCGCACCGCCGGCACGGCGTCGGCGCTGATGGTCGGCGTCGCCGTGGTCACGCTGTTCACCGTGGTGGCGGCGTCCGTCAAGCAGTCCATCGACGACACCGTGTCGGAGCAGTTCGCCGGCGACCTGGTGATCGCGCAGACGGACTTCAGCGGCGCCGGGCTCACGCCCGAGCTGGAGCCCGCCGTCGGTGCCCTGCCCGAGGTCGACGTGGCCACCGGGATGGGCATCGCGCCCATGGCGGTCGGCGGCAACGACACCGTGGCCTCGGTGATCGACCCGGCCTCGTTCGAGCGGGTGCTCGACGTGGACGTTTCGCAGGGGTCCATCGACGACCTGGGCGACCGGGAGGTGGCGCTGTTCGCCGACTACGCCTCGGACCACGGCTTCGCTCTCGGGGATGCGGTGCCGGTGTCCTTCTCGGACGGGGCCACTGACAAGCTCACGCTTGGGGCGATCTTCGACAACGACGAGCTGGTCGACGACGTGGTCCTGCCGAAGGCGGCCTACGCACCGCACGCCGCCACCCGGGCGAGTGACATCGTGTTGCTCGTCGACCTGGTCAACGGCGTGTCGACGGCCGACGGGGAGGCCGCCATCCAGCCGGTTGCCGACCGCTTCGGGGCACCCGACGTCCAGGACCGCCAGGAGTACCTCGACTCTGTTGCCGGCGAGGTCGACCAGATTCTGACGATCATCTACGTGCTGCTGGTCATGGCCATCGTGATCGCCCTCATGGGCATCGCCAACACGCTGTCCCTGTCGATCCACGAGCGCACCCGCGAGCTGGGGCTGCTCCGGGCGGTGGGGCAGAGCCGGCGCCAGCTGCGCCGGATGGTCCGCGGCGAGGCGCTGGTGGTGGCCCTGTTCGGCACCGTCGGCGGGCTCGGCCTGGGGACCTTCCTGGGCTGGGCGATGGTGAAGACGATCGATGCCTCGGAGGGGCTCGGCGCATTCGCGGTCCCGACAGGGCAGCTCGGCGTGGTGGTGGCGCTCGGCGCCATCGTCGGGGTGGTCGCGGCGGTTCGCCCCGCACGCCGGGCCGCCAAGCTCGACGTCCTCCGGGCGATCGCAACGGACTAGCGAGCGGTCGCCTGCGTCGGGGATGTGCGCCCGCGGTGCGTGCCGCTACCTCTCCCGGCCCGTTCCGCCCGGACCCGTTGCCTCCCGGACCGGGACCCGTTCCGGCGTTCGGATGCGCCGGAATCCGTCGCTTCGGGACGCCGGTTCGGGTTTCGGGCCACCCGGCGGCCCGCGGTGCCGCGCCGCTACCAGCTGCCGCCGCCACCCCCGCCGGCGCCGCCTCCGACCCCGCCGCCTCCGAACCCGCCGCCGAAGCCCCCGCCGCCGCTCGACGACGGCGCGGTGGACGCCGACGTGGTCGACACCAGCAGCAGCGGGGCGATGTATGCGTACGAAAGGCCGGCCGTCTCCGGCGCGATCGACGCCGCCGACACGGCCCGCTGCCAATGGTCGATCTCGCCCACGGCGACCGCCCAGGCCGTGTACTCACGCAGCACCCCGCGCTTGGCCGCCTCCTCGGCGTGGTACGCCTCGGACCCGGCCAGGAAGCGCCGGAACGACTCCACCCGCAGCCAGGCCGCCGAGCCCGCCGGGGTGCGGACGCGTAGCTCCCAGGCCCGCAGCGCCGCCGCCAACCCGGCGCCGGCCACCACGCCGCCCGCCGCCGCGAGGACCAGCCAAGCCGGCCCCCGCTGGTTGGCCAGCGCCCCGCCGCCGGCCGCACCCAGCGCCCCTACGACGACGGCGATGATGCCCAGCACCCGGGCGGTCACCTTGCGGCGGCCGCCCCCCGGGTCCCACATCCCGCTGGTGTCGCGCCACGCCAGGAGCTGGCCCTGGAGGTTCTGCCACGCCCGGGCGAAGTGCGAGTCGTAGCTGCCCAGCTCGACCTCGTCGCGTCCGGCGAACGCGGTATCGAGGATGGCGGCGGCATCGGGCGTGCCGTGCCCGGTCCTGACCAGGCGGAGGTCGTCGCCGTTCGGCATCCAGCGGCCCGCGGTGCCTGCCGCGCCTGCGCCGTCGACGCCGTCGCCACCGATGTTGACCGTGCCGTCGATCGCCATCTGGAGCAGCCAGGCCACCTTGTGCTCGGGTCGCACCTCCTCCGTGAGCACGATGCCGCCGTGCGGGGGATCGAGCTCGGCCGGCGGCGCGAACTCGGTGGTGGCCATGGCCTCGAGCTCCTTCTCGTCGACGCGCGTCCAGCTCGTCGAGGCGTCGGGACCGGCCCAGGCGGCATCGGCCGGGCCTCCGGCGCCCACTCGCTCGCGCCCTGCGCGTCGTACCAGCCACGCCGTCAGTCCGCCCGCCAGCAACGCGCCGGCGGCGGCGGTGCCCGCGGGCGGCGCCAGCCCGGTTCCCGGATCGGCCGGTGGGGTGGCCGGTGGTTCGGGCGGCGTCGGCGGTGTCGCCAGGTCGCTGCCGGTCCGGGCCTCGATCGACACGCCCTCGCCGGCGTCGAGACCCTTCACGGTCGTCGCCAGGTGGCCGGGTGCGATCTCCCGGACCTCGCAGCCGCCCTGGGAGCCCGTCACGCCTGTGGAGCACGTGGCGTCGAGCAGCTCGAACGGGGCGACCACGTGGATCTCGGCCTCCTCGATGCCGACCTCCCAGTCGACACCGACCGCCTCCCAGTCGACTGTCGTGCCCCGGGCCACCCCCGGCAGCGGGTACTCGATGCGGTAGCGGTGACGGCCCGAGACGGTGACATTCGGGTCACCGATCCGGATCCTGGCGCCCTCACGGCCGCCTGTGTCCTCAGCCGTTACCTGGATGGCGTCGGGGGCGTCGGGCGAGTCGACCGTGATGGGCGCCTCGGGTGAGAGGTCCGGCACGGTGCGAAAGATCCCGTGCTTCTCGCTGATGGAGCCGAAGTCGTAGTCGATCACCTCGGTGATCTGGGCCGAACCATCGTCGGCCAGGTCCGCGGAGGTCCACAGGCGTTCGACCCGCTCGATGTCGCCCACGACGGCACCGACCAGCGCCACTGCGCCGATCACCAGGCTGCCGCCGGCGATGAGCGCCGTGTCGAGCCTGCGCCGGCTGGTCGTCCGCATCGCGCTCGAAGGTAGCTCCCGCTCCCCGGTGGGATGACGGCGGCGTGGTGGGGCGAACCCGTGGGGGTCGATTCCGCCGGTCACACGGCGGTCGCTTGCCCTCGGCCCGTGCCGGCTCCACGGTCCGCGGCATCGACCCTCAGTCCTCGGACGGCGTCCGGATCACCACCACCGGGCAGGGTGCGTGCTGCACGCACGCCATCGCCACCGAGCCGACCACCAGGCGACTGAGTCCGGTGCGGCCGTGGGAGCCGACCACCAGCAGGTCCGCGCTCTCCGCCACCTCCACCAGCGTCAGCGCCGGGGCACCGGGGAGGATCGTGCGCAGAACCTCGGGCGGCCGGTCGTCCATCTCGGCCAGGGCCGCGTCGACGATCTCGTCGACCGACTGCCGGGCGACGGCGTCGATGTCCTCCTCGTGGGCACGGAGGCGCAGCGTTGCGCCGAAGGGCATGGCCGACATCGGCGGCGACCACGAGTGCACGACCTCCACGGTCGCCTGCCGCAGGACGCCCTCCGCCAGCGCCCACCGCAGGGCGACGGCGGCCTGCTCGGAGTCGTCGACGCCCACGACGATGCGCCCGCGCGCGAGCTCGGCATCGGCCTCGGGCGCCGTGGACGTCGTGGCGGGGGTGGTCGGGTCGGGATCGCTCGTCATGGACACTTCCTAGCCCTCGATCGGGCACCGGCGCCCGACCCTTGCTAGAACCAGCGACATGACGCCCCCGTCAGACATCGGGATCATCGACACGATGATCGGGTTCCCGGCCCGCAACATGCGCAAGCAGTACGCGTTCATCACCAAGCAGACGCACGACCGTGAGTCGAAGGAAGACTTCGAGTTCCCTGTCGAGTACATGTTCAAGGACGTTCCCGACAAGAAGCTCGACAAGGATGTCGATCCTTTGAGCGTCACCCTGCGGGAGATGGACCTCTGGGGCGTCGAGAAGGGCGTCATCGGTGTCAACGGCGACATCGGCGAGCGGGCCGTGAGCGGGCATCCCGACCGGTTCATCCCCCAGCTGTCGGTCGACCCCAACGACGGCATGGACGCGGTGCGCGCCATCGCCAGTGCGCACGACAGCTGGGGCATCAGCTCCATCGGCGTGTTCCCCGCCGGCACCTTCCCCCAGGTGCCGATCAACGACAAGAAGATGTACCCGCTGTACGCCAAGTGCGTGGAGCTGGGCATCGCGGTGTTCTGCTGCGCCGGCGTCCCGGGGCCGCGGCTGCGCTTCGCGTGTCAGCACGTCGAGCTGATCGACGAGGTCTGCTACGACTTCCCCGAGCTGGTCTTCGTGACCCGGCACGGCTGCGAGCCCTGGGCCGACCTGGCGGTGAAGCTGATGCTCAAGTGGCCCAACCTCTACTACTCCACCAGTGCCTTCGCGCCGAAGTACTACCCCAAGGCCATCATCGACTACGCCAACACCCGCGGAGCCGACAAGGTCATCTACGCCGGCTACTTCCCGATGGGGCTGTCGCTAGAGCGCATCATGGGCGAGCTGCCAGGGGTGCAGTTCAAGGACGAGGTGTGGCCCAAGTTCCTGCGGCACAACGCGGAGAAGGTGCTGGGGCTGTCGACCGGCTGAGCTTCGGTTGCTCATGCAGGCCCGACAGCCAGGACGACAGGGTCGCCCTGCCGCGGGTGGCCCGGTAGACGAGGTGGTCGAGCGGTTGCTGGGTGCGGACGGCCAGCCAGGTCACGGGTCGGGTGGCCGCCGTCGCCCGCACCAGTCGCCGGAAGGGTCCGACCTGGGCGTACGTCGCGTGTCGGCTCGTGGTCTCCATGCCCAGCCAGGCGTGACGCTCCCGTGCCGCTGTGTGGCACGCGAGCACCCCGGCGGATGCCGTCATGCCGGCCTCGGGCCGCGTAGGTTGCCGGCGTGAACGCGTCAGGCCCGGTCGAGCCAGGCGATGCCGATCACTCCCCGGCCGGTGTAGACGGTCATCGCCGCGCTGCACACCTCCGGCGGCCGGTCGGAGCCCACCAGCTCGGCGAGGCGCTCGGCCATGGCCTGCCCGCCCCGCCCGGCGCCGGCCCCGGTGAAGGCGACGGGGTCACCGGCTCCCCGCTGCCGGGCGTAGAGGTCGGCGAGAGCCGCCACCGGGTCCTCGCTGCCGAGCACCCGCAGCGGCTCGATCGCCCCCTGGCGCGCCTCGAAGATCGTCGGCCGCCCACGTCCGCGCTCGATCTCGACCATGCCGGCGGCCACCAGTGGCTCGGCCGTCCCGACCGCCCCGATGACGCGGGCGCGTGCGGCGGCCCCCTGCGCCGCGGCCACAACGTCCGCGAGCGACCCGCTGCCGTCCCCGGCCGCCTCGGATGCCACCTCGGCCACCAGTGCCTGGCCCGACGCCGCCGTACGCGTGTCCACGACCGCGACCGGCCTGTCCGCGAGCCACGGGACGTGGCAGGCGTGGCGCCACATGGCGGTCAGCTCGGCGGCCGGCGTGAGGATGACGGCGGCCTGGGCATCGGTGCCCTCGACCGCGTCGAGGTAGTCGATCACGCCCGGGGCCCGGGTCTTGATCGGCTCGCCCCGGGCCAGGGCCTCGTCCACGACCAGCGGATCGATCTGGTCGTCGGGAACCTGACGGTCGGCGAGCAGGATCGTGATGGGCACCACGACCATCGCCGCCTCGTCCCCCGAGGGCCGCGAAGGCCGGCCGCTCGAATCGGTGACCACCACGGTCCTCATGCTGCGGTGCCTCCTCGGTCGTCCCAGCGTCCCACCGCCGCCCTGCGGAAGGTAGCCGCATGACGGGGGCAGGCCGTTACACCATTGCCGAGCTGGTCGAGCGGACCGGGATCCCGGCCACGACGATCCATCACTATCGCAACGCCGGGCTCCTGCCGCCGCCCGAGCGCGTCGGCGCCAACCGGTTCCGCTACAGCGAGCGCCACGTCCAGGCGCTCCGGCTCATCCGGCTGCTGCGGGACCGGCGGCGGTTGCCGCTGCCCACGATCCGCGAGGTCCTGCCCGAGTTGTTGGCCAGCGGCGACGCCGAGGCGTTCCACGCCGACACCTGGGAGGCCGCACTGACCGGCCGCTCCGACGTGCCCGATGCCACGCGGGAACGCATCGTGGCGGCCGCCGTCGACCTGTTCGCGGCCCGCGGCTACGGCGACGTGGCGGTCAGCGACGTGGCGGCCCGTGCCGGGACGGCCAAGGGCAGCGTCTACCGGCACTTCGAGTCCAAGGAGGCGCTGTTCGCGGCCGCGGTCGAGTCGGTCGTCGCCGGTGTGGTCGGGGACCTGCGGGCCGCGGCCGACCGGGCCGGCGGGCAGCTGGAGCCGCCGGCGGCGATGGTGACGCTGGTCATGTCGGCGACGCCCGGCTTCATGCTCCTGCTGGAGCTGACGGCGGGCAGCCTGCGCGGTCAACCCGGCCACCGGGAGCTGGCGGATGCCGCGCTCACCTGCTTCGTCGACGGCGTGGGCCCGGTCCTGGCGGGACCCGGGACGCCACGCGAGCCGCGCCGTGGCTCTCATCGCGCAGCTGGCGCGGGAGACCATGCGCGCCGTCCTCGGGACCGGGTGATCCCGGAAGGGGTTGCGTACTCGGGCGCCCATGCGCTTAGTTACGTACAACGGGTCTGACCATCGGGTCAGATTCTTGTACGAAAGCGGGGACCTGTCGGCGCATGGGCGACATCGCGGTGGCGATCCAACGGGAGGGCGCCACACCCCGGCCCGCCCTACCGCCGGACGCGCAGCTCCTCGCCCAGGCGGACCACGAGAACTTTCCCGTCGTCACCCGGCTCGTGCCCCGGGAAGCCCGCGAGCAGTTGCTCGCCGTCTATGCCTTCGCCCGCCTGACCGACGACCTCGGCGACGAGCATCGCGGCGATCGCTCTGCGGCCCTCGACTGGCTGGAGGGTGACCTGCGGGCCGCCCTCGAGGGCCTGCCCAGCCATCCGATCACCGCCCGGCTGAGCCGGGCGATCGCCGCCACGGACATGACCGCGGCCCCATTCTTCGACCTCATCGCCGCCAACCGGCGCGACCAGACGATCGTGCGTCAGGCCACGTGGGACCAGTTGCTCGACTACTGCCGGTTGTCCGCCAACCCCATCGGCGCGGCCGTGCTGGGAATCGCCGGTGCCCTGACGCCCGAGCGCGAGGCGCTGTCGGATCGTGTGTGCAGTGGCCTGCAGGTCGTCGAGCACCTCCAGGACGTCAGGGAGGACGCCGCCGCCGGCCGCATCTACCTCCCCACCGACGACCTGCAGCGCTTCGGCGTGGTCGATGCCGACCTGATCGCGCCGGAGGCGTCGCCCCCACTGCGTTCCCTCGTCGCCTTCGAGCTGGCCCGGGCGCGGGAGCTGCTGGCCGCAGGGATCCCACTGACCCGGTCGCTGCGGGGCTGGTGCCGGCTGGCGGTGGCCGGCTACGTGGCGGGGGGCCTGGCGGCGGCGGACGCCATCGAGGCCGCGGGATACGACGTGCTGGCCGGATCGGTGCGACCCCGTAGCGTCCGCACGCTGCGCCACGCGCTCCTGGTTCTGGCGACTCCGGCAGCGAGACCGCGGCGCGAGGTCCCCCCGGGGCCCGAGCTGGACCGGGCGTACGCCGCGTGCGCCGAGGTCACCCGCACGCAGGCCAAGAACTTCGCCTACGGGATCGCCCTGCTCCCGCCGGCGAAGCGCCGCGCGATGGCGGTGGTGTACGCCCTTGCCCGCCGGGTCGACGACATCGTCGACCAGCCCGGACCCATCGGAGCTCGGGCGCGTTCGCTCGACGAGCTGCAGGCCCGCGTCGCCAGCACCATCGCCGAGCGCGTGCCGGCAATCCCCGACGACGCGGTGCTGGTCGCCCTGGCGGACGTCGTGCGCCACTACCCGCTGCCGCCCGACGCCGTCGCCGATCTGTTCGAGGGCTGCCGACGCGACCTCGTCCTGGCGCGCATGGCGACGTTCGACGACCTGGTCATCTACTGCCGGCAGGTTGCGGGCTCGATCGGGCGGCTCTCCCTCGCGGTCTTCGGCACCGACCTGCCCGCCGTGACGGCACCGCTGGCCGACGACCTCGGCGTGGCCCTCCAGCTCACCAACGTCCTGCGTGACGTGGTCGAGGATCGTGACCAGCTCGGCCGGGTGTACCTGCCGGCCGACGACCTGGCCCGCTTCGGCTGCGCACCCGATGCGTCCGGACCGGACGATCGGCTGGCCGCGCTGCTCACGTTCGAGGCGGAACGAGCGCGCGCCTGGTACGAGCGCGGGCTGGGCCTCCTACCGCACCTCGACCACCGCTCGCGCGCCTGCGTGGCCGCCATGGTCGGCATCTACCACCGGCTGCTCGACCACATCGAGCGCGATCCGGGGGCGGTCCTCCGGGGACGCATCTCCCTCACCACCGGGCAGAAGCTGAGCGTCGCCGTCCGCGGCCTCCTGTCGCCCCGGAATGGACCCGGCCGATGAGCAGTCGCCGCGTCTGCGTCGTCGGCGGTGGACTCGCGGGCATGGCCGCGGCGCTCGCGTGCGCCGACGCCGGTGCCGCGGTGACCCTCGTCGAGCGGCGCCGCCGTCTGGGTGGAGCGACCTGGTCGTTCCGACACAACGACCTGTGGTTCGACAACGGCCAGCACGTGTTCCTGCGCTGCTGCACGGCCTACCGGGCGTTCCTCGAGCGCCTTGGCGTGGCAGACGGGGTGCGGCTCCAATCGCGCCTCGACGTCCCGGTGATCGCCCCCGGTGGCCGGACGGCGCGGCTGCGCCGCAGCCGTCTCCTTCCGGCACCCGCCCACCTGGGTCGGTCGCTGTTGGCGTACCGCCACCTCCGCATCCGTGACCGCCTGCGGCTCGCTCCGGCGGCGTTCGCGCTCCGCCGCGTCGACGTCGACGAGGCCGAGACCGACGAGCGGACGTTCGGCGAATGGCTCACGCGCCACGGCCAGTCCCCGGCGGCGCAGGCGGCCCTGTGGGACCTGATCTGCCGCCCAACAGTGAACATGCCGGCGACCGAGGCGTCGCTGGCGCTGGCGGCGATGGTGTTCCAGACCGGCCTGCTCACCGATGCCGCCGCCGCCGACATCGGCTGGGCGTCGGTCCCGCTGGGGGAGCTGCACGGCGACGCCGGGCTCCGGGCGCTGGAGCGGGCGGGCGTCGAGGTCCTGACGGGTGCGCCCGTAACCGGCGTCGACCGAGCGTCGGGTGGAGCCGGGTTCACCGTGACGATTGCGGGCACGCAGCGCGCCGCCGACGCCGTCGTGGTGGCCGTCCCCCACACCGCGGTCGCCGGCCTCACGACGGAGCTGGCCGAGCTGACCGGTCTGGCCGCGGTGGGCGGGCGGCTCGGCGTGTCGCCGATCGTGAACGTGCACGTCGTCTACGACCGGCGGGTCACCGACCTCGAGTTCGCCGCGGGCGTGGGCACCGACGTCCAGTTCGTGTTCGACCGCACCGCCGGCGCCGGGCTCGAGCGGGGCCAATACCTGGCCGTGTCGCTGTCGGCGGCGGACCCGTACATGGACCGGCCGTCCGACGAGGTCAAGGCGACCGTCATCGCCAGCCTGGCCGACCTGTTCCCTCGGGCGCGCGCGGCGCGGGTCGTCGACGCCCTCGTCTCGCGTGAGCCGGCGGCGACGTTCCGGGGAGTGCCCGGGTCCCGCTCCGCCCGCCTGCCCAGCACCACCGCGGTCCCTGGGCTGGTGCTGGCCGGCGCGTGGACTGCCACCCGGTGGCCGGCGACCATGGAGGGAGCGGTGCGCAGCGGGAACGCCGCGGCCCGCCACGCCCTCCTCGCCGCCGGCCACAGGCGCCATCTACCGGCACGCCCGGCCGACCAGGAGGTCGTCGCTTGACCACGATGACGTCGGTCCCCGATGCCTTGGCGCGGGCCCGCGATGTCGTCCACCCCGCCATGGTTGCCGCCGTCGAGAGGCTCAACCCCGAGCTGGGGAGGATCGCCGCCTACCACCTGGGCTGGTGCGACGAGCGCGGTGCGCCGAGTGCCCGGGCCGGTGGCAAGGGCGTCCGCCCGGCGCTGGCCGTGCTCTCGGCCGAGGCCGCTGGTGCCGACGCCACCGGCAGGCGTGCCGGGCGCGGTTGCCGTCGAGCTCGTCCACAACTTCTCGCTGCTGCACGACGACGTCATCGACGGCGACCGCGAGCGCCGCCACCGTCCCACGGTCTGGGCGCTCTACGGCATCGGTCCCGCGGTGCTGGTCGGCGACGCCCTGCTCACGCTCGGCCACCAGGTCCTGCTCGAGCACGGCCGGACCGGGGCCGCCGCTAGCGCGGAGCTGAGCGACGCCGTGGCGGCCATGATCGGCGGGCAGGCCGACGACATCGCCTTCGAGGGCCGGTCCGACGTCACCGGCGACGAGTGCCTCCGCATGGTGGCCGGCAAGACCGGCGCCCTCCTGTCCTGCGCCGCCGCCATCGGCTCGGTGCTGGTAGGCGCGCCCGACCCGTTGGTCGCGGCGCTGCGCAGTTACGGCGCCCACCTGGGCGTCGCCTTCCAGGCCGTCGACGACATCCTCGGCATCTGGGGCGACCCGGAGCGGACGGGCAAGCCCCGGGGCAACGACCTGTCCACCCGCAAGAAGTCGCTCCCGGTGGTCTTCGCCCTGGGCGCCGACGATCGCGACCGCGCCGGCGAGCTGCGGCGGCTGCTGCTCAACGGGCCGCTCGACGCCGGCGCCGTGTCCCAGGCCACCGGGCTGGTAGAGGCGTGCGGCGCCCGGCAGGCCACCGAGGCGCTTGCCCGCGAGCACCTCGATGCCGCCTGCCGGGCGCTGGAGGCTGCGGGGTTGGCGGCGACGGCGTGCGCGGAACTGGCCGACCTCGCCCGGTTCGTCGTCGAGAGGGAGTTCTGATGGCGATCGATTCGCCGGCGATCGCTCCGGCTGCGGCATCCGTCGCAGCGGCGGTCGAGCGGGCTCGCGACCACCTGCTGAGCCTCCAGCATCCCGACGGCTGGTGGAAGGGCGAGCTCGAGACCAACGTCACCATGGACGCCGAGGACCTCCTGCTGCGCCACGTCCTCGGCATCCTCGACCCGGGAACGGCACGGGAGGCGGCCGACTGGATCCGCTCCCAACAGCGGGCCGACGGCACCTGGGCCACGTACCACGGGGGTCCCGGCGACCTGTCCACCACCGTCGAGGCCTACGTTGCGCTCCGGCTGGCCGGCGATGCGCGGGACGCCGCTCACCTGGCGCACGCCCGGCGGTTCATTCTCGACGGCGGCGGCATCGAGCGGACGCGCATCTTCACGCGCATCTGGCTCGCCCTCGTGGGCCAGTGGTCGTGGGACGACCTCCCGGCGCTGCCGCCCGAGGTGATCCTCCTGCCGGCCCGCGCGCCGCTCAACGTGTACGACTTCGCCTGCTGGGCCCGGCAGACCATCGTCCCCCTCACCGTGGTGGCGGCGCATCGCCTGGTCCGCCCGCTGCCCTTCTCGATCAGCGAACTTGCCGCTGTTAGCGACGCCATGACCGCTCCAACTGCGGCAAGTTCGGGGTGGCGACGGCGGTTCGAGCGCCTCGACCGGGTGCTCAGGGCGTACGAGCGGCTGCCCGGCTGGGCTCCCCCCAAGGTGCTGCTGCGGCGGCTGGCCCTCCGGCTGGCGGAGCAGTGGATCGTCCGCCGCCAGGAGGCCGACGGCTCATGGGGAGGCATCCAGCCGCCATGGGTGTACTCGCTGCTCGCCCTGCACGCGCTGGGCTACCCGCCCGACCATCCGGCCATGGTCGCCGGCCTGGCCGGCCTCGACCGGTTCACCATCCACGACCGGCGGGGCCGCCGCCTGGAGGCGTGCCAGTCGCCGGTGTGGGACACCGCCCTAGCGGTGGTGGCGCTGGCCGACGCCGGCGCGGCGCCCGACGATCCCGCCCTCGTGCGGGCGGGCCGGTGGCTGCTCGACCAGGAGGTCACCGTCGCCGGGGACTGGGCCGTGCGCCGTCCCGGGCTGCCACCGGGCGGCTGGGCGTTCGAGTTCGCCAACGTCAACTACCCGGACGTGGACGACACCGCCGAGGTGGTGCTGGCCCTGCGGCGGGTCGCAGGCCTGGACGCGGCCCGCCGCCGGCACGCCATCGGGCGCGCCGTCACCTGGGTGGAGGGCATGCAGAGCCGGGGCGGCGGCTGGGCGGCATTCGACGCCGACAACACCAGCCGGCTGTGCGCGGCGCTGCCGTTCTGCGACTTCGGCGAGGTCACCGATCCGCCGTCCGCCGACGTCACCGCCCACGCCATCGAGATGCTGGCCGCCGAGCCCCACGCCGATCCCCGCCGGCTCCGGGAGGCGGTCGCTTGGCTGCGGGCCGACCAGGAACCCGGTGGCTCGTGGTTCGGGCGCTGGGGTGCCAACCACGTCTACGGGACCGGCGCGGCCGTGCCCGCACTGGTGGCGGCGGGTGCCGGCCCCAGCGACCCGAGCGTCACCCGGGCGGTGACATGGCTCGAACGGCACCAGAACGACGACGGCGGCTGGGGCGAGGACCTGCGCTCCTACGACGATCCACAGGCGATCGGCAGGGGTACGTCGACGGCGTCGCAGACCGCGTGGGCGCTCTTGGCACTGCTGGCCGCCGGGCGCGGCGACAGCGAGGCCGTGCGCCGCGGCATCGCGTTCCTGGTCGACACCCAGACGCCGGACGGCACCTGGGACGAGGAGCTCTTCACCGGGACCGGCTTCCCTGGCGACTTCTACATCAACTACCACCTCTACCGGCACACGTTTCCCCTGACGGCCCTCGGCCGCTACTGCCGAGAGGCGGTGCGCTCATGAAGGCGCGCCCGGGGATCCTCCTGACGCCCCGCCGCGCCGAGGCGCGGGCGGTGGCGGGAGGCGCGCCCGGGCTGGAGACGATCGTCACCGGCGTGGGGCCGGAGCGGTCGCGGCGGTCGGCGATCAACCTCGCCGCCCGCTGCCGGGGCGCACCGGCGATCGCCGTCGCCGGCTGGTTGGCCCCGCCGCCGCCCGGCCTGGAGCCCGGCGACGTGGTGGTCGCCACCGAGGTGTTGGGACCGTTCGGAAGCGTGCCGCTGCCGTCGGCACCGCTGATCGCCAGCGCCCTGGCCAGGGCGGGCCTCCGGGGGGTCCACGAGGGCCCGGTCACGGCGGCGGACGACGCGGAGAGCGCCTGGTTGGTCGAGGCGGCGCCCGATCGACCGCGTGCCGTGGTGCGGGTTATCACGGCGGAGCACCCGACCGTCGGCGCGTACCGGGCGCTGCGCCGCACCGCGCGGGCGCTGGCGGCGTGGTCGGCCGCCGCCGGGCCCCGCACGGTCCTGCTGCCCGAGCCGCGCTCGTTCTGCGCCGGGGTCGAGCGCGCCATCGAGGTGGTCGAGCGGGCGCTGGACCGCTACGGCCCGCCCGTCTACGTCCGCCGGCAGATCATCCACAACCGGCACGTCGTCGCCGACCTCGAGTCCCGGGGCGCGGTGTTCGTCGAGGAGGTCGACCAGGCGCCGGCCGGCGCCAGGCTGGTGTTCTCCGCCCACGGCGTGTCCCCCGCGGTCGAGGCGGCGGCTGCGGAGCGCGGGCAGGCCGTGATCGACGCCACCTGCCCGCTCGTGGCCAAGGTGCACCGCGAGGTGCGGCGCTTCGCCCAGCGCGACTACAGCGTGGTGCTGGTTGGGCACGCCGACCACGACGAGGTGGAGGGGACCATCGGCGAGGCTGCCGACATCCACCTGGTGTCGACGCCCGACGACGCCGCGCACGTTGCCGTGGCCGACCCCGGACGCGTTGCGTACGTCACCCAGACCACCCTGGCGCTCGACGACGTGGCGGACGTGGTCGCGGTCCTGCGCAACCGCTTCCCGGGCTTGGCCGGCCCCGCCGCCGACGACGTGTGCTACGCGACCCAGAACCGGCAGGACGCCGTGCGGGCGATCGCCGGCGACTGCGACCTGCTGCTGGTGGTGGGGTCGCAGAACTCGTCCAACAGCCAGCGCCTGGTCGAAGTCGCCGAGCGGGCCGGGTGCCCGGCCCACCTCATCGACGACGAGCGGGAGATCGACCTCGAATGGTTGGCGGGTGCGGCCACCGTCGGGGTCACCGCCGGCGCGTCGGCCCCGGCCGAGATCGTCGACCGGGTCGTCGCCGCCCTCGGGGGGCTGGGCACGCTCGACATACACACCCGTGCGGTCACCGCCGAGACCGTCCGCTTCTCGCTGCCCGAGGAGGTCCGCTAATCGTGGTTCCATTCCGACAGAGCACGCGGGTGGGGTTGTACCTGCTGCGCCAGAAGCTGGCCCGTCGCGACAAGTTCCCGCTGGTGCTCGAGCTGGAGCCGCTCTTCGCCTGCAACCTCGCCTGTGCGGGCTGCGGGAAGATCCAGCACCCCACCGAGGTCCTGCGCCAGCGGGTGTCGGTGGAGGACGCCGTTGCCGCCGTGGAGGAGTGCGGGGCGCCGATCGTGTCGATCGCCGGCGGCGAGCCGCTGCTGCACCCCGACATCGTCGAGATGGTCGAGGCGCTGATGGCGCGCAAGCGCTTCGTGTACCTGTGCACCAATGCCGTGCTGCTGCGGCGCAGGCTCGACCGCTTCCGTCCCTCGCCCTACTTCGCCTGGACCGTGCACATCGACGGCCTGCGCGAACGCCACGACGATTCGGTCTGCCGTGACGGGGTCTTCGACGAGGCCATCGACGCCATCGCCGAGGCGAAGGAACGGGGGTTCCGGGTCACCACCAACACGACGTTCTTCTCGACCGACTCACCGTCGACGGTGCGCGAGGTGCTCGACTTCCTCAACGACGACGTCGGTGTGGACTCCATGATGATCTCCCCGGGCTACGCCTACGAGAAGGCGCCGGACCAGCTGCACTTCCTCGGGGTCCAGCAGACGCAGCGCCTGTTCCGGGAGGCGTTCGCCGGGCGCCGCCGTCGCTGGCGCCTCAACCACACGCCGCTGTTCCTCGATTTCCTGGAGGGCAAGGTCGACTTCCCGTGCACCGCCTGGGGGATCCCGAGCTACTCGGTGTTCGGTTGGCAGCGCCCCTGCTACCTGATGGGGGACAGCTACGCCTCCAGCTACCGCGAGCTCGTCGAGACCACCGACTGGGAGCGCTACGGCCGCGGGCGCGATCCCCGGTGCCGCAACTGCATGGCCCACTGCGGCTACGAGCCGTCGGCGGTCATCGCCACCACCACGTCGCTTCGACAGTCGATGCGCGCCGCACTGGCGCGATGACGATGGGGGTGCTCGACGCGATCCAGTCGCCGGCCGATGTCCGACGCCTCGACCACGAGCGGCTCGACGAGCTCGCGGCCGACATCCGGCGGGTCCTGATCGAGGTCGTCGCCGCCAACGGCGGGCACCTGGGGTCGAACCTGGGGGCGGTGGAGCTGACCATCGCCCTGCACCGAGTCCTCGACTCGCCGACCGACGCCATCATCTGGGACACCGGCCACCAGGCGTACGCCCACAAGCTGCTCACGGGCCGGCGGGCGCGGTTCTCCACCCTCCGCCGCCCCCGCGGGCTCTCGGGCTACCCGAACCGCGCCGAGTCACCCCACGATTGGGTTGAGAACAGCCACGCCTCGACGGCGCTGTCCTACGCGTACGGCCTGGCCGCGGCCCGCCGCCGGGCGGGACATGCGGGGCGGGTGGTCGCAGTCGTGGGCGATGGGTCCCTGACGGGCGGCCTGGCGTACGAGGGCCTGAGCAACATCGGCTGGCGCGGCCTGCCGGTCGTGGTCGTCCTCAACGACAACGGCCGCTCCTATGCGCCGACCATCTCGAACCTGACCGAGAGCCTCAGCCCCTTGCGGGTTGCGAGCGCCCGCAGCGACGGTCACCCGGCCGGGCCGGCGTTCTTCGAGGCGCTCGGGGTCGACTACCGGGGCCCCTTCGACGGCCACGACATCGCCGCCGTGGAGTCGGGGTTGCGGGACGCCCTGGCGTCCGGCCGGCCCGCCGTCGTCCACGTGCTCACCCGCAAGGGGCGCGGCTTCGCCGCCGCCGAGGACGACGACGACAAGTGCCTGCACGACGTGGCGCCGTTCCCCGCCCGGCGCTATCGGCCCCCAGTCCGGTCCCATCCCCGCTACACGGACGTCTTCTCCGACGCGCTGGTGCGCGCCGCGGCGCGGGACCCGCGGATCGTCGCCGTCACCGCCGCCATGCCCAGCTCCACCGGCCTGCGGGCGTTCGCCGACGCCTACCCCGACCGGTTCTTCGACGTGGGGATCGCCGAGCAGCACGCGGTGACCGCCGCCGCGGGCATGGCCATGGGCGGCCTGCGACCCGTGGTCGCGATCTACTCGTCGTTCCTGACCCGGGCGCTCGACCAGGTCAACCTGGACGTCGGGCTCCATCACCTGCCCGTGGTGCTGTGTGTCGACCGCGCCGGGATCACCGGGCCCGACGGCCCCTCCCACCACGGCGTCCTCGACCTGGCGTTGCTCGGGCGTGTGCCGGGCATGACGGTGTTCGCACCCTCGTCCGCCGCCGAGCTCGAGGTCATGCTGGTCGAGGCGTTGGCGACGAACGGCCCCTGCGCGTTGCGCTGGCCCAGCGGCACGGCGCGGGAGGTTCCGGCCGGCGCCGCCGGGCGCGGCCTGCGTGCCCGGCGCCTCCGGACCGGGCGTGACGTCTGCATCGCCGCGGCCGGCCCGCTCGTCGAGGCCGCCGAGGAGGCCGCCGGGTTGCTCGAGGGCGTGGGCGTGTCGACCACCGTGTGGGACATGCGGCTGGTCAAGCCGCTCGACGACGATCTCGTGGCCGACGCCGGGCGCCACCGGCTCGTGGTCACGGTCGAGGACGGCGTGCGGGAGGGCGGCGCCGGCGCCCGGCTCGTCGACGCTCTCGGCCCATCCGCCCTGGTTCCCGACGGCCACCATGGCCCGGACGGCACGCCACCGGTGATCGTGCTCGGGGTGCCGGACGCCTACGTGGCACACGGCGATCCGGCGACGATCCGTGCCGAGCTGGGTCTCGACGGGATCGGCATCGCCGCCGCCGCCCGCGACGGGCTCCGCCGCGTCCACGACGGCGCGGGGTTTGGTGGCCTGACCGGCGCGTCCGCCATGCTCTAGGGCCGTGGACAAGCGACGGGTGATGCGCCTGGCGGTGCTGGGGTCGGCGATGGTTGGGGTGCTGGCGCTCGCCGCCTGCGGCGACGACGACGAGGGCCCCATCCCCCAGAGCGGCGTTCGCGAGACGACGACCACGTCGGAGGCGACGTCCACCACCGCCGCCCCGGAGACCACGACCACCACGGCGGCGACGACCACCACGACGGCGGCCACGTCCACCACCGCGACGTCGACCACCACCACAGCCCCGCCGGCCTGACGCGTCGTCCGCAGCTGCCTGCCGGTGGCGGCGGGCGGATCCGCCGCTGAAGCCGGTAGGGTTCAGAGATCACTCGCCGGCGCCGCCGGCAGCTGTCGGCGCCGAACGCCGATGGGGCCCATTCGAGACCTCTGTTCGAGTTGGCCTACTTGCCACTGAACGGAGTCTCATGTCCCCCACATTCGCGGACCTCGGCGTGCCCGCGCCCCTACGTGCCACTCTGGCCCGCCGCGGAATGACCGAACCGTTCCCCATCCAGGCCGCCACGCTGCCCGACGCCCTCGCCGGCCGCGACGTTGCCGGCAAGGCCCCGACCGGATCCGGGAAGACACTCGCCTTCGGCCTCACCATCGCAGACCGTCTCGCGACACTGCCCGAGCCACAGCCTCGACGTCCTTGGGCCCTCGTGCTGGTGCCCACACGCGAGCTGGCCGCCCAGGTGCAGCGCGAACTGGCGGCGCTGATCGACCAGCGCCGCTCGGGACCGGTCGCTTCCATCTACGGTGGGGTCGGCTACGGGCCGCAACGCAAGCTGCTGGCACGCGGCGTCAGTGCCGTCGTCGCCTGTCCGGGACGGCTCGAGGACCTCGTCGCCAGCGGCGACATCTACCTCGATCGGGTCGAGCTAGTGGTGGTCGACGAGGCCGACCGCATGGCCGACATGGGCTTCCTGCCCGCAGTCCGTCGGCTGCTCGACCTCACGCCCGCTCACCGCCAGACCCTGCTGTTCTCGGCCACGCTCGATCACGACGTCGACGCCCTGGTCACCCGGTATCAGCGTGATCCCGTCCACCACGTTGCGGCGGACACCGCCGATGACGGCTCGGAGGTCACGCACATGTTCTGGACCGTCGACCAGTCGGAACGGGTGGCGCTGACCGCCGACATCGTCGGTCACGCCGGGCCCACGATCGTGTTCTGCCGCACCCGCCATGGTGTCGACCGCGTCGCCCGCCAGCTCCGACAGGCGGGGGTCAAGGCCGAAGCCATCCACGGTCGGCGCACCCAGGTGCAGCGCGACCAGGCACTGCGGTCGTTCACCAGCGGTCGGTCCCCGGTGCTGGCGGCGACCGACGTCGCCGCGCGCGGCATCCACGTCGACGGTGTGGCCTGCGTGGTGCACTTCGACCCCGCGGGCGACGCCAAGGACTACGTCCACCGCTCGGGGCGAACGGGCCGGGCCGGAGCCGCCGGCGTCGTCGTCACGCTCGTCACGCCCGGCACCCGGCAGGCCGTCCGCAGCTTGCAGCGTGACCTCGAGCGCACCGAGCCGATCGAGACGCCCGAACTTGACCGTCTCGTCGGGCGGGTCGCACCCCCCGCGGCGCCCGTGGTCGCACCGGGCTCGCCCGAACGGTCACGCGCGCCCCGACGTCACGCCCGAGATCGGCACATGGCGGCCCGTCGGGGTGATCGGCGGGTGGCCGGGACCGTGAAGTCATTCCATCCCGCCAGGGGCTATGGGTTCATCGCCCGGCGGGGGGCGGCCGACATGTTCGTCCACGTGTCCAGCCTCGGCGGTCGGCACCGGACGCTGGAAGCCGGCCAGCGGGTCCTGTTCGACGTGGCACCCGGCAGGCGTGGCCAGCAGGCGGTCAACGTCGAGCCCGTCTGACGGCGACCCGCCGCCACCGGCCATTGCCGCCCGAACTCGGCGCGAGCGAACACGGCCGATCCCGCATAGCGTGTTGGCGCCGGGTCGGCGCTCTCCCCAGCGTCGCCCTAGGGAGGGAGATTCGATGGTGGACGACGATCCCGTCCTGCTCGAGGTGAAAGGCGGCGTGGCCGTCGTCAGCCTGAACAGGCCCGATCAGCACAACATGGTCGGCGACGCCGCCGACGCCCTGTTCTTCCGGTACCTGGACCTGCTCCGCACCGATCGCGACGTGCGGGTGGTCGTGTGGCGCGGCAACGGCCCCTCGTTCTCGTCGGGGCGCGACCTCGGCGAGCTGCACGACCATCCGGGCGCTACCGACTTCGAGTACATCGAGCGCAACCAGTGGCAGACCCGGCTGCTCTACGACTTCCCGGTGCCGATCATCTGCGCGCTCAAGGGATGGGTCCTCGGCATCCAGCTGGAGCGGGCGCTGCTGTGCGACATGCGTGTGGCCGCCGAGAGCGCCGCACTGGCCCTGCCGGCCGTCGATCATGGCGTGATCCCGGACTCGGCCGGCGTGGCCAAGCTGTTCGAGATCGGCGGATCGGCTCTGGCGCTCGACCTGGCGCTGACGGGCCGTCGAGTGGGGGCCGACGAGGCGCTCCAGCTGGGGCTGGTGACCCAGGTCGTGCCCGACGAGGAGCTCGACGAGGTCGTGCTGGGCCTGGCCGAGTCGATCGCGGAACGCCCGCCGTTCGCCGTCCGGCTGATCCGCGACCAGGTGCAGGCCCTGGCGTCGGCCGACGTGCGGGCGACGCTTCAGCGCGAGCTCCTGGGCCAGGCGATGGTGCTGCGGTCGCTGGACCATCGGGAGCATCAGCACGCATGGGCCGAGGACCGCGAGCCCCGCAATGAACGCCGCTAGCAGGCAAGGGATCCGCAACGTGCTCGTTACCCGACGCGCTCCGCTGTAGGTTCCCGGCGTGTCGTACAGGCCGGAGAGCAGCGACGTCCCGCTGGAGGAGTCGTCCGACGGGCCTGATCGACGGCTGATCATGCGCCTTGTGGTGGGCGCGGTGGTCGTGATCCTCGCCATTCTCTTCGTCGTCCAGAACAACGACCGCGTCGAGATGAGCTTCGTGTTCTTCACTGTCACGACGCGCTTGTGGGTCGGGCTCGTGGTGGCGCTGGTCCTCGGGGCGTTGCTGGGGCAGGCGGTCGAGGTGCTGTGGGCGCGGCGCAAGAGGCGCAAGGCGGCGACGTAGCGGACGTTGACCCCGGCTGGCACGCCTACTCTGACCAGGATGGCACTGCTGGACGGGAAGGTGGCGCTCGTCTCGGGCGCCGGGCCCGGGCTCGGCCGCGACATCGCGCTGGCCTGCGGTCGCCACGGCGCGACCGTCGCGGTGGCGGCCCGCACCGAGGCCAGGGTCGAGGCCATCGCCGCCGAGATCGAGGGATTGGGCGCCAAGGCGCTGGCGTTGGGGCTCGACGTCTGCGACGCCGACTCGTGCCGGGGCACGGTCGACCGGGTCGTAGATACGTTCGGCCGGCTCGACGTGCTGGTCAACAACGCCTTTCATGCCGGTGATCGCACGCGCTTCGCCGACGCCGACCTCGACGACTGGCGCCGGACCATGGACGTCAACCTGTTCGGCACGCTGCAGCTCACCCAGGCATGCGTGCCTCCGATGGCCGACCAGGGCGACGGGCGTGTCGTGATGGTCAACTCGATGTCCGCCGTGCGGATGCGCCCACGGTTCGGCGCCTACACGGCGTCGAAGGCGGCCCTGGCGGCGGCCACCAAGATCCTGGCGGTCGAGCTGGGTGCGCAGGGGATCCGGGTCAACGGTGTCCATCCGGGCTACATCTGGGGCGACAGCGTGGCCATGTACTTCGAGCACCTGGCCCGGCAGAAGGGGATCACGCCCGACGAGCAGTACGCCGAGGTGGCGTCGGAGACGGCGCTGGGATACCTGCCTCCCTCGAGCGAGATCGCCGAGGCCGTCGTGTTCTTCGCGTCCGACATGTCCAAGCCCATCACGGGGCAGGCGTTGGGCGTCAACGCAGGCCACTGGCTCCAGGGCTTCTAGGGCTCGGGCTGGGGCGTGGCCGGACCACTCGCCGGGCAGGCGGCGGTCGTGACCGGTGGCGCCCACGGCATCGGGCGCGCCGTGGCGCACCGTCTGGCGGCCGACGGCGCGCGGGTGGCGGTCGTCGACGTCGACGTCGCCGCCGCCGACGAGCTCGCCCGCCTGCTCGGGGAGGGGCACCTCGCGCTGGGCACCGATGTCGCCGATCCCGAGGCGGTAGCGGCGGCCATAAGGCGGGTGGCGTCGGACTTCGGCGCCCTCACGATCCTCGTGAACAACGCCGGGTTCGGGTCGACGAAGCCGCTGAGCCGCTTCACCGACACCGAGTTCGCCCGCCTGCTGGCGGTCAACCTCACCGGCGTCTGGCATGGGATCCGGGCCGCGGAACCGCACCTGCGGGCTTCGGGCCGCGGCTCGGTGGTGAACATCGCCGGCACCGTGGCCAGCCGCCCGACCCGGGGCGAGGGTCCGTACGCGGCCGCCAAGGCAGGCGTCGTCGCGCTCACCCGCACGGCCGCCCTCGAGCTCGCCCCCGAAGTGCGCGTCAACAGCGTCTCGCCCGGGTACGTGGCCACCCGCATGACGCAGGCCGTGCTCGACGACGAGGCCGTCCGGCGCCGCATCGAGGGGCGGATCCCGCTCGGCCGGGTCGGCGACCCCGACGAGGTGGCCGGGGCGGTGGCGTTCCTGTGCTCCCCCGACGCCGCCTTCATCACCGGGCACGACCTGATCGTCGACGGCGGCAGCGGGCTGCCCAGCCACCAATCCGACGAGATGCTCAAGGCCCTGCTGGCCCGCTGGGGCCGCTGAACGCCTCCCCGCCCCGCCCCGGCATGCCAGGCTCGGGGCCATGGAGCTGTGGCACAACCCTCGATGCTCGAAGAGCCGCTCGGCCAAGGCGATCCTCGACGACCGCGGCGTCGCCTACACCGAGCGCCGCTATGTCGACGACCCGCCCACCGCCGACGAGCTCGACGCGGTCCTGAAGGCGCTCGGCCGCGAACCATGGGACGTCGCCCGCATGGGCGAGCCGGTAGCCAAGGACCTCGGCCTGCGCGACTGGCCCCACGACCGCGGCCGCTGGATCGAGGCCATGGTCGCCAACCCCATCCTGATCGAGCGTCCCGTCCTGATCGCCGAGGACGGCCGGGCCGTCCTCGGCCGGCCGCCCGAGGCCGTCGAGGAACTGCTGCCCGCGACATGAGCCTGGCGGCCGGAGCCGGTCTCGGCGAGGCGATGGGTACCGCCGGGACGAGAGCGAGGTCATAGGTTCCGGACCCGGAACCCATGACCTCAGGCTCGGTCCTGTGGAACTCAATGCCTCGGGCCACCAAGCCCGTCCCCGCCATCCGGGCCACCAAGCCCGTCCCCGCCATCCGGCCCGCCGCCCGGCGTTGCGGCGGTCGCCACCAGGGATCTGCCAGACTGCCCGCCCGGCGGCGACGACAGCTCGAGGGGGACATCGATGGCTCGACGACGAGGACTCCGCCGTCCTGCGGGGGTGGCCCTGGCGGGCCTGATGGTGCTGGCGGGCTGCTCCCCGCTGGTGGTGGACGTGCATGTCCTGTCGAGCGATGCGTTCGGCGGGCGCGACAACGGCACCGAGGGCTCGGCGCGCACCCAGCGCTACCTCATCGACCGGCTCGACAACTTCGCTGTGGGGGTCGACGCCTCCGCCACGGGCGACGCCGCGTTCACCCAGGCGTTCGAGGGCGGGACCAACGTCCTGGCGCTGATCCCCGGCGACGAACTGCCCGACGAGTACGTGATCATCGGCGCGCACTACGACCACCTCGGCACGGGCTGTGACAGCGCCGATCCCGCCGACACGATCTGCAACGGTGCCACCGACAACGCCACCGGCGTGGCGGCCGTGCTCTCGATCGGCGAGCAGCTCGCCCGCCATGGCGGCGGGCCCAGCCGCTCGGTGATCCTGGCCTTCTGGGATCGCGAGGAGGACGGCTTGCGGGGGGCTCGCGCCTGGATCGCTGACCCACTGGTGCCCGTGGCCCAGACCGTTGCCTACGTCAACTACGACATCCAGGGGGCCAACATCCTGCCCACCCTGCGCAACACCACGTTCGCCATCGGCGCCGAGACTGGCGGCGAGCGGCTCACGGCGGCAGTCGAGCGAGCGGTCAGGCCGGGTTCGCTCGACACGCACAGCCTGAGCTGGATCTTCGGTCAGGGTCGGAGCGACTACCTACCGTTCATCCAGGCGGGCGTGCCGACAGTCTTCTTCTCGGACTCGACCGGGCCCTGCTACCACACGGCGCAGGACGAGGCCGGCATCGTCGACTACCGCAAGCTCCACCAGCAGGTCCGTGACGGCGTCCGCCTGGCGCGCGACCTGGCCGGAGGCGGCGCGGCACCGGACTTCGTCCCCGGTACTCCTCCGGCGACGTACGCCGATGCGGTCGCTCTGGGGGAGGTGGCCGACCGGGCGCTGCCGAACCTCGACCGCTTCGACGCCGATCAGCAGGCTGCCCTCCTGGCGTTCAATGCCACCCTCGCCGACATCGTGGCCGCAGGGCCCGACGAGTTCGGCCCCGACGACGCCGGCACGGTGCTGTTCGGGGCGGCCAACGCCGTCGAGATCTTCACCTCGGGGGACTGCGACGGGTTCACGCACCGCTGACGGTCCTCGGCCCCGGTCGTGACCCGGCGCCGCCCACCTGCCACGCTGGTCGGGTGATCGACTGGTCTGAGATCGACTCCGTCGTGGGGCAGAACTGGTATCGGCTGGACCCCGACTTCCAGGCCCGGGTCCGGCGCGACTGCCCGCCCGAAGACCTGGCCTGGGCCGAGGAAACGCTCGACGCCTTCGGCGACCTGGTGGGCGGCCCGATCGCCCGGGCCGCCGACACGATCGACGCCCATCCCCCCGAACTGGTCCGCTACGACCGCTGGGCCAACGAGGTTGGCGAGATCGCCCATCACCCGGCCATGCTCGACGCCAAGCGGGCGCTGTGGCAGGCGGGCTATCCGTCTGGGTTCGCCGCCCAGGCTAAGGGACGCAAGCGGCCGACGCCGGGCGTGGTGCTCGGTGGCTCCAGCTACCTGCTCTCCCAGGCCGACACGGGCATGGTGTGCAGCTTGGGCATGACCTCCGGGGTTGCGGGGCTCGTCGACGCGTACGCCCCGCCCGACGTCCGTGACGACCTGCTGGCCGGCCTCCGCGCCGCCGATGTCGACCACGCCGTGGACGGGTCGATGTTCCTGACCGAACGCGACGGCGGGTCGGACCTGGGGCGCACGGTCCACTGCACGGCCCGCGACCTCGGCGACGGCCGCGTCGAGATCAGCGGCGAGAAGTGGTTCTGCTCCAACGTCGACGGCGCCGCCATCGTGCTGTTGGCCCGGCCCGAAGGCGCCCCCGACGGACCCGGTGGGCTCGGGCTGTACCTGGTCCCCCGGGTGCTCGACGACGGGTCGCCCAACCGCTACACGATCCGGCGGCTCAAGCAGAAGCTGGGCACCAAGAGCGTCCCCACCGGCGAGGTCGAGCTCCACGATGCCATCGGCTACGCGCTGCGGCCCTCGAGGACCGGCGACGCCGCCGCACCATCGGAATCCGCCGAAGCGATGGACCAGGCCGCGTCGGACGCCGGCGGGCTGGCGCGGATGATGGAGATGGTCAACGGCAGCCGGTTCGGCGTGGCGCTCATGGGCCTCGGCATCGCCCGGCGCTGCTACGCCGAGGCCGCCGCCTGGGCTCACCACCGGCAGGCCAAGGGCCGGGCGCTGGTCGACCTGCCGCTCGTGCGCGAGCAGCTCGTCGACCTGCTGGCCGAGCTGGAGGCCGCAGTGGCGTTGGGATTCGAGTGCGCCGCTACCGGCGGGTTCTCGGACGGGACCCGGTTGCGCCGCATCCTGGTGCCGGCGGCCAAGGTGCGCCTGTGCCGGCTCGGCGTCGAGGCGGCCTCCTATGCGGTCGAACTGCACGGCGGCAATGGCTACTGCGAGGACTGGGGTCTCACCCGCCAGCTCCGCGACGC
The DNA here is from genome assembly GCA_963756425.1 of uncultured bacterium. GTDB lineage: Bacteria > Actinomycetota > Acidimicrobiia > Acidimicrobiales > VFJN01 > DASQUK01. The sequence continues at coordinate 437,315 of CAVWNW010000012.1, read as the reverse complement.
CCAGTGCCATCCCATCTGGGAGGGCAGCGAGAACATCTGCATCCTGGACGTGCTGCGAGCCATCCGCCGGGACGCCGCCCACGAGGCGGTCGTGGCCCGGATCGACCAGGCCATGGCCACGGCTCGTGCGGGCGCGCCTGGTTGGGCGCAGCCCGCCGTCGACGCCGTCGCCGTCGCCCGCGACGACCTCGTGGGCCGGGTCGACGCCCTGCCCGGGCTCGAACCCGACGCCGCCCAGGCGCTGTCGGGCCGCCTGTGCGACCAGCTCTTGCGCACCACATCGGCGGCGCTCCTGCTCGAGCAGGCCGGCGAGGGTGGCGATCGGGCGAACCACAAGGGCCTCGTGGGGCTGCGATACACGCGCCGGCACCTGCTGCCGGCGGCTGCGTGGTCCGACGCCATCGCCGCCACGGTCGGACGCGAGCTGCTGGCGTCGGCGAGCGTCGGCGACGAAGCCGCCGTCAAGGCCGCTGCCTGAGCACGCTGCCTCAGCCGGGCTGGGTGCACGCGGCACCAGGTCACTTTCGTCGTCGACCGACGGCGTGTGCCGGGTCGTCCGGCCAGTCGTGCTTCGGATAGCGGCCGGCCATCTCCTTGCGCACCTCCTGCCATGACCCCGCCCAGAAGCCGTCCAGGTCGCTCGTCACCTGCACGGGCCGCCCCGCCGGGGACAGCAGGTGCAGCACCACCGCGAGCCGCCCGCCGGCGACGGTGGGCGTCTCGCGTGTGCCGAACATGTCCTGCACCCGCACCGCCAGGACCGGGGGATCGCCCGGCGCCCCGCCCCCGTAGTCGAGCGGCACCCGGCGACCGCTGGGCACGGTCAGCGCCGCAGGCGCCAGGCGATCGAGGTCGCCCAGCACCTCCCCGGGCACCATGCCCCGCAGTGCCCTGATCAGATCGACGCGCTCCAGGTCCGCCCGCCCGGTGGCGCCGGCGGCCGTCAGCACGGGGGCCAGCCAGTCGTCGAGGCGGCGGCGCAGGGCGGCGTCCGAGACGTCGGGCCAGGGCTCGCCGAGCGCGGCGCGCAGGAACCCGATCCGAGCCTGTAGCGACCGGGCGCGATCGGTCCAGGGCAGCGCGGCCAAGTTCGTGGCGCGGACCCGGTCAATCAGCGCCGTGGTGGTGGGCGTTCCCGCCGGCGGCCGTCGCTCGATCGTGCCCAGCCGCAGCCGCCCGAGCCGGCGCTCGACGCGGGCCACCAGGTCGTCACGCCGGGTATCCCAGTCGATCCGGGCGTGCTCGTCGATCCGGTCGCCGGCAATCTCGTCGAGCTGGGCGGCGTCGAGGGGTGCCGCGATGCGGATGCGCCCGTTGCGCCGGCGGCCGTCGACCTCGGCCACCGCCAGGAACGGCTCACGTGCCAGCGCGTCGTCGGCGGACAGCCAGCCCTCGGTGCCGGCCCGCAGCACGAAGCGGCCGGGGCCGCCGCGTGCCTGGGCGATCCGGTCGGGGTAGGCGACGCCCAGCAGCGGCCCCGCGTCGGCCGGGTCGTCCCCGCCGGCGCCCACCCCCAGGCGCCGCGCCAGGTCGTGGGCGCGGTCCCGCGCCGCCCTCAGGGCCCTGCCGTCCGCCTGTCGGTGCCGGACTGTGGGATCGGCCAGCAGCGCCACGCGTACCCCGACGTCGGCGGGGATGTCATCCGGGCGGCCCCGCAGCACGTCACGGTCCTCCAGCAGGGCGGCCAGTAGGCAGCCGAGCCAACCCTGCCCGCGGTCGCGGGCGGCGAGGAGCATGCGGGCCAGTCGGGGATGGAGCGGCAGCGCCACCATCTCCCGGCCGGCGTCGGTCGGAAGGCCGCCGCGGTCGAGGGCGCCGAGGTCCGTGAGCAGGCGGCGCGCCTCGTCCAAGGCCCGAGGCGGCGGGGGGTCGAGGAACGGCAGATCGCCGGGTGCGGTCCCCCACACCGCCAGCTCCAGCGCCAGCCCGGCCAGGTCGCCCTGTCGGATCTCGGGCTCGTCGAACCGCGGGCGCGCCGCGTGTTCGACCTTCGACCACAGGCGCACCGCCACGCCCGGTCCCAAGCGGCCGGCCCTCCCGGCCCGCTGGTCGGCCGATGCCCGCGACGCAGGCACGGTGGCGAGCCGAGTGAGCCCGGTCCCGGCGTCGAACACCGGCCGACGGGCCAGACCGGCGTCGACCACGACCCGCACGCCTTCGACCGTGAGGCTGGTCTCGGCGATGTCGGTCGCCAGCACCACCTTGCGCCGCCCGGGCAGCCCCGGAGCCAGGGCGGCGTCCTGCTCGGCCGCCGGTAGCGCCCCGAACAGCTGGTGGACGTCGACGGCCGCCTCGGGACCGAGTGCTGCGCCGAGCTGGTCGGCGGTCCGGACGATCTCCCCGGCGCCGGGCAGGAAGGCGAGCACGTCGCCCTCGGCCTCGGTGGCGGCGGTTTCGCGGAGCGCCCGGCGGATGGCGGTCACCATCGCCGGCTCCAGGTGTTCACGCGGCCGCCGCGGCGCCCAGCGGATGTCGATCGGATGGGACCGGGTCTCGCTGCTGATCACCGGGGCCGGCTCGCGCCCCGGCACGGCCAGCAGCCCGGCGATCCGGTCCCCGTCGAGCGTCGCCGACATCACCAGCACGCGCAGGTCGGGCCGGAGGTGGCGGCGGGCGTCGAGGGCCAGAGCCAGCCCGAGGTCCGCCTGCAGGCTGCGCTCGTGGAACTCGTCGAAGACCACCAGTCCCACGCCCTCGAGGCCGGGGTCACGCTGCAGCCGCCTGGTGAGGATGCCCTCGGTCACCACCTCGATGCGCGTGTCGGGCCCGACTCGCCGATCGTCGCGGGTGCGGTAGCCAATGGTCTCGCCCACCGGTTGGCGCAGCAGCGCGGCCATCCGGCGCGCTGCCGCCCTGGTGGCGAGCCGGCGCGGCTCGAGCATGACGACCGTCCGGCCCTCCAGCCACGCCTCGTCGACGACGGCTAGCGGCACCGCCGTCGTCTTGCCCGCCCCGGGCGCCGCCTGGAGGACGGCGTGACCGGCACCGCCGAGCGCGGCCCGGAGCTCGTCGAGGCAGGCAACGATCGGTAGCGACGCGGCGGCGGGCGGCAGTCTCACGACGCCGGTCGTAGTTGTGCGAGGGGAATCGGCACAACTACGAGGAGAACGGGTGGGTCAGCCCGTGTCGGCGGGTTGCAGCTCGCGGATGAGCTGATCCCGGGCCCGTGCCACCCGTGAGCGGATGGTTCCGACCGGACACCCGCAGATGGCCGCGGCGCCTGCGTAGTCGAACCCCAGCAGCTGGGTGAGGACGAACGCGGTCCGCCGGTCGGGATCGAGGCCGGAGAGCAGTTGGTCGCCGAGCGCCGAGTCGCCGAGGCTGATCTCTATGGTGGCCGGCTCGGCGCGATCGATCAGCAGCCGGGTCAGGCGCCGCCGGCGCGATGCCACCCGGACGGCGTCGACCGCCGTTCGCCTGGCGATCGACAGCAGCCACGTGCGTGCGCCGGCATCGCCGCGATAGGCCGGCAGGGCCCGTATGGCACGCGCATAGGTGTCCTGGGCGGCGTCCTCGGCGAGATCGCGGCCCGCGACGGCCGTGACGAGGCGGACGACGTCGCTCCAGGTCTGGCGGACGAACGACGACAGCGCCAGGTGGTCGCCGTCCCTGGCCGCCAGCGCGAGCGCCGTCACATCGTCCATTGCGCCGCAACGTAGGGGTTCGGCCCGATCCGATGCCATCTCGTGGTGTACCGCCCCAACCACCGGAAGGATCCCGGGAACCGGATCGCACCGCCAGACGACTCTTCCCACATGCGCTGCACCCGCTTCCGCGAGGCCCTCTCAGCCCGGCTCGACGGTGAGGACCCCGGCCTGCCCACCGGAGAGATCGACGCCCACCTTGCCCAGTGCCCGGACTGCCGGGCCTGGGCCGACGCCGCCGCCTCGCCGGCGGTCCGGTTGATGGCATCGCCCGCGGATCCGGACGCCATCGACCCAGCGCTCCTCGCCCGGCTCGTGCGGCCGGCCGCGCCGGCAGCACAGGTCCATTACGGGCTGCTGTCGACGCTCGAGTGGCGCGTGGTGTTGGCCATCGTCGGACTGCTACAGGTCGCGCTGGCCTGGCCCGGCGGGGTCCTCGACGACGGCCACGCGTCCGTCCACCTGGCCCACGAGCTCACCGCGTGGGACATGGGGCTAGCGGCGGGCTTCCTCGTCGTCGCCTGGCGCCCGGCGCGCGCGTGGGGGATGTTGCCGCTGGTGGGCGTCCTGGTGGCGGCCATGGTCGTCACCTCCGGCGTCGACCTCGCGTCGGGCCACGCGCTGCTCGGCCGGGAGACGGTCCACGCCTTGGCCCTGGCCGGTCTGGGCTGCGTGTGGGCCCTGGCGCGTCGCTCGCCCCGCTCGTCGCTCGTGGTGCGCGTGGCATGAAGCCGCGACGCCTCGCTGGGGCGGGCGTCGTGGTCGCAGCCGTCGTCACTGTCGGGCTGGCGCTCGGTCCGGCGCCGGCCGACGCCCATGCCGAGCTGATCTCCACGGAGCCCGCCTCCGGCGAGCAGCTGGACGCCGCGCCCGAGCGGGTCGTGCTCCGCTTCACGGAGTCGGTGGACGTGTCCGACGACGCCATCGAGGTCCTGACCGCCGGGGGTGACCCGGTGGATGTGGACGACCCCGGCCATCTCGACGGCGAGGGATCGGCGGTCGCCGTCGACCTCCCGGACCTTGGCGACGGCACCTATGTGGTCTCGTGGCGGGTCATCTCGTCTGACAGCCATCCGGTCAGCGGTGCGTTCACGTTCGGGGTCGGCGACGCCGCCGCGGCACTGTCCGACGCCGACGCCCAGGCGCTCGTCGACGATGTGCAGGCCGGCGCCGGGTCCGATCGCATCGTCGGCATCAGCTACGGCGTCGTGCGCTTCGCTGGCTTCGCCGGCCTGCTGGTGCTGATCGGTGGGGCGGTCTTCGTGGCCGCGCTGTGGCCCGCGGGCGCCGACGACCCCCGCGCCCGACGAATCTTGGCGGCGGCGTGGTGGGTGGCACTCGGCGCCACCGTGCTGAGCATTCCGCTGCAGGCCACCTACGCCGTCGGGGGGTCGCTGGCTGACGCCTTCGACCCCTCCGTGATCGGCGACGAGCTCGGGGCCAGGACCGGCCGGGCCTGGCTCGTCCGCCTGGTGCTGCTGGCGGCCGTGGCGGTGGTGGGCCCGCGCCTGGCGCGGCGGGCCGGCGAGGGTCGCAGAGAAGCGCTGTTGCCGGCGGCCGTCGTCGTGGGCCTGGCGCTGTTGGCCACCATCACGGTCACCGGCCACGCCACGTCCGGCGACCTCGTCGGGTTGGCGGTGGTGACCGACCTCGTCCACTTGTCCGCAGTGAGCGTGTGGTTGGGGGGCCTGGCATTGCTGCTGGGGGCGGTCCTGTGGCCGGCCGACGGCGTCGGGGACACTCGTGCCGAGGCCATTGCCACCAGGTTCTCCGACGTGGCGTTCGGGGCGGTGATGGTGATCGTCGCCAGCGGTGTGGTCCAGGCCTGGCGCCAGCTCGGGTCGTGGGACGCCCTCGTGGACACCAGCTACGGCCGCCTCTTGCTGGTCAAGGTCGGGTTCGTCGCCCTCATGCTGTCGGCGGCCGCGGCCAGCAGGACGTGGGTGCGCCAGCGCACCCGGGACCGCACGGCGAGCCTGGCGCTGTCGCCGGGTCCCGGCGCCGTCCGGGTGTCACCCTCGGGTCGCGCCCCCGTGTCGGTGCTCAGGCGTTCGGTGGCGGCCGAGGTCGCGCTCGCCGTGGCGGTGCTGGCGGTCACCGCGGCGCTGGTCAACGCCGTTCCCGGTGCCACGGCGGTCGACAATGCCCCCGTCGCCACGGGCGGGCTGTTCAACACCACCATCCACGGGAGCCTCACGGCGATCCAGGTCACGGTCGACCCGGCGGCGGTCGGCCCCACCGAGGTCGAGATCAACATCTCCGCCCACGACGGCAGCTCCATCGATCCCGAGGAGGTCACCGCCTCGCTCACGCTGCCCGACCGGAACGTCGGTCCGCTCGACCTCACCCTGCAGCGCATCGGGCCGGGGCAGTACGTCGCCCAGGGCACGCAGATCCCCTTCGCCGGCACATGGGAGCTCGAGGTGGTGGCCCGCACGACCGACATCGATCAGGACCGGGTGATCGCCGAGGTCCCGGTCCCGTGACCATGCACAAGCAACCGAAAGGAACCAACCCGTGAACATTCGTCGAACGACCCGAGCCCTCATCGTTGCGGGACTCGCGATCGTCGTGACCGCGCCGTTGGCGGGCGCCCACGTGACCGTCAACCCTGGGGAGGCGCCCAAGGGCGGGTTCGCCAAGCTCGCGTTCCGGGTGCCCAACGAGCGCCCCGATTCGGGTACCACCACCCTGGAGGTGAACCTCCCCGAGGATCAGCCGATCGCCAACGTCAGCGTGCGGCCAAAGCAAGGCTGGACCTACAAGGTCGAGACTCGCCAGCTCGACGAACCAATCGACAACCACGGCGAGGAACTGACGGAGGTCGTCTCGAAGATCACCTGGACCGGTGGCGTGATCCAGCCGGGCGAGTTCGACGAGTTCGAGGTGTCGGTGGGGCCCATGCCAGAGGACACCGATCAGATCCTGTTCCCGACCTTGCAGACCTACCAGGGCGGCGAGGTGGTTCGTTGGATCGACGAACCCCTACCGAACGGCGAGGAGCCCGAGCACCCCGCCCCGCTCCTGACGCTCGTGGACGCCGAGGACGAGCACGGCGGCTCGAGCGACGAGGCCGAGCCGGCCGCGGACGGTGAGCAGGCCGCCGATTCCGGTGGGGTGAGCGTCGAGAACGCGGCCACGCAGGACGACGTCGATTCCGCGAACCTCCTCGGGATCATCGGCATCGTCGTCGGCGCCCTCGGGTTGCTGGTCGGTGGCGTGGCGTTGTTCCGGCGCAGGAGCGCCTGACCGGGTCAGCCGCTAGATGTGGGCCTAGCGCTCGTCCGACTCGACGAGCGCCGCCTCGCGCCCCTCGTCGCCGGCCTCCGCTCGCTCCCCCTTGGGGAAGACGACGTAGCCGGCGACGAGGGTGCCGAGGACCAGCACCAGCCCCACGCCGAGGGCCGCGCGGATGCCCTGCACGAACGCGTCGTCGGACGCCTGCACCAGCTCGGGCTGCTCCTTGACGTCGTCGTCCAGTGGCTGACCGGGCGCGAGCAGTGCCGTGACCGCCCGCGGGTTGGCGTCATCGACCACCTCGTCGACCGCGTCGTCGCGCTGCTGCTCGTTGGGCAGATAGGGCTCGAACTTGCCCGGCAGCGTGAGGGCGACGACCGCGGCGAGCACGCTGCCCATGATGGCGAAGCCAGCCGTCGAGCCCAGTGCCCGCTGCGCGCTCAGGATCCCGGACGCCATGCCCGAGCGGTCCTGGGGGATCGACGTCATCGCCACGCTCGTCACCGGTGTCACTGCGAGACCGCCCGCCGCGCCCACGAGTGCCAGGCCCAGCAGGGTCCATCCGACGTTGCCGCCGATGGTCACCGCCAGGACGGCGAGGCCCGCCACGATCAGCGACACTCCGATCAGTGTCGGCCGGCGGCCGCCCAGGCGTCCTGTGAGCCGGCCGGCGATGGGCGCGAACACGATCACCGGCAGCGTCATCGAGATCATCAGGAATCCGGCGTCCTCGGCGCTGTAGTCGCGGATGTTCTGGAAGTACTGGGTGATCACCAGCAGCGTTCCGTAGATGCCGAACAGGACGCAGAAGATGGTGATGATCGCCGTGCTGTAGATCCGGTCGGCGAACACCCGCACGTCCATCATCGGGTCGGTCGTTCGGAGCTCGACGCGGATGAAGGCGGCGATGATGACCACGGATCCGAGCAGCAGGGTGAGGATCAGCGGTGACCCCCAGCCGCTGTGCGGTCCCTCCACGAGTGCGTACGTGATGGCGGCCACCCCCGTGACGAAGAGCACCTGCCCCGCCCAGTCGAAGCGATGTTCGGTCGGATCGCGCGACTCGCGGACGAAGATGAGGGTGACGACCACCGCCGCCACGCCGATCAGCGGGTTGACCCAGAAGATGCTGCGCCAGCCGAACTCGTCGGTGAGCACACCACCGACCGTCGGTCCGATGGCCAACCCGACGGCGGCGATGCCGGTCCAGCTCCCGATGGCCTTGGCCTTGGCGGCCGGGTCGGTGAAGGCCGCGCCGACCAGTGCCAGCGAGGCGACGTTGACGATGGCGGCGCCGGTCCCCTGCAGGCCCCGCGAGATGTTCAGCACCATCAGCGACGGCGCGATGCCACACCCGATCGACGCGGCGCAGAACAGGACGATGCCGCCGACGTACGCGAGGCGACGCCCGCGCGCGTCCGAGAGGGTGGCGGCCGACATCATGAACATGCCCATCGTCAGGCTGTATGCGGCGACGACCCATTGCAGGCCCTGCTCGCCGGTGTCGAATTCGCTCTGGATGTCCGGGAGGGCCACGTTCACGATCGTGGCGTCGAGGAAGATCATGAACAGCCCGAGGCCGGTCGCCACGAGCACCATGGAGGGCCGGGCCGCCGCCGGACGTCCGTCCATGGGCCGAACCTAGACTTTCCGCCACGTCCGGCGCTCGCGAATGCGGCCCCGACCCCGGCTCGGGAATCCGCGAATTTTTTGCGTGCGGCGGGAACAAGGGGGACGGAGCTGCCGTTACAACCCGCAAGGCCGTGGAGCGCCGACCCTGTTCCTCCCCCTGTCAGGGTTTGGCCGCCACCGCCGTCACCGTCGGACTCCCCCTGCGACGGTGGCGGCGGTCCCGGTCTTTTTGGGCTTCGGTCGAGCGGCTCCGGGTCCGGTCAGCGGGCCCGTGTGACGCGTTCGAGCAGCCGGCCGGCGAGCGGCATGGCCGGAGGGCGCCAGACATGTCGCTCGGCATAGGGCCAGGCGTAGATCGGGTTGCCGTTGCGAACCAGCTCGACCAGGCGTGGCTCGCCGAGCTCTCGGGCGGACCACTCGTAGAGGGATTGCAGCCGCGGGACGATCACCGCGTAGTCGAGCAGCCGGCCGAGCCGCTGCTCGTCGGCGATGTAGCTCTCGACCTCGAGCGTCAGCGGATAGCGGTTCGGGAGCACACGGCGGAGCGACAGGAACGCTCCCGCCGCCCCGAGCCGGGGATCACCCAGCATCCGGCCGACCGGACCGAACCGTCCCAGTGCCAGACGCGGCGCCGCTACGACCGCGTGCGTGAACACGACACGCCCGAGCGCAACGTTCATGAAGAACCGTTCCGGTGCGTTCTCGGCCTTGGCGAGTCTCCGATGCTCCAGGTAGGCGCTCACGATGCTGGCGTTGTGCGCGCGGTACCAGTTGCGCGCCGTCGGTTTCGCGATGAACGCCAGCCAGAGCCCCACGGCGTGCGACGACGGCGCTCCCGGTAGGTCTCCGACGAGCGCCACCGCCTCGCATCCGTCACGCAGGAGCCGCTCGTTGACCGCTCGCCACCACACGCTGCCGGGAGGCGATGCGTCGAGCGGATTGAGCACGCCGCGCTGAGCCTGCCAGCGCATGAACGACAACGCGGCCCGCCGGAACGGCAGGTGGCGTGGGGCGCGGCCCGTCGGCCCGTGGTACGTCTGCACGAGCAAGGCGAGACGCGCCGCCGGATCGTCGCGCGCCGCGGCGACCTGCGTCTCGGCCCAGGCCAACGCGCCTGTCTGATCGCCCATTGTCGATTCGGGGATGTCTCCCTCGGGCACGAGCAAAGGCTTACCGTGCGACGGTGGTGGCGGTCCCGGTCCTGGTCTCGCTCCCTCGGTCGTCGCTCGGCACCAGGCCGCTGCCCCACACCACGAGGCCGGCGGACGCCAGCGCCAACGCCAGTGCCAGCGTGGTGCCGGCGCGGTCGACCCAGGCGTCGAGCACCGTGGGGAGCACGGGCTTCGACAGCACGTCGAGTCGGAGCACCCCCCATCCCACGACGGCGGCGGCAGCAGCCAGCGTCAATGCGGCGGCGGCACGGCGGCCCGAGCGGCGACGGAGGGCGATCGCCAGCGCGGCGGCGACCAGCCCCACGACCGGCACGGCGACGAGGAGCGGGTTCACGCCGCTGCCGGCCGGTGCGTCGGCTCGTTGCGCCCAGCCGACGCCGGTGGCCAGCGCCGCCGCCACGGCGGCCGCCACCGCCGCGACCGTCAGCGGACGCCGCCGGCCGGCGATGACGACCGCGGCGGCGACCGCCAGCCCGAGGGCGACCCAGGGCAGCGGGTTGACGTCGTCGACCAGGGCCAGCGTCCCGTGGATGCGGGTGGGGTTGCCGTCGACCTCGATGTCGACCGCCCAGGGCTCGGTCCACTCGCCCGGCTCGGCGCCTGCCGGTCGTTCCGAACCCATCCAGTGGATGCGGTGGTCGTGCCAGGCATAGGCGCCACCGTGCGCCACGGTGTCCCAGTCGGGGTCGGCTTCGGGATCAGCGCTGCCCGGCACGTCGGCGACGGCGTTCCGGCTGTCGTTCACGTACGTCGCAGGTGACCGGCGGTTGCGCTGCACGGTGCCATCGGGACGGAACCGGAGGTAGGGCTCGCCCTGGTAGCCGGTGACCACCACGTCGTGCCCGCGCTCAATCCGCAGCTCCAGGAAGCCGTCGCCGCCCACCACCTGGGCTCGCACCCCTTCCGCCTCAGGCTCGATGGCGTCGACCGTCGAGCGGTAGTCCGTCGGCACCGGGGGATCGGCCGCCGCCGGATCGGCCCGCGACAACGTGACCAGGGCGAGTGTGGCGAGGAACGCCGCCGCCCCGATCGGCCGCCGGATCACGCCCCGGCCTTCGGTCGCGGTTGCGCGCCTCCCGGGGCGTCCGAACTCTTGGCTGGGGTCCGCGCCGCCTCCAGATCGGCGAACTGCGCCTCCTCGCTGGCCGCCTCGGTGCGGTAGCGACGCACCGTGCGCAGCCCCAGGAAGGCCCCGCCGAACACCACGACGGCCGCGGCGACGACCAGCCAGATGGGCATCCCGCCGTCACCGGCGTCGTTGGGGCTCGGCGCCGCACTGGTGCCGGTGTCGTCGTCAGCCGGTGCGAATCCACCCTCGCCGCCACCGTCGCCGCCACCCGCCGGCGTGGCCTCGACCGTCGCCGTCACCTCGGCGGTCGCCGTGGGGTCGATGGACGTGAAGCGCACCGTCCACGTGCCGGGCGACCCGAAGTCGACGGCGTTGGCGTAGCGGCCTTGGTCGTCGATCGGCGCCAGCGTGACCGGCGTGAGCTCGGTGCCGTCGCTGCCCCGAGCTGTGGCCGTGACGACGGAGTCGGTGGCGGGATGTCCGTCGCTCTCCCGGGTGACCCGCACGATGTAGTGCACCGACGTGCCGGCCGGATGCGCGGCCTCCAGGTTGATCATCCCCTCGGCCTGCTGGGCCCCTGCGGGCGGCGCAAGCAGCGGGCCAGCCGCGGCCAGAGCACTGACGGCCACGGCGATCATGAACGAACGGACTCTCATCGGACCGGTACCTCGAAGCTGGGGACCGGCGGCGTGCCTGTCCGCCCGGCAGTGGCCTCGATGGTTCACGTGCCGGACGGCGGCAGTGTCGCGCCGGTGACCGATACATGGTCGGCGGTCACGGGGGTCACGGGCAACCTGCGGCCCGGGCCGTCGGGATTGGCGGGCGTGACCTGGCCGGGTGGACGGCCGGCGGATCGTCGCCGCCGTGGTCGGCGGGCCGGGCTAGGCGGTCCAGTCGGGCAAGCGCCCGAACGCAATGATGAGCCGGTCCTGGGGATCGTCGGGGACTTCCCCCGGCGGCCGCTCGGCGATGGCACCCGCGCTGCGGTAGGTGGCCTCGCGGTCGGCGAACCAGGTGGCGAGCGCGTCGACCAGCTCGGGATCGAATCGCCGGTCGCCTCCGGTGGCGGCGGCCAGGTCCCAGCCGTGGATCAGGTGGTCGGCGGCGAGCTGGTAGACGTACTCCTCGGCCGGGGTATCGCCGAAGGAGAGGTGCACGGTGCGCCCCGCCACGAGGCCGCTGGCGGCGGCGATCGTGGCCGCGTCGGCGGCCGCTCGCCCGGCGGCCACCGGATCGTCGCCCAGCAGGTCGCCCTCGAAGCGGTCGCCGACGTCGTCGATGGTGGCGCCCTCCATCAGTGGCACGGTCCACACGTCCTCGTAGACCACGTGGTTGACCAGCGCCCTCACGTCCCAGTCCCGACACGGCGTCGCCGCGTCCCACTGGTCGCCGGCTCCCTCCAGCCGCTTCACGAACTCGGCGACCGTGCGCCGGTGGAGATCGGTCACGTCCATGTCGTCCTCCTCATCCAGCTGCGACGATAGATGGCGTGAGCATGGCGCACGCCCACGGTCACGGACATTCGCACCGGCCGGCCGCCGGTGATCGCGCCGCGACCCGCTACAAGGGGCGGCTGGTGGCGGCGCTGGCCCTGCTGAGCGTCGTGACCGTGGTCGAGGTCGTCGCCGGCTTCGCCACCCGGTCCCTGGCGCTGTTGTCCGACGCCGGCCACATGCTCACCGACGTCGGCGGCCTGGGCATGGCCTTGGCCGCGATCCACGTCGCCGATCGCACGTCGCCCCGTCGGGGCCGCACGTTCGGCCTCTACCGCCTGGAGATCCTGGCGGCGCTGGCCAACGCGGTGCTGCTGTTCGGGGTGGCGACGTACGTGCTGGTCGAGGCCGTCCGACGCTGGAACAACCCCGCCGACGTGCTGGCCGGTCCCATGTTGGTCGTCGCCATCCTGGGCCTGGTCGCCAACGTCGCGGCGTTCGGGCTGCTGCGCGACGGGTCCAAGGCCAGCCTCAACGTCAGGGGCGCCTACCTCGAGGTGATGTCCGACCTCTTGGGCTCCGTCGGCGTGATCGTGGCGGCGGTGGTGTTGCAGGTGACCGGCTGGGAGTGGGTCGACCCGGCCGTCGGCGTGGCCATCGGCCTGTTCATCCTGCCCCGGGCCTGGCGCCTGGGAGCCCAGGCGGTGCGAATCCTGGTGCAGGCGGCGCCGGCTGGCACCGACCTCGCGGCGATCGAGGCGCAGCTGCAGGCCATCGACGGCGTGGTCGACGTCCACGACCTGCATGTGTGGACGCTGACCTCCGAGATGGACGTCGCCTCCGTGCACCTCATGGTGACGGACGGTACCGACACCCACGGGGTGCTCGACCGGGCCCGGGTCGTGCTGCGTGACGGCCACGGGATCGGGCACGCCACGCTCCAGGTGGAGCCCGACACCCACGAGGGCTGCGACGAACTGGCGTGGTGAGGGACATAACGGCGGGGCAGTACTGACACTGGTATGGCCCACTAGCCCCCTGAGGAGGTCGCCATGTCCGGATCCGACGCCAGCTCCGTCGTCACCACCTACGTCAAGGCCTGGACCAGCGGAGACTTCGACACCACCCGCTCGACGCTCCGCGACGACGTCGCCTTCGTCGGGCCGCTGGGAACCGCCAACGGCATTGACGAGTGCATGCGCGGGCTCCAGGGCCTCAAGCAGATCGTCGAGGCGTCCGAGCAGCGCAAGGTCATCGCCGACGGCGATGACGTGTGCCTCATCTACGACCTCGTGACCACCGCGGCCGGCACCATTCCCACCGCCGGCTGGTTCCAGGTCCGCGACGGCAAGATCGCCACGATTCGGGTGTTCTTCGACCCAAGGCCCCTGGACCCGGCCCGGTAGCGGCGCCCCGGGGCCGCCGGAAACCCGAACCGGCGTCCGAAGGCGGCGGATTCCGGCACATGCGAACGCTGGAACGGTCCGGGGCCCGCCTGCGACGCGGCGCCGCGTCAGTCCGCGACGACCCGCGGGTCAGCCCGTGACGGCCCGGAACACGATCTCGGTGTCCTCGGTGGGCGGGACGCCGAGCTCGTCGAGCTGTCGGAGGCACGTGTCCATGGCCCGGCGGGCGGCCGCCCGATCGCCGCGCGCGACGTGGGCGGCCACCGCCAAGCGATGCGCGGGCTCGGACCAGGGTTCGGCCTCGAGCGCCCGCGAGACGAGCTGCAGCGCCTCGTCAGGGTCGCCGGCGGCGAGCGTCAGTTCGCCGGCCCGCACCGCTCCGGCGACGAACCGGGCAACGAGGCGGTCGCGATGCGGCAGGGCCCACTCCTCGTAGCCGGCGTCGATCAGGTAGGGACCACGGTAGAGGTCGACCGCCCGCCGGTAGCTGTCGAGTGCTGCCGACGGCTCGCCGAGGCTCTCGGCCTGCGCACCGAGGTCGAGCAGCCGTTCCATCTCCCAGGCATCGACCCGCAGCCACTCGTGCCCGGTCAGGCGCAGCCCCGATCCCTCGGCGCGCACGAAGCACGACGGCGCCCCATCGGCGCGGTCGGGCTCCAGCACCGCCAGCAGGTAGGACAGGGTGACGCGCAGGTTGCGCATCGCGGCGGCCGAATCGAGGTCGGGCCAGAGCGCACCGGCCAGCTCCTCGCGGGTGCCGCCGCCCCGGGTCACGAGCACCAACAGCAGGGCGCGGACCCGCTCACGCCGCCAGTGGGGATGGTCCACCGGCCGGCCGTCGCGCCAGAGGCCCGTCGGGCCCAACAGCCCGAGCTCCAGGGGAGCGGACGGAACCGTGGGCAAGGCGTCGAGCAGGGTCCGGGCCCACGTTCGCAGCGCCCGCGGCGCGCTCGACCGGTCCGCCAGCTGGCGCAGGGAGGGGCGGGCCACCGGGCCCAGGTCCTTCACCAGCGCCTCGGCGTCGCTCTGCCCGCCGGCCACCGCCGAGCAGGCCAGCTCGGCGCGCCAGCTCACGGGCAGGAAGGCACGCGCCGCCGCCCAGTGCTCGGAGGTGAGCGCCGAGGCCGGCGCCAGGTCGCCGCCGTCGCGGACGGCGACGAGCGCCTGGGCGAGGGCCCGCCCGGTCACGTATGCGGGTCCCAACTCGAGCTGCTCGAACTGCTCTCGCGTGGCGGGGACGAGCACGTAAAGCATGGCGATGCGGCGGAGGTGGCCGTACGCCTGGCGGCCCTCGGTGAGCTTGTGGTCCGCCAGCTGGGTGACGAACAGTTCGGCGGCACGGTGTTCGTCGCCGACCGCCAGGGCCAGCGTCGCCTCGGCCCCCAGCAGCGACGCCTGGAGCGATGGACGCGGGCTGGGGCCCGCATGCTGGCGGGCCCGCGCCATGTGCTGCTCGGCGCGCTCGACGTCTCCGTCGAGGGCGCAGCGGGACGCCACCATGGTGTGCGCGATGGCCAGCAGATGGTCGTTGCCGGCCGGGGCGAGCTGGGTGAGCATCCGTTCGAGGGCGGCCCCGGCCGCCTCGTACTCACCGCAGTGGGTCAGTGCGTTGACCTCGAGCATGGTCAGCCCGCCCCGCAGCGATGGCCCCGCCTCCGCCACCGCCACCTCGACGCCCCGCCTCGCCGCCTCCGGGAAGCCGAGGGCCAGCAGTGCCGTGGCCCTCAACCACGCCACCTGCGGGGACCAGTACGGTCCCAGCGCCCCGGGGTCGATCGCGTCGAGGGCCGCCAGCAGCCCACGGGCGTCGCCGGCCGTGTCGGCCAGGAGGGCCTGACCGAGCCCCAGCAGGCCCTGCGCCTCGGGGATCTTCGTGAGCTGGTCGGCGTAGGGAAGCAGCCGCTCCAGGAGCTCGACGTCCTCCCGCCAGTGGGCGCAGATCGCAAGGTGCTCGACGGCGCTGAGCAGCCCTAGCTCGTTGTCCCTCCCGCCCTCGCCGGGGTCAGCGAAGCGCTCTGCGGCCGACTCGAGCAGCTCCACGCCCCGGTCGATGTCGGTGGCGGCGGTCGCGATGCCCGCCAGCAGCTCCCCCTCGGCGGTCGACCGCACGTCCTCCGGGAGCTCCCGGTGCAGCCGACCGAGTCCCTGGACCGAGGCCGGGAGCGAGTGCGCCCGGCACGACGTGCGCAGTGCGCTCCGCAGGTCGTCGTCGGCGCCCGCGCGGATCAGGAGCCTGGCGCCCTGCTGGAGGTCGCGGGCGACCAGCGCCAGCCCGGCGCGGCGCTGGGCCTCGGCGACATCGTCGGCGTCGAGGATCCCGACGCTGAGCCGCTCAGACCAGAGCGGATGGATGGCGTGCCAGCCGCGGTCGTCGCGCGTCACCAGGGGGATCCGGCCGGCGAGCGCGGCGATGTCGACCCGCCGATCGAGGACCCGGTCGAGCAGCGCCTGGTCGGCACCCCCGATCGAGGCCACCACCGCCACCGCCCGGCGCTCGTCGTCCGTCAGGTGCGATAGCACCTCCTCGGCCAGGAAGCCGTCGACGCCGTGGCCCGGTCCCAGCGTGCGCAGCTCGGCGAGCGCCGGCCAGCCGCCGAGGTCGTTCACACGGTTGACGGGCACCTCGCGCAGGCGGGCGAACGACTCCAGCTCGTCGTCGGCGAACGCCAGCTCGGACTCGTCGATGCGAGCGAGCCAGCCCTGCGCCGCGACACGGGACAGTGGAACCGGCGGCTCCTGGCGACCGGCGAGCACCATGTGGCCGTTCGCGGGCAGCGCGTCCACCAGGGTGGACAGCAGCCCGGCCGCGGGCGAGTGAGCTGGGACCTCGTGCACGTCGTCGAGCATGAGGCACACCTGGCGGGGGGCACTGCGCCACACGCTGTCGGCCAGCGCTGCGCCCAGCTCTGTCGGGCCCACGTCACCGTGTTCGCGGAGTCGGGGCACGTCCGTACGCAGGGCATTTGCCAGCCCGTCGGCCAGCGTCCGATGGTCGCCGTCGCCCGCATCGCAGCCGAGCCAGTGGTCGTGGCCACGGGGCGCCAGGGCGTTCTCGTCGATCGCCTGCACCAGCAGCGACGACTTGCCGAAGCCGGGCCCGGCGGCGACCACCGTGACGCGCCGCTCCCACCGCTGGTGCATCCGCTGCAGCAGCAGGGATCGCCGGATCAGCGGGCGACCCGGCCGGGGTGGCGCGAAGCGGTATGGCCTCGACACGGGCCGCAACTCTAGTGACGAGGCGGGGCCACCGACCGGCGGCGGGCGGAAGCGACTAACGCCGGGCTGATCGGCGCATGTTCGACTGCGGACGGCGACCCGAGCGCTCACGTCGCGGTCACGCGCCGGGGGTGCCCGGGCCGAAGGTCAGGTCGTGTCGCGCACGGACGCGAGGGGCGGTCACTTGGCGGGTGAACGACCCTTGCCGGCGGGCCGTGCGGGCACGGCCGTCTCACCGGAGGGCGGCCGGTGTCCCTCCCCTGGCACCGGCCGCCGGTCAAATGGACCCGCCAGCGCCCGCTAGCTCCCGTGGGCGGCTGGTTCGTCGGTCCCCGTCGTCGGCGGCGGCTTTGCGGTGGCTTCGTCGTCGTCGGCGGCCGGCTCGCCGGCGGCTGGCTCCTTGGGAGGGCCGCCCAGGTCGACGACTGCGCTTGCGACCTCGGCTGCTCGGACCGCCCGCGGATCGGCATCGGCCTCCCCGCTGGCGCCAGCGGCCCGCGCAGATTTCGCCTTCGCGTCGCGCGGGGCATCGGTCCCGGTCTCGCCGCCCGCCGTGAGGTCTGCGGGCCCGCTCTCGTCCCGAGCCTCGGGCTTCTCGCCGACGGTGGCGTCGCCCGCGTCGCCCGCGTCTGGCGCAGGGGCGGCGGCTGCCACGGGCTGATCCTCGCCGGGGGCCGGCTCGGGGACGGGGGCACCACCAATGCCGGCAGCGCCGTCGCCGACGGCCACGAACGCATCGCGGGTGGCATCCAGCGCCCGCTCGAGCTCGCCCGGCGCGAGTGCGGGTGGGTGGAACGGGCGGCGTCGCCGCCGATGGCCCAGCGCCAGCGGCGCCACGCGCTCGACGTCGGCCTCGGTCGTGATCGAGCGTCCCTCCCAGCCAGCGAAGGCGGCAGCCGCCCGGCACAGCACCACGTCGCCGCGCAGGCCCTCGGCGCCCAGGCCTGCGGCCAGGTGGCAGGCGAAGTCCACCACCGCCGTGGGCAGGTCGGCGGGCAGGGCGGCCGCGAGGCGGGCCCGCAGCACGATGTCGCCCTCGTGGCCGTCGACCAGGCCACCCGAATCGTGGGTCAGTCGGCGGCGGACCACCTCCGCGCGCACTGCGGGGTCGCCCGGCGTCGTCACGTCCACCAGCAGTCCGAACCGGTCTAGGAGCTGTGGGCGGAGCTGGCCGGCATCGGGGTCCATCGACGCCACGAGCACGAACTGGGCGGGATGCTCGTGCCAGATGCCGTTGCGCTCGACCCGGTTGATGCCAGACGTCGCCACGTCGAGCAGCACCTCGACGAGGTGCTCGGGCAGCAGGTTGACGGACGAGAGATGGAGCACCCCGCCGTGCGCCGCTCCCAGCAGGCCGGCGCGGAACTGCGTCTCCCGGTCGGTCGGCCCGGGGGTGGCGTCGATCGAGCCGAGAACCCGGTCCTCCCCCACTCCGAGCGGGACGTCGACGAACCGGGCCGACCCGGGCAGAAGGCCGGCGAGACCCCGCGCCAGCGTCGAGCGGGCCGATCCCTTGTCGCCGCGCAGCAGCACGCCGCCGATGGCCGGATCGACGGCCGCCAGTAGCAGCGCCAGCTGGGCGTCCGGTTGGTCAATGACGGCGCAGAAGGGGAATCGCCGCGCCGGATCCGCTCGCCGTGCGTCGCCGATCATCACCGCAGCTCCTCCCAGCCTGCCTGCTTGCTTACTTAGCAGGTGAGACGGCGTCGTGCTCAGGGAAGTCCGGTCCCGGCCTCGTCGATGAGGCCCCCGAGGCGATCGAGGTCCACGTGTGCCTCGATGGCCGCCGCGATGCGGTCGAACCGCTCGAACCGCGCGCCCACGAATCGCACGCTGCCGGGACGCCAGCGCTTGCCTGACCGATCGGCCACCCAACTCAGCGCTGCGGCCCGGAACCCGTCGTCCTCCAGCAGGCCGTGGAGCGTGGTTCCGCACACGCCGCCGGCGTGCCAGCCGAGCACCTCGCCGCCGTCCGCTACCAACCAGGCTGTCGCGCCGCCGAGCGGTCCCACGCGCCCGTGGTGGATGCGATAGCCCGAGACCCGTTGCCCGGCACCCGGTCCCGCCACCGCCACCCCCGCCGGCCGGTCCAGCACCTTGTCCGCATCGAACCTGGTCGCCAGGGGCAACCAGTCTAGACCCGGATCGGTGCCGGCCGGGCCCTCGACGCCGGTGGGGTCGTCGATGCTGCTACCCAGCATCTGCACGCCGGCACACACCGCCACGACCGCAGTGCCGCCACCGGCGGCGCCGGTCACGGCGTCGGCCAGTCCCGTCCCTCGGAACCAGGCCAGGTCGCCGCGCGTGTCCTTCGAGCCGGGCAGGACGACCAGGTCGGGCCGGCCCAGGTCGGCCGGCGACCGGACCCAGCGGACGGCGACGTTGGGCTCCAGGCGCAGGGGATCGAGGTCGCCCGCGTTCGATACCCGCGGCCACCGGATCGCCGCCACGTCGAGCACGTCGACGTCGCCGGACGCTCCGGACGTCGGGTTACCCGCCGCGAAACGGTCGAGCGTGAGCGAGTCCTCGGCGTCGAGGTCGGCGCCGGGGACGTGGGGGATCACGCCGAGGGTGGGTACACCGGAGCGCCGCTCGAGCTGGGCGCAGGCGTCACCGAGGAGCGCAGGATCGCCGCGGAGCCGGTTGATGACGAAGCCGCGTACCAGCTTCCGCAGGTGCGGGGGCAACAGCTCGACGGTGCCAACAAGGGCGGCGAACACGCCGCCCCGATCGATGTCGCCGACCACGATGGCCGGCAGCCCGGCGGCGGCGGCCAGGGGCAGGTTGACGATGTCCCGGTCGAGCAGGTTGATCTCCGCCGGGCTGCCGGCGCCCTCGCAGATCACGACGTCGTAGCGGGATCGCAGGTCGGCGAGGGCGTCCAGCACGACCGGCAGGAGGTCGCGCTTGGATGCGTGGTAGTCGCGCGCGGACTGCACGCCGACGGGCCGGCCCATCACGATCACCTGGCTCGCACGCTCGCTCGTGGGCTTCAGTAGGACCGGGTTCATGGCGGCCTCGGGCTCCGCGCCGGCGGCCAGCGCCTGCACCCACTGCGCGTGCCCGATCTCGGCGCCGTCGGCGGTGACGGCGGCGTTGAGCGCCATGTTCTGCGCCTTGAAGGGCGCGACCTTCACGCCGCGGCCGGTGAGCAGCCGGCACAGCCCGGCCACGACGAAGGACTTGCCGGCGTCGCTGCCAGTCCCACAGACCAACAATCCGCCCCTCACGCCCGAACGGCCCCCCTAGTCTCCGCGTCATGGCCCGCGCACAGTCGATCGTCCTCGTCAACACCGGTCACGGGAAAGGGAAGTCCTCCGCCGCCTTCGGCGTGATGGTCCGGGGCTGGGCCAGGGGCTGGCGGGTCGGCGTGGTGCAGTTCGTCAAGGGGGGCAAGTGGAAGACCGGCGAGCGGAAGCTCGCCGACCAGCTCGGCATCGAGTGGCACACGCTGGGTGACGGGTTCACGTGGGAGTCGACCGACCTCGAACGCACTGCCGAACTGGGCCGCGAGGCGTGGAAGGTGGCGGCGGACATGCTGACGTCCGGCGACTACGACCTGCTCGTTCTCGACGAGATCACCTATCCGATGAACTTCGGCTGGGTCGACGCGTCGGAGGTCGCCGAGACGGTGCGCGCCCGCACACCCCGCACCAGCGTGGTGGCCACGGGACGGGATGCCCCCGACGAGCTGGTCGCGGTGGCCGACACCGTGACCGAGATGCGCAAGGTGAAGCACGCCTACGACGCGGGGATCTCTGCCCTCAAGGGCATCGAGTTCTGAAGCGCCGGTGGCGGGCCGCCACCATCACGTCCGGCCCGACGAGAGGTAGTCGTGCAGCGTGCCCGCCTCGGTCTCGAGCTCACCGATGCGCGACTTGACCACGTCGCCAATGCTCACGATGCCGTTGAGGCCCGCGTCGTCGACCACGGGCACGTGGCGGATGCGCCGGTCGGTCATGATCCGCATGAGGTCGTTGACCGACGAACGCGACCCGCAGGTCGCCACGTCCTCCGTCATGAGCTCGGATACCTGCCGCTCCAGGATCGACGTGTGACCGATCGACTCCTCGGCGAGCGCCCGCACGATGTCGCGCTCCGACAGGATGCCGGCGATGCGCGACTCGTCGTCCACCACGACCAGCGCCCCGACGTTGTGCTCCCGAAGCAGCGCCACGGCCTCAGCGACCGAGGCGTCGGGGCCGATCGTGGCCACGTCGCGACCCTTCCCGTAGAGGATGTGCTCGATCAGCACGGGGACCACCTCCTTGCCTGGCCCAAACTGTCCCATACTCACCGCGCGTTGTCGCCCACAGGATGATGTCGATATGCCAGTTGACATGCCGACCATCCCCATCGACGTCGACCGGGCCCGGGCGGAGACGCCGGGGTGCGAGCTGGTCGTCCACCTCAACCACGCGGGCGCGTCGCTGGCACCACGGCCGGTGCTCGACGCGCAGGTCGAGTGGCTGCAGGCCGAGGCGCTGACGGGCGGCTACGAGCTGGCCGCGGATCGCGACGCCGAGCTCCAGGCGTCCTACGACGAGGCGGCGGCCCTCATCAGTGCGCAGGCAGACGAGATCGCGCTGGTGGAGAACGCCACGTTCGCCTGGCATCAGGCGTTCTGGTCGCTGCCGCTGCGGGCTGGCGACAGGGTCCTCACGTGCACGGTGGAGTACGCCTCCAGCTACCTCAGCTACCTGCAGGCGGAGCGGCGGCGGGGCGTGTCGATCGAGGTCATCCCCGACGACGAGGACGGTCAGCTGTCGCTTCCCGCCCTGGCCGACCTGCTCGACGATGGGCGGGCGCCGGTGGGACTGGTGGCCGTGACCCAGGTGCCCACCAACGGCGGGCTGGTCAACCCGGTCGCCGGCGTGGGTGCGCTGTGTCGCGAGGCGGGGGTCCCGTTCCTCCTCGACGCCTGCCAGTCCGTCGGTCAGATGCCCGTGGACGTCGACGAGATCGGGTGCGACCTGCTGTCTGCAACGGGCCGCAAGTTCCTGCGGGCGCCCCGCGGCACCGGCTTCCTGTACGCCCGCCGGTCGCTGCTGGAGCGTTTGGATCGGGACGGCGCCGAACCGGCGTTCCTCGACCTGCTCGGTGCCGACTGGGTCGCCCCCGATGGCTACGTGCTGCGCCCGGACGCCCGCCGCTTCGAGAACTGGGAGTCCAACCTGGCTGCGGTCGCCGGCCTGCGCGCCGCCGTCGCCTACGCCCGGTCGTGGGGGCTCGACGCGATCGCCGACCGTGTCGGGACGATGGCCGAGGCGCTGCGCGGCCGGCTGGCCGAGGTACCGGGCGTCCGGGTCTACGACCTGGGTCGCCAGCGAAGCGGGATCGTGACCTTCACCGTGGAAGGTGTCGCCGCCGACGAGGTGCAGGCCCGCCTCCGGAGCCAGGGCATCAACGTGTCCGTCTCGGGGCCCTCGTCGACCAGGCTGGACGCCGAGCGCCGCCGGCTACCGCCGCTCGTGCGGGCGTCGGTCCACTACGTCACCACCGACGCCGAGCTCGACCGGCTCGCAGCCGCGGTCGGCGACATGGTGTCGCGGTCGGCCTAGCCTCCATGGCCTGGGCGGAACCCCTTGCCGAGCGGTGAGGAGCCGTCCCGACCACCCGTCGATGGCGCGACCGCCGCCTCTCCCTGACATCCTGCTGGCGATGAAGGACGTCCTCACCGGCACCGGCGACACCCCCGTCGTTGACGCCGCCACCGTGGTCCTCGTGCGTGACGGCGAGGGCGGGCTCGAATGCCTCATGCTCCGCAAGACCAGGGGCCAGGCGTTCGGCGGCCTCTGGGTGTTCCCGGGCGGCCGTGTCGAGCCGGGCGACGGTGAGGGGTTCGAAGGCGCGCGGCAGGCGGCCGTGCGTGAGGCACAAGAGGAGACCGGCCTGCTGCTCGACGCCACGGAGCTGCTGCCGTTCGCCCACTGGTTCCCGCCCCTGGATGCGCCCCGGCGGTTCGCCACCTGGTTCTTCCTGGCCGCGCTGCCCGCCGGGGCCGCCGAGGTGATCGTCGACGGCGGCGAGATCGGGGACCACGTCTGGACCACCCCCGCGGTCGCCCTCGAACGCCATCGGACCGGCGACATCAAGATGGTCCCGCCCACCTGGGTGACGCTCCATCGTCTCGTCGGCCTGGCCGATGCGGCGGCCGCCCTGGCCGACGCCGGCGGCCGCGACCTCGAGCGCTTCAGCACGCACATGGTCGAGGCCGACGGTGTCCTCGTCGCCGTCTGGGCCCCGGACACCGCCTACGAGTCGGGCGACCTCGCCGCCGCCGGGCCGCGCCACCGGCTCGTCATGGACGACGCCGGCTGGCGCTACCAGCGCTCGGACTGACCCGCCGGACGCCCCGGGGCGGAATCACACGGATCGGGTGCCAGCATGGTGGGTCATGGACGACGACGACGTGGCCACGGACGCGCGCCCCTGGTCCACCGTCGCGGCCGAGAACGGCGACCGAGCCCGGGACGCCGACGACGGGGACGCCGGCGACGATGACCCAGACGCCGAGGCCGACCTCGCCCGCCGGCTGGGGTGGGCCAAGCAGGCGATCCTGGCGGGCGCCCTGGTGTTCCTCGGCATCGCCATCGGGCTGGTCGTCGCCCGCGACCGGCCTCCCGGCGAGGGATCGGTCGACGTCGGCTTCCTCCAGGACATGCTCACGCACCACGACCAGGCCCTGGGCGTGGCGACTCTGGTGGTCGCCAACGGCGAGGACCCGACCGTCCGCAGCTACGCCCGGGAGATCCTCGTGTTTCAGGGCTACGAGATCGGTGTCATGAGCCAGATGCTCGACGACTGGGGCTACGCGCGCAGCGACCGCTCGGAACAGGCCATGGCCTGGATGGACATGCCGGTGCCGGTCGAGCAGATGCCCGGCCTGCTCACCGACGAGCAGCTGGACCAGGTGCGGGACGCCCGCGGTGCCGAGCTCGACGCGCTGTTCCTGGACCTCATGGCCGATCACCACCGGGGTGGGCTGCACATGTCCGAGTACGCGTTCGCCAACGCCGGCGACGAGGACGTCCAGGAGCTCGCGGCCCGCATCGCCCGCAATCAGGCCGGCGAGATCAACGAGTACCGGGCCCTGGCCGAGCGCAACGGCTACGACATCGACATCGAGCCCGCGACCGTCCCGGCCGACATCGGTGCGGCGGGCGAGACCGGCGGCGACTGAGCCCCCTCTGCGAAACTGGGTGTAGCCGTGCGGCACATGGCCATATGGCTACGACCAGAACGCGAACTCCGCTTGGCTGTCACAGGGGCTGCCTAGCCTGGCGTCCGTGCCCGTGAACCCTCCCGCCGTGCTCGGTCGCGGCGTGGTCGTCAACGCCGGGGATCCCGTGCCCGGGTCGTGGGCGGGCGCACCCGAGGTCGTCGTCGACGACGACGTGCTCGCCGACCCGGCCGGCGTGGTCGCCGTCCTGCACGAGGCGTGGGCAGCCCGGCGGGCGGTCGCGGTGAGGCTGGTCGTCGATCCCGCCCGCT
Source organism: uncultured bacterium (assembly GCA_963756425.1). Taxonomy (GTDB): domain Bacteria; phylum Actinomycetota; class Acidimicrobiia; order Acidimicrobiales; family VFJN01; genus DASQUK01. The sequence goes on along the minus strand of CAVWNW010000012.1, from coordinate 413,012 downwards.
TCCGGGAGCCACCCGACGTCGAGGTGGCCGAGCCGTGGCGGCTCGACCCGGGGTTCGAGCTGTGGCACGACCGGCTCCACTTCCTGGTGTGGGCCAACACGTACGACGCCCGCGACGGCGAGCCGGTGTGGTGGTGGGGGCGCAAGGCGCAGCGGCTGGGCGCGGCCGCCGCCCCGCAGGGAGCCATGGCCGAAGGCGGCGCCGCAGCCGACGTGATCCTGCCCGACGGCACTCCGGCATGGATCGACGGTGGCCCGCGGGGCGACCTCGGCGCCGGAGCGCTGGGTGAGGCGGCGGTCGTCCACGCCGAGTCAGTCGATTGCGGGCGGCTCGCGCCCGTCCCGGCGCTCGACGGCGGTCCGGCCGACGGCCGCCTCGCAGCCGACCAGATGCGGGCGGTGCGCCACGGCTCGGGGCCCGCCCGCGTCATCGCCCCGGCGGGGTCGGGCAAGACCCGCGTGCTCACGGAACGGTTGCGGCATCTCGTCGCCACCCGCCGCTACGAGCCTGAGGGCGTGGTGGCGGTGGCCTACAACCGCAAGGCGCGTGACGAGATGGTTGCCCGCACCGCCGGCGTGGCGGCCCGCATCCTCACCCTCAACGCCCTCGGCTACGAGCTCGTGGCCTCCGGGCTCGGCCGTCGTCCCGACGTGCTCGATGTCCGCGACGTCCGCCGGCTGCTCGAGCCGCTGGTACCCCGGGGAGCCCGCCGCCTGAACACCGATCCACTGGCGCCCTATGTCGAGGCGCTGTCGGCGGTGCGGCTGGGCCTGCGCGACCCGATCGACGTCGAGGACGAGCGCGGCGACGTTCCCGGGCTCGCCGATGCCTTCCCGGCCTACCGGGTGGAGCTGCGGCGCCGGGGCGTCGTCGACTTCGACGAGCAGGTGCTGCTGGCCATCGAGCTGCTCCTCGGCGACGGTGCGTTCCGCCGGGCCCAGCAGGCCCGCCACCGGCATCTGCTGGTCGACGAGTTCCAGGACCTCACTCCGGCGCACGTGCTGCTCATCCGGCTGCTGTCGGCCCCGCGCTTCGATGTGTTCGGCGTCGGCGACGACGACCAGGTGATCTACGGGCACGCCGGCGCGTCGCCGAGGTTCCTCACCGAGTTCGGCCGCTACTTCCCCGCGGCCGCAGAGCACGCCCTCGAGGTGAACTATCGCTGCCCGCCGGCCGTGGTCGATGCCGCCGGCCACCTCCTGACTCGCAACCGCGCCCGGGTGGTCAAGCAGATCCGGGCTGCCCGCGCGGATCACGCGACGGCGGCCGCGCCCGCAGGCGGCGCCTTCCGGGTCAGGCGCCACGTCCCACAGGAGGGGGCGACCGAGCTGGTGGACGTGGTCAGAGGTTGGCTGGGCGGCGACGGCGCGGCGCGGCCCTGTGACGTCGCCGTGCTGACCCGGGTCGGATCGCTCCTGCTCGCCCCCCACGTGGCGCTGGTGGACGCGGGGGTGCCGGTCGCGTCGATCCTGCGAGCCGACGTGTTGACCCGCACCGGCCTGCGCGCCGCACTCGCCTACGTGCGGATCGCGGCCGATGCCGACCACACGGACCCGCGCGACCTGATCGAGGTGTACCGGCGCCCCAGCCGGGGCCTGCCCAACTGGATCGAGCGTTGGTTGGGCCGTTGCCACTCGGTCGACGACGTCCGGCGGGCCGCAGGCCGCATCGACGATGTCAAGGTGGCCGCAAAGGTCGATGGACTGGCGAGCGACCTGGCGAAGTTGGGCGGCCTGGCCCGCTCGGGCAGCACCCGCAGCGTCCTCGAGCACGTGCGCGACACAGTAGGACTGGGCCAGGCCGTCGACCTGCTCGATGCCACCGGCGTGGCCGGAGAGTCCCATCGCGACGACCTCGAGGCCCTGCTGCAGGTCGCCGATCTCCACCCCGATCCCGGGGGGTTCGAGCCTTGGCTACGCACGGCGCTCACTCGGCCCGGCGACGACGACGGAGTCGTGCTCTCGACCATCCATCGGGTCAAGGGGAGGGAGTGGCCGCGGGTCGTCGTCTTCGGTGCGACCGACGGGATCATGCCGCATCGACTCTCGAACGGCCGGGCGGCGCTCGAGGAAGAGCGCCGTGTGTTCCACGTCGCCATCACCCGGGCCATCGACCACGTTGAGGTGCTGGCCGATGCGTCTCGCCCGTCGCCGTTCCTCGCGGAGCTCGACCGCGACGCCACGCCGGCGGAGCTCGAGGCCGAGCCGATGGCCGACCAGTCGCCACGGCCGCGCCAACGCCCGGTCGACGTGCCCGTGCGCCCGGCCGATCCCGTCGATCCCGGGACGCTGCGCCTCCAGGCGGCACTGCGCGAGTGGCGGCGCGCACGGAGCCGGGCCGACGGGGTGCCGGCCTTCGTCGTGATCCACGATCGCCACCTGATGGCCATTGCCGAGCGCCGGCCCACGGACCGGGCAGCGCTGGCCGCATGCCCCGGCATCGGCCCCGCGAAGCTGGCGGCCTACGGCGACGAGCTGGTGTCGCTGGTCCGGGGCGTCAGTGCGGAGCCGGGCGCATCCGGCGCCGGCTGATGGCTGATGGAGCAACAAACGGCCATGGTCGGGCTTCCGAAAACTTGTCACAACGTCTCAAGTTCCAACCCCCGAGAAGGTCTAGGACGCCCAGCGGCCAGGCGGACGACGTGACACCCTTCGCCCATGTCCTTGGCCATGAGCGAGCAAGAACGGCAGGAGTTCCTCGCCGGCGTCCACGTCGGCGTCATTTCGATCGAGCGAGCCGACGGCCCGCCGCTCACCGTGCCGATCTGGTACGGCTACGAACCCGGCGGCCTCGTGTGGATCATCACGGGCGCCGAATCCGTCAAGGGCAAACTGTTGCACGCCGCCCAGCGCTTCAGCCTCTGCGCGCAGACGGAGGAGCCACCGTTCTACAAGTACGTCAGCGTCGAGGGCCCGGTCGTCGACGTCGCACCGGCCGGGCTCGAAGCCGACCGACGCCCGCTGGCGCACCGCTACTTCGGCCCGGAACTGGGCGACGCGTACGTGGCCAGCACGGACGAGGACGGCCACCTCAAGTTCTCGATGCGTCCCACCCGGTGGTGGTCCGTCGACTACACGAAGCTCGGCTGAGCGCAACGAGGCAGACTGCGACCCGCCGCTCGCCTCGTTCCGTCGACGATCCGCCCTTACGCCGCGCCATCCTTGTCCCCCTGTCCGCCGTCCGGACGTCTACCACGCCGAGTCGACAGCACCGCTCGGCTCACCGCAGACAGAACACAGTCACCCTGACGCGGCGCCGCCCCCGGTCGAAACCGAGGGCGGCCGTCCGTCCCACGGTGCTGCTCGGTCGAGCGCGTTGAAGGTGAGGCCGGCCTGGACCATGGCGGGTCCCCCGACCAGTGCGGCGGTGGTGGCGGCGGCCAGCAACCCGGCGCAGAACAGGCGTGCTCGCGTGAACATGTCGGCTCCTTTCGCGGCGGCCGTCCGCCGCCGCTGCTACTTCGGGGCAACGACCAACCGCGGATGGACCGACACGGCGTCATCCGGCATGTACATCGGCATCGAACTCACCGACATGAAGACACGACACCTCCTCGCCAGCATCGGGGCTTTCGTGACGGCCCTCGGGATCATCCTGGGGCCGGCCGCCACCAACAGCGAGGTCGCGAGTGAGGACCCCCCCGATAGGCCCCAGTCCGGGGGAGTCTGGATCGCTGCTATCGATTAGGACGGCTCCGGTTCGTCGAGTGGTCGGGCATGGGCCCGTAGACGGATCTCGTCGACAATCACCGACGCCATCGTGATCGCATTGCGGCACGACCGGGCTCGTTCCGGCTCGAGCTGCTCGGTAACAGTCCGCACATACTCGAGGAGCTCGGCGATGCGGCCGGTCATCTCGTCGACCCTGGCTAGTAGTTGGGCACGTACGCTTCCGTCTGGCATCCGGGGTTCCTCCGGGTGTCCGGCCCCCGGCCGTGTGAGCGGTGCGGGGGCACTGTCGTATCCCGTTGCTGTCCCGGATGCTGTCTCAGCGCCGATAAATGGGCTGTGACCTGCGGAAAGGTGCTGACGCCATGTCAGAAACGCGAGAGCCCGCGTTGCTCGTGGACCGGGCCGGTCCCGTGGTCACCCTCACCCTCAATCGCCCCGACAAGCGCAACGCGTTCAACGCCGAGATGTTGTGCCGGCTGTGCGACGCCTGGGACATGATCGATGCCGACGACGGCGTGCGGGCCGCGATCATGACCGGCGCGGGGGGCAACTTCTCGGCGGGCGCCGACCTCGATCGGCTGGTGGGGGCGATGATCGCCGGCAAGCCCGCCGAGGACGAGTTCGAGGAGCGCATCCGCACCGACCCCAGCCTCATCTACAAGGGCTTTCTCAAGGAGCACCGGCCGGCTACGCCGATCATCGCCGCCGTCGAGGGTTACTGCTACGCCGGCGGCATCGAGATCCTCCAGGCGTTCGACGTTCGGGTGGCCGCCGAGGGTGCCCGGATCGCGGTGAGCGAGGTGCAGCGCGGGCTGTTCCCCATGGCGGGATCGACGGTGCGGCTGCCGCGGCAGATCCCGTGGACGGTCGCCATGGAGATGCTCATCACCGGCGAGCCGATCTCGGGCCGGCGCGCCTACGAGGTGGGGCTGGTCGGCCACGTGGTCCCCGACGGCACCGCCCTGGAACGAGCCCGCGAGATCGCCGGACGGCTCGCCCGAAACGGCCCGCTCGCCGTGCGGAACATCAAGGCGTCCGTGCTGGCGGCGGATGCGGTTCCCGAGTCCGAGGCCTATGCGCGGGAGTCCGAGCTGGGCATGGCGGTGGTGGCGTCGAACGACGCCCGGGAGGGTCCCCGCGCCTTCCTCGAGAAGCGCGAGCCGAACTTCACGGGTAGCTGAACTACGCCACCCTTGGACCCGCCGGCTCGGCCGCACAACGGCGCCGCGCCTCGACCAGCGCCGGGGGCGGTCCTCCGGCGAAGCGCAACGCGCCCATGAGGAGGTGGGTCGCCGGCAGCACCGTGGCCCAGTCGACCAACGTGGGGTGCCGCATGCCCAGCATCTCGCGTGCCCAGGCCGGCAAAAGGCCCACGGACGCCTGGATCACCACCTGGTGGGCGCCGGACAGCAGCGGGTTGAGCGGGTCACGACCCGGTGCGGTCAGGAACCCGACGGCGTCGAGCGTCAGCTCGCTGGCGTCGAGGTGGGGCCGCATCGCCCGGAAGTAGGCGCGCATCGCTGCCCGCGTGCGGGGCACCTCGGTGGCACCGAGCCGTTCGGCGATCGTCGCCATCTCGTGGTAGTAGCGATCGGCCTGTTCCCCCCGCACCGGGAAGGGCACGAATCGCTGGTGCGCTCGGAGGAAGCTGAAGATCTCGGTGACGTGGACCCACGCGACCAGGTCGGGGTCGGAGGCCGAATAGGCGCGGCCGTCGGGCGCGGTGCCTCGCACCCTGCGATGGATCCCCTTGACGAGCCTGATGAGGCGCTCGGCGGTCTCCGTCGAACCGTAGGTCGTGCCGGTCACGAACGAGCCGGTGCGGCCGAGCCGGCCGAGCGGATCCTCCCTGTAGTTGGAGTGCTCGGCGATTCCCGCCATGGCCAGCGGATGGAGCGTCTGGAGCAACAGGGCGCACAGCCCGCCGATGAGCATCGAGGGATCCGCGTGCACCCGCCACGTGACGCTGCCCGGGCCGAACAGGCCGGGGTCCCCCGGCGGATCGGTGTACTGCTCGAACGGCAGGCGGTCGGCCGCCAGGGTCCGGATGATCGGCGCCAGGAGCTGCTGCTGGAGCGCGCCGCCGATCAACGGCACCTGGCCCAGCGACGGCATCCCGACCATGGCCATGAGTCTGCCGCACCGTCGAGTCGTTGCTGCGACCCGGCGGGTCCGTCAGCTGCGCTAACAGAACAGCGCAAGCCCCAGCCACACAGCTCGGCCTCCCGGCAACACAGACCACCGTAAGCCGAGATGGCGTGCCTATCCGCGTACGGTCTAAGCAGAGGGCTCATGAGCGACACCAACGGGCCGCGCGGCGGCACCGGCAGCACCCCGCAGCAGCTCGCCGAGCTGATCGCTACGGCCACCGACGAGCCGCTCGTCGAGGGCGACGAGCCGATCTCGGTGTGGATGCTGGTGAAATCCCGCGACGCGGACGGCGACCTCGTCTGGGGCGTCCGCAACGCCGGCGCACCCTTCAGCTCCGAGGAGCTGTTGGGCGCGCTGACCGGCTTCGCCGAGTCACTGAAGCGAGACCTGGCGTCCGACTGGGAGACGTAGCCAGCCCGGTGTGATCACGGTGCGCCGGGCTCGCCGGGCGTCACCCCCTCGACGGCGACCGCGTCCCCAGCCGCGGCGTCGGCGTCGTCCATCAGGACGACGCTGCGCAGCACCTCGCCACGCTCCATCTTGTGGAAGGCGTCCTCGATCGCCCCGAGGCCGATGGTCTCGCTCACGAAGGCATCGAGCGGCAGGCGGCCCTGCAGGTGGAGGTCGACGAGGAGCGGGAAGTCCCGCGTGGGCAGGCAGTCGCCGTACCAGCTGGGCTTGAGCGCACCCCCACGTCCGAAGAACTCGATCATCGGGATGTCAGGGAAGCGCATGTCAGGTGTGGGCACCCCGACCTGCACCACGGTCCCGGCGAGGTCCCGGGCGTAGAACGCCTGCTCCAGCACGCTGGGGTGGCCGACCGCCTCGATGCACACGTCGGCGCCGAACCCGCCCGTGGCCTCGCGCACCGCCGCCACGGGGTCGTCGCGGCCGGCGTTCACGGTGTGGGTGGCGCCGAAGCGCCGGGCCCACTCGAGCTTCCGGTCGTCGAGGTCGACGCCGACGATCGTGGTTGCGCCGGCCAGCTTGGCGCCGGCGATGGCGGCGTCGCCGACGCCGCCGCAGCCGAAGACGGCGACCGAGTTGCCGCGCTGCACGTTGCCGGTGAGCATGGCGGCACCCAGACCCGCCATCACACCGCAGCCGAGTAGACCGGCGACCGCAGGCGAGACCGCCGAGTCGACCGGCGTGCACTGCCCTGCGGCCACCAGCGTCTTGTCGACGAAGGCACCGATGCCCAGCGCGGGGGACAGGGCCGTACCGTCGGCGAGCGTCATCTTCTGGCTGGCGTTGTGGGTGGCGAAGCAGAGGTGGGCCATGCCCTTGCGGCAGGCGCGGCATTGGCCGCAGACCGCCCGCCAGTTGAGGACCACGAAGTCGCCCGGTGCAACGTCGCCGACGCCGTCGCCGACGGCCTCGACGACGCCCGCGGCCTCGTGGCCGAGGAGGAACGGAAAGTCGTCGTTGATGCCGCCCTCGCGGTAGTGGAGGTCGGTGTGGCAGACGCCGCATGCCTGGACGGCGATCAGTGCCTCTCCGGGACCAGGGTCGGGAACCGTCACCGTGGTCAGCTCGACCGGCGCGCCCTTCTCCCGGGCGATCACCCCGCGTACCTCTTGTGCCATCGCCAGCCCCTCGCTCATGCCGCTGATGTCGGCCAGTTTGGCCGATGACGCACCGGTCAGCCGTCAGGCAGGGACTGGATCTTGCGGCCGGGGAGCATGGCCTGGACGGCGTCGATGGTGTCCGCCTCGGCCGGGGACTTGTCGGGCCGGTAGCGCCGCACGCGGGCGAACCGGAGGGCGACACCACCGGCGTAGCGGGTCGACGACTGCACCCCGTCGAGTGCGATCTCCACCACCAGCTCGGGCCGGACGAACACGACGTGGCCGCTCCGGTGGGTCTCGAGCTCGAGGAACTGCTGGGTCTGCCAGGTGAGCAGCTCGTCGGTGAGGCCCTTGAACGTCTTGCCCACCATCACGAACTCGCCAGGGGCGTCGGCGTCGCGGGCACCCAGGTGAAGGTTGGAGAGCCACCCCTGGCGCCGTCCGCTGCCCCACTCGACGGCAAGGACGACCAGGTCGACCGTGTGGACGGGCTTGACCTTGCGCCACGCCCCGCCTCGGCGCCCGGCCTCGTATGCCGAGGCCGCATCCTTGACCATCACGCCCTCGTGGCCCGCCGCGAGGGCCTCGTCCAGCACGTGCTGCGCGGCAGCGGGATCGGCGGTGATGATGCCCGGGATCCGCCAGGGCCCGGCCAGGTTCTCCAGCGTTGCCAGCCGGTCACGGAGCGGCCGGTCGATGAGGTCGTCGCCGTCGAGGTGGAGAATGTCGAAGAACCTGGAGGCGAGGCCCGCGCCGGCACCGTCAGCCTGGCGGCCGAACTGGCTCATCGTGTCCTGGAACATCTGGGGCAGCTCGTCCTCGCCCACGCCGATGGCCTCGCCGTCGAGTAGGAAGCTGTCGGCCGGCAACGCTCTGGCGAGGTCGACGATGCCGGGCAGGCGTGTGGTCACGTCGTTCAGGTTGCGGGTGAAGATCCGGACCTCGTCGCCGACGCGGTGTACCTGGATGCGCGCACCGTCGAGCTTCCACTCGACGGAGGCCTCCCGGACCGAGCCGGGATCGCCACCGTTGCCGGCGGTCGCCAGCGCCAACGCCTCGGTCACGTCGCCGGCGGTCTGCGCGAGCATCGGCTGCACCGGGCGGAGCAGCGTGAGGCCGATGGCGTCGAGCCCGCCCTCGCCTTCGGTCAGCGCGATCCTGGCCACGGCGGGTAGGTCCCCGGCCAGCATGGCCGCGCGCCGCATCGTGGAGAGTGGCACGCCGGCCGCCTTGGCCAGTGCGTCGGTGACCAGGCCCTCCAAGGCGCCGTGGCGGAGCTCGCCCACGAGGAGTCGGCGGAGCAGGTCCTGCTCGTCCTCGGTGGCCCGGCCGAGCAGCGACCGGAGCTCGGCGGTCCGGGCCGCCTGTGAGCCCGTGCCGTGCAGGGAGTCGAGGCGGTCGAGTGTGGCGTCGATGTCGGCAACCTCGAGCTGGGGCTCGGGTGACGGTGGCTCCTCGATCGCAGCCACGGTGCGCCAGCCGATGCCGATCCGGCCCTGCCGCGGGGCGCCGGTCAGGATGGCGACCACGATCGGCACCTCGTCCGGGTCGAGGCGGGCGAACAGGTCGGTGAGTGCCGCCACCTTGCGGGAGCGGGCCCGCGTGGCCGTGACCTCGGACGTGGTGGCTACGACATCGGCGAACCGCACTCCGCCATCCTGGCGCACCGCGGTGCTAGGGGGATGCTCCTGTCGTCGGGCCTGTGGGGGTGCCGCCTAGGTCGCAGCCTCCTCATCGGCCGCTTCGGCGGGTGCCCCCGGCGCTGGCTCCGGATCCGTGCGGTGGCTGGGATCCACGTCGGTGGGCTCAGCCGCGTCCGGTTGGGCACTGGTGGCCCCATCGGTCTCCGGATCGTTGGCGGCCGGGCCCTCGGGCTCATCTGCCGTGTCGGATGCATCGGTGGCACCGTCGACGGTGTCGGGCTTCTCGACGGTGTCGGCTTTCTCGGTGCCGTCGGAGCGCTCGGCCGTCTCGTCACCGGCGGCGGTCTCGGTGGTGCCGGCTTGTTCCGCTGCGTCGGTGGATTCGGCGACGCGCGGCTGTTCCGCTGTGTCGGCGGTCGTCTCATCACCGGCGGTGGTCTCGGTGGCGCCGGGCTTCTCGGCGGCGTCGGCTTTCTCGGTGGCGTCGGCTTTGTCGGTGGCGTCGGAGTGCTCAGTCGTCTCGTCACGGGCGGTGGCCTCGGCGGCGCCGGGCTGCTCCGCAGCGTCGGCGGTCGCCTCGGTCGTAACTGACTCGGTCGTGGCTCCCTCGTCGACACTGCCAATGGTCTCCTCCGGGCGGTCTTGAGGCTCGGCGGCACCGGTGGTGTCTGTCTGGTCCCCGGCCGCGGGTTCTCCCGCGGACGCCTCGCCGGTGGCGGGCTGCTCGACGGACGTGTCTGACTCGGCGGCGGCGGTTTCCTCGTCCTCCCCGGTCCCGGGCTCGTGGGCGGTCGCGGCGTCTGCCGCGTCGGTGTTCGCCACGCCCGCGGCGACCTCCTCAGCCGCCACGGCCGCCTCACTGGGTTCTCGTCCGGCCTCTTGGCGCGCCCGCCACGAATCGAAGACCAGCCAGCCAACCGCGCCGAGGAAGGCGATGAGGCTCATCCAGATGTTCCAGCGCACACCGAACAGCCGCGTTGCGGGGTCGATCCGGAGCGCCTCGACCCAGGCGCGTCCCACGGCGTAACCAGCGACGTAGTACGCGAACAGGCGGCCGGGCCGGCTGTTGGGGTGGTGCCGATCCCACAGCACCAGTCCGCCGGCGAGCGCGAGGTTCCACAGGGCCTCGTAGAGGAACGTTGGATGGAACGTGGCCACGTTGAGGTAACCCGCCGGCCGGTGCGCTGGATCGATCTCCAGTCCCCAGGGCAGGTCGGTGGGCCGGCCGAACAGTTCCTGGTTGAACCAGTTGCCCAGCCGCCCGATGGCCTGGGCGACGGGCAATGCCGGGGCGACGACGTCCAGCAGTTGGGCCACGGGGAGGCCGCGCCGATGCGCGATATACGCACCGGTCCCGACGCCTGCGATCAGTCCGCCGGGGATGCCGAGGCCGCCCTCCCACACCGCGAACACATGGAGCCAGCGTCCCTCGAATCGGTCGAAGTCGGTGAGCACGTGGTAGAGGCGAGCTCCGATCAGCCCGGCAAGGACCGCCCACAGGGCAATCCGGCTGATGTCGTCGGGATCGCCGCCCCGGGCCGCCCAGCGGTGACGGGCGATCCAGACTGCGGCGATCACGCCCAGGGCGATGGCGAGGCCGTAAGCACGGAGCTCCAGCCCGCCGATCTTGATGGCATTGTCGCTCGGACTGGGAATGGAGGCGAGGATCGGGAGCACCGTCGGCACGGCCCGATGGTGTATCGCGCGGGAGGGGGTTCGCGCCGCTCGGGACGGGCCCGGAGCGCCGGGGTGGGCACGCGATGGCCCCACCGCGTGGCTGGCGGCCGACGCACGGCAGCGCCGAGACTCTGCCGCGGTGGACTTCGTGACGATGATGGCCCTCGAACCTCACGGCACCGACGTGTGGGTTGGTGCGGGACCCCGCTACCCGTGGGGCGGGCTGTTCGGTGGCCAGATCGTCGCCCAGGCGCTCCGGGCGGCGACCTTCACGGTCGACGGCAGCTATCGCGTGCACTCCCTTCACGCCTACTTCATCCGACCGGGCGACCACACCGAACCGATCCGCTTCGAGGTGGACCGGGTGCGCAATGGCCGGTCCTTCTGCACGCGCCGAGTGACGGCACGCCAGTCGGTGGGCGTGATCCTCAACCTCGCAGCGTCGTACCAGGTCGACGAGCCCGGTCCCAGCGTGCAGACCGCCGCCATGCCGGAGTTGGCCCCGCCCAGTGAGCTGCGCGACGACAGCTGGAGCGAGATCTTCGAGCGGCGGGTGGGGCCACGGCTACGGGGAGAGGTCCGGGCGTGGGCCCGCCTCGCCAAGCCGATCGGTGACGACCCCACCCTCCAGGCCTGCGCCCTCGCCTACATCTCCGACGACTTCCCCACCGAGGCCGTGGTGTCGCTCATGCCCGATTGGGACCGTCGTGTCCCGCCGGAACACCAGTTCTTCTCGGCGAGCCTCGACCACGCCATCTGGTTCCACCGCGCCGCTGACGTTGACGACTGGCACGTGCACGCCGCCACGAGCCACGGTCTGATGAGCTCACGCGGCGTGAGCGTCGGCCATGTGTTCACCGCCGACGGCGCCCACCTGGCGACGGTCAGCCAAGAGGTGCTGCTGCGGCCGGCCCGCGCCAGCTGAACGGCGGTCCTCCGCCCCGCCGCGTGCGGTCAGTCGCGTTTCTCGCTCACGCTGACCCCCTTCCCCGGCTTCCAGGTCTTCACGTACAGCACGTCGTCGGCCACCGAGACCGACGACGCGCCCAGCAGGTCGATGTCGAACGCATCGAACGATCCGACCTCGAATCGGAAGCCCACCGACTCGAAGATGTCGTCGGAGAACCGCGCCAACGTGTCGTGGTCGGTCACCGCGGTGGCGGTGCCCCACAGCTTCACGTCACCCTGGCTCACCTGCTTGTCGGCCGTGGCGGTGTGCAGGCTGCACCGGCCGTCGCGCTTGAGATCCCGCGACTTGGTGGAGTCGATCATCATCCCGAGCCACAGCTTGCCGTCGTGCAGTGCGAGCCGGTCGCCGGCGAGAACCGGCTCCACCGGACTGATGCGTGGGAAGCCGTCGTGCCGGAGCGTCGCCAACATGAACAGCCCCGTCGCCGCCAATCGCCGCTCGGCCATCTCGGCGATCTCGGGGGCTTCGTCGGCGAACTGTGTCCACGCGGCCATGGCGCGACCTTACGCACGGGGTGTGACAGTCAGCCGAGCGCGCCAGACTCGGCCGGATGACCGACGAGGCCGACGAACCCGGGCAGCAGCTCCGATCCACCGCCAGCGCCTGGGATGGCGCGCTCGATGCCGCCATCGACAACGCCCGCGCCTACCTCGCGGGCCTGCCCGGCCGACCCGTGTCAGCCCAGGCGACCGTCGACGAGCTGCGCCGGGCGCTCGCAGTTCCACTGCCCGACGAGGGAGTCGATCCGGCGAAGGTGGTGCACGACCTGGCCGAAGGCGCGGAGCCCGGCCTCGTGGCCACCGGCTCGCCGCGGTACTTCGGCTTCGTGATCGGTGGCGCCCTGCCGGCCGCCCTGGCGGCCGACTGGCTGACCGCCACCTGGGACCAGAACGCCGGCCTCTACGTCGGCGGGCCGACGGCGGCCGTGGTCGAGGGGGTGGCCGGACGCTGGGTGCTGGACCTCTTGGGCCTCCCACCGTCGGCCTCGTTCGGGTTCGTCACCGGGGGCCAGATGGCCAACTTCACGGCCTTGGCCGCGGCCCGTCACGCAGTACTCGCCCGGCAGGGCTGGGACGTCGAGGCCCGTGGACTGTCCGGGGCCCCGGCGGTGCGGGTGGTCACCAGCGATCTCCGGCACGCCACCATCGATCGGGCGCTCCGGTACCTCGGCCTGGGAACAGACGCCACGGTCGTCATACCCACCGGGCCCGACGCCCGGCTCCCGGTCGGTGGCCTCGCCGATGCGCTCTCTGATCGGTCCGCTGGTCCGATCCCCACCATCGTGTGCGCGCAGGCGGGCGAGGTGAACAGCGGTTCCGTCGATCCGCTGCTGGAGGTCTGCGAGGTCGCTCACGCGGCCGGTGCCTGGGTGCACGTGGACGGTGCCTTCGGGTTGTGGGCCGCCGCGAGCCCAACGCTGCGGTCGACCGTGGCGGGCGTGGAGCAGGCCGACTCCTGGGCCACCGACTTCCACAAGTGGCTCAACGTGCCCTACGACTCCGGGTTCGTCGCCTGTGCGGACCCCGATGCCCATCGCGGCGCGATCGGCGTCCGGGCGGCCTACCTCGTACATGCAGACGACGACACCGCCGCCCGTGATGAGCTCGACTGGACTCCCGAGTTCTCGCGGCGGGCACGCGGGTTCGCCGTGTACGCCGCACTCCGGTCGCTCGGCCGCCGCGGGGTTGCTGACCTGGTGGAGGGCTGCTGCACCCGCGCCCGCCAGTTCGCGGATCGGCTCCGCCAGACGGACCGCGCGGACGTGCTCAACGACGTGGTGCTGGATCAGGTGCTCGTGCGGTTTCGTGCCGCCGGCGGACCGGGGAGTGGCGATGCCGCCGCCGACGATGAGGTCACGCGGCGGGTCATCGAGGCGGTGCAGGCGTCCGGTGAGTGCTGGATGAGCGGCACCACGTGGCGCGGCCGGGCAGCGATGCGCATATCCGTCGTCAACTGGCAGACGACCGAGGCGGACGTCGACCGCTCGGTGGCGGCGGTGGAGCGGGCGCTGGCATCGGCCTGACCGGGGGGCGTGGCGCGCGGCACGGGATGGGCAGCCCGGTGCCGTCCTAGAGTTTGGGCATGAGCGCGACGGCCCCCGACGTTGATTCGATCGACCTGTCCGACCTCGACTGGTGGACTCGGCCCCTGGACGAGCGCGAGGCCGCCTTTGCGGCACTGCGGGCCGAGCGGCCGTTGGCGCCCATGAAGCTGGAGGCCCTGCCGCACCTGGGGATGCCCGAGACCCCCTATTGGTCCGTCACCCGGTATGCGGACATCGTCGAGGCCAGCCGGCAACCCGAGCTGTTCTGCTCGGGCCAGGGCACCAACATCGCGGACCTCCCCCAGGAGTTCCTCGAGTTCTTCGGCTCGATGATCAACATGGACGACCCTCGGCACGGCCGGTTGCGGCGCATCGTGTCCCGGGGGTTCACGCCCCGCCAGCTCGAGACGATGCGTGCCGATGTCGAAGGCGTGGCCGCGGGCATCGTCGACGACATCGCCGAGCGGGGCGAGTGCGACTTCGTGACCGAGGTCGCAGCCCTGCTGCCGCTGCGGATCATCGTCGACATGATGGGCATCCCCCGCAGCCAGGAACGATTCATCTTCGACCGGACCAACGTCATCCTCGGCTTCACCGACCCGGAGTACGTCGACAACGTCGACGACCCGCCTTCGGTGACTGCGGCCATCCTCACCGCCGGCACCGAGCTGGCGCAGATGGTGCAGGAGTTGGGCGAGGCTCGGCAGCGGGATCCAGGCAACGACCTCGTCACGGCGCTGGTCACCAGCGAGCTCGACGGCGAGCACCTGACGCCGCAGGAGCTGGCGTCGTTCTTCATCCTGCTGGTGGTCGCCGGCAACGAGACCACCCGCAATGCCATCGCCCACGGCCTGTGGACGCTGTCCGAGCATCCGGAGCAGAAGCGACGTTGGTTGACGGACATCGACGGCATGACCGGCACCGCGGTCGAGGAGATCGTCCGCTGGGCGTCGCCGGTCATCCACTTCCGGCGGACGGTGACAACGGATGGGACGCGCCTGGCCGGGCGCGAGTTCTCCGAGGGCGAGAAGGTCGTGCTCTGGTACTGGTCGGGCAACCGGGACGAGGCGGTGTTCGACGACCCGCACGCGTTCGACATCGGCCGCACGCCCAACGACCACATCGGCTTCGGCGGTCCAGGACCCCACTTCTGCCTCGGGGCCCACCTGGCGCGGCGGGAGATCTCGGTGATGTTCCGTGAGCTGCTCCACCGGGTGCCGGACATCCATTCGGTCGGCGAGCCCGACCGCCTCCGCTCGGGGTTCATCAACGGCATCAAGCACCTCCGCGCGGAGTGGACCCCGCAACCGCGGGTTGGGGCTAGGGCAGGCGTAGGCAGGCGTAGGCGACACACGTCGGCCGGTACCGAGACCGCCGGAGGAGCCTGGCCGCCCTTACGTCGGCGCGGAAGGAGGCCCGAGGAGTTCGACGCGGTATCGGGCGGCCACCTCCGCCAGCCTGCTCATTTCGCTCCGTGGATCGGCGGACGGCGTTGCGATGGCGGCGACCTCCTCGAAGAACCCCTCGAAACCCGCTGGCATCGTGAGGCTCAGATGACGGCCGCGCTCCGACTGGATCTGATAGCCGTGTGGGACGTCGCGTGGTCCCCAGACCCACGTGCCTGGGAAGGCCTCGATCACGTCGTCGCCGACGAAGACGCTGTATGCCCCCTCCATGACATAGAACGCCTCGTCCTCACGGTGGTGCACGTGAAGCGGCGGAACGGCCCCCCGCGGGCTCGCCACCTCGACAGCACCGATCAGGCCGTTGGTATCGCTCCCGTGCGCGAGCACCGCAATCGTCTGCTTGAAGAAGGGGATCGGCACCGTGCCCTCCTCGCCGTGATGCTCGTCCCGACGATCGGAACGACCGGCTGCGCCGTCAGCTGATGGTGGACTGCGGACCCGCCCTGGTTCGCCGGGCACCCCCGTCGTCGTCCAGCTCACGCACATCGACCGGGTGACCTCTGCGCCGCAGCTCCCAGGCCATCTCGTCGGCGGCCTTCCGATCCTCGACGATGAGCAGGATCTGCTCCCGGACCGCAGGCGGGGAGCGATCGACGAGAGCAAAACTCTCCATGGATGGTTCCTCCCCAGACAGTCCATCCGGCATTACCCGGCCGCGACATCCGCTAAGCGCCAGACGGCGTGCTCGCTCACTCCGTGGCGTGGCCGCCGCCCGTGCTGGGTGCGGCCCCACCCGCGCGCCCGGCCGCTCGTATGCCACCGGCGAAGGGCGGGTACACGCCGCGGCATGGCAACAATCCTGTGGATCATCGCCGTCGTCCTCGTGATCGTCGGCATCGTCCAACTTTTCCAAGGCCAACTAGGGCTGGGCATCGTCCTGATCATCGTCGGGCTACTCATCGGGCCAGGCGGCGTCTCGATCTTCGCCACCAGCTCACTGATGGGGGCGGGGGGTGTCGTCACCTGGAGGCCCAGATCGCGTCGGTGGCCAACAGTGCTTCCTCCGCGGTCGCGAACCGGCCCACCGTCGTGACCGGCGACAGGCCCGGTGGCTCGTCCAACTTCACGTAGGCGAGCCACAGGCCTGACGACTCGAGCATGACCGTGCCGCGGGGCTGGCTCCCCCAGGAGCCGGACCAGAGGTTGCGGGCGGTCTCTCGCCACACCAGCCCCGGGCCCTCGGGCTCGGGGCTGGATGCTGTGTGAGCGAACTCGAAGTCGTCTCGCCAGTTCCCACCCACGACACGAACATACGTTTGCTACTCGGGCGGGGGCAACCCCAACCACCGAGTTGTCAGTGACTTCCATCCGGATCGCTGGCCGTCCGACCAGGCTCGACGCCCACCTCGGGCGCCAGCGACTCGTGGGGTCCGGGAATCTCGACCACGGGATCGTCGCGGTCGTCCCATTCGGTTCGGAGGGCGCGGCTCATCGTGGCGTGCATCTCGTAGAGGCACGTGATGTACGTCAGCTCGAGGATCTGCTCGTCGTCCAGGTGGTCGCGCAACGACGCGAAGACGTCCTCCGGCACCCGGCCGCCGCCGAGCACGAGCGCATCGGTGTAGGCCAGCACCGCTCGCTCCACCGGCGACCAGCAGTCCGCCACGGACCACGCCGGGACGGCGGCGATCTTCTCCTCGGCCATGCCCAGGGCTCGGCACGACTTGCAGTGCTGCGAGAACACGAACTGGCTGCCGCGTGCCCAGCCGGCGCGGATCTGGCCCAGCTCCCGGAGCCCTGCAGGCAGCCGCCGCTGCGGTGACCGGTACAGCGCAAAGCCGCCGACGCAGTGCTCGAGCACGTCGGGGACGAGGGCGAACGTGGTCCACCAGTCGCCGGGCGTGCCGGTGGCGGTGCCGGGATCGGCCACCGGGTCGCGGTCGCTGCCGAACATGAAGTCGTACATGGCGGTGACGATCGGTGCCGCCGCTTGGTCACGGGACACCTGGCGCAGTCGGGGCATGGCCTCAAGGTAGAGGGACGGTTCACTCGACACCGGCGGCCGGGCAGGATGGCGGGCCGCGCCCCGGCTGCGGCGTCAAAGGGCCGCGGCCACCGCCAGTGCGCGGAGGATGTCGGCCCAATGCGTGAACAGCAGGTAGTGCGCCGCCCCGGGGATGACCTTGAGGGTCGCGGCGGGGAGCATCCGGGCGTACCACTCGCCGAACGCGGGCGGCGTGACGGCATCGGCGGACCCGTACCAGAGGAGAGTCCGGCAGCCGAGGGCGGCGACGTCGACGTCGAGCGTGTGGGCCTGGGCCTCGACGTCGGCGGCGACCCCGGCGAGCCCGTGGCGCACCGCCTCGACCAGGGCGTCGGCCATGCGGTCGGCGCCACCCGCCACTGACGCCAGCTCGCGGGCGCTCGCCGGGTCGCGGTGCTCGGCCTGATGCTCGAGTGCCAGGGCGTGGTCGCACGGATACGGCGCCAGCAACGGCGCCACCGCCTCGCCCAGCTGGCCCGGGGGCAGCGTGTCGGCGAGCCCGAGCGTGCGCAGGCGTTCGGCGCCCGCCCGCCGGACTGCGGGGTCGTCGTAGGCCTGCCGCGGTACCAGGCCGGCGACGATGCCGAGCGCCAAGACCTGCGCCGGCAGCGCGGCGGCGATCGGCAGCGCCGCCAGGGTTCCTCCCGACCACGCCAGCAGAGCAACTCGCTCGACATCCAACTCGTCGAGGACGGCGGCCATGTCGCGTGCCAGCGGTCCCGTCCACGAGGAGCCGCTGTCCGGCAGAGGATCGCTGCCGCCGTACCCGGGGCGGTCGAGGGCGAGCAGGCGAACGCCGGCCCGGGCGGCCGGACCGTCGTCTGCCGGGCGGGCCAGGCGCGAGTCCGGCGTGCCGTGGAGGTAGAGGAGCGGCACGCCCGCCGGGTCACCGACATCGTCGAGCGTCATCGCCCGTCCCTGGCCAACGGCCACTCGACGGGTGGTCACGGGTGGCGAACCTACTTCTCCGGCCCGGCGCCCCCGTGCCACGCATAATGGCGTCGGTTTCGACCGAATCGGCAGCCCGGCGGTACCGGCAACCCGCCTCACCAAAACCGGAGGTCCCCCATGCAGCCCGCTCCTTCCGTCGCGCCGGAGCAGACGGTTCCGACCGACGGGGCCCGGCCCACGGCCGTCGCCACGGTCTCGCGCTTGGCCATCGCCGCCGTCGGCGCCTACGTAGGTGCCCAGGTGATCGCCGACATCACCAGCGTGAAGATCGGTTCGACGTTCGGCCGCGCCGTCGACATGGGCACGTTCATCTATCCGATCACGTTCACGCTGCGCGACGTGGTCCACAAGGCCCTGGGCCGGCGAGCCGCCCGGACGCTGATCGTGACCGCCGCGGTGGTCAACCTGTTCATGGCGGTCTACCTGCAGTGGGTGGCGCGGGCGCCGAGCCACGAGAGCTATCCCCTGGGCGACGAGTTCCGGGCGGTGCTGGGCCCGCTGTGGCGCATCGTGGTGGCGTCGATCATCGCGGAGGTGATCAGCGAGCTGCTCGACACCGAGGTGTACCACTGGTTCGTCCGCCGCGTGACCACGCGCTACCAGTGGGCGCGGGTGGCGGTCAGCAACGCGGTCAGCATCCCGGTGGACAACGCGGTGTTCGCCATCGGGGCGTTCGGCTCGCTGCCGCTGCTCACCGACCACGCCCTGACGCTGCCGTGGGCGGCGGTCTGGGACATCTTCGTCGTCAACCTGGCGATCAAGGGGCTGGTGTCGGTGGCCAGCCTGCCGCTGATCTACGTGTCGCCGGACCGCGACTGGAGCAGCGATCCCGACAACGCGTAAGAAGCCGAGCGGATCGGCCCGTACGTGGGCGCCAAGGCAGTACGGAACTTGCAGCGTGGGCCCGGGCCGCACAGCTCGGCTTCCAGGCAACGCCGACAACCGTGCGCCGAGACGACGTGCCTATCCGCGCACGTTGTGGGCGCCGGCTACTCGTCGCGCCCGACCCCGGCGAGGCAGATGCTGGCGTACTCGTCGACGAAGGCGTCCCGGTCTTCCGGCCACGGGAACTGGGGCTTGGCGATCAGCAGCGACGTCAGCCCGTGCACCCGGGCCCAGAACCCGATGGACAGGCGGTAGGCATCGTTGAACCCGGGGCGGAAGCGCCCGGCGTCGATGCACTCCTGGGCGCAGCGCCGTACCTGCTCGAACGCGGCGTTGTCCCGCAGCACCACGGCCTTGTACTCCTCTGGCGTGTCGTCGGCACCGGTCATGAACAGGATCCGGTAGGGCTCGGGGTTGGCCAGGCCGAAGCGGATGTACGCGAGGCCCATCGCCCGGAGCCGGTCCACCGGGTCGCCCACCCCCTCGGCGGCCCTGGCCAGGAAGTCGTCCAGAGCCGAGAAGTGCCTCGCGCAGACCTCGAAGATGAGGTCGTTCTTGTCAGCGAAGTGGCGGTAGATCGACGGTGGCGTGACGCCGACGCGGTCGGCGACCGCACGGATGGAGACCGCCTCGGCCGACCCGGTCTCGAGGAGCAGACGTTCGGTGGCGGCCAGGATCTCGTCGCGCAGCGCCGCCCCCTCGCCCTTGCGGGCGCGGGGACGACGGGACGCGACGGGCGGGGGGACGGTGCTCATGGGCCGGACAGTGCGGGCGTGCTCACCTCCTCAGCATCGCGCTCGGGTGCGGGAGGACCACCGGCATCCTCGTCGTCGAGGTCCACGTGCTCGCTGATGCCCCAGCGGTCGTGGAAGCGGCGCAGCGGCCCGGGCGCCCACCAGTTCCAGTCGCCCGCCAGCCGCATGAACGCCGGGACCAGCGTGCCGCGGATCAGGAAGGCGTCGGTGAGGACCGCCAGGGTCAGGCCCACCCCGAACAGCTTGATGAAGCTGACCCGGCTGGTGGCGAAGGCGATCATCACGACCGCGATCAGGACGGCGGCGGCGGTGACGATCCGACCCGTGCGCTCCAGTCCCACGGCGACCGAGCGCACGCTGTCCGCTCCGTTGTCGTGCTCCTCCTTGATGCGGGAGAGCAGCATGACCTCGTAGTCCATCGACAGCCCGAAGGCGATGCAGAACATCAGGATCGGCATCGCGGCGTTGAGGCTGCCGGTGGCCGTGAAGTCCAGCAGGCCCGACAGGTGGCCCTCCTGGAAGATCCACACCATGGCGCCGAAGGTGGCGGTGAGGCTGAGGACGTTGAGGACGATGGCCTTGGCGGGGATCACCACGCTGCCGAACATCATGAACAGCAGGACCGCGGTGATCACGGCGACCAGGCCGAGGGCCCACGGCAGGCGGTCGAACAGCGACTGGTTGGTGTCGATCAGGCCGGCCGATTGGCCCGTGACCAACACGTCCCAGGGAGCGTCGGCGTCGCGGATCGCGTGCACCAGGTCCTCGCCCGCCTCAGACACAGGCTCCACCGACGGGATCACCGACAGGTAGGTGGCGCCCTCGGCGCTGAAGTCCGCGTAGCGGGGAGAGCTATCGGGGGGCAGCACGAGCTGGCCCGGCTCGCAGCCCAGCTGCTCGGCGAGGCCGGCGCCGCAGTAGGTGCCGGTGGCGGCGTCGACGCGGGCGACGCTCGGCATCGTGGCCAGCTGGGTGGCGTAGGCGTCGATCTGGTTCCGCAGGCCCGGCACGGCGTTGGGTGCGTCGGGAGCCACGACCGACAGCGCGCCGGCCTCCTCGGAGGAGAACTCCTCGCGCAGCACGTCGTGCACCTGGCGGACGTCGGCGGACTCGGGCAGCACGCGGTCGTCGGGCGACGACAGGCGCAGTCCGAGGAACGGGGCGCCCAACACCAGCAGGAAGGCGACGACGGCGGTGGCGATGGGGATCGGGCGGCGCATCACCACGACGGCGACCCGGTGCCAGAAGCCCTCCTCGGGCGGGGTCACGGAGCGCCGCCACAGCGTGAGGGCGTTCACCCGATGGCCGAGCAGGACCAGGATGGCCGGCAGCACGACGACCGAGAACAGCCCGGCCAGGATCGCCACGGCGACGCCGGCGTAGGCGAAGCTCCGCAGGAAGGCGATCGGGAACACCAGCGTGGCGCACAGCGACGCCGCCACGGTCACGGCGCTGAACGCCACGGTGCGGCCGGCGGTGCGGACGGTCCGGGTCACGGCCACCCGGGGTGCGTAGCCCGCCCGCAGCTCCTCGCGGTAGCGGGACACCACGAACAGGCTGTAGTCGATGGCGAGGCCGAGGCCGAGCGCCGTGGTGAGGTTGAGGGCGTAGATGGACACGTCGGTCAGCATCGCCAGCAACCGCAGGACGAAGAACGTCCCGACGATCGACATCACGCCGATGACCAGGGGCAGGGAGGCGGCCACCACGCTGCCGAACACGAGGATCAACAGCACGAGCGTGATCGGCAGGGCGATGGTTTCGGCCCGAACCAGGTCCTCCTCAATGGTGTCGCCCACCTCGTGGAACACCTCGGCGAAGCCGCCCAGTTCGACGTCGACGGCAGCGGCGTCGACGCCGGCGGTGCCCTGCCAGTGCTCGTAGCGGGGCGCCAGCTCGGTGACCCGGTCCTCGACCTGGTCGTCGTTGCCCACGACCCGGGCGACCACCAGTGCCCGGTTGCCGTCGTCGTTGCGGAGCGGCGGTGCGTTGCCCTCCGACCAGTACGAGACCACGTCGTCGACGCCGTCCTCGGCGGCCAGCTCGGCGGTGAGGGCCGTGCCGGCGGCCGCCACCGCCGGAGCGTCGACGTCGCTGCCCCGCGCGGTGACGAGCAGCAACATGTTGGGCACCCCGGTGTCGAACCGTTCGGCGAGCGCGTCGTCGGCCCGCTCGGACTCGGAGGACGGGTCATCGAACCCGCCGGAGGTGAGGTGATCGGCAACTCCGCCACCGAGGGCACCGGCGATCGCGAACATCACGACGGCAGCGATGACGACGGCTCGGGCGTGGTTCGTGGAGAGTCGGGCGAACCGGGTGAGCATGGCACGGCCTCCCTCGGCCGAAGTTAACGACGTTACGTTATCTGTGGTATCGAACACCCGAGCCCTGGGCGTTGTCGAGGGGTCATCGGTCACACGCCGGGGTGGGTTGCTCGGTCCTTGACCTTCGGGTCAATCTCTCGACGTGACAGAGACCCGAGACGTGACCGACGCGCCCGAGGCGCCCGAGGCGCTCGGGTACCCCGGCGCCCGCGGGCCCGACCGCACGCGGGCGGTCGTCTCCCACGGGATTCGCCTGGCCGTCCACGAGTGGGGCGAGCACGACGCCCCGCCTCTGGTGCTGGCGCACGGTGGGTTCGACTTCGCCCGCACGTTCGACGTCTTCGCCCCCATGCTGGCCCAGGCCGGCTGGCGCGTCGTGGCGTGGGACCAGCGTGGCCACGGCGACTCCCAGCACGCCGCGCTCTACTCCTGGGAGGCCGACCTGCGTGACGCTGTGGCGGTGGTCGACTCGGTGTCCCGCGACCCGCTGCCGGTCCTCGGCCACTCGAAGGGGGGCGGGATCACCGTGCAGTTCGCGTCCGCCCTGCCGCATCGAGTCAGCCACCTGGTCAACCTCGACGGGCTGCCGTCGCGCCGCAACATGCCCGACATCCCCGACCACGAGCGCACCAAGTTGATGGCCGACGAGCTGGCGACCTGGCTGGACTTCCGGCGCAGCGTGGTCGGCCGGTCCCGCAGGCCCGGCACGATCGACGAGCTGGCGGAGCGACGAGGGCGGATGAACCCGCGGCTGTCGCGAGAGTGGCTCTGCTACCTGGTGACCGTGGGCGGCCGGCGGGACGCCGACGGCTGGCGCTGGAAGATCGACCCGGCGCTCCGCATGGGCGGGTTCGGCCCGTGGCGCGTCCAATGGGCGATGGCGCGGCTTCCGGGGCTGAGCATGCCGCTGTTGGCCGTGCTGGGGCTGCAGCCCGAGACCATGGGATCGGGCACCCAACCCGCCGACATCGAACCCCACCTGCCACCCGGCGCCCGGGTGGTCGGTCTGGAGGACACCGGCCACTTCGTGCACATCGAACAGCCCCGGCGGGTGGCCGACCTGGTCCTGGACTTCCTCGGGAGGCCGGCGTGACGCGGCCCGGCGTCACCGTCACCGTTCGGCACAGCAGGATCGAGCTGGCGCTGCACCGCCTCCGCGACGGCGACGGGGCGCCGTCGCTCCACCTCCACGGGTTGGGGGAACGCTCGCCGGATGCCCTGCCCGATCACCTGGCGGGCTGGCCCGGGCCGGTCTGGGCGCTCGACTTCACCGGGCACGGCGCGTCGAGCGTGCCCGTCGGCGGCGGCTACTTCTGTGAGCTGCTCATGGCGGACGTCGACGCCGCGCTGGCCCGGCTCGGCCCGACGACCCTCTACGGTCGGGGGCTCGGCGCGTACGTCGCCTTGCTCGTGGCAGGCGCCCGCCCCGAGCTCGTGCGAGGCGCCATCCTCGACGACGGACCAGGGCTCAGGGGCGGGGGCCCAGAGCCCACCACGCCCTACGTGCTGACCGAGGCGCTGGAGACCGCGGGACCACCGGACCCGTATGCGCTCTTCGAGCTCAGCCACGACGTTCGCCCCGCCGACTACGCGACCACCTATGCCCGCCTGGCCGCGACGGCGTCGGGCCTCGACGTGGCCCTGGCGGTGTGCGCGCAGGTGCGGCCGCCGTGGCTGACGGCGGTCGCGGCCGAGCCCGGCGTCCGCGAGACCGATCGCGTCGGGGCGGTGGCGCTGTTCGCCGCCTCGTAGCGGCGCCGAGGGCCGGCCCGATCAGGCGTCGCGGGACGCCACGAACCGGGCGAGACCCACGAGCTCGTCCCTGGCGTGGGCGGTGATGTCGGCGGCACCGATGGCGTCGATCGCCCGGGCCGTCAGCCGCTCGATCAGCCGCTCGATCTCGTCCAGGGCGCCGCCGTCCACCAGCAGCCGCTGGACCGCGATGACGTCGCCGTCGGAGAGCCCGGGCTCGCCCACGCGATCCAGGAGGTCGCCGCGGCCGTCATTCGCCCCTTCGACGGCCGCCGCCAGGAGCGGCGTCGGCTTGCCCTCGCGCAGGTCCTGCCCCACGGGCTTGCCGGTCACGGCCGGATCACCGAACGCGCCCAGCACGTCGTCGCGGAGCTGGAACGCCTCGCCCAAGGGGTCGCCGTAGGCCGACAGCTGGGCCTGCAGGTCGCCGAGGCGCCCGGCCAGGGCCGCACCCACGTGCAGCGGTCGCTCGATCGTGTACTTGCCCGACTTGTAGCGGGCGATGCGGTGGGCGACCAGCCGATCCCGGTCGGCTCGGGCGGTGGCGAGCAGGTCGAGGTACTGACCGACGTTGAGCTCCAGGCGGAGCTCGTTCCAGACCGCGGCGGCGTCGGCGCCGACGTTGCCGAGCAGCATGTCGGCGTACACGTGGGACAGGTCGCCGATGAGGATGGCGACGCCCTCGCCGTAGCGACGGTCCTCGCCCCGCCACCCGCCGGCCTGGTGCTCTCGGCCGAACTCGACGTGGGTCGTCGGTGCGCCGCGGCGCGTGTCGGATCCGTCCATGACGTCGTCGTGCACCAGGGCGAAGGCGTGGAGCAGCTCGAAGGCGGCACCGGCGTCGATGATGCGGGGATCGTCCGGGTCGCCCCCGGCGCCCACGAAGGCCCAGTAGCAGAACGCCGGCCGCAGGCGCTTCCCGCCGGCGTCGACCAGATGACGAAGGGCCCGCAGCGGCGCCGCGATCGCCGGGTCGACGGCCTCCCAGCGGGTGATCTCCGCGTCGAACAGCCGGGCGAGCCGCTCGTCCACGTGCACGGCGATGGCGTGCAGGCTGGGCGGCGAGGCGGCGGAGGTGCGGGAACGCATGGCCGGTTCCACGTTACGGCTCACTATGGCCGGCGGGCATGCGGTTCGACGTCGCTACGGTGCCGGACCGTGGTCCATCGGGCCCGTCCTCGTGTCTGGGCGAC
This sequence comes from uncultured bacterium, assembly GCA_963756425.1. Classification (GTDB taxonomy): domain Bacteria; phylum Actinomycetota; class Acidimicrobiia; order Acidimicrobiales; family VFJN01; genus DASQUK01. The sequence goes on along the minus strand of CAVWNW010000012.1, from coordinate 387,978 downwards.
GGCGGCGCTTGCCGCGCTTGCGGTCGCGGGCCTGGCGGCGTCGAGCGGCTGCGCGTGGGGCGGGAACGACGAGCCGTCCGACGGGCTCGCGCCCGACACCGTCCGCTTCACCTACGGCGGCCGCCAGGTCGAGGTGCCGCTCACATCGTGCGGACGCGACCCGGACCGCGACGTCGTGGTCCTCGCCGGGCGCCGGGGCGCAATGGTCGTCCAGGCCGCCGCCGACCTGGGTGACGAGGGGTTCGACCGCACCGGCGTCACGGCCGACCTGGGCGCCGCGGGCATCCTCGGCGCCTTCGGCGCCGAGCTGGAGCACGGCCCGGCTGGCGAGATCAGCGACGTGCGGACCGACGGCGATCGACTGATCGTCGAAGGGACCTGGGTGAGCCTCGATGCCGAGCTGGAAGCGACCGAGGAACCGTCCCAGGGTGTCGAGGGCGAGCTCCGAGCCCGCTGCCCAGCGGACGGCGACAGCGACAGCGACACCGCCGCGGGCGGGAGGACCGCGGGCGGGAGCACCGCGGGCGGGAGCGCCGCCGGGAGTGCCGGCGGGAGCGCTGCCGGGAGTGCCGGCGGGAGCGCTGCCGGGAGTGCCGGCGGGAGCGCTGCCGGGGCCGGTCCAGATGGCGGCACGGCAGTCCCGAGGTCATAGGTTCCGCCCTACTGAGCTTGAGGTCATGGGTTCCGGTTTCGGAACTCATTGCCTCGGCCTGCGCTTTGCGGAACCTATTGCCTCGGGATTGCTGCGGAAGTCTGGCGGCAACGGCGTGGCTCTCCGGCGTGGTGGCGGCGCGGCGGTCGCGAGGTCATGGGTTCCGTCCTACTGAGCTTGAGGTCATGGGTTCCGGTTTCGGAACTCATTGCCTCGGCCTGCGCGTTGCGGAACCTATTGCCTCGGGGATGCTGCGCCGTCGTCGGCCTCGGTGGCGGCGCCCCCGGCCTCGTCGCGAGCGGGCGCGACCACGTCGGCCGTCTCGGCCTCGAGCTCGGCTACCACCTGCTCGACGTCGAACCTGGCGCTCGCTATCCGGTCGCGGCACAGGCGCAGCAGCTCGGCTGCCCGCCGGACCCGGCTGCCCAGCACGTCGACGTCGACCTCGTCGCCGTCGAGCTCGTCGAGTATCCCCTCGAGCTCCGCCAGCGCCTCGCCGTAGCCGATCTCCTGCTCAGTCATCGCCTGCTCCTCGCGCCCCGGTCACCGTGCTGTGCACCTCACCGTCGGCGAGGGTCGTGGTGAGCGCGTCGCCTGCCGCCACGCCGGCCGCCGCGCGCAGGACCCGCCCGTCGACGTCGCGGGTGATCGACCAGCCGCGGGCGAGCGTGCGGGCCGGATCGAGGGCCCGGACCTGCGCCTCGAGGCGGTCGAGGTCGTGGGCCGCGGCCGCGACCAGCCGCGACGGGCGATGCGCCAGGCGCTGGCCGGCGACCGCGAGTGCCAGCTCCCGGCCCCGCAGGTGACCCCGTGCGCTCGACGAGGTGCGGCCGGCGGCACGCTCCAGCGTCCGAGCGGAGCGGTCGAGCGCCGTGCTCGCCGCCCGCCGCATTCGCTGGGGCCGTGCCGCCAGGTCGCGGTCGGCGGCGGCCAACCCCTGGCGGGTCGCCACCGCCACGTGGCGCCCGCACGCGCTCAGCCGGACGGCCTCGGCGCGCAGCCGGCGCCGCCCCGCGATCGCGATGTCGCGCCACACCTCGACGGTGCGCCGTTCGAACGCCCGGACGTCGTCGACCACGGCCTGGGCGCACGCGGTCGGCGTCTTGTACGCCTCGTGTGCGACCTCGTCGGCGATCGTGCGGTCGATGTCGTGGCCGATGCCGGTGAACACCGGCACATCGAGGCCGGCGATGGTCCGGGCGATGAGCTCGCTGTCGAAGGCCGCCAGGTCGGTGGTCGCACCCCCACCCCGCACCAGCAACACGGCGTCGACGCCCCGGCGGGCGACGGCCCCGAGCCCCCACGCCACCGATCGCGCCGCGTCGTAGCCCTGCACACGCACGTCGGCCCGGAACACCCGGAAGCCGATGCCCGAGCGGCGCAGCTCGTCGAGCACGTCGTGCTCGGCGGCGCTGCCGGCGCTGGTGACCAATCCGAGCCGCAGGGGGACCAGCGGGGCCGGCAGCTCGGACTGCCGCGCCAGCAGCCCCTCGCCGTCGAGGCGCCGCAGCAGGCGGTCGCGATCGGCCGCTAGGCGCCCCAGCGTGAAGTCGGGGTCGATGTCGGACATCTGGAGCTGCAGCCGCCCACCCCGGGGCCAGTAACCGGGCCGGCCCCGGACCCTGACCTCGGTGCCGTCGACCATGCGCACGGCGTTGCCCCCGGCGGCCAGGCGGGCGTTGACCTGACGCCGGGCGTCGTCGAACAGGACCACCGCCAGCGTGGCCAGCGGTGGCTTGGACAGGTCGCCACCCGGCGCCGGCTCGATCAGGTCGAACCACACCATCCCGCCGCGACCCCGGCTGAGGTTCCGGATCACGCCCCGGACCCACACCTCCTCGGGAAAGGCCCGGTGCATTGCCACCGCCACCGTCTCGGCGACCTCGGCGACCGACCAGGTGGGCTCGCCGCCGGGGTCGTCCCACAGGGTGGGAGGGGTGGCTCGGGGCTTCGGCACAGGGCCGACGTTAGCGACAGCCGGTGACAGTGTCGGCCGGAAGCCGACGCCGCCACGGGGCGGCGGGTGGGGGTCGGGCTGGACGGTCTCGGGCGTCAGGCCGAGGCGGCCAGGGGCGACGGATGAGGTCGGGCCGGAGTGACGGTCAGCGACGACCCGGCATAGGGTCGAGGCGGTGCACACCGAGATCGCCCCCGGGGTCCTGCAGATCGACACCCTGCTCGGCGGGTGGCAGCAGGTCACCGCCGGCTACCTGATCACGGGCGACTCGCCGGTGCTGGTGGAGACCGGCAGCCAGACGTCGGTGCCCGCCCTGCTCGCCGGCCTCGACGAGCTGGGGGTCGACGCCAACGAGCTCGCGGGCGTCGCCGTGACGCACATCCACCTCGATCACGCCGGCGGCGTGGGCGACGTCGCCGCCGCCTTTCCCAACGCGACCGTCTACGTCCACGAGAAGGGCGCCCGGCACCTCGTCGATCCCACCAAGCTGGTCAACAGCGCGGCGATGGTCTACGGCGACCTGCTCGACTCCCTCTACGGCCGGCTCACGCCCACGCCCGCCGAGCGGGTGCACGTCCTCGCCGATGGCGAGCGGATCGCGGTGTCGTCGAACCGCACGCTCACCACCGTCGACTCGCCGGGCCACGCCAAGCACCACCTGGCCCTCCACGACTCGGACTCCGGGATCCTGTTCGCCGGCGACGCCGTCGGTGTGCGGCTTCCGGATCTGGGCATCCTCCGGCCGGCCACGCCGCCGCCGGACTTCGACCTCGACCAGGCGCTCACCTCGCTGGAGCGGTTCTCCGAGCGCCGCCCCGCCGGCATCGCCCTCGCGCACTTCGGGCTGGTGCCCGACGCGGTCGAGATCCTGGACGAGGCCCAAGGCACGTTGCGCCGTTGGGCCGAGGTCGCCGAGGGCGCGTGGCGCCAGGGCACCGACATCGCCGAGGCGCTCGCCGCCGAGTTCGGCTCCCAGCTCGAAGGCACCGATCCCGCCAATCGCGAGAAGCTCGAGACCCTCAACGGGATCCATTCCAACGCGGCCGGCTTCCGCCGCTGGCTCGAGAAGCGTGCCGAGGCCGGCGCGCCTGGCCCGCCGTCAAGCAGCGTCCCCCATCACCACTCAAGGAGCTCACATGCCTGAAGCCGTGATCGTCTCGACGGCGCGCAGCCCCATCGGCCGCGCCATGAAGGGTTCGTTGGTGGAGTGCCGGCCCGACGACCTAGCGGCCACCCTTGTCAAGGCGGCATTGGAGAAGGTGCCCCAGCTCGACCCCCAGTCGGTCGACGACGTGATCATGGGGTGCGGCCAGCCCGGCGGTGAGTCGGGCTTCAACGTGGGCCGGGTCGCCGGCATCCTCGCCGGGATGCCCGACGTGCCGGGCGTGACCGTCAACCGTTACTGCTCGTCGTCGCTGCAGACGACCCGCATGGCCGCGCACGCCATCAAGTCCGGGGAGGGCGACGCCTTCATCAGCGCGGGGGTCGAGACCGTGAGCCGATACGGCAACGGCATGGCCGACAGCGGCCCCACCAATCCCGCGTTCGCCGACGCCCAGGCCCGCACCTCCGAGCGCGCCAACGGAGCCGACTCGTGGCAGCCGGCCGAGGGTCTGCCCGACATCTACATCGCGATGGGCCAGACCGCCGAGAACGTGCGGCTGGCCGAGAACGTGAGCCGCCGCGAGATGGACGAGTTCGCCGCTCTGTCGCAGCAGCGGGCCGTGGCCAACCAGGAGAACGGCTACTGGGATGGCGAGATCACGCCCGTCACCACGCCGTCGGGCAACGTCGTCAGCAAGGACGATGGTCCCCGCCCCGGGACAACGGTCGAGAAGCTGGCGGAGCTGAAGCCCGCGTTCCGCCCCGACGGCGAGGTCACGGCCGGGAACGCCTGCCCACTGAACGATGGCGCCGCCGCCGTGATCGTCATGAGCGACGCCAAGGCGGCCGAGCTGGGGATCGAACCGCTGGCCCGCATCGTTTCGTCGGGTGTCACCGCGCTGAACCCGGAGATCATGGGACTCGGCCCCATCGAGGCGTCCCGCCAGGCGCTGTCCCGCGCCGGCATGACCATCGACGACATCGACCTGGTGGAGATCAACGAGGCGTTCGCCGCCCAGGTGGTCCCCTCGGCCAGGCACCTCGGGATCCCGTGGGACAAGCTCAACGTCAAGGGCGGCGCGATCGCGCTCGGGCACCCCTTCGGCATGACCGGCGCTCGCATCATGACCACGCTGATCCACGCCCTCCAGGACGAGGACAAGACCTTCGGGCTCGAGACCATGTGCGTGGGCGGCGGTCAGGGCATGGCGATGATCGTCGAACGGCTGAACTAGATCGCTGCGATTCCGATCGGCATGGCTAGCCATGCCGACACGGTGTCAGGGCACCCCGGCGCCGCTATCCAGGTCGAGGCGCCACGTCTGGCCGACCAGATCGTGGCCGAAGCTGTGGTGCGCCTCCTCGTCGACCAGCTCGAAGCCCGCAGCTTCGTAGAGGCGCCGGGCCGACACCAGCACGTCGTTGGTCCACAGGACCAGCGACCGGTACCCGGCGGCGCGAGCGAAGCGGATGCACTCCTCGACCAGCCGGGCGCCGATGCCGCGGCCCCGGGCCGCGGGGTCGACCAGCAGGATGCGCAGCTGGGCCGTCTCGTCGTCGCGCCGCACGCACAGCACGCATCCCACGGGCTCGCCGTCCATCTCTGCGATCCAGACCCGCTCGCGGGCTGGTTCGTGGTGCTGGGCGAAGTCCGCCACGATCCGGGCCACGAGCGCCTCGTAGCTCTGGTCCCAGCCATACTCGGCCGTGTAGACCGCGCCGTTGCGCTGGACGATCCAGCCGAGGTCGCCGGGACCCGGCTCGCGCAGCAGGTAGGCCCGGGGCGGCTCGCGGGGTGGCGGCGCGAGCGTGCCCTCGATCGTCGCCATCGCCGCCACCAGCCGGCGCCGGTCGGGCGCCGGCACCGCGTCGAGCATGGCCGCGGTGGCCTCGCTCGACCTGGCGTCGAGCGTCCCGAACTCGGACCGTCCCTGCGCCGTGAGCCGGATCACCTGCCGGCGTCCGTCGTCGGGGGACCGCCGGGAGGTGATCAGCCCAGCGTCCTTGAGCCGTCCGACGACGCGGGTGAGGTAGCCGGCGTCGAGCCGGAGCGCGCCGCGCAGGTCGGCGAGGTCGGTGGCCTCTCGCTGCGCGAGCTCGAACAGGACCCGGGCCTCGGTCAGCGAGTAGGGCGTGTCGACGAGCCCCGCCTGGAGGAGCCCGATCTGCTGCGTCCAGAACCGGTTGAAGGCCCGGACGGCGGGAACCTCGTCGCTGACGGGCGCGGTGGCGGTCGCAGACATCTCTGCCTCCTGCAAGCAAATCCTTGACTAAGGCAAAGGTTATCGCCCGCGGGCCCTAGGGCAACCCGGCGTGGGGGACGTCGACCGTGGTGGTGAGCAGCACCGCCTCGCGGGCGGTGGCACGGTTGCTCTCGAAGAAGTCGGGCGCGGCGCAGGCCAGCAGGGTGCGGCCGTCGTCGCCGCCGAGCATGCAGGCGTAGATGCCGAGGCCGTCGGGCCCGGGGAGCTCATCCACCACGCCCTCGCCCTCGGCCACCCGCACGAGCCGGTTCCCGAGGGCATCTGCGGCCCAGATGCATCCCTCGGCGTCCAGCGCGCACCCGTCGGGGGCCACGCCCTCGACGGTGGCCCACACCCGGCGGTCGGTCAGCGACCCGTCCTCGCCGATCGTGAACGCGGTGTAGCGGCCGCCCATGGTCTCGCCGACGATCAGCGTCGACCCGTCAGGCGTGATGACCGAACCGTTGGGGAAGGCGAGGTCGTCGGCGGCCCGGTCGAGGGTGCCGTCGGGGGCCACATGGATGATGGCCGCGCTGCAGGGGGGTGCGCCGGCCATGATGTCGAACCCGAAGTTGCCGACGTAGGCGTGGCCGCGGGCGTCGACGACGATGTCGTTGGCGTGCCCGCCGCAGTGGTCGTCGATGTCGGCGTGCACGGTGACCGATCCGTCCGGCCACCGGCGAAGCACCCGCCGGTCCTTCATCGACACGACCAGCAGCGAACCGTCGGGCATCCAGCCGAGGCCCGACGGTTGTGCCTCGACGGTGACGATCTCCTCGTGGGTTCCGTCGGTGTCGATGGCGAACACCGTGTGCCGGTAGAAGTCGGAGACCCACCAGCGGTCGTCGTGCCAGCGCGGGCCCTCGAAGAACCCGCCGCCGTCGGCCAGCGTTGCGAAGGAGCGGTCGCCCATCATTTCCCGCTCATGCTGCTTCGCAGCGGGCCGCTCGGGCCTCGTTCGCTCTCTCGCCCTCCGGGACGCTCACTCATGCATTTCCCGCTCATGCTGCTTCGCAGCGGGCCGCTCGGGCTGTCGACGTGTTGTTGTCCGCTCCCACGGCCGCTCGGGCCGGGTTCGCTCTCTCGCCCTCCGGGACGCTCACTCATGGCTCCGGACGGTAGTCCCGTTCTCGTCACCCGGCCCCGTACACGGGGGCCGGCGCCGGGGCCTTGGCCAGCAGCTCGTCCACGACTGGGCCCAACTCCGCCGGATGCCAGCGTGCGCCCTTGTCGATCGGGATGCCGTGCTGCCAACCGTCGGCCACCGCCACCTTGCCGGCCTCCACCTCGAAGACCCGGCCGGTCACGTGCCCGGACTGCGCCGAGCCGAGCCACACCACCAGTGGCGCCACGTTCTCGGGGGCCATGGTGTCGAACGCCATGGGGTCGCCCGGCGCCGCCATCGTGTCGGCGAACACGGTCTCGGTCATGCGGGTGCGCGCCGAGGGGGCGATGGCGTTCGCCGTGACGCCGTAGCGCCCGAGCTCGGCCGCCTGGACGAGCGTGAGTGCGGCGATCCCAGCCTTGGCGGCGCTGTAGGCGGCCTGGCCCACCGAGCCCTGCAGTCCGGCGCCTGACGACGTGTTGACAATGCGGGCGTCGACCGTCTCGCCGGCCTTGGCGCGCTCGCGCCAGTGCTCGGCTGCGAAGCGGGAGACGGCGAAGTGGCCCTTGAGGTGGACCCGGACGACGGCGTCCCATTCGTCCTCGCCGCACGACACGAACATGCGGTCACGCACGAATCCGGCGTTGTTGACGACCACGTCGAGTCGCCCGAACGCCTCGAGCGCGGTGCCGACCAGCCGCCGGGCACCCTCCCAGTCGGCGACGTCGTCTCCGTTGATCACGGCCTCGCCGCCGCCGGCGGCGATCTCGTCGGCCACCGCCCGGATCGGCGTGGGCGAGCCACCCGTGCCGTCGAGCTCGGCCCCGATGTCGTTGACCACCAGCTGGGCGCCCTGGCGGGCGAACTCGAGGGCGTGCGCCCGGCCGATCCCGCGCGCCGCACCGGTGACGATGACGACGCGCCCCTCGCAGATCCCCGTCATGCGCGCATGCTGTCACACGGCCTCGGGAGCCGGCCGGCGCCAACGCGACGGGCCAGCGGCGGCACCGGGTCCAGGTCTGCCCCGGCTCCTCCTCAGTTCGGTGCCTCTTCGGGCGGCGGGCATTCGACGCCGATCATGCGGACGAGTCCGCACCAGGTGTCCCGTGCCACCTTCCAGGCATCCCCCACCTTCACGGCGTGACCTTGGCGGGGCATGCCCGATTGGCCGAAGCCCCCCAGCCACAGCGTGAACTGGACTTCGGCCTCGTCCTCGCTCACGAACCGCACGGAGTCGACCGAGACATCCAGGGGGCCAACGCCCGGCCTGCGCTGCCGTGCCTGCTCGAACGCCGCGGCGAGGTTGTCGCCCTTCTCGATCGCCCGGCAGCGCTCCTCGACAGGCGCCTGGCCGCCGAACACGGTCTCGAACGCCTCCTCGACCGCTGCCTCCGCGGCGTCGCGGTCACCGACGTGAGCGGACGGCGGCCGGATGCGCACCACCTTCTGATCGGGCGGCGCAGCGGCGAGCGCCTCGCTCGCCTGCGCCACGCAGCGGTCGCAGATGTGGACGCCGCGGGCGCGGACAAGGTGCTCGACCGACGCCTCCCGGCGGCCACACACGGAGCAGCGCAGCGGTCCACCAGCCATGCCGCCGCCCCACGACGTGGAGCTCATGAGCGAGGCCATGGTTCCCCCGATCGACGCCCCGTCCGCGCGTCCAGAGCCGACACGATAAGCGCGTGTCAGCCTCACCTCGATCTCGTTGCCGAGGTCGCGATCCGACAACCGCGCTGCATGTGAACCCAGCGAAACGATCATTGGCGCGATCGGTCACCCTGTATCTCGAGTTCCCACAGGCGCGGGCGGCGTCGGACGGCTGAGGTCAGCCTGGCCGGGGGGCGACGATGTAGTCGTGCCGGATCCGATCTTCTGTCACCCTCGCCTGGCAGCCATCTACGACTTCATCGACGGCGACCGGAGCGACCTCGGCGCTTACGTCGCAATCGCCGAGGAGCTCGGCGCACGCTCGGTCCTCGACATCGGGTGTGGCACGGGAACCTTCGCCTGCCGCCTGGCCAACAGTGGGAAGCGGGCCATAGGACTGGACCCTGCAGGGGCCTCGCTAGATGTCGCCCAGCAGAAGCCCGGCGCCGAGCAGGTCCGCTGGATCCACGGGAACGTGTCGCATCTTCCAGCGCTCAGCGTGGACCTCGCCACGATGACCGGCAACGTGGCCCAGGTGTTCCTGACGGACATCGAGTGGACACAGGTGCTGGAAGCGGTGCAGACAGCCGTACGGCCAGGGGGTTGGTTGGTCTTCGAGACGCGCGACCCATCCCGGCGGGCGTGGGAGAGCTGGACGAGGAACGGAGACCTATCGCCGTGTCGCGATTTCGCAGACGGGGCTCGTGGATGCCTGGATCGAGCTCATCAAGGTCGAGCTTCCGTATGTGTCGTTCCGTCACACGTTCCGCTTTTGGGTGGACGGCACCGAGCTCACGTCCGACTCGACCCTTCGGTTTCGCACCCGGGGCGAGGTTGCCAAGACCCTCGATGGCGCAGGGTTCCGTGTTCGGGAGGTCCGTGATGCACCGGACCGGCCAGGTCGCGAGTTCGTGTTCCTCGCCCAGCGCCTGCCCGACACCGGCTCCTGAAGGCTCGCTGACCATCGTTCGGGTGGCGGCGGGCCTACGACCTACGCGCGTGGGCCAAGCAGGGCTTGCCCGCGCTCGGAGTAGCACGCGGAGATGTCGAAGCCGGCCGCTTCGAACTCTCCATCCCCGCGAACTATCAGAGCCCAATCGTGATCGATGCGTAGTTCGTCGATCAGCCCGGGACGGGACGGCAGCGCCATGGTGATCTCGAAGACGAGAACGGTCAGGGGGGTTTCCGCTGGCCGGTGGACGCCGTAGCCGACGTGCGCCCAGGACCAGTCCTCGATGATGTAGACGCCTCCGGGTCGTAGGCGCGGGAACAGGGTGTTGAACGATGCCCGGGTTGCGCCCACGAGGTGAGATGCGTCGTCCACCACCAGGTCGAGGGGCCGCCCCGCTAGGTGGTCATCGACCAGCCGCCCGAGCGTGGCGGCATCCGCCTGGTCGACACCGTGGTGGACATGGACCCGTTCGCTCAGGCCCCGCTTCGCGATCAGCGCGTCCAGGGCGGGTACCCGCTCCTCGCTGAGCTCCACCGCCACCAGCACCTCGGGGTCGCTCACCAGGGCCATGAGGGCACAGCTTCCGCCCTGGTAGACGCCCAGCTCCACGATGGTCGCCGGCCGTAGCTCGGCTAGAAGGCCCAGGTAGGCGGCGGCCACGTCGGGGCGCTTGACCAGGCAGAACCGGTCGCTGGTTGACTTGAAGCGATTGGTGGCCCCGTGCGCGACGAACTGAACGCCGTCGACCTCGAGCACGTGCTCCTCGCACCACAAGGCTTCTTTCACCACCAGCTGCTCTCTCAACTGTCGGGGACGATGAAGGAACCATCATCGTCTGCATACGCCTCATAGTGGTACCCCTTCACGTCGAGTCCCCTGGTACGCGTCGACGACCGACACGGGAGAGCCCTCACCGGTTGGGCACGCCCACCTGAGTCGTCGAACCGCGCGGCCCGCGGTAAGGACAGCGCGTGCGGAAGGGGGATTCGCGGGTGACGGTTGTGCCCAAAGTCACCTCGACGTCGCGTGAATATCGGAATGTTCCTCGATCAATCCGCATTGACGCTTGTGTCGACCGTGGATGCGGAGGGAGCCACCGTGGCTGACAGCAATGAGACGGTGAAGCAAGGCGATGTGATCGAGTTGACATTGCGTGGCGAGCGCCGAACCGCTGAGGCGATGCTCATTACCGACGACGGCCTCGTGTTGCTGGACCTCTTCGACGGCGATCGCCCGGGCTGGGGCTACTTGTCGCTGCTCGAGGACGTCGCTGTGTACCGGCCCGACGAGACCCTGGCCGCCGCCTGACCGCTTGGGGCGAACGGACCTACCAGGCGGCGGTCCTTTACCCCGCTTCCTCGTCGAAAGCGCGGCCTTCCTGCGACCCTCCGACCCTCTGTCAGTGCCGTTACGCACTGCCAGCCCGAGGTCGTGAACGATCACCCGCGGTGAGCAGCCGAGGCGCAGCGGTGCTCAGCGGCGATCGGGTGGGGTGGGGAACCTGGGCGTGTGGTGGCGTAGCGGGCGCAAGGACGGGAGCTGCAAGCAGAACAGCGTCGCCCAGACCACCAGGAAGGCCACCGAGCCAGACGCGACTGCGGCCGCCCTGGGCGCGTCCGCGGCTTGCAAGCCCAGCACGGCGATGGCTGCGGCCAACGCGGCATCGACCGTCGCCAGGATGGTCGGCGTGTTGACCAGGAAGTGGACCCACAGCCACCGCCGGGTGGGGTGATCGAGCATGTAGGTGGCGATCACGCCGGGCTCGTCGTCGTGGTGGCCTGTGGTCAGGTAGCGCTCCATGCCGGGCTCCAGGCTCAGGTAAGCGCGCCTGAGCCGGTTCATGGCCAGCACGAGCCGGAACTCTTCGGTATTGATCTGGACCAAGCGGACATAGGCGGCGACGCCCAGCAGGAGGACCACCGGGAGCAATATCAGTGCCAGGGTGGTGGTTTCGGTCCCGAAGCCGGAGGCGTCAGCAGCCAGGGCCAACGCGATGATCGAGGCCGACAGGACGGTCAAGAAGACGGTGGCGCGGCTCTGGGCCTCGTTCCAGATCAACGACCGGGCCGCGATCAGGCTCCAGTGCTCGGCGGCCAAGAGCGCCGGAGCCTGCGGCCCCAGCGGCTCGTCGCCCTCCACGCCAACGTCCCCGGTGGCCACACCGTCAGCGGCGTCCGACGCGGGGGAGACGGATCGAGCCCTGCCGGGGTTGTGGTCGGTGGTCTCCATCGTGAGCCTCCTCGAGAACTGCGCCCGATGCGATGTGAGCCTCCCGGTATTAGGCCACCGATGTCACCCGAAATAGTGGTCGCGCCATGGCCACACGCACCTTGTCCGACCGATGTGTCCGGCCGGCTCCGCACCGACCCCACTCGGGATTCGATGGTCAGCGTCGATCACCTCGTGCGGGCGTGTCATCCGTCATGCCTCTTCTGTGGCATCTGCCGCAGTCGCGGCCCGCGTTCGGCACGATGCTTGCCCTCATGGAAACGCGCTGGCACCACCGCCGTTCGGCAACCCGCCCCACGTACTTTCTCGGGCGGCCCACGTCCCTTTGGCTCGCCGCGACCGGCTCACGTCCTGACGTCCCTGAGCGAGACGACGTTCGGCCTCCGGAAGCCGCCTCGTGACCCGTTGGTGAGCCTGGCGGCTCGCCCGGGGGTCAGAGCACGAACCCAGGGCCGGATTGATCGACGAGCGCCAGGACCCACAACGGCGATGACGGAGACGCGGGCGGCCAAGGAAGGCTCTTCACCAGGCCGGTGATCGTCGGCAGCCGCTTGCTACGAACCGCCACGTCCTCGTGGTTCCAGGGAAAGCCCAGGTCAGACCATGACCTGGGCTTCGATGCATTCCATGCCGCCCGTCCCGTCCGTTGTTCCCAACGGCATGACCGACACAAAGTCCGAACGCGCTGACTGCCGTCTCACCCGTCGTGCGTCACCGATGTGTTACCGGCGGCGGAGCAGTCGCCGTCGCAGCCACTCCCCCTGAGTGTCGAGACCGAGTTCCGATACCTCGTTGACGAGGCGTTGGACCGACTCAACGGCGACTGACAGCCACCAGCGCTGGTTTGCGGCGGCCCGCCGCCGGGTAGAACCGCTCCGCCGAAAAGCGGTAACCGACGGAGCGGTCCCCTCGGCATCCTGTGCCGCCGGGGGACCGTTTCGACGTTCGTGTGGGAGGGGCCACATTCGGCCATACCGGTCGCGCCGGTGTCGCACTCGTCTACATCTCGGTGTCGGTCGTTGGTGGACTGATCGCCGCGTGGGGCGGCTATGCGTTCTCCCGGTCCATCCGTCGTTGACGGTTGCACCGAAGTAGCGGCGGCGGCAGATGGCCTGCGGGTTACCAAGATTGGCCGGCTGGACGCCCGTGGATCGCGTGCGAAACCACTCGCCCCGCAGGCGGGCGATGCAAGCAGCGGACGACTACGTCAGTTCACGGCGCTGACCGACGCGCTGGAACTCGCCGACCTCATCGAGAATCTCGACGTAGTGCACGCGGCCCCTGGTGAGGTCGTAGATGGCGGGTCCGCTCTCCGGGCGCCGCACGCTGTAGCGACGTCGGTCGTCGATGGCGAGCGATGCCAGCCACAGGGCAAGCACACTGAGGGCGATGAGAAACAATGCCGTTTCGGCAAACATGGTTGGAGCATGTGACCTCCGGCCCGCTACGACCTCCCGTGACCGCGCAGTTGTCGCCGGATTGATCCCGCAGCGCGCCCACGACCGAGGCGGGTCCAGCGCTCGAGATCTGCAGATCTGGCGCGGTGCTCTGTCCCCGATCGGCGTCCTCGGGGACGGTCTCACGGGCCCGTTGGCACAGGGTTGCTGGACAGGGAAGGCTGCTCTCGCAGTGGGGCGACCAGTTCTGAGGAGCACGTCGTCCTGGCCGATCGTCAGTACAGAACTCCGGGGCGCGAGATCGGCAGTTTTGGCGCCGCTGGTCAATGTGTCTGAACTGAGCAGAGGGGTGGTCGGCTCGGGCATGATCGGTGCGTGCGAGTGACGATCACTGGCGCCAATCTGCCTGGGCGAACGTTCTGCCGTCCTGATGGGTCGCTGATGGAGAACGTGCACGTAGGGGTGCAAGTACGTCGCGAAGCTGCTCACCTCATCAGAGCAGATCAGCCCGAGGCGGCGTGGGACTTAGACATCGAGGTCATTCGGACGGACGATCTCGACTTCCGTGGGCCTGCAGTGCAGGGCAAGCGAGGCGACCGCTTCATCTACCTCACGTGGGGTGACGTTGGCCCAGACGGCAGCTTCGAGATGTTCAGGCGAGCCAAGCTGATGCTCGATCGAATCGAGCCACAGCTCATCGCGTCGGCGATCGAGGCTGGTTGTCTCGAAGCGACGGTCGACTTGACGGGGCACGACGGCGGCCCGCTCTGCGCTCGGGTAGATCCTCCGGCGGTCTCCTGGTCATCACCCAAACACGCCTGACCGTGCGGCCACCGTGAGTAGGTGGGGCGAGACGCGCACGAACGGCCAACTTGTGAGCTGCCGTCGCCCAGTGACGGAGGCTGGCGCAACTACACCCGGAAGTTCAGGGTCGCCGCTCGAGCAGCACCAGCGGGATCTCGCGGTCGGTCCTCGTCTGGTAGTCGCCGTAGCCCTTGTATCTCGCGACGACCTGCGGCCACAGCCGGGCCCGTTCCTCGGGATCGGCGACGCGCGCCCGCATGGGCCGCTTCGGCTCCCGCCCCAACGCCACCTCGACGTCGGGGTTGTCGCGGAGGTTGAGGAACCAGGCGGGGTGGTGGTTGTCGCCGCCACGGGAGCCGACAACCACGATGGCGTCGCCGTCGCGCACCGGCGAGGTCAGGACGACCGTGTGGGGCCGGCCGGTCTTCCGACCCGTCGTGGTGAGCTCGAGCACCGGCATGTTGGCCACGTCCCAGCCCAGCCGTCCGCCGCTGAGCTTCAACACGGTCCGATGGACCGTGTTGAGTCCCCGGAAGAACAAGTCGCTCGGCATGCCCGGACACTACGTCGCGCCCCAGACTGGCGCGGTGACCTCAGCGGACGACGCGATGCTCGACGACTACCAGGCGCTGAACGACCCCGAGCGCCGGCGCGCGGTCGAGCGCCGCGGCGGGTTCTTCGTGGTGGAGGGGACGTTGGCGCTGGAGGCTCTGCTCGGTTCGGAGTTCCCCGTCCGGTCGGTGCTGGCCGCGGCTCGCAAGGCGGAGCTGGTGCGTTCCCTCGTGGGCGGCCGGGCGCCGGTGGTGGTCCGGTCCGACGCCGAGGTCGAGGCGGTCACCGGCTTCCCGTTTCATCGCGGCGTGCTGGCGGCCGCCGACCGGCGACCGCTGCCCGCGCTCAGCGCTGTCCTGCGAGGCGCCGAGCTGATCGTCGTCGCCGAGGGGCTGAGCGACCACGAGAACGTCGGCGCGCTGTTCCGCAACGCGGCCGCCTTCGGCGCAGATGCGATCCTGCTGGACCCCGCCACCGCCGACCCGCTCTACCGCCGCAGCGTCCGGGTGTCGCTGGGCCACGTCCTGCGGGTGCCGTGGACTCGGCTCGCCGCCTGGCCCGACGGGCTCGGCGAGCTGCGACGGCGAGGCTTCGAGCTGCTGGCCCTGACCCCGGCGCCCCCCGCCGAGCCCATCGATGCCGTGGCGCGTGACATCGCCGCCGGCCGGCCCAAGGTCGCGCTGCTGGTCGGCGCCGAGGGGCCCGGGCTCAGCGACGCCGCGCTCGCCGCATCCGGGCGGCGGGTGCGCATCCCCATCGCCCCCTCGGTCGACTCGTTGAACGTGGCCACGGCGGCGGCGGTGGCCCTGCACCGGCTCAGTAGATTCGACTCCGCCTGATGCCCGCACTGACCGGACCCGCCCTCACCGCTGCACTGCTCCTCGTGTTCGCGGGCGCGGCGAAGGCCGTCGAACCGGCGATGACGGTGGGTGCGCTGCGGGCGCTGGGGCTCCCGGCGTCGAGGACTGGGGTGCGGGTGGGGGCCGCGGCCGAGCTGCTCGTAGGCCTGCTGGCGGCGGCCGCCGGCTGGGCGTGGGTCTGGTGGCTCGTCGCCGCCAGCTACCTGGCGTTCGCGGCGTTCGTCATAGCCGCGTTGCGGGCCGGAACCATGGTGGGTTCGTGTGGCTGCTTCGGGCGTGAGGACACGCCGCCCCATCCGGTCCACGTCGTGGTCGACGTCGCATTGGCGGCAACCGCCGCCGCTGCCGCGGTCCTTGGGATCGGTGCGCCGCTCGACGCCATCGCCGACGCCCCGGTCAAGGGCTCGGTCGTTGCCGGACTCAGCGTGTTGTCGGTGCTCGTGCTCTATGTCGTCCTGGTCGACCTCCCGAGGGCTCTGCGCCACACGCGAGGTTCCTGAGGCAGCCTTTTGCGTCTTAGGCAGGCACCATGGGTGCCATGCCCAGCGCCACGCACGAGGTCACGAACCAGCCGCCGCCGCTCGAGGGCTACGACGTGTTCGCTGGCGACGCTGCCCTGACGGAGGCCGTCGAGCGCGAGGGCGCCGGCTGGGCCGTCGACGACCTGCACGCGCTCGGCCGCCTGGCAGGGTCACCCGAGGCCATCGGGTGGGGATTCGACGCCAACCGCCACCCGCCCGAGCTGCGAACCCACGACCGTTACGGGCATCGCATCGACGAGGTCACCTACCACCCCGCCTACCACGAGCTGATGCAGGTTGCGGTGTCCCACGGCCTCCACGGCGCCCCGTGGGCGGTCGACCAGGCGGGCGCCCACGTAGCGCGGGCCGCCGGCTTCGTTGTGTGGTCCCAGGTCGACGCCGGCCACGGCTGCCCGATCTCCATGACCTACTCGATCGTGCCCGCACTCCGAGCGCAGGCCGATCTGGCCGCCGAGTGGGAGCCCCGCCTCGTGGCCCGGGCCTACGACCCGCGCAACGTGGCCGCACGCGAGAAGCCGGGCGTCCTCGCCGGCATGGCCATGACCGAGAAGCAGGGCGGGTCCGACGTCCGGGCCAACACCACCCGCGCCGAGCGAATCGCCGGTGGCGGTGACGCCGATGGCGACCGCGGCCTGTGGACCCTGACGGGGCACAAGTGGTTCTGCTCGGCCCCGATGTCGGACGTGTTCCTGATGCTGGCGCAAGCCCCCGGCACCCTGACGTGCTTCCTGGTGCCGCGCTGGCTCCCCGATGGCGAGCGCAACTCCGGGTTCCGGATCGTGCGCCTGAAGGACAAGCTCGGCAACCGGTCCAACGCATCGAGCGAGATCGAGCTGGAGGGTGCGCTCGCGTGGATGGTCGGCGAGGAGGGCCGGGGCGTCCGCACGATCATCGACATGGTCGCCCACACCCGTCTGGACTGCGTGCTGGGGGCGACCTCCACCATGCGGCAGGCCACCGCTCAGGCGATCCACCACACCGCTCATCGTTCGGCATTCGGCTCGCCGCTGGTCGACCAGCCGCTCATGCGGGCGGTGCTCGCCGACCTGGCGGTGGAGTCCGAGGCCGCGACCGTCACGGCGATGCGGCTGGCCCGGGCATTCGACGAGGCCTCCCGGGGCGACGAGGACGCCGATGTCCTCAGGCGGATGGCCACGGCCGTGGCCAAGTACTGGATCTGCAAGCGCCAGCCCACGCAGGTGGGCGAGGCGCTGGAGTGCCTCGGCGGGAACGGCTACGTCGAGGAATCGATCATGCCCCGGCTGTTCCGCGAGAGCCCGCTCAACGGCATCTGGGAGGGTTCGGGCAACGTGATCTGCCTGGACGTGCTGCGGGCGATGGCCCGCGAGCCGGCGGCGCTGGAGGCGTTCCTGACTGAGATCGACGCCGCTCGCGGCTCGGACGAGCGGCTCGACGGCGCCGTGGCCCGCGTGCGCCACGAGCTCGGCGACCTGGTCGGCATCGAGTCCCGCGCTCGGAGGGTGGTCGAGGCCATGGCACTGGCCTTCCAGGGCAGCCTGCTGGTGCGCTACGGACATCCCGCCGTCGCCGAAGCGTTCTGCGCCTCGCGGCTGGCCGCTGAGGAGGGACTGGCTTTGGGCACGCTGCCGCCGGGGCTCGATCTCTCCACGATCATCGACCGGGCCCAGCCCAAGGTCAGCTAGCCGACGGTCCCTTCCGGCCGGCGGGCGGTCGCCGTCGCCAGGGCGACGGCCACGGGTCCTACAGCCGCTCGACGATGGTCACGTTGGCCTGGCCGCCGCCCTCGCACATCGTCTGGAGGCCCCAGCGCCCGCCGCAGCGCTCCAGCTCGTGGAGCAAGGTCGTCATCAGGCGGGCGCCGGTGGCGCCGAGCGGGTGGCCGAGGGCGATGGCCCCACCGTTGACGTTGACCCTGGCCATATCGGCATCGGCCTCCCGCGCCCAGGCGATGACGACGGATGCGAACGCCTCGTTGATCTCGACCAGGTCGATGTCGTCGAGGCGCATGCCGGTCTTGACCAGCGTGTGCGCGGTGGCCGGGATCGGAGCCGTCAGCATCCACACCGGGTCGTCGGCCCGCACCGAGATGTGGTGGATCCGCGCCCGGGGCGAGAGCCCGTGGTCGGCGAGGCCCCTCTCGTTGACGATCAGCAGCGACGCCGAGGCGTCGGAGATCTGCGACGAACACGCCGCCGTCACCCGCCCGCCTTCGGTCAACGCCGGCAGCGAGCGGATCTTGGCCCAGTCGGGCTCCCGTGGCCCCTCGTCGGCGGTGCACTCACCCAGCGGCACGATCTCGGCATCGAAGCGGCCCTCGGCGCGTGCCCGGACGGCCCGGGTGTGGGATTCCACGGCGAAGGCCTCCATCTCGTCGCGCCCGATGTCCCACTTCTCGGCGATGAGCTCCGCCGACCGGAACTGGCTCACGTCCTGCGTGCCGTAGCGCGCGACCCACCCCGGCGATCCCGTGAACGGGTCTTCGAAGCCCAGCGGCTGGCCGGCGGTCATGGCCGACGAGATGGGGATCTGCGACATCTGCTGCACGCCGCCGGCCACGACGACGTCCATCGTTCCCGACAGCACCGCCTGGGCAGCGAAGTGGACGGCCTGCTGCGACGATCCGCATTGGCGGTCGACCGTGGTACCGGGCACGTGCTCGGGGAGCCCCGCCGCCAGCCAGCAGGTGCGGGCGATGTCGCCGGCCTGGCCGCCGATGGTGTCGACGCAGCCGAACACGACGTCCTCCACCGCCGCGGGGTCGATGCCCGTGCGCTCGACCAGGGCCGCCAAGCTGTGCGCACCCAGGTCGGCCGGGTGGACGCCGGCCAGTCCACCCCCGCGCCTGCCGACCGGCGTGCGAACTGCGTCCACGATGTAGGCCTCGTTCATCCCGACTCCTGGCTCGCCGGCGCCCGGGCGACGCCGGGGACTCGGAACTGTGTAGTTGGGGACACGGTCATCGGCCCTGCAGGCGCCCGAGGGTGGCGGTCGCCTCGGCGGCGATGCCTTCGAGGAGCTCGGCCACCGTGGGCAGCTCCTCGATCACGCCGGTGACCTGACCGGTCGGCAGCACACCGACCTCGGACTTCCCGTCAACGAGGGCGGCCTTGATGAGCATGGGCGCGTTCGCGGCCATGGCCACCTGCGACCACGACAGGCCCTGGTTCTTGCGCATGGCCACGCCCTCGCGCACGAGGTGGGGCAGCGGCGTTCCCGTCAGGCGGCGAAAGGCGAGTGCCGCCCGCAGCGCCCGCGGCAGTCGGCTCAGCGGCGAGGCCCGCTCCAGCCGGTCGACCGTCGGGGTGCGGATGACCCGCTGCGGCGCGCCGTCGAGCGCAGTGGTGACGACCGTGTCGGTCACGGCCGCAGCCAGGTAGCGCCGCTTGATCGCATCGGGCACGCGGCTCTCGCGGGTGAGCAGGAACCGGGTGCCCATGGCCACCCCGTCCGCTCCCCAGGCCAGGGCAGCCACGAGCCCCCGCCCGTCGTAGAAACCCCCGGCCGCCACGACCGGGATCTCCGACCCCACGGCATCGACCACTTGTGGCAGCAGCAGCGACGTCGGGACGACGCCGGTGTGTCCGCCACCCTCCGCGCCCTGGGCGATGACGGCGTCGACGCCCCATTCGACCATCTTCTCGGCGTGGCGGCGGGCGCCGACAGTCGGCATGACCAGGACCCCGGCGGCGTGAAGCTCGGCGATCGCATCCTCGGTGGGAGCGCCGGCGAAGCTGACCAGCCTCACACCCTCCCGTAGGCACAGCTCGATCCGATCAGCCAGGTCCGGCTGGTCCGCCCGCAGATTGACCCCGAAGGCGTGGGGCGTCCGCCCCTTGACGACGCCGATCGACTCGGCCAGCTGATCGTGCGTCATGGTGACCGCCGCGAGGATGCCGAACCCCCCGGCACAGCTCGTGGCGGCGGTCAGCGAGGCGCCCGACACCCAGCCCATCCCCGTCTGCACGATTGGAAAGCGACAGCCCACCAGCTCGCAGAACCGGGTGCGGAGCGCCGGGTGCAGCGCCGAACCTGACGCCGCGTCAGACATCGGCTCAGACTACGAGCCGGTCTGGCGGACCCGCCACCGGCCGGGGCCGCCCCTTGTGTGCGGTCGTACCCTGGGAGCGCGGGCGGCGAGCCGACCAGGAGGTGCTTCCGATGAGGGGTGCAAGCCTCGTCAAGCTGACGATCGCCGCCGGCGTCGGGGCGACGCTCGCCTACGTCTTCGACCCAGTCCGCGGGCGCAGGCGCCGGGCCGAACTGAAGGATCGGAGCCGGGCGGGCCTCCGTCGCGAGGTGCGGGCGGTCGAACGTCACGCCAGCTACGGGAAGGGCAGGGCCGAGGGCGTGATCCACAAGGTCCGCCACCCCCGGCCCCATGTCCCCGAGGACGACCTGACGCTGGCCGACAAGATCCGGAGCGAGGTGCTCGGACGGGTCGATGGTCCTCACCTGACGATCGACGTCAATGACCGGGTGGTCACGCTCCGGGGTGAGATGCCCGATCAGCAGGCGGCCCAGCACGTAGAGCGCGAGGTGCGGGCGACGCCTGGCGTCCGCGACGTCGTGAACCTGCTCCACCAGCCGGGAACGCCGGCACCCAACAAGGCCGACGCGCTTCGCGCCGAGAACCAGTAGTCGGCACCGTTCCGGCGCTCGGATGCGCCGGAATCCGTCGCGTTGGGACGCCGGTTCGGGTTGCGGGGCGGGCGGCGGACGGTTCCGGCGTTCGGATGCGCCGGAATCCGTCGCGTTGGGACGCCGGTTCGGGTTGCGGGCCCCGAGGCCGGGGCACGGAGTCAGGTCGGATCGGGGACCTCGCGCTCACGCGCGTCTTCGGGGTCGATCACCTCGCGGATCAGCCGCAGCTCCTCGGCTGTCGGGAGCCGCGACACGGGAATGTCGGCCGGCACCACCAGCTCGAAGCCCGTCGCCCCGACCACGTCTTCCACGTCCACGCCGGGGTGGACGGAGCGCAGCCGCATGCGGCGATCGGGGGTTTCGAAGTCGAACACGCCCAGGTTGGACACCACCCGCCGAATGTCGACGAAGCGCGCCGCCGGCCCCAGGGCCGCGGCCCGGTCCCAGCCGATGCCGGTGACGGTGTCGACCTTCTCGACGAAGACCCTGGGCCCGTGGTTGGGCACCCAGTAGCTCGTGGGGTCGTTGATGGTGTTGCCGGGAGCGCCGCGGTAGCCGAGCAGCTGCACCGTGGGCCGGTCGTAGTCCCCGATGGCGGCGAGGTTCTGGTTGCCGTAGCGGTCGACCTGCGAGGCGCCCATCATCACGTGCCGGCGCCCCGACCACACCCAGTCGAACATCGACCGGTAGGGGTTCCAGTACTCGATCACGCGCTCGTCGGGCGGGACCACGGCGCGGTCGTTGGCGACGAGCGTGGCTTCGCCGTCCGTCATCGCCAGGTCCGGCTCGAACGTGGCCCGCGCCAGGCGCCCGCCGATCATGGGGATCGTGCCGATCGGATTGGCGAGCAGCTCTCCGTCGCCCCGGAAGCACTCGGCGACCGCCACCACGCAGACCTCCGCACGCGTCGCGTGCGGGGTCATGCCGTGCCTTCCCGGACCTTGCGCTGGTACTCGGCCTCGGGGATGTCGATCCACTCGGCGCGGAACGCCTCCCACGCCTCGGGCGAGCGGGCCGACGCCGCGTATGCCCGTTGCACCGCCTCGTCCCGGGGGTAGTCGGGTTCGCAGAGGGTGAAGTGGGCGCCCCCGGGCGCCCGCACGACGCCGTCGACCATCATCCGGCTGATCCGCAACTGGTGGACGCACCCCTCGTCTCGCAGGTCGGCGGTCTCGACGATGCGCTCGGTGGAGATGAAGCGGCCGCCGGTCGGGGCGGCATGGAGCATGAGGTCGTCCCAGTACAGGTCTGGCCCCAGGAACATCGCGTTGCCGCGGCGGTCGGCCCGGTTGAGGTGGCAGATGCTGGCGTCGAGCCGGAACGCCGGCATGGCTACCAGCTCCTCGGCCTCGCCGTCGTGCCCCGGAACCGGCGACGTGAACGTCCGCAGCGCGCCGTTGTCGCGCAGGAGGTCGGAGCCCAGCCCGGCCCGGCTCGGCAGGAACGGCAGCCGCCATGCCGCGGCCTGCAGCCCGAGGTGGAACAGGCCCTCGTCGAGTGGCTCGTCCTCGATGGCGCCCTCCTGGCGAGCGGCGCGGAAGTGGGGCTCGAGGGGGATGGAGTCGAGCGAAACGAACGCGTAGATGGCCTTGCGGACCTTGCCGGCCGCGCACAGCAGGCCGAGGTCGGGCCCGCCGTGGGTGACGATCACGAGATCGGTCAGCTCGCTGCGCACCATGGCTCTGACGATCGACATCGGCTTGCGCCGGCTGGCCCAGCCGCCGATGGCGATGGTCATGCCCGAGCGCAGCCGGCCGACCACTTCCTCTTCGGTCATCAGCTTGTCTGCCATCGGTGCGCCCTCAGCGGGAGGTGTCCGTGTCGCGGCCCTCGACGAAGGCATTGCGGTGCTCGTCGGCCACCCCGGACAGGTTCAGCTCGAAGGTAAATCCCTGCTCGAAGCGGTAGCTGCGCCGGACGTCCCACAGGTCGATGCCGTTGAGCGACTCCTTGGCGGCGCGGATCACGGTCGGTGACTTGGCGGCGATCGCCTCGGCCACCTCGAGCGCGGCCGCCCGGAGCTGGTTGCGGGGGACGACCTCAAGGACCGATCCGAATGCGGCCAGCTCGTCGGCCGTGGCGGTGGCTGCCGTGTAGACCATGGCGCGCATCTTGTGCTGGGGGACCAGCCGGGCCAGGTGGGTGGCGGCGCCGAGGGCACCCCGGTCGACCTCCGGCAGCCCGAACGTGGCGTCGTCCGACGCCACCACGATGTCGGCGTTGCCGACGAGGCCGATACCTCCGCCGAGGCAGTAGCCGTGCACCGCAGCCAGCACCGGCACCTGGCACTCGTAGACGGCCGCGAACGCCTCGAAGCAGCCCCGGTTCGCGCCCACGAGGACGTCGAAGCCCTCGCTCGCCTGCATCTCCTTGATGTCCACGCCGGCGTTGAATCCCCGGCCTTCGGCTCGCAGGACGACGGCCCGCACCGCGGCGTCCTCACCGAGCCCCCGCAGTGTCGAGGCCAGCTCGAACCATCCGGCCACGGTCAGGGCGTTGACCGGCGGGTTCTCCATCACGACCTCGGCGACCCCGGAGTCGTGGCGCTCGGTGGTGATCGACATCCGGCAGCGGCCCTCGGCTCGATGTCTGACGCGTCGTCAGACGGCCGACGCAACGTAGGTCGGTGCCGTCGCCGGCCACAACCCACCCGATTACCTGACGGTGTAAGGCCACGTCTACTCTCACGAACCGATGAAGCGCGCCGTCGTGTTGCTGCTGGGCCTCGTGCTCGTCGCCGGCTCGTTAGCCGCCTGTGGCGGCGACGACGACAGCGCCGGCGGCGCCGCGGGGCTCTCCAGCTCGGACGGCTCCTCCGACGAGTCGGTGCCCGAGGACGTCGTGGTCATCGACACCGACCCCGCCGAGGTCACCGCCCTCGACAACTCGTTCCGGCCGGAGAACATCGAGGTGCCCGCCGGTACGGAGGTCGTCTGGACCAACAAGGGTCGCAACGAACACAACGTCCTCCACGTCGAGGGTGACGACTGGGGGGTCGAGGTCGACGACTTCCAGCCGGGCGCCTCCTATTCGCACACCTTCGACGAAGCCGGCGTGTACCGCTACTACTGCTCCATCCACGGCACGACCGACGCTGGCATGATCGGGACGATCGTCGTCAGCGCCTGAGCCCAGGAGAAGCGCATGCCCACCACTCGACGCCTGTTCGCGGTGCTGCTCGCCGGCGCCCTGGCCCTCGCTGCCTGTGGCGGCGACGACGATGACGGCGGGTCGGCCGAGGGCGAGGGGGACAGCAGCGACGGCGGCACGATCAACGTCCCAGACGACCACGACACGATCCAGGCTGCGGTCGATGCGGCCGAGCCCGGCGACCTGATCCTCATCCAGCCGGGCACTTACGAGGAGTCGGTCAGCGTCACCACCGACGAGCTGACGATCCGCGGCGCCGACCGCAACGAGGTCATCCTCGACGGGGGCTTCGAGCTCGACAACGGCATCCGGGTGACGGGCGCCAGCGGCGTGGCGATCGAGAACATGACCGCACGCAACTACACGAAGAACGGCTTCTTCTGGACCGGTGTCGAGGGCTACCGCGCGTCCTACGTGACGACGTATCGCATCGGCGACTACGGCATCTATGCGTTCGATTCGGTCAAGGGCCTCATCGAGCACAGCTACACGTCGGGCAGCCCCGACGCCGGCGTCTACATCGGCCAGTGCTACCCGTGCGACGCCGTCATCGACGACGTCGTCTCCGAGCACAACGGCCTCGGCTACTCCGGCACCAACTCCGGGGGGAACCTGCTGATCGTCAACTCGACGTTCCGCTTCAACCGGGCGGGGATCGTGCCCAACTCCGGCAGCTACGAGCTCTGCTATCCCGAGCGCGACACCACCATCGTCGGGAACCTCGTGTACTCCAACAACCAGGCGGACACGCCGGCCATCGACGTGGCCCTGCTGGCCATGGGCAACGGCATCCTGCCGGCCGGTGGTGTCGGCAACACCATCGAGCGCAACCGCGTCTTCGACCACGACCTGACGGGGATTGGGCTGTTGCCCTTCCCCGAGGAGGACGCCAACGACGTTGTGCCACCGGCGTCCGACGACGACCAACCCTGCAGCGAGGCGAAGGGCGAGCCCACCGCCGACCCCGCCACCATCCCCGACACGGTCGTTTGGAACCCACGGGACAACCGCGTGATCGGCAACGTGATCGATGACTCGGGCATGGCCGACATCGGCATTGGCTCGCTGGTGGACGTCTCCGGGCTCGGCAATTGCTTCGCCGACAACGACATCAGCAGCACCGCCCCCACCGACCTGGAGGCCCTGGCGCCCTGCGACGGCCAAGCCAGCGGCGGCGACTGGACTGCCGGAGCCCTGGATCTGAGCCAGTTCCTGGCGGAGAAGCCACCGTCGGGGGACTACAAGACGTCGCCGGTACCAGACGACCAGGAGAACATGCCCGACGCCGAGGACGCCCCCGCCCGTCCCGCCACCGACGTGCCCGGTGACATCGACGTGGATGCGATCGAGGTGCCCGACAGGCCGAGCAACGCCTAGCCCGGAGCACGAACTTGCCGTGGTTAGAGCTGCCATGACGACGCTAAGGGCGGCAAGTTCGGTGGTGTTGGCCGCTGCGGTGCTGGCGGCGTGCGCTCAAGGCGACGGCGCCGGCGTCGCCGAGCGCGTGTCGCCGACGCAGGCGGGACCGCAGGGTCGCGTCCCCCAGTTCGTCGTGGAATGTCGCTTCAGCCATGCAGGCCCCGACGACCCGATCGTGCACTTCGGTCATCACGGCCGGTCGCACCTGCACACGTTCTTCGGCAGCACGGTCACCGACGCGTCGACCACGTCCGCCGACCTCGCCGCCGGCGACACCACGTGCGAGCAGAAGCTCGACCGGGCGGCGTACTGGGCGCCGGCGCTGTTCGAGCGCGGCCGGATGGTGGCCCCAACCGGGGCCGCCGCGTACTACCGCCCAGGGGTCGGTGTGGATCCCGGCTCGATCGAGCCGTATCCCTTCGGGCTCAAGATGATCGGCGGTGACCAGGGCGCGTCCCGCGCACAGTCCCTCGACACGGTCGCCTGGGCCTGCGGTACGGGATCCGAACGCCACACCACCCCGCCCGCTTGTCCCGAGGGGCGGCCGTTGCGGCTGCTCGTGAGCTTTCCGGACTGCTGGGACGGTCGGCACCTCGACAGTGACGATCACATCAGTCACATGGCGCGCAGCACCGACGGCGCGTGCCCGGAGTCACATCCGGTCGCGGTGCCCCAGCTGCTGCTCTCGATCGGGTACCCGATCACGGGTGGCGACCACGGCCTGTCGCTGGCGTCGGGTTCGCTGCTCACGGGGCATGCCGACTTCTTCAACGGCTGGGACGAGCACAAGCTCGCAACCGAGGTTTCTTCGTGCATTCACCAGGATGTGACCTGCGGTGTTGTCAGCAGCCGGCCGTGAGAGGCCCCGAAAGGCCAGCAACGAGCGAGTTGAGTGGCGACACCAGCGCGAAGCGCGCTTGCCTCGGATGGCAAGCTCTTGGATCAGTGGGGGTGACCGTCCGCCAGCTGCCGGGGGTTGGCGGACGGTTCCCTCCACACGCCCGAAGCTGCGAGCACGCTTACGCACCGCCATCAGGGGGCAGGCGAGGGTGACTGTGCCGGCGTGTCGCGATTGACCCAGCCCGGATCGGCGTAGCGGCTGCCGATTGGTTGGAGCGCCTCGAGGCGGGCGACATCGTCCGCGGATAGTTCGAGGTCCAGTGCCGCCACGTTTTCCTCGAGGTACCTGCGGCGCTTCGTCCCGGGGATCGGGACGACGTCCTCGCCCTGGGCCTGCAGCCAGGCGAGCGCAACCTGCCCAGGCATGGCACCGAGGTTGGCTGCGATCTCCCGCACCACGGCGACCAACTCGAGGTTGCGCTGGAGGTTGTCGCCCTGGAAACGAGGCTGCGTGCGGCGAAAGTCGTCGCTCTGCAGCTCGTCGAGGCTGGACACCGCGCCGGTGAGCAGACCACGGCCCAAAGGGCTGTAAGGCACGAGGCCGATGCCGAGCTCTCGGCAGGCCGGCACGATCTCGGCCTCGATGTCGCGCGAGAACAAGGACCACTCGGTCTGCAGTGCGGCGATGGGGTGCACGGCCGCCGCCCTGCGGATCGTTCCGGCCGACGCCTCCGACAGCCCGAGGTAACGCACCTTGCCCGCGGCGACCAGCTCGGCCATCGCGCCCACCGTCTCCTCGATCGGCACGCCGGTGTCGGGCCGGTGCTGGTAGTAGAGGTCGATGTGGTCCACCCCCAGCCGTTCGAGCGAGGCGTCGCAGGCCTGCCGGACGTACGTGGGGTCGCCGCGGACGTTGCGGCCGTCGCGGCCGTCGGGATCGATGAAGATCCCGAACTTCGTGGCCAGGACCACGTCGTCGCGGCGACCGGCGATGGCTCTGCCGACCAGCTGCTCGTTCTCGCCGAAGCCGTAGAGGTCGGCGGTGTCGAGGAACGTGATGCCGAGCTCGAGGGCCCTGTCGATGGTGGCCGTCGCCTCGGCGGCGTCGGGGGTGCCGTAGGCGAAGCTCATGCCCATGCAGCCGAGGCCCTGGGCCGACACGCTGAGTCCGGAACGCCCGAGGGCGCGATGCGGTATTGCCATGGCTTGCTCCTTGGAGGTGAGGGGCTGCGAGGGTCAGGGCTCGCACATCCCGCCGTAGGTGGCGATCTTGAAATCGATCACGTCGAGCGCCGCGTGCAGCTCGACGAGCCGCTCGCTGACCAGCCTCCGGTGGCGCTCGAGCAGGGCGAGGCGCTCGGACTCGTTGCCCCGTCCGGCGTCGACCAGCCGGAAGTACGCCTGGACGTCGCGGATGGGCATGGCCGTCAGTCGTAGGCGGGTGATGAACACCACGCGCGCCAGCTCGGCCTCGGTGTACCAGCGCCGTCCTGTGTGGTCGCGGGGAACGTCCACGAGGCCGATGCGCTCGTAGTAGCGCAGCGTGTGCGCCGTGACGCCGGTCCGCTCCGCGGCCTCCGCGATCGGCAGTGACTGCGGCCCATCGGGCGGCACGGACGGCGGTGCGAGCGCGACGGTCATGGGGCTCGACGGTAGGGCTTCGAGTGCGCTCTAAGTCAAGGGGGACGGCGCGAGCCTCAGACCCCGATCTTGTGCCAGGGACCCCAGATGGCGAAGGTCATGCCGCGGCTCGCCTGGATGTTCACGAACAGCGTGTGCCCGTCGGGGTCGAAGGTTGCGCCCGCGAACTCGTCGTTGAACCGGTTGGCGCCCGTCGAGCTGACGAGCCGGTTCAGCGCGATGTCCCAGAGCTTCCCGTTGGAGGACAGGCCCCGCACGAAGTTGTCGTTGACGTTGTCCTCGCACAGGACGAGCGTGCCCCGCTTGCTGGTGGTGACGTTGTCCGGGAAATCGAGTGTGTCGGGCCCCGGCGACTGGAAGACCAGCTTCAGCCAGCCTGACGAGATGTCGTAGGCCCAGATCTGGCCCGAGCCGTTGCCCCAACCCTGCACCGTGTCGCTGGGGCCCGGCTCGGCCGGGCCACCACCCTGGGTCGAACAGAAGTAGATGGTTCCGCGGTCGTAGACGGCGCCCTCGAGCCGCGAGAACCAGGCTGCGCCCTGGGCCCGGCCCTGGCCGCCGACGTGGTTGAGGGCCGCGTCGTTGGTGGTGGGTGCGGTCTGGCCGGGCGTGAACGGGAACGTGGGGTCGGGATCGTCGATGTCGACCCACGTGACCCGGTAGCGGGCGCCGTCGGGCTGGGCGGCCGCCAGGTCGGCGCTCGGCGTGCCCTTGACCGCGAGCATCTGCAGCCGCCCCTGGTTGACCAGCCGCCCGACATCGTGCGGATGCCGGCGCGGGATGTAGCGATACAGACCCGACGGGAACCCGAAGTTGTCCTCCGTCAGGTAGAGCACCCCGTGGCGCGGGTCGAAGGCCACCGCCTCGTGGGCGAAGCGCCCGGCGGCCGTGATCGGTTCGCGATCGGAATCGCCGCGGGCGGGCACCTCGAAGATGAAGCCGTGCCGCTGGGTGAGCGGCACGTTCGAGGCGCCGGTGAAGTCGGGGCCGACGTCGGGCCCGTTGATCGTCTCCTCGCAGGTGATCCAGGATCCCCACGGCATGCGGCCGCCCGAGCAATTCATCTGCGTGCCGTTGAGGCTGACGCGGGCGCTGAGCACCTCACCAAACCGGGTCACTTCGGTGGTGGTGGTCCCGCCACCGGCCATGGTGTCGTAGGCGCGGGCGGCGTCGCCAAAAGCCGGCACCGGGTTGTTGATCTCGTGGTTGCGGACGAGGAGCAGCCTGCCCCGACTGCCCCGGAACGCGGCCATGCCGTCGTGGCGGCCCGGCAGCACGGTGCCGTCGTCGAGCAGGACGGTCTGCTCGGTGTCATGGAACGAGCGGTACTCGAATCCATTCGGCAGCCACAGTCGCACCTGCCCGTCCCGCAGGTCGGGAATGGGGCCCAGCGTGGGGTTGGGTGCCGCAGCGACGGGTCCTGCCACGAACCCGGCGAAGGGGCCGGCCAGGGCGGCGCCCCCGGCCGCCGCCGTGCCCGCAAGAAACGTGCGTCGATCGATTCGTGTCATGTGGATCCCCTCGTGTGCTGTGTTCCCCGCGCGATGGTGCCACGTTCGCCGTGTCCGTAACGCCGTCTATGATCCACGGCCGAGGGGCGCACTGGGGTGTCCCCACACCTGCCGTCCAAGGAGGAGACAACCGTGGACGCTCGAACGCGCAAGCTCGTGGGCTGGGTCATCACGGCGGTCGGTGCGATCGTCGCCTTCCTGGGCATCTTCGCCGGCGTACTTGGCATCGGCGACGACGACTTTGGTGGGTTGCAGATCGCCGCCGTCATCATCGGCGTCGTCGTGGCCGCCGTCGGCGTGGTGCTGACGCGCTGGAGCCCGGGTGTCGGAGGCTCCGCTGCCGCCGGCCCGTCCGAGGCAACGACCGCCAGCCCGACCGAGACCTGAGACAGTTCCGGCGCCGGATCTCTCGCGAGCTACGCGAGCGATCCGGCGCCGGGAGCGTGCTTCCCGGTGACCTAGCGCGACACGGACGCCGAGGCCCGCGCGGTTGCCGGTTCTCCCGGGGCCTGCCCGTCGGCGCTGGTGCCGCTGGCGATCCCCGCGCCCGATCGCTTGGAGAAGGCGATGGCGCCGAGCAGCACGACGAGCGCCAGGGCGGCGATCACATACCCGCCGGGCTTCGGCGTCGTGGACAGGATGTTGTCGCTGTCGATGTTCGACAGGTTGATGATCGCCGGCAGGATCAGCAGCGACACCAGGTTCATCACCTTGATGAGCGGGTTGAGCGCAGGTCCCGGCGGTGTCCTTGAACGGGTCGCCCACCGTGTCGCCGATCACGGCCGCCGTGTGGGCGTCGGATCCCTTGCCGCCGTGGTGCCCGTCCTCGATGTACTTCTTGGCGTTGTCCCAGGCGCCCCCGGCGTTGGACAGGTAGTTGGCCATGAGCTGTCCCACGAGGATCACGGCCGCCAGGAACGCACCCAGCGCCGTGTAGCCGATCCCGAAGCCGATGATCACGGGGGTCAGCACGGCCAGCAGGGCCGGGGTGGCGAGCTCGCGCAGCGAGGCCGCGGTGCAGATGTCGATCACCGGCGCGTAGTCCGGCCGCTTCTCGCCCGACATGATCTTGCCGTCGGCGAACTGGCGGCGGACCTCCTGCACGACCACGCCGGCGGTGCGGCCCACGGCCCGGATGGCCAGGCCCGAGAACAGGAACGGCACGGCGCCACCGATCAGCAGGCCGATGAACACCTTGGGATTGGCCACGTTGATCTGGATCGTGCTGAAGATCCCCTCGGCCGTGTCCTGGAGCCGCTCGATGACACCGACCGGCAGGATCTCGTTGGCCGAGATCTCGATGAAGGCGGCGAACAGCGCCATGGCGGCGATGACCGCCGAGCCGATGGCGAAGCCCTTCGTCACGGCCTTGGTGGTGTTGCCGACGGCGTCGAGGCCGACCATGACGCGCTCGGCGTCGCCCTCGAACTCGCCCGACATCTCGGCGATGCCGGCGGCGTTGTCGGCCACTGGGCCGAACGTGTCCTCGGAGACGACCACGCCGGTGGTGGCCAGCATGCCCATGCCGGCGAGGGCGACGAGGTACAGCGTGAACAGCGTGTCGCCGCCGCCCAGCCCGATGGCGGCGCCCAGGGCAATGGCGATGGCCACGATCGCCCACACCGACGACTCCAGCCCCGACGAGGTGCCAGCCAGCACGGTGGTGGCGGGACCGGTCTCGGCGGCATCGGCGATCTCCCGCACCGGGGCGGTCTCGGTCGACGTGAAGTACTCGGTGATGCGGCTGACCACCTGGGCCAGCACGAGGCCGATCACCACGGCTCCGAACATCCGCAGGCCGACGTTGCTGATGAGCCCGTCGGGGTCGCCGATGTAGACCAGCGCCACCACCAGCGTGCCGACGACGGTGAGGATGCCGGCGGTGAGGAAGCCCCGGTTGATGGGCGCCATCGCGGTCTTGTCGCTGCGGCGCGCCCGCACCATGAACACACCGACGATCGACGCCAGCACGCCCAGGGCGCGGGCGGCCAGCGGGAAGAGGGCGCCGGCGGCCCACAGGCCGGGGTTGTCCGGGAAGATGCGCTGGAACGCGGGGACGCCGAGGATGATCGACGCCACCAGCGTGACCTCGTACGACTCGAACAGGTCCGCCGCCATGCCTGCGCAGTCGCCGACGTTGTCGCCCACGTTGTCGGCGATGGTGGCGGGGTTGCGGGGGTCGTCCTCGGGGATGCCGGCCTCGACCTTGCCCACCAGGTCGGCGCCCACGTCGGCCGCCTTGGTGAAGATGCCGCCGCCGACCCGCAGGAACAGGGCCAGCAGCGAGCCGCCGAACCCGAAGCCGATCAGGATGGCCGAGCTGGTGTTCTGGAACACCATCATGATCAGCGTGGCGCCGATCAGGCCCAGGCCCACGCAGAACATGCCGCACACGCCGCCGGTGCGGAACGCCACCTGCAGGGCCGGGGCCATCTCGCCGGTGCGGGCGGCGGCCGCGGTGCGGACGTTGCCGCGCACCGCCAGGCTCATGCCGATGAACCCGGTGAGGCCGGACAAGAAGCCGCCGGCCAGGAATGCCAGCGTCCGCCACGAGCCCGACTCGGCGAACGACAGCGCCTCCGACGCCGCTCGGCTTCTCGACCGCCACCGAGGTGAAAAACACGACCACCGCCAGCGGCACGACGATGAAGCCGATCGTGCGGAACTGGCGCTTGAGATAGGCGAGCGCGCCTTCCTGGATGGCCTTCGCGATCTCGATCATCTTGGGCGTGCCTTGATCCGCCTCGAGCACCCGGCGCGTGAGCACGAAGCCGATGCCGATGGCCAGCAGCGCGGTCAGCGCCGAACCGATCAGGACGAACCACTCGCCCCCCCGCAGGGTGAACTCCTGGTAGCCGCCTTCGGCGGCGAGTAGCGACAGCATCGTCGTACTTCCCTCTCCTCTGTGTTACTCGCTGTCCGCCGAGCGGGCGTCGGCCGTATGCCCTTCCGCCGGTCGCGCGCCGTTGACCCGCCGCCCCTCGTCTGAGTCGATCTCCGCTCCTGCCGCCTGCGGCGGCGGGCCGCTCGGACCCCGGCCGAGCGTCCGCTCGGCCTCAGGGGTTATGCGCCTGGTCACGTACACCTGGCGAGCGACGCGCTCGCCGATGGTGCGGGTCTGCCCGTCGATCTCGACCACCAGGGGCCCGTCGAACGGGTGCTTCTCGACGACCGTCACCTGGACGCCGGGCACCACCCCCAGCGTGCCGAGGAACGACAGGATCTCGCCGTCGGTCGAACCCGACACCGCGACCTCGGCCACCTCACCCGGCTCCAGGTCGTAGAGCTCGGGCGTGTTCGGCAGCTCGTCGGCCTCGGCCCGGGGAATCGGGAACCCGTGCGGGCAGGTCTCCGGCCGGTGGAGGGCCACGTAGAGTCGGCCGATCACCTCGTCGGGCAGGTCGTGCTCGAACGCCACCGCGAGCGCGTCGGCCTCGTTCCACGCGTAGCCGAGCATGTCGGCGAGGAAGCGCTCGACGATGCGATGGACCCGGATGGCGGCGACGGCCGCCCGCCTGCCGTCGCCGGTGAACCGAACGCCCTGGTAGGGACGGTGGTCCACCAGTCCCCGGTCGGCCAGGCGCTTGACCAGCGTCGTGACCGTCCCGGGCGAGAGCCCGAGCCGTTCGGCCAGGGTGCCGGTATGTGCCTCCGAGCCGTCGCGGGTGAAGCGGTAGATCGCCTTGAGTGCCTCGCGCTCGGAGCGGGTGAAGTCGTTCTGCATGGATGGGTTTGGCACCGTCAAAACTCAGGCTTCGGGCATTGCGATCTGCTTGCCTACCACGCCGCGAGACCGGTCCCCAAAACCGGGCCCCGCGGGCCCGGTTTGGGGACCGTTCAGGCGAGCCAGCGACTGAGGGAATCGACCACGCAGGAGGGGTGGTCGACGCCGTCCACCTCGACGGTGATGCGGATCGTCGTTTGCACGCCACCGGGGATCTCGTCGCACGCCACCAGCTCGGCCGTGGCGCGCGCCAGGCAACCCACTGGCAGGGGCGCCCCGAACCGCACGCCGCCGGTGCCGTAGTTCACGCCCAGCGAGGCGCCACGCACCTCGACGATCTCGGGCAGGAACAGGTTGGTGAGTGCCAGGGCGAGGTAGCCGTGGTCGCGGTCACCGGTCGCGGCGGCGAAGCGATCCAGGCGGTCGGCGGTGATCTCCAGCCACTCGCTGGTGCCGAGGTGGCGCCCGACCGAGGCCCGCACCTCGTCCAGTGAGTGGAGCACGGTCTGCGCCATCGGGGTCTCGCGTCAGGGATGCTGCGAGCTGACGCTCACGACTTCGCCGGTCATGTAGCTCGAGTAGTCACTGGCGAGGAACGCGATCACGGTCGCCACCTCCCACGGCTCCGCGGCGCGGCCGAACGCCTCGCGCCCGGCCAACTCGTCGAGCAGCTCGTCGCTGGTCACCTTGGCAAGGAACGGGTGCATCGCCAGGCTGGGCGCCACGGCGTTGACTCGCACCCCGAACGGCGCCGCCTCGAGCGCGGCGCTGCGGGTGAGCGCCATGACGCCCGCCTTGGCGGCGGCGTAGTGCGCCTGCCCGGCCTGGGCCCGCCACCCCAGGACCGACGCGTTGTTGACGATCACACCCGAACCCTGGGCACAAAGGATCCGCAGGGCCGCGCGCGTGCAGCGGAACGTGCCGGTGAGGCTCACGTCGACGACGTGGTGCCATTCGTCGTCGGTCATGTCCACCAGGTCGGCCGTGCCGCCGAGGCCGGCGTTGTTGACGACCACGTCGATCCGCCCGTGGCGGTCGGCAGCGGCGGCGAACAGCTCCTGCACCTGCATCTCGTCGGTCACGTCGCAGGGGACCGCCAGCGGCGTCTCGGCGCGGGGCTCGGCGGCCATGGTCCCGGACTCCGTCAGCCTGGCCAGCTCGGACGCCGCCTCGCCGAGCCGGCGCTCGTGGGCGTCGCTGATGACCACCGAGGCACCCTCGAGCACCAGCCGCCGGGCGGTGGCCGACCCGATGCCCGTGCCCGCCGCCGCGGTCACGACGGCGACCTTGCCGGCCAACAGGTGGTGCCCGGCCGGCTCGATCGGCGGCGGGGGCGCCGGCGGGCGGCGCTCACCCGTCTCGCTCATACGAGGCCCTCGCCGACCGAGCGCCGCAACGCCAGGGTTCCCGAGGCAATGGGTTCCACCGCTCCCGGGGCGAGGCCATAGGTTCCAGATCCGGAACCGATGGCCTCGGGCTCGGTTCGTCGGAACCCATGTCCTCGGGTTGTCGTCGACGCGGGCCGGCTCACCGGGGCTCCTTGGGTAGGCCGAGGGCCCGTTCGCCGATGATGGTGCGTTGAATCTCGTTGGACCCGGCGTAGATCGTGTCGGCCCGGCTGAACAGGAAGAGCCGCTGCAGCCCTGCGTCCTCGGTCGCCATCGCACCGGCGCCGAGCACGTCCATCGCCAGCTCGCCCAGTGCCCGGTGGAACGTCGCCCAGTAGAGCTTGCCGATCAGCGCCTCGGGCCGCAGGGCGCCAGCGTCGCTGCCCGCCAGGGTGCGCAGGGCGTTGAGCCGCATGATCTCCAGCCCGATGTGCGCCTGCGCCAGCCGCTGGCGCACGACGGGCTCGTCGATCGTGCCGGAGCGGCGGGCCGCCGCGAGGATTGCGTCCAGCTCGTTGCGGAAGTTGAGCTGCTGGCCCAGCGTCGACGCGCCCCGCTCGAACGCCAGGGTTCCCATGGCGACACCCCAACCGCCGCCCACGTCGCCCACCACGTTCCCGGCCGCCGTGCGGGCGCCGTCGAAGAACACCTCGTTGAACTCGCTGTCGCCGGTCAGCTGCACGATGGGCCGGACGTCGACACCGTCCTGCCGCATGGGGACCAGCAAGTAGGAGATGCCCGCGTGCCGTGAGCCGCCCTGCGGCCGAGACGTCCGCGCGAGCACGAAGCACCAGTCCGCCCAGTGAGCCAGCGACGTCCAGACCTTCTGGCCGTGGATCACCCAGTCGCCATGCTCGAGCGCCGCGCTGGTGGCGACGTTCGCCAGGTCGCTGCCGGCGTTCGGCTCCGAGTAGCCCTGGCACCACAGCTCGGTGCCGGCGAGGATCGGAGGCAGGAAGCGCCGCTGCTGTTCGGGTGACCCGAAGGCGATGAGGGTGGGGCCCAGCAGCCCCTCGCCGATGTGGCCCACCCGTCCGGGGCCCTGGGCGCGGGCGTACTCCTCCAGGAAGACCACCTGTCGCCGCAGCGACAGGCCGCGCCCGCCGTGCTCCTTGGGCCAGCCGACGCACGTCCAGCCGTGGGCGCCGAGGTGGCGCTCCCACGCCAGCCGCTCCTCGAACAGGGCGCGCTCGTCGCCGGGACCGCCGCGGCCCCGGACGGCGGCGAACTCCCCGGCCAGGCTGTCCTCCAGGAACGTGCGGACCTCGTCGCGGAAGGACCTGTCGTCGGCGCTTTCCCGGAGGTCCACGCCGGCACGCTATCCGACCGAATCTGACGGATCGTCAGGTGCGGGAGCCCGACGCGGACGCGGGCGCGAGGACCGCCGTCGGCACCTCGTCCGCCGGTGGTACGGGCTCGGCGTCCTGCGGCGCGGCGCGGTCCGCCGATCTCCTCAGCGCCAGGAATGCCAGCACCGCCACGCCGTAGATGGCCAGCGCCGCCAGTTGCACGGCCCGGAAGCCGAACGACATCGACAGGATGGTCGTCAGCACGGAGCCGATCACGGAGAAGAAGCCGTTGATCGCCCAGCCCCAGGCGGCATACGCATCGCCGTGGTCGGTGAGGCGCGACACCGTGGCCAGGCCGAGTGGCATGAACATGCCCAAGCACACGCCCAGGGGAGCCAGCAGCAGCACCGCCACCAACACGCGCACGCCCAGTGATGACGACAGCAGCGACTCGGTGATCGGATCGAGCCCGAAGCGGTAGAAGATCGTCAGGCCGGCCAGCGCCGCCAGGATCAGCGGCAGCGGTGAGCGTCGCCACGCCGCCAGCCGCCGACTCGCCAGCGCACCGATGCCCGTGAACACCAGGATCGATGCCAGCGTCACGGTGAGCGAGTAGGTCGGGTAGCCGAGGAACAGCACCAGCCGCTGGATCATCGTGATCTCGAAGAACATGAAGCCCAACCCGAGCGCCGCGAAGTAGACGCCGGACGCGCCCTTGGCCGGGAGTGCCCTCCACGTCCGGCGCACGGCCACGAACGGCAGGAGCAGGAACACGGCGGCGTAGGCCACGGCAATGGCGAGCAAGAGGAGCAGCACGCGCTCACCGATCACGTCTTCGGGGTCATCGGTGTTCAGCGGCGAGAGGATGTCGCCCAGCACGTCGGGGAAGTCGTGGAAGTGCCAGAAGAAGGGAGCGTCGTCGCTGATCGCGTCGATCTCCCGGTTGGAGTCGGCCACGAGCGCATCGACGTCCGCCTCGCTACCGCCCGCCAGCTGGGCGACGATCTGATCGCCCGTCGCGTTGGCTGGCAGGTCGACACCGGGTGCGTACACGGCGTGGTGATCCGGGAGGCTGGACGCCGTGGCCGCGAACGCGTCCGCCTCGGCGGCGGTGAACGGCGTGCGCTTGACGACGACGGTCGACAGGCTGGTCGACAGCCCGTCTCCGGCCGGGGGCTGCTCGACCGCCACCATGAGATGCGTGGTGGGATCGTCGACGCCGACGTCGGCAAGGGCTCGGCGCGCGGTCGTGAGGTACCTCGACGTACGCGAGGGGCGCCCCTCGAAATCCCACTCGCCGAACTGCACGACCATGATTCCGTCGTCGGTCAGGTGATCCAGGGACTCCTCGATCATCTCGGTCGTGTAGAGGTAGCTCTCGGACAGCACGAAGGCGCCCAACGAGGCGGCGTTGTTGGCGGCGTAGCTGTCGGGCGCCGGGAACCACACCAGGTCATAGTCCCGGTCGTGGCGGGCGAGGTAGGACCGCCCGTCACCTTGGTGCTGCTCGACCTCGGGCCGCTCGGTCAAGTGGCCCGTGTAGTCGGCGAAATGGTCCTCCAGCAGCGAGACGGTCACGGGGTTGAGCTCGACAGCCTCGATGTCCTTGGATCCGAAGTACAGCGAGGCGAGGATCTCGTTGCCGCCCGCGGAGCCGATGATCAGCTCACGTCCAGGCGCGCCACCGAGAACGGCGAAGGGGATGGCCCGCGGGTCGCGGTCGTAGTGGGTGAGGGAGGAAAGGTCGCCGTCGAACGGCCACAACCCGGAGCCTGGGTTGCCGTCGTGGATCAGCATGCGGTTTTCGCCGACTCGGGCGGGGGGGAGCGGACCGGTGACGTCGACACGAAACACCGGGCCCCAGTCGGAGTACTGGACGCCCGGGCCGCCTCCACCGAGCTTCCCCGCCTCGTTCTTGACGTCGGGGAGGACGCCGCGGCCGGCGACGATCGCCACCAGCGCGATGGTGGCGATCGATCCCACCGCGAAGGTCCTCGAGCGGAGGGGACTGGACAGCACGCCGACCACGGCGAACACCAGCGCCGCGACCATGACGACCGCCGGTGGCCCCAATCGGACGATGAGGGGGATCGCCAGCAGGCATCCGAGCCCGGCGCCCACCAGGTCGGCGAAGTAGAGGCGCCCCACGCCGTCGCCCGCCCGGCCCAGGACCGTGGCCAGGATGACACCCAGCGCAATGAACGAGGCGAACAGTAGGAGGCAGATCAGGGCGAGCAGGCCCAGGTTGCGGACCGACGAGGCCGACCCGTAGTCCCAGATGGCCAGCGTGTCGATGGGCAGCCTGGCGATCGCCAGGTAGCCGAGGGCGATGCTCACGGCGCCGCAGACCGACCACACCGCGATGACGCGCTCGGTGGTCCAGCGCCGCATCGGCTCCCAGATGGCCACGAGGATCGCGCCCGATCCGATGCCGAGGAGGCTCAGCCCGATGACTAGGTAGGTGTAGTAGTACCAGAGCTTGTAGCCGACGATCCGGGTGTAGCCGACCTCGAGCAGCAGCCCGGCGAGCGACACGAGGAGCAGGGCCAGCCAGCGCGGCAGCCGAGCGCCCCCGGTC
This sequence comes from uncultured bacterium, assembly GCA_963756425.1. Taxonomy (GTDB): domain Bacteria; phylum Actinomycetota; class Acidimicrobiia; order Acidimicrobiales; family VFJN01; genus DASQUK01. The sequence goes on along the minus strand of CAVWNW010000012.1, from coordinate 349,771 downwards.
TCCCCTGCCGCGGGGCTCGCGTCGGTTGTCGCGGTCGTGTTGGTCGTGTCGGCAGCCATCGCACCCGGTCCCCAGCCGGTCCGCCGTCCCTCCGACGGCGGCGCCGACAGTACCGGGCCGCCCGTCGCCACGGAAAGCGTTCGGGGCGTTCGGCTCGGCACAAACACCCGTACCCTGCACGCATGCGTGTTGGTGGACGAGTCGGTGGTGGGAGCGTGGGCGCGCACCCAATGCTCGGCGCCGACCCCAACCAGTTAGCCGGCGCCAGCGTCGACCGGTCCCTGGTGCGGCGGGTGTGGCGGTTCGCCCGGCCCTACCGATGGATGCTCTTCGGCTATCTCGGGATCGTCGTCGTCACTGCGCTCGTCCAGCTGGCGCCGCCGCTGCTGTTCCGCAGCATCATCGACTCGGCGATCCCCGACGGCGACCGGGCCTCCCTCAACCTTCTTGCAGGCCTGGCGGTGCTGGCGGCCTTTGCCGGCGCGACCTTGGCGGTGGCCGACCGCTACGTCTCGTCTCGCGTCGGTGAGGGCGTCATCTACGACCTGCGGGTGGCGCTGTTCGCCCACGTCCAGCGCATGCCGATCGCCTTCTTCACCCGGACCCAGACCGGGGCGCTGACCAACCGCCTGAACACCGACGTCATCGGCGCCCAGCGCGCCCTCACCGGCACGATCGGGTCGGTGGTCTCCAACGTCATCATCCTCGTCACCACGCTCATCGCCATGGCGCTGCTGGAGTGGCGGCTCACGGTGCTGTCGCTCGTCGTGCTGCCCCTGTTCATCCTCCCCGCGAAGCGCGTCGGCCGTCGCCTGCAGGCGGTCACCCGCCAGCAGATGGACCTCAACGCCTCGATGAACACGACGATGACCGAGCGCTTCAACGTGGCCGGCGCCCTGCTCGTCAAGCTGTTCGGTCGCGGCCACGACGAGGAGCGCAGCTTCGCGGCCCGGGCGGACGGCGTCCGGGCGGCGGGGATCAAGGCGGCGCTGCTCGGCCGCACCTTCTTCATCGCGCTCGGGCTCGTCGGGGCGATCGGCACGGCCGCCATCTACTGGGTCGGCGGGCAGCAGGTGATCTCCGAGACCCTCTCGATCGGCACGCTCGTCGCCATGGCCGCCTACATCGGGCGGCTGTACGGGCCACTGACGGCGCTGAGCAACGCGCCCGTCGACCTTCTGAGCGCCTTCGTCTCGTTCGACCGGGTGTTCGAGGTGCTCGACGCCCCGGTGCCGCTCACCGACCGGCCTGGCGCCGTCGACCTCGTCGACGTGCGGGGCGAGGTCGAGATCGATGACGTGTGGTTCGCCTACCCCACCGACACGATCGTCCCTACCCTGGAGCTCGACCCCGCCGTCGCGAGCGCGGCCGCCGACGGCCGCGGCAACGGTGCCCGTACACCCGCGCGAAACGTGCTGCGGGGCGTCTCCGCCCGGGCCAAGCCTGGCGAGCTGGTGGCGCTTGTGGGGCCGTCAGGCGGGGGCAAGACGACCCTGTCGATGCTGATCCCCCGCATCTACGACGTGACCGACGGGGCGGTGCGCATAGACCGACACGACGTCCGGGACCTCACGCTCGAGTCGCTGCAAGGCGCCATCGGCGTCGTCACCCAGGACCCGCACATGTTCCACGACAGCGTCGGCAACAACCTGCGCTACGCACAGCCCGACGCCACGCAGGACGAGGTCGAGGCCGCCTGCCGCGCCGCCCAGATCCACGACGTCATCATCCGGATGCCGGACGGCTACGCCACGGTCGTGGGGGAACGCGGCTACCGCCTGTCGGGGGGCGAGAAGCAGCGCCTGGCGATCGCCCGCATGCTCCTGAAGGACCCGGCGATCGTCATCCTCGACGAGGCCACGAGCAATCTCGACACCGAGAACGAGGCGCTGGTGCAGGAGGCGCTGGGGGTCGCGCTCGCGGGGCGCACCAGCTTCGTGATCGCCCACCGCCTGTCGACGATCGTGTCGGCCGACCAGATCCTGGTGCTCGACAAGGGCCGGATCGTCGAGCGGGGTCGCCATGCCGAGTTGGTGGCGAGGGGCGGCCTGTACGCCGAGCTGTACCGGACGCTGGTACGCGAGGACGCCACCGCCGCCGACGAGACCACCGCCTTGGGGCTTGCGTAGCCGCCTTGCCGGTGGCGCGGTCAGGTGAGGTAGTCGAGCATCACCGCCACGAGGAACCCGCCGGAGGTGACCAGGCCGCTGACGGGTCCGCCCTGGCGGGCGGCCTCGGGAGCCATCGTCGACGCCAACATGGTCAGGACGGCACCGGCGGCGAACGCGGACAGGAAGGCAATCGTGTCCGTGCTCGTGCCGTCGATCAGGCCGTAGCCGGCGACCGACGCCAGCGTCGATGCGGCGACGACCACGGCCCACAGCCGGAAGATGCTCCGGGCCGTCCGCCCCTGCTTGGACAGTCCTGCCGAGGCCGACATCGCCTCGGGGATGTTGGACAGGAACACCGCCGCCACGAACACGCCACCGATGTGTCCGCCCTCGAGGAGCGAGACGCCGATCGCCACCGACTCGGGGATGCCGTCGAGCACCGCCCCGAGCACGATGGCCGCGGGGTTGCCGTCCTCGTCCGCGTCGGTCGATCCGCCGGCCGGTAGGGCGCTCTTCCGGTTGGCGGCACCGCGGCGCGACACGAGCACGTCGCCTACGAAGTACGCCGTGGCGCCCACCGCGATCCCAGCCGTCGTGGGTCGGCCCCCACCGGTTTCGAGCGCGTCCACCACCAGGTCGAACGCCACGGAGCTGAAGAGCACCCCGACCCCGAACGCCATGACGAGACCGATGGTGCGCATCGACCACGGCCGCCACAGCGCCAGCGCCGCACCGAGGAGCAGGGACCCGGCGGCGAAGAAGCCCCAGAAGGCGGCGGCGGCCACACCGGGGGTCTAGCGGAACGGTGAGGGGCTAGGGGCCTAGGTGGACGTCTGGTCGCGCAGGAAGGCCACGTCGTCCTTGCGCCCTTCGGGTGCCGTTTCGCACACCACCGGGGCATCGGCGGCTGCCACGATGGCCACGAGCAGCTCGGGATCGATGGTGCCGGTGCCGATGTTGGCGTGGCGATCGGCTCCGGAACCCGCGGCGTCCTTGGAGTCGTTGCAGTGCACCAGGTCGATGCGCCCGGTGATCCCCTTGATGCGGTCGACGGCGTCGATCAGGGCTTCGCCCGCCGCCCAGGCGTGACAGGTGTCGAGGCAGAAGCCGATGCCCTTGTCGCCGATCGCTTCCCACAACCCGGCGATCGTGTCGAAGTGGCGGGCCATGGCATGGTCGCCGCCGGCCGTGTTCTCCAGGTACACGGGCACCTCGGTCTCGAGCTGTTCCATGCCCTTGCGCCAGCGCTGGAAGCCGGCTCCCGGCTCGTCGTCCTGGGTGACATGCCCGCCGTGGACGATCACGGCACGGGCGCCGATCTCGGCGGCGGCGTCGCAGGTGTTCTGCAGGATCTTGCGCGACGGGATGCGGATGCGGTTGTTGGGCGACGCCAGGTTCACCAGGTAGGGCGCGTGGACATAGATCGGCAGGGCCGAAGCCCGCAGCTCGTCGATGTCGTCCCGGGGCGGTGGCTTCTTCCAGCTCTGGGGATCACCGAGGAAGATCTGCACGAGGTCGGCGTCCTCGGTGGCCGCGATGGCGAGGGGGTCGGCCTGGTTGACGTGGGATCCGATCAGCACGCGGCCAGGCTACGCCCGCCGCCGGCATGGCCGAACCCGGTAGATACCCCGCTAGGGTATGTGCGTGCCCGGCTACAGCATGACCAAGGACGACTACCTCAAACGCCTGCGCCGGATCGAGGGCCAGGTGCGGGGACTGCAGCGCCTGGTGGAGACCGACACCTACTGCATCGACGTGCTGACGCAGATCTCGGCGTGCACCAGCGCCCTCCAGAGCGTGGCCGTCGGCCTGCTCGACGAGCACCTCCACCACTGCGTCAGCGACGCCGTGGCGACCGGGGCCCCGGATGCGGCCGACAAGGTAACCGAGGCAACCCGGGCGATCGAGCGCCTGGTCAAGAGCTGAGCCCACCCGCGCCACCGTCCAGCGCGAGCGGGGCCTACCTCCTGACGCGTCGGTGGTGAGGTTGCGGCCCGATGGCGCGATCCCTCGAGGACCCCGATCAAGCCTGGAGAACGAGGGGCCTGGGATCCTGGGCTTCGGTCTCTTCGCGCCGCTTGCGCGCCGCGACCGCGCGCAGGACTTCCGTCCACGTGCTGTCACTCCTCGCAGACAAGCGGTTGTCGGCCATAAGAATCACCCTACGAAAACGATAGTTGCGGCAACATCGGCCACCTGGACGAATTAACTACTCCCTAAGCAGTACGCCGCCGCCGTGACTTCGATTCGCGTTTTGCGTGATCGGCTGGCTGGCTCGCTGCGCCTGCCCCCCTAATCCGGCCGCCGACCGGCCCCGGGTTCGGGTGGGGGCCCCGGCGCGTCATCCGTATGTGGCCGACCGTCGATCTCCATGTCTTCGTCAAGCGGTCTCCAAGCCCACTGCAACCGATGTCCCGCAGGATCACCGCATGGCCCCACTCACCCCCGACGACCTGAGACGCCGGCACGGCGCGGACGTCGACTCCAGCACCGGCAGCCGCGTGCACGGAGCCACCAGGCGCGACGGCGAGCGGCCGGTCAGACACCTGGTCATCTTCCCGGCTCGAGTCCTCGGCACCGCACCGGTTGGCACGCCTGGCCGGTAAGACGAGACCCTGGCGACCGTCGCGTCATCCTCTGCGACGCGCCAAAGCCCTGTTCAGACGCCCGACCAAAGCGGAAGGTGTGGGATTCGAACCCACGGTGACCCGGAGGCCACAACGGCTTTCGAGGCCGCCCCATTCGTCCGCTCTGGCAACCTTCCGGGGCTGCAAGCTACCAGTGAATCCCGCTGGCTCCGATGGCTCCGACGGCTCGGCCAGCGTCAGACGACGACCGTGCGCGGCCTCGTGGTCCCGGTGTCGCTCGGCGCATAGGCCTCCCAGGCCTGGGCTAGACGGCGCACGGTCTCCTCGAGCACCGGGGGCTCGGCGGAGTAGGGGAACCGGAGGTAGCGCCGGTCCTCGCCGGTGGGTGACATGACGTCGCCGGGGATGACCTCGACGCCGTAACGCAGTGCCACCTGGGCGAACGCCGACGCCGTCCCGGCCGGCAGCTGGATCCAGAGCGACGGGCCGCCCTTGGGAGGGCGCCACTCCCAGGCGGGGAGCACGTCGTGGAGCAGGCGGCCGACCAGCTCGAGGTTGCGCCGCAGCATGGCGCGGTGGTCGGCCCGGAGCTGATCGAGCTGCGGCGCCAGCCTGGCGGCCACCGCCTGGTCGAACAGCGGCGACCCGAGGTCGTTCATGGCCTTGAGCTCCGCCAGGCGGCTCACCAGCGAGCGTGGGCCCCGCAGCCAACCCATGCGCAGCCCGCCCCAGGCCGCCTTGCCGAGCGACCCGGCGGTCAGGACGGTGGCCCCGGGACCGGCGAACGCGGCGATCGAAGGCGGACGGTCGTCGTCGAGGGGGCACTGCTCGAGGGCGTTGTCCTCGATGATCGGCACGCCCGTCTCCGCGGCCAGCTCGGCCAGCTCGCGGCGCCGGCGCACGGCGAGCAGCGCCCCGGTCGGGTTGTGGAACGTGGGCATGAGGTAGAGCGCAGCGGGCCGGGCGGCGGCCACTGCGGCACGGACGCCCCGTACGTCGACGCCGTCGTCGTCCACCGCCACGGGCGTGAGGCGGGCACCGCGGCTGCGGAAAATGTCGAGCGTGCCGGCGAAGCTGGGCGACTCCACCACCACGCTGTCACCGGAACGGACCAGCAGCTGCGTCGCCAGGTTCACCGCCTGTTGGGCGCCGGTGGTCACCAGCACCTCGTCGGCCTCGGTCGGGGTGCCGTCGCGGGTCAGCATGGCCGCGAGGGCGTCCCGCAGCTCCGGCAGGCCGGCCGGCGCGTACCCGATCTGCGTCAGCAGCTTGGGCCCATCGGCCGTGACCACGTCGACCATCGCCTCGGCCACCGCCGGATGGGCCGGGAAGATGGCGCACGCCAGCGAGATCACCTCGTCGTGGGTCTCGATCAGTGACCTGTACACCGGGCTCAGGGAGATGCTGGGGGCCGGGATCGCCCTCCGGGTCGAGCGCCGTCGCACACGGGTTCCGCTGCCCTGCCGGCTCTCCAGCATGCCGTCGGCCCGGAGGGCGTCGAACGCGGTGACGACCGTCGACCGGCTCACGGCGAGGCGGCTCGCCAGCTCACGTTCGGCCGGCAGGCGCTCGCCGGGCGCCAAGAGCCCCTGGTCGATCGCCCGCCGGATCGCGTCGCCGAGCTTGCGGTGCAGGGGACCCGGGCCATCCGACCAAGCGCCGAGCGAGGCCTCAATGGACTGGTTCATACCAATACTTCCCGAATTGGCTATGGAGTTACGCCAGATTGAAGGCCAAAGTACATTCCAATCTTCGGCATAGCCAGAGCCAATGGCTATACAAATTGGACTGTGTCACCTGGCCCGGTCCATACCAATCGACCGCAGGAGCACCCGCGATGTTTGACGTCTACTGCCCCGGCCACCGCGCCGACGTGCTGCTCGACGCCTCCCGCATCGAGGCGATCCACAACACCGCTAGGGGCCCCCTGGTCGTGTGGCGGTGCTGGTGCGGGGCCCGGGGCGCGCTCCGGGCCGGTACGGCCGCCGTGCCGCGCCACGGCGGCGCCCTCGCGCCGACGTCGGACGCGGCCTAGTCGGCACCCCGCCGTTCCTCGAAGAACCCGGTCAGGAGCAGGGCCGCCTCGTCGGCGCGGACACCGGACACGACGTCGACCTCGTGGTTGAGCCGTGGGTCCACGGCGAGGTTGTAGAGCGAGCCGCACGCGCCGGCCTTGGGATCCGCTGCTCCGAACACGACCTGATCGACGCGGGCCGCCACCAGTGCGCCGGCACACATCGGGCAGGGCTCCAACGTGACGACCAGGGTGGTGCCCTCGAGGCGCCACGACCCCACCACCTCGGCGGCGTCTCGGAGCGCCAGCAGTTCGGCATGGGCGGTGGGGTCGCCGGTCCGCTCGCGCTCGTTGTGGCGCTGGGCGATCACCTCGCCGTCGCGGAGCACGACGGCGCCGACCGGCACGTCATCGTGCGTGACGGCCAGAACGGCCTCGTCGAGGGCGAGCTCCATCGCGGCGTCGAGATCCACGGCGTCCGACGCTACCGGTTGCATAGAGCGGCCCTAACCCAGGAAATCGGCGCTCCCGGCATTCCGCCCGACGCCTCGTCGACATCCTCGAGCTGCTGAACTTGCGGCTCGACGCCCGACGCCCCGCCGCCGGACGTCTTCGGATAGGTGATCACGATGAGCGAACCCGGCCACCTCCAGCCCGACTGCAGCCTGTTCGGCGAGGATCACGTCGATCCGGTGGGTGATGGCCCCTTCGATGGCGTCCGCGTCATCGAGCTCGCCCAGTGGGTGTTCGTCCCGGTCGCCGGCGCCCTGCTCGCCGACTGGGGGGCCGACGTCGTGCGGGTGGACCGCCCCGAGGGCGACCCGTACCGGGGACTCGTCACCCAGGGGATCGGCTCCGACCGCGGCGGGGTGAACATGTCGGTCGCGCTGGCCAACCGGGGCAAGCGGTCGATCGCCCTCGACCTGCGGACCGAGGGCGGCCGGCGAGTGCTGCACCAGCTCCTCGAGTCGGCGGACGTGTTCCTCACGAGCTTCCGGCCCGACGCGCTCGTTCGCCTCGGCCTCGATGCCGACACGCTGCGCAGGCGCTATCCGGCGCTCGTGTACGCCCGCGGGCACGGCTACGGCGTGCGGGGTCCCGACGCCGGGATGGCCGGCTACGACGCATCGGCGTTCTGGGCGCGCGGGGGCATGGCCCACGTCCTCACGCCCGCCGACCGCGACCACCCGATCGCCCAGCGCGGCGCCATGGGCGACCGCAACGGCGGCATGGCGCTGGCGTTCGGGATCGCCGGCGCGCTACTGAAGCGCACGAGGACCGGCCTCGGGTCCACCGTCGACGTGTCGCTGCTGGCGACGGCGATGTGGACGTTGTCCTCGGACGTGCTCTCGGCCCTTCAGGGCATGGAGCCGCGGGCGCCGGGCGGGCGGGGACCGACCGTCAACCCGCTCGTCGGTGCGTACCGGACCGCCGACGGGCGCCACGTCCAGCTCGTGTTCCTCCAGTCGGACCGCTACTGGAAGCCGTTCTGCGAGCTCGTCGGCCGACCCGACCTGCCGCGACGACCTTCGCTTCGCCGACCACGCCGCCCGCGACGCGCACAAGGGGGAATGCGTGGCGGCCCTCGACGCGGTTTTCGCGTCGAGGACGTACGCCGACTGGAAGGTGCTGCTGCGTGGGCTCGATGCGCCGTGGGCACCGGTGCAGGCGGTCGAGGAGCTGCTCGACGACCCCCAGGTGGTGGCCAACGACTACGTCGGCGACGTCGCCGTGGACGGCGGGGTGGGGTACCGGCTGCCGAGCGGGCCCGTGCAGTTCGACGAGGCGTCACCCGACCTGCGCGTGGCGCCGGAGCACGGCGAGCACACCGAGTCGATCCTCCTCGAGTTGGGCTACGGCTGGGACGAGATCGCGAAGCTGCAGGAGGCCGGCGTCCTCCCGTGACGGCCGCCCGACCGGTCCCGGTCCCGGACGAGCGATCTGCGCCGTACTGGGAGGCCGCGGCGCGGCACCGGCTGGTCCTGGCCCGGTGCTCGAGGTGCGGCGAGCTCAGCCACCCGCCCGACGTGGTCTGCACCCGTTGCCACCACCCCGACCCTGGGTTCGTGTTCGAGGAGGTGGGCGGGCGCGGCACGGTGCGCTCGTGGGTCGTCATCCGGGAATCGTTCCTGCCCGGCTTTGACGTGCCCTTCGTCCTCGTCGACGTCGCGGTGGACGATGACGACGGCGTGCGGCTGATCGGTCGTCTGCTCGACGGGCCGAATGCGCCGCTCGCCCGGGGGGACCGCGTGCGGGTGGCGTTCGAGGATCTCGCCCCGGGCGTCGCCGTGCCGGCGTTCACCCTGGAGCGGACGCCGTGACAAGCGATTACCGGAACCGGGTCGCCATCGCCGGATACGCCCAGAGCGACATCGTGCGTCACGCCGACCGCCCCCTCGGGGCGCTGGTCCTGGAGACCGCCAGGCGAGCCATCGCCGACGCGGGCCTGCGGCCCGACCAGATCGACGGGTTCACGTCCAGCGCAATGCTCCCCGCCGCTGGTGGCCATGTCGTCGAGGACGGCATCAGCACGGTGTCCTCGGCGTGGTTGGCCGAGCACCTCGGGCTCAACCCCCGCTTCGCCTCGGGCTTCCAGGGTCACGGTCAGCTCCCGGGGTCGGTGGCACTGGCCGTCAACGCCATCGCCAGCGGCGCCGCCGACCACGTGCTGGTGCACCGGGCACTGCACAACCCCACGAGGGGGTACCACGGCAACACGATGACCGAGGCAGCCGGCGCGTGGCAGTGGACCGCGCCCCAGGGCTATTTCGGGCCGCTGGCGATGATCGGCCTCACGTACAACGAGTACCTCGAGCGCTTCGGCGCCTGCCGGGAGTCGATGGCCGCCGTCCCGGTCGAGGCGCGCAAGAACGGCGCCCGGATCGCGTGGTCGTACTGGCACGGCCGCCTGCTCGACCGGGAGGAGTACCTGGAGGCGCCGTTGCTGGCCGACCCGATCTGCCGGCTCGACTGCGACATCCCTGTCGACGGGGCGGCGGCGTTCGTCCTGACGTCCGCCGACCGGGCACGAGACCTCCCCAACCGACCGGTGTACGTCGCCGGCTACGCCACAGGTAGCCCCACGAGGCGGCGAGTCCCGCAGCACTGGCCGCTCGACGACTTGTACGAGACCGGCGCGGAGACGGCTCGCCGGCTGTGGGCCGCAGCCGGCGTCGGACCGGCCGACGTCGATCTGCCCCAGCTCTACGACGGGTTCTCCCCGTTGGTGTACCTGTGGCTGGAGGTCCTCGAGTTGTGCCCTGTTGGCGAGGCCCACCGGTTCGTCCAGGACGGCGGCATCGACAGCGACTCGCCATCAGGACTGCCGGTGCTCTCGGGCGGTGGCGCGCTCGGCAACGGGCGCATGCACGGCGTGCCCCAGATGCTCGAGTGCTACCTCCAGCTCTCGGGTCGGGCCGGCGCACGGCAGCGGGCCGGGGTGTCGATCGGCCTGGCCTGCCATGCGTCGCCGCACCTCGGTGGAGTCGTCGTCTACGGCAACGAGCCGTGGTGAGCCCTCGGCACGGTGACCAGGTGTCGATGACCCGACCATCCGCCCCCGACAGTCCCTCATGGCGACATCGCGGCGGTGATCACCGAGCAGGGCCTTGGCCTTCCGCGGGAGCCGCCCGGTCAGCTGGAGCGCCCGCCCCGCTTCCTCGCCGGCGCGCGCAGCCCGATGGCGTTCGCCCATAGGCGGGTGACCTGGTCGACGGCCGTGTCGAAGTCGAACGCCGCCCAGTCCTCGACGAGCCAGATCTCGGCGAAGCGACCGACCATCGACCCGAGTGCGACAGCGGCGATCTGCGGGTCGATCTCCGGATCGGCGGCACCTTCGGCCTGGAGGCGCCGGATGGCCTTCTCCGCCCGGTCGGCGAAGTGCTTCTGCCGGCGCGTGCGCGCCTCGTTCACGTGGGCGTCATAGCGAGAGACCTCCTCGATGACGCCCATGATCTTGCCGTTGTCGCGGTACCGCTCGAGATAGCGGCGATTGGCGCGGCGGATCCGCTCCCACTCGGACACCTGCTCGCCGTCGCCATCCCTGTCGGCCCGGGCGTCGGTGCTGGGCGACGTCAGGTGCGCCTCCTGCGCCTCCGCGATCTCGCGGAAGATCTGCTCCTTCGAATCGAAGTAGTGGTAGAAGGACCCGTGCGAGACCCCGGCACGCTCCGAGATGTCGGTGATCCGCGCCTCGAGGAACCCCGCTTCCTCGAACACCGGCTTGGCGGCCTCGAGGAGCCGCGCACGGGTGGCCGCACCCTTCCGGGACCGAGGCGTCGCGGGCTGCTGCGCAGGAGCGGGCTTGGTACGAGGCACAGCTGCTCGCTTTCCTTCGATCAGTCGTTCACTGTACGAGAGGCACAGCCGCGATCAGCACGGCAGCCGTCGAGCGGCCGACGAACGTCGCGGCCGAGTGGCCGAGGACTTCGCCCTCACAAATTCGGCTCACCGGGACGGCTCGCCCAGCAGCACCGTCGACGCGAACCGCGGATCGGTGCCCGTCGAGCGCAACCACGCGCCGAGCCGCGGGATCAGCGCCACTGAGGTGCCCAGCAGCGCGTCGAGTGCGAGGACGCGGGCGTGATGGTGATGGTGATCGTGCTCGGCGGTGAAGCCGATGGCCCCGAGCACCTGGAGCGCCCGCTCGCAGGCCCGCCGCCCGTTCCGTCCGGCAAGCGCCTTGACGACCTCGCCGTAGCGATGCGGTGCGGCGCTGTCGAGCGTCACGGCGTGCCGTGCGACGGCCTCGATGGCGACGCAGTCGGTCCGGGCCCACGCAAGCAGATGGCGCACGGCCTGGAACCGCCCGATCGGTTGGTCGAACTGCTCGCGATGCGTGGCGTGATCGACCGCCAGCGCCAGCGCACCCTCCGCAGCTCCGACGATCTCGAACGCGAGCGCGACCCGCCCCAGGAATGCGCTGCGCTCGCGAGCGGCCCGGGCGGGCGCCTCGTCGATGGTGACCGCAGCACGCGACAGGTCGACGTCGACCTCGTGCAGCGTGAGCCGGCCGGGCAGGTGAACTGGTCGGAGCACGACCGCGTCGGGTTCGGCGACGGTGGCGCCGTCACCTGGCCGATCAACGAGGAGCATGCGGTGCGTGACGTCGCCCACGGCCATCAGCACCGGGTGACCGCGCGCCGATGCGCGCGGCATCGTGGCGACGACCGTCCCGGGTTCGAGGCCGGCGGCCTCGAGGTACGGCTGGGCGAGGAGTCCGCCGAGGGCCGGCGAGCTCACCAGTTCACGACCCTGGGCCCGGAAGACCGCGAAGACCGCCGTCCGCAGGTCGGTCTCACCGAGGTGCGCCAGGAGATCCCACCAGCCGAGCGCGTCGAGCGCGCCGACACCGCCGCTCGTGCGCATCGCCTGTGCGGCGGTGGCCAGGTACTCGTCTCCGGCGATGTCGACGCGTGTCACCGTCACGGCAGGCGGAGGATCTGCTTGGCGATCGTGTCGAGCTGCATCTGCTGCGAGCCGCCGTAGACGGTCACGATGCGGGAGAACAGGTACTCCTGGCGGCGGACGGCGTACTCGTCCCTGCTCGTGTCGATGGCGATGTCGGGTTCGGTGGCAAGCACCCAGTCGTACACGGCCTGCTCGGCGGCGCACAGCAACAGCTTCGGGTGGGCCGCCAGCGGGCCGAGGGGCGCGTCGCTGGCGTGTGCCTGCAGACCGACATGGCTCGTGGCCGTCACCGCCGCGAGGTCGAGCAGCGCGTTCCCGAGCGCGGAGTCGTCGTCCGCGGTCGCCTGCGGAAGGCAGCCGACGAGGTGCTGGTAGAGGAAGCAGTGCCGGAACCATGCGAAGGTGCCCCGCTCGTGGCTGAGGATGTGCATGGCCACCTGCCAGCCACCGCCGACCTCACCGACGATGCGATCGGTTGTGATGTGCACGTCGTCGAACGCGACCTCGGCGAGCTCGTCGGTGCCGTTCGCCTGCTCGATCGGGCGCACCTCGACCCCGGGGGCACGGAGGTCGACGACGAACGCGGTCAGCCCGCGGTGCCGAGACTGAGGCGTGCCGGTGCGGGCCAGCACGAGGCACCAGGTGGCGTAACGGGCCCAGCTCGTCCATATCTTGCGGCCGTTCACGACCCAGCCGTCGTCGGTGCGGCGCGCCGTCGTACGGAGGCTGGCGAGGTCCGAACCGGCTCCCGGCTCGGAGAACCCCTGCGCCCAGAGCTGGCGGCCCGCGAGGAACTCGGGGAGGGCCGCAGCCACGAACGGCTGGGGGCCGTGCGCCACCAACGTGGGGGCGAGGACCTCCAGGTGCTCGAACAGCGCCATGCCCGGCACGCCGTGTCGGGCTAGGGCCTCCCACATCGCCGCCCGGTGGAGGATCGACCCGCCGAGCCCGCCGACCTCCGCGGGCCACCCGTAGCGCGACCAGGCTTCGTCGTGGAGCACCGCCATGAGCTCGACCATCGCCTTGACCCGTGCCGCGTATGCGGGAATGGGCGCGGCGACGGCCCGCAGGCACGCCGGTTGTCGGGCCAGCCAGGCGTCGAGCTCGGCGGCGTACATGCGGAGGTCCAGTAGGGAGTCTGTGGAGGGTGCCTGGGCCGAGAATGACATTGACGTCAATATAGAACCTACGGCGCCGGACGATCACGGCAAAGCGTTCTAACGTTTGTGTCACGGACGAGGAGGAGTGTCGTGTCCCGCAAGCTGAACTTTCCGGTGTTCGACGCCGACAACCACATGTACGAGAAGACCGACGCGTTCACGCGCCACCTGCCCAAGGAGTACGACGGTCTGATCAAGTACGTCGACGTGAACGGGCGGACGAAGATCGCGGTCAACAACATGATCAGCGAGTACATCCCCAATCCGACGTTCCACAAGGTCGCACCCCCGGGCGCGCAGGAACTGCAGTTCCGCTCCAAGAACCCGGCGTCGAAGTCCAAGCCCGGCGACATCGAGGTTGCGGCGCCTCCGAAGTACATCGTGGCGCCCGACGCGTTCTTCGAGCCCCAGGCCCGCGTGAAGCTGATGGACGAGCTCAGCATCGACCGGGCTCTGATGTGGCCGACGCTGGCGAGCCTCCTGGAGGAGCGTCTTTCGGACGACCCCCCGGCAACGCACGCCGTCATCCACGCGCTGAATCAGTGGATGCTCGAGGACTGGACCTTCAACTTCGACGAGCGGATCTTCCCGACACCGGTCATCGCCATGAACATCGTCGACGAGGCAATCCGCGAGCTCGACTTCGTCGTCGAAAACGGCGCCCGGGTCGTGCTCATTCGGCCGGCTCCGGCGCCTGACTTCAACGGTCGTCGCCGATCGTTCGCGTTGCCGGAGTTCGATCCGTTCTGGGAGAAGGTCCAAGAGGCGGGGATCCTGGTCGGCATGCACGCCTCCGACGACGGCCAGCAGCGGTACCTGAACGAGTGGAACGGTGTGACCAAGGAGTTCGAGCCGTTCAAGCGGAGCTACACGGGCTTCGACGTGATGCTCGTGGCCGAGCATCGGGGGATCAGCGACGTGGTTGCTTCGATCATCGGTCACGGGCTCGCGAGCCGCTTCCCGGACATCCGCTTCATGCCGGTCGAGAACGGCAGTGCCTGGGTGCGGCCGTTGGTCGGGAGAATGCAGAAGACCTACGAGCGCGTGCCGACGCTGTTCCAGGAGGACCCGGTCGAGGTGCTCAAGCGGAACATCATGGTCCACCCGTTCCACGAGGAGGACCCGCTCGGCCTCATCGACGTCGTCGGTGTCGACAACGTGGTCTTCGGCTCGGACTATCCCCATCCGGAGGGGCTGTTCGACCCGGTGACCTGGGTCGACGAGCTCGAAGGCCTCGCCGAAGAGGACAAGGCGAAGATCATGGGAGGCAATCTCGGGCGCCTGATGAAGGTCGCGTGAGGCGCTCGCATTCAACCCGGAACTCGACCTCTGCCTTCCAAGAGCGCGTGGTCCCGCTCGGCATCACTGATTCACGGTGTAGCCGCCGTTGAGGGGGATGGTCTGACCGGTGATCCATGCACCGAAGTCGCTCGCGAGGAAGGTGACGAGGGCGGCGACCTCGTCGGGACGCCCGAAGCGGCGAATGATGTAGCTCCGAAGCTGCTTCTCGAACCGCTCCCCGGTCTCCTTCGGCAACTGAGCGGGGTCCATGTCCCCACCCGTCGGGTCGACGCTGGCCAGCGCGATGTTGTTGGCGGTGATGCCGTAGCGACCGACTTCCCTGGCCACGGCTCTGGTGAGGCCGGCGGCGCCGGCCTTCGCGGCCGAGTAAGGGGCAAGCGTTGGCTCTCCCCAACGAGCGGCGTCGGAGACGATGGTGATCACCCGGCCGTTCTCGCGCTCGATCATGCCGGGGAGCGCAGCATGGGTGCAGTTCATCGCGCCGAGGAGGTTGACCTCGAGGTACCGCCGCCACTCGGACGGGTCCGACTCGACGAACGGCTTCATCACGAACTCCTCGGGGCCGGCGTTCCCGGCATTGTTCACCAGGACATCGACGCGGCCGGCCACGTCGATCGCGTGGGCGACGGCCGCGTGGTCCGACACGTCGAACGGGGCGGGCTCGGCGCGTCCGCCGTCGGCCTCGATCTCGGCGACGACGGCGTGCGCGCGCTCCGGGACGTAGTCGTTCACGATGGCGGTGCCTCCCGCCGATGCGACGGCGTGGCAGATGCCCCGGCCGACGCCCTGGCCGGCGCCGGTAACGAGCACACGTCGATTCGAAAGATCGATGCTGAGGGTCATGGATGGCCTCCGGGGCGTGGGATCGTGCATCGGCTCTCGAGTGCGTACCGGTTGCCTGTCGAGCACGTGCTTAGCAAGGAGATCGACGTGTCCAAGGGCGTGGTCCGCGAGGCCCTGCGCCTTCTCGAGAACGACCGCCTCGGATCTCCTAGTCGTCGGCCGTCGCCCGCGCCCAGCTCGATGTCGTCGCGTTCGGGAGCTGCGCCGTCAGTGCGACCTTGGCCGCATCGAAGCAGATGCAGCCGGCGATGGGTTGGCTCTCGGGCAATGGGTCGTCATAGCTCCATGCCGCGTCCTCGATCAGGGTGCCGCCGACCTCGACCGACCAGTAGGTCGCGTGACCCTTGTAGTTGCAGTACGACGACGTCGGCGATCGCCGCAGCAGGTCGGTACGGACGTGTGAACGTTCGACGTACAGGCGCGGCTCGAGCGACGTCTCGAAGAGGATGATCGTGTCGTCCGTATCGACGACGCAGGTGCCGGCGACCTCGACCCGCACGCGCCGCCTCGTGGGCCGGCAGTCGACACGGTGGTACGGGTTCGGCGGATAGTTGACGAGGCGGCGGCCTTCCTCGAACCACGCCTCCGCCGCGTCCCACGGGACCTGCACGTAACCCGGTGCCTCGGGCTCGGGGGTCCGGGGAAGGTCGCCGACGGCATCGGCTGGGAACGCGTACGCCAGGGGCCGTCCGGCGCGGTGAACGAGCAGCGCGGACTCGGTGTCGATGACCGTCGTCCCGCCGATCGTCGCCTGGATGCGGCGGGGATGCGGCTCGATGTACACGATGCCACCGGCTGGGACCTTGGGCGAGAAGATGCCGGCCGGATCCAGACCGAGCGGGCCTCGTGCAGCCGTGAGGCTCACATCGCGCTCTGGTAGTCGGCCGCCGTCGACCGATCCGCGAAGTCGCGGACCATGGCCTCGACGGTGAACGACGCCAGCAGCCCACCGTGCTCGTCGTACACGCGGCACTCGGCGTGGGTCATGCCGTCGCCCGCGAACGTCGAACGGTGGTGATAGAGCATCCAGCGGTCGGCGCGGACCTCGGCGTGGAGAGCCAGCGAGATCGCGCTGATCGCGGTCGACAGGGTGCGGTGCGCCTGGTCCTGTCCGATGCCGGCGTGAGGTCGTAGCGCGGCGGCGATCGGCATGTGGCCGGTGAATTGGGCGAGTAGGCCCGCGTGGATCGCCCCGTCGTCTGGGACTCGGCGGAACCGGACCCACGCGTTGAGCTCCGGGGGTCCGACGGGGGCATCGGGGTCGCCGGTGTAGGCGTCGCCGACGATGCGGAGGTCCCGGCCCGTCACGCCCATGTCGAAGGACGCGGAGTCGTATGGGCCCGGTACGTCGGGGGCGGGATCGTGGTGGCTGATGACGTCTGGCGCGGTCACGTCGAGCAGGAGGGTCCCGGACGCACACGTCCGGTCGCCCTGGGTCGCCTGTGCGCGCAGCGCCGTGAACGTCCGACCGTCGGTGATGGGATCGAGCCGCATCGTGTACGAGCTCCGCGCATCGGCCGCCCGGGGGAAGACCATCGACGCCGAGACGACCCGCCGGTTCGGGGAGCGGCGGGACGCGGCGACGATCGCCTGGCCGAGGATCTGGCTGCCTTCGACCACGGGCCGCATCCAATCCTGCCTCGCCGCGCACTGGCAACGGCCATCGCTGGCGGAACGCACGTCGAGCAGGTCGATGAGGTCCGCGGCGTCGCCCCAGTTGGGAAAGCGCTTCGTCGTGACGTCGCGCTCGTCGTCGTCCGCGAGGCCGTCGACGATCTCCAACTGCACCCGGCCGGGGTCGAAGGCGATGAAGTCCACCAGGTCGTCAGCGCCGGCGCGCCATGGTCCGCCCTGGCCGTCGAGCGCGCTGTTCGCGACATCGGCTCGGGGAAACCACAGCTCGGGCGCGGCATCGGGCAGGTCGACGCGGATGGCCTGCTCGGACTCGGCGAGGAGGGTGCCATCGAGCAGCGCCAGGGATCGGTACGGGTAGGCGGCCGTCTGCGATGGTGACATGGGGGAACGGTAGCCAGGGCTCCGGTCTAAAATCGACGTCGATGTCACTTCTGTGGACCGGGCGTCGTCACGGGTCGAGCACGCCACCGCCGGCTCCTAGGCGCCACTGGACCGCCGCGATCTACACGCGTGCGAACCCGTTGCTCCGGCGGCTGCTTGCCTCGAGATGGCACGGCGCCATCAGCGACCGCGTCCTGTTGTTGCGCATCACGGGCCGCCGTACCGGCCGCCGGTACGCCATCGGAGTGGGCTACGCCGATAACGCCGACGGGACGCTCGACGTGCTGGTCTCTGATGCCTCGAACCGTACGTGGTGGCGGAACTTCATCGGCGGCGGGCCCATGGACGTCGTTCTCCGCGGCCACGAGCGATCCGCGTACGCCGAGGCGCACCGGGCGCCGAGTCCGGAGTTCAAGATCATCGCCGATCGGTCCATGACCGCGATCGTGGGGCCTAGCGGCGCCCAACGCTTCTTCGCGGTGGAGGCTCCCGTGCCGGGAGACGGACTTCGTCAGGAGGACCTCGAACGGCTCGCGGGCTTTGCCGTTGGCGTCAACATCGCGCTCGACCCGGAAGCCGAGCGCTGAAGCGCGGCTCAGGCGGCCCGGTCATGCCGCTGCCCGGGCACCGACCATCAGCGGCCCACCCGCTCCGACGGCATCGAGCGCTCACTCATGCCGGCGGCTGTCTCGCCGTCCCAGCGGAAGCGAGCGATGGCCTGCTGCAGCTCAGTCTCCGATGTCTCGCGACATCACGGCGCGGAGGGAGTGGGATTGGGCGCCCGGCCAGGTCAGCCTCCGCATCGGTAGCAACGCCGGGAGTTACCGCCGGCGACCGGGTCCAGGAGTCACCCCCAGACTCAGCGACCCCGCACTCTGGCTCATGGTGATGGCTTGGGTGCAGAGACTGGTCCGCGTCTCGAATCGCGCTTGGTGTACGAACCCAACGAGGTCGGATGGCTGCTCCCGGGTGCCGCCCGCGGGGCAGGAGGAGGACTGCAAAGGCCCAAGGCGGCCAAGGTGCGCTGCCCGAGTCGGCTGGTCATTTCAACGCGAACCGATCATCGGCGTGCCGGGTTCAGTCGTGCCTGCCTGCGGGCATCATCGCCTGGCTCGGGACGACCACTTCGGTGACGCAGCGTCGACGCCCACCTGATCCAGGGGCTCGGTGAAGGCAAGCTGAGGAAGGGAACGGAGGGAGATCCGCCATGGCCACAGCAACGACGTCCGTCAAGAAGGCGTTCGACACGCAGGCGGATCTCAAGGGCCACCGCGAGCACTGCGCCCCGGCGGCGAGAGTGCTCGCGTCGCTCGACAGCGGGCCTCGCCGGCAGGTGAGGATCCATCGCAACGGCGAGTTCGCGCTCTACACGGTGAGCGAGCTGCTGCACGAGACGACGGACTCGGTCGTGCGCATGGGTCTCGGCGGCCGGAAGCGCCTCGGGAAGGAGGAGGAGTTCGACGGTGTGCTGGACACCAAGGTCGTCGATGCGGACTTGAACGACAAGGACGCCAGAGATGCCGGTGAGCTGGTTGAGCGGCTGGACGACGACGGCGCCCAGACACACCTCATGGTCATCGCCCCCCATGGTGGCGACATCGAGGAGCACACCGATGGGCAAGCCGAGCGGGTGCGCAAGCGCCTGGGCCCGCCGCTGGCCAGCGTGTGGCGGGCGAAGGGTTGGGGGTCGAACGGTGGCGCCTTCGTTCGCTGGCACATCACCTCCGCGGACCTCAACCCGGTCTGCTTCCCGCTGCTCAACTCGGTGATGTCCCGGCGTTTCGCCCATGCCGTGGCCTTCCACGGCTTCAACGATGAAGCCGGGGTGCTCATCGGGGGAACGGCGCCCGCCGAACTGAAGGAGCGGCTGAGGCAGGCCATCCAGGCGGTGCTCCCCGAGCGGCTCCACGTCCGGGTCGCGCTGCCCACTGAGCTGTACGGGGGCGACGATCCGAACAACATCGTCAACCGGCTCAGCCCGTGCGGCGGCATCCAGATCGAGCAGGGGTCGAGCCCCCGCGAGGACCACGGCTGTGACATCGCAGACGTGGTGGCCGACTTCTTCCGCGCTGCCCCGGCGCCTCGCGAGTCGTGGGTTCGCCGGATCGAGCGAGTGTTGGCTCGGGTGTGGGAGGCGGCGCAGTCACTCGTCGATCGGGTGCGCGGGCGCCAGCGCGAGCGTTCGGAATAGCCCCGCGGATCTTGGGAGCAACGCTTGGAGCTACCGCTCGCACCACGCGAATCGGCCGGGAACGACGGTAGACCGAAATCCCAGGTCAGGTACTAAAAGCCTGGACGGCGCAGAACCGTCGGGATCTGCGGCGCGGAGGGAGTGGGATTCGAACCCACGGTGGGCAGGACCCACACACGCTTTCCAAGCGTGCCGATTCGGCCGCTCTCGCATCCCTCCTCGGGGGTGGTCCCCGGGGCAGCACACGCTATCGTGTGCCGCGCCCGTGACCGCAGGTGGCGGCCGGGTCCTGTGCAACCGCAGCCCGTGAACCGAGTCAGGGCCGGGAGGCAGCAGCTCTCAGCGGAACCTGTGGTGTGCCGCAGACCGCCTGGCCGTCACCTTCGGTGACGGGCATCGTGTTTTCCGCTCTCGGCCGCTTCGTGGCCGGGCCGCTCGGGCCCAGGCACCTTCGGTGACGGGCATCGTGCTTTCCGCTCTCGGCCACTTCGTGGCCGGGCCGCTCGGGCCCAGGCACCTTCGGTGACGGGCATCGTGTTTCCGCTCTCGGCCACCCCTCCGGCCATGGCCGCCCCGCAAGCCGCCGATAGCATCCGGCCGATGGCCGCGTACCAGTCGCTCTACCGGCGATACCGCCCGCAGCGCTTCGACGAGGTGCTGGGGCAGGAGCACGTGACCAAGGCCCTACTCAACGCCGTCCGCGAGGACCGGGTCGGTCACGCCTACCTCTTCAGCGGGCCCCGCGGCACCGGCAAGACCTCGACCGCCCGCATCCTGGCCAAGGTCCTCAACTGCGACGCTCCGGTCGACGGCGAGCCATGTGGGAAGTGCGAGAACTGCGTGACCGTGGCCGAGGGACGGGTCACCGACTGGCTGCTCGAGCAGGACGCGGCGTCCAAGAGCAAGGTCGACGACATGCGCGACCTGATCGAGCGGGTTCCCCTCGGCACGTCGGGCAAGCGGCGGGTGATCATCCTCGACGAGGTCCACATGCTGAGCCAGGGTGCCGAGAACGCCCTCCTCAAGACCCTCGAGGAGCCCCCCGAGCACGTTGTGTTCGTGCTCGCCACCACCGACCCACAGAAGGTGCGGCCGACGATCCGCAGCCGCACCCAACACTTCGAGTTCCGGCTCCTGTCCCCGGACGTCCTGGCCGATCACGTGCGCCACGTCATCGCCGACGCCGGCCTGGGCCTCGAGGCCGACGAGGTGGACCGCGCCGTCGACCACGTCATCCGAAGCGGCGCGGGCTCGGCTCGCGACACGCTGTCGGCGCTCGACCAGGTGGCGGCCCTCGGGGAGGTGCTCGACCCGTCCGAGCCGGTGGATGCCGTGCTGGATGCGGTGTGTGGCCGCGACGCCGGTGCAGTGCTCGTCGCAGTGGCCGATGCTCTGGCCGCAGGTCGAGATCCCCGCACCCTGGGCGAGGACCTGATCGCAGCGCTGCGCGACGCCTTCCTCGCGGTGATGGGTGCGGCGGACGAGCACGTCGCTCCGGCCCAGCGGGAACGGGCGGCCCGCGTCGGCCAGCGGCTGGGGGCGGCGGGTCTGACACGGGCACTCGACGTGCTGGGCGAGTCGCTCGTTGAGCTGGCCCGCAAGCCCGATCCGCGGATCGTGGTCGAGGTGGCGCTCGTCCGCCTGACCCAGCCCGCGACCGATCGCACCCTCGACGCGATCCTCGATCGCCTCGACCGCCTGGAGCGTGGCAATGGTCCCGGCGGCGGAGGCCCGAGGGGCGGCGGGTCGGATGCGGTCGGCCCCTCGGGGGGAGCGGCCGCGGCGCGCGAGGCGCTCACGAGCCACCGCACCGATGATGCCGGCCAGTCGCCGGCGCCAGCGGTTCATGCAGGCGACAAGCCCACGCTCGGCGCCGTGGTGCGCCAGCAGCAGGAGGGCGCCGGTCCGCCGGAGCCGGCGGACACGGTGACCGCCCCCGCCGAGCGGATCCCGGATCTCGACGAGATCACCACCGCCTGGACGGACCTGCTGCTGGCCGGGCTGCCGAAGTCGATCCGGAGCCGTTGGCGCGGCGGGCGGTGGATCGAGCCGGACGTGCAGACGTCGCGCTTCGCGGTCTCCAACGAGTGGCACCAGAAGGCGTGTGACGAATCGCGGGCCCAAGTGGAGGAAGCACTGCTCGCACACTTCGGCGGTCCCGTCCCGGTGGCGATCGTGGTCGAGGGCGAAACGGCGGCTGGCTCGAGGGCTTCGGCTGCGCCACCACCGGATGATCCCGAGCACATCGACCCTACCGAGCTACGGGACGCCGACGATGCCGTGGTCACGGACGTAGACCTGGTCGTGCGCACGTTCGGCGGCGGCGAGCTCATCCAGGAGGACTGAACCGATGGCCGACACTCCGTCCGACCCACCCGTGCCCAACCACCCCCAACCCGGCGCCCTGTCCGAGCTCGGCGACCTCGGTGGATTGCTCGAGTCGGCCCAGGAAGCGTTCTCGGCGCAGGCGCGGGCCGCCGATGAGGTCGTGACGGGTAGCGCCGGCGGCGGCGTCGTGACGGTGGAGATGTCGGGAGCGGGCGAGATCCGCTCGATCAAGCTCGCGCCCGAGGCCGTCGACCCCGAGGACATCGAGATGCTCCAGGACCTCATCGTGGCGGCGCTCCACGATGCCGGCGCCAAGGTGACCGCGCTCCAGCGCGACGCCCTGGGTGCGCTGGGCGGGCTCGACGTCGACGGACTCGGTGGTGCGCTCGGCGGCCTGCTCGGCGATCCGGGCAGGGGCTCTGGCCCCGACAAGGTTTAGCCGGCCGCCGTGGCCGTGTATGCCGGTCCGGTCCAGGACCTGATCGACGAGCTGGGGCGGCTGCCGGGCGTCGGGCCCAAGTCAGCCCAACGGATCGCGTTCCATCTGCTCAAGTTGCCCAAGGCCGACGCCCTGCGGCTTGCCCGCGCGATCGCCGAGGCGAAGGACCGGGTCACGTTCTGCCAGACCTGCTTCAACGTTGCCGAGGGTGAAACGTGTGGCATCTGCGCCGACAGCCGGCGGGACGCCACGGTCGTCTGTGTGGTCGAGGAGCCCCGCGACGTGGTGGCGGTCGAGAAGACCGGCGAGTTCCACGGGCGCTATCACGTGCTGCAGGGCGCGATCAGCCCCATCGAGGGCGTGGGGCCGGAGCAACTGCGCATCCGCGAGCTCCTCGATCGCATCGACGGCGAGGGGATCACCGAGATCATCCTCTGTACGAACCCGAACCTGGAGGGCGAGGCCACCGCGCTGTACCTCGGCCGTTTGCTCAAGCCCTTGGGGCTGAGGGTGACCCGCATCGCCAGTGGCCTACCGGTAGGGGGAGACCTCGAGTACGCCGACGAGTTGACGCTCGGACGGGCGCTCGAGGGACGGCGCGACGTCGAGGCCTGATCAGACGGTCATCGGCCGATTGCCGACCCGTGCCGCGAGGGTTGGCCGCCCGCGTCCCCAGGTGCGCCGGCCCGACGATCGAGGCGGGCGGACGGGACCGACCATCGGACCGGCACACCTGGAAACGCCAACACACGAAGAACTAGCGACTTATCCCGTGTAGCCCCCCGCAGCAACGTTGCACGTACGTTACACCTGTAATGGCTGCTGCGCTAGTCGAACGCATTACGCGTCAATGTGCTTACTTTCAGTGGTTGGTATGCGGGGATCTGGGGCATCACGGGCTCGTCTAGTGTCGCGCAATGGATTTCGCCCTGAGCCCGCGGGCCGAGGAGCTGCGCAAGCGCCTCGGGGCTTTCATGGACGAGTGCGTCTATCCCAATGAGGCGCGCTACCAACAGCAGGTCGCCGACTCGGGTGATCCGCACTTTCACGCGCCGATCCTCGACGAGCTCAAGGTGGAGGCCCGTGAACGCGGGCTGTGGAACCTCTTTCTGCCGCATGAGACCGAATGGACGGAGGGGCTGTCGAACCTCGACTACGCCCCCCTTGCCGAGGTAACGGGGCGCAGCCCGCTGGCGCCGGAGGCACTCAACTGCTCGGCCCCCGACACCGGCAACATGGAGCTCCTCACGATGTTCGGCACCGACGAGCAGAAGGAGCGCTGGCTCCGTCCGCTGCTCGAGGGCGAGATCCGTTCGTGCTTCGCGATGACCGAGCCAGCGGTCGCCAGCTCCGATGCCACCAACATCTCGCTGAGGATCGAGCGGGACGACGACCACTACGTGCTCAACGGGCGCAAGTGGTGGATCAGCGGGGCGGCTCGCGAACGCTGCCGGGTCGCGATCGTGATGGGCAAGACCGACCCCGATGCGGCACCTCACCGTCAGCAGTCCATGGTGCTGGTTCCGATGGACGCCCCCGGGCTCGCGAACGTCCGCAGCCTCCCGGTGTTCGGTTACCAGGACAACGAGGGCCACTGTGAGCTGGTGTTCGAGGACGTGCGTGTGCCCGTCGAGCACATGCTCGGGGAGGAGGGCGGTGGCTTCGCCATGGCGCAGGCCCGGCTCGGTCCGGGCCGGATCCACCACTGCATGCGGGCCATCGGTGTCGCCGAGCGGGCCCTGGAGCTGATGTGTCGCCGCGTGCGCGAGCGCAGGGCCTTCGGCAAGACCCTCGCCGAGCAGGGGGTGATCCAGCAGTGGATCGCCGATAGCCGCATCGAGATCGAGCAGGTTCGCCTGCTCGTGCTCAAGACCGCCTGGTTGATGGACACGGTCGGCAACAAGGGGGCCCGCATCGAGATCTCGGCCATCAAGGTCGCCGCCCCCGATGTGGCCCTGCGGGTCATAGACCGGGCGATCCAGGCTCACGGCGCCCTCGGGGTGTCGAACGACGCCCCGCTGGCGTCGATGTACGCACATGTCCGCACGTTGCGCTTGGCCGACGGTCCCGACGAGGTGCACCGCATGTCGGTGGCACGGCGCGAGCTTCGAAAGTACGAGGAGGCATAAGGGCTGAATGAGGCGTTTAGTGGCAGGCGTGGCGGTCGTCGGGTTGCTGATGGCCGCCGGCTGCGGTGGCGACGACGACGACAGCACATCCAGCGAGTCGATCGAAGAGTTCTGCGACGGCTTCAACGAAGTCAACGAACAGTTCTCGAACATCGACGTCACAGATCCGGACGCACTCGAGGAAGCCCTCGACATGCTCCGGGATCTGGATCCCCCCGAGGAGATCGCCGACGAGTACCAGACGGTCCTGAATGGCTTCCAGAGGCTGTCCGAGATCGATATCACTGATCAGAACGAGGTAGCCGAGGTGCAGGAGGACCTTCCCGACGCCGAGGAGGCGTTCAACACGGTCGGGCAGTTCGTCGAAGACGAGTGCTGACGGCCGCTGACGGCCGGCTCCCGGGGTCGTCGGGTCAGCTCGTCGGGTGCGCGGGTCGGCGCACGACGAGGCTCACCCGCGTTCCGTCGGCCGAGGGCGTGAAGCTCACCTCGTCGGCGAGGGTGCGCATGAGGGCGATGCCCAGGCCGCTCTCGTGGCGCAGGCGCCGCGGATCGGTGACGGCCGGCAGTGTCTCGATCCCGCCAGGGTCGAATCCCGCGCCGCGATCGATGATCTCCACCCGAACCTCGTCGTCCGCGATCGTGCAGCGGACGACCACGGGTCCCTCGGACCAGTTCGACTCCTGGGCCTCGATGGCGTTGGAGCAGGCCTCGGTGACGGCGATCTTCAGGTCGTCGAGCCTGGCCGGGCTCAGCCCCGGCGCCAGCGATCCGATGGCTGCGTCGACCACAAGCCGCACCAGCGAGAGATAGGCGGAGCGGGCCGGGATCTCCAGCTCCACGACCGCCATGAGGTCATCCCGCGGAGATGGCGTCGTCGAGGGACGCGTGTAGCGGCACGGCCTTGTCAAGGCCGGTGATCTCGAAGAGGCGGCGAATCCGAGCCTCGGTGCAGACCAGGCGGAGGTCACCCCCGTGGGTGCGGACCCGCTTCAGGAGGCTGACGATGGTTCCGAGACCGGTGGAGTCGAGGAAGTCGACAGCCTCGAGGTCGAGCACCAGCCGCGTGGCCCCACCGTTCACCAGATCGATCAGGCGCTCACGCAACGTCGGGGAGGTGGCGACGTCGATCTCGCCGTGGACCGTGACGACGGTCCACCCCTCGACCTCGGACACATCCGTGAGCAGCTCCATGGCTCGGTGACCCTACCGCCTGGCTTCTCGGACCCAGGCGAGGCAACATGGCCCGACGCGTAACACCCGTGGAATTCCACGGGCGTAACCTGACACTCGGTCATGGCCCTCGTCGACATTCCCTCCGCACTCGAGCGGCCGGTTGGTGAGCCGATCGGCATCCCCGGCCGCGACGTCGGGACCGATCCGATGGCAGCCCTGCTCGGTGCGATGGCCGGCAGGGACGCGCATGCCGTCGCCGGCTGCGGCCCCTCTGCCCTTGTCCACGTACAGCGAGTCCCCGGACGCCCGGGACATCCCGGCGAAACCGCCCGCCCCCTGCCGCCCGAGGTGCTGGCGTGCGTGCGCGTCCCGCACCTCTGGTCGCACCAGGCCGAGGCGATCGATCTGGCACGCGCCGGGCGCTCCGTGGTCGTCGCTACCGGCACCGCATCGGGCAAGTCGCTCTGCTACCAGGTGCCGATCGCCGAAGCGGCTCTGGCGCCGGTTCGGCGCGGCACCGCCCTGCTGGTGTTTCCCACCAAGGCGCTGGCACACGATCAGCTGCGGGCCCTGGCCGAGCTCGGGTTTCCCCGGGTCGTCGCCGGGGCGTACGACGGCGACGCCGGTCCGGACGAGCGGGCCTGGATCCGCCGGCACGCCACCGCGGTGCTGACGAATCCCGAGATGCTCCACAGCGGGATCCTTCCCCACCACGACCGGTGGGCAACCTTCCTGGGCCGGTTGCGCTACGTCGTCGTGGACGAGTTGCACGCCTTCCGGGGGATCTTCGGGAGCCACGTGGCGCAGGTGTTGCGACGACTCCGCCGGCTGGCGCACCGCTACGGCGCCGATCCCACCTTCGTATGTTGCTCGGCCACCATCGGCCAGCCGGACGTGCTGGCGTCGGACTTGTGCGGCCTGCCGGTCGAGGCTGTGGTGGACGATGGCTCGCCACAGGGCGAGCGGCTGGTTGCCGTGTGGAACCCGCCGCGACTCGACGAGATCACCGGCGTGCGGGCATCGGCCAACCGAGAGACGGCCGGCTTGGTGGCCGAGCTCGTCAGGTCGGGACACAAGACCATCGCGTTCTGCCGCAGTCGCCGGTCCACCGAGGTCGTGGCTTCCGACGCTCGGCGCCGCTTGCCGCCGGCCCAACGGCGGCGGGTCAAGCCCTACCGCGGCGGCTATCTCGCCGCCGAGCGGCGCGAGATCGAGGAGGAGCTGTTCGGTGGGCGCCTCGACGGAGTGGTGGCGACCAGCGCCCTCGAGCTGGGCATCGATGTAGGCGGCCTGGACGCCGTGGTCCTCAACGGCTTTCCGGGCACGATCGCCTCGTTCTGGCAGCAAGCGGGGCGAGCGGGGCGAGCGGGTCAGGCGTCCGGGGCGGTCCTGGTCGCGGGGGCCGACCAGCTGGACCAGTGGATCGCCACCCATCCCGACGACCTGGTACGGCGGCCGCCGGAGCCGGCGGTGATCAACCCCGCCAATCCCTTCGTCGCCGATGCCCACCTGCGGTGCGCCGCGCACGAGATGCCGCTCACCCATGCCGACGAGCGCTACTGGCCCGGCGTCCTCGAGGAGGTCGTCTTGCGCCTCGCCCGCGCGGACGACGTCGTCGTGCGCCAGCAGATCCGGGGGCGGGGCCCGCAGGCCCTGTATTCGGGCGGCGGGTGGCCGGCCCACGGCGTCGGCCTGCGGGCCGGCGCTGGGGGTGAGGTGAGCATCCGCACGATCGACGGGGAGGCCGTCGGGACGGTGGAGTTGGCCCGGGCCTGCGAGCAGGTGCACCCCGGCGCGTCCTACCTCCATGCCGGCCAGACCTGGCGGGTGGCCGCACTCGACCTCGACGGCCGCACGGCGGTCGTCGAACCCGATGATGGGTCGACCTACACCGTGGCCCGCACCGACATCGACATCCGGATCGCGCGTCGCGACGCCACCCGCCGGCTGGGGGAGCTGGCCGTCGGCCTCGGGACCGTCGAGGTGCACGAGCAGGTGGTCGGCTACCAACGCAAGGACGCCCTGACGGGTGAGTCGCTGGGGATGACCGCGCTCGAGCTGCCGCGTTCGACGCTGTGCACGCGTGCGTTCTGGTACGAGGTCCCTCCAGACCTGCTCGGGCGGGCCGGGGTTGCGATGGCCGATGGCCCCGGTGCCCTGCACGCTGCCGAGCACGCGGCCATCGGAGTCTTGCCACTGTTCACCATCTGCGACCGGTGGGACGTCGGCGGGGTCTCGACGCTCCACCAGGCCGACCTCGAAGCCCCCGCCATCGTGATCTACGACGGCTACCAGGGCGGCGCCGGGATCGCCGAGCTCGGGTTCGAGGCGGCGCCTCGCCACCTGGCGACCACGGCCGAGATCATCGCGTCGTGCTCCTGTGCGAGCGGCTGCCCGTCGTGCGTTCAGTCGCCCAAGTGCGGCAACGGCAACGAGCCGCTCGACAAGGCCGGCGCCCTGGCCTTGCTCCGGGCCGCAGTCTGACCACCGTCGGACAGCGCCCATCACCGCTCCACTCGCATGGTGGCCGCCGCATCGAGCACGACGTCGTCGATGAAGGTGCCCACGAGCGGGATGTGCGTTGACGCCCGGTAGCGCACGACGACCCTGACCCGGCCTCCAACCTCCCCCCGCTCGACCACCTCGGTGTCGAGCCGGTCGGCAGCAAGAGGGCCCGCCTGCTCGGCCGCGCGTCGTGCCGTCGCCGGGTCGTCGTCGACGGCCGCCGCGCGCACGGCCTCGCGGGCGGCGTGGGTCACCAGGATCTGATCGCGGGCCAGGACCCCGGCCTGGACGATCGCCAGGAGCAGGCCGACGACCAACGGCAGGACCAGGGCCAACTCCACGGTGGCCTGACCAGCGTCGAGCCGTGACCCGGCACGACGACCTCGCGATCCGGACCGGGGTCGCAGCACCGCTACAGCTTGTCGGTCAGCTGCTCGATGACCGACTCGAACAGGTCGGTGAAGCTGCCGGTCTGGGCCGCCCAGGCGATGACACCGAGGGCGATGCCGCCGGCGGCCAATATGACCAGGCCGTACTCGGCCGTCGCCTGCCCCCGGTCGTCGGTGAGCCGATGGCCGACTCGGCCGACGGTCCCGGAGACGAGCCGTCGGGCGAGTCGTTGGGCATGGAGTGTGCCGGGCATGAGCATGTCGACCTCCCAGGTCGCGCCACTGCGTGGGTTGGGGTTGTGTCAGGGGGAGGGATTCAAGGGCTCAACGAGCCGAACGATCCCGCCAGGAGCGGGACGACCGTGAGCAGGGCGAAGGCCGGCAAGGTGGTGAGCACGAGGGGGAACAGGAGGGTCACAGGCAGCCTGCGCGCCGCTTCCTCGGCCTGGCGTCGACG
The DNA here is from genome assembly GCA_963756425.1 of uncultured bacterium. GTDB lineage: Bacteria > Actinomycetota > Acidimicrobiia > Acidimicrobiales > VFJN01 > DASQUK01. The sequence goes on along the minus strand of CAVWNW010000012.1, from coordinate 320,714 downwards.
GCGTAACCGGCTCTCGATGGCCACCCGCTCGAGTGCCGGTGCCAGCGGCGTGCCGTAGCGGTCGTGGGCCGCCAGCGCCTCGACCAGTGGTCGTGTCGAGGCACCGGCCTGGTCCAGGACCAGCCCGAGCGCCGAGGCGGTCGTGCCACCGCGCTCGATGTGGGTGGCCGCCCGCTCGAGGGCGGCGCCGAGGGGGCCGCCCGGCCGGCGCCCGATGGCGGTGACCGCCGCGGTGATCGGTAGCCCGGCCGCGGTGGTCAGTACCAGCAGGTCGACGACGTCGGGCAGTTGGTCGGTGATCGCGGCCTCGTGGACGCGCGCCGCCCGCCGCGAGGCCAGCGTGGGCGCGAGCACTGTCCACGCCAGGGGAAGGATGGCCAGGGGCGGCGCAACGGGCGCCAGGGCGGCCGCGGCGAGCGCGGCCCTGCCGACACGGCGGTCCGCGTCGCGATCAGGAGGCCGACCGCACGTGCGTCGCAGCCACCCACCGATCACGGCCGCCGGGGCAGGCAGGGCGACGCCGGCCACGGCGTGGCCTCGAAGGAAAGCCAGGGGGCGAGCCGTGGCGAGCGCCGGATCGCCCGGGCAGGGGAGGCGAGTGGGAGCGCCCCGCGGCCCGAGGACTCCGGCTACTACCACGGCCCAGGCCACGCCCAGAGCGATCGCCATCATGGCTGCTCCCCTCGCGTCAGCCGAGCCATCCACCAGGCGCCGAGGGCGTCGAGGCCGATTCCGACGGCGAGGCAGGCCCAGCCGGCCCGCGACTGCAACAAGAAGCGCCCCGCAGCGCCGTCGCTCACGCCCAGGAGCAACGCGAAGAGCAGCGGCGCCGCCGACAGGACCAGTGCGCTGGTGCGGGCCTGTGACGCAAGGGCCCGGCGTTCGGCGCTCAGCTCGAGGCGCTCGCGGAGGGTGGCCGCCACACCATGAACGGCCCGTGCGGAGGCGACGCCCACGGCATTCGCCAGGATCAGCGCCGTCGCCGCGAGTCGGGTGCCGGGATCGTCATGGCGCCGGGTCCAGTCGTCGAGCACCGCAGCCATTGGCTGTCCGCGGCCGGCGCCGAGCGCCAGCGCCTCGAGCTCGGGACCCAGTGGATCGGGCGTGGCGCGGCCGGCTTCGCCCAGGGCGACCGGTAGGGACGATCCCGACCTCAGGGCTACCGCCAGCTCCTCCAGCGCCGGGGGGAGCTGGCCACGCCGTTGGGCCAGCGCACGCCCGCGCCGGCGGTGGCGAGCTAGGACTGGTGTGACGGCCAGCCCGAACGCCGCCAAGGCCAGGGCGGCCGGCCCGATGGCGAGGACGGCCACTGCGGTGCCCACAGCTCCGGCGACAACGGCGAGGGGCGGGACCGCGGCGATCGCCCCTGCCGGCGCCGCGTCGGCCGGTCCGACCGGACCCAGCGTTTCGACCAAGCGGGAACGCACTCGCTGTGCCGACGCCCAGCCGTGAGTTGACCACCCGATCGCGACGGACAGGAAGACGGCGACGAGCAGAAGGAGCGGCGTCATGTCCCCTCCGGATCGGCGGCGTGCACCCACGCCTCAGCGGCGAGGCTGGCTTCGGCTCCGCCCGTCACCCACACGGCGACGTCCGGGCGGCGCGCCGGGCGCGTCGGATGGGCCACACACCTGCGGCCGACGGCCAGTGGCCGGGTGGCGATCGCATGTGCCGGCCCGGCGACGACCTCGGCTACCTCCGCCACCATCCGGGCGCCGCTCGCGCCCCGAACGACACGCACCAACAGGTCGATGGCGCCGAGCACCTGCTCGCGCACGGCCGCCAGGGGCAGATCGATCGACCCCATCAGAGCCATGGTTTCGATGCGCCGGAGCGCGTCGGCGGTGCCGTTGGCGTGCACGGTGGACAGCGAGCCGTCGTGCCCGGTGTTCATCGCCTGGAGCATGTCCAGAGCCTCGGCGCCGCGAACCTCGCCGACGACGATGCGGTCGGGACGCATGCGCAGGGCCGCCCGGACGAGCTCGCGGACCCCGACGGCGGCGAGGCCGTCAGGGCTCGCCGGGCGAGTCTCCAGGCGGACGACGTGTTCGCCCGGAAGGCGAAGCTCGGCCGTGTCCTCGACGGTCACGACCCGTTCCCCGAACGCCAGATGACCGCACAGGGCGTTGAGCAGCGTCGTCTTGCCCGCGCCGGTGCCCCCGCAGACGACCATGTTGAGGCCGGCGTCGACGGCGGCCGCCAACAGGTCGGCGACGCCGGGCGAGCAGAACTCGCCCAGGGGCACGGCGGCGGCCCCGAAGCGGCGGATGGTCACGGCGGGGCCGTCGACGGCCAGCGGCGGCAGCACGACGTGGACCCGCGACCCGTCGGGCAGGCGAGCGTCGACGACCGGATTCGTTCGATCGGCTCTCAGGCCAAGTGGCGCCACGACTCGCTCGACGAGCAGATCGATGGCGGGTCGATCCACCTCGAGGGACGTGCGCTCGAGCCGCCCCGACCGTTCGACCCACACGGGGCCCGGGCCGTTGACGAGCACGTCGTTGACCCGTGGGTCTGCGAGCAGTGGTTCCAATGGCCCCAAGCCGCCGATCCGGGCCCGTACCCGGGACACGACCCCCGCCACCTGATCCGCTCCCAGGAGCGGGGCCTCCTTGCGCACGAGGTCGGCCAGAGCCGGATCGTCGAGGGGTCGGTCCGTCGCCGATACGAGCACTCGGCGATGCACGCGAGCATCGAGCTCGACCACGTCTGACCGCCGGTCACGCGGCATGGCGCAGCCCTCGCTCCAACGACCGGGGCAGGCGCCCGGCCATGAGGCCGGAGTCGACGGCGCGGCCGACGGCGGGGTCTGCCTCGATCTCAGCCCGCACCGGTGCGCCGACGGCGGACTCGACGTCGTGGCGCGACAGCGTGCGGCCCGGCTCGCGGATCACCACGACCTCGGACGGCCGCAGAGGCGATGCCATCGCGCGCCGCAGTGCCAGGTAGCAGGGACGGATGACGAGGATGGAGCGCTGGGCGCCGCCGGCTACGGCCGCCGCCACCCGCTCGGTCGTGCCGCAGTCGACCACGACCGGCCGCGGCCCGCGGTCGAGAAGCGACGCCAACACGGCCGCCCGATCGGGCACGAGTGCCCCGGTGCCGCGGGGCAGGAGCGCGAGGCCAGGACACGCGTGGACCTCGAGCCGCGCCAACCCGTCGGCGGGCACGTCGTCACCGGCCGCAAGCCAGCCGGCGAGACCCGGGCTGTCGGGCTCGGACAAGCCGAGGACCGCCGGGCCGTCGCCGGCCAGGTCGGCGAGCACGACGCCGGGACCGCCGCGGCGCACGAGGAGAAGCGCAAGCGATGCGGCCACAACCGTGGTGCCGACGCCGCCCTTGACCGACCAGCAGGCGACGAGCATGGGGAGACCTCCGCGACGCAGGAGCACATAGGGGGAAGTCGGGAGGCCACCGAAGTCGGCGTGCCACATGCTCGATCTCGAGCGACGGAGAACATACACAAAGGCTCTCAAGAAGTCAAGATGCCAAGTCAAGGATCCAAATCATTCAAACGCCAGCAGAGCGCCAGTTTGAGCCCTTGAGCGGGCCGCCTTCGGAACAACCCGCTCCGCCGTTAGCGTCGCCATCTGTGACTCTGCGCTCGGCCGCCTTCTTCGACCTCGACAAGACGGTGATCGCCAAGGCGTCGATGGTCGCGTTCAGCGGTCCCTTGCACCGCGCCGGGCTGCTCTCGCGTCGGATGCTGCTCCGGGCCGCCTGGGGCCAGCTCGTCTACGCCCAGTTCGGCGCGACGCCCGCGAAGCTCGACAAGCTGCGCGATTCGGTGCTGCGGCTCACGCGGGGGTGGGATCAGGCCGAGATCAGCGCCATCGTGCGCGAGACGCTCGTGGACGTGGTCGAACCCATCGTCTTCGACGAGGCGCTCGACCTGATCCGTGAGCACCGCGAGGCCGGGCGCAAGGTCTTCATCGTGTCGGCCTCGCCCGAGGAGATCGTCGCACCGCTTGCGCAGTTCCTCGGTGTCGACGAGGCGCTGGCGACAAGGGCGGAGCTCGACGCGGATGGCCGTTACACCGGGCGGACCGAGCGCTACTGCTATGGGCCCGAGAAGGTGGCGGCGATGGAGGATGCGGCACGGCGCGACGGCATCGACCTGTCGGCGTCGTACGCATACAGCGACTCGGCCACCGACCTGCCGATGCTCGAGGCCGTTGGCCACGCGGTGGTTGTCAACCCCGATCGTGACCTACTCCGGGCCGCGCGTGCCCGGGACTGGGACGTGCTGCGGTTCACGCGACGCGTCCCCCTACGCGAGCGGGTCCCGATGCCTGCCCCACGACACGCCGCCCTCGGTGGGGGCGCAGTCGCGCTCGCGTTGGCCGCGGGCTTCGCCGGCCGCTGGCTGTGGGACCGACGGAAGCCCACACCGTCGACACCCGCCGGTCGGGACGTGCTGGGCGCCGCGAGCCAGCGGCTGGCTCGCGGCCGAACCCGTCCCGCCGCCGTCAGGCGGAGCGCACCTTCTTGGCCGCGATCGTTGCCAGGACGACGAGGGCGATGAGCAGCAGGAGCTTCTTCATAGCGCGGATGGTAGCGAGTTCCGTGGGGTGCGCCTGACAGGCTGCGTGGCGCCCCCGGCCAAAGCTCTAAGGTCACCGCCCATGAGCCTGCTGGGGGCGTGCGTACCGTTCGACCGCGGTCGCCCCATGACCGGACGGAGCGAGGTCCCGAGAGCACGGATCGGGCATGGATGGCGATGCGGTCCGCACGGGGCCGGAGGGGTGCAGACGTGACCGCCCAACGGACCTTCGTGCCGTTGCACCGGCAGCTCGAGGCGCGAGCGATCGGCCGGCGCACCCACCAGACTTTCCTGTTCGCCGGCATCACCGGTGTGGTCGTCGGCCTCGCCGTCTTGGTCATCGAGCGCGTCACCATCGGTGGGCTGTTCGATCACCTGGCTGACCGGCCGCTGTGGCTGCAGGCGTGCGCCCCCGGTGTCGGCCTGCTGATCGCCTACCTCTGTCTGCGCTGGATCGCCCAGGGCAAGTCGCCGTCGACGACTGACGAGTACGTGCACGCCTTCCACGAGGAGGCGCACGAACACATGTCGACCCGGCCCGTCCTCGGACGGGTCCTCGCCAGCGTCGCCACGATCGGCTATGGCGGGGCGCTCGGCCTCGAGGGCCCTTCCATCTACGCCGGGTCCGCGATCGGGTCGAGCATCCAGCGGCGGTTCGCCCGCTTCTTCTCGCGCGAGGACGCCAAGCTGCTCCTGGTTGCTGGGGCGGCGGCGGGCATCTCGGCCATCTTCAAGGCTCCGGCCACCGGTGCGTTGTTCGCCATCGAGGTTCCGTACCGCGCGGACATAGCACGCCGAAACGTGCTCCCCGCGATGGTGGCGTCGGCAGCCGCCTACGTGACGTTCGCCGCCATCGACGGCACCGATCCCATCCTCCCGGTGGCGAACGGGTCACTGTTCGATTGGCGTGACCTGGGCGGGGCGCTGGCGGTGGGCGTGGTGTGCGGGCTGGGCGCCAGGCTGTTCAGCGCCGCAGTTCGGGCGCTCCGGGATCGACGGATCGCCGATATCCCCATCGGCCTGCGGATCCTCGCGGCGGGCGTGGCCCTCCTCGCGTTCGCCTATGCAGCCGAGGCGGTCGCGGACGCGCCGCTCACGCTCGGCATCGGCTACGACGTGATCCGCTGGGCGACCGACCCGAGCTTGGCCCAATGGCTGGTCCTCACGCTGCTCGTGCTGCGGGTCGGCGCGGTGCTGGCGACGTTGGGCGGTGGCGGTGCGGGCGGCCTCGTCATCCCCCTGGTGGTGCTCGGTGCCCTCATCGGCCGTTTCGCCAGCGGCGCGTTCGGGATGGCGGACAGCGACCTCTTGCTGGTCGTGGGCATGGCGGCGTTCCTCGGGGCCGGATACCGGACCCCGTTGGCCGCGATCTTGTTCGTGGCCGAGACGACGGGACATCCCAGTTTCGTGGTGCCAGCACTGGTGGCCACTGCGGCGTCACAGCTCCTGGTCGGCGACTCGTCGGTGTCCGACCACCAGCGGGCCGGGCGCCTGGGACACCTCGAGCGCCGCTTCGAGCTCCCGATCAGCGCCGTGCTCGAGACCGACGTGCGAACGGTCCCGCCTGACGCCACCATCGAGGAGTTCCTGACCGTCCACCTCGTGGGCTACCGCCAGCGAGCGGTCCCGGTGGTCGACGACGCGAACCGCTATCTCGGTCTCATGGCCCTGGACGAGGTTGTGACGGTTCGGCGGGAGGCGTGGGCCACCACCGAGATCCGCACCATCGCCAACGTGGCCGCGCCTCGCGGGCGCACCACGTGGCTGGTGCGCGACGCGGTCCAGGCCATGGAGGGAGGGGACGCCGACGTGCTCGCCGTGGTAGATGGCGACGACCGGTTCGTCGGCGTGGTCACCACGGACGAGGTCCTTCGCCTGGACGAGATCCTGGAGCGTACGAACGGCGCACGGTGAGGGTTTCGTTCCGCAACCGGAGGTTGCGGAACGAGACTTCGGCCGCCGCCTTTCGGCGGCGTCGGTTGCCAGTCGCTCGACCGGCGGAGCCGGATCGAGCGACTGTGGGGGGCTCCGGCGGAGCCTCTGCCCCCCACGCCCCCCGCCGCACACCGCGCCGAACGCGCCTCGGCGAGGCAACCAGAGGTGGCGGGAACCTCGCCGATCGAGACTCAGACGGCCAGTAGGTCGCGGGCGCCTGTGTCGGACGACGGGTGGCGCAGCTTCGACATCGCCCGCGCCTCGATCTGGCGGATGCGCTCGCGGGTGAGGTTGAAGTGCTCGCCCACCTCTTCGAGCGTGCGGGGCTCGCCGCGGTCGAGCCCGAAGCGCAGCTTCAGGATCTCGCGCTCGCGCTCGTCGAGCGGCGCCAGCAAGCGGTTGATCTCCTCGGGCAGCAGCGCCGTCGCCGCCACCTCGAACGGCGACTCCGCCGACCGGTCCTCGACGACGTCGCCAAGCTCGGCGTCGCCGTCCTCGCGCAGCGGCTCGGACAGTGACAGTGGCTCGGCGGCGAACCGCAGCGCCTCGGTCACCTTGTCCTCGGGCATCTCGACCTCGGCCGAGAGCTCGGCGAGGGTGGCGGGACGACCCAGCTTCAGCTCCAACCGGGCCCGCGCCTTCTGGAGCCGCGCCAGCGTGTCGCCGGCGTGGACCGGCAGCCTGATCGTGCGGCCGGTGTTGGCGATGCCCCGAGTGATCGCCTGCCGGATCCACCACGTGGCATACGTCGAGAACTTGAAGCCCTTGCGCCAGTCGAACTTCTCGACCGCGTGCATCAGGCCCAGGTTGCCCTCCTGGATCAGATCGAGCAGCGGCAAGCCCGACGCCTGGTACTTCTTGGCGATGGACACGACCAGTCGCAGGTTCGACTGCACGAACGTGCGCTCGGCGTCCTCGCCGTCGCGAGCGCACCGGCGCAGCTCACGCTTGCGGCCAGGCGACAGCGTGCCCGCACCGGCTTCGAGGTCGACGCGAGCCGCATTGCCGGCTTCGATCGCCTGGGCGAGCCGGACCTCGTCGTCCTTGGTGAGCAGCGGATACTGCCCGATGTCGGTGAGGTATAGCCGAACGAGATCTTCCTCGTCGCGCTCGACACGCTCCTTGGGCAACGGTTGTTCCTTCTCGCCTGTCGCTTCGGTGAGTGGGGAGCTCGCGCCCTCTTGCTCGGAGCGAGGCGTGTGGCGGCGGAGCTCAATGCACCGGAGAACCCGGAGCGCCGTACACGATACCTGGAAGGTCAAGATCGACCACCGTCGCGACGCAATTCGTTTCGGCGCCGGCTCGTCGCACCTACGCACTGTGTTTCTCGTCGACAGCCCGCGCTCATTCGCTAAGGTGCCCGCCCGGGGGGAGGTAGACCGCTGCAACCGTCAATGGCACAGACACCGATCGCGCCCACGATCTGAGTTATCGGGGAGGCCAACGGCGTGCTCATCCACACAGGGACTCAACGTACCGGCGCGACGGCGGTCACCGTCAGCCGCCAGCATGGGCCGGAACTGAGTCGCCTCGTCTCGGACGCCCGGCAGGGTTCGATCAAGGCGTTCGACGACATCTACCGCTCCCTGGCCGGCCAGGTGGCTTCGTATCTCCGTTGGCACCGTGCCGGCGATCCGGATGGCCTCACGAACGACGTGTTCGCCCAGGTGCATCGCAATCTCGCGCGGTTCGAGGGTGACGAGCATGGTTTCCGGTCGTGGGTGTTCACGATCGCCCACCACCGCATGATCGACGACCGGCGCCGGGCCAACCGCCAGCCGCAGTTGCAGGACGAGTTGGCCGTCGAGGAGCACATGGGGCTGGGCGACGTCGAGGACGACGCGTTCGCGGTGCTCGCACACGATCGCGTGCGCGACCTGCTGACGGTGCTGTCCCCGGACCAGCGGGACGTGGTCCTGCTGCGCATCATCGCCGACCTGTCCGTGGAAGAGGTCGCCCGCATGCTCGACAAGCGGGAGGGCGCCATCAAGGCGCTCCAGCACCGTGCGCTGGCCACCCTTCGTCGCCATCTCGATCGCCTGGCGGGGGCGGCGTAACCGCTTCGCTCGCTCATAGGCATATCCCAAGCACGAAGCGTGGCGTTCACCTGATCAGATGGGTGATCTCAGCGAACGCGACGTGGAGGATGTCCTCGGGGGCGTCCAGCCGCCGGGCCGTGACGACCTCGCGCCGGTCGTCGAGCTGACCACCTGGCTGCACGTGAGTCGCGAGATCGAGCCGCCGCCGGCGATGCGCGACGACCTGTTCTGCCAGATCGAGGACGGCCTCCGGGTGTACCAACGGTCGTCGCGACGGGCGCCGGCGCACCTGCGGCACCGCCGCACGAGCACGCGCCGAGTGCGGGAGACGCTGGCGGGATCGGGGCGGCCGATCGTCAGCGTTGCGGCGGCCGCCGTGCTGCTCGTAGGTGTGATCCTGGCGGTGCGGGCGGGCGGTCCGTCGCGTGAGCCTTCGGCCTTCGTCTCGCCGGCGGCCCAGGGTGTCCCGAGTACCGGCGCGGACACGACCACGACCAGCACTACCGCACCCACGACGACATCGCCCCCGACGAGCGCAACCGACGCCGCGACGCCCGCCGACGCCGGCTCGACCGTCGGCGACTCGGAGCAATCGGCGACCACGGAAGGGACGAGAGAGTCGCCCATGCCGACCGACACGCCGGCGGCGGGGCCGCGATCCCGTGACGATGACGAGGCGCCGTCGACGACCGAGGAGCGCAGCGGCGAGCGGGACGACGACGGCACCCCCGATTCGGGCGAGGACCCCCACGGGGGCGCCACCGGGGCCCAGTCGGACGCCACCGACGACACCGAGTCGTGGAACCCGCCGCTGTCCGGCTGGGATTTCGACCTGTCCGAGTGGCCCTCGGCCAAGGCCCTCTGGGACGCCCTGCAGGCCGAGGAGAGAAGCGAACCGCGGGGCCTGCGAGATGATCCCGACGGCGCAGGCGACCGCGACGACGAAGGCGACGGTGGCGACGAGGATGATCCGCTGACGCATCGTCGCTCCGAGGGGGGAGACGGCGAGCACGACGGCGATGGGGACGGGGTCACCGATCGCCCGGACGTTGACGACGCCGAGCGGGAAACCGGCCTGTCCGGCTAACGCCCGGCGATTCCGCCGGCAGCCACCAGGAGCCGTTCGAGCTGTAGCTGGTGGGACACAGCCCGATCGACGTCGGCCTCGGACCGGAGCTGTGCCTGGAGCAGTGCCTCGCCTTCGTGCCAGTGGTCCAGCTGGTCCGAGAGCACCAAGCGGAGCGCCCTGATCGTGGGCCCGTCGCTGATAGGCGAGGCGTGGTAGAGGTGATCTCGGTACGTGACAGCGGTGTGCGGGAGCAGCACCCGGTAGGCGCCCCCCAACTTCTCGATCGTGAGGTCGGCCGCCTCAGGCGCCGCCAGTGCGTCGACGAAGGGCACGAGCGCAGGGCTAGCGGGCGCGATGTACGAATCGACGCCGGTCTCACCGATCACCGGAAGCAGGTCGTGCCACACCTCGGCGTGCCAGCCATGCTGCCGGCTGTGCTTCGCCAGCGCCGCCTTGACAGCGGGTTCGGGCACCGTCGCCGTCCACCTGCCCAGGATCTCGAACGCCCTCATCTCGATCCAGCAGTACTGGCCGATCCGCCGGGCGCTGGCCTCGAGCGACAACGGTGCGCGTGGCGACGACGGTTCGCTCATCCGCCGTCAGTCTCGCACGGCGTCGCTGGTGCGGCCGGCGAGCATCGGGGCGACGATCTCGGCCAGGATCACGGCGATCAGGATGAGGCCACCCCCGGCCACGACCGCTGCCGTGAGCGGCTCGTCGATCAGCGCGCTCAGCAGTGCGGCGAACACCGGCTCGAGCAGCAGGATGATCGCGGCGCGCGACGGGCTGACGATCCGCTGGGCCCACACCATGGCCAGGAACGCCACGGCAGTGGCGAACACCCCGGTGAACGCCGCGGCCGCGAGGGCGCCGCCGTCAACATCGAAGCTGCCCTGAGCCAGCGTTGGCACGAGGCAGGCGGCCCCGACGGTGGTCAGCTGCACGGTGGTGAGTCGGACGGGATCGTGTCGGGGCGCGACGTCGCCCAGGAACACGAGATGGGCGGCGAACGCCAAGGCGCATCCGAGCGTCAGCACTTCGCCCCGGCCGAAGCCGGTGTCGGCGCCCCCCGTGAGCAGCACCAGCCCGGCGACCGCGAGGACGACCCCCACCAGGGTCAGCGGGTGCGGCACCTCTCGGGTGGTCGCGTATGCGATGAACGGCACGAACACGACGAGCATGTACGTGATGAACGCAGAGGTGGCCGCCGTCGTGTACTGCAGGCCTACGGTCTGCAGCACATACCCGGCGAGGAGCAGCAGTCCGGCGACGGTCCCGTCACGGAGCTCGGCCGGGGTGGCCCGGCCCCCGACGTCGTGCCGGGCCTTCCGCCCTGCCGACCGGCCATGAGCGACGACGCCGAGCACGGCCGCGCCGATGAGGAATCGAACCGCCAGGAATGGCAGCGGGTCGACCCGCTCGACCGCCTCCTGGACCACGATGAAGGTCGTACCGAAGAAGAAGGCCGCCACCACCAGCGCGGCGTCGGCTTGCCAGCGAGGCGTGGCGCCGGACGTTGCGTCGGCACCCTCCTGCGGGGGGAGCGGGACGGCGGCTTCGGACACGGCACCTCACATCCGGTATCAACGCGGGGAATGGCAGTGTTGCCAATGCGGTGCCCTGAGGGGCAAACGCTATGGCGTTGATGCTGCACCCGGCCGAAGGGTCGTCGGCCCTCCGGCGGCCTAGACGTCACCCCGGGCCGGAAATTTCCCTTCTCACCGTGGCAGCGCTTCCTTCCTGGCCGTATCACCTACGGGGCAAGGCATCCCTGGGTACGGCCCGGATGGCACGATTCCTCAGGCCCACTCTGGTTGTTTGTGCCCATGTGACTCGGGCAGAAAGTCGGTGTGAACGACGTGGAACTGATGCGACCCGAGCTGCTGCGGGTCGACGCTCGAGACGCCGCCACGGAGACCGTCGTCACCCTGGACGGCGAGCTCGACATAGGAAACGCCGAATGGTTCGGGGTCTTCATCGGCGCAGTCCTCGAGAAGCATCCGAGCAGGATCGCGATCGATGCCCGCCGCCTCAGCTACATGGACTCGTCGGGATTGAGATCCTTGCTGCTGGCGCACGCATCGGCCCACGACGCCGATGTCGGGTTCCGTATCGTCAACCCGCCGCCCGGACTTCGGCGCGTAGCCGAACGCACGGGGCTACGCGCCGTGCTCCTCGACGAGTAACGCAGTGCCGGCTCGGCGCAGGAGCCCAGAGCCCGGCAGCGTTCGACATGCGGGCCCTTCGGAGCGCCCGATCAGCGGACCGTCTCAGCCGACGGGGTGAGCGACCGGGGTGGCACGGCGGCGGAGACGGGCTCCGGCGGCCGCACCGAGCACGGGCCAGGGCAACCAGTGCGGGAGGCCCCAGATCAACGTCGTCGCCTTGAGGGCGTCGAGCGCGCCCCCGGCGCTGGTCAGGGGCGTGGACGGCGCGTCGCCGTCGAGTAGGAACACTCCCGCCTCGCGGGCCCACAGCGCGCCCTCGGGAATGGCCACGGCGAGAACGCCGACCAGGATCCCGACGAGTGCCGCGGCGCCGTGCTCGAGGCCGGTGCGCATCGAGCGTCCCGTCCACGCAGCAACGAGTCCCACGAGCAACAGCGTGATCTGCGGCGGGCCATAGATGACGGCCCAGAGGCCGCCCGTCCTGCCGCCATAAAGCGAGGCTCGTGACGTGGCGAGGGTCAGCGCCGCGAACAGCGCCGCGCAGGCGGCGGCGGCGATCCACGGCGACCGTCCCCAGCCACGGCGCAGCGCGGTCAGGGCGCAGCCCGCTGCGAACCGCAGCCGCTCGCGTGGGGAGGCGGTGATGCTCGCGAGCTCGGCGCGCATAGCGGCGCCCCAATCGGCCCAGCGTCCGCGCCGGCCCGTCGTGGCGAGCGCGAGCAGGCGGGCGTCCGCGTCGGCCCCGACCGCGGTGCGCGCGCCGGCGACGACGGCCGTCGACGCGGCGAGCGCGTGCGGCCAGCCGAAGAACAAGGCACCGACGAGCACCTCGACGGGGGGGATCCCCGGGTCGTCGTCGCTGGCGAGCGCGGCCCAGATCACCAGCACCCACGCCCCCAAGGCGACGAGTGCGGCTGCGGTCGCGAGCCACGCCGTCCGCCGGGTGAACGGGGCGGGGAGTGCCGGCCTCGGCGGAGCGTCGGGGCTCACGACTGTGCTCCTGCCACTGCTCCGCTGCCGGACGCCGGACGCCCGGCGACACGTGACCGTCGGGAGCTGTGCTGGGCTTCGGCGCGGCGCACCTCCCGCACCTGCTCGGCTCCGGCGGCCGACAATCGGTAGAGGTGCCGGGGCGGGCGGCCTTGCGGCACCTCCTGCTCCCACGCGGTCTCGACCAACCCGCGCTCGGCGAGGCGGATCAGGATCGGGTAGACGGTGCCAGCCTTCAAGCCCAGCGAGCGGCACAGGTCGTAGCCGTGGCTCCAGTCCGATGCCCTGGCGGCCAGCGAATCGAGGACGGCGACCGTCTGCGGTGAGGGGCGGCGAACTCTGGCCATGGCGAAACTCTATCTAGATAGAATTGCCCGTCAAGCCCGTCGGGCACAGCCGACTCCGAGGAGCTCCTGAGCGCCGCCGCATCGCGGGGCGTCAACCGCGACACGCTGATCAGCCTTCTCGGTGGCAGTCCTTGACACGGAGAGGCTTCGATGGCCGGCCAGGGGGCTTCGCGACGTTTGGGCGCCGTAGCTCGGGGGAGTCCCACGGCGGGAGAGGCCGATGTCGGAGAACGCGGAAGCCTTCCGAGCCGAATCCATGCGGATCGAGGCCAGCCAGGACCGCACCGGTGCGACGATCACCCTCAGGGGCGAGTTCGACATGACTGGCACCGAACGGTTCTGGTCGTTCTTCAGCGAAGCACTCGCGGCGACGCCGCGAACAATCTCCGTCGACACCAGCGCCCTCGAGTTCATTGACTCGTCCGGCTTGATGGCGCTGATTCGTGCCCGCGACGCCGCGGTCGAGGCCGGTGTGGGATTCCACGTCCGCGACCATCGCCCGCTCGTCGGCCGATAGCAATGCCTTCTGGGCTCGAGGAACCGCCCGAAGCCGTCTTGGCGCGCAACCGCCTCCTGGTCCGGGTGGGGCCTCGGGCCAGAGAGGTGGTTGCTGGCGACGGCCCCAGGAACCCGTGCGGGGCATCTGCCCGGTTCCCAGGACCACCGCTGTGTCAGCTGTGGTGGGCTGGCACGCTCACGTCATCGCCCGCGACCCCCGGGACGTGACGGCCTTCCTCGAGCGCAGTCACTCCTTCGTCAGGTCTTCGCTGGTCAGCACCGGTGCAGCGGCTGTCACCCCAAGTGGCCGTCATGAGGCGTGCAGTGTTGCTAATACTTGTGCGTGCGTCCTGTTCGCAGATCGCACGGCTGGGGGATCCTGGCACGGGCGAGCGTCGTCGTTACCGTTGCAACGGCCGCCATGGCTGCGTGCTCGAGCGACCCCTCGAGAGACCGTGCGGAGGCCCCTGTCGAGGTCCTGGCGTCGGCCCACACTCCCGTCGAGGACACCGTCGTGCTTCCGACGTCTACGGCCGCAGGGCTGGCGGTGGCGACGAGCAGCACGCTGTTCGAGAACGCGCCGCTCGCGGTCCTGGCCTCCGAGTCCGACGTCGCGGGTCAGGCCCGGGCGGCGTCGGTGGCGGTCGCCCTGGGTGGTCCGCTGTTGCTCGCGCCCGCATCGACGGACCCCGCGCAGAGCACCCCGGTTCGTGAGGAGCTGGCACGCCTCGGGCCTCGGGCGATCCTGAGCTTCGGAGCCGAGGCGACCGCCTGGGCACAGCAAGGCGAGCTGGGCGTGCCCGTGGTTGCCGCACCGGGCGACTTGGGTGCCGTCGAGGATGCGACCGGTCGCGATTTCGGCGACGACCAGCCCGTAGCGGCCGACCAGCTGATCGACACCGTCGCCTCGCTCGACCAGGAGCTGACGCCGCTGCTCGCCGTCGATGGCGCCGCTGCCGACGCTGACTCCGGCACGAGCAACGACGACGCCGAGGGCGAGCCGGCGAACGCTGAGGACCTGCCACGGGTGGCGCCCGATGCGCCCCTGGACTCGCTGCTGGTGCTTGCGGCCCGTGATCCCGCGTCGCTGGCGGCGGCGGCGACGGCTCGGGCCAGCGGCGCGCGGCTCATGACGGTCACCAACCCCGACCCCCGCACCGACCCCGACGTCATCGCCGCATTGGCGGCGCAGCCACCCGGACAGGTGGTGGCGCTCGGAACGGCCTTCGGTTCGCCGGAGACGCTCCGCTACCGCCTCGACGTCGCCATCAGCGGCGTGCAGCTGCCCGGAGGCGGGCAGATCCTGTACCCCGGGCGGCAGATGATCGCCCTCTACGGCCACCCAGGTACGGCCGCGCTCGGGGTTCTGGGTGAGCAGGGAGTCGAGGGTGCCATCGCCCGCGCCCAACAGATGGCGGCCGACTACCAACCGCTGGTCGACGTGCCCGTCGTTCCTGCCTTCGAGATCATCGCCACCGTGGCATCAGGCGGCGCCGGGCCCGACGGGAACTACTCGTACGAGGCACCCATCGACCTCTTGCGTCCCTGGGTCGACGCCGCCGGCGAGGCCGGCGTCTACGTCATGCTGGACCTCCAGCCCGGGCGCACCGACTTCCTCACACAGGCCAAGCGTTACGAGGAGCTCCTGGCCCGGCCGTACGTGGGTCTGGCCCTCGACCCCGAATGGCGGTTGCAGCCGGACCAGCGCCACCTGAACCAGATCGGCTCGGTGACGGCCGGAGAGATCAACACCGTGGTCACGTGGCTGGCCGACCTCACCCGGGTGCACAAGCTGCCGCAGAAGCTGCTCATGCTCCACCAGTTCCAGCTGCAGATGATCAGCGATCGGGGAGCCCTGGACACGAGTCGTGACGAGCTGGCGGTCCTGATCCACGCCGACGGGTTCGGCTCGCCGGGCGCCAAGTTCGAGACCTGGAACCTGATGCACGACAGCCCGCCGCCCAACGTCTGGTGGGGCTGGAAGAACTTCATCGACGAGGATTCGCCAACGTTCACCCCGGGCGAGACGATGGCCATCGAGCCGCGGCCGCTGTTCGTGTCTTACCAGTGAGCTTCGGCGCCGCTGGGCAGCCGGGCCTCGTTCTCAGCCGCGGTAGCGGTTGGTGATGGGCAGACGCCTGTCCTTGCCGAAGGCTTTGCTCGTGACGCGCACACCGGGCGGGGTCTGGCGCCGCTTGTACTCCGAGACGTCAACCAAGGTGGTCACGCGCTCCACGAGGTCCGGGTCGAAGCCCATCCCCACGAGGTCGGCGCGGGTGCCGTCGTCCTCCACGTATGCCTCGAGGATCGGGTCGAGCACCTCGTAGGGCGGGAGCAACTGGTCGTCCCGCTGGTCGGGGCGCAGCTCTGCCGAGGGCGGCTTGGTGAGGACGTTCTCGGGCACGAGCGGACGCCCCGCTCGGGCGTTGCGGTCGCGCACCAGCCTGTACACCAGCGTCTTGGGCACGTCCTTGATGACCGCGAAGCCGCCGGCGGTGTCGCCGTAGAGCGTCGAGTAGCCCACGGCCATCTCGCTCTTGTTGCCCGTTGTGAGGACCAGCCAGCCGAATTTGTTGGAGAGCGCCATGAGGAGGACGCCCCGGATCCTCGACTGGATGTTCTCCTCGGTGATGTCGGGCTCCAGGCCGGCGAAGCTGGGGGCCAGCATGTCCAGGAAGGCGGTGTGGGCGGGCTCGATCGGGATGGCCCGTGACTCGATCCCCAGCTCCGCACACAGCTTCTCGGCGTCGGTCAGCGAGTGGTCCGACGAGTAGCGCGACGGCATGAGCACGCCGTGCACGTGCTCGGGACCGAGCGCGTCGGTGGCCACGAGCGCCACCAGGGACGAGTCGATGCCGCCCGACAATGCGATCGCCACGTCGGTGAAGCCGTTCTTGCGGACGTAGTCACGGGTGCCGAGCACGAGGGCCTCGTAGACCTCGCGCACCGGCGGCATGGTCTCCACCACCAGCGGATTGCGCGTGTCCCCCAAATCTGCGACGCGAGGTGACGACGAGATCTCGACCACCGGCAGCGGCTCGTCGTTGGCTCGGCCACGGGGATCGAGGAGGCGCTTGCGGAACACGGGCACCACCTCGAGGTCGCACACCACCGTTTGCTCCTGGAACTGGGCGGCCCGGGTCACAAGCTCGCCCTGGGCGTCGAACACCATCGACGCCCCGTCGAAGATCAGCTCGTCCTGGCCGCCCACCTGGTTCACGTAGACCAGCGTGCAAGAGGCATCGCTCGCCCGTGTGGCCAGCATCCGCTCGCGTTCGGGCAGCCGGTTCGCGTAGTACGGCGAGGCGTTGATGTTCACGACGAGCTCGGCCCCGCCGGCGGCCAGGGCGGCGATGGGACCGATCGGGCTGAACGCGTCCTCGCAGACCGACACGCCCACCCGGACGCCGCCGACCTCCACGAGCGGCGACCGGCCGCGACCAGGGGCGAAGTAGCGCTGCTCGTCGAACACCGCGTAGTTGGGCAGCAGCCGCTTGCGGTACACGGCACGCACCTCGCCGTACGCGCACACGGCGGCTGCGTTGTAGAGGTCGCGGTCGGCGTCCACGAAGCCGAGAACCGCGGTACAGCTGCCGCTGGCCGCCGCCACTCGGTCGAGCGCCTCCCGATTGTCGGCGACGAAGCCGGGCTTGAGTAGCAGGTCTTCGGGCGGGTACCCGGTTATGGCCAGCTCGGGTAACACCGCCAGGTCGCAGCCCTGCGCCTCGGCGTCGGCCATGGCGGCCAGGATCCGCTCGACGTTGCCCTCGAGATCGCCGACGGTGGTGTTGATCTGGCACAGCGCCACGCGCAGCCGCGTCACGACGTCAAGGGTACGGGGCCGGGTGCAGACTCGGGGTGTGGATCGCGTCGACGCGACCGAGCTACCCGAACTGATCGAGCGGAGCGCCGACCCGCTGGCCGTTCGTGCCGCGCTCGACCGCCTGGACGGCCCCGTGGGAGAGCGCCTGGCGTCGGATCCGACGCTGGCTCGCGCGTTCGTGACCGTGGTGGCGGCCAGCCGGAGCGCCGCCCGGCTGATCTATACGGATCCCGCCGCCATGGCCGTCCTGGCCGACCTCGCAACCGCAGTCCCCGACGGCAGCGACGTCGACGTCGGCGGGCTGGTCCGCTGGAAGCGCCTCGAGCAGCTCCGGATCATGTCCCGGGACTTGCTGGGGCTCGACGACCTGGAGACCACGACCGCCGCGCTCGCCGAGTTGGCCACGGCCGTGCTCGAGGCCGCCGTTCGCATCGCCGGGGCCGACGGCACGGACATCGCCGTCATCGGCATGGGCAAGCTCGGGGGCCGCGAGCTCAACTACGCCAGCGACGTCGACGTGCTGTTCGTCGGGGGCGACGCCCGCCAGGCCCGCAGTGTGCTCGACGTTGCCCGGCGGTGCTTCCGGGTGGACGCCAACCTCCGTCCCGAGGGCCGCGACGGGGCTCTGACCCGCTCCGTCGACAGTTACGTCACGTACTGGGAGCGCTGGGCCCAGCCCTGGGAGTTCCAGGCGCTGCTGAAGGCGGTGCCGGTCGCGGGGGCCCCCGAGGTCGGGCGTCGTTGGGCGTCAGCGGCGTCCAGTGCCCTCTGGGATCGCCGCTTCAACGCCGACGACCTGCGCTCGCTCCGGGCGCTCAAGGAGCGGACCGAGGCCGACGTAGTCCGCCGCGGCCTGGCCGAGCGGGAGGTCAAGCGTGCGCCGGGCGGCATCCGCGACATCGAGTTCGCCGTGCAGGTGCTGCAGCTCGTGCACGGCCGCATGGACCCCGACCTGCGCTCGCCGACGACGCTGACGGCGCTCACCGAGATGGAGGCAGGCGGGTACGTCGCCCCGGACGACGCCGACGGCCTGGTCGACGCCTACCGCTTCCTGCGCCGGGTCGAGCACGCCCTGCAGATCGAGGACGACCAGCAGACCCACATCCTGCCCACTGATGGCGACCACCGGCGCCGTGTCGCCCGCGTCCTCGGCTACCGGGGCACGCCGGAGTCGGACGCCACGGATGCATTCGACCGCGACCTCGCCCGCAAGCGCAACGTTGTGCGCCGGATCCACGAACGGCTGTACTTCCGGCCGCTGCTCGACGCCCTCGCCGGTGCCGGACGCATGTCGCCGGATACGGCCGCCGCTGCATTGGCGAGCTTCGGCTTCGCCGATGCCGACCGCACCCGTGCCGCCGTGCGGGAGCTGACCCGGGGCCTGACCCGCTCGTCGCGCATGATGCAGCAGCTGCTGCCGCTGGTGCTCGACTGGCTGTCGACGTCGCCCGACCCCGACCTGGGACTCCTAGGGCTCCGCAAGCTGGCCTCGGGCGAGCAGCGCACGATGGAGCTGGCCAACGCCTTTCGCGACAGCCCCGAGGTTGCACGCCGGCTGTGCCAGGTCCTCGGGACGAGCGGCCTGCTGGGCGACATCCTGGCCGCCAACCCCGACCTGATCGTGCGGCTGGCCGACGTCGACCGCTTGCAGACGCTCGATCAGGGGGCCCTCGTGGACTCCGCCGAGCGGGCGCTGGACTGGCGCACCGACGTCGACGACCGTCAGCAGGCGCTGCGACGCTGGCGGGAGCGTCACCTGCTCGGCGTGGCGGCTCGGGACGTCTTCGGGGCGGCCGACGTGGTGACGGTCGGGGCGGACCTGGGGTCGCTGGCCGAGGCGTGCGTGGCCGCCGGGCTGGCGTCGCTCGAACCCAAGGTGCCGTTCGCCGTGGTGGCCCTTGGCCGGTTCGCCGGCGGCGAGCTGTCCTACGCCAGCGACCTCGATGTCCTCTTCGTCCACGAGGGCTCGACAGCCGCGGACCACGAGGAGGGGCTGCGGGTGGCCACCGGCCTGCGTCGGTTCCTGGCCGGCCCGACGCCCGCGCAGCGGATCTACGTCGTCGACTCCGACCTCCGCCCCGAGGGTCGTCAGGGCGCCCTGTCTCGCACCATCGACGGCTATGCCGCCTACTACGACCGCTGGGCGCTCACGTGGGAACGTCAGGCGATGGCCCGGGCCCGGCCGGTCGCCGGTGACCCGGACCTCGGTGTGCGCTTCCTCGGGCAGCTGGACCAGGCAGTGTGGGGGCACCCGTTCACGGCCGAGGACGAGCGCGAGGTGCGGCGCATGAAGGCGCGGATCGAGCGGGAGCGGATTCCCCCCGGGGAGGATCCGGAGTTCCACCTGAAGCTGGGGCGGGGATCGCTGTCGGACGTCGAGTTCACGGTCCAGCTGCTGCAGATGCGGACCGGGACCCGGACCCCTTCGACCATGGGCGCGCTGGACCAGTTGTGCTCGGCGGGTGAGGTGAGCGGCGAGGATGCCGACGTTCTCCGGGCCGCCTATCGGTTCTGTGAGCGCACGCGCAACCGCTGGTGGCTCGTCGGCTCGGCGCCGTCGGCGGTCGACGCGCTGCCCCAGCGGCCGGACGACCTGTTGCACCTGGCGCGATCGCTCGACACCGACGCCGCCCGGCTGCGCGACGAGTACCGGCGGGTCACGCGCCGGGCCCGCCGGGTGGTCGAGCGCCTGTTCTACGGGAAGGCGTGAGAAGATCTTGGCGGTCGTTGGCCGTCGAGCGACAGAGGGGGAGTGAGGGAGATGGCTGTCACGCCGGAGGTGAAGACGGTCCTCGATGCGCTGGCTGCACTGGGCAGCCCCGCTATCGAGGAGCAGACGCCCCAGGAGGTGCGGGAGGCCTACGGCCAGTTCGAGCGCGCTAGGCAGCCGCGCCGAGATGGCGTCGGTGACCGACCGGTCTTGCCGTGGGCCGGCCTGTGACGTGCCGGTGCGGGTGTACGTGCCCATGGCCGAACCCGGGCCGCGGCCGGTGCTCGTGTACTTCCACGGCGGCGGCTGGGTCATCGGCGACCTCGAGACCCATGACGGCACCGTCCGCGCTCTGGCGGCCGCCAGCGGCGTGACGATCGTGTCCGTCGACTATCGGCTGGCGCCCGAGCACCCGTTCCCGGCGGCGATCGACGACTGCATGGCGGCCGTGCGCTGGGTGGCGGAGCCGTCGACGGCGGCCGAGCTGGGGATCGATCCGACCCGCATGGCCGTCGGCGGCGATTCGGCCGGGGGCAACCTGGCGGCCGTGGTGGCCCAGCTGCTGTGCGACGACGGTCCCCCGTTGCGGTTCCAGCTGCTCGTGTACCCGGTGACCGAGATGCACCTCTCGCATCCCTCGATCGACGAGAACGCTGACGGCTACTTCCTCACCAAGGCCGACATGATCTGGTTCCGTGACCACTATTGCGCCGGCGGGGACTGGAGTGATCCGCGGATGTCGCCACTGCACGCCGCCGACGAGGCCGTACGCGGCGTGGCGCCGGCGCTGGTGATCACCGCCGAGTACGACCCCCTGCGCGACGAGGGGGAGGCGTACGCCGCCAAGCTCGCGGCTGCGGGCGTTGACGCAACGGTCAGCCGCTACGACTGCGTTATCCACGGGTTCTTCTCGATGGGCGACCTGGTCCCCGAAGGCAAGGCCGCCATCGACGAGGCCGCCGAGGCGCTGCGGGCGGCGCTGCGCTAGGCGCGATCAGTCCGCTGGGGCCGTGGCGAGATCGTTCCTGGCGCCGTTCTGGTTGCTGGGCAGCCAGTCCTGCGCCAGGAAGCGCCGCGGGGTGCCGGTGCCGCGGCCCCGCCAACCTCCAACGCCAGCGCGGGCGTAGCCTCCTGCCATCCCCCAACGAAGGAGGCAAGGACATGGCCTTCGTACAGATCATCGACTTCCGCACGTCGAAGTTCGACGAGATGCGCAAGCTCGAGGACGAATGGGCGACCGCCGCCGGCTCCGACTCGACGGCACGCCGCGTGATCACCGGTGCCGACCGCGACGACTCGGGACGCTACGTCCAGGTCGTGTTCTTCGACACCTACGAGTCGGCGATGGAGAACTCCAACCTGCCGATCACCCAGGAGTTCGCCCAGCGGATGATGGCGCTCAGCGACGGCCCGCCGAACTTCTACAACCTCGACGTGGTCGAGGATCGCACCCTGCCCTGACGCCCCTGACCTGGGAATCTACGAGCGCCGTCGTTAACTGTCATAGGCCCGCGCCAGAATCGGAGGCGTGGTATTGGAGATGACCGGCACCGTGACGGCGCCCGGGCCGTCCGACCCCACCGACGCGGGGTCGGCACCGCGCGGGCTGGCCGACTTCCATCCGGCCGTTCGCACCTGGTTCGAGCGCCGCTTCCCCGAGGGCCCCTCCGAGCCCCAGGCGGAGGGGTGGCCGCTCATCGCGTCCGGTGTCGACACCCTGATCGCCGCCCCCACGGGCTCGGGCAAGACGCTGGCCGGCTTCCTGGTGGCCATCAACGCGCTGTACCGGGCCCACGAGGCCGGGGAGTCGGTCAGCGACATCGCCAAGGTCGTCTACGTGTCGCCGCTCAAGGCACTGGCGGTCGACATCGCCGAGAACCTCGATCGCCCGCTCGACGAGATCGCGGCCGTCGCCGCCGAGCTGGGCCTCGACGCGCCCGACATCCGGGTAGCCGTGCGCACCGGCGACACCACCAGCTCGCAGCGCAGCCTGATGGTGCGCCGGCCGCCCAGCTTCGTCGTCACAACGCCGGAGTCCCTCTACCTCCTGGTCACGAGCGCACGGGGTCGCGAGGCGCTGCGCACGGTCGAGACGGTGATCGTCGACGAGATCCATGCCGTGGCCCGCGACAAGCGGGGCGCGCACCTCGCACTCACGCTCGAGCGCCTCGAGGCGCTCTGCGACCGGCGGCCGATGCGCATCGGGTTGTCGGCGACCCAGCGTCCCATCGAGACGGTCGGCCGCCTGCTGGTCGGCGATCGGGCCCTGCCGGCGGTGGTCGACGTCGGGCACCTGCGCAACCTCGACCTGGCGCTGGAGCTTCCCGAGGGCGAGCTCGAGGCGGTGGCCTCGGCCGAGCAGATGGGCGACGTGCTCGATCGGATCGCGACGCTGGTCGGCGACCATCGCACCACGTTGGTGTTCGTGAACACCCGCCGGCTCGCCGAGCGGCTCGCCCATCAGCTCGGCGAGCGCATGGGCGACGATGTGGTGGCGGCCCACCACGGCAGCCTCTCCAAGGAGCGGCGCTACCGCGTGGAGAGCCGGCTCCGGGCTGGCGACCTCAAGGTCCTGGTGGCCACGGCGTCGCTCGAGCTCGGCATCGACATCGGGCCGGTCGAGCTCGTCTGCCAGATCGGCTCGCCGCGCAGCATCGCCACCTTCTTGCAGCGGGTCGGCCGCTCCAACCACAGCCGGGGCGGCACTCCCAAGGGCCGGCTGTTCCCCCTGACCCGCGACGAGCTGGTCGAGTGCAGTGCCCTGATGGCGGCGGTGCGCGCCGGCCGCCTCGACGCGATCCGACCGGCGCGTCTGCCACTCGACATCGCGGCTCAGCAGATCGTGGCCGAGGTGGCGGCGCAGGAGTGGCGCTCCGACGACCTATACGAACTGGTGCGCCGGGCGGCTCCGTACAACGGGCTGACACGGGCGCAGTTCGACGAGGTGGTCGACCTGGTGGCCGCTGGCATCGAGACCGGCCGTGGGCGGCGCGGCACCTACCTCTACCACGACACGGTCAACGGCGAGCTCCGTGGCCGACGCAACGCTCGACTGGCCGCCGCCACCTCGGGCGGTGCCATCCCCGAGACCGGCGACTACCGGGTGGTGGCCGAGCCCGACGACACGTTCATCGGCACGGTCAACGAGGACTGGGCGGTCGAGTCGATGGCCGGCGACATCTTCCTGCTCGGCACGCACTCGTGGCAGATCCGGCGGGTCGAGCCCGGTGTCGTCCGCGTGCGCGACGCGGGCGACACGCCACCCACCATCCCGTTCTGGCTGGGTGAAGCACCCGCCCGCACCGTCGAGCTGTCGCACGAGGTGTCCGAGCTGCGCATCCGGGTCGACGAGTACCTGGCCAACGGCGATCCCGACGGGGCACGCCAGTGGCTGGCCGATGTCGCCGGCGTCGGCTCCGACGCCGCCACGATGATCGTCGACTACCTGGCCGTGGGCCGGGCGGTCCTCGGCGCCATGCCGAGCCAGGAGTGCCTGGTGTTCGAGCGCTTCTTCGACGACACCGGCGGCATGCAGCTGGTGGTCCACTCGCCCTACGGCGGGCGCATCAATCGGGCGCTGGGGCTCGCGCTGCGCAAGAAGTTCTGCCGCACGTTCAACTTCGAGCTCCAGGCTGCCGCCACCGACGACGCGATCGTGTTGTCGCTCGGGCCGCACCACAGCTTCCCGCTCGACGAGGTGCCCCGCTACGTCCCTAGCCGCACGGTGCGGGACACGTTGGAGCACGCCATCCTCGATGCCCCCATGTTCCAGTCCCGCTGGCGCTGGAACCTCAATCGGTCGCTGATGGTCCTGCGGTTTCGCAACGGCAAGCGCAACCCACCGCCGATCCAGCGCATGGAATCCGACGACCTGATGGCCGCTGTCTTCCCGGGGGCGGCCGCCTGCCAGGACAACGCCGTCGGCCCGATCGAGATCCCCGACCACGTGCTCGTGCGCCAGACGATCGACGACACGCTCCACGAGGCGCTCGACGTCGACGGGCTCCAGGCCCTGCTCGAACGCATCGAATCGGGTGAGGTACGGGTCCACTGCGCCGACACCACGGAGCCGTCGGTGCTCGCGCACGAGATCATCACCGCCCGGCCCTATGCGTTCCTCGACGACGAGGAGTTCCAGAACCGGCGCACCAACGCCGTTCACCTGCGGCGGGGCCTGGCGGTCGACCTGGACTCGATCGGCGCGCTCGACCCCGAGGCGATCGGGCAGGTGCATGCCGAGATCGTGCCGGAGCCGACGACCGCCGACGACCTCCACGACCTGGTGTCGTCCCTGGTGGCAGTCCGGGCGCGGGATGACTGGCGGCCGCAGTGGTCCGAGCTCACCGCCCGGGGCCGCGGGCACACGATCGCCAGCGACGGGGCCGAGTTGTGGTGCACGGTCGAAGCTCGCGGCGACGCCGAACGCGCGCTCCGGGGCGACGACGATGCCGTGGCCCAGGCCGTGCGGGGCCACCTCGAGATCGCCGGCATAACCACGGTCGAGGCGCTGGCCGAGACGACGTCGCTGCGCCCGGTGTGGGTCGCGCAGGGGCTCGCGGTCCTGGAGCGCGACGGCTTCGCCCTCCAGGGTCGCTACACGCCGGATGCGGCCGGCACCGAGTGGGTGGCCCGGCGGCTGCTGGCCCGCATGCACTCGTACTCGCGCCGATCCCGGCGGCAGACGGTCCAGCCGGCGACGGCGCGGGACTTCATGCGGTTCCTGCTCCGCTGGCAGCACGTCGCCCCCGACACGCAGGTGGCGGGCGAGGCGGGGCTGGTTTCCGTCCTCGAACAGCTCCAGGGGTTCGAGAGCGCTGCGGTGACATGGGAACCCGAGCTGCTGGCGCGGCGGATGCGACGCTACGAGTCCGCCTGGCTCGATCACCTGTGCCACGACGGCGAGGTGGCGTGGCTCCGGCTGACGCCGCGGGGCCGCGACGATCCGGATGCGCCGGCGACGGCGCCGTCCAAGGCCACCCCCATCGCCGTGGTGCTCCGCGACGACCTCAGCTGGCTGCTGGCCGCGGCCCGGTCCGGCTCCCAGCCGCTCGAGCCGACGGCGGGCGCCACGGCCGAGATCATCGAGATGCTGCGGGAGCGGGGTGCCTGCTTCGCGGGCGACCTCGCGGCGGCGACCCGGCGCCTGCCCGAGGACATCGAGCGGGGGCTCTGGGATGGCGTCGCCCGCGGCCTCATCATGTCCGACGGCTTCGGCGCCATCCGCGCCCGGGTGGCCGGCCGCTCGCCGACCGGTCGTCCACAGCCCGGTCGCCAGCGGCCGGGGGCCGGTCCGGGCTACCGCCCGCGGCCGCAGCGCTTCTCCCGGGTGGGCCGGTTCGAACGGGCGACGGCTGCGTCGGCGGGGCGGTGGTCGCTGGTGCCGGGTGTGGAGGCGGACGACGGTGCCGTGGAAGCCGGTGACCTCGTCCGCCTCGACCGGGAGGAGCTGGCGGAGACGGTGGCCGAGCAGCTCCTCAACCGCTGGGGCGTTGTGTTCCGAGACCTGGCGCTGCGCGACTCCCTGCGGCTGCCGTGGCGCGACCTGCAGTGGGCCCTGCGGCGGTTGGAGGATCGTGGCCTGGTGCGGGGCGGGCGCTTCGTGAGCGGGTTCTCGGGCGAGCAGTACGCGCTGCCTGCGGCCGCGGAGCAGCTGACGCATGTGCGCAAACTTCCGACGACTGGCGAGCGCGTCACCGTGAACGCCACCGACCCGCTCAACCTCGTCGGCCTCATCGTGCCCGGCGACACCGTGGCTGCGGTTCGCACCAACCGGGTCACCTATGTCGACGGCGTGCCGGAGGCCCTCGCCGCCGCCAGCGACGCGGTCCGCACCGGCACCGCCTGAACGTTCCGGCGTTCAGATGTGACGGCTGCCGGCCATATGGGACGCCGGCCGGCGGCGGAGGACGGACCACCGCTCAGCCCATGCAGGACCTCAGCAGCTCCTCGAGCGCGCGTCGGGCGCCGCCTTGGGCCGTGATGTCCACCCGGGTGCGCTCGCCGCCGTTGAGCGCAACGTACGCGCTCAGGATGAACGTGCGCTTGTACTCGATGAGGGCGTGCGGATCGCAGCGGGAGGCGGTGATCGCCATGGGGCCGGACGCGGAGGGCGTCTCGTCGCTGACCTCGACTGCCGCGCTCGCGGCGTCGGCGCCGCTGACCGTGAAGATCACGTTCCCACGGACCTCCTCGAGCACCGCCGTAGCTCCGGAGCTCCGTTGAGCCAGCTCGATCTCCCCTTCGATGGTCCGCGGCTCGGTGCGGGTCCAGGTGTCGCCGAGGCGCAGATCGACGCTGGCCAGGACAGCGCTGGCCGCGCATTCGATGTCGCGCAGCTCCGACAGAAGGCCATCGGGTCTCTGCTCGATCGCCATCCGGACGTCTTCGCCGGCGATCCGTGCGATCACCTCCGCTTGCTCATCTGCGACGTCGCCGCACTGCGGCGTGCCGAACGGCAGGGGGATGGCCACGCGATCGCTGGCCGCCACCGGGACGTCGCGGACCTGGGGCGGGGCGAGCTCGAACTGTGGCGAGTCGAGCTGGACCGCGGCGATCTCGAGGTCCTGGTCGCCGCCGTTGGTCACGGTCAGGCGCAGGGACCGGTGCGTCTCGAACAAGGTCGACCGCTGCAGCGTCGCGGTCAGGGGTGCCCCGGGGCCGCTCCCGCCCGCGTCCTCGCCGGCAGCCGCGTCGGTGTCGGCCCCGCTGCCGGTGCCGGCGTCGTCATCCCCGGAACAGCCGACGGCGACGGCGAACAGCGCCGCGACGGCAATCGAAGCCGCGCCTCGCATCGAGGCGACGGTACTAGGCGACGGGCACCGCCAAGGCGGGGCCGTCGACGCCCGGCCTTTGGCGCGGCGTCTACAGGTCGTAATAGAGGGCGAACTCCCACGGGTGCGGGCGCAGCCGCAGGGCGTCGACCTCGTTCTCCCGCTTGTACGTCACCCACGTCTCGATCAGATCGTCGGTGAACACGCCGCCGGCCTTGAGGAACGCCTGGTCCTCCTCCAGGGCCGACAGCACGGCGTCGAGCGACCCGGGCACCTGCGGCACCTTCGACAGCTCCTCGGGCGGCAAGTCGTAGAGGTCCTTGTCCATCGGGTCTGGGGGCTCGATGCGGTTCTGGACGCCGTCGAGACCCGCCATGAGCATCGCCGAGAACGCCAGGTAGGGATTGCACGAGGGGTCGGGGCAGCGGAACTCGAGCCGCTTGGCTTTGGGGCTCTGGCTGTACAGCGGGATGCGCACGGCCGCCGAACGATTGCGCTGGCTGTACACCAGGTTGACGGGTGCCTCGTAGCCGGGAACCAGCCGCTTGTAGCTGTTGGTGGTGGGGTTGGAGAAGGCGAGGATCGCCGGCGCGTGGGTCAGCAGCCCGCCGATGTACCAGCGGCCCATGTCGCTGAGCCCGGCGTAGCCCGCCTCGCTGTAGAACAGCGGCTCGCCGCCCTTCCACAGCGACTGGTGGGTGTGCATCCCCGAACCGTTGTCCTGGAACACCGGCTTGGGCATGAACGTGGCCGTCTTGCCCGCCTGCCGCGCCACGTTCTTCACCACGTACTTGTAGAGCATGAGCTTGTCGGCCATGCGCAGCAGGCTGTCGAAGCGCATGTCGATCTCGGCCTGGCCAGCGGTGCCGACCTCGTGGTGGTGGATCTCGATCTCGACGCCCAGCCGCTCGAGAACGAGGATCATCTCGGAGCGCAGGTCCTGGAAGTGGTCCATCGGGGGGACCGGGAAGTAGCCCTCCTTGTAGCGCGGCTTGTACCCCAGGTTGGGGTTCTCCTCGCGCCCGGTGTTCCACGCCGCCTCGACCGACTCGATCGAGTAGTAGCCCTCGTGCTCGTTCTGGTCGAAGCGGACGTCGTCGAACACGAAGAACTCGGCCTCGGGCCCCATGTAGCAGGTGTCGGCGAGGCCAGTGGACGTGAGGTACTCCTCGGCCTTGCGGGCCACGTAGCGGGGGTCGCGGCTGTAGGACTCGCCCGTGACCGGGTCGTTGACGAAGCAGTTGAGGTTCAGCGTCTTGTGCTGCGTGAAGGGGTCGATGACCGCGGTAGAGGGGTCGGGGACCAGGAGCATGTCCGACTCCTGGATCTCCTGGAACCCCCGGATCGAGGACCCGTCGAAGCCGACGCCCTCGTCGAACACCTCGGCCGTCAGCTGGCCGGCCGGCATGGAGAAGTGCTGCATCAGCCCCGGTAGGTCGCAGAATCGGAGGTCGACGATCTCGATGCCCTCGTCGCCGATCAGTTGCAGCACGTCGTCAGGCGTTCGCTCTTCCACGATCGCTCCCTTCAGCGTGGTCAGCGGGCTCGCTGCCCCAGATCCGCCCGCACGCTACATGGGCCTGGGAGCCCAGCGGACGCTTGAGTAGGGGCTCGAGTCACCTCGCCAACGCCGAGCAGCAGGTGTCCACGATGAGACGGGTCACGACATACGGATCGCAGTTGGCGTTGGGCCGGCGATCCTCGATGTAGCCCTTCTTGTCCACCTCGACCTGCCACGGGATGCGGACCGACGCGCCCCGGTCGGACACGCCGAAGCTGAACTCGTCCCATGGTGCGGTCTCGTGGAGGCCGGTGAGCCGCCGCTGGATGTCGGCCCCGTAGCCGGCCACGTGCTCGGCCGCCTTGGGCTCGAGCGCCTTGACCGCGGCCATCACCGCGTCGTAGCTCTCCCGCATGGCGTTGGTCGAGAAGTTGGTGTGGGCGCCGGCGCCGTTCCAGTCGCCGGGGACGGGCTTGGGATCGAGCGTGGCCGCCACGCCGAAGTCCTCGGCCACCCTGTAGAGCAGCCAGCGTGCCAGCCACAGTTCATCGGCCACCTGGGGCGGCGCCACCGGGCCGACCTGGAACTCCCACTGGCCCGGCATGACCTCGGCGTTGATGCCCGAGACGTGCAGGCCGGCGGTCAGGCAGGCGTCCAGGTGGGCCTCGACGACGTCACGGCCGTACACCTCGTCCGCCCCTACGCCGCAGTAGTAGCCGCCCTGGGGGGCGGGGAACCCGGTCGCCGGAAAGCCGTACGGGCGGCCGCCCTTGAAGAACGTGTACTCCTGCTCGATGCCGAAGAGTGGCTCGTGGTCCTTGAACTTGCTGGCGACCTCGGCGCAGGCGGCGCGGGTGTTGCTGGCGTGCGGGGTCATGTCGGTGTTGAGGACCTCGCACAGGACCAGGACGTTGTCGCCGCCGCGGATGGGGTCGGGACAGGCGAACGCTGGTTGGAGGACGCAGTCGGACTGGTCACCGGGTGCCTGATTGGTGCTGGAACCGTCGAAGCCCCAGATGGGGAGGTCGGCGCCGTCGGCGACGATCTTCGTCTTCGAGCGCAGCTTGGCCGTCGGCTCGGTGCCGTCGACCCAGATGTATTCGGCCTTGTAGGGCATCGGGGAGTCTGTCCTCCGGTCTCGACTCGTGTCGCGAGCTTGTTCGCGGGTTCACGTACCGCCGGCCCGAACGCTGCCAGGAGGCCGTTTCCCCGTTGTTGCCCGAATGTGAACGCACTGTGAACCGGGAATCCCCAGCTTGCGGCCATCGCCGTCCTACCCTCAGGATTCTCGGTATGGAGAGCACCGAACGCCAGCGTGAGTACGTGCTCCGCACGGTGGAAGAGCGTGGTGTGCGCATGATCCGGCTGTGGTTCACCGACGTGCTGGGGCAGCTCAAGTCGTTCGCCATCTCACCGGTCGAGCTGGAGGGGGCGTTCGACGAGGGCATGCGGTTCGACGGCTCGTCGATCGACGGCTTCAGCCGAGTGCAGGAGTCCGACGTGCTCGCCAAGCCCGACCCCAACAGCTTCGAGCTCCTACCCTGGGCCGAGAGTGTGGGCACCTCGGCCCGCATGTTCTGCGACATCGTCAACCTGGACGGCACGGCCTTCGAAGGGGATCCGCGGCAGGTCCTGCGCCGCAACCTCGACGCCGCCCGCGGTCGGGGCTTCAGCTTCTATGCCGCCCCCGAGGTGGAGTTCTTCTACTTCGCCGACGGCGATTCCTCTCACGCCCCCCGCCCGCTCGATCAGGCGTCCTACTTCGACCTCACCACGGCCGACGTCGCCACTGACCTGCGCCAGCGCACCATCCACACGCTGGAGGCGATGGGGATCCCCGTCGAGTACAGCCACCACGAGGACGCCCCCAGCCAGCACGAGATCGACCTGCGCTATACCGACGCCCTCACGATGGCCGACAACGTGATGACGTTTCGGCTGGTGGTGAAGGAGGTGGCGCTCGAGGCTGGCGTGCACGCCACGTTCATGCCGAAACCACTCGCCGGCGTGCAGGGCTCGGGGATGCACACCCACTTCTCGCTGTTCGAGGGCGACACCAACGCCTTCTACGAGGCCGGGGGCGAGCGCAACCTCTCCAAGGTCGGCCGGGGGTTCATCGCCGGGCTGCTCACCCACGCCAATGAGATCACCGCGGTCACGAACCAGTGGGTCAACTCCTACAAGCGGCTGGTGGTCGGCTACGAGGCGCCGATCTACACGTCCTGGGCCCGCAACAACCGCTCGGTCATCGTCAACTTGCCGCCCATCAAGCGGGGCAAGAGCGAGAGCACCCGCCTCGAATACCGGGCGCCCGACCCGGCCTGCAATCCCTATCTGGCCTTCGCCGTGATCCTGGCCGCCGGGCTCAAGGGCGTCGAGGAGAGCTACGTCCTCCCACGCGAGACGGCCGTGAACCTCTACGAGCTCACGGCCGAGGAGCTCATGGCCGAGGACATCGACACCGTGCCGCAGTCGCTCTCCGATGCGCTCGACGCCATGGAGAGCTCGGAGTTGGTCGCTGAGGCGCTCGGGGAGCACGTGTTCGAATGGTTCATCCGCAACAAGCGCAAGGAATGGATGGACTACAAGACCCAGGTCACGCAGTTCGAGCTCGACCGCTATCTCACGCGGCTGTGAGCATGCCAGGACCACCGATGGAGCCGCTGCTGCTGTACCCCGACCCGGCCCCGCCCGAGCTGGCGCAGGCCCTCGACCTGGCGGGGTATCCGTGGAAGGGCGTGTCCGACGAGCGCTCGGCGGCGCGAGCCGCGCCCGACGCCGGCTGGGCGGGCGGGGTGATCGTCGCCGCCGCCGATCCCGAGGGTGCCTTCGCGCTGTGCCGGGCACTGCGCAAGGGCGACGTGCCGCTCGAGCCGCTGCTGCTGCTGGTCTCGGGCGGCCAGCTGGCCCACCTGGAGCTGCGCGAGGACCTGTTCGACGACTTCTGCCTGTACCCGTTCCAGCCGCTCGAGCTCGAGGCCCGCCTCAAGCACCTGCTGTGGCGGACGGGGCGGGGCGCCCGGCCCGAGCTGGTCGAGTACGGCCCCTTGGTGCTCAACCTCGAGACCTATCAGGCGGCGGTCGAGGCCCACCCGCTCGACCTCACCTACATGGAGTACGAGCTGCTCAAGTTCCTGGCGTCGCATCCCGGCCGGGTGTTCACGCGCGAGACGCTGCTGAGCCGGGTGTGGGGCTACGAGTACTACGGCGGGGCCCGCACGGTCGACGTCCACATCCGTCGCCTGCGCGCCAAGCTCGGCGAGGAGCACGCCAACCTGATCCAGACCGTCCGCTCGGTCGGCTACCGCTTCGGCCAGTCTCGCTGGAGCGTGTGAGGCGCCCGAACTACTTGTTCAGGTCGATCAGCTCGCTGCCCTCGTTGCGGACGTCGGCGTCCTCCTTGAGCGACCAGCCGAGCAGCGCCGCCAGCACGGCACCCGACATGCACACGGCGACGGGGATCACGACGACGAGGACGATGGCCATGAGGACGGCGCCAGCCATCTCGTCACCCTCCTCCTACGTGCGCCCACGCCTCGACCTCCACCAGGGCGCCCAGCGGTAGCTCGGCCACGCCGATCGCCGACCGTGCGGGCCGGTGGTCGCCGAAGCAGTCGATGTAGACCTCGTTCATCGCCGCGTAGTCGCTCATGTGACGGAGGAACACCGTCGTCTTGACGACATCGGCGAGGCCGGCACCCTCGCTGGCGAGCTGGTTCTCGAGGTTGCCGATGGCCTGGCGGAGCTCGGCCGCTGTGCCGCCCATGACGATCTGGCCGTCGGCGATCCCGACCTGCCCCGAGACGACGAGCCACTCTCCGGCGCGCACGATGGGCGTGTAGGGACCGACCGGCTTCGCTGGCTCGCTCATGTCGCGACGACGCTAGTGCGCCCGGCGAATGCGATGGCCCGTGGGCCAGGCCGGCGGGCGCCCTTGCGCCAGCCAGGCGGCGGCGGCCACGGCGGCGAACGCGGCGTCGGAGCCGTTGACGGGCGGACCGTCCGACGGTTCGATCGTGACGCCGATCGGCGGGGTGTCAACGGCCCGCAGCACACCGAAGCTGCGGATCGTCAGGTCTTGAACCTCGCCGGCCGCGTCCACGGCCAGCCCCTCGCTGCTGACCCACCCGAGGGCCATGTGCACGGCGCCGACGCAGTACGAGCGCAGGGTTACCTGATCGAGCGGATCGCCGCAGCTCACGACCACGTCGACCCGGGCCTCCGCGCCAAGGTCGACGTCGGCGTGGGCCACGGCCCCATCCGGCGAGCGGAGGCCGACGCGGGCCCGGTCGCCGGCCTGCGTGGCCTCGAGGACGCCGGCCCGCTGCGCTCCAGCCTCGCCTTCGACGCCGGCGGCGGCGAGGAGGACCAGCGCCTCCGCCCACCCCGTGGCCCGTGGCGCCAGCGACGTCGGCGGGCCGGGGACGTCGACCTGCTCGACGACCAGGGCGGGCGCCACCGGCGCGACCACGTCGGCGATCCCCTCGGTGCGCACCACGCGCATGACGCCCGACCCGTCCGGACGGATGCCGGCCGCGATCGGCGGTCGCTTGGCGCCCAGCCGCACGGCGTCCTCGCGGGCGAGGAGCACCCGGACCGGGCGGCCGTGGCGATCTGCGAGGCTCGCGGGCGGCGCGGGTGACCACGGTCGCCCGCTTACCACCGAACGCACCCCCGTTGGCCAGCGGCGACGCCGGCTCTCCGCCGGGAAAGCACCAGGAGGCGTCGAGCTCGAGGTACGCGGGCTCCGCCCAGGTGGTCCGGAGCGTGACCTCCCAGTCGCCCGGGGGTGGTTCGACGGGGTGGCGCAGCTCGGCGGTCGTCCGCCGGCCCTGCACCTTGCCGGCGGCCGCCCGGGCCTCGGCGACCGATTCACCCACGGCCCAGCCGCCCGCGCCGTCGGGCACGGCGACGAGTGCGCCGGCCGGGGCGGTGTCGTCGGCGAATCCCCCGTGGCCGAGCGGGACCCGGGGATCGACCCGCTGCGGCGTGCGTCCCTCGATGGTCGCCCGCCGCGCGGCGGCCTCGAGGTCCCGGGGCGAGTGGCCGACAGCGGTCCCACCGCCGGCCCCGCCGACCCGCCCACCGACTCGTCGTAGGCCGACCATGCGTCGAGGATCGTGCGCCACCCGGTGCAGCGGCACATATGGGCGAGCAGGGCCTGCTCGACCGCTGGGTGGTCGTCGGCCGCCGTGCCCCGGGCGCGCAGCCCCGACAGGCGCATCACGATCCCGGGCGTGCAGAAGCCGCACTGGCTGGCGCCAGTGGCGCAGAACGCGTCGCCCCAGGCCGCCCGCTCGGCGTGGTCCAGGCCCTCGAGCGTGGTGATCGACCGCCCCCGCACACGCCGCGCCGGCGTCACACACGCCACCCGGGGCTGCCCGTCGACGAGGACGGTGCAGCAGCCGCACTGACCCTGCGGGCTGCATCCGTCCTTCAGCGAGTTGATGCCCAGCCGCTCCCGCAGGATGTCGAGAAGGCTGCCGCCATCGTCGGGTACCTCGACGTCTCGCCCGTCGACAACGAGCGCCACCGGACCAGCTGGGTCGGGCATGCGGCCGAGGATAAGCGGGCGAGGGCGCCCTTCGGCTCCGGTCAGCCGGCGTCCCCCATGGCGTAGAAGCGCCCGGCCCGCGTGCCGACGAAGATCCGGCCGTTCCACACTGCCGGCGTCGACTCGATGCAACCCTCCAGCGCGACGTTCCACAGCTCCGGCGGCGCCGCGCTCGTGTCGGACACGTCATAGCCGTGGAGCACGCCACTGCAGTCGCCCTGGATGAGGACGTCGTCGACGATCACCGCGGACTGCCAGGTCGGCGGCGGGAGCTCGAACTGCCAGCGCACCGCGCCCGTCTCCCGGTCGACGCCGTACACGGTGCCCCCGTCGGCGGCGGCGATCACGATGTCCTTGTGCAGGGCCGGGGTGGTCCAGAAGCCGCCTGGGTCCTTGACCGACCACACCAGTGGGTCGTCGGGACGGCGGGGGTCGAGCTTGAGAAGCTGGCCGACCTCGGCTGCCCGGCTGTTGCCTCGCTCGTTCTCGACCCCGACGTAGAGGAAACCCTGGTCATCGACCACGACCGAGGCGTCGACGTCGTCTCCCGTCCAGTACCGCAGCACCCGGTTTGGCTCCCGGCCGTCGGCGATGCCGGATACGTCCCAGCCCTGGACCAGCCCGCCCGAGTTGGAGAAGTAGATCACGCCGTCGTGGTATGCGACCGAGTTCTCGATCGAGACGTCCTGCTGGCGCGTGTTCAGCGCGTTGATCAGCTCGTCGTCCCAGCCCGGGGTGTTGAAGACGAGCTCGGGCGCCACCTGCACCAGCCCGTCGTCGCCGGTGGTGCGGTTGAGCTTGACGATGTGGAACTGCGAGTTCTCGCCCCCCTCGTAGAGGTAGTCGCCGAGGACCAGGGGCGACCCGTCCCAGTCGTCGTTCCACATGGTGGGGGAGACCGCCTGCGCGTCGAGGGTCCACAGCTCGGTGGGCTGGGGCCGGTCGATGGCGATGACGTGGAGCTTGTTGTCGCGGCTGCCCGAATAGACCAGTGGAAGCCCCTCGCCGTCGACGGACACCGAGCCCTTGATGATGTCGCCCGTGGGGAAGGGGGGGAGGATGTCCTGGCCGGTCTCGAAGTCGACGAAGTGGATGTTCCGGTCGTACGCGCCGAACACCACCCAGGTGCGGCCGTCACGCTCGAACACCGAGGGCTGACCGGTCCAGCCGGTGCCGCACCACACCTTCGTGTCGCTGCCCACCGACGACTCGGCGCACATGCCCCCGCTCTGGCCGGGATAGCTCCACAGCACCTCGGGGCGCTCCGGGACCGGCCCCTCGCCGTAGTAGCTGCGGGTCGGCCCGCCGCGGAAGGTCAGGAGGCCGGGCACCTTGAACCCCGATGCCGGTGCGGCCTCCCCAGGGGCGGTCGTGGACGCCCCGCCGGTCTCCGCCTCGGTGGCGTCCGTGGACTCGTCGGCGCCGCTCGGCCGGTCGGCGGACTCGCCGTCGTCGTCCGACGTCGCACGCTGGACGGCGAACGCCGTGCCGGCGAGCAGCAGGCAGACGACGACCAGGGCGACGAGCCGGCGCCTGTCGTGGCGTTGGGCGAGGTGGGCCGGCTCCGTGGTCGCACGGCGCCGCGGGGGCGGACGGCCGATCGGCGCCGTCAGGCGCTGCCCGGAAGCCTGGTCGCCGTACGGGTCGCCGCTATAGCCGTCGTCGTAGTCGGACCTGTCCTCGTCGTACGGCGCGTAGCGGTCGAACGGGTCGGGCCGCCGGTAGGGGCCCGACGTGTCGCCTGTCGGACGCTGACCTCTCCCCCCCGGACTCACGAGTAGGCCCCCAGCCCCTGATCTCTCCGGACTCGCTGCCCCGGGCTTCTAGCTGAAGCTCTGGCCGCAGCCGCAGGTGCGCTGCGCATTGGGGTTTTCGATGGCGAAACCCGCGCCCTGGAGCCCGTCCTTGTAGTCGAGGGTGGCGCCCTCGAGAAGCATCGCGCTGGAGGCGTCGACCACGACACGGACGC
Organism: uncultured bacterium; assembly: GCA_963756425.1. Lineage (GTDB taxonomy): Bacteria > Actinomycetota > Acidimicrobiia > Acidimicrobiales > VFJN01 > DASQUK01. Next base: position 284,798 of record CAVWNW010000012.1, on the reverse strand, counting down.
CCGAGTAGTCGGCCGTCTGGTCGTCGTCGGCCACGTCGCTGTCGAAGAACATCTCGTAGCTGAAGCCTGAGCAGCCGCCGGGGCGGACGGCGACCCGCAACGCCAGGTCGTCCGCGCCCTCGGCGTCTATGAGCGAGCGGACCTTCTCGGTTGCGGTGTCGGTGAGGACGATCACGTCAGGAGCCTCCTGGGGTTCCCAAATCAGAGGTCATGCTATCGGTGCCCGCCGACACGTTGCGAACACCCGGCGGGGCGGTGCGGTCGGAGCCGTCAGGTTGGCGACAGCTCCAGCTCGACCTGGCACGGCGCTCGGTCGGTCAACGGATGGAAGGTGTCCACCCGCGCGCCACCGAGGGCGTCGACGAATCCCTCGACCAGCCCCCTGTGCAGGCCGCAAACCACCTCGGGATGGCTCTCGGCGAGTTCCCGGAACGGGCAGTGGGTGAAGGCGACGGTGGCCTGCCCGTCGTCGTGGGCAACGGCCGGATCGAAACCCAGCGCGTCCAGCCGGGCCACCAATGCGCGCAAACAGACGTGGGTGCCGCCGTCGGCCGGCACCGCTGCCTCCAGGGCGTCGAGCTCTCCCTGCTCGCGTCCGGCCTCGACGGCCTCGCCGCTGCCTAGGCCGCCAGTCGCCGCGAGCCTCACCAGCATGCGCGAGAGCACGGGGAAGGTCGCGGGTTCGAGCCCCAGGGTGGGGGCGTCGGCGGCGACCGAGTAGCGGTGCTGCGGCCGTCCGACGGTCCCCCGGGCATCGGTCTCGACGTCCAGCAGGCCGACCTCACGCATCCGTTCCAGGTGGGGCCGGACGGTGTTCGGGTGCAGGTCGAGCGTCTCGGCGATCTCCGCCGTCGCCAGCGGCCGGGGCGACCGCGCCAGCTCCAGGTAGATCGCGTAGCGGGTGTTGTCGCCCAGGGCCTTGAGGACGGCGAGCCGGGGAGCGCCGACCCGAGGAGTCGTGCGAGCGGGGAATGTGTCCTCGGACACCCACAGGAGTGTACCGGCGGCCGGGTATCTCCGGCCCGGTTTCACCGGCGTCCACCGGTAGAATCCCCCGCGTGGCCGAGAGCCTGCCCACTCCCACCGACGTGCTGGCGGCGTTCCGCGGCGTCATCGACCCCGAGCTGGGGAGCGACATCGTCGACCTCGGCATGGCCCGGTCGGCCGAGGTCCAGCCCGACGGCACCGTGGACGTCACGGTGGTGCTTACCACCGCCGGCTGTCCCCTCCGATCGCAGCTCCAGCATGACGTGGTGGCTCGGATCGGCTCCCTACCCGGGGTGACCGACGTGCGGCTGCACTGGGCCGAGATGACGCCCGATCAACGGACGTCGGCCATGGCCAAGGCGCGCTGGAACATCACCCAGCGTCCGGAGGACACGTCGGTGCCGCTCGGCGCCAAGGTCATCCTCATCGCGTCTGGCAAGGGCGGCGTGGGCAAGTCCTCGGTCACGGTCAACCTCGCGGCGGCGCTGGCGCAGCGGGGTCACAAGGTCGGGGTTCTCGACGCCGACATCTGGGGCTTCTCGGTGCCGCGCATGCTCGGCGTCGAGGGACGACTGGCCGGCGCCACGCACGACGGGCGCAAGCAGATGGTGCCGATCGAGCGACTCATCGGCGACGGTGTCGTCCGGGTGGTCTCGATGGGCTTCCTGGTGGACGACGAGGAGACCGCGCTCATGTGGCGGGGTCTCATGCTCAACCGGGGAGTCCAGCACTTCCTGCAGGACGTGCGCTGGGGCGACGACCTCGACTACCTGCTCATCGACATGCCCCCGGGCACCGGCGACGTGCAGATGGGCGTCGCCAAGCTGCTGCCCCGGGCCGAGGTGATCGTCGTGACCACGCCCGCCCAGGCTGCCCAGAAGGTGGCGGTGCGCGTCGTGGGCATGGCCCGCAAGAGCTACCTGCGGGTGGCGGGCGTCATCGAGAACATGAGCGCGTTCCACTGCGAGCACGGCGAGACCTACGAGCTGTTCGGCGCCGGCGGCGGGGAGCAGCTCGCCCACGACGCCGGGGTGCCGCTGCTCGGCGCGGTGCCGCTCGAGCCGTCGGTGTCGGCCGGTGGTGACTCGGGGTCGCCGGTGACGCTGGGCGACGGCCCCGCCGCCGACGCCTTCCGAGACATCACCCAGCGGATCGTCGACGAGGCGGTGCCGCTCACCGCCATGGCCGGCTGCAGCGCGCGCATGCTCGACGCCGCCGTCGCCGCCCTCGACCGCGCCGGCACCTGACACACCGGGCGGCAGGGCCGGGAGTCCGCAGGGCCCGCCGATCCCGAGGCAATCGGTTCCGCCGTCGCAAGGTCGAGGCAATGGGTTCCGGAGGTGGAACCTATGACCTCGGGCTCGGTGATCAGGAACCCATGACCTCGGGACCCGGTAGGGAGCGCCTGCCGCGCCGGCGCCCTCAGGCCGGCGACCAGTTGCCGTCGAGGTCGTCGCCCTTGACGCGTCCTTCGTCGGCCAGCTTGCGCAGGTGCGCCCACACCGAGAAGCGGGCCCAGGGGTGGAGCTCGGTCGGCACATCGACGTAGATGTCCTCGACCAACTCGGTGACGGTCGCCGTTCCCCTCGCCGTGAGGGCGTCGATGACCTGCCGCTCGCGGGCCAGGCGGTGCTCGATGTACTCGTCCACCACCGCCATGGGGTCGGTGATGAGGTGGCCGTGACCGGGGGCGATCGCCCGCAGGCGTGGCCGAATGTGCCGCAGCCGTTCGAGCGAGGCGAGATACGCCGCCATGTCGCCGTCGGGTGGGCGGATGACCACGGTCGACCCCTGCATGATGTGGTCGCCGGTGAACAGGGTGCGCTCCTCATTGAGCAGGAAGCACAGGTGGTTCGAGGCGTGGCCCGGGGTGTGCAGGGCCGTGAGGTGGAACTCGGTGGCCTCGATGATCGACCCGTCACGGAGCGTGCCGTCGAGCCGGACCTTGCCCTTGCCCTCGCCGCCGTCGAACGCCAGGATCTCGGCCCCGGTCCGCTTCTTGAGGCCCACGGCGCCGGGCGAGTGGTCCTCGTGGGTGTGCGTCAGCAGGATCCAGCGGATGCGGTCGCCGCCGCAGCCTGCGATCGCGTCGAGGTGCTCGGGATCGCCCGGCCCGGGGTCGATCACTGCGATCTCGTCGATGCCCACGAGGTACGTGTTGGTCCCCGGACCCGTCATGGTCCCCTGGTTGCGGGCGACGATCCGCCGCACCATGGGGGACAGGGCGCTGGCCACGCCGTAGACGATGGGCTTGGGGATGTCGACGGGCGCCTGCTCGGTTGCCTCGTCCGTCATTTGGGGTCCTTCAGCTCGCCGCGCACTGCCGTACGCGGCGGATCCTCCCAGCTCTCGACGTCCCAGATGTCGTCGGCGCCCGGACCCCGCCCCCCGCCAGCCCGGGTGCCCATGACGGTGACACGGGCGCGACCTCGCTTGGCCAGCGACCGCACCACCACCGGGCGGATGACGGCCCGTGTGGGAGGGAACAGGAGCAGCAAGGCGACGACGTCGCTGATGAAGCCGGGTGCGATCATCAGGGCCCCGGCCATCAGGATCAGCGCCCCGTCGGCGACCTCGCGGCTCGGGATGTCGCCCCGCCCGAGGGCGAGCTGGATCCGCCGCAGCGTGATGAGGCCCTCTCGCTTGGCCAGCCAGGCGCCCACGAGCGAAACCGCGATGAGCAGTCCGATGGTGTTGAGCACCCCGACCGCGCCGGCGACCTGGACGATCACCGCCAGCTCGACGAGGGGAGCAACGAGGAAGAGAAGCGCGAGGAGAACCATGTGCGGAGGGTCGTGCAGGTATGCGGAATCGAGCTGAATCGGGCGGTCCCACCTCGGTCGGTGGGCGACCGCACGTTCGCCCCAGCCTACCGCCGGGTCGTTGTCGCCAGAGCGGCGCCCCCGGCGCCTGACCGGCCCCGGATGTGACCCCCTTCACATGTCGGCTACCGAGGAGTAACATACGAGGCACTACGGGGGGTCTCGTACCACGAGTACGAGGGTTTCTCGTACGGGAGTGGTTGAAGCGTCGGAGGCTAAGGGGGAGAGCAATAGCGCCGCTCGGGGGCTCCGTGTGGGCCCGGCGGCGTGATCGCCGGGGGTTGCTTTGCCGGCCTCCGGCCGCCAACCACACCTCGAGCCGGCCGGCGGTCAGGATCGCCGAGACCCCGGCCGCCGGCCCGGCACACTGCTGGGGGGTCGCATGCGCGATGAGCCGAGGGGTCGGGCCCCGGAAGACGACGGACGCAGAATCACCGCGACATCGATCCCCGCCCCGCCGTCGCGCAGACCGATGCTGCAGCCGTCAGTTGTGCTGCGCTACGAGCGCTCTGCGCTCTGCCTCGCTGAATCCTCCCCAGATGCCATGAGGCTCACGGATGCGTAGCGCGTACCCGAGGCAGGGCTCCCGCACCGGGCACGTCCGGCAGATGGCCTTGGCTTGCTCTTCCCGCTTCGAGTTTCTCGCTCTTGCGCTCGAAGTGTGGCGGTGGAAAGAAGACGGCCGCCTGTGGCCCTCGGCACGCGGCTCTCACCTGCCATGCTTCGTCGACACGCTGTGCGCTCACTGCCTACCCCCCTTCAAAGGCGGACCATACAGCCGCGCATAGAACCGAAACAAGAGAAAGTTCTTGTCCTTACGACGCGTGCAGAACGCGTCTTACCGCTGGTCACAGGGGTAAGCCCGCGGTGACAGTGTGTTACGGGGGAATGACGCCGGTGTTGTCTAAGCCCAAATGAACCGGCGCCCATGGGGGTGCTCTGAAGCGATATGTCAGTCGCTCGAGCGTGTGCGCTCGCGGTAGTCACGCGCCCCTCCGCCCTCGGGCTCAACCTCCAGCACGAGTCCCTCGATCGCCACGACCCGCGCTCGCTCGTGCTGGTGGATCGGCGTGGCACGGTTGGTGCGGGCCCGCCACGGCGCGTCCCGCAGCGTGATCACGCCGTCGGGCGCAATGTCGGTGCGGGCCTCGCCGAGCTCACCGATCATCCACTCTCGACCGATGGTCGGCGTCGAGAAACGGGTGCGCACCATGGTGGGCATGCCGGCATACATCGCCAGGGTCATCCCGACGAACGCAGCCAGGAGCGTGATCCAGCTGACAGAGAGCCCGTCGAACAGCACCAACGATCCCAGCACGAAGCTCACGGTCGCGATGGCGGTCCAGAGGCGCGGCACACCCGTCTGGACGTCGACCCCATAGCCGAACATGGCGAGGAGCAGGAGGGCGACCCCGATGGGTCGGGTGGGCAGCACCGCGAGCCCGTACCAGCCGAGGATGAGCGACCCGGCGCCAACCATCCCGGCGATCCCCACGCCCGCCGTGTACAGCTCGAACAGCAGGAGGGCGAGGCCGATCACGAACAGCAGGTACGCCACCGCCGGACTGGCCACGGTGTGCATGAGCTGGCCGATCAATCTCAAGCCGCCGAACTGCACCTCCTGGCTGTCGGCGATCTGGCGATCGCCGTCGACCACCTCGGTCTCGACACCGGGAAGCTCGATGACGAACTGACCGATCACCGGCGCATCGGAGTCGATGAGGCCGAGGTCGACGGCCCGCCCGGCGCCGACGCGGTCGCCTACGTCGACGGTGCCGAGCTCGCCGGGAGCCACGCCGCGGGCGTCCAGGAGGCTCGGCGTGACCTCGATGCTCGAGCCCGGCGCGATGCCGGTGACGTCGGCAACGGCCACGAGGCGGACCGACTCGCCGGCGGCCTTGCTTCCCGAGGGCCCGATCCAGACGTCGACCGGGACCGTAGAGGCTTCGACGGTCGCGATCAGGTCGTCGAGCTCCCCGTCCGAGACGACCGCGTCGCCGCTGTCGAGCTGCAGCACCAGGGCCACAGCACAGGCGCGCTCGGCGGCACCGACCTGGTCATCGATGAAGTCGACCAGCACGGGGTCGAGGAGGCCGTCCACCTCGACGACCGCCACGGGGCCCGTGCCAGCCTCCGCGCAGTCCGCCTGTGCTGCCGCATGGCTAGCGGATCCGGCCGTACCGGTCGCTCCCGCCGGCCGCGTGGCCAGCGCCAGGGCGCCCGCCATGACTAGCAGTGCCGCGAGCTTGGGTACAGTCCGGCGGACCGCCGAACGGCTCCTGGTGGACGACGCGCGCAGTGGACCCTGAACAGTTCTTCGGTGCATCTCGGCTGGTCATCGTGGCCGGGAAGGGCGGGGTCGGCAAAACCACGGTCAGCGCCGCGCTGGCGCACGCCGCCGCCCTCGCCGGCCTGTCGACCCTGATCGTGGAGGTCGAGGGCCGCACGGGACTGCCGGCCATGTTCGGCCAGGGCGAGCTGAGCTACGACGAGGTGGTGCTGTCGCCGGGTGGCGGACCGGGCGGTGCCGCCGACGTCCGGGCCCGCACGCTGACGGCCGACGCCGCGCTCCTGGAGTACCTGCGGGACCATGGTCTGTCGCGCCTGTCGAAGCGGCTCGTGTCGTCCGGTGCGCTCGATGTGGTGGCGACCGCGGCCCCCGGCATCAAGGACATCCTGCTGCTCGGCAAGGTCAAGCAACTCGAGCGGGCGGGCACGGCCGACCTCATCGTCCTCGACGCCCCGGCCGCAGGCCACGCCATCGCGTTCCTCCAATCCGCTCGGAGCCTGCTCGACACCGTGAGCGTCGGCCCCATCAACGCGCAGGCCCGCGACGTGCTCGAGTTGCTCGAGGACCACCGGCGTTGCCAGGTGATGCTGGTGACCATCCCGGAGGAGACGCCGGTCAACGAGGCGGTCGAGACCGCCTTCTCCCTGGAGGACCGCGTCGGTGTGGGCCTCGGGCCGATCGTCGTGAACGGTGTGGTTCCAGACGTTCCCGGGTTGGACGCCGATCCCGTGGCCGCCGCCGAGCGGGTGGGCGTGGCCCTGCGCCCGGGTGAAAGCGAGGCGCTGGCCGCCGCGGCCTCGTTCCGCCGCGGCCGCATGGTGCTTCAGGCCGAGCAGATCGGCCGGCTCGAGGAGCAGCTCCCGCTGCCCCAGCTGCGCCTGCCGTTCCTGTTCACCACCGACATCGGTCCCCGCGACCTCGACGCGCTAGCGGCGGCGCTTCTGGCGGAGATCGACGCCCTGGCCGGGCTGCCGCTGTGACCCTGTCGGGCACCCGGAGCTCCCCCGCGGTCACACATGGCGACCGCCTCGACGGCCTCGTGACCGAGCGGAGCATCGTCGTGTGCTGCGGATCGGGGGGCGTGGGCAAGACGACCATCGCCGCCGTGGCGGCCCTCGAGGGCGCCCGGCGGGGCCGCAAGACAGTGGTGGTGACCATCGATCCCGCCCGCCGGCTGGCCGACGCCCTGGGGCTGGCCGGCCTCTCGAACACGCCCAGCCGCATCGAGGGCGACTGGCCCGGAGAGCTGTGGGCCACGATGCTCGACACCCGCTCGACCTTCGACGCACTGGTGGCCAAGTACGCAGGGTCGCCCGATCAGGCCCAGCGGATCCTCGCCAACCGCTTCTACCGCAACATCGCCGGCGCCCTGTCGGGAACGCAGGAGTACATGGCGATGGAGAAGCTCTACGAGCTGCACGAGGAGACGGACTTCGACCTGGTGGTCGTGGACACGCCCCCTACCCGTCACGCTCTCGACTTCCTCGATGCCCCGCGGCGGCTGTCGCGGTTCCTGGAGCACCGCCTGTTCCGCGTGCTGATGGCGCCGAGCCGGGGCATCGTCCGGGCGGTCAACGTGGCCGCGCAGGCGTTCTTGCGGACCGTGTCCAAGGTGGTGGGCGGCGACGTGGTGGACGACGCCATGGCCTTCTTCCAGGCGTTCGAAGGGATGGAGGAGGGCTTCCGTCAGCGGGCGGCCCGTGTCAACGAACTCCTGGCGGCGCCGGAGACCGCCTTCGTCCTGGTGGCGTCGCCGCGGCGGGACACGGTCGCCGAAGCACAGTTCTTCGCCGATCGCCTGGGTGAGGCGGGCATCGCGGTGCAGGGGTTGGTGGTGAACCGTGTGCACCCGTCATTCGGCGCCGGCCTGGGCGAGGCGGCCGCCGAGCGGGCGCGCACCCTGGAGGGCACGGAGCTGGGCGGGCTCTACCGCAACCTGGCCGACTATCGGACCGTCTCGGCGAGCGAGCTCGCCCACCTGGGCGGACTCGCCGACGCCGTGGCGCCGGCGCCGGTCGTGTGGGTTCCGTTCCTCAGCACCGACGTGCACGACATCGCCGGCATGGGCGGGCTGGCTGCCCACCTGTTCTCGCGCTGATCCGCGCTGATCCGCGCCGATCCGGTGGCTACTCGTCGATGGAGGCGGCCGCCTCGTCGAGCGCGGCGGCGGCCGATTCGACCGTCTCCTTGACGGGGACGATGCGGTCGAAGCCCGTGGTGTGCAGCAGGCGGGTCAGGGTCGGGCGGCTGCAGGCGACCGCCACGTCGCCTCCCGCCTCCCGGGCCCTGCGGATCCCGCCGATCAGGGCGCCGAGCCCCGCCGAGTCCATGAACGGCACCGAGGACAGGTCGATGAGCAGGTACCGCTTGTCGGCCAGCTCTCCCAAGGCGTCTCGGAACTGCCCGACCGTGTAGGCGTCGAGCTCGCCTACTGGCCGGCAGACCGTGTAACTGTCGGCCTCGTCAACCTGAATGTCGAGCACGTGCTCCTCCTCCCGGACCCGATCGGCGATCGTAGCGGCGGTTTGGCGTGCCGCTGACCCGACATGGTTGACGCCTGGCCACAGTCGTTGGCACCGCACCTTTCCCGACTCGTAGCCTGCCCAATCGTGCCCGACGTGCTCCTTGCGACCGACGCGGACTGGATCTTCGAAGACGTCGACGCCGCGCTCACCGACGATGACACCACGGTCTTCCGGGTCCGCTCCGGGCGCGACGTCGGGCCGGCCGTGCGTGAGGTCGATCCCGCTCTCGTGGTCCTCGACCTGCAGATCGGCAACATGGGCGGCATCGCCACAGCTCTCGACCTGCAGCAACGCTTCGACGCCGGCGAGGTGGCCCCGGTGCCGATCCTGTTGCTGCTCGACCGTCCCGCCGACGTGCCGATGGCCCGCCGCACGGGTGTTCAGGGCTGGCTGCTCAAGCCGCTCGACGCCTTCCGACTTCGCCGCGCCGCCCGGGCCGTCGCCGCCGGCGACACCTATTTCCAGCCTTCTGGGCTCATCCCCGCCTGAGGCGACCGCCGCTTCCCAGACGCGGGATGGGGCCCCGATCCGGGCTCCGCACTTGTTGCACCCGCAACTTGGAACGCTCGTGGTTGCCCAGCAACCAAAACCGTTCCAGGAACGCCGTCGTACGGCCCCGTTGCTAGTCGCGCCGCCTGATTCGGAGGGCTGTGCCCATCGGGCGACGGGATAGAGTTCCCATTCCGGTCCTCCGGGTGGTGGCTCAGCTTGGCAGAGCGCTGCGTTCGGGACGCAGAGGTCGCCGGTTCAAATCCGGCCCACCCGACCAAGGTTTCCGCAGGTCAGAGCCAATCCACGTTGTCCATAGCTTTGGGCAGCGAGCCGGCAGACCACTGCGCACCAACGCCCGACGACTGGCACGCCCAAGCTACGGCGACCTCGCGTCTCGAGGACCGTGGTGCGCCGGCGACCTCACTGGCGTGCTCGCCCGGCTGCACGGCGTGCGCTCCAGCGTTGCTGGACCTTCATGTTCAACCAGCTGTTCACCGGCGATGGCAAGCCATCGATGTATCCGCACCAGCCCCCTCCCGCCGCTGATCGGGTCGAAGCGGTGCCCACCAGGCTCGAAGCACGGAACATCACCAGCGTCGTGCCCGGGGCTTACCGGCGGTCGAGCTGCGGCGACGCGCCCACCCGGCTGGCCTCTCCACGGTGAGCCTGCCACCGACGCTGCGCGCATCGCACCGGGCCGCGACGTAGTTCGGATGTTTGGTGACGGACCCGTCTGGGTGGGCCACGGTGACGTGGGCACGAGCCGCGACCAGTCGAGCCCGAGATCGGTGGCTACGGGCTGCGGCGGGGAAATGGCTGCGGTGGGCCGCTGGGCCGGTTCGCGGGCAGGTGGCCCACAGGTGGGAGTCGAGATGACCCATGTCAGCGTGTACGTGGCTGTTCGGGGCGCCCGGTCGGGGCGAGCGGCATTCCGACGGCCGCGTCGGACCGCGGTTCGACCTGTGGCCGGGCTGTCGCAGCGGGTGGTCTGCGTGGACGAGAATGGGTTGGTGCGGTTCCGGGGCTCGAGTCCTCGGTTTGTGGGGCGGGCGACGGAGCTTGCTGTGCTCGATGAGCTGCTGGGTGAGGCGCGGGCGGGCGAGCCGGTAACGGTGCTGGTCTGTGGTGAGGCTGGCGCTGGCAAGTCGCGTCTGGTCAGCGAGGTGGCGGCCGCGGTGCGCGAGCGGGGGACCCGCACGCTGGTGGGGTCGTGCACGATGGTCGGCCGCATGTCGTTGGCGTTCGCTCCGTTCGCGGAAGCGTTCCGTCCCGTGGTGCGGGAGCTTGGGATTGGTGGAGGGGAGGGCGGGGGTCGGGTAGCGCCGCGCCTGGCCCGCCTTGTGGCCGGGCCGGTGGGTGGAGTGGCGTCTTGGAACCCGTCGGATCGTGATCCGCTTGGGGCGTCTGCCCAGCTCGGGTTGTTCGAGGAGGTGCTCGACACGTTGGAGCGCGCCGCGGTTCCCACCGGGCTGCTGGTGGTGATCGAGGATCTGCACTGGGCCGATGTGTCGAGCCGGGGCCTGTTCGAGTTCGTCTCCCGCAACCTGCGGGATACCCCGGTTGCGCTGGTGGGGACGGTGCGGACCGATGAGCCCGACGAGGCGGGGTTCCTGGCGTGGCTGGCCGAGGTGCAGCGGGGCCCGCGGGCGATCCGGATCGATCTGGAGCCTTTGGGTCGTGACGAGCTGGCGGAGCTGTTGGCGGGGGTGCTGGGTGAGCCTCCGTCGGCTGAGCTGGTCGGCCGGGTGTTCGAGCGGTCGGGCGGCAATGCCTTTATGGCCGAGGAACTGGTGGCCGCCGGCGAGCAGAGCGGGCTGGTGCCGGGCAACATGCGGAACCTGTTGCTGGCCCGGATAGCGGGTTTGTCGGCGCCGGCTTGCGGCCTGCTCAGATTGGCGGCGGTAGTCGGAGTTCGGGTGGGTCACGGGTTGCTGGCCGCTGCCGGCGGTCTCGGCGACGAGGTGCTGGTCGCCGCGGTGCGGGAGCTGACCGAGAACCACCTGCTCGTGGTCGACTGGTCGGGGCAGGGGTACGCCTTCCGGCACACGCTCACCCGCGAAGCTGTCTATGACGACCTGCTGCCGGGCGAGCGACAACAGCTCCACCGGGCCGTGGCCCGGGCGCTCAGCGACGAGCCGGCGCTCGGGCCACCGGCGCCGTGGGCGGTCGCCGAGGCGGTGGCCGAGCACTGGTTCGCGTCCGGAGAGCTCGGGCCAGCCTTGGGTGCGTCGGTCGTCGCCGGGAACGCCGCTGTGGAGGTAGTTGCCCTTCCCAGCGCGCTCGCCCACTACGAGCGGGCGCTGGCCCTGTGGGATCGGGTGGCCGACCCCGAGACAGTCGCCGACGTCGAACGACCCGTCCTGCTCGAACGTGCGGCCGACGCGGCCAGCGGGGCGGGCGAGCACGATCACGCCATCCGCTACGTCGATGCGGCCATCGGCGAGCTGGAGCACGCACCTGGCGCGTCGGTGCAGGTCGGGCTGCTGTGCGAGCGTAAGGCCTGGTACCTCGCGTGGGCGGGCCGCTGGCGCGAGTCCCTGGAGAGCGCCGGGCACGCCGTAGCGCTGGTCCCGCCCGAACCGCCAACCCCGGCACGCGCCCGCGTCCTGGGTGCGCTCAGCATCGCTCTGGCCGTCGGGGAGCGTTACGAGGAGGCATCCCGGGTCGCGGCGGCCCAGCTCGAGGTGGCGCGCACGGCCGGTGCCCGCAAGCAGGAGGGCCAAGCCCACATGATCCTTGGTGTCTGTCTTCTCAGTACGGGCACCGATCCAGAGGCGGCGATCGACGAGTACGAGCAGGCGCGCGCCATCGGCCGCGAGATCGGCGACGTTGGGGCGGTTGCCCTCTGGTCCGCCAGCCTCGTCGACGCCCTGATCAGGCTCGGTCGACTCGACGACGCGGCGGCAATCGCCCTCGAGGCCGCCCACACGGGGATGCAGGCGGGGGCCCTCCGCAATGAGGAGGTGGGATTGATCCTGTTCAACGGGGCCGAGGCCCTGTTTCTCGGCGGGCGATGGGACGAGTGCGAACATGTCCTCGAGAGCCTGCCCGCCCAGCGCGCAGGGGGACTCGTGGAGCTGGACGGGCTCGCGCTGGCGGCGCTGCTCCACACGTCGCGGGGAAGAAATGATGCCGCGGCGGCCGCCATTGCCACCGCCGCCGACCTCGGCGTCGATGACCCCGAAGCCGAGGGCATGCTGCGCGCGGCTCAGGCGCAGTTGGCCCTGAGCACGGGCGATGTAGACGCCGCTCGCCAGGCGGCGCTCGACGGGCTCGACACCGTGGCCGGCTCGGAGTCAGAACAGGAGGTTGTGTCAGTTGTCGCCCTCGCGTGTCTCGGGCTGCGGATCGAGGCCGACCGGGCGCAGGTCGGCCGAGCTCGACACGACCCGACGGAGGAACAGGCCGCGGTCGAGGCGGCCCGAACCATCGCCGAGCGAACACTCGCCCTGCGGGCCCGCACCTCCGCCGCAGCGCAGCGGCCGAAAGTCACGCGCACCCACCAGGCGCTTTGCGAGGCAGAGGTGGACCGCGCGGAGGGACGGTCCGACCCCGACCTATGGCACAGGGCCGCAGACGCCGGCATCGCCGACGGGGACCCGTATCGGACGGCGTACGCGCGGTTCCGCGAAGCCGAGGCCGTGCTGGCCTCCCGCGGCGAGCGCGCCCGCGCTGTCGACGCGCTCACCGCCGCCAACGCGACCGCGAATGAACTCGGAGCCGAGCCGCTCCTCCAAGAGATCGAGACTCTCGCTCGCCGGGCCCGGATCGAGCTGTCCGAGGAACCGACGACGCCCCCAGCCCCACCCGAGCCACGGCTTGACACGCTCGGCCTGACGCCGCGCGAACTCGAGGTGTTGCGGCTGCTTGCCATCGGGTACACCAACCCCCAGATCGGCGAGGCCCTTTACATCAGTCGCAAGACGGCCAGCCATCACGTCTCGAGCGTCCTGGCCAAGCTGGACGTGACGACCCGGGTCGAAGCCGCCGGCGTCGCCCATCGTGTGGGCCTCACCCCGGACACCACCGCACCGAATAGGTCAGGTCGACCGCCGCGATAGGGGCACCTGCCCGATGGCGGCGGCACCCCTGCTTCGTAGGTTCGCTTCCAAGGTTCTAATCACCAGGAGGCGAGGACATGAAGCGGATCATCAGGACAACGAAGGTATTGGTGGCGTCGGGTGTTGTGGCGGTGGCGCTGCTGGCCGCCTGCGACGGCGGCGACCCCGGCGAGGCTACGCGCACCGTCGCCCCTGAGCGGGTCGACGCTCCGGCGGCGCGGCTCGCGGCCCAGGCCGAGCGATACGAGCGGTCGGCGCACCTGCAGGGCCAGGCCAGGACGTACGGTGCCCCAGCCGGGCGCCAGAACGCCGTACGGCCCGACCCGATCGAGGCCGGGAACCGGGCCGTGGCCGAGCAGCTCGAGCGCAGCGCCATGCTCGAGGGCCAGGCCCGCACCTACAGCAACGCCCACTCGAGCGACGACGCGCCGGCCCCGGCCGACGAGTTCTCCGGCGACGAGTTCGTGCCCGGATCCCGGCACATGCCGAAGCGCTGACAGGTCCGGGGCTGGCGGGTCGGCGGGGACGCCGCTACCGCTTGCGATGAGCGCAGGCGGCCGAACCGTGCTCGGGCGACGAGTCCTCGGCCCGTCGGGCAGGACCCACCCGCCAGCCCCATCTCGTCCTAGCTTTCTCGCCGGGCATGATCCTCGGCAGCGACCTGAGACCCGCGGCAAGAACCATCGATCTGAACGGCGGCCACTCGAGAACGCCGAAAGGCCCTCGGGCGCGCCGGATCGGTCAAGGCCTCGAACCTGTCGGCGACGGGCTGAAGACGGACCCTCCATAGACGGCCGAAGATTTGTCCCCCCTTCCTCCGGGTCGACCACGGCAAGTGGTGACCATCGAACCCTGGCTCGGGCTCGTGCGTTTCGGCGACGAGGCCGCCCGCGAGCTGCGACGCCTCGGTCGCAGGGTCACCCGGCCCAGACGCGGTCGTCAGGCCCGACGAAGCAGGCCTGACCAGCCGCGAGCGCGAGGTCGCCCGCCTGGTCATGGTCGGCCGGACCAACCGCCAGATCGCGGCGGAGCTGTTCGTCAGCGAGAAGACCGTTGAGAGCCACCTCTCCAACGTGTTCGTCAAGCTGCGAGTAACGTCGCTCACGGGCGTCGCTGGTGTGCTGGCGCGCCGCTGGCGGGACGGACGCCCTACCCGGCGTCAAGGGGCCCGCAGCCGCACAAGCCGGGACCTGTCAGGGATCTCCCGGGTACCGACCCGGCGCCGCGCCCAGCGTCGGTGCCGCCGGCTTCAGCGGCGGGATGGTGGGCGTCGGCCGGCCACGGTCGAGCCCGCCGCCTGACATGCGAGGCGGCGGGCTCTGCGGACGGCGCCTCAGGCTCGGCTGACGGGGGCTCTGTCGCGCTCGAGCTCGACCAGCTCGGTGTCGAGGTCGGGGGTGGCTCGATGTGGACCTGCGGGAGGATCCGGTCTAGCCACCGGGGGAGCCACCAGTTGCGGTCGCCGAGCAGCTCCATGGTGGCGGGCACGAGCAGCAGGCGGACGATGGTGGCATCGATGAGGACCGCCGTCGACAAGCCGAGGCCGAAGAGCTTGACGACTCGATGGGACTCGCCGAGAAAGGCTCCCGAAGACGACGACCATGATGGCGGCGGCGGCAGTGATGACCCGAGCGGTCGAGGCCAATCCGTCGGCCACCGAGGTGCGCCTGTCGCTGGTGCGGTCCCATTCTTCGCGCACCCAGGAGAGGAGGAAGACCTCATAGTCCATCGACAGGCCGAACAGGATGGCGAACAGCACCATCGGTGCGCTGGCCGGGGAATCGTCTTGTGGCCAGCCTGTGGAAACTTCAGAGCGCCGCGTTCGGGACGCGGAGTTCGCCGGTTCAAATCCGACGCACCCGACCAGTTCTTCGTGACCCAGGATCGAGGGCCGCTGCGCGATGAGTTCGTCCGGGTGGCACCGTCTCAACCGGCGACACTCGACGAACTAGGAGTCCTGGATGGCAACTACTTCCTCCAGCATGTTCATGGCGCTCGACGGCGTCGTCGACCCGGCAGTCGGCAACTGGCACTTCCCCTACTTCAACGACGAGATGGGCAAGGCGGTCGACCGGACGCACGACGCCGACGTCATGCTCTTCGGGCGCGTCACCTACGACAGCTTCGCCGGCGCGTGGCCCGACCGGGAACTGGCGGGGGAGGAAGACGCCGAGATGGCCAAGCGGCTCGGCGACATGCGCAAGATCGTCGTCTCGCACCAGCCGCTCGAGTTCACCTGGCGCAACTCCGAGCAGCTCGAGGGCGATCTCGTAGAGACCGTCAGCGCGCTCAAGGCGGATCCCTCCGTCCGCCGGATCGCGCTGAGCGGCTCCGTCTCGGTGGTGCGGCAGCTGCTCGCCGCGGGCCTGCTGGACGAGCTGCACCTGTTCGTCCATCCGGTGCTCGCGGGTTCGGGGCTGCGGCTCTTCGAGGAGGGTGCGCCCGAGCGCCCGCTCCGCCTGCTGTCGTCGCAGCCGTTCGCCACCGGGGTGATCTATCTGGTGTACGGGCCCGACCCGGACCCGCCGACCGGCGGCTACGAGCAGGCCAAGGAGAGCCTGCCCCAGGAGTGACCGCGCAGTCGGCGGGCACTGAGAACCAGCACTAGATGCCGAGGTATCGGCTTATGGCCTGGACCGCCGTGGGCAGCCACTGGTCGCAGCCGGCGCCTGCGGCCTCGACGACGTACGGGAGGAACTCTGCGGGGTCGAAGGGGCCGCGGGCCGCCATCTCCAGCAGGCGCTCCAGCGCCACGCCCACGGCGTCATCGGAACCACGGGGGTCCAAGAGGTCGCAGACGGTGGCTTGCACGCGCGCGGGAACCTCGGTGGCTCCGGGAGGCAGCGCCGGGCCGGGTTCGAGGACGCGGTACACCTCGGCCACGTAGAAGTCCCGCTCCGCGGCGGTCGGCGCCCGGGGGCACACCTCGGGGGTGCCGGAGTGGCGGAGCAGCCGGTTGGCGGGGCCCATCATGGCGATGTTGGTGACGATCAGGCCCTGGAGCCATGAGGTCGTGATCTTGGGGTCGAAGGCAGAACCGCAGAGCGCCGCGGCGACTTCGCTCACCTTGTCGGTGGTCACCGGGGTGAGGCCGAGCGCGCTCACGTCCGTGGCGATCTTCTCGGGGGTCGTGGCGAGAAGCTCGCGCAGGTCGGCCGTGGCGCCTTCGACGTCGATCGCGGCGGCGTCGCTCGATGTGGTGCTGGCTGCGCCGTCGTAGGTCTGCTCGCCGTCGTCGCTGCACCCGGCGATCGCAAGGATCAGGGCGGCCGCCAGCGCGGCCGTGGGGAACCGTCCCAGTGCGGCCAGACGACGACCTACCCCCACGCGTCCGCCACCCCATACCTCCTCCGCCAGGGCCGACGTTACCCCGGTCCTTCCAGCTGCGCTGCGTCGACGCGCAACGACCTGGGGTGCTGCGCTGACCCCCAGGCGGGGGGATACCCAGGGGCCGCGCACGGGGCGACAGGAGTCGCCACCGGGGCATCGCGCAGCGGCGGTTGAGCGATGCCCCTACAGAGACCGCGTCTGCGCCCGGCCCCGTTACAGCACGGGCTGCACTACGCGGTGGCGGCGGCTCACCCTGCGCCGGCAGAACACGGCACTAGCGTCCGCTCGTGGGCTTGAGTCGCAGCGTTGCCGGCAAGGTCGTGCTCGTGACGGGGGCCGCGAGTGGCATGGGCCGGGCGATCGCGGAGGTCTTCGGCGCCGAGGGCGCCAACGTCGCGGCCACGGACCGCAACGCCGACGACCTCCCCGGCACTGCCGGCTGGCGCCTGGACGTCACCAGCCAGGACGCGATCAGCGACGTCGTGGACGAGATCGTCCGCAGCCTGGGGCCGATCGACGTGCTCGTGAACTGCGCCGGCGTCAGCGTCCCGGCGCCGATCGATGCCCACGGCTACCGGGATGCGTGGGACGTCACGCTCGCCGTCAATCTGGTCGGATACGTGGCGATGATCAGGACGTGCCTGCCCCACCTCACGCGCGAGCGCGCCGGCCGCATCGTGAACATCGCCTCGACCGAGGGGCTGGGCGCGACGCCGTATCTCAGTCCCTACACCGTCAGCAAGCACGGCGTCGTCGGCCTCACGCGCTCTCTCGCCTGCGAGCTCGGCCCGCAGGGGGTCACGGTGAACTGCATCTGCCCCGGGCCCATCCACACCGGGATGACGGCGCTCATCCCTGACGACGACAAGCAGAAGTTCGCGCGCCGTCGCGTCCCCCTGCGCCGCTATGGCGAGCCGGAGGAGGTCGCCCAGGTGGTCCTCTCGGTCGCGTTGCCGGCATCGTCGTACCTCAACGGTGCGATCATCCCGGTCGACGGGGGCCTGACGGCGAAGTTCGGGTAAAGATCTGGCGATGGCCTTGCCGCGTGGCCTCGCCGCCTTCAATCGGCGAGTGACGAACCGTGTGACCGGACCGTTCGCTGGACGACTTCCGGGCTTCGGCGTCGTCGTGCATCGCGGCCGCAAATCACACCGCGAGTACCACACGCCGGTGAACGCCTTCGTGGCCGCCGGCGGCTTCGTGCTCGCGCTGACGTACGGCAAGGACTCCGACTGGATCAAGAACGTGCTCGCCGCCGGCGGCTGCGAGCTCGTCACGCGCGGCCGCACCGTCCGGCTGACGGCGCCGGAGCTGTTCCACGACGACAGGCAACAGAGCGTGCCGCGGCCGGTGCGCCCGATCCTGCGGGCGCTAGGGGTCAGCGACTTCATGCGACTCTCGACCACGGCGTCCTGACAGGTGAACGGTCGACCTCGTGGGTTTGCCGGAATCCGCCGATGCCGAGCATCGGAACGGTCGTGGTCGGCGTCAACGACGTGCGGGGCGCCGCTTCTGTGTCATCGACACCGGCCGCGGCTGACGCCCCGCCCGACGGCTTGAGCGGCGCTACTTGTCGATGGAGCGCTGGTACGCGCGCACGGCCAATGGCGCACACACGGCGACGATGCCCACGATCCAGATGACCGAATAGGCCATCGGGTGGGCGATCGACCAGGGGTCGCCCGGCGCCGTCGGAGTGTTCGGGTTCCCGAACTGGACCCGGACGGCATCGGCCAGCGTGGTCACCGGGTTCCACTCCGCGATCGTGCGCAGCACGCCGGGCATGGTCTCCGTGGGCACGAACGTGCTGGCCACGAACGTGATCGGGAACAGCGCCACGAAGGCGATGCCGGTGACCCCCTCGGGGGTGGCAACCAGGCTGCCCAGCAACACGCCGACCCAGATCATGGCGAACGCGAATCCGATGAGCAGCAGGAAGCCGCCAACTGCGTCGGGGACGCCGTCACGGATCCGCCAACCGATCGCCAGCCCGCAGATCGACATCAACGCGATTGGCAGCAGCGACTTGATGAGGTTGGCGATGGCGTGACCGCCGAGCACGGCTCCCTTGGCGATCGGCAGCGAACGGAACCTGTCGACCGCCTGGTTCTTCCGGTCGTTGGCCAGCGACAGCGCAACGCCGAAGGCCGTGAAGACGATGGTCTGGGCGAAGATCCCGCCCATCAGGAACTCCCGGTAGTTGCCGCCACCGGGGACGTCGATGGCGCCGCCGAACACGTAGGCGAACAGCAGCACGAACATGATCGGCTGGATCGTGGCGTCGCTGAGCTGCTCGGGCTGGCGCTTCATGTGGACGAGGCCCCGGCGGGCGATGACCCAGGTGTCGTGGAGCACCCCCCGCGGCGGGTGGACGCCCTCGCCGGGTGTCTCCACGTGGGCGGTGGGCGCCTCGACAGGGATCGTGGACGTGGCGGTGGCGCTCACAGCTTCGCCTCCTCGGGCTCGAGCTCGTCGTGGGGCATGGAGCCGGTGATCGTGAGGAAGACCTCGTCGAGTGTCGGCTGGCGCAGGCTCAGGTCGTCCACGGGGATCCGTGCCTCGGAGAGCGCCTGGGCCGCCTCGACGAGGGCCTCCACGCCCCGGCTGGTCGGGACGACGATCGACCGGGCGGCGGGATCGGCGCGCGGCTCAGCGCCCGTGACCGCGGCCAGGATGTCGCCCGCGTCCCCGACGTGCGCCGGCTCGACCACCACCGCGTGGATGTGGTCGCCGCCGACCTCGCGCTTGAGCTTGCGGGCGTCGCCGCGGGCGATGATGCGGCCACGGTCGATCACGATGATGTCGTCGGCCAGCCGCTCGGCTTCCTCCAGGTACTGGGTGGTGAGGAGCAGGGTGGCGCCGTGGTCGACGAGGGTGTCGAGCACGGACCACAGCTCGGTGCGGGCGCGGGGATCGAGGCCGGTCGTCGGCTCGTCGAGGAACAGGACCTCCGGCCGGGCCACCAGGGTTGCCGCCAGGTCCAGCCGCCGGCGCATGCCGCCCGAGTAGCCGGAGGTGACGCGGTCCGCGGCGTCGATCAGCGAGAACTCGGCCAGCAGCTCCGTGGCTCGGGCCGCCGCCTCCTTGCGACTGAGCTGATGCAGTTCGCCCAGCATGATCAGGTTCTCCCGGCCGGTCAGCAACGGATCCACGGTGGCGTCCTGAGCCGCCAGCCCGATCCGCCTCCTGACCTCGGTCCCCTGCGTGCGGACGTCGAACCCCGCCACCGTGGCTTCGCCCTCGTCGGCGTCGGCCAGGGTCGTGAGGATGCGCACCGCCGTGGTCTTGCCCGCGCCGTTGGGCCCGAGCACCGCAGTGACAGTGCCGGTCGGGATCTCCAGGTCGACGCCGTCGAGCGCCACGGTCGACCCGTAACGCTTGACCAGGCCGCGCGCCTCCACGGCGTAGCTGTCGGACATCGGTGCTCCAGGGGGGTGGCGGGCGTTTCGCTTGACGGTAACTGCTGAAGTTGACTTGAAGTCAACGTTTTGCGGGCGTGGTGTTGGTCACCCGATCGAGCGCGGCGGGGCCCGCTCGGCAGACTGACCGGAGTGCGACACGCTAGCGAGCGACTCCCCGCCGACCGGCCGGTATTTCTTTACGACGGCGACTGCGCCTTCTGCAGCTCGTGCGCCCGGTTCATCGAGCGGCACGTCCCGACGTCGGCGGCGGTCACGCCCTGGCAGTTCGCCGACCTCGACGCCTTGGGTGTCTCGCAGGACGACGCCGAGGCCGCGGTGCAATGGATCGATCCACGATCCGACCCGTTCGTCCGCGCCGCGGGGCCCGCCGCCATCGCCCGGCTGCTGGTCGACGCCGGGCCGTACTGGCGCACGCTCGGTTTGCTGCTCGACCGGCGGCCGGTCCGCTGGATCGCCGGTCCCACTTACCGGCTGATCGCGCGTAACCGCCACCGCCTGCCGGGTGGCACCGCCGCGTGCCGGCTCCCGCAGGCCGAGCGGGACCGCATCGGCACCCGCTGATCGCCGCCCGTATCGGGCCAACAGGGCTGGTCACGGGGGTGACGGCGGCGGGCCAACGGGGCGTCACGGGCCTGGTCAGGTTGCTCCCAGGATTTCCGCCGTACGTGTCGAAGCTGCTTCAATCGTGCGTCTGGACGCCCGAGGTCCCCCGCCGGGTGTAATACTCGGTGTCCGGCCGCAGTGCCGCCGCTCATGGAAACGACTTCCGCCGCCGCCGCTTCCACGCCATGCACCTCCTCAGAGGCCACCTCCACAGAGGCCTCCTCAGAGGGTTGCGTGAGCCATGTGCACACCGCCCCGCCGTTCACACCGTCGTCGGTGCTGCTGCGGCGCCGACGGCTCCTGATCGCAATGGCCGCGCTGCTGGTGGCCCTGGCCACTGCCGCCGCCCTCGGCAACGGGCAGGCGCTGCTGACCTGGGACGAGCCCATCCAGAGAGGCGTGGAGGCAAACCGGACGTCGGCGCTGAATGACGTGTTCCTGGCGGTTTCGCGTCTGGGGTCGACTGTCTTCGTGCTCGTCGCGGGCACGTTGGGGGCGATCCTCACGTGGCGCCGCTGCCGAGCCGTGGCCACCGCGCTCCTCGTCGCCACCTTCGCCCGGCCTGCGATCGAGTTCATCGTCAAGGGACTGGTCAGTCGCGACCGGCCTGACTTCGACCGGCTGGTGGCGGGCACCGGATACTCGTTCCCCAGCGGCCACGTCATGGCCGCCATCGCCCTGTGGGGCCTGTTGCCCGTGGTGGTGGCGCTCTACACGCGCCGCCGCGCCATCTGGTGGGCGTCGGTGGCCGTGTCGGCGACGCTCATCGCCGGGATCGCCGCCAGCCGCGTCTACCTCGGCGTCCACTGGTTCTCCGACGTGACGGCCGGCCTCGTGGTGGGGACGTTCTTCCTGCTCGGGGTCGACACGGTGCTGGTCCGTGCCCACCGTCGCTACCCGTGCCGGATGTTGGCCGAGCAGGCCGAACAGGCCGAGCGCGAACGGGCGGAACGGGCCCGTGCGGCGCCGGTCGAGCGCCGGGAAAGGGTGCCGGTCGGCTCTGCGGTCTAAGACCGCGCTCTACCGCGCCCGGCTGTCACGGTGGCGGTCAGTGGCAGGTGATCGGAGACGGCTGCGAACGGGGCGAAGTCCGGATCGCCGTGGCGAGGCACGGACACGGCCACCGGGTCGAGCCCCTGCGTGACGAGCACGTAGTCGAGGCGCTGGGTCGGCGGCTTCGCCGTCCCTGGCACCCAGCCGCGCCAGTTCGTGGGCCCGGGATCGTCGCCCCGGAGGGCTGACCACACGTCACGCAGGCCGGCGGCACGGAAGCGCGCGTGCACGTCCGCCCCCGGACGATCGTTGAAGTCGCCGGCGACCACCGCCTGCCGGCCCCGCTCGTCGATCCGACGGACGATTGCCTCCGCCTCGAGCACGCGGACGGCGGCGGCGTCACCGCCGGAGCTGAGGTGCACGTTGACCAGCGTGACGTTCAGGCCCGGACCGGCCTCGCCGTCGAGCTGCACGGAGCCGACCTGCAGGATGCGACGCCGCCAGCTCCAGGGCATCCGCCGGTGCGTGATGGCGTGGGTGCGCGCCGGAGCGGGCAGGGTCACGCCGATCACCGCCATGCCCTCGGGCCACGTGCGGATGGGCCAGTGCTTGAAGCCCCAGTGCCGGGTCTTGGCCCCGAGCGACCGGGCGATGGCGCGGGCTTGGCCGGCCTGCACCTCCTGAAGCACCACGACATCGGCGTTCATCGCCTCGATGTGGTCGACCACGGCACGGACGTCGACGCCCTTGCTTCCCTTGAGGTTCCAACTGATCACGTTCACGTCGTGGCACTCATGTGTCAGGCGACCAACTGGTCTCCTGCCGGAACCCACAGTCTTTGAAGAAGAAACGGTGCTCTGGCCCCGAGGATCTTCAAAGACGAGGGCGGGGGCCCCCGGCCACCAGTAGCTCGGCGATCTGCACCGCGTTGAGCGCGGCACCCTTGCGCAGGTTGTCGTTGGACACGAACAGTGCGAGCCCGTGCTCGACGGTCGGGTCGCGGCGCACCCGGCCGACGTAGCAAGGGTCGGTCCCGGCCGCCACCAGCGGCGTCGGCACGTCCACCACCGCCACGCCGGGGGCATCTGCCAGCAGCTCGAGCGCCCGGTCGGTACTGAGCGGGCGCTCGAACGCGGCGTTGATCGACAGGGAGTGCCCGGTGAACACCGGCACCCGCACGCACGTCACCGACACCGGCAGCTCGGGGATGCCGAGGATCTTGCGGCTCTCGTTGCGGAGCTTCTGCTCCTCGTCGGTCTCACCGCTCCCGTCGTCCACGATCGACCCGGCCAGGGGCAGGACGTTGAACGCGATCGGCGCTGCGAACTGCACCGGGGCGGGCATGTCGACGGCGGCGCCGTCGAACGCCAACGCCGCAGCGCGGTCCGCCACCTTGCGGACCTGCTCGTCGAGCTCGGCGGTGCCCGCGAGCCCCGCCCCCGAGGCCGCCTGGTAGCTGCTCACCACCAGCCGCCGCAGCCCGGCCTCGCGGTGGAGGGGCGCCAGCGCCGGCATGAACGCCATGGTGGTGCAGTTGGGATTGGCCACGATTCGCCGGGGTATGCGCTCGAGTGCCTCGGGGTTGACCTCGGACACCACCAGGGGGACGTCCGGGTCCATCCGCCACGCCGAGGAGTTGTCGATCACCGTCGCACCAGCGGCCGCGACGCGAGGCGCGAGCTCTTTCGACGTCCACTTCCCGGCCGAGAACAGCGCGATGTCGATGCCCGACCAGTCGGCGGTGTCCGCGTCTTCGACGACGACTTCGTCGCCGCGCCAGGGAAGCGTCCGACCGGCGGAGCGCGACGAGGCGAAGTACCTGATCTCGCCCACCGGGAAGTCGCGCTCGGCGAGCACCGAGCGCATCACCGCGCCGACCTGTCCCGTGGCCCCGACGACGCCCACACGCACCTGTGAACCCATGCCGGAAGGCTACGAGGCCGAGCGGATGGGCCCGCAACCGGGTTGCGGCGCTCAGCCCTCGAGGGCGAAGGCCGCGTGCAGGCTCTGCACCGCCTGCTCGACCTGGTCCTCCCGGACGACACACGAGGTGCGAATGGCCGACGTCGAGATCATGTCGATGTTGATGCCGTTGGTGGCCAGCACCTCGAACATGGTGGCCGCCACGCCGGGGTTGGACTTCATGCCGGCGCCCACGATGCTCACCCTCGCGATGTCGCGATCGGACGACACCCCGTTGGCGCCGATGTCGACGGCTAAGCGCCGGCAGACCTCGGTCCCGGTCGTGAGGTCGTTCTTGGGAACCGTGAACGAGATGTCGGTCACGCCGTGGTCGGAGACGTTCTGGACGATCATGTCGACGTTGACGCCCACGTCGGCCAGCTCGCGGAACAGGCGGGCGGCGATGCCGGGCTTGTCCGGCACCCCCGACACGGTGACCTTGGCCTCGCTCACGTCGTGGGTGACGGCGGAGACGATCGCCTGCTCCATCGACGGGTCCTCCTCGGTGATCCAGGTGCCGGGCTCCCAGGTGAATGCCGAGCGTACGTGCAGCTTGACCCCCCAACGGCGCGCGAACTCCACCGAGCGCATCGCCGGCTTGGGGCAGCCGGTGGCGGTCATCTCCAGCATCTCCTCGAACGACACCTGGCCCATTCGCCGGGCCTCGGGTACGAGGCGGGGGTCCCCAGTGAACACGCCGGACACGTCGGTGTAGAGCTCGCACGCCTCGCCCTCGAGGGCGTGGCACAGTGCGACCGCGGTCGTGTCGGACCCGCCCCGGCCGAGGAACGTGATGTCATGGTCCGTCGACACGCCCTGGGCACCCCCGACGACCGGAACCCGCCCCGCCTCGATCGCCTTGCGCAGCCTGTCGGGGCGCAGCTCGACGATCTTGGCGTTGGTGTGATTCGTGTCGGTGATGAATCCTGCCTGGCTGCCCGTGAAGCTGTCCGCCGGCACGCCGATCGAGTGGAGCGCGATGCACAGCAACGCCATCGCCTTGCGCTCTCCGGCCGTGATGAGCATGTCCATCTCCCGGCCGGGCGCCACGTCCGAGACGTCGCTCGCCAGGCGGATCAGGTCGTCGGTCTCCTTGCCCATCGCGCTCACGACCACGACCGGATCGTCGCCCCGGCGCTGCGTTCGGGCCACGTGGTCGGCGACCTCGCGGATGCGGTCGGGGTCGGCGACCGAGGTGCCGCCGAACTTCTGGATCACGAGAGCCACGAGCCGTGAAGGTATCGGCGCCAGGGCGCGACGATCGAACCCCTTCCCCGAATGGGGACGGTCGGATGTTGAGAAGGGTTGCCCGCCTAGCGAATGTCAGCCGAGGTTGGAGGGGCTCTCGACGAGCGCGCTCCAGCCCTCGAGCCGCGCGATGGCGTCCGGCACGTCGAGCTGCAGGAGCGCACAGATGGCTCGCAGATCGTCGCGGCGGATCGTCAACACCCGGCCGTTGTAATCACCCCGCTCGATGATGATCGAGCGGACGAAGCGCTGGACCGGCGCGGCCTCGGGCACCCGGTTGAGCGCCTCGAGGTCGAGCACGAGCTTCGGCGGACCCTCGGTCGTCGATGTCTGCTCCCCGAGCAAGACCGACACGGGCACGTCGTAGAACTCGGCGAGCTCGTGAAGCCTCGGCAGGCTCAGGGTGCGGAAACCTCGCTCGTAGGCCCCGATGGCCGAGGCGCTCCAGCGCCCGGCCGACTGACGTTCGACGTCGTCGAGGGACATGTGCCGCGCCTTGCGGAGCGCACGTAGCCGCCGGCCGACTTCGACCGTCACGTTGGAGGCCGTGGTCTCTTCTTCTTGATTGTTCATCTGGTTTCTTGGGTGATCGTCCGTCACTGTGGAACCGCCTCGGGCGCGAAGTCTCCCACGTTCCGCTCCGAATCGTGCAGTCGGGAACCGGTTGGGTGGTCATGGACGGCCGATCCCGACTGCAAGAGGATGACTGCTGCTCGCTAGCCTGGCGCCTTCGTGAGCACCGACAAACGTGAGCGCCAGAGGCAGGGGAAACTGGCCCGATCCGAGGCCGAGCAGGCGGCAGCCCGGCGCCAGAAGACGAAGCGTACGGGCGTCCGGCTGGGCATCGGGCTGGTCATCGTGCTGGCTGTGGCGTTCGCATACTCGCTGCTGACACGTGACGACTCGTCCGACAGCACCGAGACGGGCGACACCACGACCACCGCCGCAGCGGACGCCACCACCACCACGGTCGCCTACAGCAATCCCGAGCTCGCGGCCGAGGTGCTCGCCCGCGAGCCGCCGGTCCCGGCGAACGCCGCCGCCGACACACCCCCGGACACCGTGAAGATCACGACCCTCATCGAGGGCCAGGGCGAGGGTGCGGCCCCCGGCGACACCGTGACCGTGCACTACGTGGGCGTGCTGGCGGACGGGACCGAGTTCGATCAGTCGTGGTCGCGCGGCCAGCCCTTCCCGGTCGAGAACCTGGGCCAGGCGAGCGTCATCCCCGGATGGAACGAGGGCCTGGTGGGCGCCAAGATCGGCGAACGAAGGCGGCTGGAGATCGGGGCCAACAAGGCCTACGGCGCCGCCGGCAACCCCCCGGCGATCCCCGCCAACGCCCCGCTGGCCTTCGAGATCGACGTGGTGGACATCACGAAGCCCACCGGCTGACGGCGCTCGGACCCTCAGCCGGGCAGCGCCGCCAGGTCCGCCTCGTGCCCATCTATCCAGACGCTGACCTTGCCCACGCCCTCTGCGCGCCACGTGGCCGGCGCCGCGCCCTGGTCGTCACGGATGAGCGCCGTGCGCTCGTCGACCAGCGCCACGGGAACCCCGGCGGGCGCAAGCTGGCGGGTGCGGTGCAGCTTGTCGTCGGACCAGGTGTCGGCGCGTGGAACCAGGCCGAGCTGGCCGACCAGCCCCAGCCCCACGGTGTAGGCGCCGCCTCGGGGGTCGACCATCGGATCGCACAGCACCATCGCGCCGGCTGCGGTGCCCGCCACCACCGCCCCGTCATTCCACGCCGCCACCAGCGCATCCCACAGCGGCGTGTGCAGCAGCACCGAGCGCAGGTGCATCGGCGATCCGTCGGCGAGATAGGCGAAGCGGGCGCTGCGCACGGCGGCGACATGAGCGTCGTCGTGGGCGCCGGCACGGTCGACGGCCATAACCCCGTGCACCCGGGCGCCAAGCGTCGCGAACCAGTCGGTGGCGGCCGCAACGGCGCGGTCGGGGTGCTCATAGGCGGCGGCCGTCGGCAGGACCACCACCTCGTCGGTGCCGGCGGCGGCCAGGAGCCCGCGGTCGAAGTCACACCCGGCGGTCCACGCACCGCCGCCCACGAGCGCCAACGGTCCAGTCACGGGCGCCGACGGTAATCCGTCGCCGGCCCTCGTTTCGCGCCGCTGGTTGCGAGGCCGAGCCGGTAGGCGAGGCCGTGGCCCGAGCGGCCCGGCGCCGGAGGCGCCAAGAGCGGGATGCGACGTGGTTGGCTCTCGGCGGCAGAGCCGCCGAGTACAGGGAAGGGTCCCGTTTCGCGCCGCTGGTTGCGAGGCCGAGCCGGTAGGCGAGGCCGTGGCCCGAGCGGCCCGGCGCCGAAGGCGCCAAGAGCGGGATGCGACGTGGTTGGCTCTCGGCGGCAGAGCCGCCGAGTACAGGGAAGGGTCCCGTTTCGCGCCGCTGGTTACCGTTCGGTAGCCTCCAGCGATGGCTGTGGAGAAGCTCGGCATCGTCGGATCGGGGATCATGGGCTCGGGCGTCGCCGAGGTGGCTGCCCGCGCCGGGATGACCGTCGTCCTGCGGTCGCGCAAGCAGGAGACCGCCGATGCCCTGATCGCAGGCCTGCGGCGCTCTCTGGCCAAGCAGGTGGAGCGGGGCAAGCTGGATGAGGCCGAGGCGGCGGCGGTGGCCGGCCGCGTCGGCGCGACAGCGGACCTCGAGGCCCTGTCCGACTGCGACCTCGTGCTGGAGTCGATCGTCGAGGACCTCGAGACCAAGAAGCAGCTCTTCAGCGAGCTCGACCGGCTCGTGAAGGACGGCGCCCTCCTCGCCACCAACACATCCACGCTCCCGGTGGTGGAGATGGCCATCGTCACCAACCGTCCAGAGCGGGTGTGCGGGATCCACTTCTTCAACCCGGCGCCGGCGATGGCCCTGGTGGAGGTCGTCCGGACCCTGCTCTCCAGCGACGGGACCATCACCGAAGCCAAGGCGTTCGCCGAGGCCTGCGGCAAGGCTCCGGTCGTCGTGGAGGACCGCGCCGGGTTCATCGTGAACGGGCTGCTGTTCCCGTACCTCAACAACGCGGTCCGCATGCTCGAGAACCGCACCGCGAGCCGCGACGACATCGATGCCGCCATGAAGGGCGGCTGCAACTTCCCGATGGGGCCCCTGGCGCTGCTCGACCTCGTCGGGCTCGACACCTCGCTGGCCATCCTCGACGCCCTCTACACCGAGTTCCGTGACCCCAACTACGCGGCCGTGCCGCTGTTGCGGCGGATGGTTGCCGCCGGGCACCTAGGCAGGAAGTCGGGCCGGGGCTTCTACGACTACGCCAAGGGCTAGCGCCGCCAGCGCCCTGCATGATGCCGCGCCCGGATCCGGTGGTTCGGGCCACCGTTCCCGCGGCAAGAATCTTCCGCGTGCGTCCGCCCGCCAGCCTCCCCGACGTCGATGAGCTGGCCGCGTCGGCCCGCCGGGCTGGGCGTCGAGCCGTCGTGAGCGGCCGCTGGCTGGCCGAGACCGTGGTCGACGTGGCACCCCGCCTGCCCGTGCGGGACGCCGACAGGCTGTCGACCCACTACGACGGCCTGACCGGCGACGCGCTGGCGCGCGAGCTCGTGCGATCGGCGGGCCGCGTGTCAGGGGGAATCGCCGCGACCACCGGCGGCATCATCGCCGCGCAGGAGTTGACGATCGCCGGATTGTTGCTGGTCCCGTTCGAGCTCGCCGCCGAGACGGCGTTGGTGGTGGCGACCGAGGTCAAGCTGGCCGCCGAGCTGCACCACGTGGCCGGCCGGCCGCTGCCCGGGGCGCCCCACCAGCGGGCGAGTGCGGCCCTGGTGGCCTGGATGTCCGGTCGGGCGGTGCCGGCGAACAGCGTCGTCGCCGCAGTCCGCGGCGACGTGCTGGGGCGCGCCGGCCGCCAGCAGCTCCGGGAGGTGCTGCGCCACCGGTTCACCCGCAACCTGACCACGCTGGCGCCGATGCTCACCGGTGCGGCGGCGGCCGGCTACCTCAACCGCAGGGCGACGCTGGACATCGGCGGCCGGCTGGTCAGGGACCTGGGGCTCGACGGCGCTCGGGGCCGGGGACGAACGGACGCCGCGGGTCGCCCGCCCGGTGATGCCCGTCGAGCCTGCGCCCACGCCGTGGGCGTTCCCATCTGTCGACGAGGCGGACAGCGACGGCCTGGTCGGCGTGGGCGCAGACCTGGAGCCGGGAACAATCCTCGCGGCGTACCGCCGGGGCCTATTCCCGATGCCAGTTGGTCGGCGGGGGACGCTGGGCTGGTGGTCGCCGGACCCCCGGGCGGTCATCCCGCTCGACCGGCTGCACGTCAGCCGGTCGCTGCGGCGCAGCCGGCGGCGGTTCGAGATCCGGATCGACACCGCGTTCGACACCGTCATCCACGCGTGCGCCGACCCCTCCCGGCCCCATGGCTGGATAAGCCCCCAGGTGCGGGCCGCGTACACGCAGCTGCACGCGCTCGGCTGGGTCCACTCGGTGGAGGCTTGGGATCGCGACGACGGTGGTCTCGCAGGGGGCCTCTACGGCGTGGCCATCGGTGGCCTGTTCGCGGGCGAGTCGATGTTCCACCGGCGGACCGATGCGTCCAAGGTGGCGCTCGTGGCCCTTGTCGACCTGCTGCGCGACGGCCCGGCCGAGCGGGGAGCGCCGACCCATCGCCTGCTCGACGTCCAGTGGATGACGTCGCACCTCGCCCAGCTCGGCGCCGTGGAGGTCGAGCGCGGCGAGTACCTCGAGCTGGTGCGCCGGGCGATCGACTGCCCGCTGCCCTCCGCCTTCGCCCGGTGACCCGTTCCGGGGTGTAGCGGTGCGGTCATGTGCCGCACGACCACAACCGGTTCGTCGCCCCCCGGTTGTGACCGCGCGGTAACGCGGGGGACCATGGATGGCATGAGCGATAGCGAGGCGCACCTGGCGCAGCCCGATCGTCCGTGGATGATGCGGACCTACTCGGGCCACTCCACGGCCCGGGCCAGCAACGAGCTATACCGCACCAACCTCGCCCACGGGCAGACCGGCCTGTCCATCGCCTTCGACCTGCCCACGCAGACCGGCTACGACCCCGACGACCCCCTGGCCCGTGGCGAGGTCGGGAAGGTCGGCGTGCCGGTGGCACACCTCGGGCACATGCGCGAGCTCCTCGACGGCATCCCACCCGGCGAGATGAACACCTCGATGACCATCAACGCCACGGCCGCGTGGCTGCTGGGCCTCTACGTGGCCAACGCCGAGTGCCAGGGCGTGGGCTCGCAGGACCTGCGCGGCACCACCCAGAACGACATCGTCAAGGAGTACCTGTCCCGCGGCACCTACATCTTTCCGCCGCTGCCGTCGCGCCGGCTGATCGTCGACATGGTGGCGTTCTGCTCGGAGTGGATCCCGCAATGGAACCCGATGAACGTGTGCTCCTACCACCTGCAAGAGGCCGGGGCCACGCCGACCCAGGAGATCGCCTACAGCCTGGCCACCGCGGTGGGCGTGCTCGACGCCGTCCGCGAGTCCGGCCAGGTGCCCGCGGAACGATTCCCGGCGGTGTTCGCCTCCATCAGCTTCTTCGTCAACTCGGGCATCCGCTTCATCGAGGAGACCTGCAAGATGCGGGCGTTCACGCGGCTATGGGACCGCATCGGGCTCGAGCGTTACGGCGTCACCAACCCCAAGGCCCGCCGCTTCCGCTACGGCGTGCAGGTCAACAGCCTGGGGCTCACCGAGGCACAGCCCGAGAACAACGTGCAGCGCATCGTGCTGGAGATGCTCGGGGTGACCCTGAGCCGCGACGCCCGGGCCCGGTCGATCCAGCTGCCGGCGTGGAACGAGGCGCTGGGGCTGCCCCGCCCCTGGGACCAGCAGTGGGCGCTGCGGATGCAGCAGGTCCTGGCCTTCGAGACCGACCTGCTGGAGTACCCCGACGTGTTCGAGGGGTCGAAGGTCGTCGAGGCCCGCACCGCCGAACTGGCGGAGTCGGCCACGGCCGAGCTCGACGACGTGCTGTCGATGGGGGGCGCCTTCGAGGCCATCGACGAGCTCAAGGGCCGGCTGGTGCGCAGCCACGCCGAGCGCCTGCGCCGCATCGAGGACGGCGAGCTGCTCGTGGTCGGCGTCAACCGGTTCACCGAGACCACGGGGTCGGCGCTGGCCCGGGAGGGCGAAGACCACATCCTCAGGGTGGACCCGGCGCTCGAGGCGCACACGATCGCGGAGGTGCAGGCGTGGCGGTCCGAGCGCGACAGCGACGCCGTCAAGCGCTCGCTCGACCAGCTGCGCCGTGCGGCCGAGTCGGGCGAGAACATCATGCCGGCAACGATCGACCTGGCCCACGCCGGGGGGACGACGGGGGAGTGGGCGGGTGCGCTCCGGGAAGTCTTCGGCGAGTATCGGGCACCGACGGGCGTGAGCGCCGCGGTCGACGTCGGCGGCGGCTCCGCCGGGCTGCGGGACATCGCCGAGCGCGTGAAGCGGCTGCCCGGCGGTCCACCGCGGCTGCTCGTGGCCAAGCCGGGCCTCGACGGTCACTCGAACGGTGCCGAGCAGATCGCCGTGGCGGCACGCGACGCCGGGCTGGAGGTGATCTACCAGGGCATCCGCCTGACCCCCGAGCAGATCGCGGCCGTGGCGGTGGAGGAGGACGTCGACGTCGTCGGCCTGTCGATCCTCTCGGGCTCGCACCTGGACCTCGTGCCCCAGGTGGTTCGCCTGGTGCGCGCCGGCGGCCTCGACGTACCGATCGTTGCGGGCGGCATCATCCCCGACGAGGATCGCCAGCCGCTGCTCGAGGCTGGGGTGGCTGCTGTCTACACGCCCAAGGACTTCGAGCTGGTCCGCATCATGAGCGACATCGTCGATCTCGCCGCCTCGTCCCGGGATCGGTGACCCCCTGGCCGGCGATAACGGGGCGTCAAGCCGGGCGGCCGGGTGTATCGGACGCGTAAAGGCGCGCCCACTTGCGCGGCCGGGAGCGGTAGGCAGGAAGGGTGGAGGCCGAGCGTCCCATGCCGTATGAGCGATTCGATGGCGATCATCTCCTCACCGCGGCCGTGGTCACGGGGTTGGTTGGCCTGGGCCTGGTCTGGGTCCCCACGCCGATCGCCGTGCCGGTGCTGGTCGTCGTCGCGTTCCTGTCCGGCCGGGTGGGTGGCCGGGACGCGGGCCTCGGGTCGGTGACGGTGGGCTGCCTGATGTACGGCTACGCGATCACCAAGCCCCACTTCGTGTGGGAGATCGACAGCGGCCGCGACGAGGTGCTGCTGATCGTGCTGTTCGTCGCATCGCTGGTGGCTGCGGAGGTCGGCACGCGGCTACGCCGCCGGCACGCGATCGGCCGCTGACGCGACCGCCAACTAGTCGTCGTTCACGATGGTCGCGGTGGCCAGCGGGTCGTCGTGGCGGACCCCGCCGCCGGCGAGCGCCACCACCCCGAAGGTCTCGTCGCGCTCCCGTTGACGGTCGCCCCGGACCGGGATGCCCAGGTCGATGCTGGTGTCGCCCGCCGCCAGCGTGCCGCACGGCAGCCGCACGTCGAAGTCGAGGACCGGAAGGGCGGTGATGCCGAAGGGCACCAGGCACACGGGGATGTCCTGGGCCAACGGCCGGCTGAAGGCCACGGTGAACACCGCGTCACGGCGCCCGGTGTTGCCCTCGACCACCGACGTATCGGCCACCGACAGGCTCGCCCGGCTGGAGAATCGCCCCACCTGGGGGTCGTGGTCGCTCAGGCCGCGGGCTCCGTCTCCCTCGTGGTCGGCGGGCCACCCGGCGTTGACGTGAGCGGCGCGCACCTGGATCAGGTCTCCGTGGAGCGCCTCGTTGACGAACAGCTGGTCGAGGGTCTGCGCCTGCCCCTGGAACGTGTACGAGTACGCGGCGCTCGGCACGTCGGCAACCAGGTCCTCCCACAGGTTGGCCAGCCCGGCGTCGTACAGCGGCGCCAGTTGGTCCGAGGGGAACAGGGGGTCGCCGGGCGCGAACGGGTCGTCGGGCCGGGGGAAGACATTGAGGTCGCCACCTACCACGACTCGGGCGTCGGGATCGGCGGCCGCGATGGCGTCGGCAATGGCGGCGGCGTAAGCGGCCTGCTCGGTGCGCTGACCGACCCTGGCGTCGGGCGTCGACGAGAAGTGGTTGCTGATGGCCCAGAAGTCGTACGTGTCGGTCGAGCCGGGCTGTGCTGCCACCCGGAAGTGGGCGACCTGCGGCGCCCGCGTGAACACGTTGACGCCGTCCACGCCGGTGGACCGGTCGACGTCGGCGGGCAGCTCGGCGTTGAGCGTCTTGGGGTTGGAGACGTCGCCGTTGTTCGCGAGCCCCGGCGCCCGGTACCGCACTGCTGGTGCCGCACCGAGGACCGGGTCGTCGGCGCTCGCCGGCACCAGCGACAGCCGGTCGGTCCGGTAGAGGACGGCCGACACGATCCCGCGGTCGTCGGCGCCGTCACGGTCATACGCGGCGTCGTATGTGCCGCCCCCGGCGAGGCCGATCGCAAGGGTCAGCTCCTGGAGCGTGTCGGGCTTGCCGTCGCCGTCGGACGTACCGCCGCACACCAGCGTGCCGCCGCCGACGTGGCAGATGTCCTGGTCCTCCGCCTCCTGGGTGAGCAGCAGGTCGGGCGAGTGCAGGTCGTCGGCGATCTGCGTGGCGATGTCGGTGAGGCGTCGCTGGTAGACGGCGTCGCTGGCCGGCACGTAGTCGAACGGCGGGCTCACACCCGGGCACCCGCTGTTGCCGACGAAGTCGCAGCCGTCGGTGGGATCGTCGCGGAAGTCGTAGAGGTTCTCGAGGTTGGTGGTGGCGATGGCCACCTCGTTGCGGCGGTCGGCGGGCGCCGGCGGTGCGTTGAGCGAGGGGTCGGCGCCGGGCGTGAAGGCAGCCGACTCCACCTGGACGCCGTACTTCTCGAACGAGAAGTAGAGGCCGCCGACGGCGTCGTCGTCGAGCCTGTCGAAGACTCGGGCCGGCGGCAGCAGCGTCGTCGAGTCTCCGCTCGCGGCCTTGACGCCGAGCGATGCCAGCATGATGCGGTTGCCGTTGCCGTCGTCGAACAGCGTCTGCGGCTGGTTGTCGAGTGGGTGCGGGTCGCGGAACACCCGACGGGCGTAGGGGTCGGTGCGGGCGGCCAGAGGGTCGTCGGGGCGGATCAGCCACACCTCGCTGTCGGCCGTCGCGGGGAAGACGTCGCGGCCGCTGGTGGCGATGCTGCCGCCCGGGACCAGGATCCGCTCGCCCTCGTGGCGTTCCCAGTAGCGGTTGGCGTCGGCCAGGTCGGCCGGGGGCGAGGCCTCGGTGACCACGACGTCGCTGTCGGGATCGAGCCCGGTGGCCGCCACGTCGATGAGCCGTGGGCTGGTGAGCTCGGTGAGGGCGAAGAACTCGGTCACGCTGGCCCGCAGCACCAATTCGTCGCCGACCTGGGGCAGGTATGCGGGGCCGCCGTCGGCCCGCAGCAGCGTGGTGAAGCCGCCGAGGAACACGAGCACGCCGTCCGAGGTGGTCGGGTCGGCGTCGGCGGTGGCGGGGGTGTTCTGCAGGAAGAAGCCGTTCTGCGCCGCACCCGCCGACGAGCGGGCCAGGGACTTCTGGGTCACGACGCCCCGGACCACGACCTGCTGGCCCACCAGCGGCGACGGGAATGTGGCGCCGTCGGTGGCGTCGGTGACCGCGCCCTGCACGTCGCCGATCGGGCGGATGCCCTGCACGGCGACGCTGAGCGTGCAGGTGGCCGTCTGCGGGGTCCCGTCGTCGTTGCTGGCGGAGATGGTCACCGCGTACGTGCCCGCCGGGACCTGGGCGCCCACGGTGATGGTCGCCTCGGCGGTGCCGCCGGGTGCGGACGCGGGGGTGAAGGCGGTCCGCTCGATCGTCCCCGAGGCCGGCGCCGGGGACACGCCGGTGATCGCGATGTCGACCACGGTGCCGTCGGCGTCGGTCGCCGTGACCACACGGCTGGCGGCGCTGCCGGCGACGGTCGTCAGCGGCCCGCCGCAATTAACGGTGACCGGCTGGTTCCCACCACCGCCCGTGAAGGTGTGGGCGCCGATGCCGTCGAGGGTGTTGATCGGGAAGCCCTCCCACTCGGCGGCGGGATCGAAGGCGTCGCCGCCGTTGGTGTCGCCGGTGTCGATGTCAGATCGGCGCCGAATCGTGTTGTCGGACGTGCTGGCGGCGCCCGTGCCCCATTCCGTCCCGGGGTCGAACCCGATCTGGCCGATCACGTCGACCAGCGCCCCGCCCTTGCGCAGGGCGACGGCGTCGTCGCCGTTCCAGTTCGCCACCGCGGGCGCGAGCTGGTCAGCCTGCGCGACCAGCGCCGGGTCCGCATCGGCGCGCGACACCACGAACACGTCGCTGTCGCCCACGGTGCCGGTCAAGGCGACGGTCTGGCTGGGGGCGGCGGCCCCGTTGCTGTAGAGCTCGAGCGTGTAGCCGGAAGACCCGAGGTCGACGGGCGCGCCCGTCCCGTTGAAGATCTCGATCGCCTTGTTGAAGCCCGAGCCCTCCACGTACTCGGAGAAGAAGACGTCGGTGGGGATGGCCGCCCCCGCCGGCGGCGCGAGACCCGCGGCTGCGGGCGCCGCGAGGGCGGCGGCGAGGGGGGCGACGACGAAGCGGCGCAGGCGCATCGGGCGATCCTCCAGCGTGCGAGTCCTGCCGGGACCCTACGGACCCGGTATGTCGCGGAGGTGACCGTAGACGGGCGGACCGGTTAAGGGTGGGACTGCGGCCGCCTACTCCGCGGCCCAGCGTGGCGGGTCGTCGGCACCGACCGCGCGGCCGGCCCAGCGCACTGCCCCGGGCGTCCGTGACAGCCGCGCGACGACGCCGGGCATGGGCACGCCGTCCGCCTCGACGATGCTGCCGCGCGCCGCCACCTGGGGATCCGCGAACACGCCGGCCATGTCGTACACCGGTGCGGCGGCGGCGTGCGCATCTTCGAAGGCGGCGACCACCTCGTCCACCGTGCGGGCGGCGCAGAACTCCGCCATGCGGGCGTCGATCTCCTCGCGGGCCGCGATCCTGCCCGCGAACGACTGGAGGTCCTCGCGGCCCTCCAGGCCGATGAGCTCCATGACCCGGCGACCGACCGATTCGGCCGACGCGGACACCGCCACCCACTGGCCGTCGCGGCATCGCCACGTGCCGCGGGGCACGGAATACGGGAGGCTCGATCCCTGCCGCGCCTGCAGGAAGCCGGTGGTCCCGTAGGCGGACGGCAGCGGGCCCATGCACTGGAGCAGCGACTCCAGCAGGGCTACGTCCACCACCTGCCCCACGCCGGAGTGCAGGGCGACCATGATGGCGAAGGCGGTGGCCAGCGCGGCCACCTCGTCGGTGAGGGCGATGGGCGGCAGCAGGGGACCGCGGTCCGCCTCGCCGTTGATGGCGGCGAAGCCCGACATCGCCTCGGCGAGGGTGGCGAACCCCGGTCTCTGGGCGTACGGCCCATCCTGTCCGAAGGCCGTCACCCGGCAGACGATCAGCCGGGGGTTGCGCTCCAGCAGCACGTCTGGTCCCAGCCCGAACCGCTCCAGCACCCCGGGCCGGAAGTTCTCGACGAGGACGTGGGCCTCCTCGGCCAGCCGCAGCAGCGCGTCACGTCCGCCGGGCGACTTGAGGTCGAGCGTGGCGCAGCGCTTGTTGCGGCCCACGACCTTCCAGTAGAGCGAGGTGCCGTCGCGGGGGTCGGGGAGGCCCATCGTCCGGGTGGAGTCGCCAACCCCTGGGCGCTCGATCTTGAGCACGTCGGCCCCGAAGTCGGCCAGGTAGCGCGCCGCACCGGGGCCGGCGATGACCGTCGCCACGTCGAGCACACGGATGCCGGCGAGGGGTCCGGGCATCAGGCACGCGTCGTGGAGATCGGGAAGCAGCGGTCGCCGAGCGCGCCGAAGGCGTACACCTCGTAGAGCCCGGCATAGAGGTCGCGGGTCTTCTCGCTCCAGGCCAACGCCTCCGGCGCCGAGATCCGCCGGAAGACCTGGAGGATGCCGCCCTCGAAGACCCGGTATTCCGCCCACGCCCCCGGGAAGTCCTTGACGCATGCCACCTCCACCCACGGCACGTCACCGCTGGCGGAGAACCGGCGCACGCGATTCCGATGGGTGTGACCGGCGAAGTAGCCCACGATCCGGGGCCGGCGGGCCACGACGTCGACGAGCCTCTCGGAGTCGTCCGGGTTGATCCCGAAGTAGCCCTCGGGCCGCTCAGGCGAGTCGGGGTTCCACGCGTGGTGATGCCCGAAGACCAGCACGGGCGTGTCGGCCTCGGCGGCGAGCTGGTCGAGCCACTCGAGGGATTCGGCCGACACACCTCCCGACGCCCGCGCGGGAATGGAGGTGTCGATCATGGCCAGGGTGACACCGGGAAGCCTGACGGCGATCGGCGCGTCGGAGGCGAAGTCCTCGCCGTAGTACGAGTCGTGGTTGCCACGCACGTGGACGAGCCGCTCGCCGAATGCCGGTCCGTAGGCGTTGAGGAACGCCTGGTACTCGGCCCGGGTGCCCCTCGACGTGAGGTCGCCCTTCACCAGCACCACGTCGGGGCGGATGGCCTTCATGTCGGCAATGGCGCAGCGGCTCATGAGCTCCGGGTACGGCTCCTCGCCGGGCGCCGTGGTGTAGATGGGGTGGTCGTCGATGCCGTTGAGTACGCCGCACTCCGTCTCGCCGAAGTGCACGTCGTTGACCGTGCACACCGTCGCCAGCCGCTCCCCCGGCGGGCGCGGCAGGGTCCGGAAGCTGTGCCCGCACCGCTCGTAGTCGGTGTCGGGCCGCAGGTCGGGGAAGCGGTGGATGGCCGTGCCGTCGTGCAGGACCGCCTCGTCGTCTGCGACGGTCGTGAGGTCCACGTTGGGTGCTCAGCTCGTCCAGGGACGGACCCGGCGCAGCGGCACCGGCTTGGTCCACGACCGGCCCGAGAACCGCCAGCGAGGCAGTTCGGCGGTGTGGACGGCGACCGGACGGGGCCACGTCACCTCGATGGCGGCGATGATCGCGGCGAGCTCCTCGTCGCTGGGCTCGCGGTCTCCCCCCACGATCGCCACCTGTGCGGTCGGGTCGGTGCCCCGCATCAGAGCGGTACGTTGCCGTGCTTGCGCTTGGGGAGGTCCTCCCGCTTGGAGCGCAGCAGGTCGAGCCCGGCGATGAGCTTGATGCGGGTCTCGGCCGGGTCGATCACGTCGTCGACGTAGCCGCGCTCCGCCGCCTGGTAGGGGTTGGCAAAGCGGTCGGTGTACTCCTCCACCAGCTCGGCCTTGCGCGCCTCGGGGTCGGGCGAGGCCTCTATCTCGCGGCGGTAGGCGATCTCGACTGCGCCCTGGGGTCCCATCACCGCCAGCTCGCCCGACGGCCACGCGTAGGCGAGGTCGGCGCCGATGGACTTGGAGTTCATCACCACGTAGGCGCCCCCGTACGCCTTGCGGGTCACCACCTGGATGCGGGGCACGGTGGCCTCGCAGAACGCGTAGAGCAGCTTGGCGCCGTGGCGGATGATGCCACCGTGCTCCTGGTCGACGCCGGGGAGGAAGCCGGGGACGTCGACGAACGACACCAGCGGGATGTTGAAGGCGTCGCAGGTGCGGACGAACCGGGCCGCCTTCTCCGACGACTCGATGTCCAGCACACCCGCGAGGTGCATCGGCTGGTTGCCGACGATCCCGACCACCCGCCCGTCGAGACGGGCGTACGCACACACGATGTTGGGTGCCCAGCGCCGGGCGTACTCGAAGTACTCGCCCCCGTCGACAATCGCCTCGACCACGTCGTGGATGTCGTAGGGGTGGTTCGACGACGCCGGGATGATGTCGCGCAGCTCGGGGCACAGGCGCATCGGGTCGTCCTCGGTGGCGACGACCGGGGGCTCCTCGAGGTTGTTGGCCGGCAGGAAGCCCAGCAGGTACCGGACGTCCTCCAGGCAGGCGCTGTCGTCGGCCGACGTGAACTGGCAGACGCCCGAACGCGAAGCGTGGGCGATGGCGCCCCCCAGCTCCTGCTGGGTCACCGTCTCGCCCGTCACGGTCTTCACCACGTCGGGCCCGGTGATGAACATGTAGGAGGTGTCCTCGACCATGAACACGAAGTCGGTCATGGCTGGGGAATAGACGGCGCCGCCGGCGCATGGCCCCATGATCACGCTGATCTGCGGGACGACACCCGAGGACTGCACGTTGCGGTAGAAGATGCCGCCGTAGCTGTCGAGGCTGACGACGCCCTCCTGGATGCGGGCTCCGGCACCGTCGTTGAGACCCACGACCGGCGCGCCGACCTTGAGCGCCAGGTCCATGAGCTTGTGGATCTTGTCTGCGAACACCTCGCCGAGGGCACCGCCGAACACGGTGAAATCCTGCGAAAAGACGAACACCTTGCGGCCGTCGACCGTGCCCCAGCCGCAGATGACACCGTCGGTGTAGGGACGGTCGTCGAACCCCGAGTCGGACGGGCGCCGGGCGAGTAGGTCGAGCTCGTGGAACGAACCGGGGTCGAGCAGGAGGTCGATCCGCTCCCGGGCCAGGAGCTTCCCGCGGTCGTGCTGGCGTTGGCGCGACACGTCCGTGCCCGGAGCGAGGGCCTCTTCCTTGCGCTTCTCCAGGTCGGCGAGCCGCTCGCTCATCGGGTGGTCGGCCATGCGTGCAAACGCTAGTGGCGGGCATAACACCTCCGAAATTGGCTCACTGCGCCCGGCCCGGCCCGGCTCCTGCAGCACGGCGCGCCGCGTCCTCGACCTCCGAGCGTCCGGCTACGGTCGCCCGCCATGGCTGGGCAGGTGAGTGGTTGGACCGTCAGGGTCGTGGCGGGGTCGCTGTCGGTGGCGCTGGCACTGGGGGCGTGCGGCGGCGGTTCCGGTGAGTCCTCAGGCGGCGGTGAACGGACTCGGGCCGTTGACCGTGACCGCCCGGCCGAGGCGACGACCACAACCGCACCGGCTACCACCGTTCCGTCGGGAACGTCGCTGGTCGCGCAGGCCAAGCCGGCGACCATGCCGATCTACGCGGCACCGGAGGACGGGCAGCCCGCCTCCTCGCTCGACAATCCCAACGAGAACGGGGCGCCGCTGGTCTTCCTGGTGAAGGAGCGGCAGGGCGACTGGCTCAACGTCTACCTGCCCGTGCGCCCCAACGGGTCGACGGGCTGGGTCCGCGCCGCCGACGTGACCGTGGTCTCCAACCTGTACAGCATCGACATCGCGCTCGCGGCGCACCGCCTGGTGGTCCGCAACGGCGAGGACGTGGTGCTCGACGAGCCGATCGGCGTCGGCACCACCCAGACGCCCACCCCCGGCGGCATCTACTACATCAAGGAGCTGCTACAACCGCCCGAGCCCAACGGCCCCTACGGGCCCTACGCATACGGGCTGTCGGGCTTCTCCAACGTGATCGACGAGTTCCAGGGCGGGGACGGCGTGATCGGGATCCATGGCACCAACGAGCCCGAGGCGATCGGCTCCGACGTGAGCCACGGCTGCATCCGGATGCGCAACGAGGCGATCCTGGAGCTGGTGCCGGTCCTACCGCTGGGCACGCCGGTGCACATCACGGCCTGACGCGGACGGATCGCAGGCAGCGCACGGACGCGACGCGGCCCCACGCCGGGACGCGGGGCCGGGATCGTATGGGTCACCGCCGCCGGCGGAGCGAAACTCCGCCGGCGAGGCGATCAGCCGGTGAAGTCCGGCTCCTCGACCACCGGTGCGGCAGGCTGGGCTGGTTCGGGCTCCGGCGCCGGCGGCTTCGGGGGCTCCGGCTTCGGCGGTGCCGTCAGCTCGAAGTCCGCGAAGTCGTACTCGGCGATCACTTTCTCGCTCTCGGCCGAGGCGAAGCAGGTGGCCGTGACGTTATAGACGCCCGGAGGAAGCGGTTCCGGCACGCCAGTGTCGAAGTCCACCGCCCAGGAGCCATCCGCCTCTGGCGTCAACGCAAACTCGTCAACCACCTCGTTATCGGTGAAGAACACCGTGATCAGCACCTCGCCGGGTCCCTCCTCGCCGATGCACTCCTCGCCGGCGAAGGTAAAGACGGTCCCCGGAGGGCCGCTTGACGGTGTCACGCTGATCGGCAGGAGCGGTGGCTCCTCCTCCTGCGCGGCCACCGGCGCCGCGAAAAGGGCCGCAGCCGCAACGCCAACCGTTGACGCCACGACCAGACGCTTGTGTCTCATGGATCCCCTCCGGTTCTCCGCCCCCAGGGCGGGGTGCGAGATGTGGCGGTCAGTCCGGTATCGGAACGCACGGCATCGCCCGGAACCCAGCTCCTGCGCGAAGCCACACCCCTCCCCAGCATCCGTCCGCCTAATGGCGGCCGGCACCTTAGCCGGGTGGCCGGCGCGGTGCGCGCAGCTTGCCTGGTCGAACGCTCAGCCGGTGAGGTCGGGGTCGGCGGTCACCGGGGTGGCCGGCTCGGCCCGCCGCGGTGCCACCGGGGCCGGGGTGGTGGGCGTCGAGGACGGCGCTGCCGGCGGGTCCAGGGCCGGTGGGTCGGCCGCCGGTGGATCCGTGGCCGGCGGCGCCGACGGCGCGACCACCTCGAATGTCGCCGTCTCGTAGTCGACGACGACCTGCCAGGTCTCGGCATCGAAGCACGTGCCGGTCACCTCCCACGTGCCGACCGCCTCGTCATTGCTCATGAAGCCGTTGGGGTTCATCCCGACGTTCCAGCTGCCGCCGTCGTCGACGCCCACGAACGCCGGATCCAGCCTCACGATCAGGTCCGCCCGGAAGAAGACGGACACCTCCATCACGCCGGGTCCCGCCTCGCTCACACATCTCTCACCCGAGAACAGGAACACGTTCCCGGGCTGCCCGCTCGGTGGATCGACGGAGATCGTGCCCGTCGGTGCCGGCTCACCGGCGCCAGCCGGCGATCCGGCAACGATCCCCGAAACCAGCACAACCGCCGCCAGTGCGGCAGCCTCACGCCCGCGCTTGATGGTTCCCCCTTCTGAGATCCGCCCCGGCCTTCGGCCAGGGCGGCTTCCGCTGTGCACCCGTACCGACGCCACAGCGCAGGGTTTGGTTGACCGGACGGAGCGGAGACCTGGCGAAGCCGGGTTCCGGGAGCGGAAGTGGTTGGCCAGCAACCATTTCGGCGCCAAGAACGTGGACCGGTGCCGCCCATAGTTCGCGGGCCGCGCACCGTCCCGTACCCTGCCTGGTGTGCGCCTCCCCGTCATGCCCCCCGTCAAGCCGATGCTGGCCAAGGCCGTGTACGACCTGCCCCGCGATCCCGGGCTGCTGTACGAGCCGAAATGGGACGGCTTCCGGTGCGTCGTTTTCCGCGACGGTGACGAGGTCGAGCTCGGGAGCCGCAACGACCGGCCGCTGACCCGCTACTTCCCCGAGATGCCGGACCCCCTGCGGACGGCGCTGCCCGAGCGCTGCGTGGTCGACGGCGAGCTGGTGGTCGTGACCGGCAGCGGGCTCGACTTCGACGGGCTGCAGCTCAGGCTCCACCCTGCCGCCTCCAGGGTGAACATGTTGGCGGAGCAGACACCGGCCTCGTTCGTGGCGTTCGACCTGCTCGCCCTCGGCGATCGCGACCTCGGCGACGAACCGTTCTCGGAGCGCCGCCGGCTCCTCGAGGACGCGCTCAGCAACAGCAGCGATCGCGACCCCGTCTACCTCACGCCGGTCACGGACGACCCGGACCTGGCCGAGGATTGGTTCCGCCGCTTCGAGGGCGCCGGCTTCGATGGCGTGATGGCGAAGCCCGCTGACGGTCGGTACCGCCAGGACAAGCGGGACATGTTCAAGGTCAAGCACCAGCGGACGGCCGACTGCGTCGTGGCCGGGTTCCGTTGGCACAAGGACGGCAAGGGCATCGGCTCACTCCTCCTCGGCCTCTACGACGACAAGGACACGCTCCACCACGTCGGCGTGGCGTCGTCGTTCGCTGCCGGCCTGCGCTCGCAGCTCGTGGGCGAGCTCGAGCCGCTGCGCGACGGCGCCCTCGAGGGGCACCCCTGGCGCGAGTGGGCGCTGGCCGAGGCGCACGAGGCGGGCCAGCGCATGCCGGGCGCGCCCAGCCGGTGGAACGCCGCCAAGGACCTGTCGTGGGAGCCCTTGCGGATCGAGCGGGTGGTCGAGGTCCGCTACGAGCACCTGCAGGCAGGGCGGTTCCGGCACAACGCTCGCTTTGTCCGCTGGCGGCCGGACAAGACGCCGATCGAGTGCCGTTATGACCAGCTGGAGGCCGTTGCGCCGGCTGAGCTGGCCAGCATCTTCGGCACACCGGCGCGGCCCTGAATCCGCACCCGGACGGCAGCTTGACCCGTGGGTCAAGAGATGCTGCGCTAGGCCCATGACCGCTCATCCTCGGGGGCTGCGCCCCCGCACCCCATCGTCGCCCGGCTCCCTGGCGGTCGCACGGTCGACCGGTCAGGAGCTGCGCTCATGACCGCTCATCCTCGGGGGCTGCGCCCCCGCACCCCATCGTCGCCCGGCTCCCTGGCGGTCGCACGGTCGACCGGTCAGGAGCTGCGCTCATGACCGCTCATCCTCGGGGGCTGCGCCCCCGCACCCCATCGTCGCCCGGCTCCCTGGCGGTCGCACGGTCGACCGGTCAGGAGCTGCGCTCATGACCGATACCGCCGAACGCACCACGTCGGACTCCGACATCGTCGCCGAGGTCAAGGACTGGTTGTCGGCCAACTGGGATCCGGACCTGCCGGTCGCCGAGTGGTGGGAGCGCCTTGGGACCTCGGGTTGGGGGGTCCCCACTTGGCCATCCGACTGGTTCGGCAAGGACCTCAGCCGTGACGACGGCAACCGGGTCCAGCAGGCCATCGCCGACTTCGGCGCCCTGCCGGCGCCGGGCGGCCTCGGGCTCATGCTGGCTGGTCCGACGATCCTCGTGCACGGTAGCGACGAGCAGAAGCAGCGCTACCTCCGCGACATCGTCACCGGGCAGCGCGGCTGGTGCCAGCTGTTCAGCGAGCCCGGCGCCGGATCGGATCTCGCCGGCCTGCAGTGCCGTGCCGAGAAGGACGGCGAGGAATGGGTCGTCGACGGCCAGAAGGTGTGGACCTCCGGAGGCCAGGTGGCCGACCTGGCGATGCTCATCGCCCGCACCGATCCCGACCAGCCCAAGCACGCCGGCATCACGTACTTCGTCATCGACATGCATCAGGACGGCATCGACGTCCGCCCGCTGCGGGAGATGACGGGCCGGTCGCTGTTCAACGAGGTGTTCCTCACCGGGGCGCGGGTCCGTGACGACGCCATCATCGGCGGCCTGAACGGCGGCTGGCGGGTGGCGAACACAACGCTCATGTTCGAGCGCACGAGCCTCGGCGCGGGTGGAGGCTCGGCGGCTGCGTCGCTGGCCTCGCCGGGAACCGTGGCCGGCGACCTCGAAAGGCGCGCCGGCGACTTCGTGACCAGCGGCGGGCGCAGGGGCGGAGGCGGGGGGACGCTGTTCGGCGCGTCCTCCAAGATGCTCACCCGGCTTGCACAGGCAAACGGCAGCGCCAGTGATCCGAGCGTGCGCCAGCGGCTGATGCAGCTCCATACGTTCGGCGAGGTGGCTCGCTTCAACAACCTGCGGCTCAGGGCGGCCAAGGCCGCGGGGGGCGACATCCCGGGCCTGCCCAACATCGCCAAACTCACGATGAGCAACATCGTGCGGCTCTCCCGCGACCTCGGGCTCGAGATCACCGGCGCCTACGGCACGCTGCACGGCTACGACCCCGGCGCCCGCAAGGCACTCGACGAGGCGACCGGCCTGCCGTTCCTGAGCGGGGTCACCGAAATGGCGCTTTTCGCTCAGGGGCCTCCCATCTACGGCGGCACTGATCAGGTGCAGCGCAACATCATCGGCGAGCGCGTGCTCGGGCTGCCCAAGGAGCCGGGCTTCGACAAGAACACGCCGTTCCGCGAGCTGCCCAAGAACGGCTGAGGTTTCGGTTCGCAACCGGAGGTTGCGAACCGGCTC
Source organism: uncultured bacterium (assembly GCA_963756425.1). Classification (GTDB taxonomy): domain Bacteria; phylum Actinomycetota; class Acidimicrobiia; order Acidimicrobiales; family VFJN01; genus DASQUK01. The sequence goes on along the minus strand of CAVWNW010000012.1, from coordinate 240,181 downwards.
CGCCGGTCGCTCGACCGGCGGAGCCGGATCGAGCGACGGTGGGGGGCTCCTGCGGAGCCTCTGCCCCCCACGCCCCCCGCCGGCGGCACGCGCCCTCGCCGGCTCGTGCGGCAGGAGGGCGTTTCCGGTCACAGATCGTGTGGCTGCCTCGTCGGGTTGGTGACTAGCGCAGCCGATCGAGGAGTCACGCGATGGAGAGGCACTGGGACGTGATCGTGGTGGGTGCGGGCCTGGCCGGCCTGGCCGCCGCTGCAACGGCGGCCGGAGCGGGAGCGTCGGTCCTGGTGCTCGACAGCCAGCGGCCCGGTGGCCGGGCAACCACCGACGAGCGGGCCGGCTACCGGCTCAACCGGGGCGCCCACGCTTTCTACCGCGGCGGCGCCGGCCGCGGCGTGCTCGATCGGCTCGACGTGACCGTCTGTGGCGATTCGCCGATCCTGGACGGCGCCCGTGTCCGCCGGGGCGAGCGGGTCGGGGCACTCGGCCTGCGACCGGCGGGCATCGCCCGCAGCCGCATGCTCACGACGGGGGACAAGGCGAGGATCGCCCGGGTCTTCACTGCGGCACCCCGCTGGAAGCCGGCGACGCTTTCCGATCGCTCGGCTGCCGCATGGTTCGACGAGTTGGGGCTCGTCGGAGGCGCCCGGGAGTTCGCCGAGATGTTGGCCCGCACGGCCACCTACGTGGTCGACATGGCCGGCGTGTCTGCCGACCTGGTGGCGGCCCAGATGCAGATGGCGCTCCGCGATGGCGTCGAGTACCTCCACGGCGGTTGGTCGACCATGGTCGATGGCATCGCCCGGGCCGCCAGCCTGCGGGGGGCGGAGTTCGGCGCGGGGGCCCGTGTGCGTCTCGTGGCGCCCGACGGTGGCCGCGTCCGGGTGGCGCTGGCCGAGCACGATGCCGCCGGCGACGGTGAAGGCGACGATGCTGGCGCCATATCCGACCGGGGCACGCTGCTGGCGCGACGAGTGATCGTCGCCGCTGGCACGCCGGCGGCCTGCGCGGCCCTGTTGCCCGATCCTCCGCGTGTCTGGGGGGACCTCGGGCCGCCGTCACGCGCCGCCTGCCTGGACATGGGGTTCGTCGCGGCGCCCGACATGACCGTGCTGCTGGGCATGGACCGCCCCCTGTACCTGATCCGCCACTGCCCGCCGGCCGCGCTGGCGCCTCCGGGCGGGTCGGTGGTCCACGGCCTGCGCTACCTGCGGCCCGACGAGGACCCTCCGCCCGATGCCGCCCGCGCCGAGCTGGTCGAGCACGCCCGCGTCGCCGGCATCGAGCCCGAGGCGGCGGCGTACGTCCGCTACCTGCATCGGATGACGGTCGTCGGCGCGGTGCCGGTCCCGGGGGTCGGACTGGCGGGACGGGTCGACGTCGGCGATACCGGCCACGACGGCGTGCTGGTGGCCGGCGACTGGGTCGGACCACGCGGGCACCTCGCCGACGCCGCTCTTGCCAGCGGCGAGGACGCCGGCCGGCTCGCGGCGCTCGCCCTCGACGCCGACCGGACCATGCACCCGGTGATGGCGTCGTGACCGATGACCTCGGCCGGGCCCGGGCGGCAGCGCGACACTCGAGGAGGATGCGAGTTCGCCTTTACCCCCGGGCCGTCCAGGCTGACCCCACCGGCTCCCCCGTCCGACCCGGGCCCCCCGGCCAGGACGACGACCCCCTCCTTGCCACCCTGGTGGCCGAGCGGCCGCTGCTCGTCGGCCTCGCGTACCGGATCACGAGCTCCCGGGTCGAGGCAGAGGACATCGTCCAGGACGCGTGGCTCCGGGCGCGACGCACCGATGCAGCCACCATCGACAATCCTGCCGCCTGGCTGACGCGGGTCGTCGCCCGGCTCGCCCTCGACCACCTGCGTTCCGCACGGCACCGCCGAGAGAGCTACGTCGGCCCGTGGCTCCCGGAACCTGTCGTCGGCATGATCGACGCCGGGATGGCCGACGACCCGGCGGTCGCGACAGAGCTGGCGGAGTCGATGACCTTCGGGTTCCTCCGGGTCCTCGAGACCCTCGGACCATTGGAGCGGGTGGTGTTCCTGATGGCCGACGTCTTCGATGTGCCGTTCGCCGACATCGGTCGGACGGTCGACCGCAGCCCCGAGGCCTGCCGCCAGATCGCCAGCCGCGCCCGCCGCCGGATGCGTGAAGGTACGACGCGCCACGAGATTCCCGACGAGGCGGACCGTGTGGTTGGCGAGCTCGTGGCGGCTGTGACCTCGGGCGACGTCGAGCGCGTGCTGTCGCTGCTGGCCGAGGATGCCGTGCTGATCAGCGACGGTGGGCCGCGGGCATACGCCGCCCGGCGCCCCGTGGTCGGTCGGGAGCGGATAGCCAGGTTCCTGATCAACACCAGTCATCGGCTGCCGACCCCGCGGCTCAGGACCAAGTCGGCCGTGATCAACGGCGAGCCCGGCGTAGTGGTCACGGTGGACGGGCGCTGGGTGCTGACACTCACGGCGCACGTCGACGACGGGGCCATCGCCGCCCTCTACATCGTCGTCAATCCCGACAAGCTGGCGGCCCTGGACATCGCCGATCCCATGTTGTGAGTCCGCGCAGCTCCTAGCGCGCGACGCCACGAGGTCGGTGACCTGCGCCATCCGGTCCCGTAGGCGTCGCGCGTCCAACCGCTCGCACAGCTCCTCGAACGCAGCGGGGTCCGGCGGGCCGACCCAGCGCAGGTCGTCGACGCTGTCGCTCACCGGGGCGTCGGTCTCGACGGTGGCGATCCGGCGGAACAGCAGGGCCAGCTCGAACTCGTCACGCAGGACGGCGTTGAGCTTGGCGGCGCCGCGCACCCCCGCGTCCCAGGTGACCGGGTCGGCCGGGATCGCCTCGAGGTGGCCCCAACGCCGCAGCACCGCGGCCGCCGACTTGGCGCCCCAGCCCGCCAGCCCCGGGAAGCCGTCGGCCGAGTCGCCCACCAGTGCCAGCAGATCCGGGATCGACGCCGGCGGCACCCCTAACCGCGCCTCCACGCCCGCGGCATCGAGCACCACTCCCTTGCGCCGGTCGAGCTGAACCACCTTTCCCCCCACGCACTGGCCCAGGTCCTTGTCGGGCGTGCAGATCACCACCTGTTCGACGCGGTCGTCGGCGGCGGCCATCACCGCCCCCGTGGCGAGGCCGTCGTCCGCCTCCAGCTCGACCTGCGGCCACACGACGAAGCCGGCCACGGCCATCGCGTCCTCGACCACGGGGAACTGCGCCAACAGCTCGCGGGGCATGCCGGCCGACGACTTGTACCCGGGCCAGAGGTCGTTGCGGAACGACTCGATGATGTGGTCAGTGGCGACCCCCACATGGGTCGCCCCGTCCGCCACGAGCTGCAGCAACGTGCTCACCACGCCCACGGTGGCTCCCCGGTGGAGGTCGCGGTTGTTGGGCGCGAAGTGGTAGCGGAACAGCTCGTACGTGCCGTCGACCAAGTGGACCTGCATGACCAGCGACGGTAGCGGCTCCCCTGTCATCCCAACCGGGGAGGACTGCTGCACTCCCCGCCATGAGCGAGCGCCCCGTAGGCCTGGCCACCCGCCGCATCGGCGTGGATCGCATCGGCTCCGGCGCTGCCCCCGGCGTGGAGGCCGGCGCCGTAGACGAGTACCTCGCACTGCAGGGCGCGGCCGTCCGTCGCCTCGTCGGCTGTGGCGTGGAGGCCGGCGCCGCCGTCCTGCACATGCGCGCGGAGGCCGACCGCCTCGTCCTGGACAGCGGGCTCGACCCGGACGAGGCCCGCCTGGTGATCGAGCCCATCATGGCCACGGCAGAGGCCGCGATCGAGGAGGCGCAGGACGAACTGCGACGGGTCGTCCTGCACTCCCTTCGCCTGGGGCGCAACCGCTTGGGACTCGCGTGAGGGGGGCACTCTTCGTCGCCGAACCGACATCCGATCGTCACCGCCGCCGTGTCATCCCAACTTGGGGCGCTGGGTACTGTCCCGCCACTCAAGCGACAGACGCGAGCGGATGGTCCGTCGACAGCGCCGTCGACCTCACGAAACGAGGAGGTGGCGGTGGCAGTCGACACCCCGACGCGGCGACAAGCCGAGCGAGTCGCCCCCGAGCTGGCCGTGGCCAAGCTCGATCTACGAGACATCGCGCTGCTGGCGGCCTTCGAGATCCTGACCGAAGCGGAGCAGCACACCCACCTACCCGACCACCGGCGGGCTCTGGCCGCCGCGGAACGGATCCTCGCCGAGCATGCGACGGCCCCCGACCGGCCGGTACCGGAGATCGCCCGGCTGTTCTTCAGCTTCACCTGGGTGTTCCCCAACCTGGGCCTGGCGGGGCCGTTCTTCGCGGGCGAGACGGGTCCGCTCAAGGACGCGGTCCTGTTGGCTGCCCGCGAGGCGATCGTGTCCGGCGTCTCGGCCCGTCACGACTTCCACGCCCGGCTCTGGGACCACATCTGCGAGCCCGACCGACGGGCGGAAGCGGCGCGCTTCTACGTTCGCCACAAGCCGCTCCACTCGTTCCCGCCGTCGGCGGGGCGGGAGGCCATCGAGCGCTACTGCGGGCGCATCGACGCCCTGATCGCCACCGCCGAGTGCGTCCCGGCACTCCTCGCCACGTGGGCCATCGAGCGCAACCCGGACCGGCTCCGCGACCTGAGCCGGAACGATGTCAAGGACAAGCACGGCCTGTTCGAGCAGCGCCACATGGCCCCGTTCCTGAGGATGACCCCCAACACGCTGGCGCAGAGCCTGAAGCGGCTGCGGCTCCGCTTCGGTGAGGAGATGAGGTCGCTCTGGCAAATCGAGATGACCGATGACTACGACGGCGAACAGGAGCACTGAGCGCCATGGACCTGCCCCACGCCACCACGGCCCGCCCCGATGGCACGGACACGGAGGAGCCGACCGGCGCTCAACCGGATGACCCCCTGCCGGACGCCAACGCCTGGCGCCGCCAGGCGGACCCCCGGCTGGATCCCCGCGACGTTGCCCGCCTCCAGGCAGCGGCCCGCAGCGGTCACGACCGCAAGGCGCAGCGCCTGGCCAGCGCCGGACTGGCTCCAGACGCCGATGCGGCGGGCGTGCCGGACATCGACGCACGCCGTGACCTCGACGCGGCGCTGGAGGTCGACGTCGACACCCTCCAGCGCATCGACGAGCTCCACGACCGGCGCATGCGCTCGGCGTCGCCGCGCGAGCGCCAGCACGCGACGACCGTGCTGGCCGAGGCCCTCCACCGCATCGTCGACGGCTACCAGGTGGGTGACCCCCCGCCCAGCAGGGTCGTGCGCGGGTTGCGCCGAGGCGACGACGCCGTGCGCCGCGCGTACGCCCGCCTGACGGTGTTCGACGCCGACACGGCGGTCGTTGCCTGGTGGGAGCCGGTGTCCCGCTGGGTGTTGCTCGCCCTGGCGGCGTGCGGCGCAGTCCTGTTGGCCGGGGGCCACGTCGTCGGGGCCGCGGTGGTGGTTGCCGTACGGGTGACGTTGGCGGCGGTGACGGCCCCGCCCGCCCCATCGGCAACGACCTGGCGCCGGCTCATCGGCTACAACCCCGACTGGGCGAGCTCGGTGTGCAGCCACGCCGGTGATGCGCTGATCCTCGCCGGCCTCGCCGCCGGCCTCCACGCCGGCGGTCGGCCCCTGTGGGCGGCGCTGACGATGGGTGCGGCGTTGTTCGGGCTGCTGGCGACGGTCAGCCGCATCGCCGCCCGCGAGCAGGGCCTGCGGTTGCCGCGGCTGTGGATCGAGAGGGCCGCCAAGGACCTGGCGCTCACCGGTGCCGCGGCGGCTGCCGCGATCACGGCGGGTCGTGGCCTCGGCTCGGCGTCGCCATTCACCCTCGCCGCCCCGGCCGTGGTGGCCGCGATGGGCGTCGCCGAGCTGATTCGCACGGCCTACTACGCCCGCCGCCGGCGCCACCTGCTCAGCCGGGCTGCGACCGCCGGCGGCACCGGCGACCTGGTCCCCAACGCCATCGTCGTCAGCACCGGCGACGCCATCGTGGTCAACCTCCGCCGGTCCGGGTCCCGGGCGCCGATCTTCCCCGACCATCGCGACGCAGCCGGGCCGCGCCTGCGGGTGATCCGCGCCGACGGCTCTTGGTAGTGGTAGCAGGGTCCGCTCGGGCCTAAGAACATGCGCCGCTAGGCACGTCGTCTCGGCGCACCATTGTCGGCGTTGCCGGGAGTCCGAGCTGTTCGGCCTGGGCCAACGCTGCACATTCCGTACTGTTTGGTGCCCACGTGCGGGCCTATCCCGCTCGGCCCCTACGCCAGCTCGACCAGGTCGAGCAGGTCGTCGGACCAGAAGTCCACGTCGCCCTCGGGCATCAGCAGCACCCTGTCGGGCGCCAGGTCACGCACGAAGCCGGTGTCGTGGCTCACGATCACCATCGTGCCCGCCCAGCTGGCCAGCGCCGCCGCCACCGCCTCCCGCGAGGGCGGGTCGAGGTTGTTGGTGGGTTCGTCCAGCAGCAGCAGGTTGTGGCGGCCGGCCACCAGCAACGACAGGGCCAGCTTGGTCTTCTCGCCGCCCGAGAGCGTGGCGGCGTCCTGGAACACCTTGTCGCCGGACAGGCCGAACGTGCCCAGCAGGCGGCGCCGCATCTGATTGTCCAGCCGCGGCGCAGCCTCGCTCATGTGCTCGAACAGCGACGCCTCGGCCCGGATGCCTTCGTGCTCCTGGGCGTAGTAGCCGACCGTGACCTGGTGGCCGGCCGTCACCACGCCGCCGTCGGCGTCCGAGGTGCCCGCCAGGATGCGCAGCAGGCTGGTCTTTCCGGCACCGTTGAGCCCGAGGACCAGCAGCCTTTCGCCGCGGCCGACGTCGAACGAGATGTCCTCGAACACCGCCGGGCCGCCGTAGCCCTTGCTCAGGGCCACCGCGGTGAGGGCGGTGCGCCCGCAGGGTGGCGGCTCCGGTAGCCGCAGGCGCAGGCCGCGCCGGGCCGTTGGCCCGTCGACTGCCTCGTTGCGGATGCGGGCGATACGGGTCTCGAGCGCGTTTGCGAAGCTCGCCTTCGAGGCCTTGGCGCCCCAGCGATCGACCAGGGTCTGGAGGCGGGCGATCTCCGCCTGCTGCCGCGAGGCCATCTTGGCCCGGCGCTCCTCGTCGCGGGCGCGGGCGACTTTGTACTGGGTGTAGGTCCCCTTGTACTCGGTCAGCTCGCCGACGTCGGCCTCACCCGGCCGGTCCAGGTGAAGGACCCGTGTGATCGACTCGTCGAGCAGCTCGAGGTCGTGGCTGACGATGACGAGCGCGCCGCGGTAGGAGCGCAGGAAGCCGAACAGCCATTCGCGGGCGTCGTTGTCGAGGTGGTTGGTGGGCTCGTCGAGCAGCAGCAGCTCGCTGCCGGCGAACAGGATCCGCGCCAGCTCCACCCGGCGACGCTCGCCACCGGAGAGCACGGTAATGGGCGTGTCCGTCCGGTCCTGGCGCAGGCCCAGACCGGCAAGGAGCCGCTTCGCCTCCGACTCGGCCGCGTACCCACCCCCGTGCTCGAAGCGGTCGTGCGCGCGGCTCCACTTCCCGACGAGCGCGTCCTCGCCGGGCTGTGCCTCCATCTTGAGCCTCAGCTCCTCGAGCCGGGCCGCGAGGGTGTCGAGGCCACGCCCACCGAGCACGTGCGTGAGGGCGGTGACATGGACGGGGATCTGGTCCAGGCGCGGATCTTGGGGCAGGTAGCCGAACGCCTCGGGCCGCTGGATGACGCCGGCCTTTGGTTCCGCCATGGCGCCGAGGACCTTGAGGAGCGACGTCTTGCCAGCGCCGTTCCGCCCCACCAGGCCGACGCTGTCGGCGGCGCGCACGGTCAGCGCGGCGCCCTCGACCACGAGGGTGCCGCCGACCTCGACCGTGAGCCCGCGGACTGACAACATGGCCGATCATCCTGGCGCCTGTCCGCGCTCATACCAACCGCATTCCGCGCGAACCGAAGTTCGCGTCATCCGCACGGGGCGTCGGCGCCGAACTACACGCGGCATGTCCGGCGCGACGAAGTCCCGTGGTTCGCGAATGGCTGGAGTCATGATGACGTCACACCTGGGTGCGGCTGCCTCGGCGAGCGATTCCGACCTGGTGGCCGGAGTGGCCCAGAGCGACGAGCAGGCGGTGGCGGAGGTCTACCGGCGGTACAGCGGGGCGGTGTGGGCCGTCGCCCAGCGGGTCTGCGGCGACCGAGCGTCGGCCGAGGACGTGTGCCAGACGGTGTTCGTCGACCTCTGGCGTCGACCGGAGCGTTTCGATCCCCAGCGGGGCAAGCTTCGATCCTGGCTCGTCGCGCAGGCCCACGCCCGCGCCGTCGACGTCGTGCGATCCGAGACCTCCCGCCAGCGCCGCCAGGAGCGCGCCGCGCGGATGGCCCCGACGCCACCGCCGTCGGGCGACGTCGAGGCCGCCAGCCTGCTCGCCTCGCTCGCCGACCACGTGCGGCGCGCGCTCGACCGCCTGGCCGCCGACGACCGTGACGCGATCGTGCTGGCCTATTTCGGAGGCCACAGCTACCGAGAGACCGCCGCACTCCTCGGCGCTCCCGAAGGCACGGTGAAGAGCCGCATCCGGCGCGGGCTCGAGGGGCTGCGACGCATGCTCGAGGCCGAGGGGGTGACATTGTGAGCCCCGTGACCGGTCGCCCCCGGAGCGAACGGCATCCCCTGGTCGACCTGGCGCTCTATGCCCTCGATGCACTCGAGGGTGACGAGGCCGCTGAGATCGAGGCGCACCTCGAGGAGTGCGCGATGTGCCGCCTGGAGCTGGCCATCCACGAGGAAGCCCTCGGTGCGCTGGTCGAAGACGGCCCCCCGCCCGAGGTGTGGGACGCGGTCCAGTCGCAGATCCGCGCCGGTGAGGTGGTTCCGATCAACGGGACGCCGCTGCACCCGGTCGGGCCCACCCTGCCCCACCCGGACCTGTCCGCCCGGCGTCGGGGGATACGCCGCCGCCTCGCCCTGCTGGCGGCCGCCGCGGCGGTCGTGGCCGTCGTGGGTGTGGGCGTCGGGACGCAGCTGGCCAACGACGGCGATGGCTCCGGCACGCTGGCCGGCGTGTCCGTCGACGGACCGACCGTCGCCGTGCTGGCCGACGCGCACGGCGCCGACGTCGCCCAGGTCCGGGTAACCGACGACGGCGACGTGTTGGTGCTCGACAAGCTTCCAGTCCTGGCGGCCCAACGTGAGTACCAGCTCTGGTCCGTCGAGGGGACTGGTGCCGTGTCGCTGGGTGTCCTGGGCGACGGACACGACGAGGTCGTGCCCCTCAGCGTGCCGGCGTCGACGACGAAGCTGGCGATCAGCGACGAACCCGAGGGGGGATCGATCGCGCCGACCGGACCCGTCGTCGCATCCGGTGCGATCGTGCGCCCCGCCTGACCCGGGCCGCGGTCACCCGATCATCCGCCAACGGCCGCGGCGCCGGATACGGCGCACATGGAACGGACGGACACATCCCGGGCGGTGCCCCGGCACCTCGGACCTCCGGGCGTACGGGCGGCGACCGAAGGCGGAGCCGCGGCCGCCGCGCCCGGTCTGCCCGCAGCGGCGCTGGCCGGCCTGGTCTCGGCGGGTGTCGCGCTCGGCGCCGGTGAGCTGATCGCGGGCCTCGACGACGGCCTGGCATCGCCGGTCGAGGCGGTGGCCGGTGAGGTGATCAACCGGGTTCCTCGGTCCGTCGAGCGCTTCGCCATCGAGACGTTCGGGAGCAGCGACAAGCTGGCGCTGGTTGTCGGGATCCTGGCGTTCTCGGCGGTGTTCGGGATCGTCCTCGGCGTCCTGTCTCGCCGGCGGCCCCGCGTCGGCACCCTCGGCCTGGCGGCGTTCGCGGCCGTGGGCGTCCTGGCGTCGGCGGCCGGACCCCAGGCGTCGCTCACCGCGGGCCTGCCCAGCATCGTCGCGGGCCTCGTTGGTGTGCTGTGCCTCCGATCGTTGCTGGCGCGGGCACCGAACCGGGAGCGGAGCGGTCTGACCGCGCCGAGCGACCGCCTGTCCTCACCGGCAGTGCCGATGGCCTCGGTCGAGGTGATGCCCGTACGTGGCGGGATGGCGTCACGCCGGGCCTTCCTCGGGATGACGGCTGCGGTCGCCGCCGCCGGTGCGTTGGCGGCCACCGGAGGCCGGGCGCTCCGCAGCCGCTTCAGCGCTGCCGAATCGCGCGCCAACGTGGTGCTGCCATCCGCCGCCCGTCCGGGCCCGCCGCTACCGCCGGCGGCGACGGGCGTCGAGGTGGGCGTGCCCGGCGTGGCCCCGTTCGTCACCCCCAACGCGGACTTCTATCGGGTCGACACCGCACTCGTGGTGCCCCAGGTGCGCGCCGAGGACTGGGTCCTGTCCGTCACCGGCATGGTCGACGAGCCCTTCGAGCTGACCTTCGACGAGTTGCTGGATCGCGACCTGATCGAGGCCGACATCACCATGACCTGCATCTCCAACCCGGTCGGTGGCGACCTCGTGGGCCACGCCCGATGGCTCGGTGTGCTCACCCGCGAGCTGCTCGACGAGGCTCGCCCCCGTAGCGGCGCCGACCAGCTGGTCGGCCGGTCGGTCGACGGCTACACGTGTGGCTTCCCGCTGTCGGCCGCCTACGACCGGGACTCCCTCGTCGCGGTGGGGATGAACGGGGAGCCCCTGCCGCTCAAGCATGGGTTCCCGGCCCGCCTGGTCACTCCCGGGCTCTACGGCTACATCGGGTCCACGAAGTGGCTGACTGAGCTCGAGGTCACCACCTTCGACGCCTTCGACCAGTACTGGGTGCGCCGCGGCTACGCGGACCGCGCCCCGATCAAGACCATGGCCCGCATCGACACGCCGCGCAGCCTAGAGCGGGTCGCGGCCGGGCCAGTCGCCGTCGGCGGCGTGGCCTGGGCGCAGACCCGAGGCATCGACGCCGTCGAGGTGCGGATCGACGACGGCCCGTTCCGCCCCGCGCAGCTCGCCCAGGGCCTCAACCGCGACTCGTGGCGCCAGTGGCGCTTCGACTGGGACGCGGTCCCCGGCCGCCACACGCTCACGGTCCGCGCCGTCGACGGCCGCGGCGAGACCCAGACCGAGACGCGGGCCGACATCGTGCCCGACGGCGCCAGCGGCTGGATGTCCCTGGTCGTGACCGTCGAGTGATCTCTGCACCCCACCACCCAATCCCCCAAGGAAGGAAACGAAATGCGCCCAACCCGAAAGCTACGAGGTGCCGTCGCCCTCGCCATCGGCCTGTCGCTCGCTGCGGCGGCCTGCTCCGACGGCAGCGACAGCAGCGCCACTGCGGACGAGCCGGCTCCGGTTGAGTCGCCTGCGCCCGACGTCGCCGGCGACACTCCCGGCGCCACCGACCCGGCCACGATCTGCGATCGCGCCGGCCTGGTCGAGGCTGTCGAGAGCGGTCCCGACGAGGGCACGCTCGCCGGCATGACCGACGATCCGGTTGCGACCGCGGCGTCCAGCAACCCGGTACTCACCACGCTGGTGACCGCCGTGACCGAGGCCGACCTGGTCGACACGCTCAACTCGGCCGACGCCGTCACCGTTTTCGCGCCTACGGACTGCGCCTTCGCCGCGCTGGACCCGGCCACGCTCGATGCCGCCCTGGCCGATCCCACCGGTCAGCTCACGCAGGTGCTGGGCTTCCATGTGGTGGCCGGCGAGCGGCTGTCGTCCGAGGACCTGGCCAACGTCGATGAGCTCGAGACGTTCACCGGTGCGACGCTGCCGGTCGAGGCCGAGGGCGACACGATCACCGTCGGCGGTGGGCAGGCGCAGGTCGTCGTGCCGGACATCCAGACGGCGAACGCCACGGTGCACCTGATCGATCACGTGATGGTGCCCCCGGCCGGCTGATCCGGTCGATCGGTCTTGGACACCCAGACGATGGACGGGCCGGCGTCCCTATGAGTGGGGATGGCACGGCGCCGGTCCCGGTCCTACCGTCGCAGGCTCAACACCAACAACATCGGCGCCCCCGGGGACCCCACGCAAACCTCTCCGGGGGCGCCGGCGCGCTCGGCGCCCCGACCTGTCGTCAGTCGAGGCTGAACGGCGGGTACTCGTCGGTGAGCAGGTACAGGTATGCGTTGACCCGCGTGCTCCAGCGGATGATCCCCACGATGAACGTGCGCAGCCCCTCGGGCCAACGTGCGGTGAACAGCACCGCGAAGAACGCGATGAGGTGGGCCACGAACCACGCGATGCCCAGCAGCGTGAGCACGATCAGCTGGGGGATCACGAGGATGATCCGGAAGGCCACCGTCAGCCGGTTGCGGTTCTCCAACTCGGGCCTGAAGTCGGTGCGAACCGGTGGGTACGTGCCGGGATCCGGTGCGACCGTGTCGAATTCGAACGGCGGGTACTCGTCGCGGAGGAACGCGGCGTACGCAATCGTGCGGTTGTTGTAGCGGAGGTAGAGCGACACGAGGTTCGCCAGCCCTTCCGGCAGCTTGCCGGTGAACAGGATGACGAACCAGCTGATGACGGCCACGATCTCGGCGACGATGCCGAGCACGTAGAGGATGATGAAGTGCGGGATCGCCAGCAGCCACTGGACGATCGGCCGCCAATGTGCGATCCGCTCGGGGCGGTCGACCTCCAACGTGGCCGGGTAGGCCGGGGCCGTAGCGAAGGATTCCATTCCCCCTCCTTCTGCGCGCTGGGCAAAAGCGGAGCCGACGCTAGCGCCGACGCCCCGCCCCGTGGGTGGACCGCCTACTCCTGCACGAGCTCGATGAGCGTGCCGAACGCACCCTTGGGGTGGACGAACGCCACGGTCGTGCCGCGGCTGCCGGGGCGTGGGACCTCGTCTATCACCCGGCCGCCATGTGCCTTCACCGCATCGAGCGCGGCCGCGCAGTCGTCCACGCGGTAGCCGACGTGGTGCAGCCCCTCACCGCGGTTCTGGAGGTACTTGGCCACCGGTGAGTCGTCCCGGGTCGGCGTCAGCAACTGGACGTAGCTGTCCGCAACCCGCAGCAGGGCCTCTTCGACGCCGTCGGACTCGACCAGCTCGCGGTGCGCCACCTCCGCGCCGAACGTGTCGCGGTAGTAGGCGATGGCCGCCTCGAGGTCCGAGACGGCGATGGCGACGTGGTCGATCTCGGTCAGCAGCACGCCTGTGAACCTACCCGCCCGAATCTGCTGCGGAATTGGTTGCTCCCACCACCAGATCCGCGGCAGCTTTCTGCGCGATCGCTACAGCTCGCCCCGCGCGTGGCGCTGGAACAGCGTGATGCGGTCCTCGCCGACACGCTCACGCTTGCCGCGGTCGGTGACCCCCAGGTCCGGCTCGGGCGCCAGGCACAGCACGCCGAGCTTGCCCTCGGATTCGTTGCGGTGGACGGTGCGGGCGGCTTCGCCCACCTGGTCGAGCGGGTACACGGCCGACATCACGGGCTGGATGGCGCCCTGGTCGATGAGCCGGTTCATGTTCCACGCCTCCTGGTAGTTCGCGAAGTGGCTCGACACGATCCGCTTGAGCTTCATCCACAGGTGGCGGTTGTCGTACTCGATCATGAACCCGCTGGTGGCGGCGCACGTGACGATGATGCCGCCGCGCTTGGCTATGAAGACCGACGCACCCATGGTCTGCCGGCCGGGGTGTTCGAACACGATGTCGGGGTCGTCGCCGACGAGAGATCGCACGGTCTTGCCCAGCCGGCGCCACTCGCCCTCGTCCTGGGTGTGTTCGTCCTTCCAGAACTTGTAGGCCTCGGCCTTGCGGTCGATGACGTGCTCGCAGCCCATGGCACGTAGCAGCCGGGCCCGATCCTCGCTGGACACCACGCCCACGGGCGTGCCGCCGCCGTTGAGCACCAGTTGGGTGGCGTAGGCACCGATGCCGCCGGTGGCGCCCCAGATGAACACGTTGTCGCCCTGCTTCATGCGGGCGGCATGGCGGCCGACGAGCATGCGGTAGCTGGTCGAGGCGCACAGGCCGTTGACCGCAGCCTCTTCCCAGGTCAGGTGTGCGGGCTTGGGCATGAGCTGGTTGGCCTTGACGATCGACAGCTCGGCCAGGCCGCCGTAGTTGGATTCGAATCCCCAGATGCGCTGGTTGGCGGCCAGCATCGAGTCGTCGTGGGCCGACGGGTCCTGGTCGTCGACGTAGTTGCAGTGGACCACGACCCGGTCACCCGGCGCCCAGTTGCGTACCGCCGATCCGACCCGCAGCACGACGCCCGAGGCGTCCGAGCCGACCACGTGGAAGTCCTGTTGGTGCCGCGCGGCCCAGGTCGACTCGCGGGCCAGGCGGTCGAGGAAGGCGAACGTCGGCAGCGGCTCGAAGATCGAGGTCCACACCGTGTTGAAGTTGATCGAGCTGGCCATGACGGCCAGGTACACCTCGTCGGGCGCCATCTCCGGTGTCGGGACGTCGCCGATGTGCAGCGATTTTCGGGGATCCTTGTCCTCCGATGGCACCCCCGCCCACATCTCCTGCTCGGCCCGCAGGACGTGCGCGGCCCGGTAGCTCTCCGGTATGGGGAGTGCGGCGATCTCGTCGCCCGAGGCGCCCCCCTGGATGGCCTCGAGGATCTGGCGCATCGCTGTAACTTACCGTGGGGTAACGGGGGGGCTCCAACGGCCGGCGGGCGGCTAGCCTGCTACGAGTGAGCAAGCCCGAGGTGCATGCTCCGGCTCCTGAGGTGGGATCACCGACCGAGGAGCAGGAGGCCACCGACCGGGGCGCTGGGGAAGACGCCCATGGCGCCTCCGCCCCCGCCCGCGCCACGGTGGCCGAGTCGTTGGCCGACATCCGTGCTGACCGCATCGTCGCGGACGCCCGTCGGGATGCCCAGGCGATCGTCGACGGCGCGCGCGTGGAGGCCCGGCGCGAGGCCCGCGCGATCGTCGACTCCGCCCGGTCCGAGGCCGAGACGATCATCACCGAGGCGTTCGAGCAGCGCGCCCGGATCGTCCGGCGCGACTGGGCCATCGGCGACGGCAGTTGGTCGCTGGCGGGGTCGGAGGGCGAACGCGAGGACGACGACGGCGACGACCTGGCGGTTGGCCCCGAACCGGCCGCGGGGTCGCCGACGCCGGCCGCAGGCATGCCGGTGCCGGTGGCAGGTGCCACTGGCCACGCTGGCGACACGGGCGATGTCCCCAACGCGGTCGGGGCGGTCGAGGCGAGCAACGGTGGGGACGCCCATCAGCCGCTGGCCGGCGTCCCCCAACAGCACCCGCCCGAGGGCGCCCCGGGGCCGGTCCCGGACGTCGCACCACCCGCCGTTCCCGACATCGCACCACGCCTGCGCCCGGAGGTCGAGCCCCGACCGGTACCCGAGATCGTGCACCGACCGGCGCCCGAGATCGTGCACCGACCGGCGCCCGAGATCGTGCACCGACCGGCGCCCGGGGTTGCGCCACGTCCGGCGCCGGACGTCGCGGCCGCAGCAAGGCTGTCGGAGCTGATCGAATTGCCGGCGCTGCGCGCGCGTGAGCGAATCGCACCGCCGCCCGGTCCCGAGACGCCGCTCGAGTCCCGTCCCCCGTTGCCGGCGCGGATCCGCCGGAGGCCGGCATCCCTCCCGCGGAACGGCCCACCGCCGCCCCCGCCCCCACCGCCGCCGGCACCTTCGGCACCGGAGCAGGCTCGACCGCGGCCCCGGCCCCGGATCGAGCGCGAGCTGCCCGCGGGCATGCGGATCCCGCCCGACGTCCCCGACTGGGACGACTACGACGATGGCGGGGACCGCTAGGTAGCGTGGGCCGCGTCCCATCCGACCACCCTTGGGGGAAGTAGCAGATGGCTGGTTCCGTCATCCTCGCCGGTGCCCGGACGCCGATCGGCAAGCTCTCGGGCGAACTGGGAGGCTTCAAGGCCACCGACCTCGGCGGCTTCGCCATCAAGGCCGCACTCGACCGGGCGGGTGTCGCTGCCGACCAGGTCGACTACGTGTTCATGGGTCAGGTGCTCCAGGCCGGGACCGGCCAGATCGCCGCTCGCCAGGCCGCGGTGCACGCCGGCGTCCCCATGACGGTTCCGGCCACGACGGTCAACAAGGTGTGCCTGTCGGGGCTCAACGCCATCTTCCTCGCGGATCTGCTGATCCAGTCCGGCGCCGCCGACGTGGTGGTCGCCGGCGGCATGGAGTCGATGACTCAGGCGCCCTACCTGCTTCCCGGCGCGCGCGAGGGCTACCGCCTGGGTGACCGCTCGGTGGTCGACTCGATGATGTACGACGGCCTGTTCTGCGCCTTTGATCAGGTGGCGATGGGCGCCGGCACCGAGAAGTACGCGGCCTCGGCCGGCATCGCCCGCGAACCCCAGGACAACCTCGCGGCCAAGTCGCACGAACGCGCCTCCGCCGCCATCAAGGAGGGCCGGTTCGCCGAGGAAATCGTCCCGGTCGAGGTGCCGCAGCGCCGCGGGGACCCGCTCGTTGTCGACACCGACGAGGGCGTGCGTCCCGGCACCACGGTCGAGTCACTGGCCGCACTCCGCCCGGCGTTCGACAAGGCCGGCAACATCACAGCAGGCAACGCCTCGCAGATCTCCGACGGCGGTGCGGCGGTGATCGTCGCGTCGAAGACTGCGGCCGAGCGGCTCGGGACCGCCGAGCCCCTGGCCGAGATCGTTGGCTACGGGCAGGTGGCCGGACCGGATGCGTCCCTGCTCACTCAGCCGTCGCGGGCCGTCTTGGCGGCGCTGGAGTCGGCCGGGAAGGCCCTAGGGGACGTCGACCTGTTCGAGATCAACGAGGCGTTCGCCGCCGTCGGCCTGGCGTCCATGGACGATCTCGGCATCACCGACGACGTCGTCAACGTCAACGGCGGCGCCATCGCCCTCGGCCACCCGATCGGCATGTCCGGCACCCGCCTCGCCCTGA
Source organism: uncultured bacterium (assembly GCA_963756425.1). Lineage (GTDB taxonomy): Bacteria > Actinomycetota > Acidimicrobiia > Acidimicrobiales > VFJN01 > DASQUK01. The sequence goes on along the minus strand of CAVWNW010000012.1, from coordinate 223,414 downwards.
CGCTGCTCCTCGAGCTGAAGCGCCGCGGCGGGGGCCTCGGTGCGGCCGCCCTGTGCGGCGGCGGCGGGCAGGGCGACGCCCTGCTGCTGGCGGCCTAGCCACTCGCCCATCCCGGCGGCCGCACCGCAGCCGGTGTGGGGCACACGCCGGTGTGCCACGCCCGCGCCCAGGTGTTTGACAGTTGCGCGCCCGTGCCTTTCAACTGTCCGCCGATGTCCACCTCGCTCGTCATCGTCGAGTCGCCGGCCAAGGCCCGGACCATCGCCCGCTACCTCGGCGACGACTTCCTGGTCGAGGCGTCCATCGGCGCGATCCGCGACCTCGAGCCCAAGGGCCTGGCCGTGGCGATCGACGACGACTTCAAGCCCACCTACGTCGTGCCGCCGGCCAAGAAGGACGTGGTCCGACGGCTCAGGGCCGCGCTCAAGGACGCCGACGAGCTCTACCTCGCCACCGACGAGGACCGCGAGGGCGAGGCCATCGCCTGGCACCTCTCCGAGGTGCTCAGGCCGCGTGTTCCGATGCGGCGGATGGTGTTCCACGAGATAACCCGCCAGGCCATCGATCGGGCCGTGACGGAGTCACGGGACATCCACGCCGGCCTGGTCGACGCCCAGGAGGCTCGGCGCATCGTCGACCGGCTGTTCGGCTACCCGGTGTCCGAGGTGCTGTGGCGCAAGATCTCGTCGGGGCTGTCGGCCGGGCGCGTGCAGAGCCCAGCCGTGCGGCTGGTGGTCGAGCGAGAGCGCGAGCGCATGGCCTTCGTGGCCGCCGACTACTGGGACCTGCACGCTGCCTTCCCCACCGATCCCGGCTTCGGTGCCACGTTGGTGGGGCTCGACGGCAGCCGCGTCGCTACGGGCAAGGACTTCGACAGCCAGGGCCGCGTCGCCCGTGACGACGTCGTCGTCGTCGACGAGCCCGCGGCGACGCGGCTGGTGGCGGCGCTCGGTGGCTCGCCGTTCACGGTGGCGTCGGTCGACCAGAAGCCGTACCGCTCCTCGCCCAAGGCGCCGTTCATCACCTCCACCCTCCAGCAGGAGGGCGGCCGCAAGCTGGGCATGACGTCGGGTCAGGTCATGCGGACCGCCCAGGGCCTGTACGAGCGCGGCTACATCACCTACATGCGCACCGACTCGGTGACGCTGTCAGACGAGGCGCTGGCCGCAGCCCGGACCCAGGTGCGGGAGCTGTACGGCGACCGGTTCCTGCCGGACACCGCCCGGCAGTACCGCGGCAAGGTGAAGAACGCCCAGGAGGCGCACGAGGCGATCCGTCCCGCAGGCGACCGCTGGCGGACGCCCGACGAGCTGGACGGCGAGCTGCGCGGGGCCGACCTGCGCCTCTACGACCTGATCTGGAAGCGCACGCTGGCGTCGCAGATGGCCGACGCCGTGGGCAAGACGGTGTCGGTGCGGATCGAGGCGCCGCTGTCCGGGGACGTCACCGTGGGCACCGCGTCCTCGGTGGTACTTCCCGAGGCCACGGCGACGACGTGGGCGGCGTCGGGCCGGACCATCACGTTTCCGGGCTATCTCCGCGTCTACGTCGAGGGCTCCGACGATCCCGAAGCCGATCTCGACGACCGCGAGCGGATCCTCCCCGAACTGGTGGTCGGCCAAGGGCTTCCCGACCCCTCCCTCGAGCCGGTGGGGCACACGACCCAGCCGCCCGCCCGCTACACGGAGGCGTCCCTGGTCAAGAAGCTGGAGGACCTGGGCATCGGGCGCCCGTCGACCTATGCGTCGATCATGCAGACGATCCAGGACCGGGGCTACGTGTGGAAGCGGGGTCAGGCCCTGGTGCCGTCGTGGTCGGCGTTCGCCGTGGTCAACCTGCTGGAGGGCCACTTCAGCGGCGAGGTCGACTACTCGTTCACCGCCCGGATGGAGAACGACCTCGACGAGATCGCCGCCGGCCAGCGGGCGCGGGTGCCGTTCCTCCACGCCTTTTGGTTCGGCAATGGGACGCCGGGACTGACGAGCCTGATCGACCATGCCATGGCCAACGCCGATCCGGCGGTCGTCAACGCCATCCCGCTCGGCAAGGACGACGAGGGCACCGACATCGTCGTCCGCAACGGTCGCTACGGGCCGTACATCAGGCGTGGCGACGACACGGTGTCGTTGCCCGCCGACATCGCCCCCGACGAGCTGACGATCGCCCGGGCGCTCGAGCTGTTGGCGGCGCCGAGGGGGGATGAGCCCCTGGGCACCGACCCGGACTCCGGGCTGCCGGTGTACGTGAAGACCGGCCGCTACGGCCCCTACGTGCAGCTCGGTGACGCCGACACCCTCCCCGACGGGACCAAGCCGAAGATGTCCTCGCTGTTCAAGACCATGTCGCCGTCGGCGCTGACCCTGGAGGAGGCCCTCGCGCTGCTGAGCCTGCCCCGCACGGTGGGGACCGACCCGAGCACCGGCGAGGAGATCGAGGCGCTCAACGGCCGCTACGGCCCGTATGTCAAGCGGGGCAACGAGACGCGCAGCCTGGCGACCGAGGAGGAGCTGTTCACGGTCACGGTCGACGAGGCGGTGCGGCTGTTCGCCGAGCCGAAGCGGCGAGGCAGGGCCACCGCGTCGGCGCCGCTGCGCGAGCTGGGGACGGACCCGGTCACCGGCAGGCCGATGGTGGTCCGCAGCGGGCGCTACGGGCCGTACGTGACCGACGGAGAGACCAACGCCTCGCTCCGCGAGCGCGAGGGCGACACCGTCGAGGGTCTGACCGACGAGCGCGCCGCCGATCTGCTCCAGGCGCGGCGCGACGCGGTTCCCTCGACGCGTGCGCGCAAGCGGTCGGCGCCTCGCAAGGCTGGCGCCAAGAAGTCCGCGGCCAAGAAGGCGTCCGCCAAGAAGGCATCGGCTAAGAAGGCTGCGGCGAAGAAGGCGCCGGCAACCGGCGTTCGGAAGCGGCCCAATACGGCGTGATCGGACGCCGGAACGGGTTGTAGCCGGCGGGCGGGCGAACCGGCGTTCGGAAGTGACGGAACCCGGCGGGATCGAACGCTGGAACGTGTTGTTGGCGGGGGTCGGCCGAACCGGCGTTCCGAAGTGACGGCACCCGGCGTGATCGAACGCTGGAACGGCTCGCGATCGGCGGCGCTCTAGCGTTTGCGGTGATGGAAGCGCGTGACCACGACTTGGACGATCCGTCCGAGGTCGTCGAGTCCCTGCGCGCACTTCACGACCATCCCGGCGAGGGCGCCACGTTCCTCGAGCGGATCTTTGGTACGCCCACGTTCTTCCGGCTGTGGCTGGCGCAGGCGCTGTCGTCATTGGGTGACTGGCTCGGCTTCCTGGCCATCCTGATCCTCGCCAACCGCCTCGGGTCCGGGGCGCCCGGGGCATCCGTGGGCCTGGTCATGGCAGCCCGGATCGTGCCGGGGTTCTTCCTGTCGGCGGGCGCCGGCGTGCTGATCGACCGGATGGACCGCAAGCAGGTGATGGTCGCGTCGATGCTCGTGCGAGCGTTGGTGGTGGCGTCGCTGCCCTTCGTCGATTCGGTCATCGGCCTGGTGTTCGCCTCGCTGGTGCTCGAGCTGGCGACGCTGTTCTTCTCGCCCGCCAAGGAGGCGACGGTCCCCAACCTGGTTCCCGTCGAGAAGCTGGCGACCGCCAACTCGCTCGGGCTGGCGGCCGCGTACGGCACCTTCCCCGTGGCGGCCGGCCTCTTCGCGCTGTTGGCGGAGGTAGCCGAGTGGCTCGGTGGCATCCAGGCCTTCGACTCCCTGCGCACCAGCCAGGCGGCGGTGGCGTTCTACGTCAACGTCGTCTGCTACCTCGCCGCGGCCCTGATCATCTATCGGCTGGCGATCCCCCGGGACCACATCCGCCGGCTCGACGACCGCGCCCCGATCGATCTCGGCCAGGTCTTCAAGGAGGTCAAGGAGGGCTGGCACTACGCGTTCATCACGCCGGTGGTGCGGGCGGTCAACGTCGGCCTGGCGTGTGGGCTCATCGGCGGGGGCATGCTGATCCCGCTGGGGCAGACGTTCTCGGAGCAGGTCCTCCACGAGGGACCGGGCGGGTTCGGGGTGTTCGTCTTCGCCCTCGGCGCCGGCACCGCCGCCGGAGTCGTGGGGGTGTCGGCGCTGCAGGGACGGCTGCGCAAGGCACGGACCTTCGTGCTGTCGTTGTCCTGTGCGGGCGTGGCACTGATCGTCGCCGCTTCGATGTCGACACTCATCCTGTCCGCCATGTGGGTGGCGATCATGGGCATCTTCGCCGGCAGCGTCTACGTGCTGGGGTTCACGCTGCTCCACGAGAGCGTCGAGGACGAGCTGCGGGGCCGCGTCTTCTCGGCCCTCTACACGTTGGTGCGGCTCTGCGTCCTGCTGGCGATGGCCGTGGCGCCGGTGCTGGCCGACCTGCTCGACGGGGTGTCCGACCGGTTGCTCGACGGCCAGATCGACGTGGGCGTCGAGGTCTCGATCCCCGGCGTGCGCCTGACGTTGTGGCTCGCCGGCGTCATCATGCTCGTCGCTGGTGCCCTGTCGGCGGCTGCGCTGGGCGGGCTCCGTTCCGTTCGCACCGCCGGTACCGTGCCCGAGGCCCGGCTCAACGAGAGGTCGGTGGCATGATCTCGCCCACGACGCCCACGGGCCGTTTCGTCGTCTTCGAGGGCGGTGAGGGCAGCGGCAAGTCGACCCAGGCCGCCCGGCTCGCACGCCGGCTCGGTGCGGTGCTGACGCGGGAGCCCGGGGGGACCGCCATCGGTGCGGCCCTGCGGGCGCTCCTGCTCGACGCCCGCACCACCGGGCTCGACGACCGCGCCGAGGCGCTCCTCATGGCCGCGGACCGGGCGCAGCACGTCGCCGAGGTGGTCCGCCCGGCACTGGCCGTGGGGCGGCACGTGGTGTCCGACCGCTATGTCGGGTCGACGCTGGCGTACCAGGGCTTCGGGCGGGGGCTGCCGGTCGACGACCTGCGCCGGCTGTCCGGCTGGGCGGCAGCCGGCCTGGCGCCCGACGTGGTGCTGCTGCTCGACGTTCCCTGGGAGCTGGGCTCGACCCGCGCCGCCGGTCGTGCCGATCCGGAGCCCGACCGTCTCGAGGCCGCAGGGGACGGGTTCCACGACCGGGTGATGCGGGGCTATCGGGCGCTCGCGGCGGCGGACCCGTCCCATTGGGTGGTCGTCGACGGCACGGCACCGGCCGACGACGTCGAGGCCGTGGTCTGGAAGTCGGTCGTGGCCCGCTGCCCGGAGCTCGCGGGCGACGTTGGGGGCGGGCCGTCCGCCGGCGGCGGGCCGTCCGGCCCGAGGTCATAGGTTCCACGCCGGCCCGCCCAAGGTCATAGGTTCCGGATTCGGAACTCATGGCCTCATCCTTGGACTGGTGGAACCCATGACCTCGCCGACCGCTCCGGCCCGTAGCAGCGACCCGTGGCGCGACGTCGTCGACCAGGCAGCCGCGATCCGCCAGCTCGAGGCGGCGGCCCGGGCGCCCGTCCACGCCTACCTCCTGGTCGGCCCCCCGGGCTCCGGCAAGCGGGCGCTGGCGCGGGGCTTCGCCGCCCAGGTCCTGGCCACCTCGGACGCCAGCGACGGCGACCGCGAACGTCACGTGAGGCTCGCACTCGCCGAGCAGCATCCCGACCTGCGCATCGTCGAGCCCGAGGGCATGACGTTCCGCAAGGGTGAGGCCGAGCGCATGGTGCGGCACGCGACGTTGGCGCCGGTCGAGGGCAACCGCAAGGTGGTTGTCGCCTTGGGGTGCGAGCTCATGGAGGACGAGGCCGCCGGCTACCTGCTCAAGGTCGTCGAGGAGCCGCCGGCGTCGACGGTGTTCGTGCTGCTGGCCACCGAGGTGGTCACCGAGCTGGTGACGATCGCCAGCCGGTGCGTGCGCATCGAGGTCTGCGCGCTGCCGGCGACTGCCATCGCCGAGCGGTTGCTGGCGGAGGGCGTGTCCCCCGACCGTGCGGCCGCGGCGTCCGCGGCGTCATCGGGCGACATGGACCGCGCCCGCACCCTCGCGACCGACGACCGCTTGGCCCTGAGGCACCAGGCATGGCGGGAGGTGCCCCGCCGGGTCGACGGCACCGGAGCCCGGGCCGCCCAGATCGTGGCGGAGCTGCAGGCGATGATCGGCGAGGCGCTGGTCCCGCTGCAGCAGCGGCAGGCCGACGAGGCCGCCGCCATCGAGGCCCAGGTCGCGCAGTTCGGACTGCGGGGCGCGGGCAAGCGCGACACGGAGACGCGTCACCGCCGGGAGATCCGCCGGTTCCGCATGGCGGAGCTGCGCTTCGGGCTCGCCACCCTGGCGTCCGCCTACCGCGACGCGCTGGTCGCCAGCGGCCCGGGCCCGTCGTCGGCCCGGCTGGTCGATGCGTTGGCGCGCATCGACGACGCCGGGCTGGCCCTTATCCGCTATCCCAACGAGACGCTCCTGCTGCAGGCGCTGGTCGCCCGGCTGCCACCCGCGCCGGTCGGCGGCAACTAGGGCGCTGCTATCCTCGCTCCTTCCCGCCCGAGTAGCTCAGACGGCAGAGCAACGCACTCGTAATGCGTAGGTCAGGAGTTCGATTCTCCTCTCGGGCTCGCGAGCGTGGCATTGATCAGAGCAAACGCGGCTCAAATGCCGTAGAGCGGACGTACCCTCCGCACATGGCCAAGGCACACCACGAGGCAAACGGCGACGGGACAGTGCGGGTGCCCAAGAAGGCGTACGAGGCCGAGCTGCTGCGGCTCCAGGGCGAGCTCGTGAAGGTACAGGAGTGGGTGCGAGCCGAGGGTCAGCGCGTCGTCGTCATTTTCGAGGGGCGCGATGCGGCGGGCAAAGGGGGCGCGATCAAGCGGGTCACCGAGCACCTCAACCCGCGCGTCGCCCGCATCGCCGCCCTGCCGGCGCCGACCGAGCGCGAGCGGGGACAGTGGTACTTCCAGCGCTATGTCGACCACCTGCCGACGGCGGGGGAGATCGTGCTCTTCGACCGCTCCTGGTACAACCGGGCCGGCGTCGAGCACGTGATGGGGTTCTGCACGGCCGAGGAGTACCAGCGCTTCCTCCACCAGTGCCCGATCTTCGAGCGCCTGCTCGTGGAGGACGGGGTGCTGCTGCGCAAGTACTGGTTCTCGGTTAGCGACGCCGAGCAGGAGCGGCGCTTCCATGGCCGCCTCGGGGACCCGCTGAAGTCGTGGAAGCTGTCACCGATGGATCCCGAATCGATCATCCATTGGGAGGACTACTCGCGTGCCAAGGACCAGATGATGGTGCACACCGACATCCCTGAGTCCCCGTGGTATGTGGTGGAGAGCGACGACAAGCGGCGGGCCCGCCTGAACATGATCGCTCATCTGCTCAGCACGCTCGACTACCACGAGGTCGCCCATCCGGCGACGACGCTCCCGAAGCGGCCCAAGCCTTCGGGCTACGTGCGCCCGCCGCGCGCCGAACAGCACTACGTTCCCGATCACGCCGCCACGATCGTCGACTAGCGCGTGTCGCCCAGTCGTCGTGACAGAGCAGCGTCCCGGAGGCTCTGTGTAACGTCGCCTCAGTCGAGCCGCATCGTCAGCAAATGACTGGGCAAGTTTCGTTCGCCGTCATCCGGACTCCGGCTCGGGTGCGTCGGTGGGCACCCCGAGCAGCAGGTTGATGCACGCCGCGATGGCGAGGCCGAGAGCTGCACCGCACACCACATCGAGCGGTGCGTGCGCGCCGACGTAGACGCGTCCGAGCATGACGAGAGCCACGAGGACCCACGGGACGACCTTCCAACGGCCCGGCAGGTAGGGCGTCACCACACCGGCGAGTGCGGCGGCGAGCACGGCGTGGCCCGACACGAAGCTCTCGCCGCTGATGCTGACGTCGCCCCGCGTCTCGATGTCGCCGCCGATCGAGGTTCCGGGCCGCTCGCGGCTCACGATCGCCTTGACGACGTCCTCCAGGGCGAGCTTGGCGAGGGTGGCGAGCAGGGCGGCCAGCGCCAGACGGAAGTGACGAGTGAGCGCGGCCACGAGGGCCACGACTGGTCCGACGACTAGCACACCGAGCTGCTGGAGCGGCCAGGCCGGCGGGTAGAGCCAGCCAGGCAGGTCGTTGACCGCGTCGAACGCGTTGCGCTCCCAGGCTGGAACCGTGCCGTCGCGGACAATGACCATGCCGACCGCCAGGACCGCGAGGCCAGCAACCAACGCGACTGCGTCGCCGCGTCGCCGGGTCCATTGCGCTGCGGTCCTCCCGATTTCCAAGTCGGTCATCAGTACCGCCCTTCGGCCGTGGCGTGTCGTGCCCGCCCCTCACTCTCCGACGCAGGTCGCGCCGGCTCCGCAGAGGTCGAGGCCGGTGGTCGCCCTCACGTGGTCCAAGAGGGTCGATCGTGGTTGGAAGGCGAGGGCTTGGTCGGCGCTGAACATGAGCTCCGGAGTGGCCTCGTCGTCGAACTCGAACCTGTAGGTGACGCAACCCCCGGGGAACAGGTAGTACCGGGTGCTGCGCAGCCCAGGCGGTAGGCGCTCAGGTTGCTCGTAGCGATCAGTGCCGACCTCGTCGCTCGGAACGGGCGAAGCGTCAGAGGTGTCGCATTCGTCCCGCGGGGTGAAGCGTCGCCTCGACGGCCCGGTCGCCCCCGAGATCCGAATCGAGCCAGAACGTGCTGCGGTCGCGCTTGACGTGAACACCGCCCAGCTTCCAGCCCGCCGGCAGGGTGGCGATGCAGGGGACGAGGGTGGCGGAGGGCACGGACTGGGCAACCGTGATGGCCATGTCGCCGGTTCCGCAGTCGGGGCTGTCGCCGATCGGAACGTCATGGACGGGGGTGAACATCGACGTGACCTGCACCGCGGAGAAAACAGTTATGCCTACCAGCCCTAGTGCCAGCACAACCCGGCGGACGCTCCAGCGCTGCAGGCCGATCGGCCGGCGAGGCGGCGCGAGGCGACGGAACTGTTCGATGAGATCGCGGCCGTCGTGTTTCATCACCGCCCGCAGCTGGGTGGGGCTGGCGACACCGCGGGTGGCGGCGAATGCCTCGGCGATCTCGTCGGGCGTGAAGAACCGAAGTGCCCGCTCGTAGACCCGCTCCGCGTCCGTGCGGACGGCCAAGACCAGCATCATGTTCCCGAGGTCGATGGCCTGTCGCCACGGGGAGGGGCGGACCTGCACGAAGAATGCGTCGATCAGGAAGACGTGGCCATCGCTCACGAGCAGGTTCGCTGGCTTCACATCCCGGTGCGCCAGCCCGGCATCCCACAGCCGCCGGACGATCTGGAGCGCCTCGTCGATCACCTGGTCGTCGACGGCGGCCTCGCCGATCTCCTGGGGGTCCTCGATGAACCCGGTCACGAGCATGTACTCGCGCTCGGGAGTGATCTCGACGATGCCGTAGGGCGCGGCCGTGGGGATGCCGGCGTCGCGCAGCAGACGGAGGGCGTGGTCCTCGTACTCGACCAGCCGCCGGACGCTCTGGAACCGCGCTTCGTCTTCGAGCCGGCCGTAGAGCAGCTCCCTGCCCAGCTTGTACCAGCGATCGGCCCGCACGTGGTTCATCGCGAACAACTTGGCGAACAGGAAGGTTTCGGGCTCGCCCGCCACGCGGAGTCGCAGGGGCGTCGAGCCTCCCGAGCCTTCGAGGCCGACGGGCTTGACGTCGAGCACTCTCAGCCCGAGCTGCTCGTGCACGGCCCGGCGGATCGCCTCGCCGCGCTTGCCGCCGACGTCGAGATGCGCCGTCTTGCCGCGTCCATAGGTCACCGGCACGATGTCGTTGGGCGTGAACATCCGGAAGGCCACCAGCGGGATGACCACGCCGAGCGCCAGGGCGATGATGGCGTCGAACGGGTGGTCGACACCGAGGTAAAGCCGCGCGAACGCAAGTGCCCCTAGCGCCGCGCCAGCCGCCAGCTTGGCCCATCGCCTCGGCCTGCCCGCCGGCGCCAGTGAGTACACCATGGCGACGAGGACCACGGCGAGATACCCGAGGGGCGGGGACGGGAAGGAGTACCCCGCCCAGCGGCCGATGGCGGTCACGTCGTAGGGCCGGGGCCGGGAGAAGTTGTAGTAGACGATGCTGCCGACGACGTCCACGACGACGATGCTGGCGAGAAACGTGAACAGGTGTCGCCACCGGCGGAACACCATTTGCAGCACGATGGTGCCCAGCGCCAGAACGGTGAGAGTCCAGCCGGTCCCGATGCGATCGATGGCGGTCATCACATCGGTGAGCCACTCCGTCCGCAGTCGAGCGATCTGTCGCAGTGCCGCGGAGTCGACACGGTCGGTGAGCCGCCGCGCGGCGGCCGATACGAACAGCACGATCACCCAGCCCATGAGCGCCACCAGCGCGACCAGCCACACCTTGCCTGTGCGCCCGACGGCTTTGGGCAGTGGCGGCGGCGCCCCTGTCGGCCGCCGCCGGCGGCGGTCCTGTCGCACGGCCGACGAGGGGCCCGGAGCGACGTCGATCGTGCTCGACCCAGCCACTCCGGGTCTGATCTGGCTAGGAGTGCTCATGTCCGCCGCCCGTTGCTCTCACTTCAGGCCCTCCCCGTCGAGCCACCGTTCGGCCACGGCCGCGGGGCTGTCGCCGGCGGCCACTCGGGCGTTGAGGGCTCGCAGGTCCTCGGTTGTGAGGCGGGCCGAAACGCCGTCGACGAGCCGTACCAGGTCGTCACCCCAGCGCTCGACGACTTCGGCACGCACCAGGGGGACGACGTTCTCGGCCGGCTGCAGGCGACGGTCGTCGTCCAGCACGACCAGCGCAGGCGTGTCGACCTCGGGATCGGTCGTGAACAGAATCGCGACGTCGACGTGGCCACCGGTCAGGGCCTGGTGGGTGAGGGGGCCACCAGCATCGAGCGGCAGGAAGTTCTCGAACTGGAGGCCATAGACCCGCTCCAGTCCCGCGAGGCAGAACGGCCGGGTCGGGCACTCCGGTGGGCCACCGATCGTCAGCTGCGGCGCGACGGCCTCCAGGTCGCTGACCTCGTCGAGGTCGTATCGGTCGGCCAGGTTGCGTGTGACGACTACGGCGTTGGCATCCTGAGCCGGTGCCGGCTCCAGCGCGACGATGCGATCGTGGTCCACGGTGCGGCGCAGTGCCGCGCGATTTGCGGCGCCGTCAGGCGTGGGCTCGGCGGCACCGAGGCTGAGGAACTCGAGCGCCGTGCCCGAGTACTCCGGCACGAACTCGACCAGACCACTGGCCAGCGCCGGCTGGACGAGCTCCCGCGGGCCGACGCGGCCCTCGAGCCGCGTATCGAATCCGCCGGCCTGAAGCGCCTGGGCATAGATCTCGGCGAGCACCTCGCTCTCCGGGAAGTCGAACGAGGCGACGGTGATCGACTGATCGCCGAGCACGCTGTTCCGACCGTCCGCCGGGGGCCGCGAACCACAGCCGACGAGCGGGACGGCCAGGCCCGCAAGCGCGAGAACGGCTACTGACCTCAGGGCTCCCACGCTGCGCAGGACCCCTCCTTCGGTTGTGGCACCGTCGACGACGGCGCACCGACAGCCTCCCACAGGACGATCGACGAGGGGGAGGGGGCATGCCTCGAGGGGTGATGGCGGCAAGCTGTTGCCAGGTCGGTCGGTGGGGTGAAGACTCCGGGGACGCGCTGCCGGCGCGTAATCGGAGGAGCCCTCGTGCCCACGATCGTGCGGGACCCCCGCCTGCGCAAGGCGATTCAGATCGCCGTCTCCCTGGCGCTGGTTGTCTTCATCTTCTGGTATGTCCTGCGCCAGTTCGCAGATCTCTCCCAGATCTGGGACGCGATGCGCACCCTCACCCCGCTCGAGATCGGCGGACTGGTGGTTGCGGCGGGCTGGAACCTGGTCACCTACTGGATCCTCAACATGATCGCCACGCCCGGGCTCACGTTCTCCCAATCAATGGTGATGACCGAGTCGACCACCGCGGTGTCGAACTCCGTGCCCGCCGGCGGCGCCGTGGGCGTCGGGCTCACCTACTCGATGCTGGGCTCGTGGGGGTTCTCGAAGTCGCGTACGACCCTGTCCCTGGTCGTGAGCGGCATCTGGAACAACTTCGCCAAGCTGGGGATGCCAATCGTGGCGCTGGCCATCTTGGCGGCGCAGGGAGAGCCGGGCGGGGGTCGCCTGGTCGCGGCGGTGGCCGGCCTGGCCGGGCTGGTGGGCGCGATCGTGGTGTTCGCGTCATCCTGCGTAGCGAGGAATACGCCCGGCGGTTCGGGCTCGGCGCCGGCCGCTGGATGTCCGCGCTCCGTCGGCTGGTGCACAAGGACCCGGTCGAGGGGTGGGACCTGGCGCTCACGAAGTTCCGGGGCCGGGTCGTCGGGTTGGTGCGCCAACGCTGGGCATTGCTGACCATCACCACGGTCGTGGGCCATCTGTCGTTGTACGCAGTTCTCCTCATCACGCTGCGGGCCATGGGCGTGTCGGACGACGAGGTCGGCTGGGCGCAGGTGCTCGCGACGTTCGCCTTCGCCCGGCTGCTCACGGCCATCCCCCTCACACCGGGTGGCGTCGGCATCATCGAGCTCGCCCTCATCTCCGGGATCACGCGCGCCGGCGGGGAGGATGCGGCGGTTGTGGCGTCGGTGTTGATCTTCCGCCTGCTTACCTACGTCGTCCCGATCATCTTCGGGGCCATCACCTACCTGTACTGGCGTCGCAACCGTTCGTGGCTCGATTCCGCTCCGCCGCTGCCCGCGACGATCGCCCCGGCGCCGGGCGGCGAGCCGGTCGCGCCCGCCCTGTCCTGACGACCACCGGCTTCCAGGGTCAGGTCGTCCCGTCGCGGGCCACCGCGGCGACGACGCGCAGCACGAGCACGCTGCCGATCAACAAGCCTCCGTAGCCGAAGATCTCGAACAGTCCGGTATTCCCGGCCACGGTTGGACCGTCCTCGGTCGCAACGAGCAGGACCGCAGACGCGACCATGAACGCGGCACCGGTGGCCGCCAGGAGCGCACGGTTCACGAGGGTCCGGAGGATGCGACCGGTGTCCTCGTCGACGACTTGGCGCACCCGCAGGTCGCCACGCGCCGCCAGTGTCATCACCCGGTCGAACCGATCGGGGAGTCGTCGGAGGCGCGGCAGGACGGCTGCCAGCTCGTCGCGGAGCAGCGCGTCGGTATCGACGATGGGCGGCTCGCTTGACGGCGCCGCTAGGTCCAAGGCGGCGCCCACGATGGAGCGACCAGGTGACAGGACCCCGAGGGTGCCGTCGAGGGTGACCAGCGCCCTCGACAGGAGGACGAGATCGCCTGGCAAGCGGATGTCGAACTCGGTCAGCATCGGGACGAGTTCCTGCAGAGCACCCACGCCGATCGTGCCCGAGGGCCGCAGGTTGCGTGCCATGAGGTGCGCGATGGCCCGCTCCAGACGGTCGCTCGACACCGCACCGCTCATGTCGGCCACTCGTTCGATTCCGTCTCGCACCAGGCCCACGTCCTGCCGTACGAATCCCGCCATCATGTCGATGACCGCCGACCGCAAGATCGGGTCGAGCCGGCCCACCGCTCCGAAGTCGATAAGGCCCAATGTCCCGTCCGCCAGGACGAAGACGTTGCCGGGATGGGGGTCGGCGTGGAAGAAGCCGTGCTTCAGCACCTGCTGGAGGGCCGACCGCAGCAGGCTGTCGGCGAGAGCGCTGCGGTCGGTGGCCGAGGCCGCCAGCTCGTCGGCGTCGGCCGCCGTGAAGCCCTCGAAGCGCTCCTGGACCAGCACACGCCTGGTGCACAGCTCGGGATACACCCCGGGGACCCGGACCCCGCCGCCGTCGCCGTCGCCGAGCACGACGGCCATTTCGGCCATGGCGTCGGCCTCGCCCAGGTAGTCGAGCTCCTCGCGCAGGCTCTGCGCGAACTGCCCCAGGATCTCACCCGATCGCACGCTCCGCCCGATGGGCGTCCGTCGTTCGGCCAGGTCCGCGAGGTTGGCCAGTGCCGCCAGGTCCCGCTCGATGATCTGCTCGATGTCCGGCCGCTGGACTTTGACGACCACAGCCTCGCCGGTGTGAAGCCGCGCCCGGTAGGTCTGGCCGATCGAGGCGGCCGCCAGCGGTTCCCAATCGAAGTCGGCGAAAACGGCATCGACCGAACCGCCAAGCTCCGCCTCGAGCACGGTTTCGATGCGCTCCGGCGCCTCGGTGGGCACGCGATTCTGCAGCTTGGCGAGCTCGTCGCAGATCTCCGGTGGCACCAGGTCGACCCTCGTCGCCGCGATCTGGCCGATCTTCACGTAGACGCCGCCGGCCTCCTCGAGCACTTGGCGGAGGCGCACGCCAACCGGCTCGTTCGATCGCTCGGCCTTGCCGCCCGCAGCCAGCAGCGGCCCGAAGCCGTGCTGCCGGGCCAGCCCGACCAGCTCGCGGTAGCGCCGGTAGACGTCGACGCGGCCACGGATGGACTGTAGGGGTCGTGGTGCGATGACCAGCCCGGCGGCCTCGGCGCGCGCGAGGGATCCCGGGCTGCTCAGGAGGTCGATCGCGACCGCGACGGCCATCGTCGTCGGGATCGCGATCGCGAGGGTCTGAACCACGAGGGCGTCCGCCCCCCAGTCCCAATCGGACAGACGCAGGGCCAGTAGCCCTCCGAGGACCCATCCGACCGCCCCCGAAACCAGCGCCGTCGCCCAGCCTCGGCGCACGCCGAGCAGCCGGAGCGAGAGCGACGTCGTGACCATCGCCAGCACGGCCGCTACGAGGATCCTGAGGGCGACCTCGCCGATGCTCGCAGCGACCACCACGGGCGCGAACCCTACGGTCCCGAACATCGACATACACCTATCGGCCTCCGCGAGGGTCAGGGCGCGAGGGTGTCGGGCACGGTCGGGCACTCGCCGGCTGACCACCGATGAGTTCCGCCTCGACGCGCTGTCCTACCAGTGGCGGGTGGATGCATGGAACCCGGTACAGGAGCGCATCGAGATGCCCGACATCGAACCGACCGCCGAGTTGAACGAGCAGTTCAGTAGTCCGGGCGCCAAGGCGCCTCCGTGGGCCGAGGTGGTCGACGTGCTGTCGAGCTCCGAGATGTTCTGGCTGTCGACCGTCCGCCGCGACGGGCGACCGCACGTCACGCCGCTGCCCGCCGTCTGGCTCGACGGCACACTTCACTTCTGCACCGGCGCCGCCGAGCAGAAGGCGAAGAACCTCGAGGACAATCCCCGCTGCATCCTCACGACCGGGACCAACCAGTTCCGATCCGGGCTCGACGTCGTGGTCGAGGGCACCGCCACCCGTGTCACCGACACCGCGCAGCTCGAACGGCTGGCGGCGATATGGAAGTCGAAGCTCGACTGGGACTTCGACGTCGCCGACGGCGCGTTCAGGGATCCCGATGGCCCCGGCGTGGCCTTGGTCTTCGGTGTCACCCCGACGAAGGTGCTGTCGTTCGGCAAGGGCGAGCCCTACAGCCAAGCTCGTTACCGCTTCACCGCCTGAGCGGCGTCAGGCGTCCAGACACGCGTCTTTGAAGATCTTCGGGGCCCTAGGCCCGGATTTCCTTCAAAGACCGGGTCAGGCGGCCAGCAGGACAGAGGCGATCTGCTCGCGCAGGTCGGCGACGTCGTTGCGGTCGTTGTGCGGCGCCATGCTCTCGTGCAGGGCGATCAGGTTGTCGCGCACGCGGCCGGAGCTGACGCGCCGCGCCGCCGCCAGCGCCCGGTGGCCCGCCTCGACGCCGCGGTCCAGGTCGCCGACCGTCGTGTCGAGCTGTGCCAGGGCGACGAGCGCCAGTGCATGCGACCGGGCGGCGTCCTCGCCGTGTCCGTCGGCGGCCGCCTGGTGGCGCCCCCCGGCCTGGACCACCGCATGGGCGCTGTGCCCCGTCACCGCCAGGCGGTCCCAGGCCAGGCCCGTGTCCCCCCAGTGGTGGGCGTGGCTGTAGTGCGCCACCCACGGGCGGTCGCCGCACTCGTCGAGGTCGCGCGCCGCGAACCACTGGTCGGCCGTCCCGATCGCCGCCTCTGTCGCCTCCACTTCACCGGCCTCCGCGTGGGCCCGGGCCCTGAGCGCCCACAGCATCGCCTGCTCGGTCGGAACCAGGCGCCCATGGGCGTCCTCGAGCGCCCGATCGAGGAGGGCGAGCGCCTCCGATGGCCGCCCCAACCAGGTCGCCTGGCGCGCCATCGACCCGAGCACCCGCGCCTCCAGGCTCCAGTTGTCGGCCTCCTCGGCGCAGTGCGACGCCATCTGCCAGAGCCGGGACGCGTCGCGGTAGCGGTCGACGTCGAAGGCCATGAACCCGGTGTTGCATGCGAGCCACCCGACCGCCACCAGCAGCTGCGGCCGGAGCTTCGGCGGGCAACGGGCCTCCAGCAGGTCGCGCGCCCGTCGCGTCTCGACCAGCGCAGCGTCGAACCCGAAGCCTCCGCCCCAGCGCATGTCGCCCCGCTTGACCGATGCCGCGGAGTCGCGTACCTGGGCGATGTCGGTCGTGCCGACCCGCGACGGCGGTGCGGTGGGGGCGATGTAGTCGAGTCCGTCGATCGAACCCGGCGCCGGGACATCGACGCTGGACCCGAGTAGGTCTGGCTGACCCTCGGTGCCTTCGTCGTCAACCACGGCCGGTCCTCCCCGTGTCGTGTCCCCCGCTGACGGCAGTGTTACATACGGAATCCCCGCGAAACCACCCCACGCGACGAGTATCTCTCTCCGTGGCGCGGCCACCGCGAGCAGGGATTTCGCGGGGCGGAGATTGGGTCATTGCGGGGGGAACACGGGATGTGGAGACTGACTCCCATATCGCCGGACAGAACCGAGCCCACCGTGACGTCTTCGCTGAGCGACATGCCGGGGACCGAGGACGAGGGGTCGCGCCACACGCTCCGTCCGGGCAAACGCAAGGGGCGGGGACGGCGCCCGTGGCGCAGCGGCCGGCTCGACTTCGCGCCCCGGCCGCTGACGTTGGAAGAGCGCAGGCCGGACGGGCCGACCGTGTTCCGCGAGCACCGCAAGCGGATCGAGGCCGGCACCATCTTCGCCGCGGTGGTGGCGCTCGCGACGATCGCGTTCGTCGCCGTGCTCGTGTACCGGGCCACCCGGGTCGACATCGAACAGACCGGCCTCGAGGACGGCGCCGCGCTCGACGGTAAAGCGGCGGCGGCCCTCGAGGTGAAGGTCACGTTCGCATCGCGCAGCGACGCCCGCGCGGCGTCGCTGAGCTTCGACGGCGAGGCGGTCGAGGAGCCGACGGTCGAGGGCGCCACCATGGTGTGGAAGCCGCCGGGCGAGCTGGCCGAGGGCGAGCACCAGCTGGTGCTGGCGGTGCCGCGCGCGGTGCTCGACGACGCCCACGTCACATGGGACTTCACCGTCGACCTGACACCACCGAAGGTCGAGGTGCCGCCGATGGTCGAGCCGGTGGCGATCGACGCGCCCGCAGAGGTGAGGGGCAGGGTCGAGGCGGGGTCTACGGTGCGGGCCGACGGCGACGAGGTCGAGGTCGACGACGAAGGCGACTTCACGCTCTCGTACACGCGCGCCCCGGCGGGCCCGTTCTCGCTCGAGGTCGTCGACGAGGCCGGCAACGTCACGCCCGCATCGGTGGTCGTCCCGGTGACCTATCCCAGCCTCCGGGGCGTGCACGTGAGCGCACCGGCCTGGGGGAACGAGGAGCTGCGCAACGGCATCCTCCGCCTGGTCGACGAGGGCCGGATCGACACCGTGCAGCTCGACCTCAAGGACGACCAGGGCATCGTCGGCTACGACACCACCGTCGAGCGCGCGCACCAGATCGGGGCCGTGACCGCGTTCTACGATCTCGACGACGCGGTCCGGGCGTTGAAGGACCGCGGGGCTCGCGTGATCGGCAGGGTGGTGGCGTTCCGCGATCCGGCGCTGGCGCACGCCGCCTGGGGGGCGGGCGAGACCAACCAGGTGATCCAGTCGCCGGGTGGCGGTCCCTATGGCTCCGACGGGCAGTTCACCAACTTCGCCGACCGTGCGGTGCGCCGCTACAACCTCGCCATCGCGCTCGACGCCGTGAACCGGGGCGTCGACGACATCCTCTGGGACGACACCCGACGCCCTGGCGGTGATCTCGCGGGCATGGTGATCCCTGGCCTGTCCGGCTCGCCGAGCGACTCGATCGTGGGATTCCTGGCCGAGGCCCATAGCGAGCTCCGCCGGCGCGGCGCCTACCAGGGTGTGACCAGCGACGGCGAGGCGGCCGAGCAGGGCGACCTCGTGGGCCAGGACGTTCCCCGCATCGCGGCCAACGCCGACTACGTGGCTCCGCAGATCTTCCCCGGGTACTGGAGCGCCGGGCGCCACAACGTGGCCAGCCCGATCAACCAGCCCGGTGACCTCGTACGTGCCGTGCTCCAGCGGTTCCAGCAGGCGTCCGCCTACCGGGGCGCGGTGCTCGCTCCGTGGCTGCAGGACTTCTCTCTGCGGGGCGTGGGCTACGGCGATGCCCAGGTGCGGGCCCAGATCGATGCCGCTGCCTCCCTCGGGATCGACCGGTTCATCCTCTGGGACCCGTCGGTCACCTATTCGGCGGGGGCGCTGGTCCCCCGTTGACCGGGGCCCGGCCGGTCCTAGCCAAGCTTTTCCAGGTCGGCGAGGAGGTTGAGGAGGTCGTCGGCGTGCTCCTCCTCCACCGCCAGGATCTCTTCCATCAGCCGACGCGTGGTCGGGTCCTTGTCGCCCAGCCATTTGACGATCTCGGCGTAGGACTCGATGGCAATGCGCTCCGCGACCAGGTCCTCCTTGATCATGTCCACCAGGCCGCTGCCCTCGACGTACTCGGAGTGCGAGCGGGTCTCGATGCCGGCCGGCGAGAAGTTGGGCTCGCCCTGGAGTTGGGTTATGCGCATGGCGATCTGGTCGGCGTGCCCCATCTCCTCGTTGGCGTGCTGGAGGAACTCGGCGGCGACCGGACCGCTGTTGAGCCCTTCGGCCATGAAGTAGTGGCGCTTGTAGCGCAGGACGCACACGATCTCGGTGGCCAGCGCCTGGTTCAGGACGTCGATCACCTGGGTGCGATCGGCGCCGTAGGCGTCGGTGATGGGGCCCTCGTTGATCGTCGCCCGGGCGCGCTCACGCAGGGTCGCGATATCCGTCATGAAGCTCATGGCGCGGCAACATACCGGGCAGTTGGGTGCCTCCCGGGTGAGGGGTAGGGTCCCGCTGTGGCCGACCGGGCGACATTCGCCGAGCAGACGATGGGCCTCATGCCGTCGCTGTATGCGGCCGCGCTGCGCATGACCCGGAATCCGTCCGACGCCGAGGACCTCGTGCAGGAGACGTACCTGAGGGCCTACCGCGGGTTCGAGGGCTTCGAGGAGGGGACCAACCTCAAGGCGTGGCTGTACCGCATCCTCACCAACACCTACATCAACAGCTATCGCGCCAAGAAGCGTCGGCCCGACGAGACCGAGCTCGACGAGGTCGAGGACCTTTACCTCTACCGCCGGATTGGCGGCCTCGAGGCGGCCATGGCGGGCCGGAGCGCCGAGGACGAGCTGCTCGAGCGGTTCACCGACGCCGAGGTGAAGGAGGCCCTCGAGTCGTTGCCCGAGAACTTCCGCATGGCCGTACTGCTGGCGGACGTGGAGGGATTCGCCTACAAAGAGATCGCCGAGATACTCGACATCCCCATCGGCACCGTCATGAGTCGCCTGCACCGGGGAAGAAAGGCGCTTCAGAAGCGGTTGTACGAGTTTGCCGTCGAACGCAACCTCACTGCCCCGGTTCCGGATGATGCTCATGTCTGATTGTCAAGACGCACTCCACGAGCTGTACGGCTTCTTGGACGGCGAGCTGACCGACGACCGCCGCGTCGCCATCCAGCACCACCTCGACGAGTGCCAGCCGTGCGCCGAGCCCTACGACTTCGAGGCTGAACTGCGGGCGGTCGTGCGGCGGAAGTGTCAGGAACAGGTGCCCGACGCCCTGATGGACAAGATCCGCACGGCGCTGGAGTCGGAGGCCTCCCAACTCACCGACTGAGCCGGGTCACCAGTCCCGGCCCGGCCGGGTGCGCTTCGTGACTCTTGCGTTCGTTGCCTAGCATGCGACCCATGCTCGCGGTGGTCTGGCACTACTGGATCGGTGTGGCGCTCGTGCTGGGCGCCGTCGTCACGCTGGCCGCCCTGGCGTTCGGCTACCTGAAGAAGGTGGAGTCGCCCCGCTACCCCAAGAAGGGTTCGTAGGGGTGGGGGTCGGCTAGGTGGGGGCGCGGTAGTGCCAGTCAGTCCGGTCGACTGGGGGCTCGCCGAACGCGTGGCGGTCCGGGTCTCCGGCCACGAGCCCTTGGCGGCGTCGTACCACTACGACCGGCTGGAGTCCGACTTCGCCGAGGTGACCACCCAAGCCGAGGAGCTCGTGGCCGCGGCGACCGGGCTGCGCTCGGCCAGCGGTCCGGCCCGGGCCCGGGTGGTGGACCGGGCCGACTGGGTGCGGGCCAACCTCGCCAGCTTCGGTCGCCTTTTGCGCCCGCTCACCGACAAGATGGCCGAGCGCACGGGGGACAAGCAGGGGATCGCCGCGGTCCCGGCGGCGGTGTCCCGCCGGATCGCTGGTGTCGAGGTCGGCACCCTGCTCGGGTGGATGGCCACTCGCGTGCTCGGTCAGTACGACCTGCTGGTGATCGAAGACGAGGACCCCGAGGACCAGGACCTCGTCTACTACGTGGGTCCCAACGTGCTGGCGCTGGAGAAGCGCTACGCCTTCCCGCCCCACGAGTTCCGCCTGTGGCTGGCCCTCCACGAGGTGACCCACCGGGCGCAGTTCACCGGGGTGCCGTGGCTGCGGCCGCACTTCCTCTCCCTTGTCGAGCAGACGCTCGGCGCCGTCGATCCCGATCCCAAGCGATTCCTCGACGCCCTCGGTCGGGTGATCGAGGACCTGCGCTCGGGCAACAACCCGCTTGACGAGGGGGGCATCGCCACCCTGCTGGCCAGCCCCGACCAGCGTGAGCTGTTCGGCCGGATCGGCGGTCTGATGAGCCTGCTCGAGGGCCACGGCGACGTCACCATGGACCGGGCCGGCAAGGGTCACGTCCCCTCGGCGGCCCGGTTCTCGCGGGCGCTGCGCGAGCGGCGGAAACAGGGGGGCAGCGTGGCCAAGCTGCTGCAGAAGGCGCTCGGCATCGACGCCAAGTTCCAGCAGTACGCGCAGGGCGAGTCGTTCATCGCCTACGTCGAGCGCCATGGCGGGCCCGGCGCCCTCGACGCCGCCTGGCGCGGGCCCGAGTGGCTGCCCACCCTGGCCGAGATCCGGGCCCCCCAGGAGTGGCTGGACCGGGTCAAGCTCTCCGAGGAGCTCGTCGGGTAGCGGCTTGCAGCCGGGTCCCCGCCCGAGGTCGTGAGTTCCGCACGTGGGAGCCTGAGGTCATAGGTTCCGGGCCTGGAACCTATGACCTCGGCCTCGCCCCGGCGGAACTCATGACCTCCGGACGAACGCAGGCAACGCCTCCGGGCGGCGAGCTGATCGCCGCCCTGCTGGCCAGGTGCGACTTCGCGACGGACCGGACGGCGGTGACGTGCGCGGTGTCGGGCGGGGCCGACTCGCTGGCGCTCCTGGTTCTCGCCGTAGAGGCCGGCTGTCGGGTCACGGCCGTGCACGTCGACCATGGGCTGCGGCCGGGGTCCGCCGGCGAGGCCGACGTCGTGCGGGCCGCGGCCGACCGCTGGGGCGCCGCGTTCTGCGGGGTGCGGGCCCCGGTGGAGCCTGGCCCCAACCTCGAGGCTCGCGCCCGGGCCGCCCGCTACGCCGCCCTCCCGGCCGGCGTGCTCACCGGGCACACCGCCGACGACCAGGCGGAGACGATGCTGCTGAACCTGCTGCGGGGCGCCGGCCTCGACGGCCTTGCCGGCATGGACCCGCGGGCCCGCCCACTGCGCCGCCTGCGCGGCCGGGAGACCCGGGCCCTGTGCGAGGCCCTGAGCCTCGAGCCGGTCGAGGACCCGACCAATCGCGACCCGGCATTCCGCCGCAACCGGGTCCGGCACGAGCTGCTTCCGCTGCTCGACGACATCGCCGAGCGCGACATCGCGCCGATCCTCGCCCGCCAGACCGACCTGGCACGCGACGACGTCGCGCTCCTCGACGAGCTGTCCGCGGCGCTCGATCCCTGCGACGCCCGGACGCTCGCCGCGGCCCCGGCGCCGCTCGCCCGCCGCGCCGTCAGGCGGTGGCTGCGCTCCGGCGGGCCCGGCGGCGACGAGCTGCATCCGCCCGACGGGGCCAGCGTCGATCGCGTCCTCGCCGTGGCGCGGGGCGAGGCCGTGGCGTGCGAGCTCCCGGGGCGTTGGCGGGTGACGCGGTCCCGGGGGCGGCTACGGCTCGACCGGCCCGATCCCCACTAGTGGCCCACTAGCGTAAAGACGCATGCCGACGGACTCTCCGGGCGACTTCATCCATCATCTCGATGATCCCTCGCTCGGGCCGGTCGTGGTCGGCGAGAAGGAGATCCAGGCGCGGATCGCCGAGCTGGGTGACCAGATCACCACCGACTACGCCACCCGCCCCCCGCTGCTCGTCGGCGTGCTGAAGGGCGCCTTCGTGTTCATGGCCGACCTCGCCCGGGCCATCCGCCTACCGGTCGAGATCGACTTCATGGCCGTCTCGTCCTACGGCGCCTCGACCCGATCGTCCGGCGTCGTCCGCATCGTCAAGGACCTCGACGTCGACCTCGCCGGGCGCCACGTGATCCTGGTGGAGGACATCGTCGACTCGGGGCTGACGCTCACCTACCTGCGGCGGAACCTGGCGGCCCGCCATCCGGCGAGCCTGGCCGTGTGCGCGCTCTTCGTGCGCCAAGGCAACCAGAAGACCCAGGAGGAGCTGCGCTACGTCGGCTTCGAGATCCCGCCCGCCTTCGTGCTGGGCTACGGACTCGACGTCGCCGAGCGCTTCCGCAACCTTCCCTACGTGTGCGAGTTCACGGGCGAGATAAGCGGGTGACGCGGTACCGGCGGTGGTCCCCGGCGCGGCCCCGCCGGTAGCCTGGCCCGCACCGTGAAACGCTTCCCCCGCGCCGCTGTCGCGTACCTCGTCCTCGGTTTCGCCGTCCTGTTCTTCGGGGTGCAGATGCTCCGCCCCGGGACCGAGCGGGAGGAGCTCGACCTCTCCGCCTTCCGCGACGACATCGCCCAGGGTGAGGTCGCGACCGCCGAGATCAAGGATCGCGACAACGTCGTCCAGGGCAAGCTGCGCGACGACACCGACTACAAGGTGAGTTATCCCGCCGAGTTCGCGGACGAGCTGGTCGACGAGCTCGACGAGGCCAAGCCCGCCATCGAGGTCACGACCGACTCCCAGGGCGACTCGGTCTGGACCGGGCTGCTGTTCAGCCTGCTGCCCGTCGTGCTGATCATCGGGGCGTTCTTCCTGGTCATGAACGCGCTCCAGGGCGGCGGCCGCGGCGTGATGCAGTTCGGCAAGTCGAAGGCGAAGCAGGTCACGAAGGACGACACCGTCGTGACGTTCGCCGACGTGGCCGGCTGCGACGAGGCGGTCGAGGAGCTGCAGGAGATCAAGGACTTCCTCAAGGACCCGGGGCGGTTCCAGGCGATCGGGGCGCGGATCCCCAAGGGGGTCCTGCTCTTCGGGCCGCCCGGCACCGGCAAGACGCTCCTGGCCCGGGCCGTGGCCGGGGAGGCGGGCGTGCCGTTCTTCCCCATCTCGGGCTCGGACTTCGTGGAGATGTTCGTGGGCGTGGGCGCCAGCCGGGTGCGCGACCTCTTCGAGAAGGCCAAGCAGACGGCGCCGGCCATCGTGTTCGTCGACGAGATCGACGCGGTCGGCCGCCACCGGGGCGCCGGCCTCGGCGGGGGTCACGACGAGCGCGAGCAGACGCTGAACCAGCTGCTGGTGGAGATGGACGGGTTCGACTCTCGCACCGGGGTGATCCTCATCGCCGCCACCAACCGGCCCGACATCCTCGATCCGGCGCTGCTCCGTCCCGGTCGGTTCGACCGCCAGATCGTGGTGGACCAGCCGGACCTCGAGGGCCGCAAGGCGATCCTCGACGTCCACGCCAAGGGCAAGCCGTTGGCCGACGACGTGCGCCTCGACGTCCTGGCCCGCCGCACCCCGGGCTTCACCGGCGCCGACCTGGCCAACCTCATGAACGAGGCGGCGCTGCTCACCGCCCGCCGTGGCGGCACCGACATCTCCATGCTGGCCATGGAGGCGGCCATCGACCGGGTGTTGGCGGGCCCCGAGCGCAAGACCCGGGTCATGTCCGACAAGGAGAAGCAGGTCATCGCCTACCACGAGGGCGGCCACACGCTGGTGGGACACGTGCTGGAGGGCACCGACCCCATCCACAAGGTCTCGATCGTGTCGCGTGGGCGGGCGCTGGGGTGGACGCTGGCCCTGCCCACCGAGGACAAGTACCTGAAGAGCCGCAGCGAGCTGGTCGACACCATGACCATGCTGCTGGGCGGCCGCTCGGCGGAGGAGTTGGTGTTCGGCGAGCCGACCACCGGGGCCAGCGACGACATCGAGCGCTGCACCGAGATCGCCCGCCAGATGGTCACCACCTTCGGGATGAGCGACCGGCTGGGGCCCCAGCAGCTCGGCAGCAAGGCCCAGGAGGTGTTCCTGGCCCGCGACTACGGGCACGAGCCCACGTACTCCGACGAGGTTGCCGGGCTGATCGACGACGAGGTCCGGCGGCTGATCGACGCCGCCCACGACCGGGCGAAGTTCATCCTCACCACCCACAGGGCCACCCTCGACCGCCTGGCCACGTCGCTCGTCGACAAGGAGACGCTCGACGACAACGACCTGGCGGAGGTGTTCGGCGACCTCGACAAGGGGACGGGCATCGAGCTGCCGCTCGACGAGCTCGACATCGGGGCTCAGCCGCCCGTCCGCCGCGCGTTGGTGGGCCCCACCGTCGCCGAGGCGGTGGACCCGGCGCCGGACGCGGGCGAGCCGGACGTGCGGCGCGCCCCCGCGCCGCGGCTGCCCGCCTGGCGGCGGGTTCTGCGCTGGGGCCTGGGCGAGCCACGGCCGTCCGGCACCTGACCCGAGGGGCGAGCGGAGGAGACACAGCGAGGTCGCGCCCATGAGCGAGCGTCCGTCGAGGGTGACGGGGAAGCAAGGTGAGAGCGAGCGAGCCACGAGTGGGCCGCCGCGCAGCCACAGGAGCGGGACGTAGTGGCCGACGAGTGGCCCAGCCCAAGCCGGGACTTCCCGCCCATCGATACCCCGATGGACATGGAGCGGATCGCCAAGGCAGTGCGGGAGATCCTCGAGGCCATCGGGGAGGATCCCGACCGCGACGGCCTGCGCGACACGCCCGAGCGTGTCGCCCGCATGTACGCCGAGATCTGCTCGGGCATCCACGAGCAGGTCGACACCCACCTGGCCGTGACGTTCGAGGCCGGCCACGACGAGATGGTCATGGTGCGGGACATCCCGATGCAGTCGATCTGCGAGCACCACCTCATCCCGTTCATCGGCAAGGCCCACGTGGCGTACATCCCCGGGGAGGATGGCCGGATAACCGGGATCTCCAAGCTGGCGCGCCTGGTCGACGCCTTCGCCCGCCGGCCACAGGTGCAGGAGAACCTGACCGTTCAGATCGCCGACGAGATCGACCGCACGCTCCAGCCCCGGGGTGTGATGGTGGTGATCGAGGCCGAGCACCTGTGCATGACGATGCGGGGCGTGCGCAAGCCGGGCGCGACCACCGTGACGTCGGCGGTCCGGGGCCTGTTCCGGTCCAGCGTCGCCACCCGGGAAGAGGCGATGCGCTTCATCGTCGGCCAGAGATAGCGTCGCGGCCCCGTACGCTGCGGGGGATCTATGACTGCGCCGACGCCACACAACGAGGCCAAGCCCGGCGACATCGCCGACGCGGTGCTGCTCCCGGGCGACCCCAAGCGGGCCGCCGCCATCGCGGAGCGCTTCCTCGACGACGCCCAGTGCTACAACGAGGTCCGCAACATGCTGGGCTTCACCGGCACGTACCGGGGCCGCCGCATCTCGGTGCAGGGGACCGGCATGGGCATGCCGTCGATCGCCATCTACGCCACCGAGCTGTTCCGCTTCTACGGCGTGACGACCGCGATCCGGGTGGGGTCGTGCGGTGCGCTGCACGACGCCGTGGCCCTCCGAGACCTCGTCATCGCCCTGGCCGCACACACGGACTCGGCGATGATCGAACGGCGGTTCAAGGGCATCACGTACGCCCCGGCCGCCGACTTCGGGCTCGCCGTCGAGGCGTGGCGCCTGGCCCGTGAGCGAGGCATCACCGCCCACGTCGGCACCATCCTGTCCACCGACACCTTCTACGACAGCGATCCCGAGGTGACCGACGCGCTGAGCAGGCACGGCGTGCTCGCAGTCGAGATGGAGGCCGCCGCCCTCTACACCATCGCCGCCGCCCACCAGGCGCGGGCGTTGTGCGTCTCGACCGTCAGCGACCACATCCCCCGCGCCGAGGCGATCAGCTCCGGCGAGCGCGAGACGGGCTTCTTCGCCATGGCCGAGCTGGCTCTCGACGTGGCGGTCGAGGCGGCCGAATCACCACCCCGCTGACGCCGGACCAGTTGCCTGCCGAGACGCTACGGAACGCAACCCTGCGGTGCCGGAGCGCGCCGTCGGTGGTCACAGGGCGCGACATATGCTTGCCGATCGTGGAGAGCGGACGCCGCCGGGTCATGGGTGTCGTCAACGTGACCCCGGACTCGTTCTCCGACGGCGGACGATTCCTCGACCACCGGGCCGCCATCGCCCACGGCCGCACGATGGTGGACCAGGGAGCGGATTGGGTCGACGTGGGCGGTGAGTCCACCCGCCCCCGGGCCGAGCCGGTGCCCGTCGACGAGGAGCTGCGGCGGGTGCTCCCCGTCGTCGAGGCGCTGGCGTCCGACGGCGTGGCTGTCTCGATCGACACCCGCAAGGCGGCCGTGGCCGAGGCCGCGGTGGCCGCCGGGGCCCGCATGATCAACGACGTGTCGGCCAGCCTGGCGGCGGTGGCCGGCGGCATCGGCACCGCGTTCGTGGCCATGCACATGTTGGGCGATCCCCGGACCATGCAGGCCGACCCGGTGTACGACGACGTCGTGGCCGAGGTGTGCGACTTCCTCGTCGACCGGGCCGACGCCGCCCGGGCGGCAGGGGTGCAGGAGGTGTGGATCGATCCTGGCATCGGCTTCGGGAAGACCTTGGATCACAACCTCGCCCTCCTCGCCAACCTCGACGTCCTGGTGGCCACCGGCTATCCGGTGCTGGTCGGCACCAGCCGCAAGTCGACGCTCGGCGCCCTGGCGGCGCGAGCCGACCGCACCCGGACCGTCCCACCGGTTGGGGACCGCCTGGAGGGCTCGATCGCCACCGCCGCGTGGGCTTTGTTGCGCGGCGCCAGCATGGTCCGCGTCCACGAGGTGCCCGCCACCGTGCGGGCGATCGAGGCCTGTGACCGGGTGTTGGCGGCCGCGTGATGTTTCCAGCAAGGAGTACCTGATTTGCCACCGACCAAGGGCAAGTGGGCCCAGGGCATCACCCCCCGCAACTTCGTGTGGGTGCTCAAGGACCGGCTGGCCATCTGCGAGCGGCCGGGCGGCTACGGGGCCAACCATCGCCGGGTGCGCCGCCAGGAGGAGATCATCTGGATCCGCGAGCAGGGCTTCACGCACGTCATCTCGCTCATCGCCGCGCCCCACAACCTGCACAACTACGACGAGCTGGGTGTGGCGTGGCTGCACCGGCCCCAGCAGCCCCAGGATGACCCGGTCGAGTTCCAGCTCGCGCTCTACACCGAGATTCGCGACCTCCTGGCGAAGGGCGAGAAGCTCCTGATCCATCAGGAGGAGGTGGGCGACCGCATCTGCGGCCTGGTCGCGGGCTACGTGCTGTGGGCCGGCCTCGTGCCCTACGGCCCCCAGGCGATCTCGGTCACTGAGCGCCTGACCGGGCGACAGCTCGGTCCGGAGGGGCGGGAGTTGGTGGCCTCCGCCGATGAGCTCCGCGAACCCGGATGAGCGAACCCTCGGCGCTGCCCTGGGATCGCATCGAGCTGCGCGGCCTCCGCGTGCCCGCGCGGGTGGGGGTCCTACCGATCGAACGCGAGCAGGACCAGCCGTTGGAGATCGACCTCGACCTGGTCGTCGATCTGGGGCCGGCCGGCCGGAGTGACGATCTCGCGGACACGGTTCACTACGGCGCGGTGTGTGATGCCGTGGCGACGGCCGTCGGCGCGGGGCACGTGGCGCTGCTGGAGCGCCTGGCGGAGCTCGTCGCGCACGCCGTGCTCGGCGTGGATACCCGGATCATCGCCGTCGACCTCGCGGTGCGGAAGCTGCGTCCCCCCGTGCCACACGACTTGGCAACCTCGGGCGTGCACGTGGTCCGGACGAGATGATGACCGGCGCCGAGGGTGACGCCCCGAGCCCCAGGCGAGCGTTCCTCGGGCTCGGGTCCAACATGGGCGACCGGGTGCGCTACCTGCGCGAGGCGGTCGACACGCTGCGGGCCGTGGACCTGCAAGCAGTGTCGCCGGTCTACGAGACCGAACCGCTTGGCGGACCGGGCGGCCAGGACGCCTACCTGAACCTGGTTGCACAGCTGCAGACGGCACGGGCGCCGCACGACCTGCTCGGCGTGTGCCACCGCCTGGAGGCGGCAGCCGGCCGCGTGCGCGACGAGCGCTGGGGGCCCCGGACGCTGGACGTCGACGTCCTGTGGATCGACGGCGTCACGGTCGACGAGCCCGACCTGCAGGTGCCCCATCCCCGGATGTGGGAGCGCCGCTTCGTGCTGGCGCCGCTGCGCGACCTCGCCCCCGACCTGGTCGACGACGCCACCCTCGACGCATCGACGGGCTACGTCGAGCCCGTGGGTGCACTCGACGAGCTGGCCCCGCACTGACCGTGGTCCGGGTACGGATCATCGGCCCCGGTCGCGCCGGCACGGCGCTGGCGCGGGCGCTCCGCGCCGCCCACTGGAGCGTGGCGCCGCTGCTGGGTCGGGGCGACGACCTGGCACCGGCCGCCCGGGGCGTCGACCTGTTGGTGATCGCCACGCCCGACGATCGCGTCCGCGACATCGCGCGGGCGGTCGATCCGGTACCCGGCACGGTCGTCGCCCACCTGGCCGGGTCGCTCGGCCTCGCGGCGCTGGCCCCCCACCGGCGGCGGGCAGCGGTCCACCCATTGGTGGCGTTGCCCAACACGACGCTCGGCGCTCGGCGCCTCGTCGGTTCCTGGTTCGCCATCGCCGGCGACCCGCTGGCCCACGACGTCGTGCGCGCCCTGCGCGGCCGATGGTTCGAGGTGGCCGACGCCGACCGTCCCGTCTACCACGCGGCCGCCGTCATCGCCTCCAATCACGTGGTGGCGCTGATGGGGCAGGTCGAACGCCTGAGCGAGGCCGTCGGCGTGCCGTTCGAGGCCTACGTCGACCTGGCCCGGGCCACGCTCGACAACGTCGCCGCCCTCGGCCCGGCGACGGGGCTGACAGGCCCGGCGGCCCGGGGCGACGAGGCCACGATCCGCCGTCACCTGCGGGCCCTCCCGGCCGACGAACGCCGCGCGTACCGTTCTCTCGCCGACGCCGCCCGTCGCCTGGCACAGCAGGCGCGCTCCGCGACGCAGGGGACGCCCGCTGGCCGCGAAGGCACGCCGTGAAGGCCCTGCACGCCATCGCCGAGCTGCGGTCGCTGCTCGACGGCGAGCGGGCTGCGGGCCGCTCCGTTGGGCTCGTGCCGACCATGGGGTACCTACACGACGGCCACCTTGCGCTGATGCGGCGGGCCCGGGCCGAGAGGGACGTGGTGGTGGCCTCGATCTTCGTCAACCCCCTCCAGTTCGGCGCCGGCGAGGACCTCGAGGCCTATCCCCGCGACCTCGATCGGGACGGGCGCCTCGCCGAGGCTGCGGGCGTCGACGTGCTCTTCGTGCCGAGCGCCGACGAGATGTTCCCGGAGCCAGCGCTGACCACCGTGTCGGTGGCGGAGGTGTCCGAGGCGCTCGAGGGCGCCGCCCGGCCCCACCACTTCGCCGGCGTGGCCACCGTGGTCGCCAAGCTGTTCGCCATCGTCGGGACCTGCCGGGCGTACTTCGGCGAGAAGGACTTCCAGCAGCTGGCGGTGGTGCGGCACATGGCTCGGGACCTGTCGCTGCCCGTCGAGGTGGTCGGCTGCCCCACGGTGCGCGAGCACGACGGCCTGGCCATGTCGTCCCGCAACAGCTACCTCACCGCCGACGAGCGGGAGGCGGCGCCGGTCGTGTACCGGGCGCTGCGGGCCGGCCTCGCCGCCATTCTGGGCGGCGAACGCCACCCAGCGGCCGTCCGCACCCTCATGGGCCAGATCATCGAGGCAGAACCACTGGCGCAACTGGACTACGCGGAGGTCGTCGACACAGACTTCTTCCGCATCCCGGACCCACTCGCCGGGAATCTCCGGCTCCTGGCAGCCGTTCGATTCGGGCGAGCGAGGCTCATCGACAACGTGGGGGTGACCGTGCCGGCACCCACCCAGGAAGGTTGACCGATCGTGCGTCGCCGCATGCTCAAGTCGAAGATCCATCGTGCGGTCGTCACCGACGCCAACCTGCACTACGTAGGTTCGATCACCATCGATCCCGACCTGCTCGCCGCCGCCGACATCCTCGAGCACGAGCAGGTGGCCGTGGTCGACATCGACAACGGCGCCCGATTCGAGACCTACGCCATCGCCGGTCGTCCCGGCTCGGGTGACATGTGCCTCAACGGCGCCGCCGCCCGCCTGGTGTCACCGGGCGACCGCGTCATCGTCATCTCCTACGCCGACTACGAGGCGAGCGAGCTGGACCACTACGAGCCCGTGGTCGTGCACGTCGACACCGCCAATCGTCCGATCGACGCCGCCACGGCCGAGCGGCTCGCCACCGGCTGACCGCCTCCTTCAGGCGCTGGCGTGCGTCTTGCGACCCGAGTACTGAGAGAATGAACGGCGTGCTCGACCTGCTGGTCCTCGGATCGGGGGTGGCGGGCCTGTCTGCTGCGGTGCGGGCGGCAAAGACCCATGGCATGCGGGTCGGCGTGCTCACCAAGGCGGAGCTGGACCAGGCGACGACGCGCTGGGCCCAGGGGGGCGTGGCGGCGGTCCTGTCCGACGACCCCGACTCGACCGATCTGCACCTGGCCGACACGTTGGCGGCGGGGGCGGGGTTGGGCGATCCGGATGCGGTGCGGGTGCTGGTGGACGAGGGTCCGGCGCGGGTCAACGAGCTGATCGCCCGGGGCGCCATCTTCGACCGGGACTCGCGGGGTGAGCTGCTACTGGCACGCGAGGGCGGGCACTCACACGCCCGCGTGGTGCACGCCGGCGGTGCTGCCACCGGGGTCGAGGTGGAGCGCGCCTTGGTCGCTGCGGTCCACCAGACGGCCGCGGCCGTCTACGAGCACTGGTTCGCGCTGGATCTGCTCATCGAGGGCGGCCGCTGCGGCGGGGTGGTGGCTCTGGGACCGTCGGCGGAGCGGGCCGAGGTGCGGGCCCACCACGTGCTGGTGGCCACGGGGGGCGCCGGCCAGCTGTTCGCGGTGACGACGAACCCACCCGAGTCGACCGGCGACGGCATCGCCATGGCGCTGCGCGCCGGGATCGCGGTGGCCGACCTGGAGTTCGTGCAGTTTCACCCGACCGCTCTCCACCACCCGGCCATGCCCCGGCCGCTGCTGTCGGAGGCACTGCGGGGCCACGGTGCGCTGCTGCGCGACGCCAACGGCGAGCGCTTCGTCGACGAGCTGCTGCCCCGCGACAAGGTGAGCCAGGCGATCATGACCCGGGTCGCCGAACAGGGCACCGACCACGTGTGGCTCGATGCCACCGGGCTCGAGCACTTCGGCCAGCGCTTTCCCACCATCGCCGCCTCGCTCGCCGCCGTGGGCCTCGATCCCCGGGTGGAATGGCTCCCGGTGGCGCCGGCCGCGCACTACAACTGCGGCGGCATCGTCGCCGACCTCGACGGCGCCGCGTCGCTCCCGGGACTGTGGGTCGCCGGCGAGGCGGCGTGCAACGGCGTCCACGGCGCCAACCGGCTGGCATCGAACTCGTTGCTTGACGGCATGGTGTTCGGCCCCCGAGTCGTCGAGGCGGTCGAGCAGGGCAAGGACGGGCCGTCTCCCACCGGGGCCATGCGCTGCGTGCTGGGCGGCGACGACGACGCCATCCCGGGGCGACGGCTGGACGCCGGGCTGCCCCCCGAACGCGGTGACGATGCGGTGGCGACGACGTCGGCCGCCACCGCCGAGCCGCCGGTAGGCGCCGCGCGCGACACCCTGCAGCGAGCCATGACGGCGGGCGCCGGAGTGCTGCGGTCCGCTGCCTCGCTGGAGCGCGCCCGGGACGCCGCCACGGCGGCTCTGGCCCGCACCCAACGGGAACCGTCCCCCGACGGTGCCACGTGTGAGCTCGCCAACCTGGCGACCGTCGGCTGGGCGCTGGCCACCGGCGGGCTGGCCCGCACGGAGAGCCGGGGAGCCCACGCCCGGACCGACCATCCCGATGTCGATCCGCGCCAACGGCTGCGCTACGTCATCGGTGGTGTGGTTCCCGAGCGGTAGGCCCCGGCCCGGCGTGACCCGGGAGCGGAGCCCGTCACGCGGGCTCCGCGTACACGACGAGATTCGACACGTAGTGCCGGGAGCCGCGGTCGAACGTGCCGGTGCAGGTGACGAGCCGCAGCGTGGGTCCCGTGGTCGGGCCGTAGACGGCCTCGGTCGGGAATGCGTTTTTGGTCGCCTCGAACGTGTCGGTCACCGCGAAGCGGGTGACGGTGCCGTCGGTGCGCATGACCTCGACGAGATCGCCGGTGCGCAGTTCGGGCAGGCGATAGAACACCGCTGGACCGTCCCGGGAGTCGACATGGCCGACGATCACCGCCGGGCCCCGCTCGCCCGGCGCCGGGCCCTCGGAGAACCAGCCGGCCCGCCCGAAGTCGTCCGGGGCCGCCAGCGTCCCGTCCCCGCGCACCGCCAGGTGCTCGAGCTGGGTCTCGACCCCGATGGAGGGGATCGCCAGGCTGGCCGGTGGTGCCGGCTGGTCCTCCGCCGCCGACACGCCCAGCGGGAGCGGCCGTTCGGCGACGCGGATCGACGGCCGGGTTCGAGGACCCGGCACGGCGGTGCCCGGGCCGCCCACCCGGGTCACCACCGCTCCCGCCGACCTGGTGTCGACCGGCTCGGCCGGCCAACCCCTGCCGTCGACTGCGTGGGCGACGACCGCCGGCGCGGCCAGTGCGCCCAGGAGGGCGAAGGCCAGGGGAAGGGCCCGCCCGCCGACGAACGTCAGCCTTCGGACGTTCACGCTGCCCGTCTTCTCCTCAGCAGGCGCGTCGTCCCGACGGCGAGCAGCACCGCCAGCAGCCCCGCCGCGGTGGCCACCAGCGCGCCCGCGGTGCCCGCGGAGTCGGCCGACCGCGCGATGCCGCCGGCCAGCCCGCCGCCACCGGTGTCGACGCCCCCCGCCGGAGCGACGCCGGCGCCCGCGGTGGCGCTGGCGGCGTCGTTGACGCTCATGATCTGGAGGTTGCCGGTGCCGTTGCCGTCGAGCACCACCAGGGAGCTCACGGCGCCGGGCTCGACGGTGAGGTTCTCGACGACCGGATCCGCCGATTCACTGTCGGCCGTGACTTCCCAGGCGCCGGCTGGCACGGCCACGTAGTTGCTGACGCTTCCCAGGTCGGCGTCCTGGGCCAGCAGCGGGCCGCCCGCGGTGCTGACGTCGACCGCACCCGCGTCGATCGCGGCCTGGATCAGGCGCACCCGACCCTGGCCGGGCGGCGGCGCCGCGAGGTCGTCGGTCAGCAGATCGGTGTTCAGCTCCGCCTGGCGGCCGAAGGCGGCGAACGTGTACGACGTCTTGGCGGCCAGGTCGGCCGAGACCCGCAGCACCGCCTCGTCGGTGGCCGGCGACCCTGCGGGCCGCATCGAGAACGCGTACAGGCCCGCGTTGAGCGGCAGGTACTCCGACACCTGGCCGTATCCCAGCTTGGGGAGCACGAGCTGCTCCTTGCCGTCGAAGCCGGTGGCGTAGACGTCCATCGGCGGCGTGTCGGGGGAGAAGTGTGCGACACGCAGCTGGACGTCGGTGGCGGTGCCGGCGCTGGCGGGTTGGCCGGCCACCGCCAGCGCGCCCGCCACGCTGGCGATGGCCGCGACCAATACCGTCAGTCGTCTCGACCGATGACCCACCCGGTTCGAACGAACGTCGATCATTGTCAGTCCTCCTGTCCTATGGGGAACGTGATGCGCAGGCGTGGTTCGCCGCTGCTGCGACCGACCAGGCTGACCTGGTGCGGCCGGAACTCTGGGAGCTGGTTGCCGAGGAACGCCACGGCCTCGACCACGGCGGGGTCGCCGGCGGCGATGGGCCGACCGTCGATGGAAGCGAGCTCGACGGTGCGCAAGGCGGCGCCCGCCACGTCCTCGCCGGGCATGGCGACGAATGCGCCGATCTCGAGGCGGTGGGCGCCCGCGAGGGTGGCGAGCACCGTCGTCAGCCGCTCGTCCACCTCGCCGGCGCGCAACTGCGAGATGGCGGCGGGCGGCGCCTCGATGCCCGGATTCGCAGCCAGCGCCTGCCCGGCGATG
The DNA here is from genome assembly GCA_963756425.1 of uncultured bacterium. GTDB lineage: Bacteria > Actinomycetota > Acidimicrobiia > Acidimicrobiales > VFJN01 > DASQUK01. The sequence goes on along the minus strand of CAVWNW010000012.1, from coordinate 188,951 downwards.
GCCCGGGCTTCGTTCCTGGTCGCCTCTTGGGCGGCCGGGGCCTCGGCGGTGGTGGCGACGATGCGCCGCACCTCGACGCGCTCGTCGCCCTCGCCGACGCTGGCGATCTCGCGGGAACTGTCGACGGCCTTGGCGACCTCGGGCGCGCCACCGGATTCACGCAGCGCCGGCGTGGAGACGATGTAGCGGTACGAGCGCCAGTCGGGGCCGGCGCCGACTGCTCCGTATCCGGCGAGCACCTGTGGTGCGAGTCCGTTCTCGACCAGGTCGACCCAGATGGCGTCGTCGACGATGACGCGGTCACCCTCGTTGAGGTTGTCCACCACCCAGACGCAGGCGGACGCCAACGGCGCTGCGGCATCGGCCGCTGCGACGTCTCGGTGGGTCGAGATCCAGTCGGGGACCGCCAACACCAGCGCCACGGCCGCGGCTGCGAGCACGAGGGGCACGGCGGAATCAAGCCGGCTCACGGCCGTCGACGCGTGTGCATCCCGCCGCGGCTCCATGCGGGATTCGAGGTGCCAGACCCACACGAGCTGTGCCCCGGCGGCCAGCAGCACGGCACCCAGCGGCATCATCGGCAAGACGATGGTCCATGACGGTTCTCCCGAGACCAGGACCAAGGCGGCAAGCGCCCAGAACGCGCAGCCGATCGGCCGAAAGCGTGGCACCACCGGCGGCACCACCGTCGCCGCGATCAGGCAGGCGCCTGCGCCGATGCGGTCGAGCCCGATGAGACTCGCCACGGATCGACCGTCGAAGCCGTCGGCAACGGTCTCCATGGCCGAGGACGCACCGCCGGCGGCCAAACGAATCCGGTCGAGTAGCCCGAGCGACGCCACGGGATCGGGTGACCCAGATGTCATCAGGGCGGTCACGGCCAGCCAGCCGACGCCGAACGCGATCGCGCCGGCGAGGAGGCGGCGGCGCCGGCGACGGGTGCTCGGGGAGGACCGCCACAGCAGCCAGCCGACCGCCGGTGCCACCACGACCACGGCGGGCTCGGTCAGCACCGCCACCGCCAGGCAGAGGCCGGCGGCTACGCCCGTCCACGCCCGGGGTCGTCGAGCGCTGGCGAGCGCCAGGGCCGCCAGCATCCATGGCACCGCCAACCCGGCGCCGCTCACCGGTCGGTAGAGCGCGATCGCCAGTGGCGACACGGCAAAGACCAGGGCGGCGCCGCCGGCCGCCCAGCGGGCCAGCCCCGAGCGCCGGGCCAGGACCCACACGAGGGGGATGCCGATGATGTGAGCGACGAGCATCGCCTCCCGGCCCGCGGCGATGGCGCTCGATGCCCGTCCCAGCGCGCCCGTGGTCCAGATCCAGCCGCCGAGGTGGATCGGTGCGAGCGATGGCCCGGCCGAGGAGAACGTGGCGTCGCCGGCGGAGCCGAGGTGGACGATCGACCAGCCGGCGGCTACCAGCGCGCCCTCGCCGCTGGCGGGGGCAGGGGCGGTGCCCAGGTTGACGCTGTGCACGGCGACGCCCAGGACCCCGATGGCGCCGACGACCCACAGGCTCGCGTGGTGCTCCCCGACCCACCGGCGCGCGCGGTGCCACCACGGCATCAGCGCCGACGCGGGGGCGCCGGCGGGCGCGTTCGGTGCGCGGAGCAACATGGGCAACACCTCGTACGGGGCAAAGTCCAGCCTTTCGTCGGGGTGTTCGGAGCCGGCCCCCCGGGTGGATGAAAAACCTGCGAAACTCGCCGCGGTGCACGACGCCGATCCCCCCCTCCCCGCGGTGCGCGAGGCGGTCGCCCGTGCCCTGGCCGAGGATCTCACGCCGATCGGCGACCTGACGTCGGCGTTGTTGCCGCCGGAGCTGGAGGCGACTGCGTCGTTCGTGCCCCGCGCCCATGGGGTCCTCGCCGGGCGGCTGTGCGCCGAGGAGGCCATGCACCAGATCGACCCCACGCTCGAGTTGCGTTGGGATGCCGACGACGGCGATCACCTCGACGCCGGCAAGGAGTTCGGCCGGGTGACGGGGCGGTTGGCCCCGATCCTCACCGCCGAGCGCACCGCCCTCAATTTCCTCGGCCGGCTGTCGGGCGTCGCCACGCTCACGGCCCGGTTCGTCGACGCCGTTACGGCGGCGGGCGGGACCCTGCGGATATGGGACACCCGGAAGACCACTCCCGGCCTGCGGACGCTGGAGAAGGCGGCCGTGCGGGCCGGCGGGGGAGCCAACCACCGCGGCAACCTTTCGGACTGGGTGCTGCTCAAGGACAACCACCTCGAGCTGTTCGGCATCAGCGCCGCCGTCGCCCGGGCGCGGCAGCGCTGGCCCGGCCGCACGGTTCACGTCGAGTGCGGGGACCTGGATCAGGTACGTGAGGCCGTGGCGGCCGGAGCCGACGCCCTGCTCCTCGACAACATGTCACCCGACGAGGTTCGGGCCGTCGTGAACGAGGTCCGCGAGCGGCACCCGGACCGGCCCCTGCTCGAGGTATCGGGCCGCCTCGACCTGGACAGCATCGGCGCCTACGCCACGACGGGCGCCGACCTGGCCTCGATCGGCGCGCTCACCCACTCGGCGCCCGTCCTCGACATCGGCCTCGACGTGATCGCATAGACGGGCCTGGGGGTTCGTAGCTCTTCGGCGCCCCGGCGTAGTGGGGTGGCCCCACTAGCCTCCGAGGCCGTGATGCTCCTGGTCATCGACGTCGGCAACACGCAGACGGTCATCGGGCTCTACGACCTCGAGCCCGACGACGAGCACAACGTCGGTCGCATGCTGGCGGACACCCACCTGCTCGACCACTGGCGCGTCGCCACCAACGCCGAGCGCACGGCCGACGAGCATGCGCTGGTCGTCCAGGAGTTCCTGGGCTTCCACGGCTTCTCGTTCGATGACGACATCGCCGGCGTCTGCGTGTGCTCGTCGGTCCCCCGGGTGACCGGGGCGTTGCGTCGGATGAGCGAGCGCTACTTCGGGCAGTCAGCCGTGATCGTGGAGCCGGGCATCCGCACCGGGCTGCCCATCCTCTACGACAATCCCAAGGAGGTGGGCGCAGACCGCATCGCAGACGCCGTCGCCGCCTTCGACCTCTTCGGCGGGCCGGTGGTGGTGGTGGACTTCGGCACCGCCACCACGTTCGAGGCCATCTCGGGCCAGGGGGAGTACCTGGGCGGCGCCATCTTCCCCGGCATCGACATCAGCCTCGACGCGCTCTTCGCCCGGGCGGCCGCGCTGCGTCGTGTGGAGCTGGTCGAGCCCCGCCATGTGATCGGCCGGTCCACGGTGGAGTCGATGCAGTCGGGGGTGATCTACGGCTACACGGGCCTCGTGGACAGCATGGTCGCTCGCATCCAGGACGAGCTGAACCAGAAAGCCGAGGTCGTGTCCACGGGCGGTCTGTCAGGCTTGATCACGCCGCTGTCCAGCACGATCACCCACCACGAGCCCTGGCTGACCCTGCACGGCCTGAGGCTCATCTACGAGAAGAACCAGTGACAGAGCACAGGCCGCCGGATTTCCGCCCCCCGTACCGGGTCGAGGTGACGGACCGGGCCGCGGATCTGCAGGCCGCCCACGCCGAGCTCGCCGACGGCGCCAACAGCGGCTCCAACGCCACCGTGGCGGGCCGGGTGATGCTGCTGCGCGACATGGGCGGGCGGACGTTCGCCACCCTCCGCGACTCCAGTGGCTCGATCCAGCTGATGGCCACCGCCCAGGAGACCGACGACTACAAGGAGTTCACCGCGCGCAACCTCGGGGATTGGATCGTCGCCACAGGTGAGGTGATCCGGTCACGCCGGGGTGAGTTGTCGGTGTCCGTGGATCGCTGGCAGCTCCTGGCCGAGGCCCGCCGCGGGTTCGGCGACAAGTGGAAGGGCATCACCGATACCGATCTCCGCTACCGGCAGCGCTATGCGGACCTGTGGGCCAACGAAGACAGCAGGCGGGTGTTCCAGACCCGCAGCCGCATCATGTCCGAGACGCGCCGCTTCCTCGAGGGCCGTGGCTTCGTCGAGGTCGAGACCCCGTTGCTGCATCCCATCCCCGGCGGGGCGTTGGCACGACCGTTCATCACCCACCACAACGCGCTGGACCTGGACCTCTACCTGCGGGTGGCTCCGGAGCTGTACCTCAAGCGGCTGGTCGTAGGCGGGTTCGAGCGCGTGTTCGAGCTCGGGCGCGTGTTCCGCAACGAGGGGTTGTCCCCCCGCCACAACCCCGAGTTCACGATGCTCGAGCTGTACCAGGCGTACGCCGACTACGGCGACATCATGGAGCTCACCGAGGAGCTGGTCGCCCACCTGGCGCGACAGGTGACGGGCTCGACGGTGATCACGTACGGCGGCCGGGAGGTCGACCTCACCCCGCCGTGGGCCCGAGAGTCGCTGACCGACCTGGTCGAGCAGCACGCCGGGGTGCGACTCGACGTGCGGATGCCCGTCGACGAGCTGCGCCGGATCGCCACCGACCACGGCATCGACGTGGACGCGTCGTGGGGCCCCGGGAAGCTGGTGCTGGAGATCTACGAGAAGACCACCGAGGCCGCGCTGTGGGGACCGGTTTTCGTGCTCGACTATCCCAAGGAGGTCTCGCCGCTCGCGCGCGACCACCGCGAGCTGCCCGGGGTGGTCGAGCGGTTCGAGCCGATCGTGGCCGGGCGCGAGCTCGGCAACGCGTTCACGGAGCTGGTCGACCCCGACGAGCAGCGGCGTCGGTTCGAGGACCAGGCCCGCGCCCGCGCCGGCGGCGACGACGAGGCCATGGCCGTCGACGAGGACTACCTGAGGGCGCTCGAGTACGGGCTACCGCCGACCGGGGGCCTCGGCATCGGCATGGATCGGCTCGTCATGCTCCTCACCGACAGCCACTCGATCCGCGACGTCGTCCTGTTCCCCACCCTCCGCCCCGAGCAGGCCTGAGCCGTCGGCAGGCGCGATCACCGTCACCTCGGCCTGCACCCGGGCGCCGAACCACCCCAGCCGCGGCTGGTGGAGCGCCACCCATACCTCGTAGAGCCCGGGGTCGCGCGGGACCTCCAGCGGCACGTCCACCGTCGTGGTGCCGGCGGCCGGCACCACCCGGGGGAGGGGGATGCGGGGGTTGGCGAGCGGCTCGCCCCGCTGGCCGTCGGTCAGGCGAAACCATCGGGCCGCCACCTTGACCGGACGCGGGAGCAGGGATGCGATGGGCCGCGACGAGCGGTTGACGACCCGGAGCGGGACGGTGCGGGTCGTGCCCGCCACCATCTCGGGCGGAAGCGTTCCCTGCACTCCGCAGCGGCGCGCATCGCCGGCCTCGAGCGGACGGCCCAACGCCGCCACCGAGCTCGCGACTCGGGACGGCACCAGGCGCACGACCGCCTCGGGCGGCGCCGGCCGGCGCACGGACGGCCGGTGCGCCGATCGGTACTGCTCGACGGTGCGCGCGGCGTTCGCCCCGAACCCTTGCGCCACGCCCCGGGCCAGGGACCCCGGGGTGGGCAGGATGTCGTAGATCTCGAGGCAGGGAAGGGTGATCCGCTCGACGACCTCGAACGAGTCGAGATCGACCACCAGTACCTCGGCTCGGTCGTTGTCGTGATCGCGGTGGGCGTTGCCGCCCACCAGCGCCCAGTCGCCGAGCAACGCCAGGCCTCGCGTGAACCGGCGGAGTGGCAGCTGCCGTGACACCCGCCCGGCGGCATCGAGCTCCGTGAGCCGGCCCGGCGTCGACTCGCACACGTACCAGCGATCGCCGCGCCGCCGGGGGGCATGGGGATGGGTCAGCCCGGTGACGACGTCTCGGCCCGTGCGCAGGTCGAGGACGAACCCGACGTCCTTGCGCGGGGCGACCTTCCACGCCTTGTGGCGCTCGAACCTCCCGAAGGCGCAGACGTGCAGGGCCCCGTCCACGACCAGCAGCGAGTTGACGTGCCAGGCGTCGGGCACGGTGTCGTCGGCCCGCGCCCGCCACAGCGGCTCGACGGCCCCGCCGGTGACGCGCCACACGGTGTCGTCCCAGCTCGAGCTGACGTGGACGGCGCCCTGGTGCCAGCACACGTCGTGGGGGTCGCGGATGACATCGAGACGCCGGTAGCTGCGCAGGCCCCGGGCGTCGTATGACAGGAGCTCGCAGGTACTGGTTTGCTCGCCGGGGGCCCGGAGGACCCGCCACAGCCGACCCCCGCCGACCGTGATGCCCGCGGTGGCGAGGTCGTCGAACGCCTCGGGCGTGGTCGCCGTGACGTCGTAGATCCCGCCCCCCACTTGCCGAACCCGCTCACCAGCAGCCGATCGTTGCCGAGCGCGTCACGCCACGTCGCCGTGCGGGCTGCCATCAACGCGCACGGTAGTTGCGCATGCGAACGGACGCCGAGCACGGCGGCGCACATGAGGTTATGGGTTCCGCACCCGGCCGGCCGAGGTCATGGGTTCCGCTTGCGGAACCGATGACCTCCGCCTCACCACGGCGGAACCCAATGCCTCGGGTCGCACTCGCCAAATCTCGTCGCCCCGGTCCTTGGCACTAGGTCCGGGGACGGATTTCCACACGCCGACGGTCGGTCCGGCGGTGTCGCGAGGAATCCCGTGGGGATCCGGCAGGTTGCCGCGGGAGCATGTCCTCGATGACAGCCCGCCCCGCCACCGCCGCCACGTCGGCGACGGCCCCCGACGGGGTCTGGGCGCCGGCCAGGCGACGGCTGACCACGGGCCTGGTTCTCACGATCACGCTCGTGGCGTTCGAGGCGCTGGCGATTGCCACGATCATGCCGGTGGTGTCCGACGACCTCGGCGGGCTCGGGCTGTACGGCTGGGTCTTCTCCGGCTTCTTCCTCGGCAACCTCCTCGGCATCGTCCTGGCCGGCGAGGCGGCCGACCGCCGGGGCACCCGCGAGCCGTTCCTGGCCGGTCTGGTCCTGTTCTCGATCGGGCTGGTGATCGGAGGCTCGGCTCAGTCGATGCCGATGCTGGTGGCTGGCCGGATCGCCCAGGGTGTCGGTGCCGGTGTGATCCCGGCGGTCGCGTACGCCAGCGTCGGCCGTGGGTACCCGCCCGAGCTCCGCCCCCGGGTGTTCGCCGTGTTCTCGTCGGCCTGGGTGATCCCGGGCCTGATCGGGCCGGCGGCGGCCAGCGCGGTCGAGCGCTGGTCGTCGTGGCGCGTCGTGTTCCTGGCGCTCCTGCCGCTGGTGGCGGTGGCGGCCGCCATGACGCTGCCGGCGCTGTCGCCGCGGCCGCCGGCCAATGGGACGCCCGCGGAGGGCACGGGCCGCGATCGCCGGCGCGACGCGGTCGTGCTGGTTGCGGGGGTCGCCCTGGTCCTGGCCGGGCTCAGCGCCCACCAGATCGGCCCAACGGTCGCACTGGTGGTTCTCGGCGCGCTCCCGGCGGCGTGGGCGTTCGTGCGGCTCGTGCCGACCGGGACGGTGGCGCTGCGCCGCGGGATGCCGGCGGCCGTCGGTGTGCGCGGCATCCTCACGTTCGCGTTCTTCGGCACCGACGCCTACGTCTCGCTGGCCATGACCGATGCCCGCGACCAGCCCACGTGGGTGGCCGGCCTGGTCCTCACCGGCGCAACCCTGGCCTGGACGACCGGCGCCTGGGTCCAGCAGCGCCTGGTGGGCGAGCGGGGCCCGGCGTGGCTGGTGCGGCGGGGCTTCGCGCTCCTCGGTGTCGGGATCGCGGGCCTGCTGGTGGCGCTCAACCCGTCGGTGCCGGTCGCCGTCGCCATCGCCGCCTGGGCGGTGGCGGGCCTGGGCATGGGGTTGGCCTACGCGCCGATCTCGGTGACGGTGCTCGGCACCGCTGCGCCGGGCCAGGAGGGGAGCGCGAGCGCCTCTCTGCAGCTCACCGACGTGCTGGGCGTCTCGCTCGGCACCGGCCTGGGCGGTGTGTTCGTGGCGCTGGGTGACGGCCGGGGCTGGGATACGTCCAGCTCGCTGACTATCGCGTTCATCGTCACGCTGGGGGTTGCCGCCGGCGGCGTGTTCGCCGCCCGTCGCCTACCGCGGCGGCTGCCGGCCGCCGCAGCCACCGCGCACTAGGCGTGGACAGCGTCGGGGCGTGCCGTTGGCTGCGCTTGACGACAACATCGGCGGGGGTGGCGAGACCGGCGGCGCCCGGGACAACCTGCCCGGGTATGGATCCGGAAACGGTCAGGGCGATGTTGTTGCGGAACCTCGGGCGGGAAGGGGTGGATCCCGTCGGCTCGCACGACATGTACGACGACGATGCGGTGCTCGAGTTCCCGCAGTCGGGGGAGCGATTCGAGGGCGTTGCGAACATCCGCGAGTGGCGCAGCCGCTATCCGGGATCGGTGGCCTATGACATCCGCCGCGTCAGAGGCGCAGGCGACATCTGGGTGGTGGAGATCAACGTCAGCTATGACGGCGGCGAACCGCACTACGGAGTCGACATCCTCGAGATCAGGGACGGCAAGATCACCCGCGAAACCATCTACGTCGGCGAACGGTTCGACGCGCCCGAGTGGCGGGCGCCATGGAGGGCGGCGCCCTGATCCGACGTGCACACCACCGCGGCTGCCGGCCGCTGCAGCCGCCTAGCCGTCAGGAGCTAGGCGTGTCGCTCAGGCCCTCGTTGTCCATGCGATACAGGTCGTAGATCTCCTTGCAGACCTGGCACATCGGCAGCTTCTTGGGGTCGCGCTGCGGAACGAAGCGCTCGCCGCACAGCGCCTCGACGGGGAACCCGTAGATGCGGGCCTCGGTGACCTTGGCGACCGCCGACTCGCCGGGTTCGGTCCGCACGATGTGCGCGACCCTGGGCTTGCCGGTCTCGAGGTCCTCGTCGGTGCGCTCATCGAGCACCACCCCCGTGCGGGGGCGAGTTGATGGCGTCATCGAGGGATGGTCCACGCGCCCAAGCCTAGGAGGGTGGATTCCGCGGATCGCCAAGTCGCGCGAACCAGGAGCACGGGCCGATGTCGGACCGGCGGAATCGACCCTCATTAGGGGTGACCCGAGCTCACGAGCTCTGGGCGCCGAGCCTGGCGAAGCCCCGGGCGACGTCGTCGAGGTGGTGCACGGGATCGTGGACCAGGTACCTGGCGAATGACTCCACCGTGAAGCGGGCGCCGTCACTTCGGTTGCCTGTGCGCTGCCACGTGTCCCCGGACACGCCGTCGAAGCGATCCGCCAGCCGAGCGGCGCCGGTCGTGATGTCGCCGGCAACGGCCTCAGGGTCCTGCTCGTTGTAGCGCTCCACGACCGCCGCGGCGTCCTGGTCCCAGTTTGGGAAGTGGGGGTCGTCCTCCGTGAGCATCATCTCCAGGCGCCGGTCGTAGATGCGGAACACGTCCCGTACGTGGCAGGCGTATTCCAACGCCGACCAGCGGTCGTCGGCCGGCCGGGTTGTGAGGCCGTCGGGCCGGGCGAGAACGTCCTGCCAACCCGAGGCGTTCGCCCGCACCATCTGGCCGACCTCCTCGCGGGGAAAGGTCCGGGCGTCGAACCCGCACTCGGGGCAGCGACGCTCCAGCACCCACGTCCAGTCCTTGGTGTCTGGGGTGATGGGCATCGCTGGGAACGTAGCCAGCACCGGAAATCGTGGTCTACCGAAATGATGCCGTTCCCGCTAGTTCCCCAGGCCTGCCAGGAGGTGGCGGGCGGCGCCGGCCAGCGCGTCGGTGGCGGTCGACGGGGGCAGGTCGTCGAGGGCGGCGACCGCGGCCTCGATGTGGGAACCGGCTTCGGCCGTCGCCAGGGCCACGCCGTCGCCGGCCCGCACCAGGGCCAATGCCCGCGCCTGCGCATCGGCATCCAGTGGCCCGCCGAGGACAGCCCGTAGCTCGCCGCCGGCCGGCCCGGCGAGGGCGCGGAGGACCGGCAGGTTGTAGATGCCCTCGGCCACGTCGTGGCCGGCGGGCTTGCCGAGGTCTTCGCCGCTGGCCACCACGTCAAGGATGTCGTCGACCACCTGGAACGCCAGGCCGTATCGGAGCCCGTAGGTGGTGAGGGCATCGATCTGGTCGCGGGGCAGCTCCGCCACGATCCCGCCGATGCGGCAGGCGGTCGAGAACAGCGCGGCCGTCTTGCCCTCGATGGCCGCCCGGTAGTCGTCCACCGTGCGGTCGACGTTGTAGGCCAGCTCCAGCTCGCGGACCTCCCCCTCGCACAGCCGGCCGATAGTGGCGGCGAGTAGGGACGCCACCTCGGTGCCCAGCGAGGATGCCAGCTCCGATGCCCGGGCGAGCAGGAAGTCGCCGGAGAGGATCGCCCGCATGTTGCCCCAGCGGGCGTTGACGCTGGCGACACCGTGGCGGGTCGCGGCCTCGTCGATGACGTCGTCGTGGTGGAGCGAGCCGACGTGGACCAGCTCGCATGCCACGCCGCCCGTCACGGCGTCATCGGAGATCACGTCGCCGATGTCGCCGCCGGCGCGGACCCGACCCGCGACCGTGGCGGCGGACACTGCACCCAGCAGCGGCCGGAGCCGCTTACCGCCCGCCCTGACGAGGTGCGAGGCCATCTCGTTCATCGCCGGGTCGTCGGACTCGACCGCTGCCAGCAGCCGCTTCTCGACCCGCTCCTGCAGCGCTGGCATGGCCGGCAGCTCGAGGAGCGGGTTGGGGGCGGCCACCGCGTCACGCTAGTGGACCCCCGCGAAGTCATCGTGGTGGCGACGCCGAAACCGGGCCTGCCCAGTAGCGTCGAGCACGGTTGGCGGAGAGGAGGACGCGCCATGTTCGAGCGGTTCAGCGACCGGGCGCGCCGGGTGGTCGTGCTGGCGCAGGAGGAGGCCCAGGAGCTCGGTCACAAGTGCGTCGGCACCGAGCACTTTCTGTTGGGCATCCTCCGCGAGGGTGACGGGCTCGCCGCCCGGACTCTCACGTCGCTCGGGATCGAGATCGGGGCGGTCCGAGAGCAGGTCATAGAGGCCGCCGGCCGTGGCGACGCCGCCCTACATGGGCGCATTCCGTTCTCGCCGCGGTCCAAGAAGGTCCTCGAGCTGTCGCTGCGCGAGGCGCTCGACCTGGGCCACGATTACATCGGGACGGAGCACATCCTCCTCGGGATCACCCGCGAAGGCGAGGGGCTCGCCGCCAAGATCCTCGTCGGATCGCGGGTAGGCCTCTCGGATGTGCGCGCCCGGCTGCTCGACCTGATGGCCGCCGAACCGGCATCACGTCCCCGCCGGTCACCCCGGCGCGAGCATTGGTGGCGGCGCTCGGCCGGCGCCGAACCGGCCGATGAATCCGATCGGGCGCCCAACGACGAATCGGGGTAAGTAGTTCACAAGCTCAGCACGGTCTGTACGGCACCGCGCGCGATCGGATTAAGAACCCCAGCCATCGCTCTTCCGGAAGCGTCGCAGGGCTGGGTGGGCTGTAGAGTTTCCCCACGGATCCCCCGACTGGCGGGAGGCAAGACTTGTTCGAACGGTTCACCGACCGGGCTCGCCGAGTGGTCGTCCTGGCCCAGGAAGAAGCCCGGCTCCTCAACCACAACTACATCGGCACCGAGCACATCCTCCTGGGCCTCATCCACGAGGGCGAGGGTGTCGCGGCCAAGGCGCTCGAGTCGCTGGGCATCAGCCTGGAGGCCGTTCGCCAGCAGGTTGAAGAGATCATCGGCCAGGGTGGCTCGTCGCCCTCTGGGCACATCCCGTTCACGCCCCGCGCGAAGAAGGTCCTGGAGCTGTCGCTGCGGGAGGCGCTGCAACTGGGGCACAACTACATCGGCACCGAGCACATCCTCCTCGGCCTGATCCGGGAGGGCGAGGGTGTGGCCGCCCAGGTGCTGGTCAAGCTGGGCGCCGACCTGTCGCGGGTGCGCCAGCAGGTCATCCAGCTCCTATCGGGCTACCAGGGCTCCGGCGGACCCGGCCCCGAGAAGGCGGGCGCCACGGCGGGTGGCGGCTCCTCCGAGTCCCAGCCCACCGGCTCGCTGGTGCTCGACCAGTTCGGGCGCAACCTGACCCAGCTGGCCCGCGAGAAGAAGCTCGACCCGGTCATCGGCCGGGGCCGCGAGATGGAGCGGGTCATGCAGGTGCTGTCCCGCCGCACCAAGAACAACCCGGTGCTGGTGGGCGAGCCCGGGGTCGGCAAGACGGCGATCGTCGAGGGCCTGGCACAGAACATCGTGTCCAACGACGTGCCGGAGACCCTCAATGGCAAGCAGCTGTACACCCTCGACCTGGGGGCGTTGGTCGCCGGCAGCCGCTACCGCGGCGACTTCGAGGAGCGCCTGAAGAAGGTGCTCAAGGAGATCCGCACGCGCGGCGACATCATCCTGTTCATCGACGAGATCCACACCCTGGTGGGCGCAGGCGCCGCCGAGGGTGCCATCGACGCCGCGTCGATCCTCAAGCCCATGCTGGCCCGGGGCGAGCTCCAGACCATCGGCGCCACGACGCTCGACGAGTACCGCAAGCACCTCGAGAAGGACGCCGCACTGGAACGGCGCTTCGCGAAGATCACGGTCGACGAACCCACGGTCGCCCACACCATCGAGATCCTCAAGGGCCTGCGTGACCGCTACGAGGCCCACCACCGCGTCACGATCACCGATCAGGCCCTAGTGGCCTCGGCCAACCTGGCCGATCGCTACATCTCCGACCGGTTTCTGCCCGACAAGGCCATCGACCTCATCGACGAGGCCGGCAGCCGGTTGCGCATCAAGCGCATGCAGACCCCCGGCGACTACAAGGACCTCGAGAACGAGCTGGCCCAGGTGGTCGAGCAGAAGAAGAAGGCGGTCGAGTCGCAGGACTTCGAGGAGGCCGGGCGCCTGCGCGACGCCGAGAAGGAGCTGCTGGCCCGCAAGGAGTCCAAGGAGCGCGAGATCAAGGACTCCGGCGTCGACCTGTTCGACGAGGTCGACGAGGAGGCCATCGCCGAGGTGCTCTCGGTGTGGACCGGCATCCCCGTCTACAAGCTCACCGAGGAAGAGACGCAGAAGCTGCTGCGCATGGAGGACGAGCTGCACAAGCGGGTCGTCGGCCAGGAGGACGCGATCCGCTCGGTCAGCCAGGCCATCCGACGCACCCGGGCCGGCCTGAAGGACCCCAAGCGGCCGAGTGGCTCCTATATCTTCCTGGGACCCTCCGGCGTCGGGAAGACCGAGCTCGCCAAGACGCTGGCAGAGTTCCTGTTCGGCGACGAGTCGTCGCTCATCCAGCTCGACATGTCCGAGTACATGGAGAAGCACACCGTGTCCAGGCTGGTCGGGTCGCCCCCGGGCTACGTCGGCTACGAGGAGGGCGGTCAGCTCACCGAGGCCGTCCGCCGCAAGCCGTTCTCGGTGGTGCTGTTCGACGAGATCGAGAAGGCGCACCCGGACGTCTTCAACACGCTGCTGCAGATCCTCGAGGAGGGTCGGCTCACCGACGCCCAGGGGCGCTCGGTCGACTTCCGCAACACCGTGCTGATCATGACGTCCAACCTGGGCACGGCCGACCTGCGCAAGGCCAACGTGGGCTTCGCCCGGGCCGACGAGGCGATCTCGTACGAGAGGATGAAGGACAAGGTCAACGACGCGCTCAAGACCCAGTTCCGGCCCGAGTTCCTCAACCGCATCGACGACACCATCGTCTTCCACGAGCTGTCGACCGACGAGGTCACCCAGATCGTCGACCTGATGATCACCCGGGTGCAGCGCCAGCTCGAAGGCCAGGGCCTCGGGCTCGAGCTCACGCCGGAGGCCAAGGTCCTGCTGGCCCACAAGGGCTACGACCCGCAGCTCGGCGCCCGGCCGCTGCGTCGGGCCATCCAGCGGATGGTCGAGGACCCGGTGTCCGAGAAGCTCCTCCTCAAGGAGGTTCGAGCCGGCGAGATCGTGGTGGTCGACGCCGAGGACGAACCCGAGACGGGTGAGAAGGTCATCGTCTTCCGCACGGTCGAGGGGTTCAACCCGCCGCCCATGGAGCTAGCCGAGGCGGGGGGCTCACCGCCGGCCGAAGGCTGACGCAGGAGCGCCACTGAACGGAAGCGGGGGGATCAACCGGTTGGTCGCGAAGGGCCGCTCCTCGGGGCGGCCCTTTCGCTTGCTGCTGCTCGGGGTGCTGGTGGTGCTCACCGCCACCGCCTGTCAGGTGCGGACCACCGTGGCGGTCGACGTTGCGAAGGACGGATCGGGCACGGTCACGGTGGCCGTGGGCCTGGACGCCGACGCCCTCGGACGGGTGCCCGATCTCGACGACGACGGCCGGTCCACCACCGCCGATCTCACCCGCTTGGTGCGGACCGACGACCTGGCTGCGGCCGGCTGGCACGTCTCCGGGCCGGCGGGCTCGGCCGACGACGGGTTCGTGTGGATCCGGGCGACCAAGCCCTTCGGGACGCCCGAGGAGGCCGGGCAGGTGCTGGCCGAGGTCGCCGGCACGGACGGTCCGCTGCGCGACCTCCGGGTCGATCGGAACGACAGCTTCGGCCGGACGCGCTTCACGTTCGAGGGCACGGCCGACCTGAGTGGCGGCCTCGAGGCCTTCGGCGACGAAGGCCTGGCGGCAGCCCTCGAGGGCGAGGTTCTCGGTCAGGATCCCGAGCGCGATCGAGGCGGAGCTGGGGCGGCCGCTGGCGGAGATGTTCTCGTTGGAGGTCTCGGCCGAACTGCCGGGCGACTCGAAGGCGGCGGCCTGGACGCCCGAGCTCGGCGGGGAGCCCGTCGACCTGGCGGCCACGGGCACCGTCCGCGACTGGTGGGTGCTGGCGCTCACGGGCGTCGCGGTCGCGTGTGGTCTGGCGGTGGTGGCGGTGGTGGCGGTGGGGATGGTCCGGCGCAGCCGGGAGCCCGCCGCCCGGCCCGCGATGAGTTCCGACGCGCCGGCACGTCCAACGTCCGACACCGTTTCCACCAGTCCCGAGGAGTCCCCCATGCCCAAGCGTGATTCGGCGCCCGTCGGCGCCCCCTGCTGGATCGAGCTGTTCACGTCCGACGTCGAGAAGGGGCGGGCCTTCTATCACGAGTTGTTCGGCTGGACCTCGGACGAACCCGCCGAGGAGCTCGGCGGATACTTCACCTTCTACAAGGACGGCGTGCGTGTGGCCGGCGGCATGCGCAACGACGGCCAGTCGGGTGCGCCCGACGTCTGGTCGGTGTACCTCGCCTCCGAGGACGCCAAGGCGACGGCCGACGCCGCCAAGGCCAACGGCGGCCAGGTCATGGCCGAACCCATGGAGGTGATGGACCTCGGCAGCATGGTCGTCGTCAGTGACCCCGGAGGGGGCGTCATCGGAGGCTGGCAGCCCGGCACGCACACCGGCTTCGGCGTGTACGCCGAGCCGGACACCCCCCAGTGGTTCGAGCTGCAGACCCGCGACTACGACGCCTCGGTCGACTTCTACCGCAAGGTCTTCGCCTGGGATGCCCACGTCGCCAGCGACACGCCCGAGCTCCACTACACGACGCTGGGTGAGGGCGAGGCCGCGCTGGCCGGGATCATGGACGCCACCGCCTTCCTGCCCGACGGTGTGCCGGGCCAATGGTCGATCTACTTCGGCACCGAGGACGCCGACGCCACATTGGCGAAGATCGTCGAGCTCGGCGGATCGATCGTGCAGCCGGCCGAGGACACCCCGTACGGCCGTCTCGCCACGGCCGCCGATCCGTCCGGGATCAACTTCAAGCTCATCCAGCCGCCCGCGTAGCGCGGCTGATCATTTGCCGCCCCTACGGAGGGTCCTGGGTGTCACAGGCCCTCCGTAGGGTGCGGAAGCATGGCCCGGACCAAGACCGTCTACCGCTGCACCGCGTGTGGCGCCGAGGCACCGAAGTGGATGGGTTGGTGCACGGCGTGTGACGCCTCCGGCACCCTGGTCGAAGAGCGGGCCCAACTCCAGGGACCCGGCCTCGGGCTGGGGTGGGGAGGCGTCGGCGGGCCCATCGACACCAACGTGCCCTCGGTACCCATCCCCATTGCCGAGGCCGTGGGCGACGCCACCGAGCCGGTGCCCACCGGCGACGTGGAGCTCGACCGCGTGCTCGGGGGCGGGTTCGTGCCGGGGTCGGTCACGGTCCTCGGCGGCGAGCCCGGCGTGGGCAAGTCCACGCTGCTGCTCCAGGCGCTGGCCGACCAGGCGACACGCGGCTGCACGTGCCTGTACGTGACCGCCGAGGAGTCGGCGCGCCAGGTGGCGCTGCGCGCCGAGCGCCTGGGCCTGGGCCCGCCGTCACTGTGGCTCGTGGCCGAGACGTCGCTGCCCCAGGTCCTCCACCACATCGACACCCTCGGGCCCGACGTGGTGGTCGTCGACTCCATCCAAAGCGTGTTCGACCCGGAGATGAGCTCGGCCCCGGGCTCGGTCGGCCAGGTGCGCGGCTGCGCCCACCGCCTCGTCGCCGCCGCCAAGGGCCGCGGCGTCACGGTGGTGCTCGTCGGCCACGTGACGAAGGACGGGGGGCTGGCCGGTCCCCGGGTGCTCGAGCACCTGGTCGACACCGTCCTCGCCTTCGACGGCGAGCGACACCACGCGCTGCGGATGTTGCGGGCGCTGAAGCACCGGTTCGGGAGCACCCACGAGCTGGGCCTGTACGAGATGGGTGAGGGGGGCCTCGTCGGGGTGCCCGACCCGAGTGCGCTGTTCCTCGCCGACCGGCAGGCCGGCGTTCCCGGCTCCGTGGTGGCACCCGTGCTCGACGGGCAGCGGCCCCTGCTGGTCGAGGTTCAGGCGCTGGTGGCGCCCAGCCCGGCGCCCGCGCCCCGGCGCACGGCGCAGGGCATCGACGGCGGCCGGCTGGCCCAGGTGCTGGCGGTGCTCGAACGGCACGCCGAGCTGCCGCTCGGTCGGTGCGAGGTGCACGTGGCGGTGGCGGGGGGCGTCCGGGTGCCCGAGCCCGGCGCGGATCTTGCCGTGGCCCTGGCGGTGGCGTCGTCGGCGCTGGGCCACCCGCTCGCTGCCGACCTCGTCGCGTGCGGCGAGGTCGGGCTGGGCGGGGAGCTGCGCCAGGTGCACCGCACCGAGCGACGCCTGGCCGAGGCGGCGCGGCTCGGGTTCACGCGTGCGGTCGTGCCCCGGTCGGCACCCGACCCGCCCGACGGGATGCGCGTGGCCCGCTCGGCGTCGATCGTCGACGCGCTGCGCGTCACCCGGGTGGCCCCCGCGGCACTGTCGCCCGTCGACCGCCGAGGCAATGGCGAACGCAGCCGGGAGTCTGAGGCGATTGCGCACTCAAACCGTTAGCCATTGCCTCGCCCTCGGCTCGGCGTTCGTCATTGCCTCGGGCCGGTCGCTGGGCTCGCCGGATTCGTCCGCACGCCGCGTGCGGACGAATCCTCGCTCGACGGCGCGACCGGCGGTACGGCAGGGGCTCCCAGCCAGGGCAGTAGCATTGCCACGTGGTTGCCCGGCCCAGCGCGGAGCTCATGGCCGCACTCGCTGCGGTCGCTCCGGGGACCCCGCTGCGTGAGGGACTCGACCGGATCCTCCAAGCCAACAAGGGCGCGCTCATCGTGGTCGGCGACGGCCCCGAGGTCCTCAACATCTGCTCGGGCGGGTTCCTGCTCGACGCCGCCTTCAGCCCCCAGCGGCTGTCAGAGCTGGCCAAGATGGACGGCGCCATCATCCTGGCCAGCGACTCGAGCCGCATCGCCCGCGCCAACGTCCATCTCGTGCCCAACCCCAACGTGCCGACGTCCGAGACCGGCACCCGGCACCGCACGGCCGAGCGCGTCGCCCGTTCCATCAACGTCCCGGTCATCTCGGTGTCGGAGGACATGTCGATCATCGCGGTCTACGTCAACGACGAGAAGCATCCGCTCGAGAACATCCCCCGCCTCCTGACCCGGGCCAACCAGGCGCTGCAGACGCTCGAGCGCTACCGGCAGCGCCTCGACAGCGTCACGGCCGCGCTGTCCGCCCTCGAGGTCGAGGATCTCGTGACTGTCCGCGACGTCGTCAACGTCCTACAACGCACCGAGATGGTCCGGCGGATCGCCGACGAGATCGCAGGCGACATCGTGGAGCTCGGCGTAGACGGACGGCTGGTCAAGCTCCAGCTCGAGGAGCTGATGGGGGGCGTGGACGACGATCGACGCCTGGTAGTCCTCGACTACTTCAATCCCGAGTCGGAGTGGGAGGTCGAAAAGGCCATGGCCTCCCTCACCGACATGGGCACCGAGGAGCTGCTCGACCCCCGGGCCGTGGCCGAGACCCTCCACCTTCCGGGCACCATCGTCGATCTCGACGCCAACGTTCAGCCCCGGGGCTACCGCCTCCTGGCCCGCATCCCCCGCCTTCCCGAGTCGGTGATCAAGCGCATCGTGGGGCGCTTCGGCAGCCTGCAGAAGATCATGCGGGCAACGATCGACGACCTCGACGACGTGGCCGGCGTCGGCGAGTCACGCGCCCGGGCCATCAAGGAGGGCCTGTCCCGGCTGGCCGAGTCGAGCATCCTCGATCGCTACAGCTAGCCGGGGCGATCGTGTAGAACCCCGGGCATGCGGATCAGCCTGCCGTCGGGCACGCCGGCCGAGATCGCCCGACCCGATGGGCGGCAGCCGGCGCGGGGACTGGTGGTGCTCCCAGACCTCATGGGCCTGCGGCCGTTGTTCGACGACCTCGTGGCGCGGCTCGCCAAGGAGCAGGGCTGGACGGTGTGCGCGTTCGAGCTGTGGGCGGGCCGGGAGTCGCTGTCCCTGCCCGATCGCCTCGCCGCCGTCGGCTCACTGGATGACGCACGGATCCTCGGGGATGCCGTGGCCGCCGCCGACGCCACCGGGTGCGACCCGGTAGGGGTCATCGGCTTCTGCATGGGCGGCATGTACACGCTCAAGGCATCGGCCACCGGACGGTTCGACCGGGCGGCGGCCTTCTACGGCATGGCGAGGGTGCCGGAGCAGTGGCGTAGCCCGTCGCAGGGCGAACCGCTCGACGCGCTGGCCTCGCCCGAGCGTTGCCCCACCCTGGCCATCGTCGGCACCGCGGACCCCTGGGTGCCCCCGGCCGACGCCGAGGCGCTCGAGGCCGCGGGGGTCGAGGTCGTGCGGTACGAGGGCGCCGACCACGGATTCGTCCACGACCCCGCCCGGCCCGCGCATCGGCCGGAGGATGCCGCCGATGCCTGGCGTCGGGTGACGGCGTTCCTCGGTGGCTCGACCTGACCGCTGAGAGGCCGAGCGGATAGGCCGGCAAGTGCGCACAGAACCGTACGGGATCTGCACCTTGAGCCAGGCCACACAGCTCGGCCTCCGAGAGCGCTGACCACGGTGAACCCCGACGACGTGCGTATTCGCTCGGTCTCTACCGCGCCCGGCGCTCGAGCTGCTCGCGGTCCGTGATGCGATAGCGGCGCTCCGACTGCTCGATCCAGCCGAGGCGCACGAAGCTGGCGATCGCCTTGTTCACACGTTCCCGCGAGGCACCGACCATGGCGGCCAGCTCCTCCTGCGTCACCGGCAGCGTGAACTCGTCGTACCCGGCGGCCATCTCGACCAACCGCTTGGCGGTGCGGCCCGTGACGTCGAGGAACACCGAGTCGGCGAGCGCCACGTCCATCGTGCGTATCCGCCCCGCAAGCAGGGCAACCACGCCCCAGAGGAGCTCTGGCCGCTGCTCGTACACCTGCCGAATGGGGTCGAATCCGATGGCCAGGAGCTGGGACGGCTCCAGGGCCCGTGCCTCCGCCGATCGGCCCAGCCCCTCGAAGAAGCCCATGTCGCCAAAGAGATCGCCCGGCTCCATGAGTGCGACCACCGCCTCCCGCCCGTCGATCGAGCGCTTGGCGATGGCGATCCGGCCGCTCACGACGACGTACATCTTGTCGGGTGCGTCGTCCTCGTGGAACACGACGTCGCCCCGGCGCAGGTCCTCCGTGGTGCTGGCGTCGGCGAGCTGGAGAAGCTCGCCCGGCGTCAGGTCGGCGAACAGGTCCACGTCGGCGAGCAGATCGGTGGCGCTCATCACGGGGAACGATAACGACGAGCCGGCCGAGCGTCCGCACATACGGGGACGTTCCGGATGTTTCGTTGCATCCGTAACACTTTCACCCCCCTCAAGCCCAGTCTGCGACCGGTAGCCTCCGGCCGGACATGCAGTCGGTGTGGGTGATCGTCGTGGCGGCCGGATCGGGCAGCCGGTTCGGACGGCCCAAGCAGTACGAGGAGCTCGCCGGACGCCCGGTGCTCGACTGGTCGGTTGGCGCCGCCCGCGCCGCGGCCGGCGGCCCCGGCGGCGGCATCGTGGTCGTGGTGCCGCCCGAGCGGGCGGCCGAGCCCGCATCCGGCGCCGACACGGTCGTCGGCGGCGGCGCCACCCGGTCGCGCTCGGTCCGGGCCGGCTTGGCGGCGGTGCCGAGCGACGCCGAGGTCATCGTGGTCCACGATGGTGCTCGCCCCCTAGCGGGCGCGGAGCTGTTCGCCCGAGTCGTGGGGGCGGTGCGCGACGGCGCCGATGCGGCCGTACCCGCGGTCGACGTCACAGACACGCTCCGGCACCGGTCCGGCGCGGCGGTCGACCGCAACGGACTGGTGGCGGTGCAGACACCCCAGGCGTTCCGGGCATCGGCGCTGCGCCGGGCCCATGCCGCCGAGCCCGAGGCGACCGACGATGCGTCCCTGGTCGAGGCCGCGGGTGGCAAGGTGGTCGTCGTGGAGGGCTCTCCGGCCAACCTCAAGATCACCCGGCCGGTCGATCTCGCGATCGCGGAGGCGTTGCTCCGGTTCGGCGAGACGTCATGACCGCCACCACGCCCACGATCCGGATCGGACAGGGCTTCGACGTGCATCCGTTCTCGGGCGACGCCGACCGCCCGCTGGTCCTCGGCGGCGTGGCGTTCGCCGGGCTGCCGGGCCTCGCCGGGCACAGCGACGGGGACGTGATCGCCCACGCCGTCACGGACGCCTTGCTCGGGGCCGCCGGGCTGGGCGACATCGGCCAGCACTTCCCGGACAGCGAGCCCGCCTGGGCCGGTGCGGACTCCGTCGGACTCCTGCGGCGGGCGGTGGCGGCGCTGCGCGAGGCCGGCTGGTACCCGCAGAACGTCGACTGCACCGTGGTCCTGGAGGAACCCAAGGTGGCCCCGCAGCGGGCGGACATGGAGGCCCGGCTCGGCGACGCTGTGGGCGCGCCCGTCACGGTCAAGGGCAAGCGGGCCGAGGGTCTCGGAGCCCTGGGACGGGCCGAGGGGATCGCCTGCTTCGCGGTGGCGCTGGTCGCCCGCGGTGCACCGGTCGGCGGGGAATCGGCGTGACCCCGCGCCGTGGCCGTCCGGGCTCGCGCAGCGGGACGTCGGGGCGTCCCGGACGTGGTGCACCACCGGCGGCCAGGTCGACGGGCCGAGCCCGGGGCCCGTCGGGTCCGGCGGGTCGGCGGGGTCACGCCGGCTCGTCCGGTCGGGGACTGGGGGGCGACCAGGTCGAGGGCCGCCAGGCGGTCCGCGAGCTCCTGCTGGCGGGCACCCGCCGGGTCAGGGAGGTGTGGATGGAGAGCGCTGGGGGCGACGCGCCGATCCTGCGCGACATCCGCGAGCTCGCCGAGTCCAACCGGGTGCCCCTGAACGTCGTCGGACGGGGACGCTTCGCCGCCCAGGCGCGGAGCGAGGCACCCCAGGGGGTGCTCGCCCTCGCGGCACCGCTGCCCGAGGCCGACTTCGACGACCTGGTCGCTGGAGGGCCCCGCGCCCACGACGCCGCCCCGCGCGGCAGCGGGGACGGCGGGGTGGTGGCGCCGTTCCTCGTTGGGCTGGACGGCGTCACCGATCCCGGAAACCTCGGTGCGATCCTGCGCTCCGCCGAGTGCGCGGGCGTCACGGGCGTGGTGCTGCCGCGCCATCGCGCCGTCCACGTCACGCCGGCGGCGACCAAGGCGGCCGCCGGAGCCGTGGAGCACCTGCCCATCGCCGTGGTCGGGGGCCTGCCGGCGGCGCTGGCGCGCATGCGCGACGCCGGCGTGCACGTGGTCGGCCTCGACGGACAGGCGGCGGCGTCGATCTACGACCTGGCGGGTGCCGACGGCCCCGTCTGCGTCGTGCTGGGCGCGGAGGGCAAGGGGCTGTCGCGCCTGGTCCGCGAGCGCTGCGACGAGCTGGTGGCCATCCCCATGCACGGCCGCCTGGGATCCCTAAACGTGTCGGCGGCGGCCGCGCTCGCATGCTTCGAGATCGCCCGGCGGCGCTGATCACCCGAGCGCTCCTCCGAGCCCGAGGCGGGAATCGAACCCGCGGCCTGACGCTTACAAGGCGCCTGCTCTGCCGGCTGAGCTACTCGGGCGGCGGCGCGACCATATCGCCGACCTCTTCCGCCACCCACGGAGGGTGCTTGCATTGGATGGGTGGCCACGCCAGCCTTGTCCGAGTGTCCTTATCCGACCGCGACCGGGCGATCGTCGACTTCGAGAGGTGCTGGTGGATGCTCCCGGCGCCGAAGAGCGCCGGCATTCGCGAGCAGCTGCACCTCTCGCCGACCCGCTACTACCGACTGCTGAACGCCTTGCTCGACGATCCCGACGCCCTGGCGTACGACCCCCTGGTCGTCCGCCGGCTGCGCCGGATGCGGCTCCAGCGCCGCCGGGCCCGCTTCGTGGGCCGCATCGGCGTCGGGCACGGGCGATAGGAGGCCCCGCATGCAGACCGAGCGACCACCGACGGAAGGACCGTCCACCCGGTCGAACCCGGCCCGCGGGATCGTGCTCCTGGCGGCGGCCGTGGTGCTCGGGTTGTTCCTGTTGCGGGCAATCGATGACAGCTCGTCCTCCGACGACATCGCGACCGCCACCACCGACACGACGGCCGCCAACGGGGAGGCAACCGACACGACGGCGGCGGAGGACGGTGGCGACACGACGACCACCGCACCACTGCGCCAGCCCGCAGAGATCGTTGTACGCGTCGCCAACGTCTCCGGCGTGAGCGGCGCGGCCGGCGCGAAGACCGAACAGCTGGCGGCCGCCGGGTACCAGACCGTCGAGGCGACGAACGGGCCCGAGGGCCAGCAGCTCGACGCCACGCAGGTGCTGTTCGTCGACGGATTCGAGGGCGAGGCCGGGGCCCTGGCCGAGGCACTCGGTGCCCCCGCCGACGGCGTGGCCGCCATCCCCGCCCAACCCCCGGCCGATCCTGGCGGGGCCCAGCTGGTGGTGATGCTCGGCACCGATCTCGCCGGAGGCTGATCTGGCGGCCGACCCCGGGGATCGTGCGCAGCGCGCGGGCGGCGGATGTCGAGCCCGCGGGCGACCGGCGGAACCGACCTTCCCATGAGCGACCTGCTGGCGCCGTTCATCGAGCGGCCGGCCCGGGCGGCCTTGCTGCTCGACTTCGATGGCACGTTGTCCCCGATCGTCGATGTCCCCGCGGAGGCCCGGCCGCTGCCCGGTGCCTACGAGGTCCTCGAGGCGCTGGCGGACCGGTTCGCGGTCGTGGCGGTGGTGTCCGGGCGTCCGGCCTCGTTCCTCGAGCCGCTGCTGCCACCGGGCGTGGTCATCTCCGGGGTCTACGGCCTCGAGACGGTTCGCGACGGCGTGCGTTCCGACCACGCGGGCGCCTCCAGCTGGCGTGACGCGGTCGCGAAAGCCGCGCGCCGGGCCAAGGAGAGCGGACCGGTGGGCATGGCGATCGAACCCAAGGGGTTGTCGCTGACGCTCCACTACCGGGAGCATCCGGGGCTCGGGCCCGCCGTGCGCGAGTGGACGTCGGCCGAGGCCGAGAGGTCGGGACTCGTGATGCGCCGCGCACGCATGTCGTTCGAGCTGCACCCACCGGTCGCCATCGACAAGGGCACGGCCGTCCAGGCCCTGGTCACCGGCGACGAGGCGGTGTGCTTCGTCGGCGACGACCGGGGTGACCTGCCGGCTTTCGACACCCTCGATCGGCTGGAGGCGCGGGGCGTGGCGGTCCTCAGGGTGGCGGTGGCCAGCGCCGAGGCCCCCAGTGACCTGATCGAACGGGCCGACCTGATCGTGGACGGGCCGTACGCCGTCCTCGACCTGTTGCGCCAGCTGGCGTCGGACGCGCCAGCCGCCACCGCCGGCGCCTGACCGCCCGCGCGCTTCTCAGTGTGCGCCCGCCGCCGCCAGCTGGTCGGCCAGCCAGTCGGCGGGCCGGCGCGCCACGGCCAGCTGCCGTAGCAGCTTCGCCCGTGAGCGCCGCTCGACGTCGTCCATGCGCAGAGCCTTCGCCAGGGCGTCGGCCGTCCCGGCCACGTCGAACGGCTGCACCTGCACGACGGCGTCGCTGAGCTCGTCCCACACGCCGGCCTCGGTCGACAGGCACACCACCACGTCGCGCTCGTTGACGATCGCGGCCTCCTTGGCCACGAGGTTGAGCCCGTCGCGGATGGGGTTGACCAGCACCACGTCGGCACGCCGCAGGACCGCCACCGAGCGCGGGTAGTCGTCGGTGGTGTCATAGACGATCGGCGTCCAGTTGGGCGTGGCCCAGCGCTCGTTGATCACGTCCACCAGGGCCTCGACCTCGCGCTGGTATTCGACGTACGCGGGCACGCCGCTGCGCGACGGGTAGCACGACGCCAGGAACACCACCTGCTCGCGCCATTCCGGCCGATTTTCGAGCAGGTCGTCGTACGCCTGGAACCCGCGCAGCAGGTTCTTGGACAGCTCGATGCGGTCGACGCGAGCGATGACGGTCCTGTCGCCGACCTGCTCCTCGATCTCGGTGAGGGCCGCCTCGGCCGCCGGCGACGAGGCGACGCGCCGCAGGTCGTCGGCGTCGGCAGGCAGCGGCGAGACGAACGTCGCCGGGGTCAGCGCGAGGTTGATGCGGCAGCACGCCAGGAAGTCGTCCGCCCAACGGCGCGTGTGGAACCCGCAGGCTCGGTGGGCGGCCAGGCTCGACAGGACCTCCCCGCGGACGTGGCTGGGGAGGACCCCCAGCCAGGTCGGCGTGGCGAAGGGGGTGTGGCTGAAGTGGACGGCGGCCACGTCGGGCCTGCGCTCGGCCAGGGCCACGCCCAGCAGGCTCAGGTGGTAGTCCTGCACGAGGACGGCCGCGCCCTTCGGGCGCATGCTCGGCAACGGCGTCGGCGAAGGCCTCGTTGACGTGGCGATACGCCAGCCAGGCGTCCCGCAGGTCGCGCCCGAACGCCGGCGCCCGGGGCAGGTCGTAGAGCCCGTGGTGCACGAACCACAGGATCTCGGTGCTCACCACGTCGTTGGCCAGCCTGAACGCCTCGCGGTCGACGGCCACCAGGTCGACGCGGAAGCCTTCGGCGTCGATCAGCCCCTGGGCTGCCGCCTCGCGATCGCCGTCGGACATTGCGGCGGCGATCCAGGTCGCGCCGGTGTCGGCCACGACCGGCCGGAGTCCCGAGACGAGCCCCCCAGCCCCCCGGGTCGCCACCAGATCGCCGCGCTCGTCGCGCCGGAAGGACAGGGGGCCGCGGTTGGACACGATGACGAGGGGGCGATCCACGGTTGGCCGAGGCTACAGGTGGCCGGCCCGCACGACCGATTGGAGGGCGATGCGCTTGGCCTTTTGGTCCACACTGTCCTGTCATGCACGTCGTGGCCGCCCCCGACAAGCTCCGGGGGACCGCGAGCGCCCGTGACGTGGCGGCGGCCTTGGGGCGCGCTGCGGCGGCCGCCGGATGGGAGTGCGACGAGATGCCGCTGGCGGACGGCGGCGAGGGCACGCTCGAGGTCCTGGGCGGCCCCAACCGGAGCACGTCGGTGACCGGGCCCCTGGGGGACCCGGTCCAGGCCGACTGGCGGCTCGACCGGGGCACGGCGGTGATCGAGATGGCGCGCGCGTCGGGGCTCGCGCTGGTCGGTGGCCCCGACGTCAACGATCCGGTCGCTGCCTCGACGGTGGGGACCGGCGAGCTGATCGGCGTCGCCGTCGACAGCGGGGCCCGCCGGGTGTTGCTCGGCCTGGGCGGGTCCGCTACCACGGACGGGGGGCTAGGGGCGCTGCGGGCGCTGTACCCGCTGCACCGGCTGGGTGGGCTCGAGCTGGTGGCGCTGTGCGACGTCCGTACGCGCTTCGTCGACGCCGCCGAGGTGTTCGCCCCGCAGAAGGGGGCCTCGCCAGCCCAGGTGGAGCTGCTCCGGCGGCGCCTGGACCGCCTAGCGGACGTCTACCTCTCCGACTACGGGGTCGACGTGCGCGACCTCACCGGCGCCGGGGCGGCCGGCGGCCTTGCGGGCGGCATGGCCGTCGCCGGTGCGTCGCTGGTGCCGGGGTTCGACGCGGTTGCCGACGAGGTCGACCTCCACGACGCGCTCGAGGGCTCCGACCTGGTCATCACGGCCGAGGGGTTCCTCGACCAGCAGTCGTTCGAGGGCAAGGTGGTCGGCGGCGTTGTCGGCCTGGCGGCGCCGCTAGGCGTCCCGTGCGTGGCCATCGTCGGCGAGGTCGTCGAGGACCTCGAGCCGCCCGGCAAGGACTTCGAGATCGTGTCGCTGGTGGAACGGTTCGGCCGGGAGCGCGCCCACGCCGAAACGGTCGCGTGCATCGAGGCCGTCGCCGGGGACGTCCTCGCCGCCCGGCGGTGACGCGGCGTCCGGATGTGCCGGATACCGGCGGTTCGGGACGCCGGTTCCGGGCATCGGGCCCTCGCAGCCCCCGCTCACGTCGGAATGCCGCCCGTTCCGGGGCGGTTGACTACGATCGCCCGGCCCTCGGATCACGAAGGACCACTGCATGAGCGTCTCCGTCCGCATCCCGACCACGCTGCGCACCCTCACGGCGGGCAAGTCCGAGGTGTCGCTGGAGGGATCCAACGTGCGCGACGTGCTCAGCAGCCTCGACCAAGCCCACCCGGGCTTCGCCGACCGGCTGCTCGACGACGACGGCAACCTGCGGCGCTTCGTCAATGTGTTCGTCGCCGACGACGACATCAGGTTCCTGGAGGGCCTCGACACGCCCGTCCCCGACGGTTCCGAGGTGTCGATCATCCCTGCGGTCGCCGGCGGCTGAGCCCCTGGCACCCCGGCTTCCGGTTAGCACTCACGTGTTGCGAGTGCTGATCCGAGGTGCTTGACTGGTTAGCACTCACATCAATCGAGTGCTAACCCCGTGCCCAACGGAGGGATCCAGGGATGCCCAAGATCATCGCTTTCGACACGGAGGCCCGTCGCAGTCTCGAGTCCGGCATGAACAAGCTGGCCGACGCCGTGCGGGTCACCCTCGGCCCCAAGGGCCGAAACGTCGTCCTCGACAAGAAGTGGGGCGCTCCCACCATCACCAACGACGGTGTGTCGATCGCCAAGGAGATCGAGCTCGAAGACCCCTACGAGAACATCGGGGCCGAGCTGGTCAAGGAAGTTGCCAAGAAGACCGACGACGTCGCCGGCGACGGCACCACCACCGCCACCGTGCTGGCGTGGTCGATGGTGCGCGAGGGCCTGCGCAACGTCGCCGCCGGGGCCAACCCGATGTCGCTGAAGAGGGGCATCGAGGCGGCCGTGGCGGAGGCGGTCGAGGCGATCGCGGACGTGGCGGTCGACGTCGACTCCAAGGACCAGATCGCCCAGGTGGCCGGCATCTCGGCCGCCGATCCCGAGATCGGCGAGATGATCGCCGAGGCCATCGACAAGGTCGGCAAGGACGGCGTCATCACCGTCGAGGAGTCGCAGACCTTCGGCATGGAGATGGACCTGGTCGAGGGCATGCGCTTCGACAAGGGCTACATCTCGCCCTACTTCGTCACCGACCCCGATCGGATGGAAGCCGTCCTCGACGACGCCAACATCCTCCTCGTCGGGTCCAAGATCTCCAACGTGCGTGACCTGTTGCCCGTGCTCGAGAAGGTCATGCAGGCCGGGAAGCCGTTGGTGGTGATCTCCGAGGACGTCGAGGGAGAGGCCCTGGCCACGCTCGTGGTCAACAAGATCCGTGGCACCTTCAAGTCGGCTGCCGTGAAGGCCCCCGGCTTCGGCGAGCGGCGCAAGGCGATGCTGCAGGACATGGCCATCCTCACCGGTGGCCAGGTCATCACCGAGGAGGTCGGCCTCAAGCTCGAGAACACCACGCTCGACCTCTTGGGCCGGGCCAAGAAGGTCATCGTCACCAAGGACGAGACCACCATCGTCGAGGG
This sequence comes from uncultured bacterium, assembly GCA_963756425.1. Lineage (GTDB taxonomy): Bacteria > Actinomycetota > Acidimicrobiia > Acidimicrobiales > VFJN01 > DASQUK01. The sequence continues at coordinate 161,070 of CAVWNW010000012.1, read as the reverse complement.
CGCCGGCTCCGAGGACGAGATCAAGGGCCGCATCCAGCAGATCAAGAACGAGATCGACAACACCGACTCCGACTACGACCGCGAGAAGCTGCAGGAGCGGCTGGCCAAGCTGTCCGGCGGCGTGGCGGTGCTCAAGGTCGGCGCCGCCACCGAGGTCGAGCTCAAGGAGAAGAAGCACCGCATCGAGGACGCGGTGTCCACCACCAAGGCGGCCATCGAGGAAGGCGTCGTCGCCGGCGGTGGTGTGACGCTCCTCCGGGCCCAGTCCAAGGTCAACGAGCTCGTGAACAGCCTGTCGGGCGACGAGTCCACCGGCGCCCGCATCGTCTCCCGCTCGCTCGAGGAGCCGCTCAAGCAGATCGCCGTCAACGCCGGCCACGAGGGCGGCGTGGTGACCGAGCGGGTCCGGGCGCTCGACGGTGTGTCCGAGGGCCTCAACGCCGCCACCGGTGAGTACGAGGACCTGACCAAGGCCGGCATCATCGACGCCGCCAAGGTCACCCGTTCGGCGCTGCAGAACGCGGCCTCGATCGCGGCCCTGTTCCTCACCACCGAGGCTGTCATCGCCGACAAGCCGGAGGAGAAGGGCGCCCCGGCGATGCCCGGCGGTGGCATGGAGGACTTCTAAGCTTCACCCCGCGGCGGCGGGATCGACCGACGACGAGGGGGGACCCGGCAGGGTCCCCCCTCGCTGCGTCTCCGCTGCGTCGCAATCCCGTAGGGGCAACCCCGGGGTCCCGGTACCGTGGACGGCTCATGGACGGGACCCGGATCGTGTTGGTACGCCACGGCGAGTCCCGTGCCCAGGAGCTGGGCATCGTGGGCGGACACGTCGGCTGCCGCGGTCTCTCGGCACGGGGCCGCCTGCAGGTGGAGGCGCTGCGCGACCGCTGGAAGGCGACCGGAGAGCTGGGCGAGGTGTCGGCGCTCTACGCCAGCGTGATGCCCCGAGCGGTGGAGACCGCGGAGGCGTTGGCACCGGCCCTGGGCGGCTTGGACGTCGTGCAGGACTGTGATCTGTGCGAGCACCACCCGGGCGAGGGCGATGGGCTGCCATGGGACGAGTACGACCGGCTCTATCCCTTCCCCGATGGTGGCTGGCACCCGGACCTGCGGCGCGATCCGGGTGGCGAGACCTGGCGCGAGATGGCCGATCGGGTCGCCACGGGGATCGATCGCCTGGCGGAGCGACACGCGGGCACCACGGTCGTCGTCGCCTGCCACGGCGGCGTGATCGTCCACAGCATGATCCGGTGGCTCGCCATCGGCGAGGACGACGAGCGCGAGCGAGCGTGGTTCAGCCCCGGGAACGCCTCGATCACCGAGTGGCGGCACGGCGCCAACCCCTATCGCGACCGGTCCATCTCCTGGGAGCTGGCACGCTTCAACGACGGGGCCCACCTGGTCGGCCTCTTCTAGCCGCTTCTAGCCGCGGTCCCGAACGGACCCTAAGCCTCGTGATGGTGGGTCGGCGGGATCCACCGTGGGTCGACGTCGTCGTCGGGCTCCAGCGGGCGCATGGCGAGGTCGATGGCGCTCCACAGGGTCTTGGACACGGGGAAGAACGCCAGCGGGACGACGAGGGCCGTCGCCACCACCGCGGCGATCGCCGGAGCCGTCGGCCCGGGGTAGGTGGCGAGGAACCCGGCGACGACGGCGGTCAGGACGGCGCCGAAGGTGACCATCGTGTTGATGCCGAGGGCGCCCAGCCAGTGCCCCTCGATCCGCTCGAGCCGGAAGCCGCAGCGGGGGCAGCGCTCGCGCATGATGAACCAGCGGCGGAACAGCCGTCCCCCACCGCACACCGGGCAATGCAGGGAGAGCCCGCGGGCCAGCAGGCGGGGAACGGTCAGCGGCGGCGGCTCGGGCGGCGCTTCCCCCACGCGCAGAGCATGCCGCGGCCGCCCCGGCGCTGCAGCCGGCCCGCTTCGCTCGCCCGTCAGCGTCTCCGGTGGGGCTGCGCCCCACACCCATCGCCGCCGGGCGAGCTGGCGCTCGCGTCGTCGGCCTGCCGGGCTCGCTTCGCTCACCCGTCAGCGTCTCCGGTGGGGCTGCGCCCCACACCCATCGCCGCCGGGCGAGCTGGCGCTCGCGTCGTCGGCCTGCCGGGCTCGCTTCGCTCACCCGTCAGATACGGTTATGTATCCGTCGTCGTGCATGGGGGACAGCGATGATCATCGGACGCAGGGGCCGCGCTCGGCGAACGCTCGTGGCGCTGACCGCCGGCCTGATCGCCGCCAGCGCAGCCGCGCCTGCGGTGTCGGCATCTCCGGGCAACCGCGCGGGCCAAGGCCGGGACGAGGGTCGCTATCCCTACGCCGGCTCGATCTCTGTGGACCTGCCGACCGATCCCCAGAGCTGCGATCCCCTGGGCGGCGCGCGCTGCCTCCTGCCGTTCCCCAACGACTACTTCACCGCGCGCGACCGCTCCGCCGAGACCGGCCGGCGGGTCGACCTCGCCGCCGACGCCACGCCCGCCAACGCCGCCGGTGTCCACATCGATCCGACCGAGCTCAATCGCAACGACGGGTTCTCTCCGGGATCGGCGCTGGTGGCTTTGCTGCCCGGCATCGACCTGACGGCCAGCGGCGCGGCCCCGATCACCGACATGCGCAGCTCCCTCGACCGGGACGCCCCGATCGTCGTCATCGACGCCCAGACCGGCAGGCGGCACCCCTACTGGGCCGAGCTCGACAGCCGGGCCCCGGACGACGCCCATCGGCTGCTGTTCGTCCGCCCTGCAAAGAGCTTCCGGGAGGGCCATCGCTACATCGTCGCCATCCGCAACGTGGTCGATGGCGCCGGACAGCCGATCCAGCCGTCGGACGTCTTCCGCGCCTACCGCGACCGGCTCGACACCGGGATCGATGCGATCGAGGGCCGGCGCGCCCACATGGACGACCTGTTCCGCCACCTTCGGCGGGCCGGGGTCGGTCGTGACGGGCTCGTCCTGGCCTGGGATTTCACGGTCGCCAGCGGTGAGAACCTCTCGGAGCGGCTGCTGGCCATGCGCGACGACGCCTTCGGGCAGCTGGGCAGGGCCGCGCCCCACTTCTCCGTGACCGGCAACGTGCCCAGCACCCGGGCCAACCTGGCCCGCGAGGTGTCGGGCACGTTCGAGGTCCCCAGCTACCTCACCGGCAGCGGGGGGCCCGGGGCGGTGCTCAACAACGGCAACGAGCGGGGGAGCTCTCCGATCCCCGCCCACAACGGCACCTACACCGCCCGCTTCATCTGCACGATCCCGACGTCGGCCATCGGCGCCGACGGTGGCGCCAACCCAACCCGGATGATGCTGTACGGCCACGGCCTGCTCGGATCGGCGCGCGAGGCCCTTGGGGCCAGCTCCCGCTACGCAGGCGTCACCAACACCACCACGTGCGCCACCTGGTGGATCGGGATGTCGGAGGAGGACATCGGCGTCGTGCTGCAGGCGCTCGGCGACATGTCGGCGTTCCGCAGCCTTCCCGACCGCCTGCAGCAGTCGATGCTCAACTTCCTGTTCCTCGGTCGGCTGATGAAGCACCCGGACGGATTCTCGTCGGATCCGGCGTTCCAGGCCGCAGATGGCACGCCACTGCTCGACCAGCGCAACCTCACGTTCAACGGCGTGAGCCAGGGCGGCATCCTCGGTGGCGCCCTCACCTCCGTCGCCCAGGACTGGACGCGGTCGTTCCTCGGCGTGCCCGCGATGAACTACTCGACGCTGCTCGACCGCAGCGTCGACTTCGACCCTTTCAGCCTGGTGTTCGATCCCAACTATCCCGACTGGGTCGACCGCCAGCTCGCCATCCTGTTGGCGCAGATGCTGTGGGACCGGGGCGAGAACGACGGCTACGCGCAGCACCTGACCGACAACCCGTACCGGCGGACCCCGAAGCATCGGGTGATGCTGTACGAAGCGTTCGGCGACCATCAGGTCGCGAACGTCGCCACCGAGGTCATGGCGCGCACGATCGACGCCGAGCTGCGGGTGCCGGCCCTGGCCCCGGGGCGCAGCCCCGATGTGCGGCCGTTCTGGGGCATCGATACCACCCGGCGCCTGCCCGACAGCCGCGGCTCGTACCTGGTGGTGTGGGACTTCGGCACCCCGGCCCCGCCGCTGGAGAACGTCCCCAACCGGGCCGGCACCGACCCCCACGGCCAGGGCCGTGACCAGGTCGACGTGCTGACCCTGGCCACCACGTTCCTCGAACAGGGCCGGCTGGTCGACACCTGTGGGGGCGGGCCCTGCCAGACTCTGCCCCCACCGGGCTGACGCGCAGCGTCGGGTACGGTCGGCGCCGTGAGCCCACCCGCCCACCCGGACGTCGCGCCACTGGCGGCCCTGCTCGGCACCTGGCGGGGCGAGGGCGAGGGCAGCTATCCGACCATCGAGCCCTTCCGGTACTCGGAGGAGATCAGCTTCACCCAGGTGGGCAAGCCGTTCCTCGCGTACCGGCAGGCGACGGTCAACCTGGCGACGGGCCTGCCGGCGCACGCCGAGGCCGGATACTGGCGGCCGGTTGGTGATGGACGGGTGGAGCTGGTGATGGCGCACCCGACCGGCGTCGTCGAGGTCGAGGAGGGGACGGTCGAGGCCCTGGCGGACGGCGTCCGCCTCCACCTCTCGTCGACGGCGGTGGTCTGCTCGGGCACCGCCAAGTCGGTGCAGACCCTCCAGCGCGACATCGAGGTGGTCGGGGACACCCTCCGCTACGACCTGGCGATGGGCGCCGTGGGCCGGCCCCACCAGCATCACCTGAACGCCACCTTGCGCCGCGTGGAGTGAGCGCGGATTCCGCCGAGACCCCACACGCGAAACGCCGGCGGCGTCGGTCCGGCGAGCGAACCCGTACCCTTCAGGGGGTGTCACGGGGGCGCACCGCCAAGGTCCTGACGCACCGCTACGACGGCGGTGGCGTCACGCGCCAGCCCGACCAGCTGATCGTCGAAGAGCCGCTGGAGATCCAGCTCGACGGCGCGCTCGTCTCGACCACGATGCGCACGCCGGGCCACGACTTCGAGCTTGCCGCCGGCTTCTGCCTCACCGAGGGTTTGCTCGCGGGCGCGCCGGTGCGCCAGTGCCGCTATTGCGGCACGGGCGCGGCGGTCGACAGCGAGTTCAACGTCGTGACGGTCGAGACCGGGGGCCTGGCGCCGCCACCGCGCCCCCGGCTGACGATCACCACGTCCGCCTGCGGCATGTGCGGGACCACCGCCATCGACGACCTGCGGGAGCGGCTGCATCCGTTGCCGCCGACAGGGCCGTTCCCGCTCGACGTCCTGGCCCGGGTGCCCGACTCGGTCACCTCCATGCAACAGCTCTTCGACGCCACCGGGGCGGTGCACGCGGCGGTGGCGTTCGACCCGAGCGGCGATCCCGTGCTGGCTCGCGAGGACATCGGTCGACACAACGCCGTCGACAAGGTCGTGGGCCGATTCCTGCTCGACGACCGGCTGCCGGCCACGGGGCTTGGCCTGTACGTCAGCGGGCGCGCCAGCTTCGAGATCGTGCAGAAGGCGTGGGCGGCCGGGTTCTCCGCCGTCGTGGCGGTCAGCGCTCCCTCGTCCTTGGCGGTGAGCGCCGCCCGCCTGGCCGGGATGACGCTGTGCGGCTTCGCCCGGGGCGGGCGCCTCAACGTGTACGCACCGGAGGAGCTCTCCCGACCCGAGGAACCTGTGGCGGTCGACGACGCCATGACCACGCCATCCGCCGCACGCGCGAAGCCGGGGCGCTGACGGTGTCGCTGCGCGAGCAGTTCATGGGCTGGAAGCCGAAGCTGTGGGCGGGCTGGCGGCCCAACGGCATGGGGGAGCAGAAACCCAACCACTACCGCGACATCGCACGGGTGGCCTGGGCCAACCGAGCCCATCCCGCGTACGCCTATCAGGTGCTCACCAAGGGCGCATGCGACGGCTGTTCCCTCGGCGTTGCGGGCCTCCACGACTGGACCATCGACGGCGTCCACCTGTGCGCCACACGCCTCGACCTGCTGGAGCTCAACACCGCCGACGCCATCGATCCTCTGGTGCTTTCCGACCTCGCGCCGCTGCGGTCACGCACGGGCGGCCAGCTCCGGGCGCTGGGCCGGCTGGGTCATCCCATGCGCCGCCGCCGGGGCGAGGCGGGGTTCCGGCGGGTGTCCTGGGACGAGGCGTTGTCGGTCCTGGCGGCCGGCCTGCGCGCCACCACCCCCGATCGGACCGCGCTCTACCTGACGAGTCGTGGCATCACCAACGAGACGTACTACGCGGCCGCCAAGGCCAGCCGGGCGCTGGGCACCGCCAACATCGACTCGGCGGCGCGGGTCTGCCATGCCCCCTCGACGGTCGGGCTGAACCAGACCGTCGGCGTGGCCGCCACCACCTGTTCGTTCCAGGACGTGATCGAGGCGCCGCTCGTGGTCCTCTGGGGGTCGAACCCGGCCAACAACCAGCCGGTGTTCATGAAGTACCTGTACCTGGCGCGCAAGCGCGGCTGTCGCGTCGTGGTCGTCAACCCGTTCCTCGAGCCGGGGCTCGCACGCTACTGGGTGCCGTCCAACGTCGAGTCGGCGCTGTTCGGCACCAAGATGTGCGACCTCCACGTCCCGGTGCGCCCCGGCGGTGATGTGGCCCTGGCCAACGCCGTGCTGCAGCGGCTGATCGCACGGGGTGCGGTCGACCGCGCCTTCGTCGACGCTCACACCGAGGGTTTCGGCGAGGTGGTGACGGCGATGTCCGGCCAGGACACCGACCACCTGCTCGCGCTGGCCGGTGTCGATCGACCCACGCTGGAGTCTTTCGTCGACGAGTTGGCGCAGGCGGGGGGAGCGATACACGTGTGGTCGATGGGCATCACCCAGCACCGGGGGGCCGCCGACACGGTGCGCGGGATCGTCAACCTGGCGCTGGCCCAGGGGGCCGTCGGTCGGGACGGAGTGGGGCTCATGCCGATCCGCGGGCACTCCGGCGTGCAGGGCGGCGCCGAGATGGGTGCATACGCCACCGCCCTCCCGGGCGGCCTGCCGGTCGACGCCGAGCACGCCGCCACCCTGGCCGCCACCTGGGGATTCCCGGTCCCAGACCGGCCGGGCCTGACCGCCCCCGAGATGGTCGACGCCGCGGGTCGCGGCGACATCGACGTGCTCTGGATGTCGGGCGGCAACTTCCTCGACGTCATGCCCGACCCGCATGCGGTGGAGGCGGCGCTGGGACGGGTGCCGCTGCGCGTCCACCAGGACGTCGTCGTGACCCGGCAGATGTTCGTCGACGGCGACGACGTGGTCCTGCTACCGGTCGCCACGCGCTACGAGCAGGAGGGTGGCGGCACCGAGACCACCACCGAGCGGCGCATCGTGTTCAGCCCCGAGATACCCCGCCGAGTGGGCGAGGCACGCAGCGAGTGGCGCCTGTTCGCGGACGTCGTCAACCGGGTACGGCCCGAGCTCCGCGCGGCGTTCTCGTGGCCCGACAACGCCGCTCTGCGGCGGGAGATCGCCGAGGTCGTGCCGCTGTACGCCGGCATCGAGACGCTGGCGAACACCGGCGACGCGGTGCAGTGGGGCGGGCGGCACCTGGCGGCGGGCGGGGTGTTTCCGACGGCGTCGGGGCGGGGGGCGTTCACAGTCCTCGAGCCGGCGGAGCCCCAGGTCCCCGACGGGTGGTTCGTCCTGTCCACGCGGCGGGGCAAGCAGTTCAACTCGATGGTGCACCACGAGGTCGACCCCATCACCGGTGCCGGACGCGACGCCGTGTTCATGGATGCCGCCGACGCCTCGGCCCTCGGCGTGGACCGCGGCGCCCGGGTCCGGCTCCGGTCGGAGACCGGCAGCCTCGACTGCACCGTGACCCTCGCCCGGCTGCCCGCCCGCACGCTCCAGGTCCACTGGCCCGAGGGCAACGTGCTCATCGCCGGCGGCCCCGACCGCCGCGAGCCGCAGTCCAAGGTGCCCGACTACAACGCGGTGGTGACGGTCGAGCCGCTGGACCCCGCCGAGCCCGACTGACCGGGCTCTACGGCCGAGCTCAGAAGGGCTGGATGACGTGCTCGCAGCCGTCGTCGGCGGCGAAGGCGGCCTTGAGCTCCTCGTCGTCGTAGGTGCCGACTGCAGGCTCCACCACCGAGCCCGCCCGCTCGACGGCGATGAAGGCGGTCCCGAGCACGCCCCGCTGCTCCGACACATCGATGGCCGGTAGGTCCTCGATGTCGGCGCGCTCCTCCTCCAACGCAGCGACGGCCTCGTCGGCACCGCTGCGCAGCTCCTCGACCAGGCGGTCGCGCTCGTCGCTCACCGGGAGGACGAGCTCGTCGACCTCGTTCCGGTGGTCCTCGGCCAGCCGGATCAGGTCGTCGAACCCGTCGCGCAGGACGCCCGGGGCCGTCGCTGGATCGTCCGCGTCGGTGATCGCATCCGAGGTGCCATTGATCGAACCAGCTATGTCGTTGTTCCATCGCCGGAGCATCCCGCAAACGACTGCCGCGGTCTCCGACGAGGCCGCCTCGCGTGTCGTGGGCTCGGAGTCGCCGCATGCCGACACGACGGCGACGGCGGCGGTCACGCCTGCGATCACGGCTGCGGTCCAAACCCTGGGCATCGGGGCAGTCTGGCACGGTCCGGTGTGGCCCACCGACCCCGATAGCCTCGGAACGTGCCTGCTCCGCTCGTACCCACGACCGGCTGGAACGTGGTGCACCTCTTCTGCGCGGCCACGCCAGCCGCCGATGCCGCCACCATCGTCGCGGCCGTCAAGTCTCTGGAGGCCGATGGGCACCAGGTCGTCCCAGTCGCGGTCCTCGGGCACAAGGCCGACCTCTGCCTGCTCGCGCTCGGCCCCGACCAGTGGCGGCTGCGGGGGTTCCAGACCGAGATCGTCGCCGCCGGCCTCGACGTCGTCGACAGCTACGTATCGCTGACCGAGGTTTCGGAGTACGCCGAGGGCATGCCCGAGGAACGCAAGCAGGCGCGGCTCTATCCACAGCTGCCGCCCGAGGGGAAGCCTGCGTTCTGCTTCTACCCGATGTCGAAGCGGCGGGGACCGGAGCACAACTGGTTCGAGCTGCCGTACGAGGCTCGCGAGCAGCTCATGCTCGGACACGGCGGCGTGGGACGCACGTTCGCGGGACGGGTGCTCCAGCTCGTCACCGGTTCTACCGGTATCGACGACCACGAGTGGGGTGTCACGCTCTTCGCCGTCCACCCCGACGACCTCAAGCAGTGCGTCTACACCATGCGGTTCGACGAGGCATCGGCACGGTACGCGGAGTTCGGCCCGTTCGTCACCGGTGTCGTCGGCACGCTCGACGAGGTGCTCGCGGCAATCGGCGTCGCCAACTGAGAAATCCCGCACCGTCAGTGCCACATCGCATTGCGGCCTGATCGCGCCACCACCGCTCCTTCCTGTGCGCAGATCGTCGCGGATTCTGGCGGGCATGTAGCAGAACTGTGAACCCTGCGGCGCCCCGCGGCAGGAAATAGACTTGCGCTGGACAGGTCCACCTACAATGCCCGCCCGTGCAGAGGGAGGGTCCATGAGGAAGGCCGTGGCGCTGCTGCTCGGCGTCAGCGTGGTCATGACGCTGGCGCTGGTGTCGCGCGCGCCACAGACCGACGGCCAGCCGCGGCAGGAGCCGGCCGCTGACGAACAGGGCGGCGGGGAGGTCGTCCGCGGCACCCTGCGCTACGAGACCGAGAGCGGCGAGGACGCCTTCGCCGAGGGTGTGGACATCACGGTCGAGACCGCCGACGGCCAGGAGGTCGACACAGTCACCAGCGACGAGGACGGCGAGTGGGAGGTCCCGCTGCCCGGCCCCGGGCGCTACACGGTCACGATCGATCCCGACACGCTGCCCGATGGCGTCTCGCTGCAGGACGAGGACCGCACCACCCTCACGTTCGAGATGAGTGCCGGGCGTGCCCGGGCCGTGCTGTTCGCGCTGACCGCCGGGTTCGGCGGCCGCGACGTGGCCTCGGGATTCGAGCGCTTCGTGCGCCTGAGTGTCCAGGGCATCCGCTTCGGCCTGGTGCTCGGGATGGCCGCCATCGGCCTCTCGCTGATCTTCGGTACCACGGGGCTGGTGAACTTCGCCCACGGGGAGCTGGTGACGTACGGGGCGATCGTCGCCTTCATCTTCAATGTCACCATCGGCTGGCCGATGTTGGTGGCCGCCCCGCTCGCGATCGCGATAGCCGCCGTCACGGGGTCTCTGGTCGACCGCGGCTTCTGGCGGCCGTTGCGCAACCGGGGCACGGGCCTCATCGCCATGATGGTGATCAGCATCGGCGTGGGGCTCCTGGTGCGTTACATCTTCCTGTTCCAGTTCACGGGCTTCCCGCGCGGCTACCGGGAGTTCACCGAGCAGACCAGCTGGGAGTTCGGACCTCTGCGCATCGTGCCGCGCGACCTGTGGACGATCGTGATCTCGCTGATCGTGCTGCTCGGTGTGGCCCTGTTCATCCAGCGGAACCGCATGGGCAAGGCGATGCGGGCGGTGTCCGACAACCGTGACCTCGCGGAGTCGTCGGGCATCGACGTCGACCGGGTCATCAACTTCGTGTGGGCGGCGGGCGCCGGGCTGGCGGCGTTCGGCGGGATCCTCCACGGCCTGTCGCAGGAGGTGACGTGGCAGATGGGGTTCCAGCTGCTGCTGTTGATGTTCGCTGGGGTGGTGCTGGGCGGCCTGGGCTCCGCCTACGGCGCGCTCGTCGGCAGCCTGGTGGTGGGCGTCGCCGTCGAGTTGTCGACCCTCTGGATCCCTTCGGAGTTCAAGACGGTCGTCGCCTTGAGCATCCTGGTGCTCATCCTGCTGGTGCGACCACAGGGCATCCTGGGCCAAGCGGAACGGGTCGGGTAGGGGGCGCGCCATGGATTGGGGCACGATTCTCGACAACTCGATCTCCCAGATGATCCGGCCGCTCACCGCGGTGTTCGCACTGGCCGCCATCGGGCTCAACGTCCACTTCGGCTACACCGGGCTGCTGAACTTCGGCCAGGTCGCCTTCATGGCCGTGGGTGCCTACGGGGTGGCCATCAGCGTGCTGGAGTTCGGCGTGCCGCTCTGGGTCGGCGTGCTGATCGGCGTCGGCGCCGCCGTCGTGCTCGCCGCCCTGCTGGGCGTACCCACCCTCCGCCTTCGGGCCGACTACCTCGCGATCGTCACCATCGCCACCGGCGAGATCCTGCGCTTGACGATCATGGCACCGTCATTCCGCGACTTCACGGGTGGGTCCGATGGGCTGTCGGGCTACAACGACGACTACACCGATCTCAACCCGTTCTCCTCGGGCAGCTATGGGGTCGGGTTCCTCAAGTTCAACGCCGGCGCCACCTGGAACATCGTCGTCGGATGGTCGTTGGTGCTCCTGGCCGTGCTCCTGGTCTGGCTGTTGATGCGCAGCCCCTGGGGCCGCGTCCTGAAAGCGATCCGGGAGGACGAAGATGCGGTCAGGGCGCTGGGCAAGAACGTGTTCGCGTACAAGATGCAGAGCCTGATCGTCGGCGGCGTGATCGGTGCCTTCGCGGGCATGTACCTGGTCATACAGCAGGGATCGACCATTCCCGGCAACTTCACGCCGGCGCAGACGTTCTACGCGTACGTGGCGCTCATCCTCGGCGGGGCGGCACGCATCTGGGGACCGGTGGTGGGATCGATGATCCTGTGGGGACTGATCGTGTTCACCGAGGGGATTCTCTCCGAGGCGGTGGAAAACGACTACATCTCGCGCGATCTGATCAGCCTCAACCAGGTCGCCCAGATACGCCTGATGCTGGTCGGCCTCGGCCTGGTGTTGCTGATGATCTTCCGACCTCAGGGCATCTTCGGCGATCGAAACGAGCTCATGTTGGATGAACGATGAGCACCGGCGCGGCGTTCACCAAGGTCCCAGTCGACCCGTTCGAGGCGGTGGGCCGAGGAGCCGGGCTCGCGCAAGCCCGATCCCATCCTCGTTGCCGACAGCGTCACCCGCCGCTTCGGCGGGCTTATGGCGGTAAACGTCGACCACTTCGAGATCCAGCGCGGGTCGATCACCGCGCTCATCGGGCCCAACGGCGCCGGTAAGACGACCTTCTTCAACGTCCTCACCGGGTTCGACCATGCCAACACGGGGACCTGGTCGTTCGACGGTGAGGACATCACCGGCCTGGCGGGGCACCGCGTGGCGCGCCGCGGCATGGTGCGGACGTTCCAGCTCACCAAGGCGCTGTCCCGCCTCACCGTGATCGAGAACATGAAGCTGGGCGCGACGGATCAGGTGGGCGAGAACTTCTTCCGGGCGCTGCTGCGCCCCGTGTGGCGCAAGCAGGAGCAGGAGATCGAGGAGCGGGCCGAGGGGCTGCTCGAACGGTTCAACCTCGCCCACATGCGCGACGAGTTTGCCGGCACGCTCTCCGGCGGCCAGCGCAAGCTGCTGGAGATGGCCCGCGCCCTGATGGTGGAGCCCCAACTGGTGATGCTCGACGAGCCGATGGCGGGTGTGAACCCGGCGCTCGCCCAATCCATCATCGGGCACGTCGAGGGGCTCCGCGAAGAGGGTCTCACGGTGCTGTTCATCGAGCACGACATGGACGTGGTGCGGACCATCAGCGACTGGGTCGTGGTGATGAGCGAGGGCCTCCTGATCGCCGAGGGTCGCCACTCCTCGATCGTGACCAACCCGCGGGTCATCGACGCCTACCTCGGCGCCCACCACGGCACACCGCTGGATCGCGCCGAGCAGGACCAGCAGCTGGCCGAGGCGGAGCAAGCGATCGAGGCCGACGAGCAGGTGCGCGAGGAGGCCCAGTGACCGACAGCGCAGCGACCGACGCCCCGCGAGCGACGGCGCAGCGACCGACCAGCCCGCGCGAGTTGTCGACGGCGCAGCGACCGACGGCGCCCCGAGCGACGGCGCAGTTGTCGAAAGCGACGACCGAGAACCCCTGCTGGCGGCAATCGACGTCGTGGCCGGCTACGTGCCCGGGGTGAACATCCTCAACGGCACCGACCTCGAGCTGTTCCAGGGCGAGCTCATCGGCATCATCGGTCCCAACGGTGCGGGCAAGTCCACCCTCGTCAAGGCCCTCTTCGGGCTCATCCCGGTGCGCGAGGGCAAGGTCATGTACGAGGGCCAGGACGTGACCGGCATGAAGGCGCACAAGCTGGTGTCGATGGGCATCGGCTACGTCCCGCAAACGGAGAACGTGTTCCCTCAGCTCACCGTCGCCGAGAACCTGGAGATGGGCATCTACCTGAGACCCAAGGACTTCGGTGAGCGGTTCGACGTCGTGACGACGATGTTCCCGCGTCTGGCCGAGCGCCGGACGCAGCGCGCGGGGTCGCTGTCGGGTGGCGAGCGCCAGATGCTGTCGTTGGGCCGGGCGGTGATGATGGACCCCAAGGTCCTGCTGCTCGACGAGCCGTCGGCGGGCCTGTCACCCGCCTACCAGGACGAGGTCTTCATCAACTGCCGCCGGATCAACGACGCCGGCGTCTCGATCGTCATGGTCGAGCAGAACGCCAACCGCTGCCTGCAGATCTGTCACCGCGGCTACGTGCTCGACCAGGGACGCAACGCCTACACCGACGAGGGCAACGCGCTGCTCAACGACCCCAAGGTCATAGAGCTCTACCTAGGCACCCTAGCCAGAGTCGACTAGCCCCAGCCAACCGGGGCGCGCAGACGGCCGCAGTGCGGGGCGCAGGCGGGGGGTGCGGGGGGCAGAGGCTCCGCCGGAGCCCCCCGCCGTCGCTCGATCCGGCTCCGCCGGTCGAGTGACAGACAGTGAGTGCCGCCGAAAGGCGGCGCCAAAGCGGTGGGGGGTGTTCGAGGGGGGAGGGTTTCCCTCCCCCCTCGAGGTCACTTAGAACGACGCCTCGCGGAATTCTGTGGCGGTGTCGTCGATCTGGTTGTCTTCGCCGTAGGACATGACCGCGAAGGTGGCCGCGGTTGGTTCACCTGGTTGGCTGAACTCCTGGGGTCCGGACGGACCGTTGTAGTCGATGTCCTCGCCGTCGGCGACGAGTTGCTTGCACTCCTCGTAGGTCGTGCACGCGGTGCCGTCGCGGGTGACGCCGTTGATGTTGGCGGCGATCTGCGCCGGGTCGTCGCTGCCGGCCACCTCGGCCGCCAGCGCCGTGATGACCACGGCGTCGTAGGTCTCGGGCCCGTAGCTGAAGTCCTGCAGCGCGGGATCGACCCCGAGCAGCCGGCCCCGGAAGTCCTCGGTGAGCTCGGCCGTCGGCAGCGTGCCCTTGACACCCACCAGGGCGCCGGGCTCGCTGAACTCCTCGCCGAGCGCGTTACCGATGTTGCCGTCGACCAGGTAGATGCCCTTCTCGTCGGGCGTGAACCCCTGCTCGAACAGGTCGTTGAGGATGATGCTCGACTCGGCGAAGCCGATCATGACCAACGCGTCGGGGTCGGCGGAGATGACCTCGTCGACCTCGGCCGAGAACGTCTGGGCCTCGGGGTCGTACACCCGCTCGACCACGACCTCGGCACCCTGTTCCTCCAGGGGCTCCTTGGTGAACTGCAGCAGGCCCTCACCGTAGGAGTCCTGGCGGGCCAGCAACGCCACCGTGCTGTGACCGTCCTCGACGATCAGGTCGGACAGGATCCGGCCCTGCAACACGTCCGACGGGGCCGTACGGAAGTAGAGGTCGCCGTCGTCGTAGTCGGTGAACTCCGGCGACGTGTTCGCCGGCGAGAAGTGGATCTTGCAGTTCTCCTTGGTGATCTTGTCGATCACGTTGAGCGAAACACCCGACGCCGCCGCACCCAAGATCTCATCCACACCGGCCGCCAAATGGCCGTCGACCGTGGGGTTGGCGATATCGGGGTCGCCGTCGCCCGAGTCACCAGCGATGAACTCGGCAGGCTTACCCAACACGCCACCAGCGGCGTTCACGTCCTGGATCCCCAAGGCGGCACCGGCTTCCTCGGGCGGGCCGAGGAATGCAAGGTCGCCCGTCTGCGGGAGCAGGCCGCCGATCCGGAGTACGCCGTCGCTCTCGCCCTGGCAGGTGGGCGCGGCCTCACCGACCTCGGGCGCAGCTGAGGCGCCCCCTCCCTCTTCGGCTGTCGTTGTGGTTTCGTCCCCGCTCGTCTCGGAGTCGTCATCGTCGCCGCACGCGGCGGCGACGAGCGTGACACCGAGAATTAGCGCGAGGAGTCGCAACCACCGGGTGTGCTGTCGCATTGCGTTTCTCCCTGTCCACCAATGGAACGAGCGGGAGATGGCCCCCCGCACGCCTCAGGTCTAGCACTCGTAGCCCGAAGGAGCTTGCGATCTGCTGACCAGTTGCATTAACGATCGATCACGATGCCCACCGACCTGGCGTTTCTGCACGATGCGTACGCGCGGACCCTCGATACCGTGGTGAGCCACGTCGACCGTGGCGAGGACGGCGTGCGGGTCGCCCTCGAGCGCACGCTGTTCTACCCGACCGGCGGGGGTCAGCCCCACGACGTCGGGGTCCTGCGCTGGGACGACGGGTCGGCCCGGGTGACCGACGTGCGGAAACAAGACGACGAGGTGTGGCACCGGCTCGACGTCGACGGTGACGGTGCCGCCGTGGCGCCGCCGGAGGGCACGACCGTGCACGGCGAGATCGACTGGGAGCGCCGCTACCAGCTGATGCGCACCCACACCGCTCTGCACGTGCTGTGCGGCGTGATCTGGAACGAGTGGGGCGTCCCCGTCACCGGCGGCAACATGGAGCCGCTCGCCGCCAGGATGGACTTCGAGCTCGACCCCACGCCCGAGGGCTTCGGTGCCCGCGCCGAGTCGCTGGTGGCGGCCGAGCTCGCCGCCGACCGGCCGATCGAGGTCTCGTTCATCCCCCGGGCCGAGGCCGTCCTGGACGAGGCGCTGATCCGCACCAAGGTCAGCCTGGTGCCCGAGTCGGTGGCCGAGATCCGGGTCGTGGACATCGTGGGGCTCGACAAGCAGGCCGACGGCGGCACGCACGTGCGCTCGACCGGCGAGGTCGGCCGGGTCAGGGTGGTCAAGACCGAGTCGAAGGGCAAGGGCAACAAGCGGATCCGGATCGCCGTGGAGGACGCTTGACGGCACCGGCCGTCCCGGCCGTCTCCGCCTCGCTCGAGGACCTGCGGGACCGGCTGCGGGCGCTGGGACGCGTGGTCGTCGCCTTCTCCGGCGGCGCGGATTCGGCCTTCCTGGCGTGGATGGCGAACGACACCCTCGGCTCCGACCGGGCGCTGGCGGTGACGGCCGTGTCGCCGTCGCTGCCCGCCGCCGAGCGCTCCGACTCCGCCGCCCTCGCCGCCGAGTGGGGACTGCGCTGGCGCGAGGTCGAGACGGGCGAACTGGCCGAGCCCGCGTACACGCGCAACGACGCCGACCGCTGCTACTGGTGCAAGGACGCCCTGCTGCGGGCGGCGGGGCCGCTGGCCACGGCCGAGGGGGCCACGGTGGTGCTCGGCGTCAACGTCGACGACCTGGGCGACCACCGCCCGGGCCAGCGGGCGGCGAGCGAGCGCGGCGCAGCGTTTCCCCTGGTGGACGCCGGCTTCACCAAGTCCGACGTGAGGGCCTGGTCACGGCGCCTCGGCCTGCGCACCTGGGACAAGCCCGCGGCGGCGTGCCTGGCGTCGCGCCTCCCCTACGGCACACCGGTCACGCCTGGGCCGGCTGGCCACCGTGGAGCGGGCGGAGGCGGCGCTGCGGTCGCTGGGGTTCCGGGAGCTGCGGGTGCGGCACTACGGGGACACCGCCCGCCTGGAGGTGCCGCTGGACCGGCTCGCCGACGTCGTGGCCCTACGGGAGCGGGTGGTCGCGGCGGTCAGGGCGTCGGGCTACCGCTACGTGACGCTGGATCTCGAGGGACTGCGGTCGGGCAACCTCAACGCCGCGCTGGGCCTCGCCGCCGACTAGGACAGCTCGCGCATGGCGTCGACGACGGCGTCCACCTCGTCGGGTGCCGTGACGATGCTCGGCCCGAAGCGCAGGTACGACTCGCGGTAGGGCGTGACGCTGGCCGCGATCTGGCGGTCGGCCAGCGCACCCACCACGTCGGCGGGCGCGACCGCACCCGTCGACACGCACACGATGCCCGCCGATAGCCCGGGGTCGGCGGGCGTGACCACCTCGACGCCCCCGACGTCGGCCAGCCCCGCCTTGAGCTGCGTGGCCTGCTCGCTGGTGCGCTGGGCGACGGCCGCCTTGCCGATGGCGAGATGGAATCTGAACGCCTCGGCGACCGCCCAGCGGTGCTCGAAGCTGTGATAACCGCCCGGGGTGTTCGACGCGCCCGGGTCGGTGCCCGACGGTGACGCGCCGGCCGCCCAGGCGCCGAAGTGCTCGGCTGCGAAGGGCGGGATCGTCGGTCCGATCGCCTCCCAAGCCTCACGGCGGCCCCAGACGATCCCGGTCCCGCGTGGCCCGAAGAGCCACTTGTGGGTGCCGGAGATCAGGAAGTCGCACCCGAGTGTCGCCACCGTCTCGTCCTCGGCGCCGAGCCCGTGCACGCCGTCGACGGACAGCAGCACCCGCTCGGCGGCGCCGCGTCCCGCGTTGACGTCGGCGAGCGCAGCGGCGATCTGGGCGATCGGCAGCTTCACGCCGGTGCTCGAGTGGACCCAGGTCACGGCCACGGCCCGGCTAGCCGGGGTGACGGCGGCGGTGAGTCGGCCGACGATCTCGTCGACCGACGCCCCGGCCGGCCGGTCGTAGAGCCGGACCCGGCGGACCGTCGCCCCGTCGCGATCGGCGATCAGACGGAGAGCCTCGTGCGTCGAATAGAAGTCGTGCTCCGTGGTGAGCACTTCCTGGCCGGGTTGCAGGCGGAGCCCGCCGTACACGAGGCCGAGGCCCATCGTGGTGCTGTCGGTGAAGGCGATCTCGCCGGGGTCGGCCCCGAGATACTCGGCGGCGGCAGCGCCCGCTGCGAGCTCGCTCTCGCCCTGCTGCTCCTCGAGGTACCCGTGCGTGTCCTCGTCGAGGCCCCGCCGGTGTCGCTCGATCGCATCGGCGACGGGCCGGGGGTGGGCCGCCAACACGAACGCGGCGAAGTGGAGGATGTCGGGCGTCAGCGGGAACTGGTCTCGGATCGACGCCCAGTCGCCGGGGTCGAATGCGGTCCCGCCCGCGGTGTCCTCCCCGTCGCCGCGCCGGTCGGCCCCGTCGTCACCCGAGCGGCAGGCGGCGGCGCCCCCCAGCGCCAGGCTCCCGGCGACCGCGCCCGACCGTGACAGGAATGCCCGTCGGGATAGATCGCCCATCGGTCGACCCCCTCGCAGTGCCGTCGTGCGGCGCCGCAACGGCGCCATGGCAATGCTACGGAACGGCGCGGCCAGAATCGGGCCCGTGCCCGACGTCCCCGACGACGACCATCCCGTCGACGATCCGGCCGACGCCGAGGCGCTGGCCGGGTACGCAGCCGCGCTGGCCGACCGGATCGACGAGGCGATCCCGGGCTGGATCGACCGGTCCGTTCGCCGGGTCCTGGCCGACCAGGGCATCGCGGTCGACGACGTCGTGGCGGAGCGCATCCGTGATGCGGGACGGGCCGCACGCGACCGCGGCGGGCGCCGGGTGCGGGCGCTCCTGGCCACCGACATCGACGCGCAGGCCGGGAATCCGCTGGCCGTGTTGCGGTCGCTCGTGCCCCACGCCACGGCCGTCCTCGTGTCGGCCGGCGCCCGGCCGGTGGCCCGGGACGAGTTCAGCGTGCGGCACTTTCCCGACGACGTGTACGACCTGACCCCGGCGTCGTTCGCCGACGTCGACCCCGAGCTCCACGAGCCGGGGTTGGTGTGGGGCGCGGCGAAGGCTCACGTCCACCTGGCCCGGCGGCGTCGAGAGGGCCACCGGTAGTCGTAACCGCGAGCCGGCGCCGTTGATCCACAGGCCGGCACATGCAGTTAATCCACAGGAAACAAGCCGGAATCGTCGGCGCAATCTTCGGTCGTCATCGTGTCGCTCGTCTCAGCGGGGCGACGAAAGGATCACGTATGGATGCGGGCAACACCGCCTGGATGCTGGCCGCGACCGCGCTGGTGCTGTTCATGACGCCAGGGCTGGCGCTGTTCTACGGCGGCATGGTCCGGGGCAAGAACGTCCTGGGCATGCTCATGCAGAACATCTTCGCCATGGGCCTGCTGGCGGTGGTGTGGGCAGCGATCGCATTCAGCCTGGCGTTCGGCGATGCCGGCAACGGCGGGTTCATCGGCAACTTCGACTACGTCTGGCTCAAGGATGTCGGGCCAGCGCTCACCGACCAGGAGTTCCTGAGCTTCCTGACCATCCCGTTCGTCCTGTTCTGCGCCTACCAGATGACGTTCGCGATCATCACACCGGCGCTGATCACGGGGGCGACGGCGGACCGCCTCAAGTTCAGTGCCTACGCCGTGTTCATCGGCGTGTGGCTGGTGCTGGTGTACGGGCCGATCGCACACATGGTGTTCGCCG
Organism: uncultured bacterium; assembly: GCA_963756425.1. GTDB lineage: Bacteria > Actinomycetota > Acidimicrobiia > Acidimicrobiales > VFJN01 > DASQUK01. The sequence goes on along the minus strand of CAVWNW010000012.1, from coordinate 141,696 downwards.
GCGGCTGGCTGGCCGACATGGGTGCGCTCGACTTCGCCGGTGGCGCCGTGGTCCACATGAACGCCGGCGCTGCGGCCCTGGCCCTGGTGCTGCTGATCGGCAAGCGCAAGGGCTGGCCGGACACGCCGATGCAGCCCCACAACCTGCCCCTGACGTTGCTGGGCACCGGCATCCTGTGGTTCGGCTGGGCGGGGTTCAACGCCGGATCCGCGCTGGCCGCCGATGGCATCGCCGGGCAGGCGATCATGAACACGTTCCTCGCCGCCTCGGCCGCGATGCTCGGCTGGCTGGTGGTCGAGCGCCTCAAGGACGGCCACGCCACCACTCTGGGCGGCGCCTCGGGCGCCGTCGCCGGCCTGGTGGCGATCACGCCGTGTGCCGGCTTCGTGGGCGGCATGGCGCCCGTCTACATCGGCCTGATCGCCGGGGCGGTGTGCTACCTGGCGCTTGGGGCTCAAGAAGGCGTTCGGGTTCGACGACAGCCTCGACGTCGTGGCCGTCCACCTGGTGGGGGGCCTTGCCGGGTCGCTGCTGCTCGGCTTCTTCGCCGATTCCGCCATCAACCCGGCGGTCACCAACGAGGGCGTGTTCCTGGGTGGCGGCGGATCGCTGCTGTGGGACCAGATCGTCGCCTCGGTCGTGACGATCGCCTACTCGTTCGTGGTCAGCCTTGCCATCGGCCTGGCCATCGATGCCACGATGGGCCTGCGGGTCGATGACGCCGCAGAGGACGAGGGCCTCGACCTGTCCCAGCACGCCGAAGTCGCGTACGCCGACTGAGCGGGAAAGGATGGACGTGAAGCTCATCACCGCCATCGTCAAGCCGTTCAAGCTCGACGACGTGAAGACCGCCCTCAAGGATGCGGGCGTGACCGGCATGACAGTCACCGAGGTGCAGGGCTTCGGCCGCCAGTCGGGCCACACCGAGGTCTACCGGGGGGCGGAGTACACGATCGACTTCGTCCCCAAGGTGCGGATCGACGTGCTGGCCGACGTGGCCGATGCCGAACGGGTGGCCGAGGTCATCGCCGCCGCGGCCCGCACCGGCAAGATCGGCGACGGCAAGATCTGGATCACCGAGGTCGACCGCGTCATGCGGATCCGCACCGGCGAGGTCGACGCCGACGCCCTGTAGGTTGACCTGACGGCGCACTGGACGATCACGACGATCAGGGCACAGCTCGCCGCCGACGACTCGCTCGTGGGTGGCGAGCTGTGCCGCGTCTGGTCCGACGAGGTCGACCGCTGGCTCGCCCAGCTGCTCGACGAGGCGGTGGCGCACGGTCCTTCTGCCGGGCTCGCCCTGGTGGCGTGCGGCGGCTACGGGCGCCGAGAGCTGTCCCTGCAGTCCGACATCGACGTCGTCCTATTGCACTCGGGGCGCCCCGGCGACATCGGGGCCGTGGCCGACAGCATCTGGTACCCGATCTGGGACGAGGGCCTGAAGCTGGGGCATTCCGTGCGCACCGTCAAGGAAGCGCTGGCCCTGGCCGCCGACGACCTCGACACCGCCACATCGCTGCTCGATGCCCGGCATCTGGCCGGCGATCGATCCCTCACCGAGGAGCTGGCCGAGAAGGCGACGCTCCAGTGGCGCAAGCGGGCCAAGCGCTGGCTCGCGGTGATGGCCCGGCGAGTACACGACCGGCAGGTCCAGGCGGGGGAGGTCGCGTTCCTGCTCGAGCCGGACCTCAAGGAGGGGCGGGGCGGGCTGCGCGACGTGCAGGCCCTGCGCTGGGCGCAGGCGGCGCGCACGATCCTGTGGGACACCGACGCCGCCACCCTCGACGCCGCGTACGAGCGATTGCTGGCCGTGCGCGTCGAGCTGCACCGGCGCACCGGTCGGTCCGGCGACCGCCTGCTCCTCCAGGAACAGGACGCCATTGCCGACTCCCTCGGCTACGAGGACGCCGACGCCCTGATGCGCGCGGTGGCGCACGCGGCCCGCACGATCGCCTGGACCAGCGACGACTCCTGGGCGCGCATCGAGAGCTCGCTGGCCGGCCCGCTGGGACGTCTGCGCCGCGAGCGGCCGTTGGGCGAGGGGCTGATCCTGCGCGACGGCGAGGTCCACGTCGCGGATGGCGCCGACGTGTCCGGCGACCCGGCGCTGGCGCTGTGGGCGGCAGCGGCCGCCGCCCACCACGGCACCCGGCTCGACCGCCAGAGCCTGGGGCGCCTGCGCGCCGAGTCCCCGGTGCCAGCCGCGCCGTGGTCGACCGCGACCAGGGAGGCGCTGGTGGAGCTGCTCCTGGCCGGGCCGCCCACCATCCTGTTGCTCGAGGCCCTGGACCAACAGGGCGTTTGGGAGCGCTACTTCGCCGAATGGCCCTTGGTGCGGAGCAAGCCCCAGCGCAACGCGTACCACCGCTTCACTGTCGACCGGCACCTGTGGGAGGCGGCGGCCCAGGCGGCGCAGCTTGCCGGACGCGTCTCCCGACCCGACCTGCTGGTGCTCGCCGGCCTGCTCCACGACATCGGCAAGGGCGAGTCCGGGGACCACGTCGCCAACGGCGTGCGCATGGTCGGCGACATCGCTGCTCGGATGGGACTCGACGACCACGACGCCAGAGTGCTCGTCGTGCTTTGCCGCCACCACCTGCTGCTGCCGGACGTGGCCACCCGGCGTGACGTCGACGACCCCGCCACGATCGACCTGGTCGTCGGTGAGCTCGGCCGCAGCCGTGAGGCATTGGAGCTGCTCGCCGCGCTCACCGAGGCGGACTCGCTGGCGACCGGGCCTGCGGCCTGGAGCGAGTGGAAGGCCGACCTGGTGCGGGCGTTGGTGGCCCGTGCCGATCACATGATGGGGGGTGGCGGGGCGGCGGAGCTCGCCCGCGAGTTCCCGGATGAGCGCCAGCGGGCGCTGCTGCGGGCCGCCGCGCAGGTCATCGTGACCGAAGGTGACCGGGTCACCGTGGTCGCCGCCGACCGCCACGGGCTGTTCGCACGGGTGGCAGGCGTCCTGTCGCTGCACGGCTTGGACGTGCTCGACGCCGCCGCCACGACCGAGCGCGGCTGGGCGCTCGAGGTCTTCCGGGTGGAATCGAGCTTCGGACCCACGTTCTCGTGGGCGAAGGTGGCCGCCGACGTGGCGCGGGCCCTGGCCGGGCAGCTGGCGATCCGGGCCCGGCTCGCCGATCGGATCCGAACCTACGGGGCCAGCCGGGCCCGCAGCCGCGGCCACGGCCCGGCCGAACCCGAGATCCGCTTCGACCTGGCCGTCACCCCCGACGCCACCGTGGTCGAGGTGGAGGCCGCCGACGCCCTGGGCGTCCTATACCGGATCACGAGTGCCCTGGCCGACCTCGACCTCGACATCACCAGCGCCAAGGTGCAGACCCTCGGACCCCGGGTGGTCGACTCCTTCTACGTGCGGGACGGCCAAGGGGCCAAGGTGACCGACCCCGACGTGCTCGCGGAGATCGAGCGGGCGCTGCTGCACGCGTTGGAGTCGGGCTGAGCACCTACGGTCGAACTTGCCGTGGACGCGGCGGTCGGGCCTGCTCCAGGCGCCGCACGTTCGGGTCGGGGATAACGTCGGCCGCGTGAGCCGGAGGTTGCAGCCCACCCGCCAGGACCTGATCCGGTGGTCGGAGGCGCTCTCGGGCATCGCCCGCACCGGGCTCGGGTTCACGCAGAACCTGTACGAGCGCGAGCGGTTCGAGGAGGTGATGGCGGTTGCGGGCGACATCCGGGCGTCCGCCGAGGCCGAGGAGGGCTTCGACGCCGAGCACTTCGTCGACGAGTGGATGAAGGGCGTGGGCGAGGGCGTGGCCGGCTACATCACGCCCAAGGTGGCCGTCGGCGCGGTGGTCCACAACGACAACGGCGAGATCCTGCTGGTCCAGCGGGCGGACAGCGGCATCTGGCTGTACCCGACCGGCTGGGCGGACGTCGGCTACTCGGCCAGCGAGATCGCGGTCAAGGAGGTGCGCGAGGAGACCGGCATCGACTGCGTCCCCGTGCGGCTCATCGCGCTGCTCGACGGCCTGCGGCTCGGCTTCACCCGCGTGCCGCTCTACAGCCTGGTGTTCCTGTGCCGGGCGGTCGGCGGCGAGCTGACGGCGCACCCGCTGGAGACACGGGCCGTCGGCTGGTTCGCGGACGCCGACCTGCCCGAGCCGCTGGCGGGCGCGTCCCAGTGGCGCGAGCACGCCTTCCGAGCGATCCAGGGGGAGAACGTCGGCGTCCTCTACGACGAACCCCGCGACCGTCCCTGGGCCAGCGGCGCCTAGCGCCCACTAGCCAGCAGGCTGCCCGGGGCTCACGGGCCACGGCGGAGCTCGGCGCGGCGGTCGCCGGTGGCGAGGTCGAGCGTCAAGCTGGCGCGGCCGTCGCCGATCTCGATGTTGCTGTCGCCGAGGGCGGTGGTGCCGAAGGGGTTGTCGAACCGCTGGTCCCCGTGGAGTGGCACCTCGGTGTCGTCCACGGAGAGGGGGCCGGTCCAGGAGAACGTCATCGTGCCCTCGGTGGGCGACCCGTAGCTGACGTCGAATCCGCGGGACACGCCCCCGGCGGAACCGAGGTCCGTCACGTCCATCGCTGCGGCCGAGAGGGCGCTCACGAAGGCGTCGAACGAACCCCACCGATCGGCGTCGCCCACCTCGGAGATCCACACGTTGGCGGCCCCGCCGCGCGCCACCAGGTCGAACGGCTCGGTGAGCCCGTTGGTGAACGTCACCGCCGGGTCGTGGGTGCGCCACTCGGTGGGCCGCCAGGACCACAGCCCCACGTAGCCGTCTCCCTTGCGCCCGAAGGTCCAGCCGTCCACCTGCCGCACCTCGTCGAACCGCTCGGTCGGGAAGTAGGCGTGGGTGTAGGGCAGGTAGCCGAAGGCGTCGAGGGGCGGGCCCGTGGGCGCCGGGTACTGGGGTGCGTACAGGTTGATGACCGCAGCGCCATGCTGGGCGCTGCGGGGCATGGTGGCGGCGCCGCTCCAGTACAGGTCGGCGTCGACCCAGCGGTCTCCGGGCAGGGGCTCGTTGCCCGGATTGTTCGTGAACACGACTGCGTCCTCGTCGAGCGTGGCCTGCCACGCGTGGTACTGCCAGCCGAAACACCCGGGCCGGTAGTCCTGGGCGCTGGACAACATTGCGTGTGGTGTCCGCCAGGTGACTGTGTCCACTTCGGTGAGCAGCCCGATGTTGATCTGGCAGCGCAGGGCGTGGGCGAGCTGGGCGGCCACCTGCGGGTCGCCGCCGGCGACGTCGGCCAGGGCCCGGAAGGGCTGGAACAGGGTCGTCTCCCACAGGTTGCGTTCCTCGATCGTGTCGAGCGTCAGCGGCACCACCTGCCACGCGGTCAGTGCACCGCGTTCCCACCAGAACGGGATCGCCGCGGGATCCGTGTTGGAAACGCCCGGCACGGGAGAGGGTGGATCGGTGCTGAAGGGTTGATCGAGGTCGATCGGTGCGCCCATGTGCTCGCGGTCGAGCAGGGGCTTGCGGCTCCGGGCCACCCGCTCGATGACGGCCGGCAGGCGGTAGCGCTCGGCCGCGGCCAGTGCGGTCGCGTCGGCGTCCGATCGGGATGGGTATGGCTGGTCCGACGTGCCGAACGCCAGCTTGACGGCACCGAACACATCCTGGTCGGCGGCCCGACTCTTGTCCTTCATGTAGGACCGGCCGTGCGTGACGCCGACGTTGCCCTGCACCTGGTGGATCGCCAGGTCGTACAGGAACACGTCGAGCATCGCCGCGGCGCGCCGGGCCAGGTCACGCTGCGCGTGCTCGGTCAGGAGCAACAGCGCCTCGATGTCCTCCCCGTAGTAGACGTCGGAGTGCCACTCGGAGAACCCCCAGGTGGCCTTCTCGTCGAGCCACGCCTCGATGCGCCGGCGACCCCGATCGGCGTGGACGCTGCCGGGCTCGCCGGTGATGGCGAACGGCTGGCGTGGGAGCGCCCGGCCGGCCAGGTACTCGAGCGTGTGGAAGATGATGCGGTGGTTCTCCGACCAGAACCACTTGTTGTCGACGACGCCGGCCGGCAGCGGGTCGGTGTACCAGTAGCGGAAGCCGGTGAAGCGCTGCTCGATCGCGCCCCGCAGGTCGGCGCGCAGCTCGCGCCGGTGCCCGTACCAGAGCGCCATCAGGCGCATCATGTCGAAGTCGCTGGTGTCGGTGTGGCTGTCGATCTTGGCGAAGGTGGCGGCGAAGTCATCGGGGCCGATGGCGTCGGGGTCGAAGTCGAACCGACGATCGCGCTCGGCAAGGGTGAAGTGGGCGAGCACGTTGGTCAGCGACGAGGGCTCGAGCCGCTCGGTCGCGAACCGGAGGTACTCGTCCTGCCGCGACCGCCATGCGCGCTGGTCGACGTAGCCGTTCCCCGAGCCCAGGCGACCGGCCCCACCACCGCCGCCGCCGCCCGAGCCGGGCGGGAGTGGGGTGCTGCACGCGACGCCCGCCATCAGCACCACCACCAAGGCCAGCACACCGGCTCGTCGCACCGGGTTCCCTCCCCAGGTCCAAGGACGGCGACGACCCTACCGGGCATCGACGGAACCTAGGCGGCCGCCGACCGGCACGGCGGCGCTCCTCAACGCGGGCGGCGGCGTGCGCCCTCGGCCGCCACCTCGTCGAGCAACTCCCACGTCGACTCGGCCGACGCCGCCCAGTCCAGGGCGGCGCGCCGCTCTGCCACCGCGGCCCGTGCGGACCCCATTACCTCGTCGTCCAGCGCCTCGAGGGTGCCGGCCAGGTCGGCGGCCGTGCGCCCGTACGGGATGCCGGCGTCACCGAGCACCTCGCGCAGGTAGGGCCACGGCGACACCAGCGCCGGGATGCCGCAGCCGACGGCGTCGGCGACCTGGCCCGTGGTGAGGTAGGTACCGCCGTCGAGCGGCAGCACGAGGACGTCGATGGCGGCGAGGCGCCGGTCGTACACCGCCCGGGGGACCTCCTCGTAGGCCAGGGCGGTGATGCGCGGGTCGTCCGGCAGGCGCTCGCCGTCGTGGCAGAGCACCAGCAGCTGCAGGTCGTCGCGACCGCAGGCCGCGAACCCGTCCACCGAGAGCTGCGTGTCCTTGCCCGGCCGGGGCGCGCCCACGACGCCGAGCCTCAGGGCGCAGGGCGTCAGCCCGAGCTCGGCCTCAGCCGCTCGACGGAGGGCGAGCCGGTCGACGGCGTCGGAGCCCATCAGCGGCCCCCAGTGCCCGTGGGGGATGACGCGATGGATCGCATCCTCGCGGAACCGGTAGCGGGCGGTGATGGCGCCCCGGCCCCATTGGCTGTGGTGGATGACTCCCGCCGCCAGCTCGGCCCAGGGCTCGTAGAGGGTGCTGTCGTCGGGCGCCGCGTGGGGCGCAAGGTTGTGTTGCGTCCAGACCACCGGCACGCCAGCGCCGGCCAGGGTCGCCGCCACGCGGCGCGAGCGGGCGGCGTCGAGGCCGACGAGCCACTCGGGCCAGTGGAGGTGGAAGAGGTCGACGTCGGCCAGCGCCTCCGCCAGCCGGTCGGCCCGGTCGAGCAGGTGGTAGGGGACGGGACGCGTATCAACCCGGTGGCCCAGCGAACGGTAGAGACACTCGTGGTACCAGTGGTGGGCGGCGGTCGACATGACGCGCAGCTTGGGGGTGACCGACCAGCGAAAGCGGACCTGCTCGCCCGGCGCCAGCTCGACCTGGTGGACCGTGCGCAGCTCCCCGTTGACGCTGCGCCACTCGGCCAGGCCGTCGACGTCCACGGTCGCCACGCGCCGGACCGCGTCGCCCTCGGCGTCGACATGCAGTGCCTGGGACGCGGTCTCTGGGACCAGGACGGCCAGCGCCCCGGGCGGGCGCTCGAAGGCCAGCTCCTCCTCGACGGAGAGCGTGCGGCCGTTGACGCGGTAGCGGGCGCTCCTGCGGGCGGCCAGCGTCTCAGGGTCGGTGCCCGGCTCCCGGGCGGACCCGACGAACCGGTCGTGCACGACGTCGAGGGACGCGGGTCGGTGCTCGACCCGCGTCGCCGCGCCAGCGGGCGCGAACCTCTCCCCGCCGCGCCAGGCCACTGGCACGAAGCACACGAGCGGCTGGTCGGTGGGGACGTCGAAGCGGCCCGGGTGGCGGGGCGCCGGCGCGTAGTCCGCACCGGACCCGCCGACGACGGGGAGCGCGAAGCCAAAGCGGGGATCCCTCCGTGCCCACACGCCCAGGCCGTCGCCGAAGCCGATCCACTCGTCCCCGGCCGCAAACACCTCGGCCGGTGGTGCCGCCACGAGGCTCGCCTCGTCGCCGGACGCGTGGCGGGACCACGAGCGCAGGTCGAGGGCGGCGGACACGAGCTTGCCGGTGCAGTCGAGGGTCATCTGCAGGCGGCGCTGGGGCCCGCGGTAGCGGAACGGAGCACGCCGCTTGTGCGCGACGACCAGCCCGTCGGAGAACCACCCCGGGGCGGCGTCGGCGGCGCTGCGGGCGAGTCCGAGCCAACGGCTGACGTCGACGTCGATGCCGCGGCGCAGCAACACACCCCCGAGCTCGGCGGTGTGGCACACGGCCAGCGCCCCGATCGAGCGGCCCCAGGGCAGGGCGGTGCCGTCGGGCGACGCCACCGCCTCGACGAGGCGGGCGGCCGAGCGCACGCCCCGCTCCCAGACGCCGCCGAGCCGGTCGGCGAAGGGTTCGGCGAACAGATAGGCATCGACCGTGTACATGTCGACCTGCCCGTGGCCGGCCTGGGAGTCGTCGAGCCAGCCTTCGGGGTGCTCGCCGAGCAGGGCCCCGACCCGCGCGAGCAGGTCCTCCAGCACGTCGGCGTCGACGTCGAGCCCGAGCCGAGCCCGCGCCGCCTCGCAGCGGGCCAGGACCACGGCGTAGTTGCGCGGGAGGACCGCCTGGTCGAGCAGCGGGATCCACTCGGTGCTGTCGACCGCCTCGGCCACGGTCCTCTGGGTGGCGGCCTCGAGGGCATCGAGGCCACCGAGCCGTCCGACCGTCTCCGCGATCCGGTAGGAGAAGAAGGTGTGGGTGCGCCGGCCGTCGGTCGCCGCCAGCCGGCCCAGCAGGGTCGGCACGACAGGCAACCCGGCCACATCGTCGACCCCCGCCTGGTGGAGCAGGCCAAGCGCGAAGCACAGGTCGGCGTGGGCGTCCGCGTCGACCCGGTGGCCGGCAAGGGTGTCGGGCAGCACCAGGCCCGGCGCGATGCCCCGCGCCAGCCCCTCCAGCACCCGCACGGCCGTGGCGACGAGGTCGTCGGCGATGATCGCGGGGCCGTCCACGCCCGCGGACGATAGGCCGGCTGGGCCCGGCTCTAATGTCGGTGGATCATGCTGAGAACGGCCGGCGCCGGCGGCGGGGTGGACGACATCGCGCAGGTTCGCACGCTGCGGACGCCCGACGCGCTCCGGGACCGGCTCCGCCACCTCGGACTGGGGCTGGCGGTCGACCCCGAGCTCGACCCCGGCGGCCCTCTGGCCCAGCCGATCGAGGTCGCCGGCCGCGTAGCGGCGAACCGCTTCTGCGTGCTGCCGATGGAGGGCTGGGATGCCGAGCCCGACGGCCGGCCGTCCGACCTCGTGCGCCGGCGCTGGCGGCGGTTCGGTGCGTCCGGGGCGGGGATGGTGTGGGCGGAGGCGACCGCCGTGCGCGCCGACGGGCGGGCGAACCCGCGCCAGCTCGTCGTCGATGCCGCCACGGTCGACGACCTGGCCGCCCTGCGGGCCGAGCTCGTGGCGGCGCACGAGCAGGCGGGCGGCCGGACCGGCGGCCCGGTGGTCGGCCTCCAGCTGACCCACTCGGGCCGCTGGAGCCGACCCGACGGCGAGCCGCGTCCCCGGATCGCCTACCGGCACCCGCTGCTCGACGATCGGGTGGGCGCAGGCGACGCCGATGTGCTGTCCGACGCCGAGCTCACCGGGCTGGTGGCGGCGTTCGTGCGTGCCGCCGCGCTCGCGCAGCGGGCCGGGTTCGACTTCGTCGACGTCAAGCACTGCCACGGCTACCTGGCCCACGAGCTGCTGTCGGCGGTCGACCGCCCGGGGCCGTACGGCGGCGACCTCGATGGCCGCACCCGGTTCCTGCGAGCGGTCGTGGAGGGCGTGCGGGCCGAGGCGCCGGGTCTGGGCCTGGCCGTACGCCTGTCCGCCTTCGACCTGGTCCCGTACGTGGCTGGAACCGACGGCCGAGGCGTGCCCGTCCGCTCGGCGTCCGACGGCATGTACGCGTACGCGTTCGGCGGCGACGGGTCGGGACTGGCGCTCGACCTCGGCGAGGCGCACGAGGTCATCCGGCGGTGCGCCGCCTGGGGCGTGTCCCTGGTCTCGGTCACCGCCGGCAGCCCCTACTACACGCCGCACATCCAGCGTCCCGCGTACTTCCCGCCGTCGGACGGCTACCAGCCCCCGCGCGACCCGCTCTTCGAGGTCTCGCGTCTGGCCGCGGTCACCGCCGAGCTGGCGGCGGCGCATCCCGCCGTCGCGATCGTGGCGTCGGGCCTCAGCTACCTGCAGCAGTGGTTGCCCCACGCAGGACAGGCCCTGGTGCGCTCGGGCGGCGCCGCGTTCGTCGGCTTCGGGCGGATGGCGCTGAGCTACCCCGAGCTGCCGGCAGACGTCCTGGCCGCCCGCCCGCTGGACGCTAGGCGCATCTGCCGCACGCTCAGCGACTGCACCACGGCTCCCCGCAACGGCCTCGTGTCAGGGTGCTACCCCTACGACCCCTTCTACAAGGGCCTCCCCGAGCGCCGGCTCCTCGCCACCGCGAAGCAGGCCGTCCGCCCACCCCGTCGACGTCGGCCGTCATGAGCGAGCGTCCGTCGAGGGTGACGGGGGAACGAGGTGAGAGCGAGTGTGGCCCGAGCGGCCCGGCCGAAGGCCGAGAGCGGGGAGCAACGAGCGAGCGCCCCACGATCGCGCTGTCGATGTACCCGGGGCTCGAGCGCCATGCGCTGCGCCCACAGCACATCGCCGCTCTCGCCGAGGTCGGCCACCTGCTCGACCCGGCGGCGATCGACGGGCTGCCCCCGGGGCGGGCGGACGAGGTGTTGGCGGTGGCCGACGTGCTGCTCGGCCACTGGGGCTGCAGCCGCGTCGACGACGCGTTCCTCGATCGTGCCCCCCGGCTGCGGATGCTCGCGTACGCCGCCGGGACGATGCGGGACGTCGTCACCCCGGCCACGTTCGCACGGGTGCCGCGGATCACCTCGGGGGCGGCGGCCAACGCGGTACCGGTCGCCGAGTTCACCGTCGCCGCCATCGTGTGGGCCAACAAGGGCGCGTTCCTGGAACGTGAGCGGTTGCGGGGTGCCGAGGTCCCGCCGGCCGACCGCCGCCACCCGGTGGGGAACTGGGACAAGCGCATCGGCCTGGTGGGCGCCTCGCACGTCGGCCGGGCCGTGGTGTCGCTGCTCCGGCCGTACCGCTGCGAGGTGGTCGTGGCCGACCCCTACCTCGACGACGCCGGGGCCGAGCGGCTCGGGGTGCGCCGCGTCGACCTCGACTCCCTGCTCGCCACCAGCGACGTGGTGAGCCTGCACGCGCCGGCGCTGCCGTCGACGGAGCGGATGGTCGGTGCGGCCGAGCTGGCCCGGATGGTGAACGGGGCCACCCTGATCAACACCGCTCGGGGCGTCCTCGTGGACCACGCCGCGCTGACCGCCGAGCTGCGCACCGGCCGGATCTCGGCCGTGCTCGACGTCACCGACCCGGAGCCCCTGCCCGCCGGCCATCCGCTGCTGGCCCTGCCCAACTGCGTCGTGACGCCACACCTGGCCGGTTCTCAGGGGTCCGAACTGGGCCGCCTGGCCGACCTGGTGATCGAGGAGGTCAGCCGCTTCGCCGCCGGGCGGCCACCCCTCCATCCCATCATGGCCGACGACATGGCGCGCGTGGCGTGAGTGCCATGAGTGGCGTGAGTGGCGGTGCGGACATCTGTGCCGGTGGCTCCACGATCGACGGGCCACCGCCGCTGCGGCCCAGGCGTCGTGTCACGGGCATGTCCGCCGTGTTGCTGCCCTTCGACGAGGACGGATCGATCGCGTGGGATGCCCTCGCCGCCGGGATCGCCCGCACGGCCGAGGCTGGCCTCGTGCCGGCCGTCAACATGGACACGTCCTACGGACCGAACCTGGATCCGGCGACCCGCCGGCGCGTGCTCGCCGTCACGGCCCAGGCGATCGGCGACCGAGAGCCCGTCGGGGGCTGGCGCTTCGTCGGCGGCGCCCACGTCGACGGCGGGCGGCCGGGACTAGACCTGGCGGGCTACAAGGCGGCGTGCGTGGAGGTGGCGGACGCGGGCGGCGTGCCCATCGTGTTCCCGTCGGCGGGCCTGGCCGCGCTGGCCGACGGCGAGGTGGCGCCGGCCCACGCCGAGATCGCCGGGGCCGTCGACAGGATCCTCGGGTTCGAGCTGGGCGTGCCGTTCCACCCCGACGGGCGCATCTGGACGCTGGAGACCTACGGCGAGGTGCTCGAGGTCACCGGGGTGGTGGGGGCGAAGCACTCGTCGCTGCGGCGCGAGCCGGAATGGGCACGCCTCGCCCTGCGCGACGCCCGCCGTCCCGATTTCCTGGTGCTGACCGGGAACGACCTTGCGATCGACATGGTGCGCTGGGGCAGCGACTACCTGCTCGGGCTGTCGGCGTTCGCCCCGGCGGTGTTCGCCCTCCGGGACCGGCTCTGGGCGGCGGGCGATCGCCGGGCCCTCGGGGTCGACGACGCCCTCCAGGCGCTGGGCGCGCTGGCGTTCCGCGATCCCGTGCCGGCATACCGCCACGACGCCGCCCTCGTCTGGCATCGCCGCGGCTGGGCGCCATCGGCGCAGGTGCACCCGGCCAGCCCGAGCCGGCCACGGGGCGAGACGGAGCTGCTGGCGACGCTCCTGGACCGCATCGACGCCGTCGTTGCCGAGATTGGGTCGGTGCCCGCATGAAAGCCCCACAGGACGAGGCCGCCCCCGGGCCGCTGCACGTCGCCGCCGGTGACGGCGGGTGGACCTACGTCTGGGCCCATCGCCGCAAGCCCCACCTGCACCCGGTCGCCACCCCGGCGGGGCTCGTGCTGACCCGGGTGGAGCCCACCGACCACCCCTGGCAGCGGGGCGCGTGGTTCGTCGTCAAGTTCGTCGACGGCGACAACTTCTGGGAGGAGGGGAGCGCGGGCGGTTGGGGCGTGCAGCGCCACGAGCGGCCGCCTCCGCTGAGCGGACGGCGTGGTCGAGGGCGAGCTGGCCTGGATCCGGCCCGACCGCACCACGGTGGCGATCCGCGAGTGGCGCCGGCTCCGGCACGTCGACCTGGGCGACGACGCCTACGCCGTCGACTGGGACGTCACCCTGCGGGCGCCGCGGGACGCCGTTCTCGACCGCTCGCCCTACAACGGCCAATGGGGCGGCTACTCGGGACTGGCCTTCCGCGGGCGCGACGACTGGCGGGAGACGCGCCTGATGCTCGACGACGGCGAACCACGGGACCGGGTCGCACCTCGGCGTTCGCGGTGGTGCGACCTGTCCGGGCCGGTCGGTGACGTCGGCGGGGACGCTCGCGGCGGCGTGTGCGTGCTCGACCATCCCGACAACCCGTCACACCCGGTGCCGTTCTATGCCACCTGTCGTGCTGGGGAGGGCTATGGCGAGGGCTGGGCCAACACCCTCTACCCGGCGTTCCTGTGGGACGGCCCCGTCCGCCTGGCGGCCGGTGACGCGCTGCGGTTCCGCTACCGCATGGTCGTCCACGACGGCGTCTGGGACGCGGGGCGATGCGCGGCGGCCTGGGAGGCCTTCGCCGTGGCCACGTGAGCGGCAACGCCGGTTCTAGGAGGCCGGCTGGACTGACCTGCGCGCCAGGGCGAACCGCGTGTAGCTCCAGCAGGCGCTGGCGAGCATGCCGAGCTTGGTGACGAAGCCGACCACCGGGTTGGACAGCTTCTCCTCCTTGGTGCGGTGCCAGAGTCCCGGCAGCACCTGGTCGTGGCGGCGCAGGCCGCGCTGGGCGACCAGGCTGTTGAGCGCGGCCTCGACCCGGTAGCCCCGCAGGTCGCGCAGGTCGAGCTGCTCGAACAGCTCGCGGCGCAACGCCCGCTGGCCGGTGAGCACCGGGAGGCCCTCGAGGAAGATCGGGTTGGCGACGGGGCCCCGATCGAACAGGCCGCAGGCCATGTCGGTGTCGCCGGCGATCACGCTGGCCACGAGCCCATCGACGTGGTGGGGCCGGAGGCCGACCAGGTCGGCGTCGAGGAACACGACGACGTCGGCGTCGCAGGCGGCGACGCCCGCACGCATCGCCTCGCCCTTGCCCGCCGTGGGCTCGTGGACCACGCGGGCGCCGTGGGCGGCGGCAACGCGGGCGGTGGCGTCGGAGGAGGCGTTGTCGACCACGATCACCTCATCGGTGAGCCGGGCGTCGAGCGCCGCGTAGACCACTGCGCCCACAGTCGCGGCCTCGTTCCAGGCGGGGATGATCGCGGCGGTGCGGATCGCGGTTGAACACGCACCGTGGTCAGGGGCTGACATACGGTGCATCACTCTACAGATCCCCAGGCAGCGAATGTAGGACCGGGGACCGATCGGCGCGCCCGTTGACCTGCCGCTAGTCTGACGCCGCGTCATAACTGAAACACGTTCTCAATCGCCGCCGGCGTCGACGTCGAAGGGCCAGCGCCGAGCGTCGACACAAGGGGGACAGCCGTGCGTCATACCTGGTTGCGGGCCTTCGCCGCACTTGCCGTGCTGGCCGTCGTCGCCGCCGCGTGCAGCTCCGATCGTGGCGACGATCCGACCGCGACCGCCGACGGCGACGATGCGGGCGGCAGCGACACCACCGCCGCCGAGGGCGGTGAGGGCGGTGGCGACACGACGATGTTCGGCGACCTCGAGTCGCCGTGCGGCGAGGCCGAGGAGGGCGCCGGAGCCTCCGGCGCCACCGAGCAGGGCGTGACCGACTCCGAGATCGTCATCGGCTACGGCGACGATGCCGGCTTCCCGACGTCACCCGGGCTGAGCCACGAAGCGTCCGACGCCATCGAGGCGATGATCGACTGGTGCAACGAGCAGGGCGGCATCAACGGCCGCCAGGTCGTCGGCAACTACTACGACGCCGCCATCACCGACGTCGTCAACGCCATGACAGAGGCCTGCGGCGAGGTGTTCATGCTGGTGGGCAACGCATGGGCGTTCGACTCCGGACAGGAGGAGACCCGGCTGGGCTGCGGGCTGCCCTCGGTGCCCACGTACTCGGTGAGCCCCGAGTTCGCCAACGCGCCGCTCATGTACCAGTCGGTGCCCAATCCGGCGGACATCTACCCGGCCGGCTGGGCCGAACAGGTGGCCGAGCTGTTCCCCGACGAGGTCAAGAGCTCCACGGTGATGTTCGGCAACTTCGCCGCCACCATCGACACCAAGGACAAGGTGTTGCAGACGTTCGACGACTTCGGCTTCGAGTTCCTCGACTGCCCCATCGAGTACAACATCGCCGGCGAGCCGGACTGGAAGCCCTTCGCCCAGCGGATGTCCGACTGCGGGGCCGAGGTCGTCTACTACTCGGGCCAGCCGTACCCCAACATGCAGAACCTGCTAGATGACGCCGCGCAGGTCGGCTACGAGCCGGTCTGGCTCACCGACTCCAACGCCTACCTCCAGTCGTTCGCCGACTGGAACGCCTCCGGCTTCGGCGACCGCGTGTACGTCCGTACCGCGTTCACGCCGTTCGAGCAGGCCGACTCGAACCCGGCTACCCAGCAGTACCTCGACATCGTGACCGAGCACGGCGGCGACGTCAGCCAACTGGGCGAGCAGGCCACGTCGTCCTTCCTGCTGTGGGCGACGGCGGCCAAGGAGTGCGGCGCCGAGGTGACGCGGGACTGCGTGCTCGACCAGTTGTCAAAGGTCACCAGCTGGACCGGCGGCGGGCTGCACGCGGAGTCGAACCCCGGGGAGAACATGCCCCCGGAGTGCGCGATGCTGCTCAAGCTCGACGGCACGACATGGGTCCAGGCGTCTCCCGAGGAGCAGGGCGAGTTCGACTGCAACCCAGACGGAGCCATCGAGCTGACCGGACGCGTGGTGGACCAGGCCGAGCTCGACGAGAACCGGGTCTCCACCAAGTTCCAGCCGCAGCAGTAGGAGCGGTCGGAGGCCGATGCAGACGTTCCTGCAGTACACGATCCTCGGTTTGGTGACCGGTGGCGTGTACGGCATCGCGGCGTCCGGGCTCGTCGTCACCTACACCACGTCGGGCATCTTCAACTTCGCCCACGGCGCGGTCGCCATGCTGGCCGCCTTCGCCTATTGGCAGGTGCGGTTCGACTGGGGTTGGCCGGCCCCGCTGGCGCTGCTCGCCGTGCTCGGCGTCGCGGCGCCGGTCCTGGGGGCGCTGATCTACGGCGTGATCATGCGGGGGTTGCGGGGGACGTCGGAGGTCACCCGGATCGTCGTGCCGGTGAGCGTGATGCTCGGCTTCCTCGCACTGGCCACCTGGATCTGGGACCCGACGCCCCGGACGCCCCGGCTGTTCCTGCTGTTCTTCGGCGCTGACAAGACCGTGAGCATCGCCGGGGTCAACATCACGTGGCACGAGCTCCTGGCCCTGGTGATGGCGGTCGTCATCGCACTGGCGCTCCGGTTCTTCTTCTTCCGCACCCGCAACGGCGTGGCCATGCGGGCGGTGGTCGACGACCCCGACCTGCTCGAGCTCAACGCCGGGCGTCCCGAGCGGCTGGCCATGCTGTCGTGGGCGCTGGGGGCCTTCCTCGCGGCGCTGGCCGGGGTCCTCATCACACCCATCCAGGGAACGGCGATGAGCGCCACCGCCCTCACGCTCCTCGTGATCGACGCCTTCGCCGCGGCCATGTTCGGCCGCCTGCGCAGCCTGCCCCGGACGTTCCTCGGCGCGCTGGTCCTGGGCCTCGCCGGCAGCTACGTCATCGGCTACTTCCCCGCCGACCGCTGGACGTGGACCGGCAACTTCCGGGTCTCGCTGCCGATGATCGCCCTGTTCGTCGTGCTGCTGTTCTTGCCGCAGGACCGCCTGCGGGGGACGACCATCCTCCGGACCCGTGAGCGGTTCCGCATGCCGAGCGTGCGCAGTGCGGTGATCGCCGGCCTCGTGCTCGTGGGCGTCATGTTCCTGCTGCGCGAGATCCTGGCCCCCACAGCGATCAACTCCGTGGCGTTCTCGATGACGGCCGCGGTCGTCGCCCTGTCGTTGGTGCTGCTCACCGGGTATGCCGGCGAGATCAACCTGGCGGTCCTGTCGTTCGGGGCGATCGGGGCGATCATCGTCCATCACTACGGCGTGTCGGGCAGCGGGGGCGGCGCCCGATCCACGCTGTGGGGCTACGTGCTGGCGGCCGCGGTGTGCGCCGTGGTCGGCGCGCTGGTGGCGCTGCCCTCGCTGCGACTGCGCGGGCTCTACCTCGCGCTCTCGACCCTGGCATTCGGCGTCTTCGTGTCCAACATGGTGTTGCGCGAGATCACCGAGCGGAGGCTGCCCCTGCTGCACACCGAGTTCAGCATCTTTCCCAGTGGCAACCTCACGGTGCCGCGTCCCAAGATCGGTCCCCTCGACCTGGCGGCGATGCCCACGTTCCTCATGGCGGTGACCGTGTTGTTCGCCGTGATCGGCGTGGGGCTGGTCGCGCTGCGCCACAGCAGCTACGGCCGCCGGCTCACCGCGCTGAAGGACAGCCCGGCCGCCTCCGCCACCCTCGGGCAGAGCCCGGTGGCGCTGAAGCTGTCGGTGTTCATGCTGTCGGCGGCCATCGCCGGCGTCGGCGGCGCGCTCATGACGTCGCAGCTCGGGTCGGCGAACCTCGACCGCTATGACATCTTCCTCAGCCTGTCGTTGCTGGTGCTGACCGTCGTGGGCGGCATCGGCTACGTGAGCGGGGCGCTGTTCGGCGGGATCCTGTTCGGGGTGGCGTTCGTCGCCCTGCAGAACACCTTCGACAAGTTGGGCGCCGACTTTCCCGACGCCGAGGGGTTCTTCGAGTTCCTGGCGCGCTTCACCACGGTGTTGCCCGCGCTCATGGGTGTGAGCATCGGCCGGAACCCCACTGGCGCGGTCGAACAGATCGTGGTGGAGTTCGGCGCGCTGCGCCGGGCCAAGCCCGTCGTGGTCGCCGGGTGTGCCGCGGTAGCGGTGAGCTACCTGTTGGCGCGCAACGACAGCATCAGCAACTGGTGGTTCGTGGTCCTCGTCGGCGTGGTGATCGTCGCGATGCCGCTGGCGGCCAAACGCCTGGCGCCGGCCACGGCGGCTGCCGCCGCCCCGGCCGACGGGCAGGGTGACGTCCCCCTGGAGTTGGTGGGCGTGGCGCGACCGTTCGAGCCGGCCGACCGGGACATGCTGGATCGCGAGCTGGGGCTTCCGGTGGGGGGCCGCTGA
Source organism: uncultured bacterium (assembly GCA_963756425.1). Lineage (GTDB taxonomy): Bacteria > Actinomycetota > Acidimicrobiia > Acidimicrobiales > VFJN01 > DASQUK01. The sequence continues at coordinate 123,400 of CAVWNW010000012.1, read as the reverse complement.
CGGTGACACTGCTCGAGGCGCGCGACGTCACCGTCCACTTCGGGGGCAAGGCGGCGCTCGACAGGACGTCGATCGATGTCGAGCGCGGCATGATCACGGGCCTGATCGGGCCCAACGGCGCCGGCAAGACCACGCTGTTCAACGTGGTCTGCGGCCTGTTGACGCCCCAGGGCGGACGTGTGGTCCTCGACGGCACCGACGTGACCCGTGCCCCGCCGCACCGGCGGGCGCGGCTGGGCCTGGCGCGGACGTTTCAGCGACTGGAGCTGTTCACATCGCTGACGGTCCGGGACAACATCCGGGTGGGCGGCGACATCCGCAACGTCTGGACCCGACGGCGCGCCGACTCCACGGGCGAGGCCGAGCGGATCATCGAGCTCACCGGCCTAGGCCCGATCGCCGACCGCGAGGTGTCGGAGATACCGACGGGCCGGGCCCGGGTGGTGGAGCTGGCGCGGGCGCTCATGACCCGCCCGTCGGCGTTGCTGCTCGACGAGCCGGCGGCCGGTCAGACCGAGCGCGAGACCGAGGAGTTCGGTTCGCTGCTGCGGCGCCTCGCGGCCGACGGCCTGGCCGTCTGCCTGGTCGAGCACGACATGACGCTGGTGATGGACGTGTGCCAGACCATCAACGTGCTCGACTACGGCCGGACCATCGCCACCGGCCCGCCTGCGCAGGTGCGCAACGACCCGGCGGTGATCGAGGCGTACCTCGGCACGCCGGAGGGCGTCGGCTGATGGGGCCGCGCCGCGACCGGTGCCGCCAAACCCGAGGTCATCGGTTCCATGGGGCCCAGCCCGAGGTCATGGGTTCCGAAGCCGGAACCCATGACCTCATCCTCGGCCCGCCGGAACCCATTGCCTCGGAGTGTCGGCTCGCAGGGGGCGCGTGGTGAGCCCCGTCGGGAACGGACGGGCACCCGCCGACGCACCGCTCCTGGAGCTCGTCGGCGTCAGGGCCGCGTACGGCGGGATCGAGGTCCTGCACGGCGTCGACCTCGCCGTCCCGCGCGGTGCGGTCGTCGCGCTGCTGGGCGCGAACGGGGCGGGCAAGTCGACGACGGTCAAGGTCGCGGCCGGGCTGCTCCCGCCCACGACCGGCAAGGTCTACGTGGCCGGGCGCGACGTCACCGGCGCCTCGTGCCACGACCTGGCCCGCATCGGCATCTGCACCATCCCGGAGGGCCGGGGCGTGTTCCCCAACCTGACGGTGCGGGAGAACCTGTGGATGGCTACCCAGGTGTCGGGGCGGCTGGACAGCCTCGAGGAGGGCGCGTACGCCCGGTTCCCGCTGCTGGGGGAGCGCCGCACCCAGCTGGCCGGATCGCTCTCCGGCGGCGAGCAGCAGATGCTGGCCCTGTCGCGCGCACTCGTGACCGATCCCGCGGTGCTCGTGCTGGACGAGCTGTCGATGGGGCTGGCGCCGATCGTCGTCCAGCAGCTCTACGAGATCGTGGCGCAGGTGGCGCAGGACGGGATCTCGATCCTCGTGGTCGAGCAGTTCGCCCGTGCCGTGCTCGGTATCGCCGATCGCGCGGCCATCATGGTCAACGGTGTCGTGGCCCACGCCGGCGACCCGACGGAGCTGCAGTCGGAGCTGTCGTCGGCCTATTTGGGGGAGAAGCCATGAGCGAGCGTCAGCGAGCGAATCATGAGCACGGTGAGCTACCCGCCGCGAAGCGACGGGCGCTCAATGGCGAGCCGGAGGTGAGCCGATGAGCGAGCGTCCCGAAGGGCGAGAGAGCGAGCGTGGCCCGAGCGGCCCGCTGCAAAGCAGCAAGAGCGAGAAACAATGAGCGAGCGCATCGCCCGCCTCGAGCAGGAGGCGGCCAACCTGAAGGTGAGGAACCCCGCCAGGCGGGATGGCATCCTCCAGGCCGTCGGTGCGCTGGCGATGGTGGCCGGCGTGATCGTCGCGTTCGTCGCGTACCAAGTGTCGCTGGACAAGGCCGACGACCGGGACATCGGGTCCCTCACCATCCTGGCGATATCGATGCTGGGGCTGTCGGTCGTCGGCGCCGCGGTGTTCCTGCGCTACTCGTTGGCTCGGTTCCTGCGCTTCTGGCTGTTGCGCCAGCTCTACGAGAGCCAAGCCCACATCGACCGGCTGGTGGGCGCGCTCGGCCAGCCCAACAGCTCCGAGGAGCACGAGGTCGCCGGCTCGGGAGGCAAGTCGTGACCGCAGTCGACTCCCCTGACCTGCACCGCGGGGTCCACCTTCCCGACCTGCTCGTCACGGCTCTTCGCCGCAATCCCGACAAGCCGGCGGTCTACCTCGGTGACCAGGTGCTGACGGCGGGCGAGGTGGCCGACGAGATCAGCCGCTACGTCCAGGCGCTCGAGTCCAGGGGGCTCGGCCGGGGCAGCCCGGCCGCGGTGCTGGCGCTCAACCGACCCGAGGTCCTCTTCAATATGGGTGCGTCCATGCTCGTGGGCTGTCGGACCACGCCGCTGCACCCGCTGGGCTCGCTCGACGACCACGCCTACGTTCTCGAGGATGCCGGGGTCGAGACCCTCGTGTTCGACCCGGAGTTCTTCGGCGAGCGGGCCGCTGAGCTCGCGACCCGGGTCCCCGGGCTCAAGAACCTGTTGGCGCTGGGCCCGAGCGAGGTCGGCGACGACTACATCGCCCTGGCGTCCACGTTCGAGCCCCGACCCCTGGTGGCGCCGCGGGCGGACGGCACCGACATCCCGGGCCTCGCGTACACCGGTGGCACCACCGGCAAGCCCAAGGGCGTCATGGGCAGCTACCGGTCCGGCGCCGCGATGTCGCAGATCATGCTGACGGAGTGGGAATGGCCGCGCGAACCCCGGTTCCTGATGTGCACGCCGCTGAGCCATGCCGGGGCCGCGTTCTTCATCCCCGTCCTGCTGTTGGGCGGGTCGCTCGTGGTGGTGCCGTACTTCGAGCCGGGGCTGGTGCTGGAGACCATCGAGCGGGAGCGCATCACGGCCACGATGGTCGTGCCCACGATGCTCTACATGCTGATGGACCATCCCGACTTCGCCACCCGGGACCTGTCCAGCCTCGAAACCGTCTACTACGGCGCCGCGGCCATGTCGCCCACCCGGCTGGCCGAGGCGATCGACAAGCTGGGGCCGATCTTCTTCCAGTACTACGGCCAGGCCGAGGCGCCGATGACGGTCTGCGTCCTGAGGAAGGACGAGCACGACGTGGCCCGGCCCGAGCGCTTGGCCACGTGCGGGCGCCCGGTGCCGTGGGTGCACGTCACGCTGCTGGACGACTCCGGCAACGAGGTGCCGCAGGGCGAGGCCGGTGAGATCTGCGTGCGGGGCCCGTTGGTAATGCAGGGCTACTGGAACAAGCCCGAGCAGACGGCCGAGGCGCTGGCCGGAGGCTGGCTCCACACGGGAGACATCGCCCGGGAGGACGACGAGGGCTACTACACCATCGTCGACCGCAAGAAGGACATGATCGTCAGCGGCGGCTTCAACGTCTTCCCGCGTGAGGTCGAGGACGTGATCTCGTCACACCCGTCGGTCGCGGCCGTGGCGGTCATCGGCGTACCCGACGACCGCTGGGGCGAGGCGGTCAAGGCAGTGGTCGTGCCCAGGCCCGGGGCCGAGATCGTGGCCGACGAGTTGATCGACCTGGTCAAGCAGGCCAAGGGTTCGGTGCACGCGCCCAAGTCCGTGGACCTCGCCGAGTCGATCCCCCTCAGCCCGCTGGGCAAGCCCGACAAGAAGGCCCTGCGGGCGCAGTACTGGTCCGACGCCGACCGGATGGTCAACTGAGGTCAGCGGCCGCGGGGCACGCCGGCGTGCACGGTCAGCACGACGCGGTCGGACGACGGCTCCTCGAGCACCTGGGACAGCGCGGCGTCGAGCAGGCACAGGTCGGCGGGGGCGCCGGGACGCACTCGCCGCACCTCGCCGCCCGGGTCGTCCGGGGGCGTCAGGAACAGCGCCAGCGCCCTCTCCGGGGACACGGCCTCCCGTAGGCCCAGCGGGGCGCCACCCGCGGTGCGGCGCTCGACGGCCGCGCGGATGGCGAGCCAGGGATCGGGATCGCCGAACGGAGCGTCGGTGCCGCCGCCCACCCCGACCCCGGCGTCGAGCAGGCTGCGGCAGGGGTACAGGTGCGGCTGGTCGTCGGCGTCGACCTCGGCGAGGTAGCGGTCGCCACGCTCGGCCACGAAGTTGGGCTGGGTCACGACCACCAGTCCGAGCCAGGCAACCAGCCGGCGCAGCTGGGGCGGCACGACGGATCCGTGCTCGATGCGGTCCCCGATGAACGCCCCTGCGGCATCGAGGGCGGCGAGCGTCAGTGCCAGCGCCGGCCGGGTCACGCAGTGCACCGCCACGGGGCGGTCCTGCTCGTGCGCGATCCGGATCCAGCCCACCACGTCCTCGAGGCTCGGCATCGCGTGGTCGGCGATCACGAGCTTCACCGGGCCCCGCGTCAGCGGCGAGGGGATCTCCGCCGCGGCCAGGCTCGGGCCGCCGGTGACGACCGTCCGTTGCGGCAGCGCGCCCGCCGACACGGCCTCGGCCAGCGGCGCCAGGTCCTCGAGCCGATCGACTGGCGTCGCGTCGGTCACGCCGGTGACCCCGAGGCGCGACAGCCGCGCGCCCACCGCGGCCAGGTCGGGGGGTCGGTCGCGGGGCAGGCGGTCCCGTAGCCAGCGATCGAGGCCGCGCAGCCGGCCCGTGGGCCGGCCCCGGGCGTCACGCTCGACGCCCACGACCGGGTCGGTGACGGCCGGGATGTCGCCGGTCCAGTCGGCCGCGCCGCTCGGGGCGTCCACGTCGAGGCCGGTCAGCTCCACGCCCCGGGAGTTGAGGACCCACTCGATGCCCGTGCGGTGCTGCACCCGCACGGGCCGATCGCGCACGATCTCGTCAAGTCGCCAGCGGTCGAGCGGCCCGGCGATCGACTCGTGGTAGCCGACCGCGCGCAGCCAGGCCCCGGGGGCCAGCGCCCGGTCGGCGGCGGCGAGCGCGCCCGCCAGGGCGGCGGCATCGGGTGTGACCCCCGGGCCCACGGCGACGGACTGCTGGGCGGCTGCCAGGGCCAGCAGATGGATGTGGTGGTCGTGCAGCCCAGGCACCAGCGCGCCCCGGCGCCCGTCGATCACCATCTCGCCGGGTCGCGGCTCGAGCCGCGGGCCGACGGAGACGATCGTCCCGTCGCTCGCTCGGACGTCGACCGTCCGACCTTCGACGATGACCTCGCGCACCAACAGCTCGGTCATGAGTGGGGAAGCGTACGGTCCGTCACGGCGTGACGCCGAGGCCGTCCAGTACCTCGGCCGTGTGCTCGCCGAGCGCCGGGCCCGGGGCGGTGGCCGGGCGCGCCCGGGGCGGGGCGACGTCGGCCGCGGGCCCGTCGACAGGGCGGTCCGGGTCCGGGTCGAGCGTCGGCCCTGCCAGCGACGCGGCAACGCGCGCCATGGCGACGTCCACGAGCCAGCGCCCGCCGACCGCCAAGGCGTCGAGGCATGCCGCGGCCGCCACCAGTCCCGCAACGGGATCGGCCGCGGCGTCCGCGGAGAAGCACGGCCCGGCCTGGTCCGCCACCACCAAGCCGCCGGCGACGGCCGCATCGTCGCCGAACGCGACCCGGTCGCGCCCGGCTCCCGTCCGCCCGTGGCCGGTGATGGACAACCAGACCCGTGGGCGTGCGTTCGCCACGAGCTCGGTGGCCACGATGCCCCGCTGTTCGAGCGCCCGCGGCCGTGAACCCTCGATGACGACGTCGGCGGCCGCCACGAGGCGGCGGAGGACCCGCCAACCGTCCGCTCCGGCGAGGTCCAGGGCGACGCTTCGCTTGCCGGCGTTCAGGACGTCGAAGAACTGCCGCGGACCGGCGCGACTGCCGTCGGGGCGCGTGGCCGACTCGACCTTGATCACGTCGGCGCCGGCCGAGCTGAGGAGGTTGCCGCACAGCGGCCCGGCCCAGAGCGACGACAGGTCGATCACCGTCATGTCCCCCAGTGGGCGGGGGTCGGAAGCCGGCGCCGGGATCCGGCTTGCGAGCACCGGCAGCGGCGCCAGCGGCGGCGGCGCGGTGGCCGCGGCGCCGGGCCGCTGCGGCAGCTGCGACACGGGCAGGCCCAGCAGCCACGCCCGCTGGGCGGCTTCCCGTGCCCGACGGCCACCGAGCGCCCCCTCCACCGCCGCCCACGGCGGCTCCGCGCCCTCGGCGTCCCGGGCGGCGATGCCGAGCCAGGCCGGGAGCAGCTCCCGGTCGTCGGGGCGGGGGAGGGCGATCGCCAGCCAGCCGTCGGCGGCCCGGACCAGGCGGGTACCGCCGCCGCAACTCGTCGGGCTGCGCCGGGCCAGCCCGACGATGGCGGCGCGCTCTCCCAACAGGGCCACGGCGTCGACGTCCAGCGGCACCCCGAGCATTGCGGACCGTTCCCGGATGACGCCCGCCGACTGCTGCAGCCCCGCCACGAGTCCGGCGGGCGGGCCCAGCGGCGGGCCGTCGGCCCGGCCGGTGATCGCCATGGCCCCGCTCGCGGCCCACTCCGCCAGCGCCCGGCGGTCGCCATCCGACGCCACGGGCCGACGAGTCGGTGAGTCCATGCGCGAGCATGATGGCCCCTCCCATGCGCATCCATCGATTCACGGCGACCGAGTTCGCCACCGCGCTGGCCGACCCCGAGGCGGCGGACGCGCTGAGCGACACCAAGGGATCGGTGGTGGTGGTCGCGCTCGACGGTGTGCCACCGCCGGACGGCGCCCCTGCGACACTCGCGCTCGCCACGCTGCCCGCGGTGGTGGTGGGCACGTCGGCGTCCATGTCGGCGTCCGACATCCCCCGAATGGCCGACCTCGTCGACGTCGTCGTGCCGCCGGAAGGGGACGAGCTCGCGGCGACGATCGATCGGGTCGCGGCGAACCCGCTGGCGGCGACGGCGCTGGCGTTGGTGCTCCGGGGGAGCGAGGTCCGCTCGGTGGCCGAGGGCCTCCAGCTCGAGTCGGCCGTCTACGGCACCCTCCAGGGAGGGCCTGAGTTCGCCGCGTGGCGCGCCAGCCGCCCCGTCCACCCGCCCCGCCCCGAGGCCGGGCCGGCGGTCGCAGTGCACCGGGACGGCGACCGCCTCGAGCTCGTCCTCAACCGCCCCGCGGTCCGCAACGCTCTCGACGCGCGCATGCGCGACGAGCTGGTGGCCGGGCTCGCCATAGCAGCCGGCGATCCCACGGTGGCCGAGGTGCGGCTCCGCGGCGCAGGTCCCGCGTTCTGCGCGGGCGGGGACCTCGACGAGTTCGGATCCCGTCCGGATGTCGCCACGGCTCACCTCGTGCGCATGGCGCGCAGCCCCGCACGCGCCCTGGCGGCCGTCGCCGACAGGGTGGTCGCCCACCTGCACGGGGCGTGCTTCGGCTCGGGCATCGAGTTGCCGGCGTTCGCAGCCCGGGTGGTAGCGCGGCCCGACACGGTCGTCGGGCTTCCCGAGGTGTCCCTGGGACTCATCCCCGGGGCCGGCGGGACGGTCAGCCTGCCCCGCCGCATCGGCCGCCACCGAACGGCCGCGCTAGCGCTGACTGGCCGCACGATCGACGCCGCCACCGCACTGGATTGGGGCCTGGTCGACGAGATCGGGTGACGTCTACTCCCTCGCATGACTGACCGCCGACGACAGGCCGAGGGTTCGCCGGGAGGTGCAGGCCCGAGGCGGAGGGCGGGTGCCGCCTAGGGTTGCGCCCGATGGCTCGCTACATCGCCTTCCTGCGAGGAATCAACGTCGGCGGTCATCAGGTCAAGATGGACGACCTGAGGAAGTGGTTCCAGGTGCTCGGCCTGGACAACGTCGCCACCTTCATCGCCAGCGGGAACGTCATCTTCGAGACCGGCAAGACCAAGCCCGCGACCCTCACGGCGCGCATCGAGCGGCAGCTCCAGGACGAGCTCGGCTACGAGGTGCCGACCTTCCTGCGCACCGACGCGGAGGTAGCGAGGATCGCTGACCGCGAACCGTTCGCCGACCTCGAGCCTGCGGACGGCGACTCGCGGTACATCGCCTTCCTCTACAAGCGGCCGAGCGCCGCAGCGGCCGAGTCGGTGACGGCGTTGTCCAACGACACCGACCGGGTCGTGGTCCACGATCGTGAGCTCTATTGGCACGTCCGCGGCCGGATGGCCGACTCGACGCTCGGTCCGCCGATCTTCGAGAAGGCGCTCGGCTCGGTGCCGGCCACCGTCCGCAATCTCAACACGGTCCAGCGGCTGGCAAGCAAGTACCCGCCCGAATAGCTCACGTCCGCAGGGTCGGCGTCCCTGTGTTCCCCGCTCTTGCCGCCTGCGGCGCCTCGCGTCAGCTCGTCATCTCGGTACCCGCCCGCTCGCGCAGGACGTACTTGAGGACCTTGCCGCTGGCGTTCAGGGGGAGCGCGTCGACCACCTCGACCGAGCGCGGCACCTTGTAGTTGGCCATCCTCTCGCGGCACCAGACGATCAACGCCGGCCCGTCGATCGTGGCGCCGGCGCGGGGCACCACGAAGGCCGTGGCCACCTCGCCGAGCCGGGGGTCGGAGACGCCGACGACCGCCGCTTGGCCGACGGTGGGATGTTCCATCAGCATGTTCTCGATCTCGGCCGGGTACGCGTTGAAGCCGCCCACGATGAACATGTCCTTCAGCCGGTCGGTGATCTTGAGGTTCCCGTCCCCGTCGAACACCCCGACGTCACCGGTGTGCAGCCAACCGTCAGCATCGACAGCGGCCGCGCTGGCATCCGCATCGCCGATGTACCCGGCCATCACGTTGTAGCCCCGCACGACGACCTCGCCGGGCTCGCCCGCTGGGACGTCCTCGCCGGCCTCGTCCACGGTCCGCACCTCGATGTCGGGAATGGGCCGGCCCGCCGTGTTGGCGATGGTCTCCGGGTCGTCGGTGTGCCGGCACATGGTCACGATGCCGCTGGCCTCGGTGAGCCCGTAGCCGGTGACGATGTTGGTGAAGCTGAGCTCCGAGGCCATGCGCCGGATCATCTCGACCGGCACCGTTGCCGCCCCGGTCACGGCCAGCCGCAGCGATGACAGGTCGAAGCGATCGAGGTCGGGGTGGTCGAGGATCATCAGGTAGATCGCGGGCGCGCCCGGCAGCATGGTGATCCGCTCCGCTTCGACCCGGCGCATGATGTCGGGGACGTCGAACGTCGCCTGGGGAACGATCGTCGCCCCGGTCACGAGGCAGGCGAGGATGCCCGCCTTGAGCCCGAACGTGTGGAAGAAGGGGTTGACCACCAGGTAGCGGTCGCCCTCCTCCAGCCCGACGACGTCGGACCAGGCGGTGAAGGCGCGCACCGATGCCTCGTGCCGCAGCATGGCGCCCTTGGGAGCTCCCGTCGTGCCGGAGGTGAAGATCACGGTGCTGACGTCGCCGGGCGCGATGGCGTCGGCCCGCTTGCCCACGACCGACGGATCGACACCGGAGGCACCGGCGAGGAAGCCCTCCCAACCGACGCACCCATCGGGAATCGGGCCTTGGAGCACGACGGTCCGGTCGATGCACGCCGGGCGCCCGGCGCGCTCGAGCAGTGCGACGTAGTCGGTGTCGAGGAAGTCGGTCACGGTGACCAGCAGGCGGGCGCCCGCGGTGCCGACGACGTGGGCCGCCTCCGGCCCCTTGAACCGGGTGTTGACGGTTGTGACCACGCCCCCGGCTCGGTAGGCGCCCAGCGCGGCCACGACCCAGCGCGCGCTGTTGGGCGCCCAGATCGCCACCCGGTCACCGGGCTCGAGCCCCTGAGCGACGTACGCCCGCGCCGCCTCGTCGGTCGCCGCGGCCAGCTCCGCGAAGCTGAGGCGGCGGACGTCGCGGCCGCCGGTTCCGGCGCCATCGGCGTCGACCAGCGCCTCCCGGGACCCGAAGCGCTCGGCCGCCCGCTCGATCAGCGCCGGGATGGTGGGGGTCTGGTCCACGATCGCAATCCTGACAAATCCGGGCCGCTCGGCAAGGATCGTCCCGTGCCCACCACCGACGGCGCCGACACCGAGCCGCCCGACGACCTGGAGCCCGCCATCGGCGCGATCTACGGCGGGCCGCTCGACGAGTTCGTGGCGGCCCGCGATGGCCTGGCACGCGAGCTGAGGGCCGCGGGCCGTCGGGATGACGCGGCCGCGGTGCGCAAGCTGGCGAAGCCCAGGCGCGTCGCCTGGGCGCTGGATGCGGCGGCGCTCGCCGAGCCGGCGAGGTTCGAGGCCGTTGACGCGGCTGCCACGGCGCTGTCGGACGCGCACAGCGGCAGCGACGTGCGCGAGGCCACGAACGCGCTCCGGGCGGCCGCCCGGTCGCTTGGCGGACGCGGCGTCCGATCGCGCCGCGGCCTCGGGGGGCGCGCCGCTGGACCAGCCCGAGCTCGTCCCGGCGGTGCTCGCGGTCGCCGCTGATCCCGAAGCGCTGGCGACCCTTCGGGCCGGGAGGCTGGTGGACGTGCCGTCCGCCGGTGCGTTCGGTGCGTTCGCGCCGGGCGCGGCTGCGACGGGCGCGCCGTCTTCGCGGGCAACGCGCGACTCTGGCACCGCGGCCCAGGCGGCCGCGGAATCGCCGCCGGCAAGCGGGCGCCCGGCCGCCGGACGCAGCGGGGCGACCGCCCGGGAGGTCAAGGCGGCCGAGCGGGCGGCGGCGCAGGCGGATGCGCGGTACGAGACGGCCCGCGCCCGTGCCGAGGAGGCCGCCGACCTCGCCGAGCGCGCCGCCGCCGAGCTGGCGGCCGCCGAGGACCGCCGGCGAAGCGCCCAGCGTGAGGTCGAGGCGGCGCGGGAGCGCCTCGACGGGGCGCGCCGCGACGCCCGGCGGGCTGCGGCGGAGGCGCAGGAAGCGGAGGATGCGGCGTACGAAGCCCGCAGCGCCCGGGCAGAGTGGGGGTGAACAGAGAGCCCTGGGAGGTATCCACCATGGCGAACGTCACCGTGCGCTACATCGTCGACGACGTCGATGCGGCGATCGACTTCTACGCCGGGCACCTCGGCTTCCAGGAGGTCATGCACCCCGCACCGACCTTCGCCATGCTGTCGCGTGGAGACCTCCGCCTCGTGCTCAGCGCGCCCAGCGGGCTGCCCGGCGGTGGCCAGGCCATGCCCGACGGCACGCTGCCGGCACCGGGAGGATGGAATCGCTTCTCACTCGAGGTGCCCGACCTGGCGCGTGCGGTGGACGACCTGCGGCAGGCGGGCGTCCACTTCCGCAACGACATCGTCGAGGGCGTCGGCGGCAGGCAGATCCTCATCGACGACCCCTCGGGCAACCCGGTCGAGCTGTTCGAGCCCACACCGCGCTGACCGTCGTCATTCGCCGGTAGCACCGTCGATGTTCTCGCGGATCAGGTCGGCGTGGCCATTGTGACGGGCCGTCTCCTCGATCATGTGCAGCATGATCCAGCGAAGGTTGAAGGCCTCGCCGCTGCGTGACGGCCTCGCCGCCACCCGGTCGAGCTCGCCGACCTCGGCGGTGGCGGCCCGGCTGCGTTCACAGGCGGCGGCGTAGAGGCGGAGGAGGTCCTCGGGCTCGTCGTCGACCGCCGTGCGGAACTCCCAGTCGGGATCGGCGTCCCAGTCGACGCTGTCCCACGGCTCGCTGTAGTCCCGACCGAGCAGCACCCTGCCGAACCAGCCGTCCTCGACGAGAGCCATGTGCTTGACCAGGCCGGCCAGCGTGAGCGTCGACGGCCCCAGCCTCGTGCCCAGCTGTTCACGGTCGAGGCCGCCGGCCTTCTCCATCAGGGTGGCCCGGTGGTAGTCCAGGAACTGGGACAGGAGCGTCAGCTCGTCGCCGGTGGTGTCGGGATCGGTGCGTTCCATGGCCGGCGACCCTAGGCGCTGCCCACCACCGCCCGACCCGCCCGAGCCCTACCAGCGGCACCCACCCCGAAGCGGCGTTCGGAAGCGCCGGATTCCGGCACATCCGAACGCCGGAGCGGCGCTCACCCGCCCGGGAGGGTGGCGCCCGAGCCGTCACCTAGCCTTGCCGGCATGATCGACCGTGCCGCGTTCGGACGTACGGGCCACGAGAGCAGCCGGGTCGTCTTCGGTGGCGCAGCGCTCTCGACGATGCGTCAGGAGGCCGCCGACCGGCTGTTGCCGGTGCTGCTCGAGGCGGGCGTCAACCACCTGGACGCGGCGGCCTCCTACGGCGATGCCGAGCTGCGCATGGCCCCGTGGTTGGCGGCGCACCCCGGCGAGTTCTTCGTCGCCACCAAGACCGGGGACCGCAGCGGCGACGCGGCACGGGCCAGCCTCGAGCGGTCCCTCGAGCGGCTGGGCGTCGACCACGTCGATCTGATCCAGTTGCACAACCTGGTGGAGCCCGACGAGTGGGACGTGGCGTTCGGGCCCGGCGGCGCCGTTGAGGCGCTGGCGCGGGCCCGCGGCGAGGGCTTGGCGCGCTTCGTGGGCGTCACCGGCCACGGCCTGCGGATCGTGCGGATGCACGCACGGAGCCTCGAGCGCTTCGACTTCGACTCGGTGCTGTTCCCGTACAGCTACCTGCTGCTGCAGCACGATGCGTACCGGGCCGACGTCGAGCAACTGCTGGCGATGTGCCAGGAACGGAACGTGGCGGTGCAGACCATCAAGTCGGTGGCCCGCCGCCGATGGACGGACAGAGACCGCCACTTCTCCTGGTACGAGCCCCTCGTCGACGAGGCCGCCATCGATCGGGCCGCCCGCTACGTCCTCGATCGCCGAGGCCTGTTCCTCATCACCTCGAGCGACGCCCGCCTCCTGGAGCCCACCCTGGCCGCCGCCGCTCGGGTTGGGGTCGAGCCGGCGCCCACCGACGAGGCGTTGGAGGACGACGTGGTGGCTCAGGCGATGGAGCCATTGTTCGACGGGTCCGAGCTCGAGCGCGTCGGGCCCGCCTGAGCCAGAGGCGGTCCCGCCGGGCGCGGGCCAAGTTGTTCGCCCGTGCCGTTGCGGGGTAGTGCGCGAGAGGAGTAGCGTGCTCGAACGCACGTTCGTCTCCGGCCGGATGGTCGGAGTCCCCTGATTCGGGAGGTGAGCCATGGCATTGAAGCCAATCCCCGAGGGCTACCCACGGGTGTCGCCGTACCTGGTGGTCGACGGAGCCCAGAAGGCGATCGAGTTCTACACGACTGTCCTGGGGTTCACCGAGCGGATGAGGATGCCCGGGCCCGATGGCCGCATCGGCCATGCCGAGATGCAGCTCGGTGACTCCGTGGTGATGCTGGCCGACGAGTTCCCCGATGTGGGCGCCAAGGCACCGAGCGCCTACGGCGGCTCGCCCGTGAGCCTCAGCGTCTATGTCGAGGACGTCGATGCCACATTCGAAAGGGCGGCGGAGGCGGGCGCCACGGTCGTGCGGCCTTTGGAGAACCAGTTCTACGGCGACCGGTCGGCAACGTTCGACGATCCCTTCGGTCACCGCTGGACGATCCAGACCCACATCGAGGACGTCTCCCCCGAGGAGATGGGGCGTCGGGCCGCGGAGATGGGTCAGGGCTAGCGCCTCGACGCCCGTCACGGCTCGGCGCCGGCGGGCAATCATGGGGCCATGGCTCCACGGGCAGCACGCATAGCGCTCGCGTTGTTGCTCGTTCAGGGACTGTTCGTCGGCGCCTGGGCTGCCCTGTGGCCGCGGTCGTTCTACGACGACTTCCCGGGCGGCGGCCGCGCCTGGGTGGCCGCCGACGGTCCCTACAACGAGCACCTGGTGCGCGATTTCGGCGACCTCAACCTCGCACTGGCCGCCGTCACCTTGGTGGCGCTGCTGGCCTTCACTCGATGGGTGGTCCTAGCTGCGGCGCTCGGGTGGATCGTCTACGGGACGCCCCACCTCATCTACCACCTGCGCCACCTCGACCTGTACGACACGAGCGACAAGGTGGCCAACGTGGCGGCACTCGTCCTCGCACTGGTCCTGCCGATCGTGGTGCTGTTCGGGGCCCGGCGCCTCCGGCCCGGCTAGGCGCCGCACCAGCCGTAGTGACCGGCCCGCGGTCTCCAACCGGCCCTGCCGCACGTAGGATCTGCGCGTGGAGATGCCGGGCGCGGGATCCGGTGAGGCCGGTGGGCGGCATCGCCGTGGGCGGACGAGCCGTGACGCGCGCCACCGGCGGCATCGGACCTGGGGCCAACGCCTCGTCGTCACGTTGGGCTGCCTGTCCGCCCTGGCACTAGGCGCCAGCGCCGCCGGCCTCGGCTACGTCTACCGCAAGTACCAGCGGCTGCCCCGTGTCGAGCTGAGCGGCGTCCTCGACGAGGCATCCGACTCGGGTGGGCCCGAGAACTATCTGGTCGTCGGCATCGAGAGCGCCGAGGGCCTCGACCCGGACGATCCGGTGCGCATCGGGCGCGCCGGTGCGGGCAAGTCCGACACGATCATGATCCTGCGGATCGACCCGCAGGAGCGGGGTGCCAAGCTGCTCTCCCTGCCGCGCGACCTGTGGGTCCCCATCGCCGGCACCGGGCACAGTCGCAAGATCAACGCCGCTGTGGAGATTGGCGGCGCGCCGCTGCTCATACGCACGATCGACGAGAACTTCGGCATCGACATCCACCACTACGTCCAGGTCGACTTCGCCGCGTTCCGGGAACTGGTCGAGGCGATCGATGGCGTGCCCATCTACTTCCCTTATCCCGCCCGCGACCGGAAGACCGGCCTCGCCATCCGCCGCACGGGTTGCGTCACGCTCGACCCGGTCCAGGCGCTGGCCTTCGTGCGCTCCCGCACGTACGAGCAGCTGATCGAGGGCGAGTGGGAGCTCGACGAGGGCCTCCCCGACATCGGGCGCATCGCTCGCCAGCAGGCGTTCATCCGCAAGGCGCTGAGCCGGGCCAGCGAGCGGGGCGCCCGCAACCCGGGCACCCTCGACCGGCTCATCGACGTCGGCCTCGCCGGCATCACGGTCGATCAGGGGCTGACCGCCGGCGACCTGTTCGACCTCGGCCGGCGCTTCCGGTCGTTCGACCCCGACAACCTCGAGACGTACTCGCTCGATGGCGCAGTGACGCCCGACGTGGTCGGCGACGCCGACATACTGCGACTCGACGAGCGTGCGGCGGCGCCGCTCTTCGACCTGTTTCGGGAAGCGCGCCCGTCGGCCAGCGCGGCCGGAGACGACGTCGATCCCGCGTCGGTCCGCCTCCGGGTGCTCAACGGGACCGGCGAGCCGCAGGAGGCGACCGACGCGGGCGCGGCGCTCGAGGCGGTCGGGTTCGGCATCGA
The DNA here is from genome assembly GCA_963756425.1 of uncultured bacterium. Lineage (GTDB taxonomy): Bacteria > Actinomycetota > Acidimicrobiia > Acidimicrobiales > VFJN01 > DASQUK01. Next base: position 108,245 of record CAVWNW010000012.1, on the reverse strand, counting down.
TGGGCTCGGCGACGATCCCGCCCTCGGCAACGAACGCACCCACGTGGAGTATCCGCCGGGGCAGGAGGCGGCGGCAGACCTGGTGGCGCGCTGGCTGGAGGGAGGCGCCGAGCTCGAGGAGGTCGAGGACACCGAAGGCATCGTCCTGATCACGGGCTCCGACTGGGCCGGCGTGCGCGACAGCGCCCGACCGGCATCGGACTCGGGCGGCCCCGACACCCGCGACACCACCGACGCGACCACGGCAACCCCGGAGGCCAGCGAACCGACGGACACGTCGGCACCCAGCAGCTCGAGCGGCGCGACCACCGCGACCACCAATCCCGCCGCCCGCGAGTGCTAGTCCCCCACGGCGGGTAGCAGGCAGCCGACGGCCTCGGCCACGGACGGAAGTGACTCCGCGGCTTGGCCGCGGCCATACGATGCGGCCACTGCCGGGAGGAACGACTGGGTGCAGCCTGACGACACGCCGCAGGACAACGGAGACTCCGGGGCCTATCCGGTCGTCGCCCGCCTCGGCGCCTACAGCTGGTGGCTCATCGGCATCGGCATCGTCCTCCTCGCCGTGCTCTGGCTGATGGCCCAGCTGTGGGTCCTGGTGCTGGCGGCCGCCGTCGCAGCGCTGCTGTCGCGGGCGCTCGACCCGCCCGCCCGCTACCTACGGGCGCGGGGCCTGCCCCGCGCCTTGGTGGCGGCCACCGTGTTGATCGGGTTCATCATCGTCCTGGCCGGCATCGTGGCGCTGCTGGTCCCGTCGATCGCGAACGAGTTCGAGAACCTCGGGCCCACAATCGAGGATGCGATCGACGACGTCGAGAACTGGTTGGTCGAGGACAGCCCATTCGACGTCTCCCGCCAGGACGTCCAGGACTTCCGTGACGAAGCCGACGAGCGCGTGGGCGACGTCCTCGAATCGCAGAGCGGCACCCTCATCAGCGGCACGATCCTCGTGTTCGAGGTCTTCGCCGGCATCGTGCTGGCGCTGGTGACGACCTTCTTCATCCTCAAGGACGGTGACCGGTTCGGCGACTGGTTCGTGGCGCGCTTCCCCGACCACCGGCGCGACCTGGCGGGACGGCTCGGCGCACGGGCGTGGCGCACCCTGGGTGGCTACCTGAAGGGGTCGGCAACGCTAGGGCTGATCGAGGGGATCATCATCGGCGGAACGGTGTGGCTCGTGGGGGGCAGCCTGGCCCTTCCCGTGGGGGTCATCACCTTTTTCGCCGCGTTCGTGCCGTTCGCCGGGGCCCTCATCGCCGGCGTGATCGCCATCCTGGTGACGCTCGTGACCGCCGGGTTCGGCGGCGCGGTGGTGGTGGGGATCGTTGCGCTGGTCGTCCAGCAGCTGGACAACGACTTCCTCGCTCCCTGGGTGTTCGGGAAGAGCCTGGAGCTCCACCCCCTGATCGTGCTGGTCGCCATCACCGCCGGCGGGACCCTGTTCGGAGCGTTCGGGGCCTTCCTGGGCGTTCCGGTGAGCGCCGTGCTGATCAACATCCTCGCCGAGTCGCGGGTCGTCCCCGAAGACCTTGCGGTGGACGGCCCGGCCGGTGAGCCGGGGGCCGACGACCCCCAGCCCGGGTAGTCCGCCGATCGGCGTTCAATCGTCGTCGAGGATGTAGCGGGGGCCGGGCCCGCGCAGGCCGGCCTTGTCGTCGGGGTTGAGAATCTTGCAATAGCCCAACGACAGGCAGCCGCAGCCGATGCACCGGGCCAGCCGGTCGCGCAGCCGCTCGAGCATGGCGATCTGGCTGTCGATGCGTGGCCGCCACGACGTGGCCAGCCGCTCCCAGTCCTTGGCCGTGGGCGTGCGGCTGTCGGGCAGTGAGGCAAGCGCCTCCCCGATCTCCTCCAGGCTCAGCCCCAGCTCCTGGGCGACCTTGATGAACGACACTCGCCTCACGATCTCGCGGGCGTAGCGGCGCTGGCCGCCGGAGGACCGAGTCGCGTGGATGATCCCCTCGGCCTCGTAGTACCGGAGCGCCGACGGAGCGACCCCGGTCCGCTCGCTCATCGCCCCGATCGTCAGCAGCTCGGGTTCCACCGACAGGACTCTACTTCGAGTGAACTTCAGGAACTATCGGGCTCGGCTTGCCGTTCCCGGGCTGCAACCCCCACCAGCGCGTAGCGCATGGTGCGGATGTCCATGATCGTGCGCATGTCGGCCCGCAGGCCGACGACCATGTCCCGCGTGAACCGGCGCAACCCGCCCTCGAACAGCCGGGTGTCGTGGCCGTTCGAACCTGCGTCGGCTGAGGACGCCATGGCCTCGCATCCGCCGCAAGTTCGTCGGAATCGCCCGGCTCGCCCTCCCCGCCGACGGCCGCCAACAGGTCGGCGCTGGCCCGGCGGGGTTCGCGCAGGCGGAACACGAGCCAGGCCACGGCGAGCCCCGGGAGGGCGGTGACCAGCAGCCCCAGCCGCCAGTTGAACGCCGCCGCCAGGCCTCCGCCGATCGCCACACCCAGGCCCGTGCCGACACGAGCACGACCAGGCCCAGCACCCACATCGGCTCCGACATCAGTCGCGGCAGTCGAGCACGCCGCCCGCCGGGCAGCGGGCCGGGCCCAGCGGTCGTGGTTGTCATGGTCGTCGTCGCGGTAGGGACGGCGTCGCTCATGGGTGCAAGGATGCTTGCAGTGATCGTGCAGCCTTCGCTGGCGCTCTCGGGCGCCGGACAGGGGGGAAAGATGGGATCGACGTTCGACAGCGGGGCGATCGAGATCGCCGAGGCGGTGCGGGCGGGCCAGCGCAGCGCCGCCGACGTTCTCGATCAGGCGCTAGCGGCCATCGAGGAGGGCAACGACCGGCTCGGCGCCTTCGTGCACCTCGATGAGGGCGCCGCCCGAGCCGCTGCCGAGGCGGTCGACGCCGCCGTCGCCGCCGGGCGGGATCCCGGACCGTTCGCCGGCGTCCCGATCGGCGTCAAGGACCTCGAGGATTGCGCAGGCATGCCCACGTCTGAGGGTTCGCTGGCCTATGCCGCCCGCGGTCCGGTGGCCGCCGACTCGATCCATGTCGCCCGTCTGCGCGCCGCCGGCGCCGTGCCGGTCGGCAAGACCGCCGCGCCCGAGTTCGGCACGCTGAACTTCACCAGGACCAAGGTGTTCGGCGTCGCCCGCAACCCGTGGAAGCCGCAGCGGACGCCCGGCGGCTCCAGCGGTGGCAGCGCCGCGGCGGTGGCCGCGGGGTTGGTTCCGGTGGCGACGGCCAGCGACGGTGGTGGATCGACCCGCATCCCCGCGTCGTTCTGCGGTCTGGTCGGGCTCAAGCCCAGCCACGGACGGATACCGCACCCCGGGCCGACCGGATCGGAGACGTCGGTGTTCGGCCTGCTCACGACCACCGTTGCCGACAGCGCTCGGCACCTCGACGTCACTGCTGGCCCCGACGACCGCGACCGCTTCTCGTTGCCGCCCCCCGCTGTCGGCTACGAGGCGGCGATCGAGTCGCTGTCGGTGGCCGGGCTGCGGGCCCGCTGGTCGCCCGACCTGGGCTTCGCGCGCTGCGATCCGGAGGTGCGGGCCATCGCCGAGCAGGCGGCGCAGCGGCTGGCTGTGGCCGCGGCCCTGGCGATCGACGACGAGCCGATCCACCTCACCGACCCGGTGCGGGCCTGGCTCGGGGCTGGGGCCATGGACCTGTGGTTCAGCCTCGAGGAGGGCATGTGGCCGGGGGTGCGCGGTGACCTGACCCGATATGTGAGGACGGTCCTCGAGCAGACCGAGGATTACCCGCTCCCGCGCTACGCGGGTGCCGTGCGCCGCCGGGAGGCCCTGGTCGCCGACGCAGCCCGCCTGTTCGACGACGTCGACGTGGTGTTGACGCCCACGACGGCGGTGCCCGCGTTCCCGGCCGAGGGACCCCCGCCCGATGTGATCGACGGTGAGCCCGCGCACCCGGTCGGCGCCTCGGCCACGCCGTTCACCATGCTGGCCAACCTGTGCTGGAACCCGGCCGTGTCTGTGCCCGCAGGGCTCACCTCCGACGGTCTGCCCGTAGGCCTCCAGATCGTTGCGCGCCGCCACCACGACGAGGTCCCGCTGCGGCTGGCCCGCGTCTGGGAACAGACCCAGCCCTGGCCGCTGCGGGCGGTGTAGCCGGTCAGTTCTTGCGGTCCCGGAGGTAGCGCTCGACCTCTTCGACCAGGGACCGGGCTGCGCCGGCCGGATCGCTCCCTTCGTCGGAGTCGACCCGCTCCTCGAGCTGGGTCACGTAGTCCGACGTCTCCTCGTCCTCCTGGACCAGCTCGCTGACCTGGCGCTCGTAGGCAGCCGCCGCGATCTCGAGGTCGGTGGTGGGCACCCACATGCCCAGCACCTCGGACGTTCGCTCGAGCAGCGCCAGGGCCGCCTTCGGTGACGGCGCCGTGGGTACGTATGTGGGCACCGCCGCCCACAGCGACGCCGCCGGCAGCCCGGCCTCGCGGCACGCTGCCGACAGCACGCCCACCACGCCGGTGGGCCCCTCGTAGCTCGACGGCTGCAGGCCCAGCTCGGCCTGGAGCGCCGGATCGCTCACCGTGCCCACGATCGGCACGGGCCGGCTGTGCGGTACCTCGGCCACCAGGGCGCCGAGCAGCACCGCCAGGCGGCAGTCGGCCTCCTGGGCAAGGCCGGTGATCTCGGCGCAGAACGTCCGCCAGCGGAGCTGGGGCTCGGTGCCAACGACCAGCAGGGCGTCGCCGGCATCGCCCGGGAGGGTGGCGGCATACACCTCGGTGGACGGCCAGCTGATCCTGCGCACCCCGTCGTCGCCGAGCTCGGCCTGCGGGCGCGTCGACGTGAAGTCGAAGAACTCCTCGGGGTCGATCTCGGCCACCAGCTCGGCGTCGTAGCGATCGATCAGGTACCGGACCGCGCCGCTGGCGGCATCGCCGGCGTCGTTCCAGCCCTCGAAGGCCACGAGCATGATGGGCCGCTGCAGGGTGGGTCGTGAGCGCCAGTGGAGGTGATCCACCGGTTCATCGTACGGCCATCGGCGGTCGGAGGCGCCCCCCTACCCCTGTCCGCCCTGGCCAGCCCGGTTCTAACGTGGCCATGTGACACTCCGGCCCGACCCCCATCCGCCGCCCCGTGATGGCGCCGGTCTCCGATCGAACGGCCACGTTGTTCGCACCGTCGCCGACGTCATGAGCTCGCCGGTGGTGACGGCACGACCCGACGAGACGATTGCGGCGGCCGCAGCCCGCATGAAGCAGCGAAGCGTGGGGTCGGTCGTCATCGTCGACGGCAACCGCCCGATCGGGATCCTCACCGAACGCGACATGGTCCGGCTGGCCGCGTCCGGCCCGCCGGCCGAGGCAACCAAGGTCGCCGAGTGGATGACCCCCGACCCCGACGTGGTCGAGCCCGGACTGTCGGTCCAGGAGGCGCTGGTCACGCTCGACGAGCATGGGTACCGCCACGTGCCGGTGGTCGATGCGGGCGAGCTGGCCGGCATCGTCTCGATGCGTGACCTGATGCACGTGGCCGCCATCCAGCCGGTCGTGCATCCCGGAGAGATCGAGGCGCCGCCTGGCCTCGAGGGCGTCATCGTCGCCGAGACGGAGGTCGGTGACGTCCGTGGCCTGGAGGGCTTCTACCACTACCGCCAGTATTCGGCCGTCGAGCTGGCCGACAAGCGCTCGCTGGAGGACGTGTGGTTCCTGCTGTTCCAGGGCCACCTGCCCTCGGCGGCCGAGAGCCGGGCGTTCGCCGCCGAGGTGCGGGCCCGCCGCACGGTGCCCGAGGCGGTGATGCGCCTGCTGCCCGAGATCGCGGCGTCGGGTGGCCCGCTGATGGACCAGCTCCGCAGCGCGGTCTCGCTCACTGGCCACAGCCAGGGGTTCCGCCCCTGGCTCGACGTGCCGCCCGAGGAGCTGCGATCCAATGCCTTGAGCGTCTGCGCGGCCGTGCCGACCCTGATCATGGCCCTGCACCGGTTGGGCCAGGGCCGCGAGCCGATCGCCCCCGACCCCCAACTGGGCTACGGCGGCAACTACCTGTGGATGCTGGACGGCGAGGTGCCCGACCCCGAGGTGGCGCGTGCCGTGGAGCAGTACCAGATGCTCACCATCGACCACGGCTTCAACGCCTCGACGTTCACCGCCCGTGTGATCACCTCGACCGGCGCCGACCTGGCCGGTGCCGTCACCGGCGGCATCGCCGCGCTGTCCGGACCGCTGCACGGTGGCGCGCCGTCGCGGGCCCTCGATCTGCTCGACGCCATCGGCACGCCCGACAACGCCCGGCCCTACCTGGTCGATGCGGTCACCCGAGGCGAGAAGATCATGGGGTTCGGGCATCGGGTCTACAAGACCGACGATCCCCGGTCCTTGTTCCTGCGGCTCGTGGCCGAGCGGATCGGTGCCGAGAAGGTCGACTTCGCGAAGCAGGTGGAACAGACGGTCGTCGACGTCCTGGCCGAGCTCAAGCCGGGCCGGAACCTGTACGCCAACGTGGAGTTCTACGCCGGCGTGGTGATGGAGCACTGCGGCCTGCCACGCGACCTGTTCAGCCCCACCTTCGCATCGAGCCGGGTGATCGGCTGGTGCGCCAACATCCTCGAGCAGGCGGCGGACAACCGCATCATCCGCCCGTCGGCCCGCTACGTGGGACCGCCGCCACCGCAGCCCGTCCCCGACGCCGAGGCCTAGGCACCACCAGCCCTTCGGCGCCGCCCCACTAGCGTGCGGCGGGTGAAGGTCGAGATCGCCACCTCGTTGACGCCCGCCATCGTCGACGCCGTCCAGCGGCTCGTGCCGCAGCTGTCGCGCTCCAACCCTCCGCCCACCACTGCGGAGCTCGGCGAGCTGGTGGCATCGCCGGCCACCGATCTGTTCATCGCCCTGGACGACTCCGGGACCATCGTCGGGATGGGCACGCTCGTGACCTTCCGCATCCCCACCGGAAGGCGGGCATGGATCGAGGACGTGGTGGTCGACGAGTCTGCCCGCGGCGAAGGCGTGGGGGACGTATTGACCCGCGCCATGGTCGACCGCTCCCGTGAGTTCGGTGCCGTCACCGTCGACCTCACGTCACGCCCGGCGCGCGAGGCCGCCAATCGCCTCTACCAGCGCGCCGGATTCGTCCGGCGGGACTCGAACGTCTACCGGTTCGACCTGCGGGAGAAAGGCTGAGCTGGAGGCCACCCGCACCGACGTTGCCGTCATCGGCGGCGGCATGGCCGGCATGTCGCTCGCGACCGAGCTCGCAGCCACGCACTCGGTGATCGTCCTCGAACAGGAAGGTCAGCTCGCCCACCATGCGACCGGCCGGTCGGCGGCGGCCTTCCTCGAGAGCTACGGCGGCCCCGAGGTACGGGCGCTCACGCGCGCCAGCCGGCCGTTGCTGGAGAAGGCGGCGGTCGATGCGCCCCTGTTGACGGGCCGGCCCCTGCTGTGGATCGGCGGACCGGGGCGCGAGCCGGCGATCGCCGAGATGCACCGGCAGCAGCCGGGCCTGCGCGGCCTGAGCCCCGACGACGCCCAGCGGATGTGCTCCGTGCTGCGCACCGAGTGGGTCGCCGCCGCTGCGGTGGAGCCCGACGCCCAGGACATCGACGTCGCTGGCCTCCATCAGGCCTACGTTCGCGAGGCGAGGCGCCACGGCGTGACCGTCTCGAGGCACAGCCGCGTGTCGGAGGCGACCTACGACGGACGCATCTGGCGGCTCCGCCACGGGAGCGGCTTGGCTTCGGCCGGCGTGGTCGTCGACGCCGCCGGCGCGTGGGCCGACCGGGTGGCGACGCTGCTCGGCGCCCGGCCCTGTGGCCTCCGGCCCCTCCGACGCACCGTGGTCATCGCTCGCACCGGGCAGTCCGTGCCCGCCTCGTGGCCGTTGGTCGCGGACGTCGATGACACGTTCTACTTCCGACCCGACGGGCCCCACGTCCTCGCCTCTCCGGCCGACGAGACGCCGAGCGAACCCTGCGACGCCCGCCCCGAGGAGGCCGATGTTGCCCGGGCTATCGAACGGGTGAACCGGGCGACGACGCTGGGGATCCGGTCGGTGGTCACCGCCTGGGCGGGGCTCCGCACGTTCGCGGCCGACCGCGTCCCGGTGATGGGCTACGACCCCGACGTTCCCGGGTTGTTCTGGCTCGCCGGCCAAGGCGGCTACGGCATCCAGACCGCCCCCGCGCTGGCGCGCCTGGCGGCGGGGGTCCTGCGGGGCGACGTGTCGCCCGGCGCGGACGTAGCCGACGTCGACCCGGAGGCGCTGTCGCCGGCCCGCTTCCGCGCTATGGGGCCCTAGACCCGGGGAGCAGGCGCGGCAGGCGCGGCGGAGGACAACTCAGGGCGCCAGCTTGCGGACGTCGTCCCCTTGGCGGACGGCGCCGGCGATCACCACCCTGGCGTTCAGGCCGCGCAGGCGCAGCTGACGTCCGACGGGCGAGTTGACGAACCGGAGGGCGTCCGCGCCGAAGCGGGCACGGAACTTGGCACAGCCGGAGTGGGGGACCTCGGTGACCTCGATGACGGCGCTGCCCAGCGCCAGGCGAGTGCCGGGGGGCAGGTTCGCCTGGCTCAGGTCGAGGTCGAGGTGCAGCTGGTCGCCCGCCAGCGCACGGCGCTCGGGATCGACTGCGACCAGCGACGACAGGCGGGCGTTGATCACGTTGAGCTGCATGTCCGGATGGGACGAGCCGTCGGTCGTCCGGCTGCTTCCCCGGCTCTTCCAGGTGTCGCCCACCAGCCCCTCGTCGAGGTCGAGGATGCCCTCGTCGAGGACCTCACGCTCGTCGACCGCCGGTCGTCGCACGATGAGCTCGACCCGTCCCATGTCGCTGGGGGAGTCGCGGACGTGGTCGAGGGCCGCCTCCAGGCGGGAAACGGTGAGGTGCATCAGCCGAGGATGGCGCAGCCCGTCGTCGAGGGCGAGCGGATTCGCTGATCAGCCGCCCGGGCCGGCTCCGTCGACGTCGAGGTCGGCGACCACCGCGATGTGGTCGGAGGCGTCGCTCGGGAGGACCTCCGCGGTCCGGGCCAGGAGGTCCACCGACGTGAGGACGTAGTCGATGCGGGCATGCGGCGTGGCGGCGTCGAAGGTGAACCCGGCGCCGTCACCGGCCACCACCCAGGCGTCGTCCAGGACATCGGTCAGCGGCGCGATCTCGGGGTCGCCCGGCCGGGCGTTGAGGTCCCCCATCATCACGACGGGCCCGGCGCCGGCCGCCAGCGACTCGGCGATCTGGGTGGCCTGGGCTAGTCGTTCCGTGCGGGAGCGGTGCTGGAGATGGGTGCAGAAGACCCGAACCCGCCGGCCCTCCGCCTCGACGACGGCGCCCAACAGCCCCCGCTGCTCGCCCCCGCGGGGCCGGGTCAGCAGCAGGTTGCGCGGCTCGCGCAGCGGGGCGCGGGACAACAGGGCGATCCCGTACTGCCTGCGCGCCCCGTCGGGGCCCGACGCGGCTGGTCCCAGGTCCACGACCGGGCCGTACGCCATGTCCATGTCCAGGCGCGCCGCCAGCCACGCGGCCTGGTCGAGGTAGTCGCTTCGGGGGCTGAGGTGGCGGTCCACCTCCTGCAGCGCGGCAACGTCGGCTGCGGCTCCCTCGATCACCCGTGCCACCCGCTCGAGGTCGTGGACGCCGTCGAGCCCGACCGCATGGCGGATGTTGAACGTGAGCACGCGCACGGTCCGGCCGACGGTACCGGTGGCCGGCGCCGCGGGCCTGTACTACCTCGCCAGCTTCTTGCCGGGCAGGGCCAGGTCGGCGACGACCGGCAGGTGGTCCGCGGCGTCGGTCGTCACCACGGCCGCGGTGCGGGCCACCACGTTGCCCGAGGACATGACGTAGTCGATGCGGGCGTGGGGGGTGGCGGCGTCGAAGGTGAACCCGTCGCCGACGCCGGCGGTCACCCAGGCGTCCACGAGGAGGTCGGTGAGGCCAGCGATCTCGGGCGTAGCGGGGGTGGCGTTGAGGTCGCCGAGGAGCACGACGGACTCGTCGGCGGTCGCGAGCACCTGCCGGATCCTTCCGACCTGGGCCAGCCGCTCGGCTTGTGAGTCGTGCTGCAGGTGGGTGTTGAACACCCGGACCGGGATGCCTCGGACCTTGATCCGGCCCTCCAGCAGGCCCCGCTGCTCGCCACCGAGCGGACGCGGGAGGAGGGTGTTGGTCCAGGCCCGGATCTTGTAGGCCGACAGGATCGCCGTCCCGAACTGCCGGCGCGGCGCGCCGGGTGCCGGCGGGTCGAGATCGAGGTTGGCCCCGAACGCCAGGTGCATGTCGAGCACCTCGGCCAGCCAGGTTGCCTGGTCGACGAAATTGCTGCGCTCGCTCCAGTGCCTGTCGACCTCCTGCAGGCCGACGACGTCGGCGCCCGTGCGTTCGACGGTCGCCGCGATGCGTGCGAGGTCCAGCACACCGTTGAGCCCGACGCCGTGGTGGATGTTGAACGTCGCCACCCGCAGCTGCCGCTCCGCCGCCATCGTCCGGGCACCGGCCGGTGACGCCGGCGCCGCCGTGGTGGTCGCGGCGAACGCGGTGGCCAGCAGTGAGACCAGCAGCAGCAACGACCCCAGCCGTGAGCGCATGCGTGTTACCTCCATGGGGCGGCGGCGGAACGTGAGACGAGGCGCCCGCGCCGTTCTAGTCGGGCCGGAGAACCCGCGCCCGGCCCACCGCGGGCGGCGAGCTGACGGCCCCCGCCCGCGCGCAGGATCCCGGCGGAGCGATCCGCGCGAGCGCCCGACGGCAGGTGCCAAGCTGTGCGGAATGCCGGGCGGCCGCCATTCCCTGGGGCCCGGGCGCCGGGTCGCCCTGCGCGACTACGGCTACCGGGTGCACAAAGCACGGGTGGAGTTTGCGGCGTATTCCGCCCACCTCCAGCTGCCGCGGTACTTCGGCCGGGACGAGCTGACGGTGCCGGCCACGTGGATCGCCGTGGTCGACCTGACCGCCCCGGGCTCCCCCCGAGATCCGGCCGACATCCGGGCGCAGTTCCCGGGCCGGACGATCGCTCACCTGCCCACGGCCTCGGCACGGCGGGCCCCCACGACGTTGCTGCTGTTCGCCTCCCCGCAGCCGGTTCCCCCGCTGAGGTGGGGCCCCGCACTCCGGCCCGTGGGCCGGCTCCCGTTCGGCTACCGGGACTCGCGCCGCCGGCCGGCCCCCGGCATCGATGGCGTCCTCCTCCGGGCCGACAACCCCCGGTGGGCGGCCGATCGATTCGTGGCCGCCGGCTCGATGCGGGGCGTCCATCGCGATCGCGGCTGGTACGCGGACCAGCGCGGCGTCAGTGCCGCCCGTCCCGGTGCCGACCCGGCCTGGGCGCGCCCGACCGTCGACCGCCTCGACGGGATCGCCCGGGTGCTGGCGCTGGCGCTGCTGGCGCTGGCGCTCGCGCTGGTCACGGGGATCTCGTTGCCGAGTTGGGCCTGGTCAACGCTGGTGGTGGCGGCGATCCTGGCGGCGGTGTGCAAGGTGGCAGCGGGGAGCGTGTACCGCCGACCGCCAGAGCCGCAGCTCAGACCCGACAAGCCGTCCCACCGCGTGCTGACCGGCCGGCCGGGCCGCGTCCCAGCCGGGTGGTGACGAGCTCGCGGGGAGCGATCGGTCTGACGCCGGCCCAGGGGCGCGGTGTTTCTCATCTTTCTCCTGGGTAGGGTCGCCTGGCCGCCGCGGACTCCCTTCGATGAGGCACCGAGAGGGGCGCACCCATGCCAACCACCGGGACTACGAACGCGACCGAGCGGGCATCGACCACGTCGGCAGGCGACGGCGACGACCTGCGGGTCCGATATCACCGGGTGCGTGACTTCACCGAGGACTTGGCGGAGCCCCTGTCGCCCGAGGACCAGACGGTGCAGACCATGCCCGACGTGAGCCCGACGAAGTGGCATCGGGCCCACACCACGTGGTTCTTCGAGACGTTCGTGCTGGCGCGGTACCGCCGTGGCTACGCGGAGTTCGACCCCGCTTACGCCTTCCTGTTCAACTCCTACTACGAGACCGTGGGCCCGAGGCATGCACGCCCACAGCGCGGCCTGCTGTCACGGCCCGGGGTCACGGACATCGGCCACTACCGGGGCGCGGTCGACCACGCCATGGACCAGCTTTTGGTCGCCGGGGGCACCGATCAGGCGGCGCGGGTGACCGGGCTCGTCGAGCTCGGCCTCCACCATGAGCAGCAGCACCAGGAGCTGTTGCTCATGGACATCAAGCACGTGCTCGCGGTCAATCCCCTCCACCCCGCCTATCGGCCGTTCGAACGCGCGCCAGGAATCGAATCCGGGCCCAACGGCGGTCCCACATGGATCGACCACGCAGGCGGTGTCGTGCCGGTCGGCCACGCCGGCGACGGCTTCTGCTTCGACAACGAGACGCCGCGCCACGACGTGCTCCTGAGCCCCTTCGCCATCCGGTCCAACCTGGTGACCGCCGGCGATTGGCTGGCGTTCATCACCGATGGTGGCTACGGGGAGCCGACCCTGTGGATGTCCGACGGTTGGGCCACCGTCCAGGTCCAGGAGTGGGAGGCGCCCGAGTACTGGATCCGATCCGACGACGGCTGGCTGACGCAGACGCTGGCCGGCCCCCGGCCGATCGATCCCGACGAACCGGTGTGCCATGTGAGCTGGTACGAGGCCGATGCGTTTTCCCGCTGGGCCGGCTGTCGCCTCCCGACCGAGGCGGAGTGGGAGGTGGTCGCCATGACCAGGGCCGACCCACCTCTTGTCGCCGGTGGGGCTCCGTCGGCCGTCGGGCTCGACGACGCCGGGCTCGCCGGCTCGGGCCTCCATCCCGCGCCGCCGGCGCCAGGCGACGAGCAGTGGTTCGGCGCGGTCTGGCAGTGGACGTCCAGCCCCTACGGCCCCTACCCCGGGTTCCAGCCCGAGGCCGGCGCGGTGGGTGAGTACAACGGGAAGTTCATGGTCAACCAGCAGGTCCTCCGCGGGGGCGCCTGCGTAACCCCGGCGGGCCACAGCCGCCCGACCTATCGCAACTTCTTCCCCCCGGCGGCCCGCTGGCCGTTCTGCGGCGTGCGCCTGGCGGTGGACAGGTGAGCGCTCAGGGGTTCCTCACGGTCCTCGCCCCGGGCCGTGTGACCGTCGACGTGCGGCTGCTGTCTGGCGACCTGCGCGCGGCCTTGCGTCGGGACGCCCGCAGGGGCCTCGGTGCGACGCCCAAGTCGATGCCGCCCGTGTGGTTCTACGACGACCGGGGGTCGGCCCTGTACGAGGAAATCACCCGGCTGCCGGAGTACTACCCGTTCCGCACCGAGGCGACGCTGCTGCGCCGCGCCGCCGGCGAGATCGCCGAGGCGGCCAAGGCCCGTGTGCTGGTCGAGCTGGGCTCCGGGACGTCGGAGAAGACCCGCCTGCTGCTCGGCGCCATGGAGTCCGCCAGCGCCGGGCTCGACGGCTACGTCTCGTTCGACGTGTCGGAGACGACGCTGCGTGCCGCGGCCGAGGCCATCGCCGTCGACCTGGGCATCGGCGTCCATGCCGTCGTCGGCGACTTCCACGAGCACCTCGACGGCATCCCCGAGGTGGGTGAGCCGCGGCTCGTGGCATTCCTCGGCAGCACCATCGGCAACTTAGCGCCTGCGGAGCGAGGCGGGTTCCTGACCGGGCTGCGGGCCGTGCTCGACCCGTCGGACCGGTTCCTGCTCGCCACCGATCTGGTCAAGGACACCCGCCGCCTCGTCGCCGCCTACGACGACGCCCGCGGGGTGACGGCCGAGTTCAACCGCAACCTGCTGCACGTCCTCAACCGCGAACTGGACGCCGACTTCGTCCCCGAGCGGTTCGCACACGTTGCCGTCTGGGATCCCGCCGAGCAGTGGATCGAGATGCGGCTCCGGGCCACCGAAGCCATGTCCGTGCGGGTCGCGGCCATCGACATGACCGTCGAGTTCGCGGCCGGCGAGGACATGCGGACGGAGATCAGCGCCAAGTTCACACCCGACCGCGTGCGCTCCGAGTTGGCGGCGGCGGGTTTCGACGTCCAGGAGACCTGGACCGACCCCGACGGCGACTACCTGCTCACCCTGGCGGCCCCGGCCGAGACGGACTGACGCCTCCGCGTTGATCCGTCGCCAGGACGACCACCGATCGGCATCCTCTGGCGGGTCGCCGGGCATGTCGACGTCCGTGGTCAGGGCGGCCGTGCCCGCAGCCGACGCCGACGTCGCCGCCGACGCCATGTGGCAGGCGGGCGCCATCGGCATCGAGGAGCGCGACACCCCGTCGGGGGTCCTGCTGGTGGCGGGCGCGGCCCCCGGTGCCGACATCGGCGGGCTCCTGGCCGCGGTCGATCGCCGGTGGCCCGCCGAGGTGGTGGCGGTCGACATCGATGCCGCACTGGATGCCTGGAAGCCCTTTGCCCGGGCCGTGCGTGCAGGCGACCGATTGGTGGTGCGGCCACCGTGGGTACCGCCCATCCCGGCCGAGGGAGCGGTCGAAGTCGTTATCGACCCCGGGCGGGCGTTCGGCAGCGGGGCCCACGCGTCGACCCACCTGGCCCTGGCCGCGGTCGAGCGCCTGGTCGGCGGCGGCGAGCGCGTGCTCGACGCCGGCTGTGGCAGCGGTGTGCTCGGCATCGCCGCGCTGGCGCTCGGCGCCGCCGAGGCGGTCGGCGTCGACCACGACCCGGCCGCCATCGCTGCGTCGCGGGCCAACGCAACCCGCAACCGTGTCCGCGACCGGTTCACGGCCAGCGGCCGGCCGCTCGACGAGGTGGCCGCCGCCGACGGGCCGTTCGACGTGGTGGTGGCCAACCTGCTGCTGCCCGACCTCCTTGCCTTGGCCCCCGCCCTGGGAGCGGCCCTCACCGCCGACGGTTCGCTGGCGGTGAGCGGCGTCGTGGTCGACCAGCGACGGCCGATGGTCGCCGCCGCCGCCCGGTCGGGGCTGCTTCCGGCTGGCGAGGAGGCTATCGAGGGCTGGCTCGCCGTCACCTTCGCCCGCCGCACGGGCACCTAGGCACGTCCCGGGGTGCCGGCCCCTGGGCTCAGCCGGCGGGATCGAGCCGGTAGATCCCACCCCGGAGGGACAACGCGAAGACCTCGCCGTCGGCATCCTCGGCGAACGACACGAGTTGGTCGAGGTTGACGTCGTAGCTGCGCTCCTCGGTCACCTGGCCATCGCGCACCCGCAGTGCCCGCACGCCGCTCTGGCAGTAGTCGCCGAACAGGTACGCGCCCCCAAGACCCGGGATCGCCGAGCCGCGGTAGACGACGCCGCCGGTGACCGAGCAGCCCTCGTCGTGGGCGTACTCGAACACCGGGAGCACGCCGCCATCCGGGTTGCTGCCACCCTCGAACGAATGCGTCGCCTCCATCTCGTTCCAGCCGAGGTTCGCGCCCCGCCCGCCGCCCGCTGCCGCCGGCAGCTGGTCGATCTCCTCCCATTCGTTCTGGCCGACGTCGCCGACCCAGAGGTCGCCGTTGGCGCGATCGAAGCTGAAGCGCCACGGGTTGCGGACGCCGTAGAGCCACACCTCGGGCCGCCCGCCCACCCCATCGGCGAACGGGTTCTCGGGAGGAATGCCGTACTCCTGGTCTCCCGACGGGCTGGCGGGGTCGATCCGCAGGATCTTGCCCAGCAGCGCCTCCGTGTCCTGCCCATTGCCCTCGGGATCGCCGCCGCCGCCGCCGTCGCCCAATGCGATGTACAGGTAGCCGTCGGGGCCGAACTCCATCTCGCCCCCGTTGTGGTTGGGGAACGGGTCCTCGACCGCCAGCAGCTCGCGGTACGACCCGGTGTCGACCTCGTCCCCGGCCATCGTGTACGCGGCGACGCGGGCATCACCGCTCGGTGCCAGGCTGTAGTGCACGTAGAGCGTGCCGCCGTCGGGGGAGAACACGATGTCGAGCAGTCCCCGCTCCCCGTCGGCAACCACGTTCTCGCTGATGTCGAGGATCGGATCGCCGACCTGGTAGGTCCGGTCGGTCCCGGTGCCCACGACCGTGACCGGCCGAACTCGCCCGGCGCGTTCGGCGACGTACATCGTCTGGGAGCCGGGACGGACCACGAAGGCGGTCGGCGTGTCCACCTGGGCCACGGGCGTGGCCGTGATCTCGATCCCGTCCAGCGGGGACTCCGCGGCCGGCACGCCGGTCGTCGAATCGCTTGCCGGCGGCTCGCCCTGGGTGGCCGGGCGCTCGGTCGTCGCCGCGCCGGACGCCCCTCCGTCGTCGTCGCCACAGCCCGCCAACCCCAGTCCCACCAGGCCGGCCGCCAGCACCACCCCGATCACGCGCATCATGGGCCGGCACCGTACGCGCCATCAGCGCGCGATGCGGATCAGGCCCTCCTGCATCACCGTGGCGACAAGGGTGCCCTGCCGAGTGAACACCAGGCCGCGCGACAGCCCCCGGCCGTTGGCGGCGACCGGGCTGTCCTGCGCGTACAGCAGCCAGTCGTCGGCCCGGAAGCGCCGGTGGAACCACATGGCGTGGTCGAGGCTGGCCATGAACAGGGTGGGGTCGAACCAGCTCCCGCCGTGGGGGAGCATCGCGGTGTCCAGCAGCGTCATGTCGGACGCGTAGGTCAGCACGATGGTGTGGATCAGCGGGTCGTCGGGCAGCCGCCCGTCGGCCCGCAGCCACACGTTCTGGCGGGGCGGCAATGGCGCCTTGCGATCGGGCGGCAGCCAGTCGACGTGGCGGATGTCGATGGGACGCGGCCGGTCGATCCAGGCGCCGATGTCGTCGCCGTACGCCTTGGCCCGTTCTCGCAGGTCCGGCAACTCCTCCGGTGGCCTCACGTCGGGCATGTCGAAGGCGTGCTCGAATCCCGCCTCGTCCACCTGAAAGCTGGCGGCCATGTTGAAGATCGCCTTGCCGTGCTGGATCGCGACCACCCGGCGGGTGGTGAACGAGCGACCGTCGCGGATGCGGTCGACCTGGTAGAGGATCGGCACCCTGGGGTCGCCGGCCCGCAGAAAGTAGGCGTGCAGCGAGTGCACGTGGCGCTCGGCGTCCACGGTGCGCGCCGCCGCCACCAGTGCCTGTCCCGCCACCTGGCCGCCGAAGATGCGTTGGCGGTCCTCTGCGGGCGACACCCCGCGGAAGATGTTGACCTCGATGGGCTCGAGGTCGAGCACCCGCATCAGTTCGTCCACGGCTGCCTGGGGCACGCCCGGAAAGGTACCGGCCGGGCAGCGGCGCCCTAGGGTTCCCGGCCATGAGCGAGCGTCCCGCAGGGCGAGAGAGCGAGCCCGGCCCGAGCGGCCGTGGGAGCGGGGAAGAAACGCGTCGGAGCCCGAGCGGCCCGGCCGAAGGCCAAGAGCGGGAAGCAACGAGCGACGGGCCTGACTTCCCCGACGGCTTCGTCTGGGGCACCGCCACCGCCGCCCACCAGATCGAGGGTGGCAACTGGAACAACGACTGGTGGGCCTGGGAGCACGACCCCGCCAGCGGGTGCGCCGAGCCGTCGGGCGACGCGTGCGACGCGTGGAACCGCTGGGAGGACGACGTCACCCTCGTGGGGGACCTGGGACTCGGCACCTACCGCTTCTCGGTCGAGTGGAGCCGTCTCGAGCCCGAGGACGGCGAGTGGTCCGCCGCCACCGTGGCCCACTACCGGCGCCAGTGCGAAGCTTTGCTGGCGCGGGGCATCGAGCCGACCGTCACGTTCCACCATTTCACGACGCCCCGATGGCTGGCCGCCCGCGGGGGGTGGGAGGACCCGGCGAGCGCCGACCGTTTCGCCGCCTTCAGCGGTCGCCTCGCCGAAGAGCTGGGCGACGTGGTCCGGCGGGTGTGCACGATCAACGAGCCGAACATCGTCGCCACCATGGGTTGGTTGCTGGGCATGTTCCCGCCTGGCAAGTCCGACCACG
This sequence comes from uncultured bacterium, assembly GCA_963756425.1. GTDB lineage: Bacteria > Actinomycetota > Acidimicrobiia > Acidimicrobiales > VFJN01 > DASQUK01. The sequence goes on along the minus strand of CAVWNW010000012.1, from coordinate 90,467 downwards.
ACCTGCGCCTCCGGGTCAACGACGTGTTCGTCGACGCCCACCGCAAGGCCGTCGAGGCGATCCGGTCGGCGGCGCCGGGAGTGCCGGTGGGCCTGACCCTGTCGATGACCGACTACCAGGCCACCGACGGCGGTGAGTCCCGGCGGGAGCGCATGCTGCAAGAAATGGAGGACGTGTTCCTGGAGGCGACCGAGGGCGACGACTTCCTCGGCGTGCAGGTCTACACGCGCATGCGCCTCGGTCCGCAGGGGATCCTGCCGGGCGAGGCCGAAGTCCCGGTGCTCGACATGGGGTACGAGTACTGGCCCCAGGCGCTGGAGGCGTGCCTGCGCCGGGCGTGGTCGATCACCGATGGTCGGGTGCCGCTGCTGGTGACGGAGAACGGGATCGGCACCGGCGACGACCCCCAGCGCATCCGGTTCGTGCGGGCCGCACTCGAGGGCGTGCTCCGCTGCCTGGCCGACGGGCTCGACGTGCGGGGCTATCTCTACTGGTCGCTGCTCGACAACTTCGAGTGGGCCTTCGGGTACCGGCCGCGGTTCGGACTGGTGGCGGTGGACCGCCGGACTTTCGCCCGTGAGCCGAAGCCCAGCGCCGCCTGGTTCGCATCGGTGGCGCGGGCCAACGCGCTCGTGCCGTCGTCATAGCTCCACGGCAAGCCCCACCTCCACGATCTGTTCCGGCGGCAGGTCTAAGGGGCCAGGAACCACCCACCAGGGCTCTGCCTGCCGGCGACTACGGTCCGGCTCATGACCATGGATCCTGACGTGCGGGCCGTGGCCGAGGCGGCCCGGGGCTTCATGCCGGCCGACGAGGGTGAGGCGCTGTACGAGGCGGCGCTGGCGGTGGCGGTCGACGGACCGCTGCTGGAGGTCGGCAGCTACTGCGGCAAGTCGGCCGTCTACCTCGGGGCGGCCGCCCGGAAACGGGAGCGGGTGCTCTTCTCGGTCGACCACCACCGTGGGTCAGAGGAGAACCAGGCTGGGTGGGAGTGGCACGAGCCCGACCTCGTCGACCCCGAGCTCGGCCAGATGGACACCCTGCCGTTGTTCCGTCGCACGATCCACGCCGCCGACCTCGAGGGCACGGTGGTCGCCGTCGTGGGCGACTCGCCGGCGGTGGCCGGGAACTGGCGCACGCCGCTGGCACTGCTGTTCATCGACGGGGGTCACGGCGAGGGGCCGGCCCGGCTCGACTACGAGCAGTGGACACCCCACGTCGCCACGGGCGGCACGCTGGCCATCCATGACGTGTTCCCCGACCCGGCCGACGGCGGCCGGCCGCCGTACGAGCAGATCTACCTACCGGCCCTTTCCAGCGGCCGGTTCACCGAACGCCGCGCCGTCGGCTCACTGCGGGTCCTCGAACGACTGGCGGACCCGCAGCAATAGGGACGCCGCCGGGCATCTAGGCATCGGGGTCGCGCCCGGACCGCATTGCCTCCGGCGCTGGTCCGCGGGGTCCCCATTGCCTCGGGCGGTGAGCGCCGTCCTAGTCGCGGTCGATCGCAGCGGCATCCTCGGCGTCCGCGTCCGCCTCGAACAGCGCCGGCAGCACCTCGTCGTGCCGGGTGAACAGCCCGCTTGCGGGCGAGGCCCCGGCAAAGGCGTCCGCCGCCAGCACCACCGCCGAGGCCGTGTATGTCGACCGCTCGCCCACCGGGAACCTGGCCTCGTCGGGGAACACCGTGCCGGTCCAGTAGCGGCCGTCCTCGGTGCGGTAGCGCTGGGCCCAGCGGAAGAGCTCCACCGCTGGCCCGCGGTCGCCGACGGCGAGGTTGGCGAGGGCGTACTCGCAGGTCTCGGCCACCGTTATCCACGGACGGTCCGAGACGCAGCGCACGCCGCAGCCGTCCATGACGAACGCGGCGTGGCGCTCGGCCAGCCGCTGGCGCCCGTCGTCGCCGGTGACCACCCCGGTGAGCACCGGGTAGTACCAGTCCATGGCCCACCGGTGCTTGGGGGCGAAGGCGTCGGGTACGTGGCGGATGACATGCGTCAGGCGGGCCGCGGACAGCTCCCAGTCAGGCCGCTCGTGGCCGAGCAGCTCGGCCAGGGCGATCGCGCAGCGCAGGCTGTGGCACATCGACGACGAGCCGGTCAGGAGTGCGAACGACCACGGTGTGCCGTCGGCGTGGCGGGCCCACAGGATCTCGCCCTGCGGCGTCTGGAGATCCAGCACGAAGTCGATCGCCCGCTCGACCACCGGCCACATCGCCTCGACGAACCCGCGGTCCCCGGTGCACAGCCACCGGTGCCAGGTTCCGGTGGCCACGTAGGCACAGACGTTCGCGTCCAGTTTGTCCTGCTCGACGCGGTCGGCGACGTAGTACTGGTGCCAGGCCCCGTCGGCGCGCTGCATGTCGACCAACCACTGGTAGGCCCGCTCGGCCTCGGTGTGCCGGCCGCCCAGAGTGAGTGCCATGGCCGCCTCGACGTGGTTCCAGGGGTCGGCGTGGCCGCCGGGGAACCACGGGATCATCCCCGATGGCAGCTGCCACTCAGCGATGGCATCGACCGTCTGGCGCAGCTCGCGGGCCGTCACGATGCCGGGCACGTCGGCCAGCGTCGTCATGCGGCCGCCTCTCCGGGCCTCGTGGGGGCGAGCGGCTTGCGGGCGTAGACGACGATGCTCTTGCCGATCACCGGCGTGAGCACCCGGTCGGCCAGGCGGGTGAACCGGTGCCACGGCTGGGCACCGCCGATGTCCCACAGCAGCACCTGGTGGTAGGCGCGGACGAGCCGGTGCTCGTCGTTGGTGGGACCGACGGCGCAACGCAGCCACCAGTACGGGGCGTGGATCCCGTGGGCATGGTGGGCGCCGCGGGGCTCCAGCCCGGCGCCGCGCAACTTGGCCCGCAGCTCTGAGGCCCGGTAGATCCGAACGTGGCCGCCGTCGACGAACGGCGCGTGGTACTCGTCCGAGAGCGCCCAGCAGATCCGCTCGGCCAGCCATGCCGGCACGGTGACGGCCATGGTGCCCCCGGGGCGAAGGACTCGCGCCAGCTCGCGGATGGCGGCCCCGTCGTCGGGGATGTGCTCCAGGACCTCGGCGGCGATGATCCGGTCGAACGATCCGTCGGGGAACGGCAGCCGGGTGGCGTCGCCGCGGGTGGTGGCGCTGCCGCCCGCCCCCGGGATGTCGCCGGCCTGGTCCAGCGCCGCCACCATGGCGGCCACGTCCTTGAGCTCGGCCTCGTCGTAGTCGAAGGCGACCACGCGGGCGCCGTGGCGCAGCGCCTCGAACGCGTGCCGCCCCGCGCCACAGCCCAGGTCGAGCAACCGGTCTCCCGGCGCGAGCCGGAGACGGTCGTAGTCGACGGTGAGCATCAGGCGATCCGCCGATCGGTCGCCGACGCCCCGGCGGCGGCGCGGGCGTGCCCCTCGAGGAGGACGCGGTACTGCTCGACCGTTCGCTCGGCGGTGTGCCGCCACGACCACTGGTCGATCACGCGTTGCCGCCCCGCCGCGCCGACGGTCGCCCGCAGGCCGGGCTCGTCGAGCGCCCAGGCGAGCCTGGCGGCCAGCGCGCCGCTGTCGCCCGGCGGCACCACGAGGGCCGTCTCACCGTCGCGACCCACGACCTCCGGGAGCGCACCACCCGTGGTGGAGACCAACGGGGTGCCACACGACATGGCTTCGATGGCGGGGAGCGAGAATCCCTCGTACAGCGACGGCACGACCGCGAGCTGTGCCTCGGCGTAGAGCTCGATGATGCGGTCGTCCGGCACACCGGTCACGAACTCGACGTGGTCGTCAAGCCCGAGTTGGCGAATCACCTCGTCGGACCGGCCACCGGGCTTGCGGCGCCCGATGACCACCAAGTGCGCGTCGTCGCGCTCGGTGCGGATCTTCGCCAGCGCCTCCAGCAGGTAGCTCAGGCCCTTCATCGTGACGTCGGCGCTAGCGGTGGTGATGAGGCGCCCAGGCACCGGCCGGACGTCGGGCAGCGGGCGGAACAGGTCGACGTCGACACCGACCGGCACGACGGCCATCCGAGCCGGGTCGACGCCGTGGTCGGTGACTATGTCGTTGAACGAGTTCTCCGACACGGTGATGACTCGCGGCAGCCGCCTGGCGACGCGGGTCTGCATGGCGGTGAACGAGTACCACCGCCGCAAAGTCAGCCGCTTGTACCGGGTCCGGGCGTGCTCCATCTCGAGCCGGCGGTCAACGGTGATCGGGTGGTGGATGGTGCCGAGCACCGGGAACCCGTCCCGCTGCATCGCCAGCAGGCCGTACCCGAGGCACTGGTTGTCGTGCACCACGTCGAACTCGCCCCGGCGGCGGTGCAGGTGCTGCCAGGCGCGGAGGCTGAAGGCCAGCGGCTCGGGGAACTGGCCCGCCGAGAACGACGCCACCTCGACGAAGTCCGTCCAGCGCCTGAGCTCCCACAGGCCGGGCATCCGCATGGGGAAGTAGTCGTTGTAGATGTCGAGGCTGGGCAGTTCGATCAGCCGAACCCGGGGATCGACCACGGGATAGGGCTGGCCGCCCAGTATCTCGACGTGATGACCCAGATCGACCAGTGCCTTCGACAGGTAGCGCACGTAGACGCCCTGACCGCCGACGTGGGGCTTGCCTCGGTAGGCGAGCAGAGCGATACGCAACCGACGTTCCTCGGCGTGCATTCCTGCAACCTTTCCGTCCAACTGACCGTGCGGTCAAGGCCGCCGGCACTCAACGCGGTCATCCACCACGGCCGCGGACCGCCCAGCTGGAGGAGGCGTCGTGGTTACCGGCCGGTAAGCGTATCGCTACCCGGCTGGGGATCCGTTCGCCCCCGGAGTCATCCGCGCAGGTCGGCCCAGACGGTCATCTAGTCACACCCGGCCACCGTCGTCGTTGTCGTCGGGGGTCCCGGTGGCCCCGGCGGAACGGTCGGGCACGTCGTCGTGGTCACTTGTGCGGTCGTCGTCGTGGTGGGTCGCGCCGTGGTCGTCGTGGTGGGCGGTGCGGTGGTGGTCGTCGCGGCCGTTGTGGGCGGTTCGGTCGAGGGCGGTGGTGGCGGCGGCTCCCACTCGGGCTCCGGCTCCGGTTCCGGCTCCGTGGTCGTCATGGTGGTCGACGTCGTGGTGGTCGTCGGCGGTTCGCTCGTCGTCGACAGGGTCGTGGTGGTGATCTCGGAACGGGCCGGGTCGGCCAAGGTGAGCTGCGGATCATCGGCGCCGCCCATCCCGGTGGCCAGCGCCACACCGGCAATTCCGACGATCGCCAACGCTCCACCGATGATGGCCGCGATCAGGCGGGGGTTGGCGCCCTCGCCCTGGTCCTCACCGGACTGAGTTTCCGGCTCGTCGTCGTCACCGTCACCGTCGGACCGTCGCCCGCGGCGACGCCGCGATGGTGGTCCCCACAGATCGGTCTCGCCGGTGGTCGGGCCGGTGCGCCGGTCCGGCGGCGGGCCGCGGTCGTGTCGCTCCAGTCCCCGACCGCCTCGGTCCATTCGCCCCCGTGCCACTCGGCCGCGTGGACCGGATCGTCGTGGCCTGCGCCGTCCCACTGCGGCTCCCAGGCATCGTCATCGGTGGCGCTCCACGTGGTGACGTCGCCCTCGGTGGCGTCCCACTGGGCGTCGTCCCGTCCGGCGCGGTCCCACTCGCCACCGTCGTCCTCATTGCCGTCCCACTCGTTGCCGTCCCACTGGGTGCCGTCCCACGTGTGGGCGTCGGTCGGCGCATAGCCCGGCGGCGGCCCCTCGGGAAGGTTGTCCGACGGCGCCGTCAGCCCGGGACCGAGCGCCGACGCGGGCACCTGCGTGGGTCCACCGGCGCGGTCGGCGAACCATGCCGCCAGGGCGCCGACGTCGTCGCCGGGTCGGGTCCCGCCAGCCTCGCGGGAACCGGTCCCGGGATCGTCGCCGGTGGCGGCCACGCCTGCGGGCGGCGGTGGGGGCGGACCGTCGCGGCCAAACAACGCCGCGCCGAGCGCCACCGTGAGCTCCGGGAACGGGTCGGCCACGACCGGCAGGCCCAGGCGACTGGCGACCAGCTCGCCGAACAGCGGGATGCGTGACGAACCGCCCACCAACAGCGCGACGTGGACGTCCGGGGGGGCGAGCTCCGCGGCGGCAATCGTCTGGGCCACCGCGTCGACCGCAGCCATCAGAGCCGGGCGGATGTCGCTCTCCAGGTCGGCGCGGCGGATCGGCACCCACGTCGACAACTGCGGGAGCGCCACCTCGACCGTCGTGTCGGGGCTCGACGACAGCCACTCCTTCGCCGCCCGGCACGCGACCCGTAGGCGGCGAAGCGCCGCCATGCCCTCGGCGTCGTCACGGGGCACCTCCTGGAGCACGTGGCCCAGCGCGGCGTCGACGCGGGCGAAGACGGCGTCGTCGAACTCCACGCCGCCGAGGTCGGCGAGCCCGCCCGGCGGCCCGACGACGTCGAAGCCGTCGTGTGATCGGCGCACGATCGTGACCTCGAACGTGCCGCCCCCCAAGTCGAGAACGGCAACCGTCGTGCCCACGGCGATCTCGACGTCGTGGGCGAGCTTGGCGACCGCAGCCACCGGGTTGGGGATCAGCAACGCCCCGCCCACCGCGGCTTGGCCCACCCGGTCGAGCAGGGCCGGGGAGCCCCCGGGAGGAAACAGGGGATAGGTGAGGACCACGTCCTGCGGCCAATCGCCCTGGACGCGGCGCGCCCGGTCGATGACGGTCTCGAGCAGCCCCCGGGTCAGCAGCGCCGGATCGTGCGGCCGGCCGTCGAGCGCGATCGGCTCGCCATCCTCGAGGTGGGAGGTGACGTGGCGCGCCACGAGGGTGGTGTCGTAGCGCGCGAGCGGCGGCGGCCTCACCGACGAGCAACGAGCCATCGGCACGCTCCAGCGCCACCGACGGCATCGTCGCGGTGAGGTCCCCCAGCGTGCAGACCTCGAGACGGGAACCGCGCCTCAGCGCGGCTGCGCTCGTGGTCGTGCCGAGATCGACCCCCAAGCTGTATGTCATTGCTTCCCCCAGCCTGCCCTCGACACCAAACCGTAACAAGTGCGGCGACCCCGCGAGAGCCAAACCGGGCTGTCCGGCCGGAGATCTGCTAGGGCAGTGCCGTGCGCGCCGTCGTGCAGCGGGTGACCAGGGCCGACGTCACCGTCGACGGCGCCACCGTCGCCGCCATCGGCCCCGGCCTGTGCGTGCTGCTGGCGGTCACGCACGACGACGACGCCGATGAGGCGCGTCGGATGGCCGAAAAGCTGTGGCACCTCCGCATCCTCGCCGACGACGCCGGCGTCATGAACCGATCGGGGAGCGAGATCGGTGCGCCGATCCTGGTGGTCAGCCAGTTCACGCTCTATGGCGACACCGCGCGGGGCCGTAGGCCGTCGTGGATCGCCGCCGCCCGCCCGGAGCAGGCCGAACCGCTCGTCGAGGCCGTCGTCGAAGAGCTCCGGGCCCTGGGCGCCAGCGTCGCCACGGGCCGCTTCGGTGCCGACATGCAGCTGGCGCTGGTCAACGACGGGCCGGTGACCCTGATCATTGACGTGTGACAATGTCGGCCGCCACGCGGACGCCGTCAGCGGCGGCGGGTGGGGGTCGGGCCCGGAGTGACCGCCGGCAGGCTCTCGCTCTCGGTGGCGGTCGTAACGGTGGCCTCGTTGACATCGAACAGGCCGACGGTCCGGGGTCGCTTGCGACGCTGCCGCCCCGCCGCACCCCAGCCGAGCGCCAGGCTGGCCACCGCGATGATCCACGCCGGTAGCAACCCCACGCGGGTGTAGAGGGTCGTCCCCTCCCGCAGCCCCACCGTCCCCTGGAGCACCGTTGCCTCGGACACCGAGCTGCGCTGGTGGACGGTGCCCTGTGGTCCCACGATCGCAGAGAACCCGGTGGGTGCCACCTGGAGGACCCAGCGATCGTTCTCGATGGCGCGCATGCGCGAGGTGGCGACCTGCTGGGTCTGGACCATCGTGCCCGTGTACGACGAGCCGTTGGTGGGGTTGAGTACGACCTCGGCGCCGTCTTCGACCCCCTCGCGCACCCGGTCACCGAAGAAGATCTCCCACGAGATGGCCACCGCGAGCCGTCCGGCCGGGGTGTCGAGCTCCGCGGGATGCTCACCGACGAGCGCGTCACGGCTCGTCAGGTCGTCGCCTGCGAACCGCTCTACCAGCGATCGCAGGGGCACGTACTCGCCGAACGGCACGCGGTGCACCTTGTCGTAGCGGTCGATGATCTCGCCGTCGGCGTCGTAGGCCACGGCGGCGTTGCGGAAGTGATCGGGACCCGCGTCCTCGACGACGCCCACGACGAGCGTGGCGTCGAGCCGCCGGGCCAGGTCGCTCAGCTCCCGGCCCTCGCGGGTGTCCCCCACGGGTTCGTCGACGTCGACCACGTCCTCGGGCCAAACGACCAGGTCCACTGGCGTCCCGACGTCTTCGCTGGCCGTGAGGTGGCGTTCGAAGACCACCCGTTCATCGGTGTCGGACGCCCGGGTGCCCTGGGGCCCGCCGCCCTGCACCAACGCCACCCGCAGCGTGCCGACCTGCTCGCCACGGGGACCGGCGATGCCGGCGATGACGATGGCGAGCGCCACCGCCGCGCCCACGCCGGCTGCGAGCCAGCGTCGGCTCAGCGCCGCCGCCAGCGCCACCCCGACGATCACGGTCACCTCGACCAGCAGCAGGGCGCCACCGATCCGCAGGGCAGGGGCGAGCGGTCCCGCGACCTGCCCGACGGCGAGGCTCGACAGGGGCACGCCGCCGAACGGCCACGACCAGCGGAGCAGCTCGGTCAGCGCGATGGCTCCCGGCAGCGCCAGCCACCGCCCGGGCGCGGTCGCCGGAACCACGGCCGCTGCCACCGCCAGCAACACGGCGTAGAAGGCGGCGGCGACCACGTAGCCGGGGGCGGTCAGGTCGATCATCCAGGCGAGCGACGGAACGTACAGCCCCAGCCCCACCAGCAGGCCCCGGCGGAACCGGGTCCTCCGGTCGACATCGGCGATCAGCCGGTCCAGCCCGACCAACCCGACGAACGCCAGCGGCCACCAGCCCCACGGCGGCAACGCGAGGGCTGTGACCACCCCGGTGGCGACGGCGGCGAGATCGGGTAGGCGTTCGCGGCGGAGGACGGCCTGGACGAACCGGGGCATGGCAGGGCGATGATCGCGCGCCCCGGATACATTTCGTGAACTGGAGCTGCCCCCGTGTCGATCGAGACCGAGCCCCGTGCCACCCGCCCCTCGGGTTCACGGCTCGCTCGCGCCACGGCCGTCGGCCTCGTGGCGGGGTTCCTGTCGGGGCTGTTCGGCGTCGGCGGGGGCATCCTCATCGTTCCGGCGTTGGTGCTCGTCATGGCGATGGACCAGCGCCTGGCGCACGGCACGTCGCTGGCCGCCGTGCTGCCCATCGCGATGTCGTCGACGCTCGGCTACGCCCTCGAGGACAAGGTCGACTGGCCCGTGGCGGCGCTGCTGGCGGTGGCGGCGGTGGGGGGAGCCGTCGTGGGGACCCATGCCCTGCAACGGCTGCCCCAGCGGACCCTGGCATTTGCGTTCGCCCTGCTGCTCGTCGTGACGGCCGTGCGTCTGCTGGTCGACCACTCGAGCGCCGGCGGCAGGGGTGGACTCGACGCCGCCTCGATCATCGGGTTGCTGGTTCTCGGTCTGACCAGCGGGATCCTCGCCGGCCTGCTGGGGGTGGGCGGCGGCATCATCATGGTGCCGGCCATGGTCGTGCTGTGGGGGATCCCGCCGGCGATCGCCAAGGGAACCTCGCTTGCGGTGATCATCCCGACCTCGATCGTGGGGACGTGGCGCAACCGCCATCACGGCAACGCCGACATGCCGATCGCGGTGGTCGTGGGGCTGGCCGGTGTCGTCTCGGCATTCGTGGCGTCGAAGATCTCCATCGGCATGTCGGAGACGACGTCCAACGTCCTGTTCGCATTGCTGCTCGTCGCGGTGGCGGCCCGCATGCTGTGGCCGCTCGTGTGTTCTAGGCGTTAGCCCCTTAGCCCTCGACCAGGCGGAAGCGGGCAACGATGCGTTGCGCCGCCGACCCCTTGGGGTGGCATGCGAACAGCGTCGCCGTCGGTTCGGGTGTCTGGTCCACGATGTGCATGGCGTCGGGCGCCACGATCTCGGTGCCGGTCAGCTCGTACGTCCACCGGCTGCCGTCGGTGAGGGTGAAAACAAGGGGGTCGCCGGGCCTCAGCCGGTCGAGGTCCGCGAACGGACGGCTGTGCGTGACCCGATGGCCGGCGACCACGACGTTGCCGATCTCTCCCGGCATGGCGGTTCCCGGCCAGTGGCTGGGGCCACGGTCGATGGCGGTGAGCGTGACGCCCTCGTGCAGGCTCTGCTCCACCCCGAGGGTGGGCAGTGCCAGCGTCCCGTGGACCACGTCCGGCGTCGGCGCGTATTCGTCGGTGGGCACCGCATCGGGGGCCGGCAACGTGGTCGGCGGGAGCGTCGTGGCCGGGGCGAGCGTCGAGATCGTTGCGTCCGTGGTTGTGGCGTGCGTGGCGGCGGTCGTGGACGGCGTCGCGGGCCTCTCGTCCTCGGTGAGCGCCCAGCCGACGGTCGCTCCCGCGCCCACGAGCAGCAGCGCCAGGATGCCCAGCAGGAAGCCGGCGCGTCGCCGCACCGAGACCGTCGCCGGGCGGGGAACCGGGGTCGGGCTCGAGCGGCGGGGGTCCGGCGCCATGGCGTGGTTGTACCACCCGGCGATCCGATTGCGTAGCGCTACCGAAGACGGCAGGGCCCTCGATCCGTACGGTCCGCGCATGGCCAACACGCCCCCGGACACGAACAGCACGACGGCGGGCCGCCAGGCCACGGCGTCGACACGCACGCGGAGCCGCCGTCGGTCGGCGCCGGGCCGGGACCGTTTCCGACGAAACGGTTCGTAGCCGTCCCCCTCCCCACCGTTGCGACCGCTACTCTCACCGGACGTGGCGCCCGTCCTCCTCGGGCGGTCGCGTGAGCTGTCCGCCCTCACCGATGCGGTCCAGACCGTGGCGGCGGGCGCGGGATGCATGGTCCACATCACCGGCGAGGCCGGGATCGGGAAGTCGAGCCTGCTCTCCGCCGGCACGGCGGAGCTCGACCGCCTCGGCGTGACCCAGCGCCGCTGCACGGTGGACGAGACCGACCGTCGGCGGCGGCTGGCGTTGGTGCGCGCGCTTCTCCCCGAGATCGACCGCCACCCCGATCCCGACCCGGTCGGTGCCGTTGTTGCGGCCGCCGAGCGGCTGGCGGCCGCCGGGCCATTGGCGCTCGTCGCCGACGACGTGCACTGGGCCGACGAGGAGAGCCTGGACGGGCTGCGCGCCCTCGCCATCCGGGCGGGAACCCTCGGAATCCTGCTCCTCACCGCCGCCCGCCCCCATCCGACATCCGCCGGCCTGCGGCGCCTGGAGGAGGTGGCGGCCCGTGAGGGAGTGGGCCTCGTACCGTCGGCGCTGGCGCCGAACGACCTGGCGGCCCTCGTCACCGACCGGTTCGGATCGGAGCCCGGTGACGACCTCGCGTCGCTGCTCGCCGGCACGGGCGGCAATCCGTTCCTGGCGGTCGAGCTGCTGGCCGGACTGGCCGATGAGGACAGGGTCGTCGTGCGCGACGGCGCGCTCGAGCTGGACCGGGGCGCCGACGTGCCCGACGACCTCGGCACCCGCCTGGCGCGGCGCACCCTGCTCGCCGTCCCCAATGCCGAGCTCTTGCTCCGGGCCGCCGCCGTCCTGCCCGGTGGCTTCACCGTCGAGGAGCTGGCGGCCATGCTCGACCAGTCCCTCACCGGGGTCCTGGTGACCACTCTGGCGGCCGCCGAGGCCGGGGTGCTCGCCGACAACGGTGCCACGCTGGCGTTCCGGCACGACCTGCTCCGTCGGGCGGTGCTCGACGCGACGCCGGCATCAATCGTGCGCAGCCTTCACCGCCGGGCGGCCGATGTGCTGGCCGAGCGCGGGGGTGACCCGGAGAGGATCACGGCCTGCCTGCTCGCCGGATGCGATCCCTGCGACCCCGCCGACCACGAACGCCTCGTCACCGTGGGCCGTGCCCTCACCGACCGCAACCCCGGCGCGGCCGCCGACCTGCTGGCGTCGGCGCTCGAGGGAACGGCGCCCGGCGCACCGCAGTCGACCGAGCTGGCGCTGGAGCTCGGCTGGGCACTCGTCGCCGCCGGCCACGCCGGCGACGTCCCGGCGTTGATCGACGACCGGTTCGCAGCCCTGCCGGATCCGCCGTCGATAGAGCTCCGGCGCTTGCAGGGGATCGCTCTGAGCCTGTCCGGCCGCATCGACGAGGTGGCCGAACGGTACGCGGGCATGGGCGTGGAGCGGCTGACCCATGAGTTCGACGCCGACGATCCCGACGTTGTCGACGCCGCCGCGGAGATGGCGTTGCTGTGGGTCCACACCGCCCGCCTGGGCGAGGCCGCAGAGATCGTCGACTGGGTCGAGGCGTCCAACACCCCGACCTCACCCTTCCGCGAGGCATCGGTGGCGACTGTGCGGGCCTGGCTCGACGTGCTGGACGGCAGGTTTGAAGCCGCGGTGGAGGACGCCACGGTGGCCGTGCGGGCGAGCGAGGCCGACGTGACGGCTCGCGCCACCCGGGGCTTGCCGGCGCTCGTGTCGACCTTGGCCATGGACTTCCTGGGTGACGGCGACGGCGCGCTCGCGGGACTGCGTGCCAGTGCCAACCCGGGGGTGGGCCCGCGCTGGCTCCCGCCGCTCGTGCAGCTTGCTGCCGCAGTCGTGCTCTTTCGCCGGGGGGACTGGGACGACGCGCTCGCCGAAGCCGACGCCGGCCTCCTGGCCGCCGAGGAGGCGGATCTCAGGCTCGGCGTGTTCTGGCCGTACGCGATCGGGGCGCTCGTGGCCTCCGCCCGCGGCCAGCAGGAGCTGGCGCACGAATGGCTCGACAACTCGCGCGTGCTCTCCGCCGAGGGCGTCCTTGGCCGTGATTGGCTCGCGTACGCCCACGCCATCGTGGGTGAGGCCGACGGCGAGACCGAAGCGGCGGCGGCCCTCCTGGCGTTCACGGCGGGCCGGATCATCGACGCCGGGGCGCCGGCGTTCCTCCTGAACATCGGCGCCGACACCGTCCGCCTCGCCCTGGCCACCGGGCAGCGGGACGTCGCCGACCGGGTAAGCGGCCAGCTGCGCGGGGTGGCGACGAGGACCGCGTCCCCCATCGCCGCTGCGGTCGCGGGATGGGCCGGCGGCCTGCAGGCCGGGGACCACGCCGCGGTCGAGGTGGCCGCGCAGCGGCTAGTCGACTGCCGCCGCGGTCCCGAGGCGGCCCGGGCGCACCACGACGCGGCCGTCCTGGCCGCCCGCAATCGGCAGCCGGGCGAGGCCCGGCGCATGGCCAAGGAGGCGTTCGCCTGCTACGACTCCCTCGGCGCCGATCGGCTCCACGCCCGCTTGCGCGCCGACCTGCGGGACGGCGGCCTGCCCATGCGGCCCCGCCGGGTCCCGGCGCGTGCCACGCACGGCTGGGCCAGCCTGACCGCGTCGGAGCAGACAATCGTGTCGCTGGTCGGCGAGGGCCTGACCAACACCGAGATCGGCCAGCGGCTGTACATCTCCCGGCGCACCGTGGAGTCGCACCTGGGCCGGGTGTACGCCAAGCTCGGCCTGGGTACTCGGGGGCAGCTCGTCTCCGCCGCCGTACGGCACGCCGCCGGGGACGAGGGCTGAGCCGCCCCGCTAGCCGCCAACCGCCCGGTCGGCGCCGCGGATGCAGGCCGGTATACCGACGCCGAGCTCCCAGGCGCCGGCCATGGTGAGGCCGGGTGCCCGCTCGGCCAGCGCCCGCTCCGCGCCGGCGACGGCGTCGAGGTGCCCGGGACGCGGCTGCGGGAACGAGCGCTCCCAGCGGCTGACCCGGACCGCCGTGGGCGGGCCATGCAGGCCCATCGTGTCGCCCAGGTCGTCGACCAGCGCCGCCACCAGTTCATCGTCGGTCGCCCCTAGCGCCCGTTCGTCACCGGCCCGACCGGCCGATGCCCGGAGGATGACCATGGACGGATCGACGGCGAGGTGCGCCCACTTCGATGACATCCACGAGCAGGCGGTGAGCAGCCGTCCGGACGACTGCGGCACCAAGAACCCCGACCCGTCGAGCGGATGGTCGATGGCCTCCCGCGGCATCACTAGGACCGTCAGCACCACGGACGCGTGGTCGATGCCGGAGAGGAAGGCGGCGGCCTGCGGCGCACGACTCGCGAGCAGGCGCGCCGTCACGTAGGCGGGGGTGGCGAGCACCACCCGGTCGGCCACCACGTGGCTCCGCTGGGCATCGGGGTCGCCCGCATCGCCGGTGGCGAGGCGCCAGCCGGTGCCGTCGGGCTCGAGGCCGCTCACGGGGGTGCCACAGCACAGTCGCTCGCCGAGGCGCTCGGCCAGCGCGTCGACCAGGCGCGCCATGCCGCCCCGCGGCGCCAGGAACACCGGCCTGTCGGCGGCGCCCTGCTCGACCGCGTCGGCGCGGAGGGCGGCGGCGCCCCGGATCAGGCTGGCTTCCCGGTCGCGGGCCGCCGCCAGGTTGGCGGCGGCCACCTGGAGCGACAGCAGGTCGCAGTCGCCGGCCCAGATCCCACCCAGCAGAGGTGCCACGAGTCGGTCGAGCACCTCGTCACCGAGGCGGCGCCGGACGAGGGCCCCGATCGCCTCGTCGCCGGACGGTGCGTCGTCCGGTGCGGTCAGGTCGGCGCGTGCCCGCTCGACGCCGGCGGGCGACAGGATCCCCGATGCCGCCACGGCGTCGAGGTCGGTGGGGACGCCCAGGAGCTGCTCGGACGGCAACCGCCGCAGCGCCCCGTCGGTCCACACGTAGGCCGTGCCGGTGGCGGGGGAGACCAGGTCGCCACCCAGTCCCACGTCCCGGCACAGCCCCACCGCCTCGGGTACGCGGGCCAGGAAGGCATCGGCACCCTCGTCGATGTCGATCCCGGCGACCGGCGACGTCCGCAGCTTGCCTCCGGGCGCGTCGGCAGCCTCGAGGACGACCACGTGCGCGCCCCGCCGCATGCCCATCCAGCCCGCAGCGAGCCCGCTGATGCCACCGCCGACGACGGCGAGGTCGACCCGCCGGCTCACGGGGTCGCCGAGCCGGCGTTGGTGTCGGCGGAGGCCGCCGCCGCCCGTCGCACCCGTTCGGCGAGCGCCGTCATCACCGCCGGGTCGTCGTTGATCGACTCTGTCCGTGCGAACGCCAGCCCCGCCTCGGTGGCCACGCGCCGGGCGTCGACGTCGAGGTCGTACAGCACTTCCAGGTGGTCGGACACGAAACCCTGGGGGCACACCAGCACCCCGTCGACACCCCCGGTGGCGGCCAGGTCGCGGATCACGTCCCGGACGTCCGGCCCGCGCCAGGGCTCGGGGGTGCGGCCCGCCGACTGCCACGCCAGCGCCCAGCCGTGCGAGTCGAGCCCGGCACGCCCGGCGATGGTGGCCGCCGACCGGCACAGCTGGTCCGGGTAGGGGTCGTCGTCGGTCAGCACCCGTTCCGGGAGGCTGTGGGCCGTGAACAGCACCATGGTCTTCGCCGGCAGCGTGGCCAGGGCGGAGCGGACCCGCTCCCCCTGGGCGTCCAGCCACGCCGGTTCGTCGTGCCAGGCATCGATGCCCACGTAGGCGAGGCCGCGCTCGCCAGCGGCGGCGCCCGCGCGCTCGTGGTACTCGCCCACGGATCCCCGGGAGAAGTGCGGCGCCAGCACCAGGCCGACGATGTCGGGCGCGCCACCTGCGAGCTCCGCCACCGCATCCTCGACGAACGGCGGCGCATGCTTGTTGCCCAACGCCACCACCCAGGGTCCGGGTTCGCCGGCGCCCAGTGCGGCGGCGATGGCGCGGGCCTGGGCGCGCGTCCGCTCCGCCAGGGGGGACACGCCCCCGATGGCGGCGTAGCGGCCGGTCAGGTCCGCGAGTTGCTCGGCCGAGGGTGCCCGCCCCCGTCGGATGTGCGTGTAGTACGCCTCGATGTCGTTCGGCGACGCCGGGGTGCCATACGCCATCACCACCAGTCCCCTGGGGCGATCCGTCATGCGCCCACCTCCCAGCCGTGAACGAGCTCCACCAGGTGCTCGAGCACCGAAGGGTCCGTCTCGGGCAGCACGCCGTGACCCAGGTTGAAGATGTGGCCCGGGCGCCCACCATTGCGGGCGAGCACGTCGCGGGCGCGCTCCTCGACCGCCGGCCAGGGGGCCAGACACACCGCCGGGTCGAGATTGCCCTGCACGGCGACGTCGGGGCCCAGGCGCTGGCGGGCCTCGTCCAGGGGCACACGCCAGTCGACCCCCACAACCTGCGCACCGGCCTTGGCGAGCAGAGGCAGCAGCTCGCCGGTCGTCACACCGAAGTGGATGGCGGGGACGCCCAGGTGTGCGAGCCCGGCGAACACCCGGGCGCTGGCGGGGAGCACGGCGCGTTCATACAGGTCCGGGCTCAGCGTCCCGGCCCAGCTGTCGAACAGCTGCGCCGCCGCCGCCCCGGCCTCCACCTGCGCCCGCAGGGCGGCGGTCGCGATGGCGGCCAGCCGGTCCAGCAGCAGGGCCCACAGCTCCGGGTCGCCCAGCATCAGGGCCTTGGTGCGGGCCAGGGTGCGGGACGGTCCACCCTCGATCAGGTAGCTGGCCACCGTGAACGGGGCGCCGGCGAAGCCGATGAGGGGCGTCTCACCCAGCTCGCCCACCACGGCCCGAACGGTCTCCTGGACCCAGGGGCAGTGGACCTCGGGATCGAAAGCGCCCAGGCGGTCGAGGTCGGCGGCATCGCGGAACGGCCGCTCCACCACGGGCCCCACGCCGGCGACGACGTCGACGCCAAAGCCCACTGCGGCGACCGGCACGACAATGTCGCTGTAGAGGATCCCCGCGTCGACGCCGTATCGCCTGACGGGCTGCAGGGTGACCTCGGTCGCCAGGTCGGGGTCGCGGACGGCGTCGAGGATGCTGCCGGTCCCCCGGATGGCCCGATACTCCGGCAGCGAGCGCCCGGCCTGACGCATGAACCACACGGGAACATGGCTGGCCGACCGGTTGTGGCAGGCCAGGAGGAATGGGGCGTCGGCCGGCGGGGGCATTACTTTCCGCCCTTGCTGCTTCGCAGTGGGCCGCTCGGGCTCGGACGCGTTGCGGCCCCGCTCCCACGACCGCTCGGGCCGGGCTCGCAGCAGTGCGGACGCTCGCTCACGGCCGTCACGCTACCGGTGCCGATCCGACGCGAACCCTCCACAGAATCGGGCAGAACCGGTAGCATGGTCCGTTCCTCGACCAGCGGAGGAGCGATTGGCCACTCATCCCGACCTGGCCGCCGAACAGGCGTATATCGACCGCGCCTACGACTGCCTGGAACGTGCTCGCCAGTCGGCCACCAAGCTGCGGTCGATGGTCGAGGTCGGCAAGGGTGGCACGGAGCAGGCCCGCTGGGAGCGGGAGATCATCGAGGGCAACATCGCCAGCCGGCTCGATTATCTGCACCTCGGCGACGCCAGCCTGGTGTTCGGGCGCATCGACAAGTCCCGCTCCGACGGCGGCGACACCTTCTACATCGGCCGCGTGGCCGTCGCCGACGAGAGCCAGGAGCCCCTCGTGGTCGACTGGCGCGCGCCCGTGGCCGAGCCCTTCTACCGCGCCACCGGGCGGGCGCCGATGGGCCTCGTGCGGCGCCGGCACTTCGCCACTCGGGGCCGGCAGCTGCTGGGGATCGAGGACGAGCTCTTCGGCGAGGGCGCGGGGATGCTCGACGGCGAGCTCCGGGTGGTCGACAACGGCGACAACGGTGACGAGTCGCGGGAGGTGCGGGGCCACGGCGCACTGATCGCTGCCCTGGAGGAAGCGCGCACCGGCCGGCTCAGCGACATCGTCGCCACCATCCAGGGGGAGCAGGACGAGGTCATCCGCTCCGAGCTCCCCGGCGTGCTGGTGGTGCAGGGTGGTCCCGGCACCGGGAAGACGGTCGTGGCCCTCCACCGGGCCGCCTACCTGCTCTACACCCACCGATTCCCGCTCGAGGGCCAGGGCGTGCTGGTGGTGGGGCCGAACCGGCTGTTCCTCGGCTACATCGAGCGCGTGCTGCCGAGCCTGGGCGAGGCCGGTGTCGAGCAGGTGGTGCTGGCCGACCTGATCGACGACGTCCGGGTCAGCGGCCGCGACCGCCCCGCGACCGCCCGCATCAAGGGCGACGGGCGCATGGCGGCCGTGCTGGCCAAGGCGGTACGTGATCGCGAGCGCGGGCTGCGGCGGGCGCTGCGGGTGCCGTTCGGGCTCCAGACGCTGGCCGTGCCGGCCAAGCGCACGGCCGCCATCGTCGCCGAGGCCCGGCGCCGGTTCCGGCTCCACAACGCCGGCCGTCGCTTCGTGGAGTCGCAGCTGTTCGCGGCGCTGGCCGACGCCAGCCGCACGCCCACGACGCCCGAGGAGGTGCGCGAGCGGCTGCGCTTGACACCCGAGGTCCGCGAGGCACTCGAGCGGATGTGGCCGGTGCTGACGCCGGCCGAGTTGCTCCACGACCTCTACGGGTCGCGGGCGCTCATCGAGTTGGCGGGCAAGCAGCTGGACGCCGACGAGCTGGCGGCGCTCGAGCGCCCCCGCAGCGATGACGTGGCGAACGTGGCGTGGACCCATGACGACGTGCCGCTGCTCGACGAGGCCCGCGCGCTGCTCGGCGCCAAGCCCCGGCGCCGACGCGACCGGAGTGACGCCGACGAGATCCGCACGTACGGGCACATCGTGGTCGACGAGGCGCAGGACCTGTCGCCGATGCAGCTCCGCATGCTGGCGCGCCGGTCGCTGAACGGCTCGATGACGGTCGTTGGCGACATCGCCCAGGCCACCGGGGTGTGGGCGCACTCCGGCTGGGACGAGATCCTCACGCACCTGCCCGACAAGCGCCCGTCCCGCCGGGCCGAGCTGACCATCGGCTACCGGATCCCGAAGCCCACGATGGACCTGGCCGCCCGGGTGCTGGCGGTCGCCGCCCCCGAGCTCGAGCCGCCGGACTCGGTGCGTCAGCAGGGCGATCCGCCGAGGATCGTCGAGTCCAGCGTCGACGATCTCGCGGACCGGGTGGCCCGGGTGGCGGCCGAGGAACGCAAGGCCGTCGATCCCGGGAGCGTGGCGGTCATCGTCCCGCAGACCTTGGTCGACGACGTTGTTCGGGCATTGGATCGGGCCGGCCTCGCGTACGGCCGGGCGGCCCGCAACGGGCTGGAGTCCCAGGTCACGCTCGTGCCCGTGAGCCTGGTCAAGGGCCTGGAGCTCGACGCTGCAGTGGTGGTGGAGCCCGCCGCCATCGTCGACGAGGAGGCGCAGGGACCGCGGGCCCTGTACGTGGCGCTCACACGGGCCACCAAGCGCCTCGCGATCGTTCACGCTCGCCCGCTGCCCGAGCCTCTCCGCTGAGCCGGTTGCGCCGCGACCGCTACGACGTCGTGGTGGTGGGGGGCGGGCACAACGCCCTCGTGGCCGCCGCCTACCTGGGGCGGGCGGGGCTTTCGGTGTGCGTTCTGGAACGCGCCGACCACCTGGGCGGCGCCGCTGTCAGCGGGCGGGTCTTCGCCGGGGTCGACGCCCGGCTCTCTCGCTACTCGTACCTCGTGAGCCTGCTGCCCGATCGCATCGTGGCCGACCTCGGGCTTCGGGTCAGCCTCGCAACGCGGGCGGTCGCATCCTTCACACCCGTGAGGAGGGCCGGCCGCGGCGACCTGGGCCTGCTCGTCGAGCGCCGGGCTGGCCCGGCGACCGCCGAGTCGTTCCGCACGCTCACGGGATCCGACCGCGAGTACGCGGCCTGGTGCGACTTCTACGCCGACGCGGCCCGCTTGGCCGAGGCCGTGGCGCCCACGCTGCTGGAGCCGCTGCCGCCGGCGGAAGCGCTGCGTAGCCGCGTGGGCGCTGCCCGCTGGGAGCGGTTGGTCGCCCAGCCGCTGGGCGTGACCCTGGAGCAGACCTTCGAGGATGACGCGGTGCGGGGCATCGTGCTCACCGACGCCCTCATCGGCACGTTTGCGTCGGCGCACGAGCCGACACTGCGGCAGAACCGCTGCTTCCTCTACCACCTGGTCGGCAACGGCACGGGCGAATGGCGGGTGCCGGTGGGCGGCATGGGCGCCGTCACCGCCGAACTCGAACGGGCGGCCCGAGCCGCCGGTGCGGACCTCGTGACCAACGCCGAGGCGCTGCGGGTCGACACTGACGGGTCCGACGCCGAGGTCGCCTATGCCAGCGGCCGGCGTGACGGCGGGGAGCTGCGGGTGACGGGCAGGTTCGTGCTGGCGGGCGTGGCGCCTGCGGTGCTCGAGCGGCTGCGGGGACGTGCCGGCGGCTCGCCGCCCGAGGGCGCGCAGGTGAAGATCAACATGGTGCTGGAGCGGCTGCCGCGGCTGCGTAGCGGCCACGACCCCGAGGTCGCCTTCGCCGGCACGTTCCACATCGACGAGGGCTATGCGGCGCTGGAGTCGGCCCACACCGCGGCCTCCGCCGGTCGCCTGCCCGATCCGCTGCCTAGTGAGGTGTACTGCCACACCCTGACGGATCCCTCGATCCTCGGACCGGACCTGGCGGCGCGCGGCGTGCACACCCTCACGCTGTTCGGCCTGCAGACCCCGGCCCGGCTGTTCGCCGGCGACCGGGACGGCTCCGTCCTCGACGAGGCGGTTCGGCGCCACGTGGCGGGCCTGGACGCCTACCTGGCCGAGCCGCTCGCCGAATGCCTGGCCCGCGACGCCGAGGGCCGGCCGTGCCTGGAGGCCGTCGGGCCGGGCAGCCTCGAGTCCAGCCTCGCGATGCCCGGCGGGCACATCTTCCACGGCGACCTGAGCTGGCCGTGGGCGGAGGACGATGACGGCGACCGTTGGGGTGTAGCGACGGACGTCGCCAACGTGCTCGTGTGCGGTGCCGGAGCCCGCCGGGGTGGCGGCGTCAGCGGCATAGGCGGCCACAACGCCGCCATGGCCGTCCTGGAGCGGCGCGCGGTCTGACGGCCGGGACGCAGGGCGCGGCGCTTGCTCGCCTTCGGCACGCCAGCGGTACGGTGTGAGGCACGATGAACGTGCCGGTGGCCATCGACGTGCGGGGCGCGTCCAAGCGGTTCGGGGCGCTCGAGGTGTTCCGCGACGTCGACCTGCGGGTCGAGCCGGGCCGGATAGTGGCGCTGTTGGGCTCGAGCGGCTGCGGCAAGACCACGTTGCTGCGGACAATCGCCGGGCTCGAGCGACTCGACGCCGGGGAGGTCCGGGTCGGCGACCGCGTGCTGTCGGCGGCGGCCCGCGACGTGCACGTACCGCCGGAGAAGCGGCGGGTGGGGATGGTGTTCCAGGACTGGGCGCTGTTCCCGCACCTGACCGTAGCCCAGAACGTGGGCTACGGGCTGCCCCGCTCGGAGCGACGGGGGCCGCGGGTGGCTGCAGCACTGCACATGGTGGGCCTCGACGGACTGGGCGATCGCCAGCCGGCCACGATGTCCGGCGGGCAGCAGCAGCGGGTGGCGCTGGCACGGGCCCTGGCGCCCCAGCCGGGCGTCCTGCTGCTGGACGAGCCGTTCTCCAACCTCGACTCGACGCTCCGGATGCAGGTCCGCACCGAGGTGCACCAGCTGCTCGCCGACCTCGCTGTCACCACGGTGTTCGTGACGCACGACCAGGAGGAGGCGTTCGTGCTCGGGGACGAGGTGGCGGTCATGCAGGCGGGCCACATCGTGCAGCAGGCGCGCCCCGCCGAGCTCTACACCCGGCCCGCCAGTCCCTGGGTGGCGACGTTCGTCGGTGACGCCAACCTCGTGGCCGGCGACGCCCGGGGCGACCACGCCGTGACCGCGGTCGGCGACGTCGCCCTCGACGTCTCCGGCGGAGGCTCGGCGCAGGGCCCGGTCGAGGTCGTGCTCCGGGCCGAACAGCTGCGCCTCGACCCGCTCGGCGCTGCCGACGATGGCGGCCGAGGCGTGCCGGCGACGGTCCAGCTGACCGAGTACTACGGACACGACACCGTCTACCTGGTGCGCCCCGATGGCGCCGAGCCGGTCCGGGCTCGCGCCGGGGCCACGCCCCGGTTCGGCCGTGGGGATCGCGTCATGGTGACGTACGAGGGCCCGCCCGCGGTGGTGTTCCCAGCGCCCGACCCCACGACCGTCACCGAGGCGAAAGCGCCTGCCGCCGCCGATGACGACGGGGCGGATCGGTGGTCCCGGTCGCAAAGGCTTCCGGCAGCGGCGGGCCAGCCCCTCGACGCTCGGTGATCGCGATCATCGGAGCGGGCCCGGCCGGGCTCGCGGCCGCATGGCGCACCGCGGTGGGCGGCCACCAGGTGGTGGTGGTCGAGCGGGCACCGGTCGTCGGCGGGATGGCCGGGTCGTTCGAGGTCGCCGGCCTCCGGGTCGACCACGGCAGCCACCGGCTCCACCCGGCCACGCCGCTCCCGATCCTTGCGGCCCTGCGAGGCCTGCTGGGCGCCGACCTCCAGGTTCGGCCCCGCCACGGACGCATCCGGCTGCTCGACCGCTGGGTCGCCTTCCCGTTACGGACAAGCGACCTGGTGCGCCGCACGCCTCCCGCCTTCGCCGTCAGGGCGGCCGCCGATGCGCTCGCCGGGCCGCTGCGGCGTCCCCGGGAGGACACGTTCGCCGAGGTGGTGCGGGCGGGGCTCGGGCCGGCGGTGCTCGATGCCTTCTACGACCCCTACGCAAGCAAGCTGTGGGACACTCCGCCGGCGGAGCTGGCGGGCGAGCTGGCCCGCCGACGGGTGAGCGCCTCGTCTCCGGCGGACATCATGCGCCGCCTGGCGCGCGGGTCCCGCCCCGCCGGTCGCACGTTCCTGTATCCCCGCCGCGGGTTCGGTTCCATCCCCGAGGCGCTCGCGCAGGCCGCCTGTGACGCCGGCGCGGACGTCCGCCTCGGATGCGGCGTCGACGCGTTGTATCGGCGGGCCCACGGGGGCTGGCGCCTGGCGCTCGCCGACGGCAGCGGCCACGACGCCGAACACGTGTGGTCGACGATCCCCTTGCCGGCGCTGGCCGGGATGGTCGATCCGCCCCCGCCAGCAAGCGCGCTGGAGTCCGCGGCCGGGCTGCGGCATCGAGGCATGGTCCTGCTGTACCTGGTGCTCGACCGACCGCAGTGGACGGAGTACGACGCCCACTACTTCCCCGGTCCCGAGGTGTTCGCGTCCCGGCTCTCAGAGCCCCGCAACTACCGCGACAACCCCGACGATCCGGCCGATCGGACGGTGCTCTGCGCGGAGATCCCGTGCTGGGCCGGGGACGACGTTTGGCGGTCCGCGGACGTGGACCTGGCCGCCCGCCTCGCGCAGGAGTTGGTGGCGACCGGGCTCCCCGAGGTCCGTCCGGTCGAGGTGGCGAGCCGTCGCCTCCCGCACGTCTACCCCGTCTACCGGCCGGGGTTTGCCGACGATCTCGCCGCCTTGGAGCGCTGGGCGACCGAGGTCGGGCTGGTCACCTTCGGCCGCCAGGGCCTGTTCACGCCGGACAACACGCACCACGCCCTGGCCATGGGCTGGGCCGCCGCAGATGCGTTGAGCCCGGACGGCGAGTTCGACACCGCCGCCTGGCGGACAGCTCGCGACGGCTTCCGCTCGTTCGTGGTCGAGGACTGACCTCGCGGCCGCCGCCAGGGCTTCCGAGCGTTCGCCCCTCATGCCGCCCGCCGCCCCACGAGCTGCTCCAGCCTCACGGCCCGGATTTCCGCGACGTCGGCGCAGACCATGTCCGGGTCGTGCACGACCTGCGAGTACATGAATCTGAGCGGTACCCAGCCCGCCTTGATCACCTGCGCGTCGCGCTCCCGATCACGGCGCATGTCGATCAGCCGCATGTGATACGTGCGCCCGTCGGCTTCGATGACGATGCCCGCTTCGGGGTACGCCGCATCGACGAGCCCTCGGCCGAGGAGCCGTGGGCGACCGGGGATTGGCATCTGGCGGACCGGCGGGGGCAAGCCGCCCGCCGCCAGGGCCGTGAACAGAGCCTGCTCGAGCTTGGACTGCGCCGGGACCTCCGTCCCGCATCGGTCGTCCAGCAGCGTCGCCATCCTGGCCATGCCGGGCTTGCCCGGGCGGACGACGTCGTTGAACGCGCCGCCGATGGCAGGCCAGGTGGTGGCCCGACGCTGGACGAGATCGTCGGCCACCTCGCCCAACCGATCGTGCCCGAGGCGCGACGCCAGGTCGACGATCGAACGGGCTGCCGTTACGACCGGCATTGCGTCGACCCTCGTGCGGTGGCGCCGATGCACGTCGTCGATCTGGTGGACGCAGATGCCCGACAGGCGGTGGTGGGCGCCATGCGGCGCGATCAAGGTGATGGGAACGGGAGACAGCCCTGTCGCACCGTGCAGCAGAGCGGCCGACTCGTGGGAGACGAGCGCCCCGGCGCCCGCAGCCAGGACCGCGACCCAGAGGTCGACGGAGCGCGCCGGGGGAGTACCGGCGAGGACATAGACACCCGGATACGCGCGCTCCCAGAGGCCACTCCGCAGGCGCCGGCCGACCGTCGCCCGCCCGACCCCGACGCCTCTCGCCTGCGCCCAGGTGAATGCCCCACCTTGGCGGCGGGCCAGGAGCGCAATGCGTGCATCCAGTGCCATGGAATCCATGGGACAAGCATGCTTAGTACCTGTGACACTTTGGATGCCACGAAACAGAAGATCGGTAGTCGTCGGTGGGCCACTCGAGGTCATGGGTTCCGGCGGGCGACGGGCGAGGCGATGGGTTCCGGTGGCGGAACCGATGACCTCGGGCTGTGGGTGGCGGAACCTATGACCTCGGGGTGCTGGGCCTCGGGGCGGGTCCTGTGGCCTTCGGGATGATCGTCGCCGATGGGACGGGGGAGGTCATGGGTTCCGGCGGGCGACGGGCGAGGCGATGGGTTCCGGTGGCGGAACCGATGACCTCGGGCTGTGGGTGGCGGAACCTATGACCTCGGGGTGCTGGGGCCTCGGGGCGGATCCTGTGGCCTTCGGGATGATCGTCGCCGATGGGGACCGGGGAGGTCATGGGTTCCGGCGGGCGGCGGGCGAGGCGATGGGGTCCGGTGGCGGAACCTATGACCTCGGGCTGCCGGTGGCGGAACCTATGACCTCGGGCCGCCGGTGACGGAACCTATGACCTCGGAAGCGCTTGACCTCGGGCTGCTGGTAGCGCTTTTCGGGCTGCTGGTGGCGGAACCTATGACCTCGGTAGCGCTCGACCTTGGGCTGCCGGTGGCGGAACCCATTGCCTCGGGGCCTCAGCGGGGGCGGCCGAGCATGTACGGGATCAGCGCGCGGACGAAGTCCTTGTCCTCGCCGTCGGCCGCATCGGCGAAGGCCGCCTCGAAGGCCTCCAGTGCGGAGCCGGCGATGCCCTCCGCGTAGGCGCGGGCGAACTCGATGCTGCCGTAGGCGTCGAAGAGGGCCCGGATCTCGGCGATCACGTCCGCCCCGCGCTCGGCGGGTTCGAGGCGCAGGTACCGGTCGACGGCGCGCCGGTCCGATCCCTCGGCGGCACCGATCAGGTGGATCAGGACCAGCGTGCGCTTGCCCTCGCGCAGGTCGCCGTTGATCTCCTTGCCGTAGAGCGCCTCGTCGCCGACCAGGTTGAGCAGGTCGTCCCGGATCTGGAACGCGGCTCCCAGGTGGAACCCGAAGCGCACCATCGGCCGCAGGTCGGCACGGCCGCCCGAGCCCAGCAGCGCGCCCACGCGCAGGGGATGGATAGTCGTGTACCAGCACGTCTTGTGCATGATGAGGTCGAGGTAGTCCTCGGGCGCCAGCCGCGCCACGGCGTCGCGGCGCCAGCCGAGCTCGGTCGCCTGCCCTTCGAGGGTCCGCAGTGCCATGGTGTCGAACTCGTCGAGCAGACGATCGCCCAGGTCGTCATCGAGGCCGCGGGCGTGCTGCCGCAGCACCTGGTGCGCCAGGACGGCGAGAGCGTCGCCCGCGTTGAGCGCCAGCCCCGGGCCGTGCTCCGCGGGCAGGGTCGGGCGGCCCCGCCGCCGCTCGCTCCCGTCGGCGATGTCGTCGTGCACCAGGAACGCGTTGTGCAGCATCTCGATGGCCACGGCCGCACCTCTGGCGTCCTCGTCGCGACCCCCGAACGCTCGGCACGTAGCGAGGCACAGCGCCGGCCGGATCGCCTTGCCCGGACGGCTCGGGTACGACCGCACCAGCCGGTAGAGCCAGTCGTGCGGCTCCGCGTCCGGCACCGCCGCCAGCATGGCCCGGCGCACGTCCCGGCCCACCGAGCGCAGGCGGTCGTCCACACGGGTGCCGTCCGGAGGCGGCCGGGTCGCCGGTCCGGGGACGGACGGCGGGTCGTGAGCGATCGGTGTGGCCGTCATTCGCCGCTCGCCACCGTGACGACGATCGGAAGCCACACCTCCGGCGCCCCGGCCACGAGCAGGACGCCGCGGTACACGCCGCCGGGCGCCCCGTCTGGGACGTCAGCGATGACCACGACGCCGCGGCTCGAGCGGGCCGGCAGCTCGTCGAGCGACGGCGGATCGAACCGCAGGGACGAGTCGGGCAGCGTCCCGCCGTCGTGCGTGCGCAGGTCGCCCGTGTGCAGCCGGAGGTCTGACCTCGCCTCGGACGTCCCGTTGTGCAACCAGACCTCTGCTGATCCCTGGCGCCGGTCACCGTCGCGCTGCGAGCCGGGCAGGCCCGTGTCCGGCGATTCGCACTCGGCAGCGACTCGGATGTGAAGAGGCCCGGTGGTAGTGCCCCGCGCCAGGTCAGCGGTGACGATCCTCTCAC
Organism: uncultured bacterium; assembly: GCA_963756425.1. Classification (GTDB taxonomy): domain Bacteria; phylum Actinomycetota; class Acidimicrobiia; order Acidimicrobiales; family VFJN01; genus DASQUK01. The sequence goes on along the minus strand of CAVWNW010000012.1, from coordinate 63,772 downwards.
CGTTGAGCGGAACGGAGCCGTCGCTGCGAGCTGCGGATGCCATCGCCTGCAGCCCACGCTGGAAGACGTCGACCCACGTACTCACGACGTCCACAGTCGGCGGATCGTTGCCAGGCGCCTCAGGTGTGGCTGGGCCGTCCCGGCCGGGGTTGGAATCTCCGTCGACGGCACCGATCAGCCTGTCGACGAGCTCCCCCGCTGCGATCAGGCCCCGACGCTGCACGTCGGCGAACGCCCGCATGCCTGCGGACGGGCTGAATGGGGGCGCTCTACCCCGATCGTGACCGCCGTCGCCTCGCCCTTCGCCCACCTCGCCCCCTGGGTTCGCACAGCGGCCACGCCCCCAGACCACGGGCGCGGCCAGACGGACGGTTAGGCTATGCCACGCACTGCCAGCGACGACACAGGGTGGGTGGATGAGCGAGCGGAGCGCTCTCGTCGCCGTGTTGGGTGCGCTCGACACGGTGATCGCGACGACCGAGGACGCGTCCGAGCGACAGCTGATGCAGGAGCGCGTCGCGGAACTCATCCCCCCTTACGGCGGGTCGGGTGCAGTGGGCTGGTACAACCGGGCGTTCCGGGGCGATGCTCCCTTGCCCACCCATGCCGAGGCGGAGGCCGACTTGACCGCCGCGCTCAGGGACCTCGCCAGCACGCGGGACGTGCAGGTGTCCAGGGAGCCGTCCGCCCGCATGCTGCCGAACTGGATCGTCGCCGTCGGCGCGGTCGTCCGTGCGCTTCCCCAGTACCGGCCACCCGCTGGCGTCACGGACTTCGATCCCAGAGAGCATCCCGAAGCCGAGTGGGCGACGCGGGCCCTGATGGTTCCGGGCGTGGTGGCGGCCATGCCCATGGGACAGATTCCCACGGCCGACGAGCTGGCCGTCGCTCGTGCGCAGGCCATCGACCTGCTGGTTCGACTTGCCGACCCCGACCAGCTCCCGAGCATCTCCGAGTACCGCCAGTTCCGCGAGAACAACCGGATGCTGCTCCACACCCAGATCCTGAGCCAACCCGATCCTTGCGCCACTGAGCTCGTCGTGGTCGGCGACCCTGTCACGCCGGACATCGCGGTGGCCCTGACGACGAGTGTCTGCGTGGCGGGCGTGACGCTGACGGACGCAGAGCAGACCTTTCTCAAGCCCGCGACCTGGGCCTCCAACGACGCCTGGTGTGCTATGGAGGCGGACTCGCAGCAGCCGCGCACGTATCTCGAGGTCGTCGACCTCGATTGCACCGGGTCTGGCTCGCCGCTTCGCGTGGCCGTGTGGCTCGAGTTCTCGGAACTCGTCGCCAGGGGTGATTCGCGCATCATCTCGTACGCGATCGCGGACGGTTACGAGAATGTGGTCTCTCCGGCGGGTCTACGGGCGAACGGTGCCGTCACGGTGGACGAGGGCTCGATCAAGGTCACGAAGGAGCTGGTTGGTGGGGCGGAGCACCTGCTCATCGAGACGACCAAGCGCGTGACGTTCACCAACGCGTCCTTCGATGAGTCGACGATCGGCATCCTGGCGTGCGCCATCGGCTGGGGTGCCATGGCGCTCGATTTCGTCAGTGACCTGCTGGCGAAGCTGGCTGGTCCCGAGGAGGTTTCCTGCGTGCCCAAGGACAACGACACAGGAGCGGCTGGATCGGCCGGCCCCGCCAGTACCGGTAAGGCCGGCGTCACGCTCGGCGAGACGCTCGACGACGCCACTGCGCTGATCAAGCAATCGATCGATGACTGCGCTACGGCTTTCAAGAGGTCGTTCGAAACGGCGCTCGGGACAGGCACAGCGCCAGCACCCGGCACCGGCACAGGCGCAGCTCCGGCACCCAGTGCAGGTACCGGAGCCTCTACTGAGGGCACCGGGGGCCATACCGCTGACACTCTCGTGGCCGAAATGTCCGGAGCGTTTGCGCGGAGCGTGCAGGCGTGGGCTCGGCTCCTCACGGCCGCGACGTCGATCGCGGCCAGCGTCGCGTCGACACAGCCGGGCGCGACGGCCACCGCGGGCACCACGTCCGGAAGCGAGACCCCACCTGAGCAAGCGCGCGGTGCCCGCAAGACCGCGAAGAAGAAGCCCTCAGGCGGCCTGGGATGAGCCCGGAAAGCGGAACCTCGACGATGGGCGTGCCGGCCGTACCAGGGTTCGGGTTCGCGGTCGACGCCATCATCGAACAGGCCACGCGCCTGTCGTGCCTCGCCGCCGACCAGGCCCGGTCGATCGCCGACCACATCGACGCCGGCTACACCGCGGACCTTCTGGCGAAGGATGTGAGTCGCTCGGCGGCCCTGGTTGCCCTCGGATGGACTGCGACGATCGGCGAGCTCCTCGGCGCCGTCACCCTGATCGCGCAACCCCCAGCCGATCGACTGATCCGTTCGGCCTGGTTCCCCGTCCGGGCGGGCGTCACGCCGCGTTCCCTCCGGCTAACCGGACCCCTCACCCCCATCTACGGCAGCCAGAGGCTCGAGCGCTTTCCACCGCCTCGTGAGCCGCGGGTCACTATCGAGCTCGACCGGCCGCAGGGCGAACCCGACCGGATTCGCCTGCTCGTCTGGCGCTGGGGTGTTCGTGGCATCACGTACCTGGGCGATGTCGAGGTGCGGTCGGATCCATCGTCAGCGCAGCCCGACCACGTCATCCCGGTCGACATCCAGATCCCGTGACTGATCGCACCGCGTCGCCCGACGACATGCTCGACCGGGCGGTGGCGGCGATGAATCGTGGCGACGTCCAGGCGGCACGAGAACTGGCAGGCGAGGTCCTGGCGTCCGACGCCGGGAATCGAGATGCGGCCGCCCTGCTTGCCGCCGAGCCAGGCGGTGGCGAGATCCGGCGGGCGTCGCTGCTCTTCGTCGATCTGGAGGGCTCGACGCCTCTGTCAGCGCGGCTCGACGCCGAGCTCTACCGGGTATTGCTGCGCCGCTACAAGTCGGTCTGCCGCGAGGTTGTGGAAGGCCGGTACGAGGGGCACATCTCTCACATCTCAGGCGACGGGCTACTCGCCGTCTTCGGCGTCCCGACGCCGCACGAGAACGACGCCGAGAGGGCGGTGCGAGCCGCGCTGGATCTCATGCGGGACCTGGAGGTGTTGTCGAACGAGATCGAGCCCGCGGCCGGCGAAAGGCTCAACGCCCGCGCCGGCGTTCATCGGGGTCTCGTCTACCTCGACATCGAGGATGACGACATCTACGGGCTTGCGGCCAATGTGGTTGCGCGACTTCAGGCTTTCGCAACCCCAGGGACGGTGGTCATCTCCGATGCCGTCCACCAGGTCGTTGGCGCGCTATTCGAGACTGTGGCGGAGCCGGCGCAACGTGCGAAGGGGATCGACGAACCTCTGCAGCCGTTCCGCGTCGTGGCCGAATCCCCCGACACGCCAGCCCGGGGGCGGCCCTGGGTAGCGCCCCTGACCGACCGGACTGACGAGTTGGCACGCCTACGCGCCTCCTGGGCTCAAGCTCGTGAGGGGACGGTCGGACGACCGCTGGTGGTCCACCTGGTCGGCGAAGCCGGGATCGGCAAGTCCCGTCTTGCGGCAGTACTTGCCGAAGAAGCCTGCTCCGATGGGGGGTCGCGCCTGCAGCTACTCGCGTCGCCGTTCCACGCCGAGGCGAGCTTCCACGCCGTCCGTTCCCTCATCGAATCGCGTGCCGGCGCGGCCGGAGGCTCAGCCCCGAGCGTGCGGCTCGCACGTCTGGAACAGGAAGTGGCCGCAGTCGGATTGGCCCCGGCCGAGTTGATACCGCTGGTGGCACCGCTCATCGGCGTACCCGCCGGAGCCGGGTATCGGCCGGCGGCACTGGAGGGACGCAAGCTGCACGATGCGATCGTCGCCGCCGCAGCCGACTACCTGCTCGCCTGCCTTGGATCGGACCCTGCGGTGCTGGTCGTCGAGGATCTCCACTGGTGCGACGGGTCCACGCTCGACGTGCTCTCACGGGTGGTGCGCGCCGAACGTGGCGGCCTCCTGATCATCACCACCTCTCGGGACCCGGCGCCTCCATCGTTCGGCACGGCTCAGGTCATCGACCTAGCGCCCTTGGACGACGAAGCTGCCGCGGAGCTCGTGCTGTCGCTCGACCCCCGCATCGACAACCTTGCATGCCGCGCGGTCGTGGATCGCGGTGATGGGATGCCGCTGTACCTGGAGGAGCTCGCACGGGGGGCAAGTTCGGCGACTCAGCGCATCGTCGCTACCCACGTGACGCGGGCGGGAGCTCCGGTTCCGGCGTCCGTCGTCCCGGTGCCAGCGGGGCCGGCGGCGGGCCCACCACCGGCAGTGCCCGAGGCGCTGTACGAGCCGCTGGTCGCCCGCCTCCATGCCTCTGGCCCAGGACTGCGCGTGGCCTCCGCGGCCGCGGCCATTGGCCGCGACGTCGACCGCAGTGTGCTCGCCCAGGTGGTCGATGTGCCGGCGCCAGATCTCGATTCGGCCCTGGAGGCCCTGCTCGGTGGTCTGATCCTCGAGCGTGTGCTCGGCGATGCCGAGCGTTATCGATTCCGGCACGAGCTACTGCGCGTGGTCGCGTACGAGCTGCAACCCCCGTCGCGCCGCCGGGAGCTGCACGGCCGGGTGGCCGCGGCGCTTGCCCGCGAGCCCGCCGCGACCGGGGCCGTCGACTGGCACCTCGTCGCCAGCCACCATGACGCGGCCGGCCAGGTCACCGAGGCTGTCAGCGCCTACCAGCAGGCCGCCGACGGAGCCCGCCGGCTCGGCGCGTTGACGGAGGCACGGTCGCTCCTGAGCCGCGCCATCGAGCTCATTCCCGAGCTACCCGAAACCCGCGAGCGATCCTCGTACGAGGTGGGGCTGCGACTCCGGCGAGGGTTCCTGGTGGCGTCGGCCGAGGGCACCAGCTCGCCCGAGGCGGTGCAGGACTACGAGCGATGCCTGGAGCTGACTCTGGGAGACAGCGGCAGCGACGAGATGTTCAGCACGCTCATCCCACTCTGGGGCTACTACATACTGCGCGGCGATCTCGACCGCGCCCAGCAGGTCGCGGAGATGTTGCGTGCCGGCCTGGCCGGGCGCGACCACTACCGACCCGACAACGAGGCCGCGTTCGGCACGATCCGCTGGTTCGCCGGTGACTTCGGCGCCGCCCTCGATCAGCTCGAGGCCGCGGTCCAAGGCGTGACCACCCGGCAGATCAACCCCGACTATGGCGCCACCTACTTCATGCCCTTCGACGGTCCGGGGTCTGCCCACGCGAACCTCGCGTTGGCACGGTTCATGCGGGGCGATGTCCGGGGTGCCGACCAGCAGTTCGACGCCGGGCAGGATCGCTGCGACACGATCGACTTCCCCCGAGGGCCCTTCACCGCGGCCGAGGTGCAGTCCTACGCAGGGTGGACGCTGATCGAACGGGGGGACCTGGACCGCGCGGCGACGGTGGTCGAGGCCGTGACCGAGATCGCCGAGGGGCACGGTTTCGACTTCTGGTCGCTGGTGGCGGCCACCGAGCAAGCGACGATCGCCGGGCTGCGGGCGCTGGATGCCGAGGCCCCGGACGCCGCGGCCCTGTCGGCCCATGCACAGGCCCTCGACGGCCTGTGCGGCATGTGGAAGGTGCTCGACGTGGCTCTCTTCCTCCCCGCATTCATGGCGACGGTGGGCAGGCTGAGCGCCGCCGCTGGCGACGTCGACGGCGCCGCCGCCCGCTACGACGAGACATTGCAGTTCGGCCGCTCCACGGGCATTCGCTTCTACGAGGCCGAGGTACTGAGGCTCCGCGCCCACCTGCTGCCCGCCAACCAGGTGTCAGCGGCGTTGCGCGCGGCGTTGGACCTCGCTCGGTCCCAGGGCGCCGCTCCGTTCGAGCTGCGGATCGCCCGTGACCTCGTCGCCAACGGCGACGCGGACGGGCTGATGCTGGTTGCGGAGGCCGTGACGCGGTTCGCACCCGACGCCCACTACCCCGAGCTCGAGGACGCCCGCTCCTCGGTCGCGGCCACCGGGTGAGCGCACGTCGTCGTGTCGCCATCCTGGGTGGGGGCATGGGGGGCCTCACCGCCGCATGGCGTCTGAGCGAGCTCGGCTGGCGCGACCGCTTCGAACGGATCACCGTCTACCAACGGGGATGGCGTCTGGGGGGCAAGGGTGCGAGCAGCCGCGGGCGCTGCGGCCGCATCGAGGAACACGGGCTGCACGTCTGGCTGGGGTTCTACGAGAACGCCTTTCGGCTGTTGCGCGAGTGCTACGCGGAGCTCGATCGGCCCGCCACCGATCCCGAGGTACCCATCCTCACGTGGCGCGACGCCATCAAGCCGGCACCGGCGGTCGGCCTGGAGGACCGTGACCGGGAGGACTGGCGCCACTGGCTCGCGCGCTTTGCACCCAACGACCTCGAGCCAGGCGAGCCCGGCGGGGATACCCAATCGGCCAGCCTCGCCGAGTTCGCGCTGCGGGCCCTGCGGCTGGTGATCGACGGGGTGGAGTCGTTGGCGGACGTCGGCTCGATCGACACGACGGACCGCGTGGTGCTGAGCACGTCGGCCGAGCCGCCCGCGCGTTCGCTGATCGACGGCGTGGTCTTGGGAACGCAGCTCGCCGTGCCGGCGGCGCTGCTCGAAGCCGTTCGACTGGTTAGCGGGGCACTCGGTGGAAGCGCCGCTGCGGCCGCGGGGCCAACAGGCGGTGCGAGTGCGGAGCTGCTCGATGCTCTCGACGCGCTCCAGGACCGGCTCCGCGGCGTGGTGGCCGGCGATCCCGACCTCAAGCGCGCCTGGCACTACATCTCGCTGACCGTCGCGCTGCTCCGGGGTCTGTTGGCCGACGGGGTCTTCGCCGGCGTGCCCCTGAGCCGGCTCGACGACGAGGACTACCTCGTCTGGATCCGTCGTCACGGAGCCGCGCCGGAGGCCGTCGACGGAGCGCTCCTGCGGGCGATGTACGACATGTGCTTCGCCTTTGTCGACGGCGACAGCTCCCGTCCGAGCTTCGGTGCCGGCTCCGCGGTCTTGCTCGCGGTGAAGATGGCGCTCGAATACAAGGGTGGGATCTTCTGGAAGATGAGCGCCGGCATGGGCGACGTGGTGTTCGCGCCGCTCTACCAGGCCCTCCGGCAGCGCGGTGTGGACTTCGAGTTCTTGCATCGCATCGACGCCCTCCACCTGTCCGCCGACCGGACGGCAATCGACGCCATCAGCATGGGTCGCCAAGCAGCGCTCGCTCCCGGAATCGAGCGTTACGAGCCGCTGGTGCGGGTGCGGGGCCTCCCGTGTTTCCCCGACGCCCCGCTCGCCGACCAGCTCGACGACGCCGAAGGCATCGAGCACGAGCCGCTCGAAGCGCACGGCTGCGCCTGGCCCGACGCCGAGCGGCGCGTGTTGCGCCGGGGCACCGACTTCGACATCGCCGTGCTGGCGATCCCGGTGGGGATGGCGGAGGTCGTGTGCCGCGAACTGATCGACGATCGGCCCGAGTGGCGCGACATGGCCGCCAACGTGGCCACCGTCGCCACGCAGGCCTTCCAGATCTGGCTCCGTGAGCCCGAGCCCACACTGGGATGGCCACACCCCGGGGCCACGATGAGCGGCTACACCGGTGCGTTCGATACGTGGGCGTCGATGCCACAGCTGATCGACGCCGAGGACTGGCCCGACGTCGACCGTCCCGCCGCGATCGCCTACTTCTGCGGGGTGATGCCGACCCCCAGGCGGCGGGTCGCCGATGCGAGTCACGGAGGCCGCTGCCGCGACCAGGTCCGGGAGAGGGCAGTTGCCTTTCTCGATCGGAGTCTGGCGCACCTTCTGCCGGGGGCGGTGGGCGACGACGGGTTCAAGTGGGACCTGCTGTGCGGGCGCGATGGGTCGATCGGGCCCGAGGCGTTCGATTCGCAGTTCTGGACCGCCAACGTCGACCCGGCCGATCGCTACGTGCAGTCGTTGCCGGGGACCGGCAGGTACCGGCTCCGCTCCGACGAGAGCGGCTACGACAACCTGTTCCTGGCCGGCGACTGGACGGATTCGGGGCTCAACGCGGGCTGCATCGAGGCTGCGGTCCTGTCGGGCCTGCAGGCTGCCAACGCGGTGCTCGGTCGGTCCCGCAACCACCGGGTGGTCGGCTACCTGCCGGACTGACCGTCGGCGGTACGGTGCGCCTGGTGGTGGACAACCCGCGGGCGCGACCCATGACGGCGTTCCAGGAACGCCTCGGGCGGGTGGCGGTGCGATGGATGACCGGCGTCAACACCGCCGCCTACCGGCTGAGCAACGGGCGAGTGGCGGCGCACGTGCCCGGGGGCGCGCCGATCTGCCTGCTCACGACCACGGGCCGGCGCACCGGCCGGCCCCGCACGGTCCCGCTCCTGTACCTCCCCCACGACGACGCCCAGATCGTGCTGGTGGCGTCACACGGCGGAATGAGCAGCCACCCCGCGTGGTACCTGAACCTGCTTGCCGATCCGGAGGTGACCGTCGACGTCGGCTCGCGGCGCCGCCGGATGACCGCCCGACCCGCGAGCGAGTCCGAGCGTGCCGAGCTGTGGCCGGCGCTCACCGCGGTCTACCCCCACTTCGACGCCTATCAGAGTCGAACCGACCGCATCATTCCGGTGCTGGTCCTCGCTCCGACGTCTGATCCCTGACCGCGCCGACTATCAGGGCGGCGGTGGCGGTGGCGTCCCGGGAGACCAGGCCGACCCAGCGGAACCAGTCGTCGACGAGGTCTTCAGCGTGATACGTGCCCGCCGACAGCTTGGCGCTCGCCGAGCCCCATAGGTCGACGTAGCGCTGCAGCCGCTCCCCGAGCAGCTCGGCGATGTCGTCCACGCCCGACGTGTCGCCGGTCATGCCACGTCCCGGGGGCGGATGGTCCGCTGCACGATCTCCAGCCAGAGCTCCAGCCCACGCCCGGCGAGGGGGGTGAGCTGCTCCCAGGCCTCGATCGCGTCCGCCGTCATCGTGTCAACGGTCCACTCGCTGCCCCGCAGCGATCGCGCGCTCCATTGCTGGAGCAACTCGGCATTGACCTGTCCCGCGTCTTCGAGCAGCTCCGTCATCCTGCTGACGTAGCCCGAGAACCACTCGCCGTCTTCGTGCTCAGCGTCCACCGGTCATAAGGGTACGCGACACGGGGCCCGAGCATCCTCAGCGGGCGGACTGCGGTGCGTCGCTCACCAGCACCGGCATCGGGTCCATGACCGGGTCGGCGGCCGGGACGCTTGCGGAATCGGTCGCCGTTCGCAGCTCACGCCAGACCGCCGGCACGACCTGCCGCAGGTAAGGGCCCAGCCGGACGAAGGATCGCCCGTGTCTCCGGAAGCTGTAGCTGATCGGCACCTCCGCGTAGCGGTAGCCCTTGGCCAGCAGGTCAAGCGTGAGCACCTGGGCGTAATTGAAGTCGTGGACGATCTCGGCGTGGGTGGCGGCGGCCGGTGACAGGGCCCGGTAGCCGGACTGCCCGTCGCTCAGGCCCCGTACGCCCCAGCGGCGCACGAGCAGCTTCATGCCCAGCGTGAGGACCCGATTGCCGAACCACCGGTGTGGACGCATGTCGCGGGCCAGGCCGGCGAAGGCGCGAGCCGATCACGTAGTCCGCGCGACCCTCGATGATCGGGGCCACCATGTCTCGGAGCTCCTCGGGTGCGTACTCGCCATCGGCGTCGAGGAAGGCGACGGCCGCCGCTCGCCGTTCAGCCCCCCACGCGAGGCCCGAGCGCACGGCGGCGCCGAGACCGCGGTTCCGGTCGAGCGAGTGGACGGTGGCGCCGGCGGCTCGTGCCAGGGCGGCGGTCCCGTCGGCGGAACCGTCGTCGATCACCACGACCTCGACGGGGTGCCCGTGTACCTCGCGCGGCGCGCGCCGGACGACATCGGCAACGGTGGCTTCCTCGTCGTGCGCTGGCAACACCATGACAACGGGGCGGCGGCCGGCAAGCTCAGGATCGTGCATTGTTAAGCATTCTTCACGCTCGACCGGTGGCATGGCTAGTCTCACGTTGATGGCATACAGAAGATCGATGGCTGGGGCGGCGCTCACGGTGGCGGTCGTGGCCGGCGGGCCGGCACTCGCGGCTTGCAGCTCGGGCGGCGACGACCGGCTCGTCGTCTACAGCGGCCGCACATCCAACCTGATCGGTCCGCTGCTCGAGGACTTCGCGGAACAGTCCGGCATCAGCATCGACGTCCGCTACGACGAATCCGCCAACCTTGCCCTCCTCATCGACGAGGAGGGCGACCGCACGCCGGCGGACGTCTTCATCTCGCAGAGCCCGGGTGCGGTCGGGTACCTCGACGCTGCCGGCCGGCTGGCGCCGCTCGACGACCAGCTCATCGCGACCGTCCCCGACGGCGACGCCGCCGCCGATGCCGGCTGGGTTGGCCTGTCGGGCCGGGTGCGCACGCTGGTCTACAACCCCGAGCTCGTCGACGACGCCGACCTGCCCGACTCCGTTCTGGATCTCACGGCACCCGAGTACGCCGGGCAGGTGGCGCTGGCGCCCACCAATGGGTCGTTCCAGGACTTCGTGACGGTTCTGCGCGACCAGCTCGGCGACGAGGAGGCGGGGGCGTGGCTGGATGGGATGGCGGCCGGCGATCCGCCGACGTTCGACAACAACACCGCCATCGTCGAGGCCGTCGGCCGGGGCGAAGTGCCGATGGGCCTGGTCAACCACTACTACGCGTTCCGGGCAAAGGCCGAGAACCCGGACCTGCCGGTCGAGAACCACTACTTCCCCGACGGCGACCTGGGGTCGACGCTGCTCGTCACCGCCGCGTCGGAGATCGCCGAGACCGACATGCCCGACGAGGCCACCGAGCTCATCGAGTTCCTGCTCTCGCCCGATGCGCAGCGGTACTTCAGCCAGGAGACGTTCGAGTACCCGCTGGCCGACGGCGCCGAGGTCAACCGCGAGCTGCCGCCGTTCGAGGACATCGCCAAGACCCGGGTCGACCTCGACGAGCTGGGTGGCGGCCTGGAGGCCACCACCGCGATGATCGACGAGAGTGGCCTCACCTGAATTCGAAGGGGGAGGGAAACCCTCCGGCCCGACCCCCGCCCACCGCCCCGTGATGGCGTCGGTCTCCGACCGACTCGCCGCTTCTGACCTCCCCCCACCTCTCTGGCGCCGCCTGTCGGCGGCCGTTGTCCCCGGTCGTTCGACCGGCGAAGCCGGTTCGACCGACGGTGGGGGGCTCCGGCAGGAGCCTCCGCCCCCCACACCCCCCGCCGGTCGGAGCCCCGCCCGTTGGTCTTTCACGGGAACGGCCCCGCGGTCGCTCGTTGCCGTGTGCGCCGTCATCGGGCTGCTATTCGCCGCCCCGCTGCTCTACCTGATCTGGCGGAACGTCACCGGCGACGAGGACCTGGTCGACCTGTACCTGTCCGAGGCCACGCTCGTGCCGTTGCGCAACACCCTGGTGCTGGCCGTGGCCACGGCGCTCTCCACCGCGATCGTGGGCACCGGCCTCGCGTGGCTCACGACCCGAACGGACCTGCCGTTGCGCCGCCTCTGGGCCGCACTTGCCCCGCTGCCGCTCGTGTTTCCTTCGTTCGTCGGCGGGCTGGCACTCATAGCGGCGGTCGCGCCCGGCGGCCTGCTCGACGCACCGTTGGGGTGGGTGGGCGTCGAGGCCACTCGCCCGGAGGGCTTCTGGGGTGCCTGGCTGGTGCTTACCCTGTTCACGACGCCGTACGTGCTGCTGCCGGTGGCGGCCCGCCTCGTGGCCCTGCCGCCATCGTTGGAGGAGAGCGCCCGGCTGCTGGGGCGCCGTCCGGGCGCAGTGTTCCGCACGGTGGTGCTGCCGCAGATCAGCGGCGCCATCGGTGCCGGGGCGCTGCTGGTGTTCCTGTACACGGTGAGTGACTTCGGGGTCGTGGTGCTGCTCCGCTACGAGACGCTCACCCGGGCGATCTACACCAACCGGTTGCTCGACCGCGACCAGTCGGCTGCGTTGAGCCTGCTGCTGGCCGTGGTTGCACTGGCGGTGGTCGCCGGAGAGAGGACGCTCGTCCGGCGTCGGCGTCACAGCACGCTCGAGGGGGTGCCGTCCTCCCGGCCGCTGCGGGTGCCGCTCGGGCGCTGGCGCCTGCCGGCGCTGGCGGCGGTGCTCGCCTGGGTGGGGCTGGCGCTCGGCGGCCCGCTGGCGTCGCTGGGGCTGTGGGCGTGGCGGGGCCTCACTGGCGAGACCAGCAGCCTCGCGTCCGGCGACCGGGCGTTGGGCGACCTGGTGGAGCCGGCGCTCAACACTGCGGGGATCAGCCTCGTCACCGCGGTGGTGGCGATCGCCGTGCTGCTCCCCCTCGCGTACCTGTCGGCCCGCCACCGGGCCCGGGCGGCCGACCTCGCCAACGGCCTGGTCGCGACCGGCTTCGGCCTGCCGGCCCTGGTGGTGGCGCTGTCGCTGGTGTTCTGGAGCCGCCAGCTTCCCGAGGCGTGGGGCCTTTACCAGAGCTTCACCATGCTGGTGTTCGCTTACGTGGTGCACCTTGGCGCCCAGTCGCTGCGAACCGCCCAGGTGGCGGTGGGGTCGGTTCCTCGCCGGCTGGACGAGTCAGCGCGGGTGCTCGGCGCCGGACGGCTCCGCCGGTTCACGACCGTCGAGCTCCCCCTCATGCTGCCCGGGCTCGCCGCCGGCGCCGGCCTCGTGCTGCTGTCGACGATGAAGGAGCTGCCCATCACGCTGCTGACGTCCCCCTTGGGGTTCGAGACGCTCGCCACCCGGATCTGGGAGGACGCCGAGGCGGTCTTCCTCGCCGAGGCCGGCCTGGCCAGCCTGGTGCTGGTCGCCCTGTCGGGGGTCCTGACCTGGCTACTGGTCGTCAGGCGCACGGAGCGGCTCGCGTGAGCCGGACCGGCAGTCCCGCAACCCGAGGCCATCGGTTCCGCGAAGCCCAGCCCGAGGTCATTGGTTCCGACCCTGGAACCAATGACCTCGACCTCCCCGTGGCGGAACCGATTGCCTCGGATGACGCAGCGCGCCCTTGGATCCGGGGCACCGCCGGGGCGGCGACGGTCGTCGGCGTGGTCGTGGCCGCGTGGGCGATGATCGCCATCCCGGCCCGTGCCACCTACGGCACCCTGACGACGGCCGACGAGCCGCAATACCTGCTGAGCGCCCTGAGCCTGTTCGAGGACGGCGACCTGCACATCGACGACGAGCTGGCCGAGGCGAGGTTCGTGCCCTTCCACGAGCTCGACCTGCCTGTGCAGACCGAGATGCTGGACAACGGCCACCAGGTGAGTCCGCACGACCCGCTGCTGCCGGCCATTCTCGCCGTGCCCATGGGCCTGGGCGGTTGGGCGGCGGCCAAGGCGACGCTCGCCCTCATCGGCGGCGCGCTGGCGGCGCTCCTGGTGTGGACCGCCCACCGGCGCTTCGCCGTGCCGCTCGGCGTCGGCGCCGTCACGGTCCTCGCCTTCGGGGTGACGGCGCCCCTGTCGGCCTACGCGACCCAGGTCTATCCCGAACTGCCGGCGGCGCTGGCCGTGACCGCGGCGATCGCGCTGCTCACCGGTGGGCGTGGCCGCGCCGCGCTGGTCGGCTTCGGGCTGGCGGTGACCGCACTGCCCTGGCTCGGGGTCAAGTACGCCCCGGTGGCGGCCGCCCTGGTGGCCGTGGGCCTGGCCACGCTCGTGGGCGAGCGCCGCGTCCGGGCCGCCGCCTCGATGGTCGTCCTGCTCGGCCTGGCCGGCGTCGCCTACCTCGGCGCCCACCGCCTGCTCTACGGCGGCTGGACCGTGTACGCCAGCGGCGACCACTTCACCGGCGGCGAGCTGACGGTGATGGGGACCGATCCCGATTACGTCGGACGCAGCCAGCGGCTGGGCGGCCTGCTGCTGGACCGCGGCTTCGGGCTCGCGGCGTGGATGCCGGCCTACCTGCTGGCGGTCCCGGCCCTGGCCGCGCTGGCCCGGCGGCGGCCGGCCGGGTGGTGGACCTTGGTGGCGCCACTCGTCGCCGGCTGGGCGACCGCGACGTGGGTGGCCCTCACCATGCACGGCTGGTGGTGGCCAGGCCGCCAGGTGGTGGTCGTGGTTCCCTGTCTGGTGCTCGCGGTCGCCTGGTGGGCCGGGCGCACGCGGGCGGCGCAGGTATTCGTCGTCGTGGCCGGGGTGTTCGGCGCGCTGGCGTGGAGCTGGCTGGTGGCCGAGGTGCTCGATCGCCGGCGCACGCTGATCTTCGACTTCGAGTCGACGGCCAACCCGCTGTACCGGGCGTGGCGCCTGCTGCTCCCCGACTATCGGCACCCGGGCGCGGGCGACTGGGTCCTCCAGGTGGCCTGGTTCGCGGCGCTGGCCGCGGTTGCCGTGCTGGCGTTACATGCTTCCCGCTCTCGCAGCTTTGTTGCGGGCCGCTCGGGCTTCGACGCGTAGCTCCCCGCTCCCACGGCCGCTCGGGCCGGGCCTCGCCTCTCGGCTCGGCCTCAGGCGCTCGCCGAGACCGGCGCAGGTTCGTCGGCCGTAACCAGGATCCGGGCGGTGGCGAAGGCCCCGATGCCCACGTGGCGGCCGTCGATCTCCACCGTCATCGTCTGGTCGGGTGACACCGCGGTGACTACGCCCGAGTGACCCGGCTGCACGGCGGCGTCCTCCAGGAACTCGAGGAGCCCCGGAGTGAACTCCAACTCCTCAGGGATGCGCGTCACCGTGAAGGTCGATCCCACGGGGAGGTCGCACAGCACCACAGCGGCGGGTGCGGCGTACTCGGACCCCGGGATCGGATTGCCGTGGGGACAGGTGGTGGGGTTGTCGAGCAGTCGGTTTATGGCCCGCTCCACCGGTTCCGAGATGACGTGCTCCCACTTGCCGGCCTCGATGTGGGCGTCGGCCCACGACAGGCCGAGGATGTCCGTGAGCAGGCGCTCGGCCAGGCGATGGCGCCGGACCACCCGCTCTGCCAGGTGCCGGCCATCGGCGGTGAGGTTGATCGTCGAGCGGTCGAGCGACACGAAGCCCTCGGCCTGCATCCGCTTGATCATCTCGGACACCGCCGGCCGCGAGACGTGCAGTCGCTCGGCGATGCGTGCCTGGATGACGTCGACGTCGTCTTCCTTCAGCTCCCAGATCGCCTCGCAGTACTCCTCGAAAGCGGGGTGAAATTCGGGAGTCTGGTACTCGGGCACGGCGCCCAGCCTACAGCTGGGCACACCCACGTGACCTGGGGCCATGCCCCCAGGTCGAGGCCCCAGACGCGCCACCGGGCCGCTTCGAGCGGCCCGGTGTTCGAAACAGCCAGGGGGGCGGGGCGGGCGGGCGGACAGGCACCCCGCCCCCAGCTGGCCTGTTACCCCACGCTACCCCATGCCTTCGGTAGACAAACACCGTCGGCGGAAAGTTTGACGACGACTTAACGACAAGGCGTCAGATGATCTCGAGTGTCTGGCGGGAGCGGCCGGCATGGTGGGAGCCGACATGTCCGCACCAACAGACCCAGCGGACCTTCATGCCGTCGCTGGTGGCGTCGATTCCGACGATCCGGCTCTCGCTGAGCAGCACCTCGCTGCCGTGTCGAGGGCAATTCACGCTGAACATGTCGTCATCCTCCATGCCGGGGGCGGATCTGGCGAGTGGCAGCGCCGCACATGTTCGAAAGGTTTCTGCCAAACTATCTGCATGTCAGCTGTTCAGCGCCACAGCGCCCGGTTTCGTGAGAGGCGCGCACAGCGCCCGCACCTCGTCGCTGCGGTGGTTGGTCGCCACGTCGCGGCCTTCGAGCTCGGCGTCGCCCACGAGGTGTTCGGGCTCGACCGATCCGAGTACTCCGACCCCTGGTACGACTTCCGGGTCGTGACGGTGCTGGGCAACCCGGTTCCCGTGACCGACGGCGACTGGTCCATCAGCACTCCCTGGACGCTCGATGACCTCGCCGATGCCGACACCGTCATCGTCCCGACCTGGCCCGACCTGGACGCCTCGGCGGATCCTCGGCTCCTCGCCGTGCTGCGCGCGGTCCACGACCGGGGCGGGCGGCTGATGAGCGTCTGCTCGGGCGCCTTCCTCCTGGCGCAGACCGGACTCCTCGACGGTCGGCGGGCGACGACGCACTGGATGTACGCGGGCGAGCTGGCCCACTGCTATCCCGAGATCGACGTCGACCCGAACGTTCTGTTCGTCGATGCCGGCAACGGCATCTTCACCTCTGCAGGCACGGCCGCAGGCATCGACCTGTGCCTGCACATCGTGCGGCTGGACCACGGTGCCGAGGTTGCCAACAAGGTGGCGCGCCGCATGGTCGTACCCCCGCAACGCGATGGGGGGCAGGCACAGTTCGTCGACGCGCCGGTGCCGGCCACGCCCGACGACGACGTGATCGGGCGGACGCTGGACTGGGCCGCCGGCCACCTCCACGAGCCCCTGACGGTTGAGGACCTGGCCCGGCGGGCGTTGCTCAGCTCCCGGACGTTTGCCCGCCGATTCCGTGCGGTGACCGGGACGACGCCCATGCAGTGGCTGCTGCGCCAGCGGGTGCTCCACGCCCAGCGACTCCTCGAGGCCACGGACCTCCCCATCGAGATCGTGGCCCAGCAGTGTGGGTTCGGCACCGCCACCTCGTTCAGGACGCACTTCCGGCGCGTGGCCGGCACGTCACCGGCGGCGTACCGGCGGACCTTCCGGCTCGACGTGGTCGCGTCCTGATCCGTGCCGGGCGATCGGCGCTAGAGGAATAGGTGCCGGGGCCTAGCCGTTGCCGATTCGAAGTGATTCACTAACCCATCGGGAGGTGGCCCATGGGTGTGCGACCGCACGTCGTGATCGTGGGCGCCGGGTTCGGCGGGCTCGCCGCGGCCCGGGCGCTCGACCGGCATCCCGTCGAGGTCACGCTGATCGACCGCAACAACTTCACGACCTTCCAGCCGCTGCTGTACCAGGTGGCCACCGCCGGCCTGAACGCCGCCGACGTCGCCCACCCCATCCGGGGCCTGTTCCACCGGCAGCGAAACCTGCGGGTGCTGATGGGCGAGGTCACCGGAGTCGACTGGGAGCGGCGTGAGGTCCTGCTGGAGGAGCACCAGCCGGTGCCGTTCGACCACCTGGTGCTGGCGGTGGGTGCCGTCGCCACGTGGTTCGGCGTGCCGGGCGCAGCCGAGCACGCCGTCCCCCTGTACACGCTCGAGGACGCCGTCGCGGTTCGCAACCACGTCCTGTCGCGCTTCGAGGCGGCGGATGCCGACCCGTCGCTCGTCGACCGTGGCGAGCTCAACTTCGTCGTGGTCGGCGGCGGTCCCACGGGGGTGGAGATGGCGGGGGCGCTCGCGGAGCTCTTCGCCGTGGTGTTCAAGCGTGACTACCCGACCCTCGGTGTCGGTCGGGCGCGGGTGGTCCTGGTCGAGACGCAGGACCGGGTGCTCGCGCCCTTCCACCCGGCCTCGCAGCGGGCGGCGCTGGACGCGCTGCGGGCGCGCCAGGTCGAGGTCCGACTCGAAGAGACCGTGGACGAGGTGACCGCCGACCACGTGCGCTTCACGTCCGGCGAGGTCCTGCCGGCGCGCACCGTGATCTGGGCGGCGGGCGTGAGGGCCCATCCGGTGGCCCGGGCGATGGGGTTGCCCACCACGAAGTCCGGGCGGATCGAGGTGGCTGCGGACCTGTCGGTGCCCGTCCACGAGGGCGTGTGGGCGGTGGGCGACGTCGCCGCACCTCAAGCCAGGCGAGGTTCCGGAGGGGCGTTGCCCCAGCTGGCGCCGGTGGCGATACAGACGGGGGCCCATGTCGCCCGCCAGATCGGCCGCCTGGCCGAGGGCAAGCCGACCCAGCCGTTCCGGTTCTATGACAAGGGCACGATGGCGACGATCGGCCGGCGGGCGGCGGTCGCCGAGCTGCCCGGTCGCATCAACCTCCACGGAACGGTGGCCTGGCTCGCGTGGCTGGGGCTCCACATCCTCTATCTCGCAGGCGTGCGCAACCGGGCGTCGGTCCTGCTGAACTGGGCGTGGGGCTACTTCACCTGGGATCGCGGACCGCGCATCATCCTTCGAGGGGACCCGGCCGTGGACCGGTCATGACTACGGAACGTGCAAAAGCGGCCGTCGATAACACCGGTTCCTGACGCTCTGTCAGGTAGCTTCGTGCCATGGCCGGTATCCACGACAGCATCGTGACGACCATCGACACGTATATCGCCACCTACTCGGCCACGGATCGTGAGGGATGGCTCGAGTGCTTTGCCGAGGACGCATGGATCGAGGACCCGGTCGGCACCGAACGACGTGAGGGCCTGGATGCCATCGGCGACTTCTGGGACGAGGCCCACGCCATCCCCGACACCATCGAGCTCCGGCTGGGTGAGCTCCGCATCGTCATCGGGCGGGAGGCCGCGTTCTCGTTGGAGTCCCGGCCCAACCTGGGCGGGGAGACCTACAGGTTCGACGTCATCGATCACATGAGCTTCGACGCCGAAGGCAAGATCACCTCCTACCGCGCGTTCTACGACGTCGACACCATGCGTCCAGCGCGCGACTGATCTCAGCCGGACGCGGTGGTCCGCCCGGGACGGAGCTCCTTGCGCAGGACCAGGCGGAGCCCCGACCAGGTGTGGTCGATGGCGCAGACCTTGTTGTCGACCATGCCGATGGGCAGAGCTACCTCGCGCACGACGTCCTCGGTGATGTCGGTATCCACCCCCGACGCCCGCTTGGGCCACGCGACCCACAGGCCGCCGTCCACCACTAGTGCGCGCATGAGCACCGGGAAGCGACGCGTCAGGTCCGAGCGGCGGGTGTGGAACGAGACGATCACGTCGCAGGCCGGTGTGGCCCGCACGCGGACGTCGACGCCCGGCGGCAGGTCGTCGATCGCGAAGCCGTCGGGCGCGCCCAACAAGGCGAGGCTGTCACCGGGTCGAATGCCGAGCTTGCGGGCGAGTGGGGTCCCCGAATAGCCGGCCATCACCGTCGTCCTATCACTGCGCCGTCCGTTGCGTTCGTTCGCGGGGTTGCCCCGGCCGCGTTCAGCCCTGAGGCTGCTTCACCAGGCGGAGGTAGGGCTTCTTCGTGTCCCATCCATCCGGAAAGCGCTCCCGCGCCTCCTCGTCGGAGACGGCCGGGATGATGATGACGTCCTCGCCCTGCTTCCAGTCCGACGGCGTCGACACCTTGTGCTTGGCGGTGAGCTGCAGCGAGTCGATGACCCTGAGCAGTTCGTCGAAGTTGCGCCCGGTCGACTGCGGGTAGGTGAGGGTGAGCTTGACCTTGTTGTCCGGGCCCACGACGAAGACCGACCGCACGGTGACCGTGTCGCTGGCCTCGGGATGGATCATGTCGTAGAGGTCGGACACCTTCCTCTCCGGATCCGCGATCAGCGGGAAGTTGAGCCGCGACCCGGTGACATCCTCGATGTCCTTGCTCCAGCCCTCGTGATCGGCAACGCCGTCGACCGAAAGGCCGATGACCTTGACGTTGCGCTTGTCGAACTCGGGCTTGAGCGCCGCCACGCGGCCGAGCTCGGTCGTGCAGACCGGGGTGAAGTCCTTCGGATGGGAGAACAGCACCGCCCAGCTATCGCCCTTCCAGTCGTAGAAGTCGACCGTGCCCTCGGTGGTCTCGGCGGTGAAGTTGGGGGCGTCGTCGCCCAGTCGGATGGCCATGCCTGCCTCCATGTGTTGCCGTGCCAACCGATGCTACCGAGAGCACCGGAGAAAGGCGACTTGGCAGGTCGGGTTTACTCCGACCGGGCGGGACCGCCGGCGCGGGTCTCGGCCGCCGCCGGCGCCTCGGCTGGCGCGCCCTCGTGCGCCGCCTCGCTGTTGGCCCCATCGTCGGCGTCGGAGAGGATGGCCCCCGCCGCCAGCGGTGCGGCCTCGTCGCTCGGGAGGCTGGTCCGGAAGATGTCGGGCTCGAGGTACATGATCCGCGCCGTCGGGACGGCCCGGCGCACGCTGTTCTCGATCCGGTTGACCGCCTCGACGGCCTCATCGACCGAGAGCCCGTGCACCAGCTCCACCTTTGCGCCCACCAGCAGCTCGTCCGGTCCGATGTGCTCGGTCCGCATGTGGATCAGCCTGGTCACGCTCGGCTCGATCTCGATGGCGGCGGCGATCCGCTGCTGGTCGGTGAGCGACGCCGCCTCCCCGATGAGCAGGCCCTTCATCTCGATCGCCAGGATGATGGCGATGACGACGAGGAGCACACCGATGCTGAGTGTGCCGATGCCGTCCCAGAGGGCGTCGTCCGTCGCCACCGTCGCCGACACGGCGGCAAGCGCGAAGAACAGGCCCACCAGCGCGCCGAGATCCTCCAGCAGCACCACGGGCAGCTCGGGCTGCTTGGAGCGGCGGATGAAGCCCCACCAGCTCATGCCGGGTTCCTTGGCGCGCCTGGACTCGACGATCGCGGTGCGGAACGAGGCGCTCTCGAGCACGACGGCGACGAGCAGGATCCCGATGGCGATCGACGGCGACTCGAGCTCGTGGGGGTCGCGGATCTTCGTGACGCCCTCGTAGATCGCGAACATGCCGCCCAGGCTGAACAGGATGAGGGCCACCACGAACGCCCAGAAGTAGCGCTCGCGCCCGTAGCCGAACGGGTGCTCGGCGGTCGGTGCCCGGCGGGAGCGCTTCTGCCCCAGGAGGAGGAGCGCCTGGTTGCCGGAGTCGGCCACCGAGTGCACGGCCTCGGCAAGCATCGACGCCGAGCGCGTGAGCAGGAACCCTACGAACTTGGCGATGGCGATGCCCAGGTTGGCGAGCAACGCGGCCACAACCGCCCGGGTTCCATGTCCGCTGCCGGCCATGGGGGCAGGGTAGTGAGGTGTGATTCCGCGGACCATGGATGCTCCCGGAGCAGGAGCGCGCCGACCCGCCGACGCCGTCGGCGGGATCGGAGCCCCAGCGCGGAGCCGCCCGGCGTCACGGGGAGCGCGACGCCGGGCGGCTGGGTAACGGCTGTCAGCAGCGCTGCCGCACCGTGTCGCCGTTCACCACCTTGGTGATCCGCTCCGTGGCCTGGGCCACGAGCGCATCGATGACGTCCTGCGGGTCGACGCCGTTGGCCTCGGCGACCTGGGCGATGGTCTGGCCGTCGCGCAGTGCGGCCCGCAGCTCGTCGGCGTCGATGCCGATCGCCTCGGCGGCCGTCCGGATCGCCGCCGCCCGGCCGGGGTGGCGGCGCGGGTGGCGCTCGAGCTCACCGTTCACCAGGTCGGCCGCACGGTCGGGCAGGGAAGCCTTGCGTTCGTCGGCGGTCGCCTGATCGATGCGACCCGCGGCCACGGCGGCGTCGAGACGCTCGGTGCCGTTGGCGACCAGGAGGTCGACAAGCTGTTGGGGATCGACGTCGTTGGCCTCGGCCACTTCGGCGAGCGTCTGCCCGTCGCGGAGTGCGGCGCGCAGGTCATCCGTCGAGATGCCGATCACCTCGGCCAGGTCGGCGAAGCCTCCCCGGCACTGGGCGGCGGTGGCCACGGCATGACCGGATGCGGTGTCCGCCGCCGTGTTCGTCGAGTCCGCCGACGCCGGCCCCAGCAGGAGCGCGCCGCCGAGCCCGCCGGCCAGGGCGGTGGCGGCGAGCGTCATCACCGCGATCGGTCGAGAGATCCTCATGGTTCCTCCGCGTGGGTGGGACGGGTGTCATCGGTAACCATCGCCGCCCCAACTCTCCGGCCGCTCACATCCACCTGGGAATCACCTGGGAGGATCGGCGGCGGGCAGGCGGATCGTGACCCGCGTACCGGCGCCGGGGGCGGTGTCGAGGCCGACTTCGCCACCGTGGGCGGCGACGAGATCGGCGACGATGGCGAGGCCCAACCCGGTCCCGCGGCGGGGGTGCTCCTCCGTGGCGGCCGCCTGCCAGAATCGGTCGAACGCCCGGCTGGCGTCGGCTTCGGTCATGCCCGGGCCGTCGTCGTCGACGACCAGCACGACGTCGCGGCGGTGGGCCTCGAGGCGGATCGTGACGCGGGTGGCGGGGTCGGTGTGTTCGCGGACGTTGGCGAGCAGGTTGTCGACCACCTGCCGGAGCCGGGAGCGATCGCCCGTCACCACGGCGCGGGTGACGCCCGCGACCTCTACCGCTCGGCCCGGCTCGACCGCCCGGGCGTCGGCGACAGCCTCCTCCACCACCGCCGCCAGATCGACGGGAGCCGCCTCCAGCGGGCGACCCTGGTCCAGACGGGCGAGCAGCACCAGGTCGTCGACCAGCCCACCCATGCGGGTCGCCGCTCGTTCGATGCGCTCCATGGACGTGACCGCATCGGCGGCGTCGCCGCCCCCCTGGCGATACAGCTCGGCGTAGCCGCGGATCGCGGTCAGGGGGGTCCGGAGCTCGTGTGATGCGTCGGACACGAACCGTCGCATCCTCTGTTCCGACACGGTGCGCGCCGCCAGTGACTCGCCGATCCGATCGAGCATGAGGTTGAGCGCGGTCCCGAGGCGGCCCACCTCGCTGTTGGGTTGGGTGACATCGATCCGCTCGTCGGTGTGACCCTCGGCGATGGCCTCGGCGGTCCCGACCATGCGGTCGATCGGTCGCAGGCCGCGCCTGATGGCGATCCACGTCGCGGCCGCTGTGGCGGCCAGCGCCGCCAATCCGGCGATGAGCAGCCCGCGCCGGGCGTTGGAAAGCGCGGAGTCGACGTCGTCCAGCGAGATCGCGGTCGCCAGCATGCCGCCGCCCGGCAGCGACGACGTGACGACGCGGTAGCGGGGTCCGTCGCCGCTCGAGCTGACCGTCACGGGCCCCGCCGGCGCCGCCAGCCCGGCGACGTTCGGGGGCGGGTCGGGATCGGCCGTCGGCCCGCTGGGCTCCTCGGCCACGATCCGACCACCCGGACCCGCGAGCACATAGGCGATTCGGCGGATGTCGTAGATCCGGGTCTCGCGCTGGGCCCGCCGCTCCAGGCGGGCCACGGTCGCTCTCGTCACCGTGGCCGGCACGCGGTCCAACTCGCGGTCGACGCCCGCGGTCAGGCGGGACTCGAGCGTGGTCAGGAAGACGACGGCGACGATGCCGCCGATCACGGCCACCAGTGCGACGATCGTCGCCGTCAGCCGCCTGCGGATCATGGGTCCGTGCGCAACACGTAGCCGAAGCCGCGGACCGTGTGGATCAGCGGCGGGTCGACCGTGTCGACCTTCTTGCGCAGGTAGGAGATGTAGTTCTCCACCACGCCGGCGTTGCCGCCGAAGTCGTAATCCCAGACGTGGTCGAGGATCTGGGCCTTGGACAGGACGCGCTCGCGGTTGAGCAGCAGGAACCGCAGCACTTTGAGCTCGGTGGGGGAGAGCTGGATCGGCCGGCCCGCGCGCGTCACGCGGAGCGTCTCCTCGTCGAGCTCGAGGTCGGCGTAGCGGAGCCGGCTGGCGGGCGCCTGCGGCCCGGTCCGGCGCAGCACCGCCCGCACCCGGGCGACGAGCTCCTCGAGGCTGAAGGGCTTGGTGAGATAGTCGTCGCCGCCCTTGGTGAAGCCCGAGATCTTGTCCTCGTCGGCATCGCGGGCGGTGAGGAAGACGACCGGTGTCTGGTCACCGGCGGCTCGGAGGCGACGGCACACCTCGAAGCCGTCGACGCCCGGCAGGCCGACGTCGAGCACGACGAGATCGGGACGCTGGCGCTCGATGCTGGCGAGCGCGTCCAGGCCGCTGCTCGACGTGGTGGTGGCGAAGCCGGCGATGCGCAGTGCGCTCGAGGTCAGGTCGCGGATGAACTCGTCGTCGTCGACGACGAGCACGGTGGCGTCGGAACGTGTTTCCCGCTCATGGCCTTCGGCCGGGCCGCTCGGGCTCCGACGCGTACCTTCCCGCTCTTGCGTGTCGCCCGTCACCCTGACGCGGCGGGCCGCTCGGGCCCAAGGCTCGCTCATTTGCCCTCCGGGACGCTCGCTCAGGCTCCAAGTTGAGTCCTCGAACCTGGGAGGTTGCTCACAGAATGCTGGGAGCGTGCGTCGCTAGCTGCGGGCGTGGGCGTCGAGGATGTGGGCAACGGCTGCGGTGACCCGGCGGGCGGTCGGCAGGTGCAGGAACTCGTTGGGCCCGTGCGCGTTCGATTCCGGCCCCAGTACGCCCGTGATGACGAACTGGGCCTGCGGGAACCGGCGGCCGAGCAAGCCCATGAACGGGATCGTGCCCCCCTCGCCCAGCGACCGCGGCGCCTGCCCGAAGGTCGCCCTCGAGGCACGGTCGATGGCGCGGGCCAGCCACGGCAGCTCGGGCGGGGCGTGCCACCCAGCCTCGGCGCTCCCCCGCGTCACCGTCACGCACGCGTCGTAGGGAGGGTCGGCAGTGAGCCGGCGCTCGATAGCGTCGATTGCGACGTCGGCGTCGGCGGTGGGCGGTATGCGCACCGACAACTTCACGGTCGTCGAGGGCCGCAGCACGTTGCCCGCCTCGGCCGGTGGGGGCGCACCCTCCATGCCGGTCACCTCGAGCGATGGTCGCCACGTGCGGGCGACCAGCGCCTGCTCGGTGGTGCCGTGCGCCGGACGGGTCCCGCCGGCGAAGGGGAAGCGGTCGGCGAAGTCGCCCAGCTCCGGCGCGGTGGCGGCGATCTGCCTCAGCCGCTCGTCGGGGATGGTGGTGTGCAGCTGTGGCAGGAGCAACTCCCCGCTGGCGGCATCTTCCACACGATCGAGCAGCTGGCGCAGGATCCGGAAGCTGGACGGCACCACGCCGCCCGCCGAGCCCGAGTGCACGCCCTCCGTCAGCACCTGCACCTCGAGCGTGAGATCCACGAGCCCGCGCAGCGACGTCGTGATCCACAGCCGCTCGTAGTCGCCACACCACGAGTCGAGTGCGATGACCAGCGACGGTGTGCCCAGCCTGTCGCCCAGCGCCTCGAGGTGCGCCGGAAGGTCCGGACTGCCCGACTCCTCGCTGGCCTCGATGAGCACCACGCAGCGGCGATGGGCACCACCGGCGGCGCGGACCGCCTCGAGGGCGGCGACGGCCGAGAAGGTGGAGTACCCGTCGTCGGCACTGCCCCGGCCATACAGGCGGTCCCCGTCCTGGATCGGCTCCCAGGGCCCCAGTCCCTCGCGCCAACCCGTGAACGGTGGCTGCTTGTCGAGGTGGCCGTAGAGCAGCGCCGTGTCGCCGTCGTCGCTGCCGGAACCACTGGCGTCGGTCGGCGGCACGTCGATCAGGAGCAGCGGCGTGCGACCATCGAGTTGGTGCACCTCGACGGTGGCGCCGGGCAGCGACTCGGTGACGTGGCGCGCGCACCACTGGTGCAGCAGCTCGGTGGCGCGGGCCATGTGCCCGGCCTCGTGCCAGCCCGCGTCATAGGCGACCGAGACGTTCGGTATGCGGATGTAGTCGTTGAGTACCGGGACGATGTCGCCATCCCAGAGTTGGTCGACGTGTCGTGCGGCGGTGTCGGCGTCGAGTCCCACGAGCCCCTTGCCTAGCCGACCGGGATCCAGACCACGCAACGAGCGGTGACGCGGATGTCCGAGCGTTCCAGCGGGACCTCGATCGGCTCGATCGCCGCAGCCTTGGCGGCCCACTTCTCGTCGATGGCTGCGAGGTCCCGCACCAGGTCTGCCTCGAGCTTGGTCAGCGCCTCCTCGCGGTCGGCGGCCCGGTTCTCCGCAGTGCGCACGCGTTGGGCTGCCCCATCTCGGCGGCCCTGGCCCGTGAGGACCCGGCCCATGTCCCTGGCCATCGTGCGGGCGCTCCGTCGCCCGCCGAGCACGGCGCCGAGCAGGCTGCCGGCGCCCGCGACCATGTCTGACTGGCGGCGGGTGGTCGCGG
This sequence comes from uncultured bacterium, assembly GCA_963756425.1. GTDB lineage: Bacteria > Actinomycetota > Acidimicrobiia > Acidimicrobiales > VFJN01 > DASQUK01. Next base: position 38,150 of record CAVWNW010000012.1, on the reverse strand, counting down.
CCGCCTCGGCCTGCGCCACTCGGTCCATCGCCGCCCCGAGGGCCGCTCGCGCCTTGGCGATGCGCCCCTCGTACCTGGCCTGCAACGCCACCTGATCCCGATCGGCGCCCTCGTCGGCCGCCGCCGAGCACCGGGCGGCGAACTCCTCGGGTGTCTCGCCCGCGCGCACGACGAGCTTGAGCTCGGGGTTGCGCATCACCTGCATCGTGCGGGTGCGGTACAGGTGGTCGAGGAGGGCCTTCTCGACTCCCGTGAAGAAGGTCTTCCTGTCGAGAGGTGCGTCGGTGAGCACGTAGCTGGCGCTCGACGGCGCCTCGGGGCGCAGGTCGCGGTCGTCGTGGTCCACGGCGATGGCCGCCGCCGGATCGACGGTGGCGGCGAGTGGGAACAACACCGCCTCCCACTCCTCGGTCTCCCGCAGGTCGAGTCTGTCGTCGTCGTGGAGCAGGGTGACGCGTATCGCCAGCGACGGAGCCAGCCTGGTCCCGTTGGGGACGGCGCCCACCTGGGCCGCCCAGGGGGCGTCGGGAGCGAGCCAACGCACCGGCACGTCGTCGGCGATCGGCGGCGCCACCGGCACGGTCTCGGTCTCGCCGGCACTGGTCCGGGCGGTGCTGTCGGTGGCTGCCGCCGATGCCGTCGCTCCGTACTGCACTGGCTGTGGCCGGCGCGGTGGGTGTTGTCGCATCCGCCGCTGCGCCCGGCTGGTACCGGCCCTGCATGAGGGTCGAGATCTGCTCGCGGGTGAGCGGGCCCCGCAGGTAGGACATGGCCCAACGGGTCATGAACAGCGCCGGTGCCTCGCGCCCCGGTTCGCGCATCATGAACTCGCGCTTGCCCAGCCCACCGATCACATCGCCGACGTCCTTGACATCGACGGATCCACCGGCGGACGAAAGGCCGTCGAGCAATCGCGCCTTGTCCTGCTCGGTCTGGAGGCGCCCGATCATCCAGGTGCCGGCGTTGGACAGGCCCTTGTAGTCGACGTCGACCGGGTTCTGCGTGGCCAGCACCATGCCGACGCCGAAGGCGCGGGCGGTCTTGAACAACGTGAGGATCGGCGTCTTCGCCGGCGGCACCGCCGTCGGGGGCACGAACCCCATCACCTCGTCGAAGTAGACGAGGACCCGCAGCCGGTCTGTCCCGGGCTGCCGCCGCATCCAGGTGATCAGCTTGCCGAGCAGCAGTGAGACGACGAACTGGCGCTCCGGATCCGACAGGTGGGATAGAGCAACGATGGCGCAAGCCGGCCGGTCGCCGTCCTGGGCACGGAGGAGCCGGTCCAGGTCGATCGCCCGCCCCTCGGCCCAGGCGGCGAAGCTGTGCGAGGCGAGCAGTCCGTTCAGCGTCATCGCCAGCTTCGAACGCTCCTCGGCCGGGTAGAAGGCGTCGAGCTCGTAGACCCCGAGCTTGCGGAGTGGTGGGTCCTGCACCTGGCCCACCAGGCCTGCGAGGTCGATGCCCTGCCCGGATGACCAGGCATTGTGGACGAGGTTGGAGAGCAGGATGTGCTCCTTGCCCGCCAGCGGGTCGGCCTCGATCCCCACCATGGTGAGCAGCCCGGAGACGTAGCCCTCGACCTCGTCGGCCACGGTTTCGGGGTCGGTGCCCTCGGCCGGCGCGTCGAGCCCGCTGACGATGTCGAGTGGCACACCCGACGTCGACCCGGGCGTGTAGATCGTGAACTCGGCGGCATCGCGCAGCCGAGCGATGCGGCTCGGCTCGATGCCCCACGCGGCCAGGCCCTCGGACCACTGCTTTGCCACCTCGGCCGGATCGCCACTCTCGACCCAGGGGGCAAAGTCGTTGGCCTTCAGTTCGGGAAAAGTCAGCAGCAGGTTCCCGAGATCGCCCTTCGGGTCGATGATCAGCGTCGGGATCCCGGCCAGTAGCGCCTCCTCGATGAGCACGACGCCCAGGCCGGTCTTCCCCGATCCGGTCATGCCGACGATGACACCGTGGGTCGTGAGGTCTGCGGCCTCAAGCAGGACCGGTTCGCCGCTGCGCTTCCGCGTCTCCGGATCGAGGTGTTCGCCGAGGAAGAGGTGCCCGGCGGGGATGTCAATCACGCGGCCGATCGTACGGCCACCCTCACCGGCGATGTGGAGGTCCGCGTTGGTGCCACTATTGACACTATGAACAGGACAACAGCTGCCGATCATCGCCATGCGTCCGGGCTGTCGTGGCTCCGTCGCGTAGTCGTCGTCGCGGCTGGGGTCAGCTTGTTCGCGGGCTTGGCGGCCTGCGGTGACGACGATGCGTCATCAGACGGAGGATCAGCCGGTCAGGCGTCGGACGGGTCGGGTTCGGCCGACGCCACGCTCGAGGTCGACTCGATCTCCTACAGCGACGTGACCGCCCCCGCCAGCGGCACGCTCGAGATCGACAACACGAGCGGTGTCAATCACACGTTCACGGCCGACGATGGGTCCTTCGATGTCGATTACGACGCGGGTGAGACGGTTGACGTCGACGTGCCGTCGGAGCCAGGCGACTACCCGTTCCACTGCAACATTCACGCGAACATGAAGGCCACGCTCACGGTTGACTGATCGCACGACGCTGACCGGCAGGCCGCGTTCCCCGCATGTCGCCGCGTGGGCGTGCTCCCCGGCGACAGTCTCACTTGATAGATGCCGGCCCGATGCGAGGCGGCCGCAGGGTCTTGCTCTACGTTTCTCGCCACGCCCTCGTAGCTCAGGTGGATAGAGCGACCGCCTCCTAAGCGGTAGGCCGCAGGTTCGAGTCCTGCCGGGGGCACCGCGAAAGTGCTGGTGGAGAGCTTTTTAGCGTATCTCCGTAGGTTTACCGGTGCACTTGCGAGCGGCATCCAGGTGCAGTACACCGGTCGGTACACCCGCCGGTACACCTTCGTCTCTGGTCCAGGCGGGCGGATCGCTCCGAGGCGTTGGTCGTCGACATCGTTCCGGAACCTCACGGTTGTTCGTGGGCCTAGTACGCCGACGGACACGAGATGAGGGACGCGGATGGCCACTCTTGGGGATCGGTTCGAGGCCAAGGTGGATCGTTCGGCCGAGCACCACCTGTGGACGGGCTCAAAGAAGGCTGACGGCACCGGCAAGATGAAGGTCGACAGCAAGGCCGTCACGGCGCAGCGCATCGCCTGGGAACTTGTGCACGGCCAACTGCCACCAGGAACTGAAGTGCTGGCGTGTCCAGAGGACAGAGCGTGCGTGCGGATCGAGCATCTCTCTCTTCGGCGACCGCCGAGTGGGCGTCGTGGCAGGCCCCGGCGTAGCCGGTCGCGAGGGGGCGGCTCGAAGGTCGAGGTCCGGCCTGGCGTGTGGAAGCTGAGCGTCAGCGCGGGTCGCTTTGACGATGGATCGGTGCGCCGGGTGCACCGCACCGTGCGGGCGGGCACCGCGGCCGAGTCGGCGCGGTTGCTGGCCGAGTTCGTGACCGAGGTACACAACTCGCCGTTGCCGGACAAGAAGACCGACCGCGATATCACCATTGACGAGGCGATCGAACGGTTCTTGACCGAATACCTCATGGGGGAGAAGGGTCGTGATCTCCGCACGGTCCTGAACTACCGAGGCGTGCACGCCAAGTGGTTCTCGCCCGAGATCGGCGGTCGACGTGTAGCCGATGTTGACGAGGCGGCGATCGACCGGAACTTCGGACGGATGCGCGCGGCCGGCTTGAGCGCGTCCCGGTTGCACGACGCGCGCAATCTGTACCTGCCGTTCTTCCGCTGGGCGAAGCGCCGCGGGATCATCCGCCGCAGTCCCATGGCCGACTTCGAGCTGCCTACCAGCAGCCATGTCGCCACCGAGCACACGCCGCCCGAGGTCGATCAGCTTTGCATGTACCTGCAGGCCGCGCTCGAAGCGGTCCCGGACGCGGCGCCGGCTCTGGTGCTCGGTGCCGGCACGGGTATGCGTCGTGGTGAGGTGGGCTGGTGGGCTTGCGGAGGTCACGTTTGTTTCCGAACCAGGGCAAGATCACGGTCGACACCGCGAGCGACAACCGCCGGATCAAGACCACGAAGACGCGCAAGGTCCGTGACGTGGCGGTCGATACCGAGACGATGGCGATGCTGCTGCGCCATTGCGTGTCCATGGACGAGCGGGCGGCAGCCTGCGGCGTCGAAACCGCACCTGATGCGTTCGTGTTCAGCTTGGAGCCTGACTGCTCGCTTCCGATGTCCGCCGACTACCTCACCAGGAGGGTGGCCGTCCTCAAGGAGTACGTCGGCATCGCGAACAAGCGGCCCGAGGTCGTGGCGAGAGAGGACGAGGCGCTGCGCCTCTTCCGGCAACCAGCCAAGCGCCGACCCAAGGGTAAGACGGGCCCGGAGCTGCGGGGCGGCGTGTCCTATGAGGAGATCGGCCGTCGGCTGGGCCGGAGCACGAGATGGGCATTCGAGGCGGTGGCAGCTGCGGAGCGCCGCGAGGCGGCAGCGCAGAGGGGTGCTGTCGATTTCTTCGACGGGTCGATCGTCGCGCTCCGGAAGTTCACATCATCTGAGCTGCTCGACGCTGGGTTCAACATCAGCATGGTGGCGCAACGCCAAGGCCATGGACCCCAGGTTCTAGTCAAGCACTATGCCCGATCCCGTCCCTCCGCGGATCGGAGAGCCGCAGAGCACCTCGGACAGGTCGTCCATCGTCTGAATCGTCGAGCGAACGAACCGCCAGCTGTGTCCTAGTCGGCAGCGATAGCCAGACTGAGCTCGGTTGTGCTGCGCCAGCAGCACGAGGCCCTTCTGTTGACGAAGATCGGCATAGCCCTTGATTCTGACGGCGTCACCATCGAAACGCAGTGGCGATGGAATACCGCCAGCTGACACACGCGTGATTCGACCGCGCCACGTGACGGCGGGTCAGGCTGATGGCGGGAGCGTGGCTCGGCGGTCATCGAGGATGCGCTGAATCCCGGCCCGGGGAATCATGATTCGCCGGCCAAAGCGGACAGATGGAAGCTGGCCGCGGGCGACAAGCTCGTAGGTGAACGCGCGGGACAGACGCAGAACGCTCGCCGCCTCGCTGACGGTCAGAACTAATCGCTCGTCCATGGCGGTTCCTCCCTGCGATCGAGGTGCGCTCGCTTCAACTAGGCCCGATTCGGTCGAAAAGATCTCGTGACTCGTTTCAGAAGCCGATGGCCTCGATGTCGTGCCGAAGCACGTGCACCTTTGGTGGCTTGGTCGAGTCCCCAGGCTGCGAGTTCACCGGAGGAGCGGGCGAGTCGGCGCATGGCGGCGTGGTCAATGGGGAGCGGGGGGATTGGCGGCGAGGGCTTCGCCGTCGAGGGGGTCGCGGGGCCGCGGACGATGGCGTCGACGATCCTGCGCACGGGTCGGCCGGCGCCTAGTGGGGTGATGGTGAACCCCACGGGGTCACGCTCGGGGGACGGTGGGCAGGTGCCCCGCAGGGGCACCTGCAAGGGTGTGCGCGCTGGGTCTGTCGGTGGGGGACGACGGTGGGGACCCGCGGGCGATGAGAGCCGGGCGGCGTCGGGGGAGCGAGGGGAGGGTAATGGTTGGAGGCCCGAAACCGCGGGTGATGGCGAGGCGGCGGTGCTGGAGGTGATCGAGGCGGGTGGTGATGCGGGCGGTCTCGAGGGACCGGTCGGGGTCGAGGGTCCGGTAGGTGTTGGCGAGGGCGAGCTGGTCGAGGTGCGTGCCGAGCAGCCGGTCGTTGACCTGGCGGGTCCACTCGGGCACCCGAGCGAGCTGGCGGGCGCTGAGCGGCGGCACCTCAGTGCGCACACCGAGCTCGTCGCCGGGCAGCCGATGGGCAATCCCGAAGCCGACGAGTCGTTCGATGGTCTTCCAACGGACGCCCGCTGCGCGCGAGCGACGGCCCAGGCCGAGGGACTGGCCGAGCTCGCGCAGGTCAACCAGGGCTGGTTCGCGCTCGCGCCACAGGACCGGCAGCCGCCGCAGACCAGCGACGCGGACGGGCCGATGACTCCGACCCACACCTGTTCGATGTAGGGGTCATCGAGCGTGAAGGACGGGCGAGCGATAGGAAGCGCTGGTGGGCCCAGTGACGCATGGAACCGCCCGAGGTGCTGGCCATCCACGCCGTGCCCCACCCCAACCCGAAGGTGCGGCGGGGTCGGGCGGTCGTGGCCACCTGAGTTGGGGCTGGGGGGACGCCGACGTGAAACGGCCCCAGCTCGGGCGGCGAGCAATCAGGCCTGGAGGACAACGAGGGGATCGCCTGCTGGAACGATCGGCGGCCCACGCGGCGTCGGGGGACGGTGAGGTGAACGAACGGGTGATCGTGCCCGCATCGGGTGACGGTTCGGGGGACACTGAGGTGAACGTCCGGGTGAACGGCGGAGCGCATCCTTCGCGCCGTGAGCCGACCACCCGTCCGCCTGAATCACCGGAACTCCGATCTGGCCTGCACCGCGCGTTGGCGACGCCGGCCTGACAGCACTCGCGGCCCTACGGCGCCAACACTCAACCTCAGCTGGGTTCGTTCGGCTCGGGGATGTCCTCGACCTCATCGTCGCGGACGATGGCCGGCCCCGGTGCGTCGGGCTCGTGTTCCTGGGCCTCCTCGGACCGCTCGTCTGTTTCCTCGGCGTCGTCGCCCGCTCGGCTCGGCTCGTCACCCGGTCGCTCGTTCAATGGCACCCAACGTGCGCTACCCACGGCACAGCCCACGAATCCACGACCACCTCGAGCCGGGTCTGAGATGCGTTGCTACCGCAACCCGCTAGACAGGTTGGGGAAGAAGCACCGGAGCGCGAATGAGATGATGAGCGACCTCAGCTACGTGAGTCTCTACGGCGTAGCCCGCGGTTCTACTGCGTCGCTATTGTTCGGAGCCGGCGACCCACGATCTCGTCGGTAACCCCCTCGCTCGGCTCGGACTGGACTCTGTCTTTGCGGCCCGGCAGGGGTTCCAGGCCTGACGCGCACGCGCCAGGATTCGGCTCAATGGTCCCCAAACAGGTGACGACGAAGCACGCTCTAGCGCTAGCGGTTGAAGGGCCGCGGGTCACGCCAGGCCACGTATCGCTGCCAGAGATATCCGAGACGTTCGGCCAGTCTGTTCATGTCACTCACCTCCTTCGCTGATGAAGTGGCTTCCGCACACGCCCTGGTGTTCGGGCCCGGAAGCGATGTCAAATGGTGGCGTAAACCCGCCTGATAGGAGGCTCAATGTCGGGTCCGATCCGGTCCGACCGGAGTCGGTGCTGTTTGGCATGCTCCGCTCGGCCGGGTCGGCAATGTCCGGGGACGTGCTGTCGACCGCCGCACTGCCTTGTCCGGGTCTCCGGCCCGGCCGCCCATCCAGCGGGCGAGGCGGCGGCGTCGCCGCCCTGGTCGAGCGCGGCGCGGTTGCCCTCGAGGTGGCGGTCGCCGTCGGCGATGGCCCGGCGAAGCCTGACGTCGTCAGCTTTAGGCATGCGGGAACGATGCGGGGTGTGTTGCAACACCGAGCTGGCCGCGCCGGATCCCCGAGGCGCGCCGTCCTGGGAGTAATCGAGGCGGGAGTTCGGGCTCCGCGGTCGACCGCGCCCTGCACGCGTGGCGGATCGCCGGGGGGAGCCCGGCGACCCGCGATCGGTGGGTTCGGGTGTCAACACGCGTGTTAGCCGGTGGCCGGCAGGAGCACCCCGTCGATGACGTGTACGACGCCGTTGCCCGCGTCGATGTCGGCCTGGACGACCGAGACGGCGTTGCCGTTGGCGTCGGTCAGCGTCACGCCGGTGTCGCTCACGCCGACGGTGAGCGGCTGGCCTTGGACGGTCGTGATTGTCATGCCGTCGGTTAGGTCGTCCGACATCGCCTCCTGGGGCACGACGTGGTAGGTAAGGACCGCCGTCAGCTGGTCCTCGTTCTCGGGCAGCAACAGCGTGTCGAGCGTGCCCGCCGGCAGCGCGGCGAACGCATCGTTCACCGGGGCGAACACCGTGAAAGGCCCGTCGCCGTTGAGGGTCTCGGCCAGGCCGGCGGCCTCGACGGCGGTGACAAGGGTCGAGAAGTCATCGTTGCTCGCCGCCACGTCGACCACCGTGGCCGGCGCCTCGGCGGCGGGGCCTCCACTCTCGGCCGGCCTGTCGGCCGTAGCCGTCGACGGCTCCTCGGGCGCAGCGTCATCGTCGTCGCCGCAGGCGGCCGCCCCCAGGGCGAGCGCCCCCACTGCGACCGTCCCGATGATCCAACGGGGAAGTGCCATGCTCATCTCCTGTGTCTCGATGCTCAGCGTGCCCTGCATAGGCACGCCCGGAGATGATAACACTAAGTTTGACTAAACACCCGCGCCATGGCGAGAAGTTCTCCCAATCGCCGCCCGGGTCCGCCAATCAGCACTGGGACGCCGAGTTCCGGCGCCGACCGGTGCGCCGCGGCGGTGGCGTCGGCCGCCGGCACGGTGGTCGACAGCACCAGGAGGTCGGGCCGCTCGCGCTCTAGGAAGGCCGCCAGGTCGTCGGGCGGGATGTCCGCCGCGAGATGGTGGACACGCCACCCGTCCCAGCGGAGCGCGATCGCCGCCATCAGCGCCGGCAGGGCGTGATGCTCCCCGGACCGGGTCCCCACGACCGCGGTGCCCCTCACCCTTGTGCGCCGAGTCGGTAGCCGAGCCAGGAGCCGCTCGCACATTGCGCTGGCTCGGTGCTCGTCGGCGACCGTGGCCGCGCCCTCGGCCCACTCCTCGCCGATCCGGCGCAATACAGGCGCGAACAGGTCGTCGCACAGCTCCACCGGTGACACGCCGCCCTTGGCCAACCGGTCGACCTGGTCGCTCGCCAAGCGCTCGTCGTTGCGGCGCAGTGCCTCGTGCAGGCGGTCGATCTGGTGGTCCCAGTTGCGCACGTGGATCGGACGGGGGGCGGTGCCGCTCTCGCGGCGCTGGGCGAACCGGTCGAGATCGCGCCGCTGTACGCGGTAACTCTTGCCGACCTTGACCGCGCGCAAGGCGCCCTCCCGCACCCATCGGTAGGCGGTCTGGTAGTGCACACCCAGCTCACGAGCCGCTTCGGACAAGTCCAGGACCACATCTTCGCCGAGATCCGTCATATTAAGCCGATTTTAGCTGAGTCTCGGTTCCGCCGTAGCCCTACGAGGATGCGCGTGACCACGGGTCGCGTGGAGGTGCGGACGTATGCCGAGCTCAGCGACTTCCCGCGCCCCGCGGAAGGACCGTGCGGCGGCCCTGCCGTCCGTACCAGACCGACGCCCTAGACGGGTCATGGTCTCCCGAGCGGGAGGCCGCAGGTTCGAGCCCTGCCGGAGGCGCGGTAACCAGGCCGTTCGTCGCTGCTCGCTCGCCACGTGCAGTGGGTTGGCGTACCGGGCGTACCGGTCCGGGGACACCCGGATCGCTCCACGACGGGGCCGGCACCCTGGCGTGTTCGGCGGCTGCGGGCTGTATCAACCGGGCAGCGGCGGGTAGTTGCTGCCGGTGAGGGACGGCCACCCGGTCGGCTTGGAGTACTCGTGAAGACACTTGTGACCGGCGCCACCGGGTTTGTCGGCCGGCATGTCACGGCCGGTCTCGATGCGGCAGGCCACGACGTCACCGCCATGACGCGCCGTCCGGAGCAGTACCGCGGCACGGGGGCTGCGGTGGGGGGTGACATAGGCGACGTTGGGAGCCTCCCGTCGGCGCTCGATGGCCAGGACGTCGCCTTCTACCTGGTGCACTCCCTGGCCCACACCGACTTCGCCGAGCGCGACCGGGCCGGCGCCCGCGCCTTTGGAGATGCTGCGGCCGCTGCCGGCGTCTCGCAGATCGTGTACCTGGGCGGCTTGGGCGAGGACGACGACGCCCTCTCGCCTCATCTGCGCAGTCGGCGAGAGGTGGAGCGGATCCTGTCGGACACCGTGCCGACGACTGTGCTGCGGGCCGGCATCGTCATCGGCGACGGCAGCATCAGCTGGGAGATACTGCGCCAGCTCGTCGAACGGCTCCCCGCCATGGTCACGCCGCGGTGGGTGCAGACCCGTACCCAGCCGATCGCCCTCGCCGACGCCGTGCGATTTCTCGTGGGTGTGGCCGGCCTCGACGCGGCGATCGGCGAGACCTACGAGATCGGTGGCCCCCATGCGCTCAGCTACCAGGACATGCTGATTACGGTCGCCCAGATGACCGGCCGCCGACGGGTCATCCTGCCGGTGCCGGTGCTGACGCCCCGGCTCTCGTCCCAGTGGCTCCGGCTGGTCACCGACGTCGACCTGACCACGGCGGCCGCATTGGTCGACTCGATGACCAACGAGGTCATCGTGCACGACCACCGCATCGAGGAGCTCGTCCACCACCGACCCATGGACTTCCCCGAAGCGGCGGCCGCAGCCCTCGCGGCCCGCGCGCACCGCTTGCGCGGCTCGGCGGATGCAGGCAGTTCGTGATCTCCTGACGCCCCAGCTCCTCCCCGAGCCCATCGAACCTGCACATGCCCGGCGGCGGCGCCGGCTCGTCGTTGCCGCCACCCTGGCGGTGGGGACTGCGATGCTGGGAGCCACGCTGGCAGCCCCGCGTGGTTCCCGGGCCTTCACGCTGCTCGGCTTCCTTCTCGCCGCCATCTGGGTGACGGGCAGCGTGGCGGCGGGCCCGCTCCATCTCAGCCGGTCCACCGACCGGACGGAGAGCCCGCGCAGTTTGCTGGCGGCGGTCGTGCTGGGGGGTCTGGCCTTCGCGGCCTTTCTCGGAGTCTCGCTCGTGGCCCGCCCATGTGCCAGGCCTGGGCGGTGCCATCGACTCGGTGCTCGCCACGGCGGACGCCGGACCCACGGCGCTGGTGTTGGCGATCGCAATCGTTAACGCCGTGGCGGAGGAGCGCTTCTTCCGGGGTGCACTCCCCGTCGCCCTCGTCGGCGACCATAGGGCTGCGGTCGCAACCGCCATCTACGTGCTGGTCACGGCGGCGACCCTAAACATCGCCCTTGTCGTGGCCGCGGCAGCGATGGGCACGGTATTCATGCTGGAACGCCAGGCCACACGGGCCATCCTCGCTCCGACCCTCACGCACATCACCTGGTCGACCCTCGTGCTCCTGGCTCTACCCGGCTGAGCCAGCAAGGCCAGCTCGATGACACGCCACCCAAGAACCGGTCACCTACCGCTGAGGCGGAGGCGGCCTGGCGTTTCGATCGCTGTTGCCCGGCCCCGAGCAACGCCCTGTCGGTCAGCACGGTGTCGAGCTGGTCGGCGTCGGCGGCCCACCCAGCCCCCGGCCGGCGGGCGAGCCCTCTGGCACCCCAGGGCCGCCGCACAGCCGCGACACCTCCGGGAAGCCCGTCCCAGACCGTGGCGTCCGCCCGCGTCCGTTCGACAATTCGGCCCCGGGCCCCAAGTGGAAGGGCGGCGCCTAGGGTCCGGCGCAGGGCCCGGGGTGGCTCTGCCATGTCGGTCACGTGAGTGCGAAGCGCGAAGCCGGGTAGATATCCGGATGTGAGCAAGGCTGCCCAGGCGGCTGGTGCGGCGGACGTGAACCCACTCGAGCGGGCGGTTCGGGCCGTCGACATGTACCAGCAGCGTCATACTCCCGTCGCGTTTGTGGTGGCGGTGATCCGGAAGTTCGGTGACGACCGGGGTGGCACTCTTGCGACGTCGCTCACCTATGTCGCGTTTGTGGCTGTGTTCCCCTTGTTGTTGCTGTTTGTCACGATCTTGGGGTTCGTGCTTGGCAGCAACCAGGACGCCGAGGACGCGGTCTTGCGCTCGGTGCTGGTCGACTTCCCAATTTTGGGTGACCAACTGGTCCGTTCGCTTGGATCCTTGCGGGGCAGCGGGTTGGCTCTCGCCGTCGGTCTGGCGGGACTGGCATGGGGGGGTTTCGGGGTCACCCAGGCCGCCCAGCACGCCATGGCCGAGATCTGGAACGTCCCTGGCGTTCACCGGCCCAACTTCGTCTCCAGGATGGTCCGCGGGGGCGTCGTCCTCGGGCTCGGCGGGGTGGGCCTCATTGCCACTTCGGTCCTCGCATCCGTGTCGACGTTCACCGGCGAGCTCACGGCCAGCCGCGTTGCTGCCGGCGCCGCCTCCGCGGCGCTCAACGTCGCCCTATTCGTCGCCGCGTTCCGGATAACCACCGTACGCACGATCCCCACACGCCAGCTGCTCCCCGGGGCCGTCATCGGCGGCGTGGCCTGGACGCTCCTCCAAGCACTCGGCGGCTACCTCGTGGGCCACCAGCTCCGGAACGCCAGTGAGGTCTACGGCTTTTTCGCCACCGTGCTGGGATTGCTGTCGTGGATCTTCCTCGGCACTCGCGTTGCGCTCTACGCGGCCGAAACCAACGTCGTCCTGGCCCGGCGGCTCTGGCCCCGCAGCCTTGTCCAACCGCCACTCACTCCGGCCGACAAGCAGGCCTTGTCGGACATCGTTCGCCAGGAAGAACGCCGCCCCGAGGAGTCAGTCGACGTGTCCTTCGACGACGACGCCGACGAGCCAGCGGTTCGCTCTGAACCGCCTAGCGAGGACTGAGCACGGGCGAGTTGATGGACAAGCCCTCAGTTGGCCAACACCAGTTCTGCCCTAGACCGAAGGGCGTTGGTGTGTGCGCTCACTGGGACACCCATACCTCCCGGTCGCAACGACCGCGGCGTCTGCCGTCGCGAACCGGTGCGAGCCTGACACCCGTATCGCCTACTTATCGTTGGTCGTGGACGTATGGATGCGGCGTCCGTACGTTGACCGTCATGTCGAGCTCATCGGTCGCCGTCGTGTACCACAGCGGCTCCGGCCACACCCGCGTCCAAGCCAAAGCCGTTCGTGACGGCGCCGCCTCCGTCGAGGCCACGACCGCGCATCTCATCCCGGTCGACGATGTAGACGCTCACTGGGGCGTGCTCGACGAGGCCGATGCGATCGTCTTCGGGTCGCCGACCTACATGGCCGGCGCGTCGGCACCGTTCAAGGCGTTCGTCGATGCGACGTCGCCACGATGGGCCGAGCAGCGTTGGCGCGACAAGCTGGCGGCCGGGTTCACCAACTCGGCCGGGATGAACGGCGACAAGCTGGCCACGCTGCAGCAGTTCGCCCTGTTCGCCATGCAGCACGGGATGGTGTGGGTCGGCCTCGGCCTGTTCCCCGGGGAATCATACGAGTGATGGGTCGCCCGACGACCTCAACCGGTTGGCCGGGTTTATCGGCGCGATGGCGCAGTCGAACGCCGACCAAGGCGCGGATCTGGTGCTGCCGGTGGCCGACCGCCGAACCGCGGAGCACCTCGGCCGGCGAGTCGCCGAGCTCGCCGGCCGGCTACGCGCTGCCCGCGAAGCGCTCGTCGAGGTCGCCTCGTGACCGCCTCGATCGAGCAGTCGCTCCAGGACTACTTCGACGGGCTGTACAAGAGCGACACTGCGTTGCTGCGGACGGTGTTCCACCCACAGGCGGTCTACGCCTCGGCCACCGACGGCGAGCTCGTCCACCGAACGATGGACGAGTACTTTCCGATCGTCGACACGCGGCCGTCGCCCGCCTCACGCCACCAGTCGCGCCACGACCGCGTCGTGTCGATCGATCTCGCCGGCCCGGTCACCGCCGTCGCCCGCGTCGAGTGCGCGATCCGACCGAAGCGCTTCGAGGACATCCTCATACTGGTTCGCCTCGACGATCGATGGCAGATCATCGCCAAGGTCTTCCACTACGAGACTGCCGAGGCGGCGTGATGCCGTACGTGCGCATCGAGATCACCGACGAAGGCGTCGCGGACGAGCAGAAGGCCGAGGTGATCGCCGGGGTGACGGAGCTCCTCCAGCGCGTCTTGGGCAAAGACCCGGCGACCTCGTTCGTCGTCATCGACGATGTCCCGTTGGCCAACTGGGGCATCGGAGGCGTCCCCGTCAACGAGTGGCCGAAGCGACGGCCTGCGTGACCTTCCCGCCGTCGGGTGATCGGTTCGGCCGCCCAGCTTCGAATGGTCGCTGTGGAGAGGGTCTGCCTCATGGCTGAACGGCGTCAGGGGCCATGGGCAGAAGGGGTTCTGCTCGAGCGCCTGGCCGTCGGCGACGAGACGGCTCTGGTCGACCTGTACGACCGCTACGCGGCGTTCGTCTACGCGCTCGCGGTGCGGACACTCGTGGATCAGCAGGCCGCGGAAGACGTCACCCAGGAGGTCTTCGTGCACCTGTGGGAGCACCCGGATCGCATCGAACCTGGACGCGGAACACTGCGCGGCTTCCTCGGAACGCTCACCCACCGCCGCTCGGTCGAGGCTGTCCGCCGAGAGGAGGCGCGACGGCGCCGCGAGGCGCGGGTGGCACGGGAGGAAATCAGCACGCCCGACGTCGCCGAGGCGGTGGTCCCGTCGGGCACGTCCGGTATGGTCCGGATGGCACTCGAGGTGTTGCCCGAAGCGCAGCGGCAGGCACTGGAGTTGGCCTACTTCGACGGGTACACGCACCGGCAGGTTGCCGATGTGCTGGGGATACCGGAGGGCACGGTCAAGTCGCGGCTACGCCTGGCGTTGGGGCGCATCGCCGACAGCCTCGATCCCGAGATGAGCGAGCAAGGCGAATGAACGGCATGAACGGCGACTCCCCGAGCCCTCCGGTGTCACCGGACGATATGGCCGCCTACGCACTCGATGCACACGACGCCGACGAGGTTGCCGCCATCGCCGCCTACCTCGACGCCAACCCCGACGCCGTCCGCCGGGACCAGGACCTGCGGTCCGCAGCCGGTGAGTTCGCCGCCGCAGTCGTCAACGACGTGACGCCCCCGCCGCGCCTGCGGTCCCGCGTGCTCGCCGAGGCACGCCGCCGCCGAGCGCCGGCCCCGGTCGTCGCCGGCGCCTCGCCGGCCGAGGTGCAGCGCGTGGAAGCGGCGCGGGCGATTCTGTTGCTGCGAGATCTGGCAGTCGGCGATTGGGCCCGTCCCATCGACCCGCCCGAGCTCTCCGGGTGGACCGTGCACGATGTAGTGGTCCATCTGGTGGCCAACGCGACGCTGCTGGCTGCCCAGCTGGGTGTGCCGCTCTCCGGAATCCCCGAAACCGCCACCGACAACGAGGGCCGCACCGCGCAGGCCCGTGCCCGCCACGCGGGGCGCCCGCCTGCGCTGGCGGTGGCGGAGTTGGAGGCTGCGGCGGAGGCGACCGACGCGGAGCTCGCGGTCCGGGGCGAGGCCCGCCTGGACGAGCCGATCGACTGGTGGGGCCGGAGTACTCCGACGCGTCTCGCAGTGCTGGTGCGGGCGTTCGAGACGTGGACCCATGCCGACGACATCCGCCGTGCTCTCGGCGCGGGCGTCGTGGATCCGCCTCCGGCGTCGCTGCTCACGATGGCCCACAGCGCCTGCGGGCTGGTGCCAGGGATGCTCGCGGCCCGAGGTCGGCAGCACCCGGGCCGGGTCGTCCGCTTCCGATTCACGGACCTCGGCGACGCCGCCTGGGATGTCGACCTCGGGGGCGTCGCCGGGGGTCGTCCAGCCGGCAACGACGCCGTTGACGCCGAGCTCGTCACCGGCGCCGCCGCGTTCTGCCGGGGCGTCAGCGCCCGCGTCGATCCCCGCCTGGTCTCCTACGCCGTCGTCGGCGATGAGCGACTGGCCGGCGACATCGTCGACGCCCTCCCCGCCCTGGCCGTGCTCTGACGCCGCCCGTTAAGGGAATTTCGGCGCAGACTGATCGGCCCATCGCAACAGCTTCGAACATCGCCCACATGTCGGAGCAGGTCTGCCCCACCGGCCGGGCAACGGAAGGAGCGATGGTGAGACGGATTGCGGCGATTGTCGGCGTGAGCCTGTTGCTGGGTGTCCTCGGGATCGCCACGCCTGATGTGGCCGCAAGCGCCGGCGCCGTGTTCCGGCCGTACGGAGCGGCGGGCGGCCTCAAGGACGAGTTCGAGCAACTCGCCGCCGAGCATCCCGGCATCACCAAACTGGTCACGATTGGCCGCACGGTGCAGGGCCACGACATCGTCGCCCTCAAGGTGTCTCGAGACGCCGCCCGCGTCCGTGACGGCCGCCGGCCGGCCACCCTCTTCATCGGCGGGCAGCACGGCAACGAGCGGATCACGCCGGAGACCGTGCGCCGCCTCACGAACCACGTGATCGACGGCTACCGCACCGATCCCACGATCACCGAGCTGGTCGACACGACCGAGCTGTGGTTCGTCCCTGTCGCCAACCCCGATGGCTACGACTACACGTTCACACCGGGCAACCGACTGTGGCGCAAGAACCTGCGCGACAACGACGGCGACGGCCGGATCACTGCGAACGACGGCGTCGACCTCAACCGCAACTTCCCGACCAAGTGGGGCTACGACGACGAGGGCTCGTCACCGGACGGTGGCAGCCAGGCCTACCGAGGACCCCGTCCCGCCTCCGAGCCCGAGACCCAGGCCCTCGACCGCCTCATGGCGCGGGTCGGCTTCGAGTTCCTCATCAACTACCACTCCGCATCCGAAGCCGTTTTCTTCGGCACCGCCTGGCAGGCCTCCACCACCACACCTGACGACGCCGTGTACGAGGCGATGGTGGGCGACAGCGCCACCCCCGCGGTCCCCGGCTACGGGCAAGGTCTGACGGCGGAGCTGTACACCGGCAACGGGATCCTCGATGAGCACGCCCACCTCGAGTACGGCACGCTCGGCGTGTTGGTGGAGATGAGCACCTGCCAGACGGCCTCGGGGTCCGATCCCACCGACGCCTGGGAGCCAACCGGCTGCGCCAGCGCCTTCCTGTTCCCCGACGACGAGGCGCTCATCGAGGCGGAGTTCCGCAAGAACCTGCCGTTCGCGCTGGCTACCGCCCGGTCGGCCGTCGACCCGGCCGACCCGGTGACCGTGACCGGGCGAGAGACGCCCGAGTTCGTGGTCGACAGCTTCGACGTGTCCTACGGCGACCCGCAGACGGTGGCCGTGACCGCCCGGCGCGACCAGTACAGGCAGCGCCTCGAGTACCGGGTCAACGGCGGCCGCACCCAGCGCGCCCGCATCGGCGAGTGGAAGGGTGGCGAGCGCTACGGAGACGAACGCGACCGCTACTACGCCGAGCTCCGGGGAAAGGTCACGGGCACCCGGCCGGGAGACTCGGTGGAGGTGTGGTTCACGGCCCGCCGCGACGGTCGCCACGTCGAGAGCGAGCACTTCACCTACACCGTGGCCTCCGACACCGGCGCCGACGCGCTGATCCTCGCGAGCGAGGACTACACCGGCGTCAACCCCACCTACCCCGCCGGCACGGCCGCGCCGAAGTATGCCGACGAGTACGCCGCCGCCCTCGATGCCAACGGCATCAGCCACGCCACCTGGGACGTCGACGCGCAAGGTGTCCCGCATCCGCTCGGCGTGCTGAGCCACTTCGACGTCGTGGTATGGGAGACAGGTGACGACCGCCTGGTGCAGGACCCGGAGGACGCCCTCACCGACACGTTCTTGTTCGGACCGCTGCCGGAGATCGCCGTCGCCGAACGGCAGCACTTCCTGACGGTCGCACTTCGCGACTTCCTCAACGAGGGCGGCAAGCTCGTGCAGGCCGGAGAGACCACGCAGTACACCGGGCTGCTCGGGCGCTCGCTCGGCGGGATCTACTACGGGCTCGATGGTGCGCCGGATCAGGACTGCGTCATCACCAGCGACTTCCTGACGGACTGCCTGCTGCTGTCGGACGACTTCGCCCAGTACTACCTCGGTGCAGCGCAGCGCGCGCCGTTCGTGCGTCCCGCCGGCATCGACGGCCGCGGGAAGCTCGACGGGTTGACGGCCAACCTTGGCGGGTCAGCCGTGATCGACAACCCGCTCAACGAGGCTGGGGCGTTCGCCTTGACCAGTGATGAGCTTCCGGCCGACGACTACCCGCTGTTCGCCGGGGAGGCGACCAGCGCTTATCGCGGGGCGGCCACCGTCAATCCGTTCAGCCCGGTCGAAGGGTCGCGCTACGCGGGCGCGCTCAAGGCGCCGGTGTCGTACCAGCGGATCGGTCGCACAGTCGACCTGACCGACCTACCGGCCACGGGCGCACCCACCCTGCGGATGAAGCTGTCGTACAGCACACTGCAGACGTTCCACCACGTGATCGTGGAGGCGGCACCGTCCGGCACCGACGACTGGACCACGCTGCGCGATCTCAACGGGCGAACCTCGCCGGCGCCGCCTTCCACCTGCGGCGATGGCCAGCTCTTGATGCTTCACCCGTTCCTGCGCCATTACCTGTCGCCGGGCTCGTCCTGCCGCCCGACCGGCAGCAGCGGCTCGTGGAACGCGTTCACCGGTGAGTCGAACGGATGGGTCGACGCCGCCTTCGACCTGTCGGCCTACGCCGGTCAACAGGTCGACGTGAAGGTCAGCTACGTCACCGACCACATCGACGCCGGGGTCGGCGGAGGGATCGGCGTGTTCGTCGACGACACCCGGCTCACCGTCGGCGGCACGACCGTCGAGGCCGACGGGTTCGAGGCCGAGGCCGGCGCCTGGGCCGTCGAGGGCCCTCCCCCCGGCAGCCCACCCGGCGGCCAAGGCAACTTCATCATCTCGACCGAGCTGATTCCCGTCGCCTCCTCGGTCGCCACGAAGGACACTGCACTGCTCGGCTTCGGCATCGAATCCCTCGCCACTCCCGCCGAACGGGCAGACGTGCTGGGCCGCGTCGTGAAGCCCCTGCTCGGGCGGTGAGCCGTGCGCATCCACCACGTCGGACCTCACGAGCACGACCTGCACAAGGCCCTGGGCGCGCTCACCATCGGGGCCTACCTGCCGCTGCATCCCGAGTTCGTCGAGGACGGCTACGCGGAGGAGCTGGCCGACATCGCGGGCCGGGTCGCGAATGCGTCGTTCTCGCCGCGCTGTCTGACGAGGGCGACGAGGTCCTCGGCGGCGTGACCTACGTGCCCGATCGCTCGTCGCCTCTGGCCTCGTTCGACGCCGACCGCGCGGCTGGCATCCGCATGCTCGCTGTTGGCACGGCGGTCAGGCGTAGGCGAGGCGCTGGTGCGAGCCTGCATAGCCAGAGCGCAGGCGGAAGGCCGGGCGGAGGTCCTGCTGCACTCCACGCCAGCCATGGCGACCGCGCGCCAGATCTACGAGCGGCTCGGCTTCCACCGCGACGAGTCCCTCGACCTGTGGCCCGAACTCGACTTCATCCTCCTCGGCTTCCGCCTCAGGCTCAAGGCGGTGATCACCGCGGATGTCGGCTAGATCCAGTGGGCCCTGACGCCGCGCGACGCCGTCGTCACGCCATCGGTTGGGGACGAGTGCCCCGTCACCGCCACTCTGCTGCCGCCCGTGCCAGCGTCCGCGGTAACGCGCACCGACGAAGCACTCCCCGAGACTCGCGCTAACGGTTGCCGAGGCCCCTGACCGGCCGGAACGTCGTGTGACGAACCGCTGGGCATCCCCGATCGAATCCTCTTTGGGTTCGTTCGAGGGTGTGGTCGGCTTCGGACCGACACAGGGAACAAGCGCTCCTAGCTCGCCGGAAAATTTGGGGACTCCGCGGGCTTCTGTGGGTCGTCTCCGGCCTTGGCGCTGGAGCGCTCACCCAACGAGAACCAGGCGGACGGACGAGGGCGCCAGATCAGCCGATCGCGCTCCGGCGAGCTGATTATGTCCGATCTCAGGTGCAAGAGCAGGTGCAATACTCCAGCGCAATCGGTGGACACAGCGATACCCGTGGACGATCCCGCCGGCGGGAACCAGCTCAGTGGGCTCCAGTGGACGCAGTGGACGATCGGTCTCGGTCTCCTAAGCGGTAGGCCGCAGGTTCGAGTCCTGCCGGGGGCACCGCGAAAGTGCTGGTGGGAGCTTCGTGACCTGGCCGCGCGGGGTGTACCGGTGCACGGCGGCGGCCTCGCTGGGCCATCATGTGATGCAAGCGACGTGCAACGACCGGCCTCGGCGGAAGGGAGGCGCCGGAATGGACATCGCCATTCGGCGCGGTGACCTCGCCGCGGTGCAGGAAGCGTTGGCGAGGCATGAATGGTCGTCGGCGCACGCGCTAGCCGTTTCTGGCGCAGCCGATCTTCAGCGGTACAGGCGTCGCTCGGCCGACGACGACGTCTTCGTGGGCGACTGGCTGGACGCCTTGGCGGAAGCCGCGTGGTGGGTCGGACGCCTCGACGAGTGCATCGGGGCGCGGGAGCGGGCGCATGCCTGCTATGACCGCGCCGGCGCCACACTGCAGGCCGGCAGGTGCGCCGTCTGGCTGTTCCACCACTGGACCTTCAAGGGTAAGCACGCGATCGCGAGTGGTTGGTTGGGCCGTGCCCGCCGGTCGCTGAATGGCCAGTGCGGGACCGCCGAGTACGGCTACTTGCTGCTGTATGAGGCCGAGGTTGCCCACGGCGCGGGTGACCTGGCGGGTGCGACCGCCCGCGTCGAGCAGGCGATGGACCTCGGGCAGCGGCTACGGGTGCCCGACCTCGAGTCGCAGGCGCTGCAGGCGCTCGGGCGCTTGCTCATCGACGAGGGCAGGCCGGCCGAGGGCCTGGCACGGCTCGATGAGGCGATGTTGTTCGCCATCGAGGGCCGGCTGTCGCCCTTCGTCACCGGGAGGGTGTACTGCTCGCTGGTCAGCGCATGCCACGACCTCGGCGACATCCGTCGCGCCAACGAGTGGATCGAGGCGGTCGGCTCGTGGGCCGACACCCACCCGTTCACGGTCTTCCCCGGCCTGTGCCGTCTTCATCGGGCGGACCTGATGCAATGGCGCGGCGACTGGCGGGCCGCTGAGGCCGAGGCGCGGCAGGCGTGCAGCGAGCTCCACGACCTCTTCGTGTCGAACGCCGCGGCCGCGTATGCCGAGGTGGGTGAGATCTGTCGGCGTCGCGGCGACCTGGACGCGGCCGAGGAGGCGTTCGCCAGGGCCGAAGCCCTCGATGCCCGGCCCGCGGCCGGCCTCGCGCTCCTCCGGCTGACCCAGGACCGTGCCGAGGTGGCCAGCGTCATCATCTCGGCCGCGATCGATGAGACCGCCTGGAACCGCCTGGCGCGAGGCTGGCTGCTCCCCGTGGAGATCCAGGTGGCTGTTGCGCTGGGCGACGTCGAGCGTGCCCAAAGGGCGGCGGCGGAGCTGACCGACACGGCCAGCTTGTTCGAGAGTCCTGTGCTCGCTGCTGCGGCTACGTCGGCCACCGGACGGGTCGAACTGGCCTCTGGCGACCCCGGCGCGTACGCGAGCCTGCGGGCGGGGGTGCGGCAGTGGCTCGAGCTCGACGTTCCCTACGAGGCAGCCAACGTCCGCGTGCTGCTGGCCAGGGCGTGCCGGGCTGCGGGCGACGAGGAAGGCGCACAGGCGGCGCTCACCGCCGCCGAGTCGGTGTTCACCCGGCTCGGTGCCACGCTCGACCTGCAGGAGGTCACCGCTCTCCGGACCGTCCGACCATCGTCCGATCTGCCGAGCGGGCTGACGGACCGCGAGGCCGAGGTACTCCGCTTGGTGGCGGCGGGGCTGACCAACAAGCAGATCGGCGCCGAGCTGTGCGTGAGCAGCAAGACCATCAGCCGGCACCTGTCGAACATCTTCGGAAAGATCGGTGTTTCGTCCCGGGCTGCGGCCACTGCGTTCGCCTTCGAACACCAGATCGTCGGCGGCTGACGTCCCGTCCGCCGTCGATCTCGAGGCGAGGCATGGGACGTTTGCACCACCGCACGCGACGACGGATCGCGGCGAACGCCCGATGCACCCGGCACCGGCACCAGATGACGATGTCGTCCATGACCGATGCAGTGGTGGTGCCGGCGTACTGGGGCGCTGACGACCAGGACGACCCCTTTCACGTGATGGCCCGCCTGCGCGAGCAGGGCGCCGTCCACCGCGTGAAGCTCCCCGATGGCCACGCGGCCTGGCTTGTCGTCGGCTACGACGAGGCGCGCGGGCTGCTGAATGATCAGCGGCTCTCGAAGGACATGCACGCGGCACTGGCCCGCGACGCCGACATCGTCGCCGAAGGGTTGCCTGGCCCGGCGCTCGCCCGGCACATGCTGAACGTCGACCCGCCCGATCACACCCGGCTCCGGCGTTTGGTGTCTGGTGCGTTCACGCCGCGCCGTGTCCAGTCGATGCAGCCGCGGATCGAGGCGATCGTCGACGCCCTTCTCGACGGCATCGCCGCCAGCGACCCGGAGCGCCCGGTGGATCTCGTGGCGTCGTTCGCGTTCCCGATGCCCTTCACCGTGATCTGCGAGCTGCTGGGCATCGCCCCCGGCGACCGCGAGGCGTTCGGGACCGAGCTGCGCGCACTGGTCGACGCCCCGGAGCACACCCGTGCGGTCGCGGCGGCGGCCGCCGTGATCGACATGCTCGACGACCTCGTGGTGCGCAAGCAGCACACCCCGCGCGACGACCTCGTGACCGCGTTGATCGCCGCACGGGACGGCGACGAGCGCCTTAGCGAGCAGGAGCTGCGCTCGACGATCTTCCAACTGGTGGTGGCCGGCCACGACACCACCACCAACCTCATCGGAAACGGGGTCGTTGCCCTGCACCGCCACCCGGATCAGCTCGCCACCCTGCGCACGCATCCTGACCGCATCGCCGCGGCGGTGGAGGAGCTGCTCCGCTTCGACCCGCCCGCTCACCATGCCACGTTCCGGTACGCCGTCGACGACGTGGAGATCGCTGGGACGACGATCCCGGCCGGAAGCCAGGTCCTCGTCGGTCTCGCGGCGGCCAACCGCGACCCCGCCCGATTCGACGATCCCCACGTGCTCGACCTCACCCGCGCGGACCAGAGACACCTCGCGTTCGGCCACGGGATCCACCACTGCCTCGGCGCCGGCCTCGCCCGATTGGAGGCCCGCATAGCGCTCGCTTCGTTGCTCCGCCGCTTCCCTAGGATGCAGATCGCCGTCCCCTTCGACGAGCTGCACTGGAGCCACGGCGACGGCGTGGTGCTGCGGGGGCTCGCCGAGCTACCGGTGATCCCGGGCCCCACCGGCGGGGCCACCGCCTGAGTAGGACGCGGAGCGGCGTTCACAGGACGCGCCTGAGAGATCAGACGACCACAGAAGGAGACACTGTGATGCGCTGCCTGACCAATCCCGAGATCCCCGTCGCGATTGACGGCGACGGCGTCGAGGTACGGACGACCGAGGTCGGCGACATGACGGCGTCGTTCATTCGGCTGGCCAAGGGCACCGACCTCGGTCCTGCCCTAGTCGGACTCGACGGTGATCGGTGCCAGTGCCCGCACTGGGGCTACATGCTCGAGGGGCGACTGCTCATGCGGACGCCATCCGGCGACGAGGTGTACGAGGCGGGTCAGGCCTTCTACTGGGCGCCGGGCCACGTGCCCCTGGCGCTCGACGACGTCGCCTACGTCGACTTCTCGCCGACGGAGGAGTTCACCGCCGTCATCCGCCACATCCGCGGCGACGACTGATCGACGGGCACTGGGCGGGGCAGGCGCGCCGGATCGTCGGTTCGTGCGATGGGTTGGTAGTCCTTTTGGGGGTCGAGGGTGAGGCGGCGGAGTTGGGTGCCGTCGGGGGTGATGATGCGGATGTCGCGTCCGGCGACGAGGAGGATGACGCGCCAGCCCTTGTAGGCGGCGCCGAGGCCTATGTGGTGGAGGTTGCCGCGGTAGCGGAGGGTGAGGTTGCCGTTCTTGGAGACGCGGTCGTGGCGGACGCGGTAGCCGAGGCAGTCGATGCGGGGTCCGGTCGGGTAGGCCTTGGCGCGGGCGGCGAAGGCTTCGGCGGGGGTGCGCCGGCCGATGGCCCGGTGTGGTCGGGTGTGGTTGTAGTAGGTCCCGAAGGCGTCGAGTTGGTGCTGCAGCTGCTTCTTGGTCGTGACCGGTGGTTGTTTGGCCAGGAACTTCTTGAGGGTCTGGTGGAAGCGCTCGATCTTGCTGCAGGTCTGGGGGTGGTAGGGGCGGGAGTGCTTGGAGGCGATGCCGAGGGACAGGAGCTCGGAGTCCATGGCGGCCATGCCGCCTGGGTATCTGGCGGTGAAGATGGCGCCGTTGTCGGTCAGGAAGCTGGCCGGGTAGCCGTGGATCTGGGCGGTTCGGTGCATGGTGCGGGCCACATCGGGCGCGTGTGAAAGCCCACCACCCGCTGTGGTCGTCGATGATGTTGAGGACTTCGAGGAAGGTGCTGTTGGCGAGTTGGACGTGGGTGACGTCGGCTTGCCAGCACTCGTTGGGGAGCTCGGCGGCGAAGCGCTTGTAGGAGCTCTTGGGTCGCTTGTGGGGCTGGGGGGTGACGAACCCGCGGGCCTTGAGGACCCGCCAGATCGTTGCCGTTGATGGGATGGTGTCGTGGCGGCGGGCGCGGTGGGACTGGATCGTGGCGGCGCCGGCATCGAGGCCGAGGTCGGTGAGTTCCTTGCGTAAACCAACGATGGCTTGTTCCCAGTCCCCGGCGATCCGGGGCGGGCTGGTGTGGGGTCGTCGTGAGCGGGGCTCGAGCCCGGCCTCGCCCTCAGCCCGGTAGCGGGCGAGGAGCTTGTAGAGCCAGCTGCGGTGCACGCCGTGGGCGGCGGCCAGCTCGGCGATGGGCCGACCCGTCCGCAGGTGCGTCTCGATCAGGAACCGGCCCTTGTCCACGGAGCACCCCCACCACTCGGTGTGTCCGATGTCTTGACACACCCATCACCGGACGTGTCGCCGATGTCCTGAACTCACACACTGTCGGGGGCACCGCGCAAGTGCTGGTGGAGACCTTCGCAGCGTGTCCCCCTAGGTGTACCGCTGCGTACGGTGGGGAGAGGCGCCAGTCTCGGGAGGAATCGCCATGGGCACGGAGGCAACCCGACCGCCGAAAGTCCCGCCGCGGTGGTTCGTGCGTGTGGCTTGGCGCGTTCATCGAGCGCTCTACCGGGTCAGCGGCGGCCGCTTCCTGTGGACCACGTCGAACAAGCGCGGCTGGGGCGCGCTGCGCCTCACAACCGTTGGGCGAAAGTCCGGGCAAGAACGCAACGCCATCATCGGCTACGTCGAAGACGGCCCGAATCTCGTCGTGCTCGCGATGAACGGCTGGCAGGAGGGCCATCCTTCGTGGTGGCTCAATCTCGAGGCGCACCCGGTTGCCGTCGTTCGCCTCGCGGGCCAGCATGCGCGCCCGGTGCGCGCGCTCCCGGTGGCGGGCGAGGAGCGTGATCGACTGTGGCAGCGCTGGGTCGCGGTCGAACCGCAGCTCGACGGCTACGCCAGCCGGCGGTCGACCGAGACGCCCGCGATCGCCCTCGAACCGCGCGACGGGACCGCTTGACACAAGCGAGGACGCCGTCCTGGCCAGAGGGACGACTGGGTAACGCGCCAACCCACGATTGAGCACCTGCCGGGCGCACGTTCCACCCTGCGGAGTCGTGACGGTAAGGCGTGTCCCCCGATCGCCGGGAGTGTGGCCCTTCGGCACTTAGGCCATACCGCGGGCGGCGAGAGCCCGCGCGGTGTGGCCGCTCGTTCGGCTTGATCGGGAGCCCACTTGGCCAGGACCGCGTCCTAGGGCCCGTCGATCTGGGACGTGCTGCTTTCTTTCACCTGGACCGTTGGGGGCCTGCCAGGCAAGGGTCCCAGCTGCGGCCGCTGCCCGTCATGTCATGACGTCCAACTGGTGGGGGTGCGAGGGTCGGGTGCGTAGGCGCAGTACGCACCGGTGCGGATCGCGTGGTTGAGATGGACGCCGAGCTGGGGATGGTGATCAGCGACTCGGGTGATGGCCTGGCGGATCGCGCGGGTCACCGCCACCCGAGCACGCTCGGACGCCGACGCGGCTCGTCGATCACGGCCACCCAGGCCAACCGCGCGCGCGAGTTCTTGAACGAGGAAGTCGCGTTCCGCGGCTGCTTGCGCGGCCCGCTCGCCGTCCCCGAGAGCGTGCGCCTGGTCGATGTCGTCGTCGATCTCGGCGAGGCGGCGGCGGTACGCGTCCTTGGCTCGCGCGTCGAGCATCGCGCCCGCATCGCCGAATGCCGGGCGTGGCAGGCGGGGGGCTGGGCTTCTGTTGACCGGGGCAGCGCTGCCGGTCTCGGCGGCGACGAGATCCAGCACGTGGAACTCCCGGCCCGGATCGGCGAGAAGCCGTGCGAGGTAATGCATGCCCTTGAGGTCGCGCACCCGGACGGTGTGCCCCTCGAAGATCACCGTCCAGTAGTCACCCTCGCGACGAAGGACGTTGACGCTCTCGGCCGGGTGCGCGTCGGGCGTGTCGTGGTGCGCGACGTCCGGTGCTGGGGGCCCCGAGGGCGCGGCTTCGATCCCTTCGAGGATCGTGCGGGCCGCTTGGCGCTCTAGGACGGCCCGGTGCTCGCTGCCGCTGGCGGCATGGGCATCGGCGAGGCTCATACGTGCGAGCGCCGCCTCGTACGGGGCGCCGACTTCGTTCCAGCGTCGCACCGCTTCGGACAAGGACTGTTCGGCCCCCGCCGCGTCGCCGTCGGCGAGCCGTACCCTTCCTCGAGCAAGCGCGGCGCTGGCGACCAGCGCTTTGCTCTCGAATCGGGTGGCTACGAGCTCCAGTTCGTCGGCGGCCGATCGGGCCCGGGCGATGTCACCGGCCGCGATCTCGATCTCGACCTGTGCCTCGAGTAGCGGAGCGCGTTGCAGGTCGGTGTTCGGTGGTCGCTCCTTGGACGGCACCCGCAAGGGTCGCTCGAGGGCGTCTCGTATGGAGGCGGCCGCTGTGGCCACGTCGCTCTGGGCGAGACGCACCAGCGCGAGCCCCGGTTGGGGATCCCACCCGGCGCGGTGAGCGGCCAGCAGCGCTTGTTCCGCGCCCGCGATGTCTCCCTTGTGCAGTCGGATCCGTCCGAGCTCGTTGAGCGGCCAGCCGAGCTCGCGTCGCAAGTAGGGGCGCAGTTCGTCGCAGGCCACTAGCGCCTCAGCCTCTGCCTCGTTGCACGACCCGCGCAATCTGAGGATCTCGGCGCGGTGGACCCGGCAGCGCCCGTGGAGGCTCCCGATGGCGTTTGTCTCGCACCACCGCTCCATTGCCTCGGTCCATTCCTCGGCCACGTCGTACTGGGCGAGGCCCTGCAGGGCGCACACGAGCTCGCAGTAGACGACACCTGTCGAGAGCGGATCGAGGTCCCCAGAGACCGTCGCCACCCCGGCCTCGTCGAGCAGCGCCAGACCTTGCTGGACGTCGCCGTCCAGGATGAGCAGCCGGGCTTCTGCTACCCGTCCGATGGCGCATGCGGCCGGGTCGTACTTCGAGCCCAACTCGACGGCACTGCGCGCCCACTGCCGAGCGCCGGGCACGTCGCCAGTCAGCATCCGTTCGTAAGTGCGGACAACCGCGAACCACGCGTGCGCCGGCGTCTCACCCCGACCTTCGAGAAGCCGCTCCGCTCGCTCCAACCAGCCGCGCACCGGTGCCATGAGAGCGGTGTCGAACAGTATGTGCATCGCGACGCGTACGGCTGCACCTGCTGCCGCGACGTGGTCGCCGGCCTGCATGCACGCCGCGTGAGCGCGCTCCCACGCCTCGATGGTCACATCGAGATGGCCAGCCGCGTAGGCGACCTCACCAAGCACCGGCAGATCGGTGGCGCCGAGGAGACCGTCCCCGTCCGCCTCCATGAGCAGGTCGAACGCCCGCTGCCAGTCTCCCAGAGCTGCAGCGTCACGTGCGCGCTCGAGCAGGCCAACACCAGCGCCATCGCTCATCGCACGCCTTCCGGATCCATGACCGATCGGGCTCCGGGTCAACCGGCGCCGAACGTAACCCTGCGAGTTACCGCCGTAACAGTGTCGCTCACGCCTTGGGATTGCACGTCGAGAGTCGATGCGGCGGAAGGAGACCCTGCAATGCCATTCATCAACGTGAAGCTGATCGAAGGCGTGTTCGATGCCACCCAGAAGCGCGAGATCGTGGAGAAGCTGACCGAGACCATGGTCAGCATCGAGGGCGAGAACATGCGGTCGGTGACGTGGTGCGTCATCGACGAAGTGCACAGCGGCGACTGGGGCATGGGGGGCAACACGCTCACCACTGCGGACGTCAAGAACCTGGCCGCCGGACAACCGGCGACGACGTAGCGGCAAGCCAAGCCTGCCGAGACGCGGGCACCCGAGCACGGCTGCGTCTCGGCACACGGTGGCCAAACCATCGCAACACGAACGAGGGGTACTCATGAAGATTGCAACCACGGCTTCGAAGGAAGAACCGATGCCCGCGAACATCAAGCACGTCCCGCGATCGGGAACCGTCCACACGAACGGGCAGGAGCTGTTCTACGAGATCCACGGAGACGGCCCTCCACTCGTCCTAGTGATGGGAATCGGATACGACTCATCCCTGTGGACGCTCCAACAAGTCCCCGTACTTTCCACCCGGTTCCGTGTCGTCCTCCTCGACAACCGCGATGCCGGCCGCAGCTCCCGAACCGATCACCCGTACACCATCGCGGACATGGCTGACGACGTGGCCGGTCTGCTCGACGCGCTCGATATCCACCGCAGCCATCTGCTGGGCTTGTCGATGGGAAGCATGATCGGGATGGAGTTCGCGCTGCGGCATGCGGATCGTCTGGATCGGCTGGTGCTCGCAGGTCCCGGTGCGGCGCCCGCCCGGAGCGCCGTCGACCCGATCTCGATCTGGAACTGGGTCAAGGCCAACGACCCCAGCGGAGAGGTGTTCGGAGGTCAGCAGTTCGCCTGGCTGTTCTCCTCGGACTTCCTTCGCAACCAGCAGGCAGTGCAGGAGACGATCGCATTGCTAGCGAGCAATCCGAACCCAGTCGAACCTGACGCCTACGATCGCCAGGCTCAGGCCTACCTGCATTTCGACGCCCTCGATCGGCTCGGCGGCATCACCGCTCCCACTCTGGTGATCGTCGGTGAGCAGGATCTGCTGACGCCACCGTGGGTCGCGCGCGAGGTGGCCGAGGGGATCCCCGGATCCCGGTTCGAGATCGTCACAGGCGACGGTTCATCACACGTGACGCCGCTCGAGCGCCCAGACGACTTCAATCAGCTGGTGATGAACTTCCTGGCCGAGTAACACCTCCCAACGTCACGAGTCCATGTCCGCGAACTGCCCCAGAACTAGGAGGTGACCCGCGCCCACCGGGCGTTCTGTGACGCGGAGCTGGCCCGGGCGGACCCCGATATGTGGCAACAGGCCGCAGCCGCCGGCGCCGCCGAGGGCAATCCCCATCGGACCGCGCACGCGCGCCACCGCGAAGCCGAGGCCGTGCTAGCCACCGGCGGCTACCCGTCCCGTGCCATCGACGCGCTGACCGCCGCCCATGCGACCGCCAACAAGCTCGGTGCAGAGCCGCTCCGCCGGGAGATCGAGGCTCTCGCTCGCCGCGCCCGGATCGACCTGATCGCCGAGCCGTTGCCAGCGACGCGCCCGGCCCCACCCAGCTCGGGCTCGCCACGCTCGGACTGACGTAGCGGGAACTCGAGGTGTTCGCCGCTCGGTACAGGAACCCCCGGATCGGCGAGGCGCTCTTCATCAGCCGCAATACGGCGAGCCATCACGTGTCGAGCGTCCTCACCACGCTGCGGGTGTCGACTCGGGTCGAGGCTGCCGGCGTGGCCCGACTGGGCTCACCCCGGAGACCACCGCACCGAGGTAGGACATCTCGACGCCCCGCAACGGGCCACCTGCCAGATGGCGGGCGGCGCACCCGCTTCGTACGCTCGCTTCGAAGCCTCTTATGGTCGACCGGTACCCGGTAGTTGCGGGCCAGGCGTTGGAGCCGCGGCGTCGAGATCGCGCGCTCGTCACACTCGTACGAGCCGTCGGCGGCCACCGCTGGATCCACCTGGTCGAGCCTGAAGAGCTACAGATGGGTTGCCGCTGCCGCCTGCACCGCCGCCACGATCGGCCCCCAATCCGCCCCGGGTTGACGGGTGACGGTCACGAAGTCGTTCACCCCGAAGACGGAAGCGACGCCACCGGCCGCGAACACGTCCTCGGCGAACCGGTTGCCGACCGCAGCATCAGCGCTAGTCACGTTGAACGTCGCCGGAAGGGTTGTGTCCAAGGTGAACTTGGTGGCGTCGGGATTGGGTGTCGGCGACGGCGAAGCACTGGCCACGGCTCGATCGTAGGGCGCCACCGCGATCACAACCCAGGTGAGGAGGCGGCGACGCTCGACCGCCTGTCCGGGGGGTGACCCTCGGCGTCGCGGTCGGCGGCCGCCCGACGACGACGAGGCGGCGGGCCAGGACCTGTCGATCCGCGATCGTGACGACGGCAGATTGCCTGAGTGCGAGGCCCGGTCAGCCCGGGGCGGTTCACCGCCGAGCTCCGGAGAGATACGGACCACCCGTAGCTCCGTTTCCCCAGCCAACCACAGGGCCCCCTGTCCGCGTTCCGGGGCCTTTGGGAGAGAGCTCGGTCTGGCCCAGCGTCGCGTTTCGCGTGGGTTCGACCGCGTTGTCGTTGTGATCAGACGGTCGTAGCGTCCAGCTAAATGAGAGTGCTCGAGTTGTGGCGATACCCGGTCAAGTCGCTGCAAGGCGAACGGCTCGATCTGGCGGCCGTGACAGCCGCCGGTCTCGAAGGCGATCGACGATTCGCGCTCTTCGACGTCGATACCGGCTTCGGGCTTACCGGACGACGCGTCCCGCAGTTGCTGTTCGGGGCGGCTCGACTGCTAGACGACGGCGGTGTTGACATCACGTTGCCTGACGGTTCGGTGACACGCGATGCCAACGCGTTGTCCGCGTGGCTGGATCGGCGTGTGACGCTGCGGTCAGCCGATGCCGAAGTCGCGCGCCGCTACGAGAACCCGGTCGATTTCGAGGACGAGGCGACGAGCCAGTGGGCGCCGTTCGAGGGCGCGGGAGGGGCGTTCCACGATTCGGAACGCGCCCGGGTGTCGCTCGTTTCCACTCGGACGATCGGAACATGGGATCGGCGTCGCTTCCGCGCGAACGTGTACCTCGAAGGCGAGGGCGAGGACGCATTCGTTGGGTCCAGGATGGCGCTGGGTGACGCTGTGCTCGATGTGGACATGCGCATCGAGCGGTGCGTGATGACGACGCGCCCGCAGGCCGGCGGTGTAGAGCGGGACCTCGACGTACTGCGAACAATCAATCGCGAACGAAACCGTTGCCTGGCGGTGGGCGCGCTCGTCATACAACCCGGGATCGTGCGAGTCGGCGATACGTTCACACCCGTGTAGGAACCCTCCGTTCGTCGCTCAACTGATCGAATCAGCAGAGACCGAACTACCGATCCGGCGCCTTGGCGATCTGTACGAAGGACCCGACGGGCGGCCGTTCTGAATCGCGGCCCGTAGCTTTGCTCCGCAGCCATTGCACGATTGCATCCCGCATGGCACCGCCCCCGCGATCTCGTCAGAACCCATGCTCTCGAGATGGCTGCGTGCACGGACGTCTTCGTCGACCTCGATCGCCGAGTGTTCACGCACGACCGCATCGTCACGGCGAGGGAATGGACGGAGGAGCTCGAGACACACTCGCCATCGCCATGCTTGATAACGCGCGACGTGGAGCACCTGCTCGGCGACTTGGCGCGCCTCGTCAGCACCTTGGGGAGAACTCGACTGCAACCCGTCTGCAACGGGGGCGGCGAGAGTGGCTTCGATGAACGAGCGCGACGTCAAGACGTCGGTCGATACGAGCGGACACCTCCCCGGTGTGCACGGCACGGTTGCCTGGCGTCGACCGCTGACAAGTGACGGCAAGTCGGGGGCGCGGCTCGAGCAGGTGCAGTTGGATGACGGGCAGCGGCTGGTGGTCAAACACGTGGATCCCGGGTCGGATTGGATCGCGCTGGCGACGGGAGATGTCAGCAGTGTGTTCGTGCTTTGGTCGTCCGGCGTCTTCAATCGGGTGCCCGGCGTCATCGACCATGCCGTCTTGGCCGTGGAGCCCGCTGGCGAGCATGGCTCGAAGGTGGTCATGCGGGACGTGTCGGCCGACCTGTTCGCTGCTGGTCGCCGCCTTTCGCGGGCCGACAGCCGACGGATCCTGGCCGCGGCGGCAGAGCTCCACGGCGCCTTCCGGTGGGGGACGCGCCCCGAGGGGCTTACACCGCTGGCGGAGCTGTACCGCTTCCTGTCGCCGTCGGTCACGGCACGTTTCGCTCGAGACGCCGCGGTTCCGGCGCTCGCCCTGCGAGGTTGGGACCGATTCGGTGATCTGGTACCCGACGAGGTCGCCGCCGCGGTGGCGCGCGTCCACGATCATCCCGAGACGCTGGCCCGGCTGCTCACTCGCCGCACGTGCACCCTCGTCCACGGCGACCTCAAGCTGGCCAACCTGGGTTTCCGCGACGGTCGGGTTGTCGTCTTGGACTGGGGCAGCCTCACGACGTGGGCGCCCGCGGCTGTGGACTTTGCCTGGTTCCTGGCCATCAATGCGGCCTCCATCGACGCCACCCATGACGACCTGCTGGCCGACATCCGGGCGGCGGGCGGTGCGGACCACGACGAGGATGCGCTGCGTCTGGCTCTGCTGGGCGCACTGGCGCAGCTCGGCTGGGAGAAGGCGCTCGGCGCCACCGACTCATCCGACGAGCGGGTGTGCCAACGCGAGCGCGCCGGTCTGGTGTGGTGGTCGGCCAGGGTGCGCGAGGCCATCGAGGTATTGGACTCGACGTGAGCTGGTCGACTCCGGGATCCGACACGAGGCGCCTCGTCGCTACCGCCTACGACCGATCCGCCGACGGGTTCGCCGGCGCTGCCGACCGGGTCGTCTACCGGTATCTCGCCCAGCCCCTCATCGAAGCGCTCGGCGCGGTCCAGGGCACCGTGCTGGACGTCGCGGCCGGGGCCGGGGCCGCCGGCCGTCGCTTTCACGACACCGTCGCCCTCGACCTGTCGATGGGGCAGCTGCGTCACAACCCGGCGCGCAGGCGGCTGCGAGCTGACGCAGAGCGGTTGCCGTTTCGAGCCGACTCCTTCGGGGCCGCCGTCTGCGTGTTCGGCATCAACCACTTCCCCGACCCGGCAGCGGCTGCCAGCGAGATGGCCCGTGTGGCCTCGATCGTCGGCATGACGACGTGGGCCCGACCCGAGCCGCGCTACGCGCCCAAGACGATCGTGATGAACACGCTCGAGCGCCATGCGGGCCGGTCCCGATCCACGATGGGTGAGGTCGTGGACTCGTTGGGCGACCGCGTCGGGTCAGTGGCAGCGGTGGCCGGGTTGCTCGAAGGGGCGGGACTAAACGGCGAGGTCGAGGCGGTCACGGTGACCATACCGTGGCCCGGCACCGAGGCCTATCTCGACTACCGGTTGTCAATGGCATCGACGGCGGTGCTCGGGGCCGATGAGCGCGCCGTCAGGCAGGAGGCGGCCGCGGCGCTCGCCGGCCTCGCTGAGCACGAGCTGGACTGGCCGGCGGCAGTGATCGTGGGGGTCGGCCGGCGTGCGTGACGTCCCTCGGAGCTACTGGCGTCGGTGGGTGAGGGCTCCTCGTGCGAGGAACTCGGCGCGTAGCTCAGCGGGGAGCCGCTGTGCGACCCGCACGGCTGCCTGGCGTGCCTCGTCCGGTGTGGCGACGGCGGCCAACAGCCAGTCGGAACCGGTCTGGGCGGCCACGGTGGCGGCTTGGGTGGGCCGTCCGAGATGGGAGAGGGCGAGGGCCTCGTATTTCGTGGAGCCGCGGAGGCGGGCGATGTCGCGCAGCTCCTCCGCCCTGGGAAGGTCGAGACGAGCCAGCAGCTCGAGCTGCCGGAGCTCGATCCTCCACGCGTAGGCGACGCCGCGACTGAGCAGGGGGTCGATCTGGCTCAGGAAGTCGACCGCAATGGCGGGGTCACCGGCGAGCACGGCGGACTCGGCCAGCGCGAGCAGGGCGTTGGCGGCCGGTTCACGCTCGGCATCGCGCCCCTCTCCTCCGGAGCAGGTCTCGAATGCCTCCGTGGCCAGGTCTCGGGCCAGCTCGGGCTGGCCCAGCTCCCGCCAGATCCAGGCCAGGACATTCAGCGCTCGGGGCCGGTAGAACGGCGCGTTGAAGCGGTCAGCCTCGTCGCGGAGCTGCGTCGCCAGTTCGAGGGCGGCACCGAACTCGCCGAGGTTGGCCCGGGCCATGGCGCCGAACATGCGGGCACTGAGCATGGCTCGCAGCGCCCCGGTGTGCCGGCAGCGCTCCATGGCGTCGTCGGCCACGCGCGCCGCTTCGCCGAAGCGGTCGGCATGACACAACACGGTGGCCAGGTAACTGGTTGCGGTCGCCGACACCGACGGGTCGATCTCGTCCGCCGACGCGACGACGTGTTCCAACGCATCGATGGCCCCGACCACGTCCCCGGACATGTTCAGGACCCGGCCCCACAACACCCGGGCACCAGCACCCGCCGATGGATGCCTGACTGCGCGCTCCGCCAGCGGGGACACGCGTCCGTCGCGGGCGTGGTACGCAGCCCACGCGAGCTGTTCGACGGCGGCTGCCTCCAAGCTCGAGTCGCCGAGCGCGCTGGCCAACTGCTGGGCGGTGGCCAGGTCGGCCGTGGCGGACTCGTAGTGGCCGAGCGCCAGCCGCGCTCGACCGCGGTCGAACTGGGCGTGAGCGGCGAGCGACGGTGCGTCGATCAACGCCGATACTTCGAGCGCCTTGGTGAGCAGGGCGTCGGCCTCCCGGTTGGCGAACGCCGACGCCGCCCTCCGGGCCGCCTCCACCCAGTAGGTCACCGCGAGCTGCCACTCACCGGCGGCAGCCGCATGGGATGCGGCGGCTTCTGGCCGGTCCGCGCTGCGGTGGGCGAGGCGACGGTGCCGCAGCACCCGCGTGGGGAGGGGGGTCGTCTCGTACAGGGCCGACCGGACCAGCTCGTTTTCGAAGTCGTATCGGCCCTCGACCTCGGTGAGGAGCCGAGCCCGGTGGGCCCGCTCCGCGCACCGGGCGATGTGCTCCGCGGACTGGTCGGCGAGCTCAGCGATCTCGTCGATGTCAAGTGAGCTGCCCGCTACGGCGGCGAAGCGCAGCATCTCCTCGGCCCCGGGCCCACAGCGCCGGGCCCGGGCGACGACGGCGGCCTGGAGAGACACGGGCATCGCCTGGCTGTCAGCGTCCTCGGTCAGCGCCCGCAACGCCTCCACGACGAACAGCGTGTGGCCGCGCGTGAGCGAGAGCACCTCGGGGGCGCGGTCGTGCAAGCCCATGCGCGTCGCCAGCTCGACCACGGCGGACTCCGGCAGTGGCCCCAACTCGACCACGGCCGCGACGGACCCCAGTTGCTCGAGTGCTTCGTCCGCCTCCTCGGCACGCAGCGTGGCCAGCACGAGCAACGGCGCAGCCGGCTCCCACCGAAGAAGGAAATGCAACAGCTCGACGGTCGATGCGCCTGCGAGGTGTAGGTCGTCCAGCACAACGAGGAGTGGTCGCTGCCGGGCCAGGGCCACGAGGAAGCTGGCTACCGCTTCGAACGTCCTGCGTCGTTCCAGCTCGGCGAGCGCCGGCTGGTAGCCGATCGGGCGCAGCAGGCGGTTCATCTCCGGAACGAGCGCACCCAGCGGCCCCGCCCAGTCGCCGGCGGCCTCCCGCAACCGGTCGGGTTGAATGGCCGCGGTTGCGGCTCGGACGAGATCGAGCACCGGCTGCAGGAACAACGAACGCTCGGCCTCATAGCAGCGAGCCGTGAGCGTCGCGGCACCGCCGGCTTCCGCCTGTCGGACCAGCTCGCCAGCCAGCGCCGTCTTGCCGATGCCGGCCTCACCGCACACCAGCACGCAGGTGGTCGCGCCGCGGGCCGCCGCCGCCCACCATCCGACCATCTGTTCCAGCTCGTCGGCACGACCAACCAGTCTCGCCTTGCCCGCCGTGGCTCTCTGCTGCTTCGAAGGCGCCTCCGCCTCGACGGGCTCGCCTTGGAGCACCGCCCGATACACGCGCTCTGTCTCCGGTCCCGGGTCGGCCCCCAACTCCTCGACGAGCACCGTGCGCAGCCGCTCGTAGGCGGCCAGGGCCTCGCCCGGCTCACCCAGTCGGTGATACGCCAGCATGATCGCCCGATGCGCCTCCTCGTCGAGAGGGTCGGCCGCGGTGGCATCTGTCGCCACGGCCAGGGCGCGGCGGTGATCGCCCACCGCCGCTGCGGCGCGCCAGCACGCCGAGCGTGCCCGCCGGGACAGTCGCTCGGCCTCGCGGCCGGCCTCGCCTGCCACGTCAGCATCGGGCTCGTCCTCGAGCACCGTCCCCGGGCCGAGCAGGGCGCTGGCCGCGTCGGCGGCCACCGTGGCCAGCGCCGGTTGCCCTGACCCCAGCCGGGCGTCGGCCTCGGCCACCAATTCGGCCGCCTCGTCCAAGTCGACAACCACCGAGGAACCCGTCAACAGCCGGTAGCCCGCCCGAGAGCCGTCGATGACTCCTGCACCCAAGGCGGCCCGCAAGCGACTGACGAGCGTGGCCACGTTGGCGGCCGCGTCCGCCGGCGACGCATCGCCCCACAGCGACGCCACCAACAAGTGCATCGACACAGTGCGGCCACGGTGCCCGGCAAGGATCTTCAGCACGGTGCGAGCCTTGCGGCTACCGACCTCGGCGGCAGGGAGGGCGACACCGTCGCGTTCCACTGCGAAGGTGCCGAGCAGCCTGACCCGCAACCGCGGCTGCTGGGGTGCCTGGTCGGTGGTCACGGCGACCAGCTCACCTCAACCAGCCAAGCGGTGGACGATCCGTTCGCCGCCGTTCATCGGGCACAAGCGTGTCACCCGGGCGCCGCGCACGTGGTCCACGATGTACCTGTCGGTTGCAGGCCTGTTGCAGAACTCGAGCTCGTCGACGCATAGCCGCGAGGGCCACGACGCCGGGTGTTCCGGCCACTCGGCACGCGTGGACGAGCTGGACCAGCGCCACGCCAGCACGCCTGCAATCGAACCGCAATCGCACATGGTCGGATCATCGTGACATGGCAACGACGCCAAGGGAGCTACGACTGAAGCGATCGAAATCCATGGCCGCCCTCGCCGCGATCACCGCCGTCGGCCGCCCTCGGAGACGGCCTCCACATCAGCTGTACAAGACACGAGGAGAGAGACCATGACGACGACCGACCTGACGGCTCAGGTGCTCACCGACGAGATGCTGGGCCGGTTCGACGAGCGGGCGCCCGTGTACGACCGGGAGAACCGTTTCTTCACCGAGGACTTCGACGAGCTGCGGGCCAGCGGCTACCTGGAAGTGGCCTTGCCGGCCGACCTGGGGGGCGCGGGGCTCGGTCTCGGGGAGGTGAACCGGCTGCAGCGCCGGCTGGCCTATCACGCCCCGGCGACGGCGCTGGCGGTCAACATGCACACCTACTGGGTGGGGCTGGCCGCCGACCTGCGGCGCATGGAGGCGCCGGGCGGCGACTGGATCCTGCGCCAGGCCGCCGCCGGCCACGTCTTGGCCGCCGGTCACGGTGAGGCCGGCAACGACGTGCCGGTCCTGCTGTCGTCGGGCACGGCGGACCGGGTCGACGGCGGCTGGGAGATCACCGCTCACAAGATCTTCGGCAGCCTCACCCCCGTGTGGACCTACCTGGGCGTGCACGCCATGGACACATCGGATCCGACCGCGCCCCGCGTCGTGCACGGCTTCCTGCGCCGCGACGCCCCCCGCTACCACATCGAGGAGACGTGGGACGTGCTAGGGATGCGGGCGACTGCCTCCCAGGACACGCTGCTCGACCGGGCGTTCATCCCCGATGAAGATGTCGTGATGGTCTGCCCGGCGGGCTTTTCCGGGGCCGGTCCCTTCCACGTGGCTCTGTTCGCCTGGGCCCTCCTCGGGTTCGCCGGCATCTACCTGGCCGTCGCCCGGCGGGCCTACGACGAGGTCGTGGCCCGGCTCCCGCAGCGGACGTCGGTGGGGCTCACGCGGTCGATGGCCTACCACCCCGAGATCCAGCACGCCGTGGCCGAGATGCGCATCGCCCTCGAGGGTGCCGAGGCACACCTCGACCGGGTGTGCGACGACTGGACCATGGGTGTGGACCACGGCGGCGACTGGCCGGTGAAGATCATGGCCTGCAAGCACGCGGTGGTCAGCCAGGCGTGGTCGGTGGTGGACCGGGCCCTTGACGTGAGTGGCGGCGCCGGGATCTTCAAACGGAACCGGCTCGAGCAACTGGTGCGCGACGCTCGCCTCGGCCGCATTCACCCCGGCAACCCCATGTTCACACACGAGGTCGTGGGCAAGCTCAGCCTGGGCATCAACCCTGATGAACAACCCCGCTGGGGCTGATGGCACCAAGGAACCGAGATGCCGCGCGGCTCAACCCGGGCGCGCGAACCCGAGCGAGTAGTTGGAGACGTCGGGGGTCCGGGTCAGGCGTCGAGCGGGGCGGAGTCGCGGTGAGGCGCCGGCTGTGACGGTGGAGGGTGGGGCCCGCCCCTGCCCAACCGCCGGTCGAGAAAGGTCCA
>CAVWNW010000011.1:397500-404244 GCA_963756425.1 uncultured bacterium | reverse complement strand
ACTCGTGCGAGGCCGCCATCGTCCAGCTGGGCGGCCATCCGGTCACGTTTCGACGCGAGGAGGTCGGCAGCGGCGACCGGGAGCCGATCGCGGACATCGCCCGGGTGCTGTCGGGCTACCACGCCGCTCTGGGCGGCCGGGTCTTCGAACATCGCCTGCTCGAGGAGCTGGCGGGCGCCGCCACGATCCCGGTCGTCAACCTCCTTTCCGACCGGGGCCATCCCTGCCAGGCGCTCGCCGATTTGCTGACGATGAACCAGACGGTGGGGGAGCTTCCCGGCGCCACGGTCGCCTGGGTGGGCGACTTCAACAACGTGGCCCGGTCGCTGGCCATCGGCGGCACGATGCTGGGGATGAAGGTGCAGCTGGCGTGCCCGCCCGGCTTCGGGCCGGGCGCCGACGACCTCGACCGGCTCCGGGCGCTGGGCGCAGAGCCGGTGGTGACCAGCAGGCCCGAGGAGGCGGTGGCCGGCGCAGCGGCGGTGCACACCGACGTGTGGGCGTCGATGGGCCAGGAGGGCGAGGCCGAGACACGGTCCCGCGCGTTCGAAGGCTTCACGGTCGACGACCGCCTGATGGCCGCCGCTGCGCCCGGGGCGGTGTTCATGCACTGCATGCCTGCCCATCGCGGCGAGGAGGTGGCAGGGTCGGTGGTGGACGGTCCGCAGAGCCGGATGATCCTCCAGGCCCACAACCGCCTCCACAGCATGCGGGGGCTGCTCGGCTGGCTCGTGGAGCAGTCGGGATCGTGAGCGTCGACCGTGCTTCCGGCCGGGCGTTGGCCAAGCCGCAGCGCCAGCACCGCGTGGCCCGGCTGCTGTCCGACCACGACGTCACGAGCCAGGGGCAGCTGGTCGAGCTTCTGGCGGCGGAGGGCGTGGCGGCGACGCAGGCCACGGTGTCGCGCGACCTCGAGGACCTCGGGGCCATCAAGGTGCGTGGCCGGGCCGGAGAGACCGTCTACGCCATCCCCGAGCTGCCGACCGAGCAGCGGGCACCGGAGGATCACCTCCGCCGGGTGTTCAGCGAGTGGGTGGTAGAGGTGGCGCACTCCGCCAACCTGGTGGTGCTGCGCACCCCGCCCGGATCCGCCCACGTGGTCGGATCGGCCCTCGACCGGTCGGGCCTGCCCGGGGTCATCGGCACGGTGGCCGGCGACGACACGCTCGTGGTGGTGGTCGCCGAGGACACGACCGGCGCGGCGATGGCCCGTCGGCTGGCCGAGATGGCCGGCATCTAGAGATCACGAGAAGGAGCGACAATGCCCAAGCGGGTGGTCCTCGCCTACAGCGGCGGTCTCGACACGTCGGTCGCCGTGCGCTGGATGACCGACAACCACGGCGTCGAGGTGATCGCCCTGGCGGTCGACGTCGGCCAGTCGTCCGACGACTGGGACGTCGTGCGCGACCGCGCGCTGGCCGCCGGCGCCGTCGACGCCATCGTGGTCGACGCCCGCGACGAGTTCGCCCGCGAGTACTGCGTGCCGGTGCTCAAGGCGAACGCCCTCTACGAGGGCCGCTACCCACTGGTCTCGGCGCTGTCCCGACCTGTGATCGTGAGGCACCTGGTCCAGGCCGCCCGCGAGCACGGTGCCGACGCCGTGGCCCATGGCTGCACCGGGAAGGGCAACGACCAGGTCCGCTTCGAGGTGTCGACCCGCGCCCTGGCGCCCGATCTCGAGGTGGTCGCGCCGGTGCGCTCGTGGGGCATGACCCGGCAGGACTGCATCCTCTACGCCTACGACCACGCCATACCCATCTCGGCGACGAAGGAGAAGGTGTACTCGATCGACGACAACCTCTGGGGCCGCGCGATCGAGTGCGGCGAGATGGAGGATCCCTGGGCGGCACCCCCGCCGGGCGTGTGGCTGCTCACGAAGCCCACGGCCACCGAGCCGATGGACGTCGTGATCGGCTTCGACCGCGGTGTCCCGGTGTCCCTTGACGGCGTGGCGCTCGGTCCCGCCGACCTGATCCAACAGCTCGGCCAGGTCGTCGGCTCCTACGGCTGGGGGCGCATCGACATGGTCGAGAACCGGCGTGTCGGCATCAAGAGCCGCGAGACGTACGAGTGCCCGGGCAGCCTGGCCATCATGCTGGCGCACGCCGACCTCGAGTCGATCTGCCTCGAGCGCGACCTGCAGCGGGAGAAGACCCGGCTCGAGAGCCGCTATGCCGAGTTGGTGTACGACGGGCTGTGGTTCAGCCCGCTCCGCCAGGCGCTCGACGCCTTCGTCAACGAGAGCCAGCGCCACGTCACCGGCGAGGTGCGGCTGCGCCTCCAGACGGGCTCGGTGCACGTGACGGGGCGGCGCAGCCCTCACAGCCTCTACAACTACAGCCTGGCGACATACGACGACGCCGACAGCTTCCGCCACGCCGACAGCGAGGGCTTCGTGCGGCTCTGGGGCCTCGGCATCGAGACGTGGTCATCGATCCAGGGGCCTGGTGCCGAGGCATGATGCGGGAGTGAGCACGCTCTGGCAGGGCCGCTTCGCCGAGGAGCCGGCCGACGAGCTCCTGGCCTTCACGGTCAGCCTGCCGTTCGATCGCCGGCTGGCAGCGGACGACCTGGATGGCAGCCGGGCCCACGTGAAGGGCCTGATCCGCGCCGGGATACTCAGCGAGGACGAAGCGGACCTGGTGCGGACCGCACTCGACCGCATCGGGGAGGAGCTGCGGAAGGGGACGTTCGGGTTCGAGCCTGGCGACGAGGACATCCACACGGCGATCGAACGGCGGGTCATCGAGCTCGCGGGCCCGGCCGGCGCCAAGCTCCACACCGGACGGAGCCGCAACGACCAGGTGGCCACCGCGCTGCGGCTGTGGTCCAAGCGCGAGCTCACCAGCGTCGCCGGGCGGGTGGTGGCGCTCCAGCGGGTGTTGCTCGAGCGGTCCCGTGAGGTCGGTCCGGCCTACCTCCCCGGCTACACCCACCTGCAGCGGGCACAGCCGGTCACGCTGGCCCACCACCTCCTCGCCCACGGCTGGTCGCTCGCCCGTGACGTCGACCGGCTCGCAGACTGCCGGCGGCGACTCGACGTGTCGCCGCTAGGCGCCGGGGCGCTGGCCGGATCGTCGCTGCCGCTGGACCCCGACTTCACGGCCGCGGAGCTCGGGTTCGCCGCCCGATTCGAGAACAGCGTGGACGCCGTGAGCGACCGGGACTTCGTGGCCGAGGCGCTGTTCGTCCTCAGCCTGGTGGCGGTGCACCTGTCGCGCATGGGCGAGGAGGTGATCCTGTGGTCGACCGACGAGTTCGGTTTCGTGCGGCTCGACGACGCCTATGCGACCGGGTCGTCGATGCTGCCGCAGAAGAAGAACCCCGACATCGCCGAGCTGGCCCGCGGCAAGGCGGGGCGGCTGATCGGTGACCTCGCCGGGCTGCTGGCGACGCTGAAGGGCTTGCCGCTCAGCTACAACCGCGACCTGCAGGAGGACAAGGAGCCGCTGTTCGACGCCGTCGGGCAGGCCTCGCTGGCCCTGGACGCAATGGCGGGCCTGTACAGGACGCTGGCGTTCGACCTCGATCGCATGCAGCGGGCTGCCGATTCGCCCTACGCCGCGGCCACCGACCTCGCCGAGCTGCTCGTTGATCGGGGCGTGCCGTTCCGAGAGGGGCACGCGCTGGTCGCGGCACTGGTGCGCGACAGCATGGAGCGCCACGTCCCGCTCGCCGAGCTGGTCGAGGCACACCCCGACCTCGGGTCGGAAGGGGCGGCGCTGCTCGAGGCCGGCCGGCCGGTGGCGCGCCGACGTACCCCGGGGGGTGCGGGGCCGGAGCCGGTCGAGGAGCAGCTCGAGCGCTTCGAGCGCCGGATCGCGGTCGACGCGGAGCGGCTGGGGCTGGCAGAGTCGCCCGGATGACCCCGCCGTACCGCCACGAGCTGCGCGTCCGCTACGGCGAGGTCGACATGCAGCGCCACGTCTTCAACGCGCACTACCTGGCGTACGTCGACGACGCGTTCGACACGTGGCTGCGGTCGACCCTCGGCATTGAGTACGAGTCCACGTTCGACATGGTGCTCAAGCGGGCGGAGG
Organism: uncultured bacterium; assembly: GCA_963756425.1. GTDB lineage: Bacteria > Actinomycetota > Acidimicrobiia > Acidimicrobiales > VFJN01 > DASQUK01. Next base: position 400,204 of record CAVWNW010000011.1, on the reverse strand, counting down.
TCACGTGGCACGGCGGGGCGACGTTCGGCGACCTGCTCGCCATCGACGTGGCCGCCCGGCGGTGGGGCACAACGAGCTTCGACATTGGCTACGAGGGGTCTGTCGGCGAGCAGCCCGTGTTCACCGCCGTGGTGACCTACGTGTCGGTGGCCCCGGGCACGACCGACCCAGCGCCGGTGCCGGACGCGGTCCGGTCGGCACTGGCGTGAGGATCGTCGAGCGCGACTTCTACCGTCGCGACCCCCGGGCCGTGGCGCCAGAGCTGCTCAACAAGCTCCTGGTGCGGCGGGGAAGCCCCGACGCGGACGGCCCGGAGTCGGAGGATCGAGTGGGCCGCATCGTGGAAGTCGAGGCGTACTGCGGCGGCATCGACCCCGGGAGCCACGCGTACCGCGGGATGACGGCGCGCAACCGCACGATGTTCGGAGCGCCCGGCGGCCTCTACGTGTACTTCACCTACGGCATGCACTGGTGCGCCAATGCCGTGTGCGGCGACGACGGCGAGGGCGTGGCGGTCCTGCTCCGCGCGCTCGCCCCCCTTGCCGGCCTGGACGCCATGAGGGCGGCGCGGCCCCGCGCCCGGCGCGATCGCGACCTCTGCAGCGGCCCGGCCAAGCTCTGCCAGGCACTCGGGCTCGGTCGTGCGTTCGACGGCGCCGACCTGGTGACCGGCGACCGCGGGGTGGTCGTGTGCGACGACGGCACGCCCCCGCCGGCGGACCCGGCCCAGACCACCCGCATCGGCCTCAGCGCCGGCGCGGAGCACCCGTGGCGCTGGTACGTGCGGGGCGACACCAACGTGTCATCGGCACGCGCCGTTCCCATCGAGGCCTCCGTCGTACCCGGGACGCCCTGAATCTGTCAGGCGTCTGTGGGCGAGACGCAGGACGGCATGCGGTTGGCGTTGGCGAACTCGTCGATCCAGCCGGTGATCTGCTGGCCCTCGCCCGGCTTCGCCGATACCAGCAATCGCGCATCGGGGTCGGAGCGCAGAGCGTCCGCATACCTCTCGCGATCCCCCAGATAGGTCCGCCAGTCGCTCAGCCACTCGTTGGCCCGCCGCCGCTGGTCACCGGCGGGGACCAAGGACTGGAGGTCATCGAGGTCGTCGAGCATCGCGGCGTACGTGCCGTTGGCCCGCGCCAGCACGTCCGCCCGCTCGGCTGCCGTGTGCGAGGCGCTGGCGATCGGCAGGAGGTCCACCTGCTCAAGCGTGGTGGCGCAGCGCTCCTCGGCCGCCTCCGCGAACGTCGGGTCGTCGAGCCGATCGATGGGGGGCTGCCGACCCGGCCCGAAGGCAAGGAAGAGCACGTAGCCCCACATCGACAGCAGGGCACAGACGACGATCAGCACGACCACCCGCCCACCACGCGACCCGCGCCCGGACGAGGCGTCGTCGCGATCATCGCTGGTCGGAACCCGTGGGGCCTGCACGGTCACCACACCAGGCTCCCCGTCCCGGGCCGGTAGCGTCCAGTCCGTGACGACCACGCTGCTCGACGATCTGGAGGCCCGCGGGCTGGTCCAGGACTCGACCGATCGCGAGCAACTGGCGGCGCGGCTGGCGGACGGTCCCATCGCCGTCTACTACGGCTGCGATCCGAGCGCCGACAGCCTCCACATCGGCAACCTGATCGGCCTGCTCGTCCTGCGGCGGTTCCAGGACGCCGGCCACCGGCCGGTGGCGCTGGCCGGCGGGGCCACCGGCATGGTCGGCGACCCGAGTGGCCGGTCCGACGAGCGCAACCTCCTGGACGCCGAGACCCTCGACGCCAACGTGGCCGCCATCGAGTCCCAGATGGCACGCATCCTCGACTTCGAGTCGGGCGGAGCCGTCCTCGTGGACAACCGTGACTGGACTGCGGACGTCACCCTCCTCGACTTCCTGCGCAACATCGGAAAGCACGTCACGGTCAACCAGATGCTGGCGCGGGACTCGGTGCGGGGCCGTCTCCAGCGGGACGGCGAGGGCATCAGCTACACCGAGTTCAGCTACATGCTGCTGCAGGCGTACGACTACCTGTGGCTCAACGAGCACCTCGGCGTGGAGCTCCAGATCGGTGGCTCCGACCAGTGGGGGAACATCCTGTCGGGCATCGACCTCGTGCGCCGGGTGCGGGGCGATGCGATCCACGGGCTGTCGTGGCCGCTGATAACCGCGCCTGACGGGACGAAGCTCGGCAAGACCACCGGGGGGCGAGTCTGGCTGGACCCCGCCAGGACCAGTCCGTATCGCTTCTACCAGCACTGGATGCAGACGGACGATCGGCAGGTCAGGGAATATCTGGCCAAGTTCACGCTGTTGGGGCTCTCGTACGTCGACGATCTGGCAGCCGAGCACGCGAAGGCGCCGGAGCGTCGGCGAGGACAGAGGGTGCTTGCCGGTGAGGTCACCGCGCTCGTGCACGGCGCAGCGGCGGCCAGGGCCGCAGAACAGGCGTCCGACATCCTGTTCGGCGGATCGCCGCTGCAGGCGGATGGCGATGCGCTGGCGGCCGTGGCGGCGGAGGTGCCGGTCGCGCCGCTGGGGTCCGACGAGGACCTGGCGGCCGGGGTCGATCTGGTGCCGTCGCTGGTCGACGCCGGGCTCGCCAGCTCCAGGGGCGACGCACGTCGGTCCCTGGAACAGGGAGCGGTGTCGGTCAACGGGGAACGGGTGCAGCCGGGCCGGCTGATCGGGAAGGGTGACGTCCTTCACGGCCGG
>CAVWNW010000011.1:0-395000 GCA_963756425.1 uncultured bacterium | reverse complement strand
GTAGCGGCGAGCGAAAAGGGATCAGCCCAAACCGAACTGGTGCAATAGCCCGATGGCGTTGCCAGCTCGGGGTTGTGGGACCGACACCTGCCGCATCGGAGGCAGGACCGAGTTACAAAGCTGCCGTCTAGCGGAAGCGTTCTGGAAAGGCGCGCCGCAGCGGGTAACAGCCCCGTACGCGAAAGACGAGCAGCCTCGGGTCGCCATCCCAAGTAACGCCGGGACCGTGAAAACCGGCGTGAATCTGCGAGGACCACCTCGTAAGGCTAAGTATGTTCAGACGACCGATAGTGCACGAGTACCGTGAGGGAAGGGTGAAAAGTACCCCGGGAGGGGAGTGAAATAGTACCTGAAACCGTTGGTTTACAATCAGTCAGAGTGTCGGTACAGGCTTCGGCCTGTACTCACGATGGCGTGCCTTTTGAAGAATGAGCCTGCGAGTTACGGTGTGTGGCGAGGTTAACCAGTGATGGGAAGCCGGAGCGAAAGCGAGTCTGAACGGGGCGTTCAGTCGCATGCTGTAGACCCGAAGCCGAGTGATCTACCCATGGGCAGGTTGAAGCGGGGGTAAGACCCCGTGGAGGACCGAACCCACCAGGGTTGAAAACCTGGGGGATGACCTGTGGGTAGGGGTGAAAGGCCAATCAAACTCGGTGATAGCTGGTTCTCCCCGAAATGCATTTAGGTGCAGCGTCGGGCGTTCAGCCATGGAGGTAGAGCACTGGATGGGTTAGGGGGCCAACAAGCTTACCGACCCCAACCAAACTCCGAATGCCATGGCTCCAGAGCTCGGCAGTGAGTCCACGGGGGATGAGCTTCGTGGACAAAAGGGAAACAGCCCAGATCGCCGGCTAAGGCCCCTAATTCCGAACTAAGTGGTAAACGATGTGGGATTGCCCAGACAGCCAGGAGGTTGGCTTAGAAGCAGCCACCCTTGAAAGAGTGCGTAACAGCTCACTGGTCGAGTGATCCTGCGCGGACAATTCAACGGGGCTCAAGTTCGGAGCCGAAGCCGCGGATCCCTGCGCTTGCGCAGGGGTGGTAGGGGAGCGTCGATCTCGGAGTGAAGCGACGGTGTGAACCGGCGTGGACCGTGGTCGAGTGAGAATGCAGGTATGAGTAGCGAAAGAGGGGTGAGAAACCCCTCCGCCGAATGTCCAAGGGTTCCTGGGGAAGGCTAATCCTCCCAGGGTGAGTCGGGAGCTAAGGCGAGGCCGACAGGCGTAGTCGATGCACAACCGGTTGATATTCCGGTACCGCTGTGCCCGCGCCCATGCCGACTCCAGGTTGCTAAGGGGCTGTCTTCGGACGAACCGACCCACCTGGACGAAGCAAGCGATGCGGGGACGCAGGAGGGCAGGTGAGCCCAGGCGATGGTTGTCCTGGGGTAAGCGTGTAGGTCGGGGACCAGGTAAGTCCGGGCCCCATACAGGCCGAGACGTGATACCGAGCCGTTTCAGGCGAAGTCACTTATCCCATACTGTCTAGAAAAGCCGCTAGCGAGTTGGCACAGCGCCCGTACCCCAAACCAACACAGGTGGACAGGTAGAGAATACCGAGGCGATCGGGAGAACGGTGGTTAAGGAACTCGGCAAAATGCCTCCGTAACTTCGGGAGAAGGAGGGCCCCACTAGGGTGAAAGGCTTCGCGCCTCGAGCTCGACGGGGCCGCAGAGACCAGGGGAAAGCGACTGTTTACTAAAAACACAGCAGCGTGCTAAGTCGCAAGACGACGTATACGCTGTGACGCCTGCCCGGTGCCGGAAGGTTACGGGGAAGGGTTAGCCGCAAGGCGAAGCTCTGAACCTAAGCCCCGGTAAACGGCGGCCGTAACTATAACGGTTGTTGTCGCAACGGCTGTTGTAAAACCTGGCTATTTGCTGGAACATCCGAGTATCCGGCGGTACTCGTTCATTGTCACACCCCACGGGGACGATGTGACGATGGGCAGTGACAATCCGTCCGGTGCGGACAATCAGCAGGAAACTGCGACGCCGAGGCTCGAGCTCGATGCCGGCTGGGTGGTCGGCTTCGTGGACGGGGAGGGTTGCTTCTCCGTCTCGATCCATCACAACCCGACGCTTCGCGAAGAGGACGTGGGGATGGCAGATCCACCCGGTCTTCCACGTGTACCAGCACGAGGTGCATCGAGCGGTGCTCGAAGGATTGGTGACCTTCTTCGGATGCGGGCGCATCCGGGGGAAGGGCCCAGGCAGCAGCGTCGCGACCTACGCGGTCGATGCGCTGCGCGACCTGGAGCGGAGCATCCTCCCGTTCTTCGAGTCCCATCCGCCCGTCGTGAAGCAGCGCGACTTCATTGCGTTCGCCGCCATCGTGCGGCTGATGCTGGAGAAGCGCCACTTCACGCCGAGTCGGCTTCGAGCGAGCTGTGCGCCTTGCTTACGGCATGAACTTCGCCGGCAAGCAACGAACGCGCAGCCTCAGCGAGGTGTTGGCAGGATCCTCAGAGACTGCACGCCAGGCACCTCCTGCCCAGCGGTGAAGATACAGTCCGAGCCTCATGGCGACATGAGGAGCCAAGCAGAAATGACTTGGCCCGCTCCCCTGCCGGGGAGTGAGTAACAAATCTGCCTAAGGTAGCGAAATTCCTTGTCGGGTAAGTTCCGACCTGCACGAATGGCGTAACGACTTTCCTACTGTCTCAACCACCGACCCGGCGAAATTGAAGTACGAGTAAAGATGCTCGTTAGCTGCAGCAGGACGGAAAGACCCCGTGGACCTTCACTACAGCTTGATATTGGGTTTTGGTATGCGTTGTGTAGGATAGGTGGGAGACTGGGAATCATTGGCGCTAGCCAGTGTGGAGTCAACCTTGAAATACCACCCTGCGTATGCCGGGACTCTAACCTTGGTCCGTTATCCGGATCGGGAACAGTGTCAGGTGGGTAGTTTGACTGGGGCGGTCGCCTCCTAAAGAGTAACGGAGGCGCCCAAAGGTTCCCTCAGCCTGGTTGGCAATCAGGCGTCGAGTGCAATGACACAAGGGAGCTTGACTGCGAGACAAACACGTCAAGCAGGTGCGAAAGCAGGGCATAGTGATCCGGCGGTTGCGTGTGGAAGCGCCGTCGCTCAACGGATAAAAGGTACCCCGGGGATAACAGGCTAATCTTGCCCAAGAGTCCATATCGACGGCAAGGTTTGGCACCTCGATGTCGGCTCATCGCATCCTGGGGCGGTAGCACGTCCCAAGGGTTGGGCTGTTCGCCCATTAAAGCGGTACGCGAGCTGGGTTTAGAACGTCGCGAGACAGTTCGGTCCCTATCCGCTGCAGCCGTAGGGAACTTGAGGAAGGCTGTCCCTAGTACGAGAGGACCGGGACGGACGCAGCTCTCGTGTGCCAGTTGTTCTGCCAAGGGCACTGCTGGTTAGCGACCTGCGGAAGGGATAAGCGCTGAAGGCATCTAAGTGCGAAGCCCGTTCCAAGATGAGGTTCCCCACAGGGTCAACCTGGTAAGGCCCGTGGTAGACCACCACGTTGATAGGCCGGAGGTAGAAGCACGGCAACGTGTGCAGCCGACCGGTACTAATCGGCCGAGGGCTTGGATTTCCTGTGATGTTCGTGCTCGCTATGGAGTCCTCAGGGGGCCGGCGCTTGGTCGCGCGGACCTGAGTCGACAACAGATTTCGGTGGCCATAGCGGAGGGGTCACACCCGTTCCCATACCGAACACGGAAGTTAAGCCCTCCAGCGCCGATGGTACTTGGCAGGAGACTGCCTGGGAGAGTAGGTCGCCGCCGGATTTCTCCTAGAAGAAGGCCGCCCTCCGGGGCGGCCTTCTTCGCGCATTGGGTCACGCCGATGATCGTCGGGGCACAAGTACCCTGATCGCCATGGCGCCCACCAACCCCCGTGGCCGCGGCCGCAAGCCCCACGACCAGGCGGGCGGTCGACGCAGTGGTGGCCAGTCACCCAGCCGCAAGGGCAACAGCGGGGCCAGTGGATCGTCCGGCTCGCGACGCGCTCAGGGCAAGCCAGGGCGAGCGGGTCGGCAGGCGGACCAATCGGGCGGGCCGAGGCGCTCGGGACGAGATGCGGATGGCCGGGCGCCGGACGGCCGGGCCAGTGATGGGCGAGGCCGAGATCGCTCGCCGGGGCCCGGCGACGGGACCCGCGGGGGCGGGGACGGCCGGCGAGGTGCGAGCGACGGCAGGTCCCCGCGCTCCGGCCGCCCCGGCCCACGCCGGCCGGCGCGAGATGGCGGATCCCCGCGTCCTGGCCGCCCCGGCCCACGCCGGCCGGCGAGCGAAGGGGAACCCGGCCGTGCCCGGAGCCGCCGAGGCGGCGACGAGGCCGGCTCGCCGGAATCGTCACGGCGGCGCGGGCAGCCGCGGCGGGCCCAGCAAGGTCCGCGGCGCGACGCCGACTCCCGGGCCGGGCGGCGGGAGCCCGAGGGTGCCGCCGGCCGCGACGCGGTGCCCGGACCCCGACGCTGGGGCGGCGTCGCCCGCCGAGGTGCCGCCCAGGTTCCGCCGACCGGGGCGTCGGACGCCTGGCGGGCGGCGTCCAGGGCCCGGCGCGGTGACGAAGGCGGGGGCCGGGGCGATGACGCCGGCACAGTCCGCGAGCCCCCGCCGTGGGAACCCGAGGAGTGGATCGACGAGGGCGAGCTGCGGGACGAGGCGAGCGGCGCCGTGGAGCGCGGCCGGGAGGGCCGCCCCGAAGGGACCACCGGTCGGCCGCGCCGCCAGGCATCGTCCGCTCCGGGGTCCGCGGCGCGCACGCAAGGCCGGGCACCCGGCGGGCCGACCCCGCGGCGCCGTCCGGCCGGCAACGGCGCCGGTCGCGCCGCCCGCGCCGGCGGCGCCGGCGCCCGGGCCACCACCGGCGCACGGACCCGGGCTGCCACCGGTCCGGCCCCCGTCGACGACGACCTCCGCAGGGTCGTCCCGGCCGACCGCCTGCCCCGGGTCGCGGCCCGCCTACAGGAGGCCGGCGACGCGTTCAGCCGGGGGCGCTTCGAGGATGCCCGGCGGATCCTGCGTCCGGTCGCCCAGCAGGCATCCCGGGCAGCGTCGGTCCGTGAGCTGTACGGGTTGAGCCTCTACCGCCTAGGCCGCTGGGGCCCCGCCGCCACGGAGCTCGAGGCCTACCGCTCGCTGACCGGCAGCGTGGAGCAGAACCCGGTCCTCGCCGACTCCTATCGCGCCCTCGGTCGCTACGCGGAGGCCGAGGAGCTCTGGGACGAGCTCCGCGCCGCCAGCCCCGGGGCCGAGCTGGTGGCCGAGGGCCGGATCGTTGCGGCCGGCGCGTGGGCCGACCAGGGCCGGCTGGGCGAGGCGATCGGCGTGCTGGCACCGGCCGTGAGCCGCCCCACCCGGAAGCCGCAGCTGCACCACCTCCGCATGGCGTACGCGTTGGCCGACCTCTACGAGCGGGCCGGGGACCTGCCCCGCGCCCGGGAGCTGTTCGGCCGCATCGCCGCCAGCGACGCCGACTTCGTCGATGTCGATGCCCGGCTCCGCGCCCTCAGATGATGGTCATCTACGCTGGTGACCCCCGAACCTGACACGCCACGATCGAGGAGACATCGCCGTGGACATCCAGAGCCTGCTGGGTGACGAGGCCGAGAGCCTGCTCAAGCACGAGTCGAAGGGCATTCCCGCCGGCGATCTCTACCTGCCGGGGCCCGACTACATCGACCGCGTCTTCGCGCAGACCGATCGGTCGCCCCGGGTGCTTCGCAACCTGCAGGGGCTGTTCGGTCACGGCCGGCTGGCCGGCACCGGGTACGTGTCCATCCTGCCCGTCGACCAGGGCATCGAGCACTCCGCGGCCGCCAGCTTCGCCCCCAACCCCCAGTACTTCGACCCCCGCAACATCGTCGAGCTGGCGGTGGAGGGCGGCTGCAACGCCGTGGCCAGCACGTTCGGCGTGCTCGGTGCGGTCTCGCGCGCGTACGCCCACAAGATCCCGTTCATCGTGAAGATGAACCACAGTGAGCTGCTCACGTACCCCAACCGCTACGACCAGGTGATGTACGGCTCGGTCGAGCAGGCCTTCGATCTCGGCGCCGCCGGCGTGGGCGCCACGATCTACTTCGGGTCCGACCAGGCGACCCGCCAGCTCCAGGAGGTCACCGAGGCCTTCGCCCAAGCCCACGCGCTGGGCATGTTCACCGTGCTGTGGTGCTACCTGCGCAACTCGGCGTTCAAGCAGGGCGACGTTGACTACCACAACGCCGCCGACCTCACCGGTCAGGCCAACCACATGGGCGTGACGATCGAGGCGGACATCATCAAGCAGAAGCTGCCGACCAACAACGGTGGCTACCTCGCCCTCGAGAACTACGGCCGGACCAACAAGGCCGTCTACGAGTCGCTGACCACCGACCACCCCATCGACCTCTGCCGCTGGCAGGTGGTCAACAACTACATGGGCCGCATCGGCCTCATCAACAGTGGCGGCGAGTCGAAGGGAGCGTCCGACCTGGCCGAGGCGGTACGCACCGCGGTCATCAACAAGCGGGCCGGTGGCATCGGCCTGATCACGGGGCGCAAGGCGTTCCAGCGGCCGATGGCAGGGGGTGTCGAGCTCCTCAATGCCGTCCAGGACGTCTACCTCGACGGTTCCATCACCGTCGCCTGAATCTCAAGTTCAGCTCGACCCCCCTGGGCTTGCCACGCTCCGCGGCGTATTCTCTACCGAGTACCTGGGTAGCTGGGGATCTGACGTCGCGCGCAGAGCGTGATGAGATCGGCGCCCGGGGCACGATTCGCCACGTTCAGCAGCCGCGGCGATAGGGTCATAACGACAAGGAACCACGCTGAAGGGGGGCGGGTTTGTCTGAGACGACACAACGCCCAAGAGCACCAGAAGTGATCGACCGGGTCGTCATCCGCTTCGCCGGCGACTCGGGCGACGGCATGCAGCTGACTGGGGACCGTTTCACCACCACCAGCGCCCTCTACGGCAACGACTTGGCCACGTTGCCAGACTTCCCGGCCGAGATACGGGCGCCCGCCGGCACTCTCGCCGGCGTGTCGGCCTTCCAGGTCCACATCTCCGACCACGACATCACGACGCCCGGCGACGCGCCCAACGTGCTGGTGGCCATGAACCCGGCGGCGCTGCACAGCCAGCTCGACCGGGTGGCCCCGGGCGCCACGATCATCCTCAACGAGGACGCGTTCGACGAACGCCACCTCACCAAGGCCGGCTACGCCGTCGACCCCCGGAGGGACGGAACCCTCGACGCGTACACGGTCTACGAGGTGCCGATGACCTCGCTGACCAAGGGTGCCGTCACGCCCCTGGGTATCAAGCCTCGTGACGCCGAACGCTCCAAGAACTTCTTCGCGCTGGGCCTGATCTGCTGGATGTACACGCGACCGGTCGAGCCGACCCTGGAGTGGATCCAGCGTCGCTTCGTCGCCCGGCCCGATGTCGCAGAGGCAAACACCGCAGCCTTCAAGGCGGGCCATGCCTTCGGCGAGACCGCCGAGCTGTTCGATCATCCCTACGAGGTGCAGCCCGCCACACTGCCGGCCGGCACCTACACCAACATCACCGGCAACACGGCGCTGGCCTGGGGCCTGATCGCTGCCAGCCAACTCTCGGGCATGCCGCTTTTCCTGGGGTCCTATCCCATCACCCCGGCGTCCGACATCCTTCACGAGCTCTCAAAGCACAAGAACTTCGGCGTTCGCACGCTGCAGGCCGAGGACGAGATCGCCGGAATCGGCGCCGCAGTCGGCGCCGCGTACGGCGGCCACCTCGGCGCCACCACGACCAGCGGCCCCGGCATGGCGCTGAAGGCCGAGACGATGGGCCTGGCGGTCAACCTCGAGCTCCCGCTCATCGTGATCGACATCCAGCGCGGCGGCCCCTCGACCGGCCTGCCCACCAAGACCGAGCAGGCCGACCTGCTGATGGCGTACTACGGGCGCCACGGCGAGGCCCCGCTGCCGATCCTCGCGGCCCGCAACCCCGGCCACTGCTTCGAGGTGGCCATCGAGGCCGCCCGCATCGCGCTCACGTGGCGGACGCCGGTCATCCTGCTATCCGACGGCTACCTCGCAAACGGCTCCGAGCCGTGGCGCCTGCCGGACGTCGACAGCCTGCCCGACCTCCGGCCCACGTTCGCCACCGAGCCGAATCATGTCGGCGCCGACGGCGAGCCGGAGTTCTGGCCCTACCTGCGCGACCCCGAGACGCTCGCTCGGGCATGGGCCCTGCCGGGCACGCCCGACCTGATGCACCGGATCGGTGGCCTGGAGAAGGAGGAGGGCACCGGAAACGTCAGCTACGACCCGGTCAACCACGAGCAGATGGTGCAGATCCGGGCCGAGAAGGTGGCGCGCATCGCCGATTCCATCCGCGACGTGGAGGTCGCAGGCGACGTCGAAGACGCCGAGTTGCTGGTCGTCGGCTGGGGCTCGACCTGGGGTGCCATCGACGGTGCCGTCAGCCGGGCCCGTCACGCCGGCCACAAGGTGGCCCACGCCCACCTCGTGCACCTCAACCCGTTCCCGCGCAACCTGGGCGACGTCCTGCGCCGCTACCCGCGAGTCCTGGTCCCCGAGCTCAACCTCGGGCAGCTCGCGCACCAGCTGCGGGCCGAGTTCCTCGTCGACGCCCGGACGGTGTCCAAGGTCCGGGGTTTGCCGTTCACCGCGGCGGAGCTCGAGCAGGCGATCGTCGACCACCTCAAGGACGGTGCGTAAAGATGACCGACACCGCCATCCCGGTGACGACCCGGAAGGACTGGACCAGCGACCAGGAGGTGCGCTGGTGCCCGGGCTGCGGCGACTACTCGATCCTCGCCGCCGTCCAGCTGCTGATGCCCGACCTGGGCATTCGACGTGAGGACACCGTGTTCGTGTCGGGCATCGGCTGTGCCGCGCGCTTCCCGTACTACATGAACACGTACGGGATGCACACGATCCACGGGCGCGCCCCCGCCATCGCCACCGGGCTGGCGCTGGCCCGGCCCGACCTCCACGTCTTCGTGGTGTCGGGCGATGGCGACGCCCTCTCGATCGGCGGCAACCACCTCATCCACGCGCTGCGCCGCAACGTGAACATCACGATCCTGCTGTTCAACAACCAGATCTACGGGCTGACCAAGGGCCAGTACTCACCGACGAGCGAGGTGGGCAAGGTCACCAAGTCGACGCCGTTCGGCAGCCTCGACCATCCCTTCAACCCGGTGAGCGTGGCCATCGGCGCCGAGGCCGCGTTCGTGGCCCGCACGCACGACATGGACCGCCAGCACATGATGGAGGTCTTCCGGCGGGCGTTCGAGCACCGGGGCTCGTCTCTGGTGGAGATCTACCAGAACTGCAACGTCTTCAACGACGGCGCGTTCGAAGAGATAACCGCCAAGCAGCACCGTGACGACATGCTGATCCCCCTGCGACACGGCGAGCCGATCCGTTTCGGGGCGGACGGTGGCAAGGGCGTCGTGATCGACTCGCAGCGCGGCGCTCACATCGTCGACGTGGCCGACGTCGGCGAGGACGCCCTCCTCGTCCACGACGAAACCCGCGACGACCCCAGCGTGGCGTTCATGCTCTCCCGCCTGGCCCGCGGGCCGCACGAGCCGACGCCCATCGGCGTCTTCCGCGACGTGGTGCGTCCCAACTACGGGGAGGCCGTCAACCAGCAGATCGCCGCCGCCCAGCAGCAACGGGGTCCCGGCGACCTGGGGGCGCTGCTCCGCTCGGGCGCCACCTGGAACGTCAACTGACAATCCGGCCCGACCCCCACCCTCCGCCCCGACCCCCACCCTCCGCCCCGTGGCGGTGTCGGCCTGCGGCCGACTAGCTGCTGCTGGTGGCGTCGGTCTGACGACCGACTCGGATTCAACTCGCAACTAGGGTCGGCGGGATGCCGCTCGCCCTCCGCGTTTTCACAGAGCCCCAGCAGGGAGCGAGCTACGCCGACCTGCTGGCGGTGGCCCGGGAGGCGGAGCGCCTCGACTTCGATGCGTTCTTCCGCTCCGACCACTTCCTGAGCATGGGCCCGGGCAGCGGTGAGCCCGGTCCGACCGAGTCGTGGGTGACGCTGGCCGGATTGGCCCGTGACACCGAGCGCATCCGCCTCGGCACGATGGTCACGTCCGCCACCTTCCGACTCCCGGGACCGCTGGCCATCGCGGTCGCCACGGTGGACGCGATGTCCGGGGGGCGGGTCGAGCTGGGCCTCGGCGCCGGCTGGTTCGAGGACGAGCACCGCGCCTACGGCGTCCCCTTCCCCAGCACCCGCGAGCGCTTCGACCGGCTGGAGGAGCAACTCGCCATCGTCACGGGCCTGTGGACGACGCCCGTGGGCGAGCGCTTCGACTTCCACGGGCGCCACTACCAACTCCGCGACTCGCCGGCCCTGCCCAAGCCGGTCCAGCGGCCCCGGCCGCCCGTGATCGTCGGTGGGCTCGGCAAGCGTCGGACCCCTGCGCTGGCCGCCCGCTACGCCGACGAGTTCAACGTCGCCTTCGCACCGTTGGGCGACTTCCGCACGCTGGTGGCGGCCGTGACCGACGCCTGCGAGCGGATCGGACGCGACCCGGCCAGCATGACGTGGTCGACGGCGCAGGTGCTCTGCTGCGGCGAGGACGAGGAGGCGTACCGGCGCCGGGCGGCAGCGATCGGTCGCGAGCCGGACCACCTGCGGGCCACCGCGCTGGCGGGCACGGTGGCCGAGGTGACCGACAAGCTCGGGACGTTCGCCGACGGCGGCGCCCAGCGCGTGTACCTTCAGGTCCTCGACCTGTCGGACCTCGACCACCTGCGGCTCGTCGCCGCGGAGGTGGCTCCGGCGTTCCGCTGAGCGCCCGACGGCCGTCGCCGGCGGTATGGATCAGCCGTGCACCGTCGGGCCGGCGCGTTCGACCGTCAACCGCAGGAGCACCCGGCGATCACGCTCCATCACCGCCCGGTACTCGGCCCAGTCGGGGTGCTCGCCGCTGATCCGCCGGTAGTACTCGACCAACGGTTCCATCGCCTCGGGAAGCGACACGATCTCGACGGGCCCCTCCACCTGCACCCAGTCACCGAAGAACCGATCGGGGAACACACACAGGGCGGCATACGGCAGGGCGCGCAGGTGCCGCACCTTGTAGGCAGTCTCGCGGGTGGACACCACGACGCAGTCCTGGTCGTCGACGCCGGGGGTCACGGGGGACATCTGCGTGGTCCCGTCGGCCCGCGTGGTGGCGAGCACCCCATGATGGTTCTTGCGGATGAACTCGAGCGCGCTGGCAACGTTCATGACGGCAACTTCTAGCCCAGATCGCGGAAGACCAGGCCCGTTCTGAGCTTGGGATGGAAGAACGTGGTCTTGGGGGGCATGCGCTCGCCCCCGTGGGCGGTCGCCTCGATCTGCGCCACGCTGGCTGGCCGCAGGAGCACTCCCGCCTGCGCCTGACCGGTCTCGACCGCTCGGCGGACGTTGTCGGGGCCGTGCTGGAACGTGACCTCGTGGGCCGGCAGCGACGCGAGGGCCACGTCGAGGCGGGCGGAGTCGAGGTCGCGGGCGTCCGCCAGCGCATCAGGCCGGGGCCGGAGGAGGACCTCGCCGCCGGGCAGCACCGCGCACAGCGCGCCGGCGTCGGTCATGGCGGCGGTCACCGGCACTCCCGCCGGCGGGGGACCCACCGGCTCGAACCAGGGCTCGAGCGCCGCCACGAGGTCGAACCCGGGGGGCAGCCCGTTGAGCAGCCGGTGGATGGCGCGCACGGTCAGCTCGTCCTCGACCAGCTCCACGACGTATGCCAGGGTGGCCGCCGCTTCGCCCGCCTCGCCCTCGGACCGCTCGCGCTCGGCCAGGTAGGTGAGGCAGGTCTCGTAGCGATGGTGGCCGTCGGCGATGACGACCGGTTGGACCGTCACCGCCTCGGCGATGGCGTCGCACACCTCCGGCCGGTCGACGATCCACACCGTGTGGCGCACTCCGTCGTCGTCGACGTCGGCCACCGGGTCCGCGTCGACCGGGAGCAGGTCCGTCAGGCCCTTGGCGAGGGACAGTCCCCAGATCGCCGAAAGGTTCGCCCGGCAGGCCCGTAGCAGGTCGAGCCGGTCGCTGCGAGCCTTCGGGGTCGTCTCCTCGTGCGGGAGGATGTCGGCACCGGAGGGGCGCAGGTCCAGGGCGCCGATCACGCCCGTCGTGTGGCGGGGGACGCCGGCGTCGTCCTGGTAGGACATCCGGTAGACGGTGAACGCCGGCTGCCGGTCCCGCACGAGCACGCCTTCGGCCTGCCAGCGCGAGAACAGGCGGTTGGCGACGGCGTAGCGGTCCTCGCCGCCCTCGTCGGCGGGCAGGTCGACCCGCACGGCGTTGTATGGGCTGCGGGCCGCCAGGCGGGCGCGCTCGCGGTCGTCGATTACGTCGTAGGGCGGGCTGATCACGTCGCCGAGGTTCACGCGCGCGAGGTCGTAGCGGATGCCGGGGAACGGCCGGAAGACGGGCACCGGTTCATCCTGGCAGACCCCCCACGGCGGGCCCTAAGGGCCTGAGCGGATAGGCACGTCGTCAGGGCTCACCGCGGCCGGAACGTCCAGAGGTCCCAGCAGCAAATCCGATGCGGAGGTGCCCTTCGGAGCGCTTATCCGCCCGGCCTCTAACCTCGCACCGATGGCGTGGGACACAGTCAGGTGAGCGCACGGCGATGACGTGGTTGCTCGACCTGGACGGCGTGGTGTGGCTCGCTGAGCGGCCCATCGACGGCGCCGCCGACGCCGTCGCCCGGCTGCGGAAGGCCGGCGAACGCGTCGTCTTCGCCACCAACAACTCCTGGGCCCGCCTCGCCGACCAGGAGTCCAAGCTCGAACGGATGGGGATCCCCGCGGCGGGCGACGTGGTGACGTCCGCCATGGCGGCGGCCAACCTCGTGAAGCCCGGCGAGCGGGTGCTGGTCGCCGGCGGGCCGGGTGTTGTGGAGGCGCTGGACCGCCGGGGCGCCGAGCCCGTACGCGAGGGCGACGCCGACGCCGTGATCGTGGGGTTCCACCGTGACTTCGACTACGAACGGCTGCGGCTGGCCATGACCGCCGTCCTCCACGGCGCGCGCCTCATCGCCACCAACGACGACGCCACGTACCCGACTCCCGACGGGCCGATCCCGGGGGGCGGGTCGCTAGCGGCGGCGGTGGCGTACGCGTCGGGCGTCACCGCGACGGTGGCCGGCAAGCCCCACCGCCCGATGGCCGATCTCGTCCGTGCCGTCGCGGGCGACGACGGAACCGTCGTGGGCGATCGACCCGAGACCGACGGCGCATTCGCCGCCGCCCTCGGCTACCGCTTCGCTCTGGTGCTCACGGGGGTGACGGGAGAGTCCGACCTACCCGTGGAGCCCGAGCCGGCGATCGTGGCGGCAAGCCTCGCGGACCTGGTGGCTCAGTAGCGACCTCCGAAGCGGCGGTAGTTGCCGCCCCAGGGATCCGGATAGCGAACCGTGGGCGGCTGGGCGCGATTTCCGAAGCCGCGCAGCAACAGGCCCACCACGACACCAAAGGTGAACCCACCGACGTGCGCCACCCAGGCGACGCCCTCGTTGGGGTCCGTGAAGAACTGCAGCACGAACCAGGCGCCGAGCACGATCTTGGCGGGCACGTCGACCAGGATGATGATGACGATCGTGCGTACCCGCGCGTTGGGGAACCAGATCAGGTACGCCCCCATCACGGCGGCGATCGCCCCCGATGCGCCGATGGAGGGCACGGTCGAATCCCGGTTGACGGCGACGTGCGCCAGCGTCGCAATGAACCCACCCGCCAGGTAGAAGGCGGCGTAGGCGAGCCTGCCCAGCCGGTCCTCGACGTTGTTGCCGAAGATCCACAGGAACAGCATGTTGCCGCCGATGTGCAGCAGGCTGCCGTGCAGGAACATCGAGGTGACGATTGCGAGCCAGACGTTCTTGCCGGGATCGAACGACGGAGTCTGTCCCCGGTCGACGTTGCAGGCGTTGCTGTCGCCCAGGTTGAACGTGGCGCCCACTTCCGCCCTCGTCAGCGGGCGGTTCTCCAGTATCTCGCAGGGGATGGCGGCGTAGCGGAGGTCGAACCGGATGTCGTCGGTCGTGTCCTCGAACGGCGACGGCTGCCAGAAGAAGTACACCACGACACAGGTGGCGATGATCAGCAACGTGACGACAGGCCGCCGCGAGACCGGGTTGTCGTCGTAGAGGGGCAGCACTGCCGCGAACCGTATCCGGCCCCGGTAGGCAGGAATCGAGCGTTCCCGGGAACCGTCCGTGCGCCCGGACAGGTGCGGTCGTATCGTTCCCCCCATGCCAGAGAACGATCTCCTCAAGCGCCTCCTCGACGCCGGCATGACCTTCGCGGCGATGACCCAGGCCCGGGCGGAAGATCTGGTCCGCGATCTCGTGCGCGCCGGCGAGGTTCAGGCGGAACAGGCCCAGACCGTCATCGACGAGCTGGTCGACCGCAGCCGCCGCAACAGCGAGCGGCTCATCGATGCCGTCCGCGCCGAGATACGCCAGCAGATGACCAGCCTCGGCCTCGCGACCAAGAACGACGTCGAGCGGCTGGAGCGACGGATGGCCGACGTCTCCGCGGCGCGGGGGTCCCGCAAGGCGACGTCGAGGAAGGCACCCGCCCGCAAGGCGACGAAGACGACGAAGGCCACTGCGAAGTCCGGCGCCCGCAAGGCCGGCGCCAAGAAGGCCGGCGCCCGCAAGTCGGGCGCCAAGAAGGCCGGCGTCCGCAAGTCGGGCGCCAAGAAGGCCGGCGCCAAGAAGGCCGGCGCCAAGAAGGCGGGCGTCCGCAAGTCGGGCGCCAAGAAGGCCGGCGCCAGGAAGGCCACCAAGGCGACCAAGTCGACGAGGGCCTCACGCACCACGAAGGCGACCCGGACGCGGTCGACCAGCTGAGACCGAGGAGGGACCGCCACGGCCCCGGTCCGCCGCAGGCTCGACGCCGAACTGGTCCGTCGTCGGCTGGCGACGAGCCGGGTGCAGGCACGTGAGGCAATTGATGCCGGTCGAGTCACCGTCGATGGCGCTCCGGCGCTCAAGCCGGCGCGCCAGGTAGCGCCTGACGAGGCCGTCGTGGTGCGCGGCGACGGCCCGCGCTTCGTGGGCCGCGGGGGCGAGAAGCTGGCCGCTGCCCTCGACCGCTTCGCCGTGCCCGTGGACGGGGCACGGGCGCTCGACGCCGGTGCCTCGACCGGCGGTTTCACCGATTGCCTGCTCCAGTACGGCGCTCGCTGCGTCGTGGCGGTCGACGTCGGCTATGGGCAGCTGCACGAGCGCCTGCGCGCCGATCCCCGGGTGGAATCGGTCGAGCGCACCAACGTCCGTGACCTAGTGGCAGGGGATCTGGGCCCGCTGTTCGATGTGGTGGTGGCCGATCTCTCGTTCATCTCGCTGCGCACTGTCCTGGCCCCGCTGCTCGGCCAGGCGGCGCGCGGCGCTCACGTCGTGCTGCTCGTCAAGCCGCAGTTCGAGGCCGGTCGCGACGAGGCCGCCCGGGGCCGCGGCGTCATCCGCGACCCGGCTGTCTGGCGGCGGGTCCTCGACGAGGTACTGATAGCGCTCCAGGCCACCGGAGCCGCGATCATGGGGGTGATGGTGTCACCGCTCACCGGCGCCGACGGCAACGTCGAGTTCCTCGTGCATGCACGCGCCACGACGGCCGCCGACGCCGATCGCACGGGCGCCTACGCGGCGACCGCGGTGGACGAGGCGTTGGCGTTGGTGGACCAAGCCCGGCGTGGCCCGGCGTGAGGATGTAGTGCCGCCGTGGCCACCGTCGGGATCATCGTCCATCACGAGCGCGAGCAGGCCGCCGAACTCGCGCGTGACGGCGCGGCGTGGCTCCGCGAGCGGGGACACGATGTCCGTCTGCCGCTGCACGATGCCGCCGTCGCCGGGCTGACCGACGTCGGCACCGCCGAAGCCGAATTCGCTCGGGGGCTCGACGTCGCCGTCAGCCTGGGCGGCGACGGAACCATGCTCCGCACGGTCGACCTGGTGGCCGCCGAAGGCGTGCCGGTTATCGGGGTCAACGTGGGCCAACTGGGGTACCTCACGGAGGTGGAACCGGCCGGCATGCGCCTCGCGCTCAAGCGGTTCCTCGCCGGTTCGTACGACGTCGAGGAGCGGATGCTGCTGGCCGTGACCGTCGAGGCTGCCGGCTTCGAGGGCAACGTGCACCTCGCCCTCAACGAGGCGGTGCTGGAGAAGACCCCCATGGGCCACACTGTCCGCCTCGGCGTCAGCGTCGACGGTGAGACCTTCACCCCGTACGCTGCTGACGGCCTGATCGTCGCCACCCCCACGGGGTCGACGGCCTACGCCTTCTCGGCTCGGGGACCCATTGTCGAGCCGACCCATCGCTGCCTGCTGATGACACCGGTCTCACCGCACATGCTCTTCGACCGTTCCCTCGTTCTGCCGCCCACCGCCACGGTGCGCATCGAGGTGTTGGACGACCGGGCCGCCACGCTGTCGGTCGACGGTTCCAACCTCGGCACCCTGCGCCCGGGCGACGCCGTCCGGGCCACTGGCGCCCGTGAGTCGGCGCGGTTCGTCACCTTCGGGCCGCGGGACTTCCTGCACATCCTCAAGACCAAGTTCGGTCTGAGCGACCGCTAGGTGCCCGGGTGATTCTCGAGCTGTCCGTCCGCGATCTCGGGGTCATTGCCGAGCTGCGCCTGCTCCTCGGCCCGGGGATGACGGCGCTCACCGGCGAGACCGGGGCCGGCAAGACCCTCGTCGTCGACGCCATCGAGCTCTTGGTAGGCGGACGGGCCGACCCTATCTTGGTGCGGTCCGGGGCCGATGAGGCATGGGTCGAGGGCCGATTCGTCCGGCCCGGCGTGCCGAGCGATGGGGGCGGCGACCACGACCGCGATGCCGGCGGCGACGCGGGCGACGAGATCGTGCTGGCGCGGGCCATCCCCCGGTCGGGGCGGAGCCGGGCCTACATCGACGGGCGGCTGGCGACCGCCGGGGAGCTCGCCCAGGTCGGCGCCGAGCTCGTTGATCTCCACGGCCAACACGCCCACCAGTCGTTGTTGCACGCGGCCGCGCAGCGCGAGGCGCTCGACCGCTTCGGCCAGGTCGACCTCGGGCCGCTGCATGCCGCACGGAGGGAGATCGCCGACGTTCTCGACGAGCTCGGCCGGATGGGCGGCGACGAGCGGGCACGCGCCCGCGAGCTGGACCTCCTGCGGTACCAGGTAGCCGACATCGACGCCGGCGCCATCACGGGTCCGGACGAGGACGCCGAGCTGGAGCGCATGGAGGACGAGCTGGCCGATGCCACCGCGCACCGCGAGGCGGCAACCGGTGCGGTCATGCTGCTCAGCGGCGACGGAACCGGCGGCGCGCCCGAGGCCGCCGAGTCGGCTGCCGATGCCGTGGGCTCGGCGCTGGCGCTCGTGGCCGGGCGGGCGCCGTTTGGCGATGCCGAGGCGCGGCTGCGGACGATGGCTGCCGAGCTGAGCGACGTGGCGGGCGAGCTGCGGATCGCCTCTGAGGCGATCGACGAGGATCCGGAACGCCTCGCTGAGGTCCGCGAACGCCGGCAGCTTCTGCACGATCTGCGGCGCAAGTACGGCGAGACGCTGGCCGACGTGCTGGCCGAGGGTGACCGCCTCCGGGTCCGGCTGGGCGAGCTCGAGGACCACGACCGCCGCGCCGCCGAGCTCGACGCCCGTCTCACAGCCGCCCGCGGCGCCGAGGCCGAGGCCGCCGCGAAGGTGGCGGCCGCCCGCCGGGACGCAGCGCCCTTGCTCGCGGCCGAGGTGCAGTCGCACCTTGCCGAGTTGGCCCTCCCCAAGGCACAGGTCGAGGTGGTGGTGCGCGGCGAGGACCCGGCCGATGACGTCGAGCTCCGGCTGGCCGCCAACCCGGGCACGCCGCCGCTCCCGCTGGCCAAGGTCGCCTCGGGTGGCGAGCTGGCGCGGACCATGCTCGCGTTGCGCCTCGTGCTCACCGCTGCCCCACCGACGCTCGTGTTCGACGAGGTCGACGCCGGCATCGGGGGCGCCGCCGCGGTGGCCGTCGGTCGGTCGCTGGCCCGGCTGGCCGACCAGCCGCACCAGGTGTTCGTCGTGACTCACTTGCCGCAGGTCGCGGCCTACGCCGACGCCCAGGTGCGGGTGACGAAGCGGAGCGACGAGTCGACCACCGTTGCGCAGGCGAGCGTCCTCGCCGATCCCGACCGCGTCGTCGAGCTGTCGCGCATGCTCTCGGGGCAGCCCGACAGCGACGCCGCCCGGGTGCACGCTGCGGAGCTGCTGACGACCGCGGCGGCGGAGCGGGGGGGCTGACGTGGCGCTCGCGGATGGGGACAGCGTCGAGGGCGCCGTCGAGGGCACGGCCGACTCGAGCGCCGGCGCCGACGGTGTCCGCGGGACCGGCGGGCGCGTGACCGGGGCCCGCACGGTTGGCGATCGCTGGATCGGTGCGCGTGCGACCGGTGCGCGTGCGGCCGGCGCCATCAGCCACCGGGCCTCGCGGCGCCGGCGCCGGAACGCACGCCGGCGCGAGGCGGCCGACGGCGGCCGCGCAGTGAGCGGCGTCGCCCGGGTGGACCGGCGCACCAAGCGGCTGGTCAAGCGGCTCCGGCCCGGGGACGTGGCGGTGATCGACCATCCCGACCTCGACCGGGTGGCGGCGGAAACGCTGGTCGACGCTGCGCCCGTCGCGGTCGTGAACGCCTCACCGTCGATCACCGGCCGCTATCCCAACGTGGGGCCGCGGTTGCTGTGCCGTGCGGGCATCCCCCTGGTCGACGACGCCGGCGACGAGGTCATGGACGCCGTGGTCGAGGGTGCGCCGGTCACCGTCGACGGCGACAGGGTTGTCGTCGGCGGCACGGTGGTGGCACGCGGAACGCGCCAGTCGATCGAGCGCATCGACGTCGCCATCGACGACGCCAGCAGCAACCTGGGTCCCGAGCTCGAGCGATTCGCGGTCAACACCGCCGACTACGTGCGCCAGGAGATCGACCTGCTGATCGACGAGCTCGACGTGCCCGAGCTCGACTTCCGCATCAAGGGCAGGCACGTGCTCATCGTCGTGCGCGGCATCGATTACAAGGAGGACCTCCGCCTGCTCCGGCAGTCCGGCTACCTGCGGGAGCTGCGTCCGGTGCTCATTGGCGTCGACGGGGGTGCGGACGCGCTGCTCGAGATCGGGGCGGTGCCCGACCTCATCATCGGAGACTTCGACTCCGTGTCCGAGGACGCCATGCGCTGCGGCGCGCAGCTCATCGTCCACGGCTACACCGACGGCCGGGCACCCGGGGGTAAGCGGCTCGACGACCTCGGGCTGCCCTACAGCGTGTTCTCGGCCCCCGGGACTAGCGAGGACGTGGCGATGCTCCTGGCGTACCAGGAGGGTGCGGAGCTCATGGTCGCGGTCGGCGCCCACAGCAGCATGCTGGAGTTCCTCGACAAGGGCCGGTCGGGGATGGCCTCGACGTTCCTCGTGCGCATGAAGGTGGGCTCGACCCTCGTCGACGCGAAGGGCGTGAGTCGCCTGTACCGGCACTCGGTCCGCACCTGGGACCTGGTGTGGATGCTTGCGGCCGCCGTCTTCACCCTGGTGGTGGCTCTCATGCTGTCCGAACCGGTCCGGCTGTGGCTCCGCGCCTTCTGGCGCTCGCTCATCTCCGGTTGATGATCAACTTCCGTTTCCACCTCGTCTCGCTCACCGCCGTGTTCCTCGCCCTCGGCGTCGGCCTCCTCCTCGGGACCACCTTCCTCGACGACGTGTTGGAGGACCAGCTCAGGAACGACCTCGAGGAGCTCGAGCACGACCTCGATCGCGCGGGCGAGCGCAACAGCGAGCTCCGCCGGCAGCTCGACACGTTCCAGGAGGAGGCGGGGGGCCTCGACGAGCAGCTCGGGGCGCGCCTGTTCGACGGACAGCTCCTCGGGCAACCGGTGCTGGTCGTGGCCCCGCGCGGGATCGACGACGGGCTGGTGGAGCGGGTCACCACCGCGCTCGACCAGGCGGATGCCGACGTGATGGGCACGTGGTGGCTCACCGACCGGCTGTTGCTCGACGACGACGACGAGGTCGCGCAGCTGGCCGAGGCCCTCGATCTCAGCACCGACGACGCCGGCCGGCTCCGCAACAGCCTGGCCGCGCAGCTGGCCGACGTGCTCTACGGCGCCATCGATCTGCCGACCACCTCGGACGCAGCGGGCGCCGGCGCCGCCGTCGGCACCGGCCAGGCTCAGCAGGCTGCGCCCGCCGAGCCCGAGCTGCTGGCTCGGCTCCGCGAGGCCGAGTTCGTCGACTACGACGTCCCCGACGGCGGCGGCGACGTCGTCCGCCTGCCGGCCTCGGGGCTGCGGATCGTGGTGGTGTCGGGCCCGGAGGCGTCGGTGCCGCTGGGCGACGCATTGATGCCCGTTCTGTCCGACCTCACCTCCGACGACCAGCCGGCACCGGTGGTCGCCGTCGAGCCGTCGCGCGTTCCGGATGACGAGGTCGACGGCGACGACCCGCCTCCCGAACGCCTCGTCGATGTCATTCGCGACGACGGTGACATGTCCCAGTACGTGTCGACGGTCGACGACCTCGACCGGGTGTCGGGCCGGGTCGCGACCGTGCTCGCCCTGGTCGACGCACAACCGGGCGCGCCGCGGATCGGGCACTACGGCACCGAGGACGGGACCGAGCTGCTGCCGCCGGTGGAGGACGCGGAGAGCGGCTCGTGAGCCGGCTTCGCCCGTCCGCGCCCCTCCGCTCACGGGTCCTGTCGCCTCCGGTGCGGGGCCTACCGCCCTCGGCGCAGCAGCGCCTCGAGCGGCCCCGCATCCTCAGCGCCACCCGCTCGCTCCCCGCCCTTCGCCGGAAGCGGATAGTGGCCTCGGCCTTCGGCCGAGTCGAGGTCAGTTCATGAGCACGGGGTCAGGCACCGCCCGGGCGGCGGCGGGGATGGGTGCCGTCACGGCGGTGTCCCGGGGTCTCGGGTTCGTGCGCGTCCTGGTGGTGACCGCGGTGCTGGGCACCACGTCGCTCGGCGACGCCTTCCAGTCCGCCAACTCGGTGTCGAACGTGCTGTTCGAGCTGTTGGCGGCCGGCGCGCTGTCGGCCGTGCTCGTCCCCACGTTCGTGCGGCTGGTCGATCGCGACGACGAGCCGGGTGCCGAGCGTGTGGCCGGCGGCGTGCTCGGCGTGGCCCTCGCCGTGCTCGGGCCGATCGTCGTGATTGGTGTCGTGTTCGCCCCCCTTCTGGCTCGGGCGCTGACGATCGGCGTCGCCAGCGACGTGGCGGCGGCCCAACAGGACCTCGTCACGTTTCTGCTGCGGTTCTTCGTGCCACAGGTTCTGCTCTACGCCGCCGGCACGATCATCACGGCGGTGCTCTACGCCAAGCGCCGCTTCGCCATCACGGCGGCGGCGCCCATCGGCAACACCGTCGTCATGGTCGTGTGCCTGGCCTTGTTCCGCGTGGTGGCCGGGCCCGATCCCGGGCTCGACCTGACGACCACCGAGAAGCTGCTGCTCGTGGCCGCCGGGACGGGAGGGGTGCTGGCGTTCGTGGGCGTGCTGCTGGGCGCCGGAGCCGCCTCCGGCTTTCGGCTACGGCCGCGCTGGCCCGGGCGCGACCCGGAGGTGGGAGCCGTGCTCCGCCACTCGGGGTGGGGCGTGGTGCTGCACACGGGCGCCGGCCTCCTGCTGGGCGCCGCCACCGTCACCGCCGCCGGGGTCGTCGGCGGCGTGGTCGCCTACCAGGTCGGCTGGGTGATCTTCCTGGCCCCGTACGCCATCCTCGCCCAGCCCATCCACACGGCAATCCTGCCCGAGATGGTGACGGAGGCGCGCGACGCGGGCCGCCGCCAGGTCGCAGCGTCCCTCCGTTGGGCCCTGGAACGGATGGCGCTGCTGGTCCTGCCGGCGACGGCGGCGATGATCGCCCTGGCCTCACCGGCCCTCCGGGTCGTGGAGTTCGGCCAGACCGACGCCCAGCTCCTGGCGGCCGCGGTGGCCGGCCTCGCGGTCGGCCTCTATGCCTACAGCGCCTTCCTTCTCCTGGCCCGGGGCTACTACGCGCTCGGTGACAGCCGCACGCCGGGCGTCGTCTCGCTAGTGAGCGCTGGCGTCGGGGTCGTGGTTATGGTCGTGAGCGCCGCCCTGGTCGACGGGACGGCTCGCATCGTGCTGCTCGGGCTGGGCCATTCGATCGCCTACATGGTGGGCGCAGCCGTCCTGGCGCTGGGCCTCACACGTCGCACCGCGTCCTCGCTGCGCCCGGCCGCGCTGGGACGCATCGCGTTGGTGTCGGCCTTCGCCGGCGTCGGCGGATGGGCGGCCAGCCAGGCCGTGCTCGGCGATGATCCCGGGCGCCTGGCGGCGCTCGCCACCGTGATGGTGATCGCCGCCGCCGGTGCCGGTGTCGTGGTCGCGGGCTACCGGCTGCTAGGTGTGCCGGCTGCCCTGAGCAAGCGGGCGGCCACCGATGTGCCCGTGGCGTCGGACCCGCTCGAGGAGTCGCCGGCCCTCCCTCCGGAGGTCCTCACGTGAGGCGGGCGTCGGCTGTTACGCTGGTGGCGCTGCTCGGGCTGGGCTTCGCGGGCTGCGGGGACGGCGGGGATGACGCCGGCCCCGAGGCGGTGGACAGGGTCCTGGTCGTCAGCCTGCCGGGCGTGGGTTGGTCCGACGTGCGCGACGGGGACCTCCCGAACCTGGCGGCGTTCGTCGAGGACGCGGCCGTGGGTGACGTCTCGACCCGGATCGGGCGTCACGACGCCAGCACCACGGAGGCCTACCTGACCCTGAGCGCCGGGACCCGGGCCGTGGCGCCGCTCGTGGACACGGCGGTGGCGGTGGATCGCGACGAGACGTACGGCGGGGTCCCCACCGCCGAGATCCTCGAGCGGCGACTGGGCTACGTTCCCACCGGCATCGCGTACCTGGGGATGGGCGCGGCCCTCGACGCCAACGACGACTCGCCGTTCGGGGCCGAGGTCGGCACGCTCGGCGACGCGCTGTCGGAAGCCCGCGTCGATCGGGCCGTGATCGCCAACGCCGACGCGGCGGAGGGGTTCGTGAGCGACGAACCGCCCCCCGACGGCTCCTACGCACGCGGTGCCGCCACCGCCCTGATCGACCAGGAGGGGATCGTGCCCAGCGGCACGGTCGGTCGGTCGTTGCTGGCGGAGGACGGCGACGCGCCGTTCGGCCATCGCCTCGACCCTGAGCAGGTGCTGGCCGCCTTCGACGACGCCTGGGGCGGCGGTGACCGGTTCTCGGCCCACCGCAGGGTCGTGCTGGTCGAGGCCTCGGATCTGAGCCGGGCGGACGCATACGCACCCCGTGCCACCGGCGCCCAACGCCGCGCACTGCGGGCCCGTGCCCTCGCCGATGCCGACGAGCTCCTCGGTCGGCTCCTCGAGCGCGTGGATGCGGAGCGGGACGCCGTGCTCGTGCTGTCGCCGGTGGCATCGGCCTCCTCACCGGGCCTGGGGATCGCCGGCCTGCGCGGCCCGGGGGTCGACCAGGCGCTGCTGCGTTCGGCCACCACGCGCCGCAATGGCTACGTGCAGCTCGCCGACGTGGCGCCGACCGTCCTGTCCCTGCTCGGCGAGGAGCCGCCGGACACGGTCGAGGGCCGCGCCTTCCAGGTGCGTGGCGCCTCCGGCGGCGACCGGATCGGGCGCCTGACGGACGCGTCCGACGAGGCCGACTTCCGCGACAGCGTCCTCCCGGCCGTGGTCACGGTCATCGTGACCGCCCTGGTGGGCCTGGCCCTGGCGACGTGGCAGCGCCGTCGCCTCGGCACGCGGCCGCGGCGTGTCCTGGCCGCGGCCGCGTTCGGCGTGCTCGCGGCCGTGCCCGCTACGTTCCTGGTCGGCCGGATCGAGGTCGTAGGGACGAACACCCTCCGTTACATCCTTGCCCTCGTCGCCGTCACCGCACTGATCGCCGCCGCGGCGGCCTGGGTCGAGCGGCGCTGGCCAGGCCTCGGCGTGACCGTGGGTGTTGCGGTCATCGTGGCGGCGATCGGGGTCGACGTGGCACTCGGCGCGCCTCTCCAGGTGAACACCGTGTTCGGCTACTCCGTGGCAGTGGCGGGCAGGTTCGTCGGCCTCGGCAACCTGGCCTTCGCCCTGTTCGGCTCGGCCGCGATCGTGCTGGCGGCGCTCATCGTCGACCGGACCGGGCGGCGGGGCCTGGGTCTGGCGATCGGGTTGCTGGCCGTGGTCCTGTTGCTCGAGGGACTCCCCACGCTCGGCGCCGACGTGGGCGGCGTTGCGTCCATGGTCCCCGCCTTCGGCGTCACCGCCTTGCTGCTGGCGGGCCGGCGGATCGGATGGCGGGAAGCACTGGCGCTGGCCCTGGCCACTGCCGTGGCGCTGCTGGCCTTCGCCTTCATCGACGCGGCGCGCCCCGAGGACGTGCAGACCCACCTGGCGAGGCTGGCCGACCACGTGCTCGAGGGGCGCTGGACGACGTTCTTCAGGAGCCTCAGCCGGCGCTGGCAGGCGAGCCTGGGCGGTGCCGAGCTGGCCGCCTGGCTCACCGTCAGCGCCCTGGTCGCCGCCGCGGGGGTCTACGCCACGCTGGCAGCGCTCGGTCGGGTCGGGCCCCATGTGGCCGCCCGAGAGCGGCACGGCCCGACGGCGGCGGCGGCCGCGGGCCTGGCCGTGCTCGGGATCATCGGTCTGGTGGCCAACGACTCGTCGGTCGCCGTGCCGCTGACCATGTTCATCGTGATCGTGCCCGTGGTGGCGTTGCGCGCCGCCGGCCCCTCGGGGGTGACGCGATGACGTCGATGGCGTGGCGACCCCGCCGGGCCGGCCTGCGTCGGAGACTCGCGTGCGCCCTGGTCCTGGCGGGCGTGGCGCTGGTCGCCTGCATGCCGGCAGCGCCCGCCGGGGCGCAGGACCGCGACCAGCGGGTCCTGGTGATCTCGGTGCCCGGGCTCACCTGGGCCGAGGTCCGTGACCACGACCTCCCCAACATCGAGGCCTTCCTCGACGGAGCGGCGCTGGCCGACATGGCGCCGCGCGGGGTGTCGGCTCGGGCTACGCCGGGGGCCGCGTACCTGACGATCTCGGCCGGGGCTCGAGCAACGTCCGATCCGTTGGTCGACGGCCAACAGCTCGCCGTCGACGAGCAGTCCGCGGGATCGACCGCGGGTGAGATCTTCGAGCGGAGAACCGGCACCGAGCCCGACGGCACGTACGTCTCGCTGGCCTGGCCGACGCTGGAGGGGGTCAACGCCGACGAGCCCTACGATGCCGAGCTGGGGCTGCTGGCGGAGACTCTGGATGACGCCGGCAGCGGCGCGGTCGCGATCGGCAACGCCGACGGCACCGACACCGTCGGGCCCTCCTACGAGCGACAGGTTGGCCTGGCGGCGGTGACCCCCGAAGGGGTCGTTCCTGCGGGGGAACTGGGCGACGATCTGTTGGTCAGCGACCCGTCCCGACCCTTCGGCGAGCGGCTCGACAACGATCGGGTCATGGCCGCGTTCCAGGACGCGTGGCGTGCCCCCGGTGGCCACGACGGGGGAGTGGTGCTGGTCGAGGCGTCAGATCTCGCCCGCACGATGCGCTACCGGGACCGCGTCGACGCGGCACGCTACGAGCAGCTACGCGCCCAGGCGCTCGCCGACACCGACTCGCTCGTCGGCAGCCTCCTCTCGTCGATCGACCGGGACCGGGACGCAGCCCTGATGGTCGGGCCTTACAACCTGCCCGGGGACCGTGACCTCACGGTGTCCGCGTTGCAGGTTCCGGGCGGCGGCGCCGGCTACCTGCGCTCCGCGTCCACGCAGCGGTCCGGCTTCCTCACCCTGGTCGACGTGGCCCCCACGGTGCTCGACGTGCTGGGGATCGCGCGCCCGAACGGCATGGAGGGCCGCCCGGCCGAGGTGGTGCGGTCGGGGGCCTCGCTCGACGAGCGCGTCGACACCCTCGTCGCCAACAACGCCGCCTCCCGGTTCCGGGAGAAGCTGCTGTTCCCCACGACCCTGGTGGTCGTCGTGCTGATGACCGCGGTGTGCGCGGCGGCCGTGGTCGTGATCGCCCGTGGCGGCTGGCCCCGGGCGGGCCCGGTGGTGACGTTCGTGGCGCTGGCCGACCTGGCGATCCTCCCGTTGTCGTACTTGGCACGGGGGTTCCCACTGGAGGACCTCGGCATCGGCTTCTATTGGGCGTTCGTGCTGCTCGGCGCCGTCGCCGTTG
This sequence comes from uncultured bacterium, assembly GCA_963756425.1. GTDB lineage: Bacteria > Actinomycetota > Acidimicrobiia > Acidimicrobiales > VFJN01 > DASQUK01. The sequence goes on along the minus strand of CAVWNW010000011.1, from coordinate 368,865 downwards.
CCGGCGCGGCCACCATGGCCGCACGTCGGGGGGACCGGCCCCGACTGGCGCTGGTGACGGTGCTCGGCTTCGTCCTCCTGGTCCCGGTGCTCGACGTCATGACCGGGTCCAACCTGAGCCTGAGCGCCGCGTTCGGCTACTCGCCGACGGGCAACTCCCGCCTCTACGGCATTAGCAACTACTCGTTCGGCCAGGTGGCGGCCGCGTCCTGCCTGCTGGCGGCGTTTCTCGCAGGGCTGCGCCCGCCCCGCCGGCGCCGACTCCAGGCGGTGGCTCTACTGGTGGCCCTGCTGGTGGTCATCGGCGTGCCGATCTGGGGCTCGGACGTGGGCGGCATCCTGGCCTTCACGCCGACGATCCTGGTGTTCGCGGCGCTCGTGTACCAGGGCCGGATCCGCTGGCGGAACCTGGTGATCGCCGCCGCCCTAACGCTCGCGGCCGTGGTCGGCTTCGGGTTGCTCGACCTTGCCCGCCCGGAGGGCGAGCGGGCCCACCTGGGCCGCCTGTTCGAGCGGGTCGGTGACGAGGGCGCGCAGCCGCTCATCGACATCGTCGAGCGCAAGCTGCTCGCCAACCTGAGCGTGACCACGTCGTCGTTCTGGGTCGCGGCGATTCCGGTCGCGATCGCCTTCATCGTCTTCCTGGCGCGCTATCCCGGGCGCCCCCTCGACGGGTTGCGCCGCAAGGTACCCACGTTGCAGGCGGGGCTGGTCGCCGCCTACGTGGCGGCGGTGCTCGGCAGCGCCGTGAACGACTCGGGGGCCATCGTCGGCGGGGTCACGCTGATGGTGCTGGCCACCGCCCTGGTCGTCCTCGTTCTGGAGCCGGACCGCACGCGAAGCGTGCCCGTGCCTGCCGACGGCGCCGCCGGGCGGGTCGACGTTGAGCCGGAGCCCGAGCCGCCGCCTCCCTCCGAGCCCGAGCGCGAGCCGGTGCCGCGCGCCGGGAGCCGGCGCAGTTGAGCGCAGCACCCGGCGACGTCGAGCAGGACGCCGCGCCCAAGTCGGCGCGGTGGCTGGTGGGCGCGCTCCTCGTACTTCTGCTGGTGCCGGGGCTCGTCGGCTTCGACCTGTGGCCGCTCACCGGTTGGCGGCTGTTCTCGCTGGCGCGGGACGAGACGCAGACCCTGTGGGTGCTGGAGGCGGTGGACGGGAACGGGTCGTCCCGGCTCGTCGATGTCGAGGAGCTGCCGCTGCGCTACCGGCACGCCGAGTGGCCGATGGCGGACCTGCCCGGCGCCTCGACGGCGCGTCGCCAGGCCATGTGCGAGGCGTTGCTGGGCGCCGTCGTCGACGTCGAACCCTCGACTGCCGAGCTGCGCATCGCCCGAGACCGAGCGCGGCTCGAGGAGCGTGACGGTGATTGGGGCGTGGTCGACGACCTCGAGGTGATTCACACGTGCCGGCCCACCGACCTCGAGGCGGGCGACACGTGACGCGGCTGCGCCGCTGGGTCGACGAGGCCCTGTGGGGGCCGGAGACGGCCTCACGCCTTGTCGTCGTGTACGCCGGGCTGTCGGCGCTGATCGGCCTGCGGATCGCGCTCGGCTCGTACCGCCAGCTCGCGGACACGCCCCCGGCGCTGGTCGACCCGGTGCCGATCCTCGGCTGGCTCGACCGGATGCCGACCGCCGAGGTGATCGTCGGCATTCAGGTCGTGGGCGTGCTGGCGGCGGTCGCCGCCGTGCTGAGGCGCAACCCCCGGATCGCCTTCGCCGTCGCCTGGCTGTGTTACCTGGTGTTGGCCGGGCTGCGGGGCAGCCGGGGCAAGGTGCTGCACAACGACCTGTTGCTGCTGTGGGCGTCGGCGCCCTTCCTGCTGGCGCCGGTGGCCGTGGACGTGCGCGACCGGATCGCCCGCCGCCGTTACGGCTGGCCGATCCGGGTGGCGATGGTGATCACCGCGCTCGTCTACTTCTTTGCCGGGTACCACAAGCTGCGGCGGTCGGGGATCGACTGGGTCCTGGGCGACAACATGCGCTACGTCATGCTGTGGGGGCCCAGCATCGGCGAGGCGCAGTGGGAGGGTATGGCCCGCTGGGTGGGCGAGCACCTGTGGGCGGCCAAGGCGTCGGGCGCATTCATCTTCGGCCTCGAGATCAGCTTCCCCGTTGTGCTGGTCGTCCGGCGCCTGCAGGCCTGGTACGCCCTGGCGGCGGTGTTCCTGCACGTGACCACCTGGTTCGTCCTCGGCCTCGACTACTGGGCGTGGGCGGCGACGGTCGCGCTGCTGTTCATCGACTGGCCGGCCGTCGCCCGTGGGGTCAGGCGATTCTCACGCGGCACGGTGGACGCCAGGGACGCCGCCACGGTCCCGGTGCCGGGGGCCTGACGTGGTCGCAGGCGCGTTCGTCGTGGGGCTGTTGGCCGCTGCCGGGCTGTGGGTCCTGGCCGCGGCGGCGTTCGGCGGGGTGGTGTTCCGGCGTGAGAACTTCCGGGGCCGGCTGTTGCCGACCGCCGTGGGGATCATCGTCGCCCTGGTGGTGCTGGCGACGGACGCGGTGGTGTCGGTGATCGTCGCGGCCGGCGCCGAGCCCGACGCCGGGGCCGTCGAGGGTCTGCGGCTCACGACGATCACGGCGCTCGGTTTCGGCCTGCTGGGGCTGCTCGACGACCTGGGTGGCGCGGGCGAGAGTGGTGGCTTCGCGGCGCACCTGCATGCCCTGGCCGAGGGCAAGCTGACGACGGGGGCGATCAAGCTGTTCGGCGGGGCCGCGGTGGCGGTCGTCGTAGTGGCGACGCGGGAGCCCGACTCGATCGGCCGCGTCCTCGCCGACGGCGCACTGGTGGCGCTGGCCGCCAACCTCGGCAACCTGTTCGATCGGGCGCCGGGGCGGACGATCAAGGTCACGCTGGTGGCGTTCCTGGTGCTCGTGCTGGCGGTGGGGGCGCAGCGCGAGCTGGCCGGCGTCGCGCTGGCCGTCGGGGCGGGGGCCGGCCTCCTGACCGCGGACCTGCGGGAGCGGCTCATGCTGGGCGACGCCGGCGCGAACGTGCTCGGGGCGGTGCTCGGCCTGGGCGTGGTCCTCACGTGCTCGCCCGGCGTGCGGACAATCGTCCTGGTGCTCGTGGCGCTGCTCAACCTGGCCAGCGAGTGGGTGTCGTTCAGCCGGGTGATCGCCGGCGCCCCGCCGTTGCGCGCCGCCGACCGGTGGGGCCGCCTGCCCTGACGGCGAGGAGCCGCAGCAGGGCGGTCGAGCCATCACGTCGTCCCGAGGTGATGGGTTCCGAACCGGCCGGCCCGAGGTCATAGGTCCCGGAGCCGGAACTCATGACCTCAGCCTCCTCGCGGCGGAACCCAGGGCCTCGGGCGGCATTGCGGAACGGCCTGCCGGCCGGCCACGCTACGGCGCGCCCTCGTCGAGGACGGCCCGGACAGTGCGCTCGAGGACCTTGTAGGTGACGCCGTCCTCCGTGAGGATGCTGGCCGCCACGCCCTTGTCGACGCGGGCCAGCGCCAGCACGATGTGCTCGCAGCCGATGTAGTTGTGCCCCAACCGCAGGGCCTCCCGCAGGGCCAGCTCCAGCGTCTTCTTCGCGCGGGGTGAACGGGATGTGACCCGTGACCGGCTCGGCGCCCGGCCCCACGAGCTCGTCGACCGCCTCCACGATCGAGGGCCGATCGATGCCGAGCCGGGCGAGGGCGGACTCCGCCACGTTCCCGTCCTCGTTGGCGACCAAGCCGATCAGCAGGTGCTCGGTGCCGACCCACTCGTGGTTCCGTTCGCGGGCCGCCGCCTCGGCGGTAATCACCGCGGCGCGGGCCCGCGGCGTGAAGCGCTTGAATCGGCCCTCACCCAGTCCCTCCACCAACCGGGCGATCAGGCCCCCGTGGCGCTGCTGCGCGGCCTGGCGGGTGACGCCGAGGGCTTCGCCGATCTGCGTCCACGAGCAATCCTGTTCCCGGGCCTCCTTCACGAAATGGTCGAGGAGCTCGTCGCCCAGCGCCTCGATCTGATCCTTGACGGCAGCGGCCGCCGACACCCGGTCGAGCGGCCCCTCGGTCTCCTCCACTGCGGCGATCAGCTCCTCGAGGTTCACGCTGTCAATCTCACATTGACGATTGCCAGATGTCAATCTGAGATTGACATCGCCGGTCCCCGGCGCCGGCGAACCCCGGAGGTATGCTGAGGTCCCGTGACAAAGCACATCTTCGTCACGGGCGGTGTCGCCAGCTCCCTCGGCAAAGGCATCACCGGCTCGTCGCTGGGGCGTCTGCTCAAATCGCGTGGCCTGCGCGTCACGATGCAGAAGCTCGATCCGTACATCAATGTCGATCCCGGGACGATGAACCCGTTCGAGCACGGGGAGGTTTTCGTCACCGACGACGGCGGCGAGACCGACCTCGATCTCGGCCACTACGAGCGCTTCATCGACGAGCCGTTGTCGCGGGGCAGCAACGCCACAACGGGCTCGATCTACTCCGCGGTGCTGGCGGCCGAACGGCGTGGGGACTATCTGGGAAAGACCGTGCAGGTGATCCCCCACATCACCGACGAGATCAAGCGCCGCATCAACCTGTTGGCCGGTGACGACGTCGACGTGGTGATCACCGAGATCGGGGGCACGGTGGGCGACATCGAGATCCTGCCGTTCCTTGAGGCCATTCGGCAGTTCCGCCTCGACGTGGGCCGCAACAACGTGGCCTTCGTGCACGTCACGCTGGTGCCGTTCATCGGACCGTCGGGCGAGCAGAAGACCAAGCCCACGCAGCACTCGGTGACCGAGCTGCGGGCGCGGGGCATCCAGCCCGACGTCATCGTCTGCCGCAGCGAGCGCCCCCTGAGCGACGCACTCAAGCAGAAGATCTCCCGGCTGTGCGACGTGCCGCCCGAGGCGGTCGTCAACGCGGCCGACGCGGCCAACATCTACGAGGTGCCACTGGTCCTCCACGAGGAGGGCTTCGACGGCTACCTGTGTGACCTGCTCGGCTTCGACCAGCAGCCGGACCTCACGGAATGGGAGCGACTGGTCGAGCGGATCGAGGCCGCCACCGAAACCGTCCGGGTCGGGATCATCGGCAAGTACGTGAGCCTGCCCGACGCCTACCTGTCGGTGGTCGAGGCGCTCAAGCACGGCGGTTTCGACCACGGGACGCAGATCGACGTCGACTGGATCCAGGCCGAGGAGGTGGAGGGGTTGCTGGCCGAGGGCCGGCTGCGCGACCTCGACGGGATCGTGATCCCGGGCGGGTTCGGCGAGCGGGGCAGCGAGGGCAAGATCATGGCGGCGGGCTACGCACGCGAGCACGGGATCCCCTGCCTGGGGCTGTGCCTCGGCCTGCAGATGATGACGATCGAGTACGCCCGCAACGCGTTGGGCCTGACCGGCGCCAACTCCACCGAGTTCGACCCGGCCACGCCCCATCCGGTGATCGACCTCATGGACAGCCAGCGCGACGTCACCGACAAGGGGGGCACGATGCGCCTCGGCGCCTATGTCGCCGAGCTGGTGCCCGGATCGCAGGTTGCGCAGGCCTACGGCAAGACCGTGGTGTCCGAGCGGCACCGGCACCGCTACGAGTTCAACCCCCGCTACCGGGGCAAGTTCGAGGGGACCGACCTCGTGTTCTCGGGATCGTCACCCGACGGTCGCCTGGTCGAGTTCATCGAACTGCGGGGCCATCCGTTCTGGGTGGGGACCCAGGCGCATCCCGAGCTCAAGAGCCGCCCCACGCGGCCGGCGCCCCTGTTCCGTGGGCTGGTCGGAGCGGCGCTGGACCGGGCCGAGGGCCGGCGCCCCCACCTGTTCCCGGTCGCCGAGCGCGACGCCCTGCGGTCGGCTGCGTCCTGACGCCCTTGGGGCCCATCATGACCTTCCGGATCGTGGGGGAGCGGCCTACGTGGCGGGGCCGCCGGATCAGCGTCGCCGTCCTCGAAGTCGAGGCGCCGGACGGCGAGCGGTTCGAACGCGAGATCGTCCATCACCCTGGAGCGGTGGCCATGGTGCCGCTCCACGAGGACGGCACGGTGACGCTCGTCCACCAGTTCCGTGCCGCCGTGGATGACACCATGTGGGAGATACCGGCCGGCATGCGGGACGTGGCCGACGAGCTCCCCGAGGATACAGCCCAGCGCGAGCTCGCCGAGGAGGTCGGGCTTCGGGCAGGGCGGCTCGAGTACGTGACGCGCTTCCACAACTCGGTCGGCTTCTCCGACGAGTCGGTGGTGATCTACCTGGCGACCGAGCTGAGCGGGGTGGCGGACGATCGCCAGGAGGCCGAGGAAGAACACATGGATGTCGAACGGGTGCCGCTCGGCACCGCGCTGGCGATGGTGGATGACGGCCGCATCACCGACGCCAAGACGGTGGTCGCGCTACTCACCCTGGCGCGGCGGGGGCTCTAGGGGCCGACCTGCCCGCCATGCACTAGGACGAGCAGCCGCACGCGCCGCCGCAGCAACCGCCGTCGATCGCCGCCGGCGGGGCACCCGGAGCGGCCGGAGCGGCCGATGCCCGGCCGCCGACCGCCACCAGGGGCAACAGCTTGACCGTGTCGCGGTGACCACCGGGGCACGGCGCCGGCGCGTCGGACTCGGCCATCGACCGGCGTAGCTCGAACGTGTCGCCACAGCTGCGGCAGCGGAATTCGTACAGCGGCACGGGTGCAACGCTAGTGGACCATTGGTGGCGGCCGGCGCCGTACCGTTGCCTCACCCATGCCGGATGCCGCGATCGCCGCCACCGCCGACGACCCCGAGCTGCTGCCGCTCGATGTCGAGGAGTGGCTCTCGTGGCTGGCGACGGAGAAGGGCCGCGCGGCGTCCACGATCGAGGCGTACCGGCGCGACGCGCGGCGCTGGTGCGCCTGGCTGCGCGCCCGGGGACGGGCGCTGGAGACGGTGCGCGAGCCGGACGTCGAGGCGTACGTGGGGCACCTGCGCCGCGCCGGGCTGGCCCCGGCCACGGTGGCGCGGGCGGTGGTGGCCGCCCGGTCGCTGCATCGATTCCTGGCCGAGGAGGGGCGGCTCCCGAGCGACGCCGGCGCGGACGTCGAGGCGCCCCGCGTCCCTGCGGGGCTTCCCAAGGCTCTGTCCGAGCCCGAGGTGGAGGCGCTCCTCGAGGCCGTCGTGGGCGACGACGCCGCCGCCAGGCGGGACCGAGCAATCCTCGAGGTGCTCTACGGGACCGGGCTGCGGATCTCGGAGCTGGTGGGCCTGCGGCTGGGTGACGTCGACCTGGAGTCGGCGTTGCTGCGGGCGTTCGGCAAGGGATCGAAGGAGCGGGTCGTGCCGGTCGGTCGCCACGCCGTCGCCGCGCTCGTCGACTGGCTCGGCCCGAGCGGCCGGCCGGCGCTGGCGCCCGAGCAGTGGAAGCGCCGAGGCGACGCCGACGCCGTTTTCCTCAACCGGCGAGGCGGCCGCCTCACCCGCCAGGGTGCATGGTTGGTCGTCAAGCACTGGGGGACCGTCGCCGGTCTCGACGGCAAGCTCACCCCCCACGTGCTGCGGCACTCGTGTGCCACGCACATGCTGGACCACGGCGCCGACATCCGGGCCGTCCAGGAGATGCTCGGGCACGCCTCGGTGAGCACCACGCAGGTGTACACCAAGGTCTCGACCGAGAGGCTGTTCGCCGCCTACCGGGCCGCACATCCCCGGGCGGTGCGCTGACCGCTCGCGAGGTTCTCTCCGGCCGCCGGGGACGCCATGCTGGGGTCATGGCCCCTACTCCCTCCTCGATGCTCCCGCTGGGCACACACGCACCGGACTTCCGCCTCCCGGCGCCCGACGGCTCGCTGCACGGCCCGGCGGACTCCGCCGATGCTCACGGCCTGCTGGTCGTGTTCCTGTGCAACCACTGCCCGTACGTCAAGCACGTGGCCGACGGCCTGGGCCGCCTTACCGCCGACTGGGTGGACGACGGTTTGGCCGTCTTCGGCATCAACCCCAACGATGTCGCGGCCTATCCCGACGACGCTCCAGAGCTCATGCCCGCGTTCGCGGCCCAGCACGGCTGGACCTTCCCCTACCTGTACGACGAGTCGCAACGGGTCGCCGCCGACTACGGCGCCGCATGCACGCCCGACTTCTTCCTGTTCGACCGGGACCGCGCGCTCGCCTACCGGGGCCAGATGGACGGCAGCCGGCCCTCCAACGGCGTGCCCGTCACCGGCTCGGACCTGGACCCGGCCGTCAGAGCGGTGCTGTCGGGCGAGCCCGTCACCGGCGACCAGAGGGCGAGCATGGGTTGCAGCATCAAGTGGAAGCCGGGCATGGAGCCCCGCTGACCACCGACCACCGGTGTTGGTGCGGTCCGGTAGCCTTGCCGTGATGCCCGACCAGACGCTGCTGTCCAGCCTCCGAGAACAGCTCGAGAGCGAACGCGCGCGGCTTCGAGCTCAGATCTCGGCCCTCGACAGTGGTGGCGGAACGCTGTCGTATGACGAGAACTTCGCGGACTCCGGGCAGGTCGCCGCCGAGCTCGGCGAGAACATGGCGCTGCTCAACCAGCTCAACGAGCAGCTCGACGAGGTGGAGCGCGCCCTGGCCAAGTTCGACCAGGGCAAGTACGGGCTGTGCGAGCGCTGCGGTGAGCAGATCGCCGAGGCGAGGCTCGAGGCCATCCCCGCCACACGCTTCTGCGTGAATCACGCCTGAGTGCACGCGCGCCATCTCGGCCACCTCGTCCGCCGGTTCTTCGGATCGCTCCGGCCCGGTGGCCCGCCACCGGCCGACGATGCCTGGGCGGTGGGCCACATGACGCCAGGTGAGGCCGGCCTGTGGCGACGGATGAGCGCGGCGGACCGCCGCCATGCCGTCGTCGTCGCTCGCCGCGCGGACGGCACGCTGGGTCCGGCGGCGACCCGCGCGGTGCTGGCGGCGGCGCTGCTGCACGACGTCGGCAAGATCGAGAGCGGCTTCGGTCCCGTCCGCCGCGTGGCCGCCACGGTGACCGGGATGGTCGGAGGCCACACGGCCGCCCGGCGGTGGCGGAGTCGACCGGGGCTCGTCGGGCGGGTCGGCCGCTACCTCTGCCACGACGAGATCGGCGCCGGGATGCTCGCCGAGGCGGGCAGTGATGCGCTCACGATCGCCTGGGCCCGGGAGCACCACCTGCCACCCGAACGCTGGACGGTCGCCGCCGAGGTCGGGGCCGCGCTGAAGGCCGCCGACGACGACTGAGGTGTCCCACCTACGGCAGCCCGGTCGGTGATACTGGGACTCCGTTCCGTCCTGCTCGGGGCGGCTTCTCGAGGGGGGTGAGTCATGGACGGCAGATGGCTGGCGGTCGGTGGTATCGCCCTGTTCGTGGGCGGCTGCTGGGCCGGCATGGGGTCCGAGGCGTCCGGGACCGAATACTGCGTCGTCGTCCCCGAAACCGCTCTGGCCCACGCGGGCGCCAGCCCTGGCCAGCTGGTCGAGGAGCCCGAGGGCGGCTGCATGGACGGCGAGACCCAGGTGTGCGGCCAGTTCGAGGGCGACGACGAGTCCCAGGAGTTCGTGTCAGAGAGCTGCCCCTGACGGGCCTGACCGGGTCAGAGCATCCGCAGGCCCAGCCGCTCCCTCACGAGTGTCATCTTGGGGCCCGCCATGGCCCGCGCCTTCGCCGCACCGGTGGCCAGGATGCGCTGGGTCTCCGCCGGATCGGCCGCCAGCTCGGCGAAACGTTGCTGGAGGGGTTGCAGCAGCTCGATCACGGCCTCGGCGGCGTCCGCCTTGAGCGGCCCGTACTGGTCGTATTTGCCGGCGAGCGCCTCGGGCTTGTCGTCGGTCGCCGCCGCCAGGATCGACAGCAGGTTGGCGACCCCCGGCTTGGCCACCGGGTCGTAGCGCACCTCGGACTCGCTGTCCGTGACCGCCCGCCGGAACTTGCGACGGATCGCGTCGGGCTCGTCCAGCACGAGCACCGTGCCCAGCGGCGAGTCGACGGACTTGGACATCTTGCGTTCCGGATGCTGAAGGTCCATGACCCGGGCGGCCACGGGGGGGATGGCGTGCTCCGGCACCACGAACGTCTTGCCGTAGCGGTGGTTGAAGCGGTTCGCCAGGTCGCGGGCGAGCTCGAGGTGCTGGCGCTGGTCGTCACCCACCGGCACCTTCTCGGTGTCATACAGCAGGATGTCGGCCGCCTGCAGCGCGGGATAGGTGAACAGCGCCGCCGACACGAAGTCGGTCTGGTCGGACTTCTCCTTGAACTGCGTCATCCGGCGCAGCTCCCCGAACGCCGCCGTACATTCCATCACCCAGCTCAGCTCGGCGTGCTCGGCCACCTGGCTCTGCACGAACAGCGTGCACACCTCGGGGTCGAGACCCGCGGCGACCAGGATCTGCGTGACCTCGATGATCTTGGCGCCCAGGACCTCAGGGTCCTGGGGGAAGGTGAGGGCGTGGAGGTCGACGATGCAGTGGATGGCGTCGTCTTCGTGCTGGGCCCGCACCCAGCGCCGGACCGCGCCGAGGTAGTTGCCGAGATGCACCTCGCCGGTGGGCTGGATGCCGGAGAACACGCGGGCCATGGGGGGCGATGCTAGAACGTCGGTGCCGGGTGACCCCCAAGCGTTCATGGGGCCGATCACCGGGGAACCACAAGCCTGTGATTATCATCTGAACTGATGCCCTACGAGGTGCAGACTCCCGTCTTCGAGGGGCCCTTCGACCTGCTGCTCCACCTGATCCTTCAGGAGCAGGTCGACCTCTACGAGGTAAGCCTGGCAACGATCGTCGACGGCTACCTGCACGAGCTGGAGCGCATGGAACAGCTCGAGCTCGAGGTCGCCAGCGAGTTCCTGCTCATCGCCGCCACCCTGGTAGAGCTGAAGAGCCGGCGCCTCCTGCCGGTCGGCGACGACCTCGATCTCGACGAGGAGCTGGCGGTGTGGGAGGAACGCGACCTCCTCCTGCACCGGCTGGTCGAGTGCAAGACCTTCAAGGAGGCCGCCATCACGCTCCGGGTGCTGGCGGGGGAGGCGGGCCGCAGTCAGCCGCGGGTGGCGGGGGTCGACGATCGCTTCCTGGGCCTCATGCCCGACCTCCTCGAGGGGGTGGACGCCGACGACGTCCGTCGCGCCTTCCTGCGCGCCATGGTCCCCAAGCCGGCACCGCGTATCGACCTCGAGCACGTCGCCCCCATCCGTATCTCCGTGACCGACGCCATCACCGAACTGGTCGAGGAGCTGCCCCGTCTCGGGAGCACCACGTTCCGGGACCTCACCGGCCACCTCAGGCAACGGCTGCACGTGGTGGTGAGGTTCCTGGCGGTGCTGGAGCTGTTCAAGAAGGGCCTGGTAGACCTCGACCAAGCCCGCACGTTCGCCGACATCCGCATCGTGTGGCTCGGGGAAGACGGCGCTCGGGAGCTGGGCGAGGCCGGGAGCCTCCAGGACCTGACCGTCGTCGACGCCTACGAGGGGTGAGCGAACCTCCGATGGCGCCACCTCCTCCCGATGCGCTCGGCTTCGACGTGGGGGCCGAGGCCCGCCGGGCAATCGAGGCCATCGTCCTCGTCACCGAGGAGCCGATCGACACGGGCCTGCTCGGCCAGCTGCTCGAGCTGCGGCCCGCGCTCGTCGAAGAGCTGTGCCGCGAGCTCGCCGCCGAGTACGAGGAGCAGGGCCGGGGGTTCCAGCTAGTGCGGGTGGCTGGGGGCTGGCGCTTCCAGACCCACCCCGACCAGGCGCCCTACGTCGAGCGCTTCGTGCTCGAGGGCCAGCACGCCAAGCTCTCCGCCGCCGCCCTCGAGACCCTGGCCATCGTCGCCTACAAACAGCCGATCTCGCGAGGCCAGGTGGCGTCGATCCGGGGCGTGAACGTCGACGGCGTCATGCGCACGCTGCAGCATCGCGGCTACATCGCCGAGGTCGCCCGCGAGCCGGGTCCGGGTCAGCCCGCCCTGTTCGGCACCACCAGCGCGTTCCTCGAACGGCTGGGCCTCGACAGCCTCGACGGCCTGCCGCCGATCGGTGACTTCGTTCCGGGAGCGGACGTCGTGGAACAGCTCGAGCACGGGCTCCGCTCCGTCACGGAACCCTTGAGCGACGAGCTCGCTCGACTCGATGAAGCGGGCGCCGATGGCACGGCACCCAGCGACGAGTCCTGATGGGGGTCGATGCTCCCGGAGGCGAGGCAACCCGAATGTGCACGCCGGATGACCTCGGGTGATTCGGGGAATCGACCGTCGGACCGGCTGCAGAAGATCCTTGCCCGCGCCGGGCTGGGCAGCCGCCGCGCCTCCGAGGGGTTGATCGCGGCAGGGCGGGTGCGCGTCAACGGTGAGGTGGCGCGCCTCGGGGACAGGGCGGATCCCGAGACCGATCGCATCGAGGTCGACGGCGCGGTCGTCGGCGTTCGAGCGGGGCTCGTCCACTACCTGCTCAACAAGCCGGCGGGCGTGGTCACGACCGCCTCCGATCCCCAGGGGCGCCCGACCGTGGTGGGGCTCGTGCCCGCCGAGCCGCGCGTGTTCCCGGTCGGCAGGCTCGACGCCGACACCGAGGGCCTGCTCCTCCTGACGAACGACGGCGAGCTGGCCCACCGGCTGACGCACCCGTCGTTCGGTGTCGAGAAGGAGTACCTGGCCGAGGTCGAGGGCCGACCGACGCGCGGCGTGCTGCGGCGGCTGCGCGAGGGCGTCGACCTCGACGACGGGCGAACGGCGCCGGCGAGGGCGTCCGTCGTCGGCGACCGGCTGCTGCGAATCACCATCCACGAGGGTCGCAAGCGCCAGGTCCGGCGGATGTGCGACGCCGTCGGCCTTCCGGTGCGCCGCCTGGTGCGCGTGCGCATCGGTCCGATCACCGATCTCCGGCTGCCTCCGGGGGAGTGGCGGCCCTTGGAGCAGGAGGAGGTCCGCGCCCTCGAACGGGCCGCGGCCGGCTCCCGCTGAGGCCGGCGCCAGGGGCGCCACTAGGCTCGATCTGTCATGAGCGAGCGTCCCGGAGGGCGAGAGAGCGAGCGTGGCCCGAGCGGCCCGGCCGTAGGCCAGGAGCGGGAAGCATGGCCAGCTGCCGTCCGGGCCCTGCGGGGCGCTACCACCGTCGACATCGACGACAAGGACCACCTGTTCGAGCGGGTGATCGCGCTCCTGGAGGCGCTCTTCGAGCGCAACGGCATCCACCACGACGACCTGATCAGCGTGCTGTTCACGGCAACCGGCGACATCCGGTCCGCCTTCCCGGCTGAAGCGGCGCGCAAGTTCGGGCTGGGGGACGTACCACTGATCTGCGCCCGCGAGCTCGACATCGAGGGCGGGACGCCGCGCTGCATCCGCGTCATGATCCACTTCACGTCCGACGTGCCCCGCAACCAGCTCCACCATGTCTACCTCGAGGGCGCGCGCAACCTGCGTGACGACCTACCCGACTAGGTAGCGCCGTGGTGCTCGGACGCCCTCCTGAGCCGGGGCGCGCCGCCGTGGTCGGCACGGGCCTTGTCGGGGGCTCGATCGGCATGCGGCTGCGGCAGGCAGGCTGGCACGTCACCGGGCGGGACCTCGACGACGACCGGGCCAAGAGGGCGCTGGAGCTGGGTGCGCTCGACGCGGTCGGCGACGACCGGACCGCCACCGTGACGTTCATCGCCACCCCGGTGCGGACGATCGCCGACGAAGCGCGGCGGGCGCTCGCCGCGGGGCCCGGGCTCGTGACCGACGTCGGTTCGGTCAAGGCGTCGATCGTCGACGGGGTCGCCGACCCCCGGTTCGTGGGTGGGCACCCCATGGCGGGGTCGGAGCAGGAGGGCATCGAGGGCGCGACCGCCGACCTGTTCGAGGGCGCCACGTGGGTGCTCACGCCCACGGCGGGCACCGACGCCGGCGCGTACGCCCAGGTCCGCCAGATCATCGGGACGCTGGGCGCCGAGGTCGTGGCGTTGCCGCCCGACCGCCATGACGTGCTGGTGGCGATCGTGTCGCACGTGCCGCACCTCACGGCTGCGACGCTGATGCGCGTGGCCGACGTCCGCAGCGAGGAGCATCGGGCGCTGTTGCGGCTGGCGGCCGGTGGGTTCCGCGACATGACCCGCATCGCGGCCGGCCACCCGGGCATCTGGCCCGACATCTGCGGTGACAATCAGACTGCGATCGTCGACGTGCTCGACGAGCTGACCGCGGCGCTCGGCCGCATGCGGGAGATCGTGGCGGCCGGCGATCGCACCGGTCTGCTGGGCGCGCTCGAGCGCGCCCGGGCCGCCCGGGTCAACCTGCCGCCTCGCCTCCGCACCGCCGAAGACCTGCGCGAGCTGCGGGTCCCGGTTCCCGATCGGCCCGGGGTGCTGGCCGACGTGACCACCCTGGCCACCGACCTCGATGTGAACATCGTCGACCTCGAGATCGCCCATTCGACCGAGGGGGCGCAGGGCGTCCTGATCCTGCTGGTCGAGGCCTCGGCGGTGGACGTGCTGCGAGCCGGCCTGGTGGCCCGGGGCTACCGGCCGTCGGTGCATCCCATCGAACCCCCGGTTCGATGAGCTCGCCGAGTGGCGCCGCAGTGCGGGCGGTCGATCCCATCGAGGGACCGCTGGACGCCAGCGTGAGCGTGCCCGGGTCGAAGAGCCTGACCAACCGGGCGCTGGTGTGCGCAGCGCTGGCAGACGGTGCCTCTGCGATCGAGGGTGCGCTGGTGGCGGACGACACCGAAGCCATGTCGTCGGCCCTCCGGGCGCTCGGCGCCGGCATCGCACCCGGCCCGAACGGGCGGGAGAGCCGAGGCGCCGCAGGACCGGCCGGCGTCACTGTGACCGGCACGGGCGGGGTCCTGGCGCCAGGGCCGCTGGAGCTCGACCTGCGCCTGTCCGGCACCTCCAGCCGGTTCCTCTTGCCGGTGGTGGCCCTCGGGCGCGGCCGCTACCGACTGGACGGGCGTCCGCCGCTCCGCGCCCGCCCCATGGGACCCGTGCTCGCGGCCATCGAGGCGCTGGGCGCCCGGGTGGAGCCGCACGGTTCGGTCGGCCACCTGCCAGTGACCGTGGTGGCCTCCGGGCACCTGATCGGCGGGCAGCTCGACGTCCCGGGCGATACGTCGAGCCAGTACGTCTCGGGCTTGCTGCTGGCGGCGCCGTACCTCCGGGAGGGGCTCCGTGTGCGGGTGGCGACCCGGCTCGTCGGGCGTCCGTTCGTCGACATGACCGGCGCGGTGATGGCCGCCTACGGCGCCGGCGTCGCTGTCACCGACGACGCCGGCCACCCCACGTTCACCGTCCGCCCAGGTCGCTACCGGGGCACCGCCTACCGGGTGGAGCCCGACGCGTCGGCGGCGTCGTACTTCCTGGCTGCCGCCGCCATCTGCGGAGGACGGGTCACGGTTGAGGGGCTGGGTGGCGGCAGCCTGCAGGGCGACGCGCGGTTCGCAGACGTCCTGGCCGCCATGGGCGCCCGGGTCGAGCGATCCGCACGCGCCACCACCGTGGTGGGCCCCGCCCACCTACGTGGGCTCGGCGCCGTGGACCTGTCCGCCATGCCCGACATGGCCCAGACGCTCGCGGCGGTGGCCGTGTTCGCCGATGGCCCCACCCGGGTGCGGGGGATCGACTTCATCCGCGGCCACGAGACCGACCGCATCGCCGCCACGGTGCGGGAGCTCCGGCGCTGCGGCGTCGACGCGCGGGAGGAGCCCGATGGCTTCGTGGTGGAACCGGGCACGCCCCGGCCGGCTCGAGTCAGGACGTACGACGACCACCGGATGGCGATGAGCTTCGCCCTCCTCGGGCTGCGGGTCCCGGGCATCGAGATCGAGGACCCCGACTGCGTCGCCAAGACGTTCCCCGGCTACTGGGAAACGCTCGCTGGGCTAAGGACCTCGTGATGCGGCCCGGGTAGGGTGACCCGCTCGTGAAGGTCATTGCCATCGACGGTCCGGCGGGCTCCGGCAAGTCGACAGTGGCGCGCCGCCTGGCGCAGCGGCTCGGGCTCGACTACCTGGACACCGGGGCGATGTACCGGGCGGTCACGTTCGCGGCGTTGCGGCGGGGGATCGACCCGGCGGACACGGGACCGGTGGCCCAGCTGGCTCGAGCCGTCGACCTCGACGTCACCACCGAGCACGTGCGGGTCGACGGCGTCGATGCGACGATCGAGATCAGGGGCCCCGAGGTGTCGCGTGCGGTTTCCTTGGTGGCCGCAAACCCCGAGGTCCGCACCGAGCTGGTGCGCCGGCAGCGGGAGTGGGCCTACGAGCGGTCCGGTGGGGTGATGGAGGGCCGCGACATCGGCACGGTCGTGTTCCCGGACGCGATGCTCAAGGTGTACCTGAACGCCCGCCCCGAGGTTCGTGCCGAGCGCCGGGCGGCCGAGGTGTCTGGCCTCGACTATGAGACGGTCGCCGCCGACATGGCGCGGCGCGACGCGTTCGACCAGGGCCGCGAGGCCGATCCGCTCAGGCCGGCGGAGGACGCCATCCGGTTCGACACCAGCGACATGTCCGTCGACGAGATCGTCGACGAGCTGGCCCGGAGGATCGATGACTGAGGCCGACGACGTCGCCGAGATGGCGCCCGCGCCGGTCCAGCCGGTCGACGTTGCCCCGGCGCGGGCGGAGGTGGCCGACATCCACCCACCCACCCGGGTCGAGCGATCCGCCTACGGTGCGATCCGGGGCGCCTTCGCACTGCTCGCCAAGCCCTACTTCCGCCTGGAGATCCACGGCCGGGAGCACATGCCGACGCACGGGCCCTTCGTGCTGGCCCCGGTGCACCGATCGAATCTCGACTTCATCCTCGTTTCGGCGCTCACGCGCACCCGCATGCGCTATATGGGCAAGGCGTCCATCTGGAAGTGGCGCTGGGGTGGCAAGTTCGTGTCGATGCTTGGTGCCTTCCCGGTGCACCGCGGCGCGGCCGACCGCGAGGCGCTGCGGACTTGTCTGGCAGTGATCGAGAACGGTGAGCCGCTGGTGATGTTCCCCGAGGGGACGCGGCGGACGGGGCCGGTGGTGGAGGACCTCTTCGACGGCCCCGCCTACGTCGCCGCGCGTAGCGGCGCGCCGCTCGTGCCGGTGGGGATCGGTGGGTCGGACAAGGCGATGCCCGTGGGCGCCAGGTTCATTCGCCCCCACCGCATCGTCCTGGTGGTGGGCGAGCCGATCGTCCCCCCGCCGGGTGACGGCACCGGTCGCGTCCGCCGGAGGGTGGTCCGGGAGCTGACCGAGCGGCTCCGGGTGTCGGTGCAGGCGCTCTACGACGAGGCCCGTCGCCTCGCCAGTTGACGCGCCGATGGCCCGCTACCCAGGCGGAGTCGGCGCGACCGCAAGCCGTCAATGATCCCCGAACTTGCCGCAGTTGGACGCGTCATGGCAGCGCTAAGTGCGGCAAGTTCGCCGTGGGGGGGCGCCGCCGGTCAGCGGGACAGCGCGTCGCGGATGCGGTCGAGCCAGTCGGGGTCGAGGTTGGCGTACACCAGCGTGGCCCCCGCGAAGCGCTTCAGCTCGGCCACCAGCGCGTCGCGGTCGAGGTCCTCGACGAGCAGCACCAGCGTCGTCGTCCCTGACTGCACCGTGTCGCGGAACCACGCCACCCACTCGTCGCTCACGCCGTGGTCGATGACCTTCGCCGCCACGACCCCGGTGCCGGCGCCGACCCCGGCGCCGATCGCCCAGCCGACCGGGCCGCCCAGGATCAGGCCGAACAGCCCGGCCCACAGCGCACCCGAGAACGCCGAGCGGCCCGGCGTCGGGTCGACGGTCTCTCGCACGGTCGTGTGGCCGGAGTCGTTCTTGGTGACAAAGACGGCGTCCAGCAGTTTGAGACGCTGATTGGCGGCCAGCCGGGTCGCTGCGGTCAGGAACTCCTGCGCACGGAACGCATCGCCGAAGGAGACGCCGACCAGGGTGCGTTCCTTCTGCTCCAAGGGTGGATCGGTCACGCCACAAGCCTGGCACGGCTCTAGCCTCCGGCGAGTGCGCAGCGGACTGTTCCTGCCGATCTTCGGAGAGCTGAGCGATCCGCGCGTGACCGCCGGCCTGGCGGCCGAGGCCGAGCGAGCGGGGTTCGACGGCGTGTTCGTGTGGGACCACGTGCAGTACCGGGCGCCCGCCACCCACGTCGCCGACGCCTGGACCACCCTCGCGGCGATCGCCGTGGCGACCGAGCGCGTGCGGATCGGTCCGCTCGTCACGCCGCTTCCCCGGCGCCGACCGCACATCGTCGCCCGCCAGGCCACCGGGATCGACCAGCTGTCGGGCGGACGACTCGTGCTCGGCGTCGGCACCGGCCGCGACTCGGCCCGCGAGCTGTCGGCCTTCGGCGACGAGCTGGATAACGGCACGCGGGGAGCCATGCTCGATGAGGCCCTCGACGTGGTGACCGCCCTCTGGTCCGGCGAGGAGGTGCGCCACGTGGGGGCCCACTACATGGCGGACGGGGTGACGTTCAGGCCTACACCCATCCAGCGGCCCCGGGTGCCGGTGTGGGTCGCCGGACGCTGGCCCAACCGAAAGCCGCTGCGGCGGGCGGCCCGCTACGACGGCTACTTCCCGATCGACCTCAAGGCGCCCGGGCAGCTCGCCGAGCTGGTCGGCGAGCTCGGGGACCGCCCGTCGGCCACCCCGTTCGAGGTCGTCGTCGAGGGCTGGCCGGGCGACGATCCGGCACCCTGGGGCGCCGCCGGTGCCACCTGGTGGCTGGTCCGGTTCTCGCCGTTCGACGTCGACGTCGCCGGCGTTCGCGACGTCATCGCCGCCGGGCCGCCCACGTAGTGGACCGGCTCAGGCGAGCATGGCGAGGACGTCGCTGGCGCGCAGCTGGCGGTCGTTGACCTCGGGCCGATCGGGCACCGAGCCGCCGAACCCGAACGTGGCCAGCACGTCGACGCCGCTGAGGAGGTCGCGCAGCTCGCGCGGCGGCGGGAAGTACTCGTCCTCGTCGGTGATCCTGACCTCCTCGACCCCTTGGACCGGTGCGAGCCGGGCGATCACCGCATCGACCAGTTCCTCCGGCGCCGACGCCCCCGCCGTCACCCCGACGGTGCCGGTCAGGTCGTCGGGCAGCTCCTCGGCCGCGTTGATCCTGTAGACGCGGGCGCAGCCGGACCCGTGCGCCAGCTTCTCCAGGGCTCGAGTGTTGGAGGAGTTGGCCGACCCGATGACCACCACCGCGTCGCAACGGGACGCGATCTCCGCCAGGGCGGACTGGCGGTTGGTGGTGGCGAAGCAGAGATCGCTGCGGCCCGGTCGCCACAGGCCGGGGAACCGCTCGGCGGTCCGCTCGGCCACGGCCGCCCAGTCGCGGTGCGAGAGCGTGGTCTGCGCCAACAGGGCCACCGGCTGGTCGGTGGCGGAGAGGGCGTCGACATCGGCGACCGACTCCACCAGGTCGATGGCGTCTGGGGCCACGGCCATCGTGCCGACCGCCTCCTCGTGGCCTTGGTGGCCCACGTAGACGATGCGGTAGCCCTTGCCGGACCGCACCTTGACCTCGTGGTGGACCTTGGTGACCAGCGGGCACACGGCATTCACGACGTGGCTACCCCGCGCCCGGGCCGCCGCCACCACCTCGGGGGCGGAGCCGTGGGCGGAGAGCATGATCGGGCGCCCCTCCGGCACCTCGGCGATGTCGTCGACGAACACCACGCCCAGGTCGCGGAACCGGTCGACGACCTGCTGGTTGTGGACGATCTCGTGGTAGCAGTACACGGGCGGCTCGAACGCCCGCACCATCCAGGCCAACGCCTTGATCGCCATCTCCACGCCCGCGCAGAACCCGCGGGGCGCGGCGAGGAGAACCTTGTCCACGGGCATCGGCCCAGCGTACCCACGGCTGCGCCCGGAGCCCGTCGGGCGCCAACCCCGGCGAGTCGGTGCCGAGCACCAGGTCAGTAGACTCTGTCGCCTGTGTCTGCCCCCCGTGTCGTCGCCGTCGCGCCCGGATCGCCGGCCGCCCGCGTCGGCCTGGTAGAGGGCGACGAGATCGTCTCCATCAATGGCGAGGTGCCCCGCGACCTGCTGGAGTGGCGCCAGCTCGTCGACGACGCGGCGCTGGCGGTCGAGGTGCGGCGTGGGGGGCTGGAGACGCTCGTGGAGGTGGACAAGCGGTCGGGGGAGCCCCTCGGCGTCGAGGTGCACTCTGCGCTGTTCGACAGGGTGCGCACCTGCGACAACCACTGTGAGTTCTGCTTCATCTACCAGCTCCCATCGGCCAAGAACGGCGCTGGGAGCGGCGGGCACGCCCTGCGGCGCAGCCTTTACCTCAAGGACGACGACTACCGCCTGTCGTTCCTCTACGGGAACTTCACGACCCTCACCCGGTTCACGGAGGCGGACCTCGAGCGGGTCGTCAGCGAGGGGCTGAGCCCGCTGTACGTGAGCATCCATGCCACCGATCCGGAGGTGCGGGCCGAGATGCTGCGGAACCGGCGGGGCGCCACGAGCCTGCGCTGGCTACGGGCGCTGCTCGACCGCGGCATCGAGGTCCATGGCCAGGTGGTCGTGTGCCCCGGCGTGAACGACGGTGCGGTGCTCGACGACACGCTGGCCGGTGTGCTCGACCGCTACGCCGAGCTGGCGTCGCTGTGCGTCGTGCCGCTGGGTGTGTCGCGCTTCAACGCCGAGGCGCGCATGCGGCCGCACACTCGCGCCGAGGCCGTGGCCGTGGTCGACTGCGTGCACGACTGGCAGGAGGTCTTCTCCACCGTGCTCGGCCACCGCATTGTGTTCGCGGCCGACGAGTACTACCTGCTGGCCGATCGTCCGTTTCCGGCTGCAGCCGTCTACGGGGACTTTCCGATGTACGAGGACGGCATCGGCATGGCGCGAGCCTTCGAGGCCGAGCTTTTCGAGACCGGTGCGAGGGCGACCTCCGAGGACCGCGGCGGGTTCTTCCGCTCCGCCGATGCCGACCTGTCGGGATCGTCCGACGCCGAGTACGAGCCGTACCGCGGCGTGCGGGCCACCGGCGACCAGCTGCTGCGCATCGGCCCCCGCCGTGACGCCCCCGTCGCCGTCCTGACGGCTCCGTACGGCGCCCGCGTCCTGGAGCCGCTGGTCGCGCGGCTGGGCAGGCCCGACGTCCGGATCGTGACCGTCGACAACCGGTACTTCGGGGGGAACGTGGCTGTGACGGGCCTGATGGTGGGCGCCGACCTCGCGCGGGTGCTGGCCGACGAGCCACGCGGCCACCGCTACCTCCTGCCCGACGTGTGCCTCACCCAGGGCCGGTTCCTCGACGGCACCGGGCCCGCCGACCTCCCTGTTCCCGTCGAGATCGTGCCCGCCGACGGCCACTCGCTGCGGGCCGCCCTCGGCGCGCCCCCGGGAGGCTGACATGCCGTCCGTGGTCGCCATCGTGGGGCGGCCCAACGTCGGCAAATCGACGCTGCTCAACCGCATCGTCGGCCGTCGGGCGGCCATCGTGCAGGAGCAGCCGGGGGTCACCCGCGACCGCAAGGACGTCGACGCCGACTGGCTCGGTCGGCCGTTCCGGCTCGTGGACACGGGCGGGTGGATGGTCGGGGGCAGCGACCTCGATGCCAAGGTGAGCCAGCAGGCCGAGCGCGCCATCGCCGAGGCCGACGTCGTCCTGCTCGTCGTGGACGTCACCACGGGCATCACCGAGGAGGACAGCCGGGTCGCTGAGCTGCTCCGGCGGCGCGGCAAGCCCACCCTGCTGGTGGCGAACAAGGTCGACGACGTGAGCCGCGAGGCGATGGTCTGGGAGCTGTTGAGCCTGGGCCTCGGGGATCCCTACCCCGTCAGCGCACTGCATGGCCGCGGCACCGGCGACCTCCTGGACGCCCTGGTCGAGCTGTTGCCCGACCACGAGCCGGGGGCGGATGCGGAGGCGTTGGAACCGTCGACAGCCGAAGCCTCGCCCGAGGGGATCGCCGTCGCCATCGTGGGGCGGCCGAACGTCGGCAAGTCGACCCTGTTCAACCAGCTCACCGGCGACGAACGGTCGGTCGTCCACGACCTCCCCGGCACCACCCGCGATTCGATCGACACGGTGATCGAGACCGACCTCGGGCCCGTCCGGCTGGTCGACACCGCCGGCATGCGCCGGCGCTCGAAGATCGGCGAGGGCACCGAGTACTACTCGCTGGTGCGGGCGCTGCAGGCCGTCGACGACGCCGACGTGGCGCTGCTGGTCATCGACGCCACCGACGGGGTCACCGGGCAGGATCAGCGCCTGGCGGAGCGCATCGACGCCGCCGGGTGCCCGATCGTCCTGGTACTCAACAAGTGGGAGCTGCTCGACGCCGATCGGCGGGCCGAGGTGCGCTGGCAGGTCGGGGACAAGCTGCGATTCATCGGCGACGCACCCGTCCTGCCCATCACTGCGCTGACCGGCCGCGGCGTGCACAAGCTCTTCCCGGCGCTGGAGCGCAGCGTCGACGCCTACACGCGGCGCATCCCCACCGGTCGGGTCAACGCCGTCATCCAGGAGGCCCAACAGGCCCACGCGGCCCCGGGGGGCGCCCGGGTGCTCTATGCCACCCAGGGCGCCGCCGAGCCGCCGACCTTCACCCTCTTCGTCAACCGCGAGCTGCCCCGCACCTACCTGCGCTATCTCGAGCGAAGGCTCCGGGAGGCGTTCGATCTCGGCGCCACCCCGGTCAAGGTCCGCGTGCGGCGCCGGGGTTGAGCGAAGGGTTGACGTTACGTGAACGCCACACCCCGCAGCGCTGTCCCACCGGTAGCATCTTGGCCGACATGAAGCCGATCCTCGCCCTCGTGGCGGTCTCTTCGCTCGTGGCGGCCATCGTGTGGGCTCGATCGACACGCCGCCTCTTCGTCGTGTGGAGGCGGGTCGAGGGCGAACGCGGCCCCGATGCCGACGTCACGGTCCTGGCGCGATCCGCGTTTCGCAAGGACCTCCACACCACCTGCCTGTACGCCGTGCTCGCCATCGCCGCCGCCGGCGTGGTGGTGGCGGGGGAGAACATCCCCAGCCTGCTGTTCGTGCTGATCCTCGTCCCGGTGGCGCTGTCCGTGGCGTTCGGCCGGGACTTCACGCGCGAGGCCCAGCTGGCCGAGGATCGCTCGACCATCGAGCGCAAGGCCGAGGAGGTCCTCAGCCAGGAGGAGCTCGCGCCCAAGCGCTGGGCCGCCCGGCTGGCGCCAGAGGACTTGCCCCAGTTCGCGGGCTTCGAGCTGGGCCGCGTCTACCAGCCCGGCACCGGCGTCATGGCCGGGGACTTCTTCGACGTGTTCCGGGTGGCGCCGTCGCGCATCGCCGCGGTGATCGGCGACGTGACCGGCCGCGGCATCGAGGCGTCCATCACCGCCTTCCAGGCCAAGTACCTGCTGCGGGTGTTCTTGCGCCAGTACCGCGACCCGGCCCAGGCGCTCGAGGAGCTCAACACTCAGATGCTCGCCCCCGAGCGCACCGAGGAGTTCATCTCCCTGGTGGTGGTCGTCTTCGACACCGATGCCGGCACGCTGCGGTTCGCCTCGGCCGGGCATCCCGCGGCCTGGCTGTGGCACGACAAGGACGTGCGGCCCCTGCGCTCGACCGGGCCGCTGCTCATGCTCGATCCCCAGGGCCACTACCACAGCCGCGAGATCCCGCTTAACGCCGGCGACCTGTTGCTGCTCTACACCGACGGGCTGGCCGAGGTGCGCAACGGCGAGCAGATCTTCGGTGAGGAGCGGATCGCCAACTCGCTGCGCCGCGACCCCGGAGTGGCGGCGGGCGTGCTCTGCAAGAACCTGCTGGAGGCGGCGCGCGACTTCGCGTCCGAGGCGCTCGATGACGACGTGGCGGTGCTGGCGATCCGACGCACGTGACGGGGTTCTTCACTTGAGCGAGCGTCCCGATCCCCACGACCAGCTGGCGCGGCTGACCGAGCGGGCGCTGGCCGGGAACCTCGACAAGGCCGGCGACAAGCTGGCCGCCCAGGGCAAGCTCTTCGTGCGCGATCGCCTGGCGCTGCTGCTCGACAAGGACTCGTTCGTCGAGGACGGATTGCTGGCCAACAACCGGGCCGAAGACCTGCCGGCCGACGGCGTGGTCACCGGCGTCGGCCGGGTCGATGGGCGGCCGGTGTGCGTCATGGCCAACGATCCCACTGTGAAAGCAGGGTCGTGGGGCGCCCGCACGGTGGAGAAGATCGTTCGGCTCACCGAGCACGCGCTGCGCCACGAGCTGCCCGTGTTCTGGCTGGTCGACTCGGCCGGCGCCCGCATCACCGACCAGGTCGAGCTCTTCCCCGGTCGCCGCGGCGCCGGTCGCATCTTCTACAACCAGGTACGCCTCTCGGGCCGCGTGCCCCAGATCTGCTGCCTCTTCGGCCCGTCGGCGGCCGGCGGCGCCTACATCCCGAGCTTCTGCGACGTCGTGTTCATGGTCGAGGGCAACGCCTCGATGTACCTGGGCTCGCCGCGCATGGCCGAGATGGTCATCGGCGAGGTGACGTCGCTGGAGGAGATGGGCGGCGCGCGCATGCACGCCACCGTGTCGGGTTGCGGCGACAACCTCGCCGCCGACGACGAGGACGCGCTCGACCAGGCTCGGGCGTGGTTCGGCTACTTCCCGCAGAGCTGGCGGCACACCCCGGCGCGCTACGAGCCACGCGACGCGGCGCAGTTGCTCACGGCGGCGATGGTGCCGGCCGAGGAGCACCTCGCATACGACATGCACGAACTGATCGACGGGCTGGTGGACGCCGAGTCGTTCTTCGAGCGGATGCCGTTGTTCGCGCCGGAGGTGATCACGGGGCTGGCGCTGCTGGACGGGCGGCCGGTGGGCATCGTGGCCAACAACCCGATGCAGAAGGGCGGCGTGCTGTTCGTCGACTCGGCCGACAAGGCGGCCCGGTTCGTCTGGCTGTGCGATGCGTTCAACATCCCCCTCCTGTTCCTGGCCGACGTCCCGGGGTTCATGATCGGCACCGAGGTCGAGCGCCAGGGGATCATCCGCCACGGGGCGAAGATGGTCACCGCGGTGAGCGAGGCCACCGTGCCCAAGCTGTCGATCATCGTGCGCAAGGCCTACGGCGCCGGCCTGTATGCGATGTCGGGCCCGGCGTTCGAGCCCGAGGCCACGCTGGCGCTGCCGACGGCCAAGATCGCGGTGATGGGGCCGGAGGCGGCGGTCAACGCCGTGTTCGCCAACAAGATCGCCGCCATTGCCGACGAGGGCGAGCGAGCCGCGTTCGTCGCGGCGCAGCGCGAGTTGTACGAGACCGACGTCGACCTCTATCGGCTGGCGTCGGAGCTGGTCGTGGACGCGGTCGTCGATTTCGCCGATCTGCGTGCCGAGTGCATCCGGCGACTGGAGATGGCCGCCGACAAGGAGCGGGCGTTCAGCGCCCGCCGTCACGGGGTGCCACCGGTTTGACCGGCGTCGACGTGTTCCCGCCCCTGCCCGCGTCGATCGCCATCCGCGAGGTCGGTCCCCGCGACGGCCTGCAGCCCGAGGCCATGGTGCCCGTGGCCACGCGGGTCGAGCTGATCACGGCGCTGATCGCTGCGGGCGCCTCGACCATCGAGGTGGCGGCGTTCGTCTCCCCGAAGGCGGTGCCGGCGATGTCGGGGGCAGCCGAGGTGATCGCGGCGCTGCCGCGCTCGCCGGCGGTTCGCCGGGTTGCGCTCGTCCCCAACGTGAAGGGTGCCGAGCTGGCGGCCGAGGCCGGCGTCGACGCCCTCACGCTGACCGTGTCCGCGTCCGAGGCGTACAGCCAGCGCAACGTGCACATGTCGGTCGACGAGTCGCTGGCCCAGGTCGGGGCGATCCGGGCGGCCATCGGCGACGGCCTGGCCATCGACACCGTGGTGTCGTGCGCCTTCGGGTCGCCCTACGAGGGCGACATCGCTCCCGCCTCGGTGGCGTCCCTGGGCCGCCGGGCCCTGGAGGGCGGTTCGACCAGCGTGACCTACGCCGACACCACCGGCATGGCGACGCCCCGTCGCGTCGGGGACCTGCTGGCGGAGAGCGGCACCGACGTCGGCCTCCACCTCCATGACACCCGGGGCACGGCGCTTGTCAACGCGTACGCGGCACTCCAGGCCGGCGTCACCCGGTTCGACACGGCGGTGGGCGGGCTGGGCGGGTCTCCGTTCGCCGATGGCGCCGGCGGCAATCTCGCCACCGAGGACCTGGTCCACCTCTGCGACGACCTCGGCGTGAGGACCGGGTTCGACCTCCAGGCACTGCTCGCGGTCTCGTCCCAGGTGGCGGCTGTGGTCGGCCACCCCGTACCGTCGCGAATCGCCGCCGCCGGCCCCCGTTGGAACGCGTAGATGCCCTGGTGCGAGACCTGTAGCCGCTTCCTCAACCCCAACACCCTCGAGGCCGACGGCACCTGCCCGACCTGTGGCCGCCAGGTCGCCGAGCCCGCCGGTCAACAGGCCGCGACCGGGCAGAGGGTGCCGTGGCACTTCAAGCTCCTGGTGCTGGCGACGGTCATCTACCTGGGATGGCGCCTGGTCCAGCTCATCGAGTGGGTGGTCGGCCGGTTCTGAACCAGGCCGGTCGCCCGCGGATTGCGCGTCGTTCACCCAGTCGCCGGCCGGCGATCATCGGCCTGCCATGCGTGATTCGGGGGGAGTTCCCCGGCCGTCCCCACGTTGCCGCCATGGACTCCATGGCGCGTCGCTCGTTCCTTCTCCGAGCCGGAGGCACCGGCCTGGGATTGGCCTTCTCGGGCTCGCTGGCGTCGGTCGTTGCCGCCGGGGGCCGGCGGGAGCCGTCACCGGCCGCCGGCCGGTCGGCTACGGGCCCTTCGTGCCCGATCCGGATGGCATCCTCGACCTGCCCCGCGGCTTTCGCTATCGGGTGTTCTCCCGGGAGAGCGTCGACCTGCTCGACGACGGTCAGCCGGTGCCGGCGGCGCACGACGGCATGGCGGCGTTTCGCGGGCGCGGTGGCCGCACCGTGCTCGTGCGCAACCACGAGATCGACCCGGAGGCGGCCGAGGAGGACGGCGTGGCCCCCGTGCCCCACGTCCCGGGCCACACGTACGACCCGAACGGCACGGGCGGCACCACGACGCTGGTGGTGGATCGCGACCGCCAGCTGCTGTCCCACGCCGTGAGCCTGGCCGGCACGTCCGCCAACTGCGCGGGCGGCCCCACGCCCTGGGGCTCGTGGCTGACCTGCAGGAGACCGACGAGATCATCGACGGCGTGAAGCACGGCTACGTGTACGAGGTCGATCCCTCCCCGGGGCGGTAACCCACGGCCGATCACGGCGCTGGGCCGGTTCGAGCACGAAGCCGTCTCGTTCGATCGGCGTGGCGGGACCGCCTATCTCACCGAGGACGCCGACACGCCACTCGGCTACTTCTACCGGTTCTGGCCCCGGCGCCGCTGCCAGCACCCTGGCGACCTTCACGCCGGCGGGACACTCCAGGCACTTCGGATCCGCGACCTCGACGGCACCGACCTCTCGGCCGTCAGCGGCGCCGGGACCGTCTTCCGCCGGCTCGAATGGGTGCCGATCCGGGTGACGGACCCGGCCGAGGGGGAGACGGTGGCAGAGTTGCACACCGTGACACCGATCCCGAAGTGCGAGGGCACCTGGTGGGGCAACGGGATCATCTGGTTCGTCTCGTCGCACGGCGGTGGGCCCGACGCCGAGGACGAGGAGGATCGAAGTGCCGCAGCCCACGGCGGACAGATCTGGGCGTACGACCCACATCGGGGGACATTGCGCCTGGTCGTGCGCTTCGAGCAGTCCGACGACTTCGAGGGCCCCGACAACATCACGGTGTCACCACACGGCTATGCGGTCATTGCACCGACGGCGAGGACGCCAACCAGTTCCTGGCGGGGATCACGCCCCGGGGCCAGACGTTCCCGCTGGCCCACAACCGGATGAGCGACGAGGAGTTCGCCGGGGCGACGTTCTCGCCCGACAGTGGGACGCTGTTCGTGAACGTCCAGGTGCCCGGCACCACCTTCGCCATCTGGGGGCCGTGGCGCTGAGCGCGTAGGATGACGATCCCCGTCGGGCTGTGGCGCAGTTTGGTAGCGCACTTGACTGGGGGTCAAGGGGTCGCGGGTTCAAGTCCCGCCAGCCCGACTGACGAAAGTCCAGGTGAGGGGCGGTGCCGGTTCCGACGGTACCGCCCCAAGCCTGTGCCGACAGGCCGATTTGCCTGACTCTTGCCAGACCGGAGGTCATCGTGAGCCCTCCGTGCCGTAGAGCGCCCCGCCGATCCGCTGGGCGGCGTCGGTCTCCTGGTGCTTCAACACGTGGGCGTAGACGTCCATCGTGATCGAGACCGTGGCGTGCCCGAGCCGCTCGCTGACCACCTGCACCGGGACGCCGGCGTCGAGGCCGATCGTGGCGCTCGTGTGCCGGAGGCCGTGGAACGTGATCGGCGGCAGGTCGGCTCCCGCCTGCGCCTCCTCGAACCGGTCGGACAGGTGGTCTGGTCGGTAGGGCTCGCCTAGCTCGTCGGCGAACAGATACGGGTCGTCCCCCCCGGCCCACATCGGACCGGCCGCCATGCGTTCGCGGCCCTGGGCCGCCTTCCACCGCCGAAGCACCGCCACGGTGCCGGCGTCGATCCCGACCTTGCGGTGCGACTTGTCGGACTTCGGCGTGCCTTCGTGCACCTGGCCGCCGACCATCACCCGGCTGCGCTCGATCGACACGACACCCCCGTCGAGGTCCACGTCGGACCACCGAAGCGCGGCCAGCTCACCCCTCCGGCACCCGCTGTCCAACGCCAACGCCCAAAGCGGGCGCAGTCGGTCCTCGGCCCTGGCGTCGAGGAACGCCCGCGCCTCGTCGGCCGACCAGTGCCGGTCGGCGAGCTTGCGGGGCGTGTGCGTCGGCCGGTCGTCGCCCGGGACGCGGTCGACGGGTGAGACCGGAATCTTGTCGCTCGTGACCGCCGCGGCGAGCGCCTTGGTCAGGATCGTGTGCGCCAGCACCACGGACCTCGACCCGAGCGGGCGCATCTTGGCCCGCTTCAACGACCGGCCACCTGTGGTCCGCAACGTCCGGTAGAGCCGGATGAGGTCGTCACGGTCGACGTCCGCCAGCGGGACATCGCCGATGAACGGCTTGATCCAGCACCGGATGGCGGTGGCGTAGCTGTCGGCGGTCGACGGCTTCAGCGGTCGCTTCTGGCGCACCTGGCAGGCCGCCAGCCACTCGTCGAGGTGCTCGCCCACAGTCTGATCCGAGCGGGGCATGAGCGGCCGCTTGTCACCTCGACCGTGCGCAGCCACCGCCTCGGCGAGCGCCGCCTCTGCGGCCTTCTTGGTCGGGAAGCCACCACGGGAGACCGTGCGCCGGTTGCCGCGCTTGCGCGAGCCGACCGTGAGCTGCCAGCTCCACGTGCTGGCGTTCGCGGCGACCACCTCGGTGCCGTCTGCGAGCCGGTACCGCTCGCCCCGGCGGACCGCCGCCTTGTAACGCCGGCCGGCCTTGTCGATCGCCCATCGGTGCGGTCTCGGGAATGTGCTGCCCTTCATCGCCTGTCCTCCGTGCTCTCAGCAGGACGTATCTCGCCCTGCTGCCTGCGTCCCGGAGCGGGGCCGAGGTGGCCCTCCTCCCGGGCGCGCTTCACCCAGCGGGCCGCCTGGCCCCGGGATCTCAGACGCAGCTCGCGGTGCACGGCCGCGGTAGGCGCCGCTCGAGACCCGCGGCCACAAGCGACGGCGTCATGCCCGGGGGAGGCCCCCCCCAGGCTGCCCCGCCAGGGCGCCGTGACCTGGGGCCGGGGTGGCAGCTGGTGGAGGGGCCGCCGACGCTGGAGCGCTGGGATCTCGTTGAGAGCCGCTGGAACCTGGGCAGCGTGCTGGTGCTGCTGGCTGGTGCCGCCCTGGCCGTGGTTGGTGTGGTGGCAGCCGCCCGCACCGGCATCGACGACACGTGGTACCGGCCCGTCGAGGCCGTGGCCGGTCCGCGCCACACCCCGCTGCTGGCGGCGCTCGAGGCCGCTGGGGGCGTGCTGTTGGTGATCGCCGGCCTCGCGGGCGCTCGAGGCCTGGCGGCCCTGGTGGGCATCACCGGGGCGATGGCTGCGGGCGTCGCCGCCATCGAACCCGCGCTTGTCGCCGACGAGCTGGGGCTGCAGCGCTGGTGGGCCATCGCGCTGGCGGCCGCGGGCGCCGGGTTGGCGGTGGTCTCGATGGTGCCCTGGCCGCACTTTGTCGAACGCCACTACACCCGCGCCGCCGACACGGCCCCCTCGGCCGCCCCCGACGCCAACGCTAGGTATCCGGCCGCTGCGCCGCCGGTCAAGACGCCGAGCCCCGTCGGTGCGCCATGACCTTGCGTTCCGAGGCGCCCTCGGTTGTCCAGGGGCCCGACGCTGCGATACCGCCGGGAGCGCCCGGCGCCCGCCAACGGGCGCCTGACCGTCGCTTCCTAGAACGACTGGGATCCGGCACGCCAACCAACCAGCGGGCGCACCCCAGGCAAGGTCCGCCGCCCTCCACGACAGCGCCGCCCGATGCCGGCGTCGAACAGCGTCACGACGTGACCGTCGTGACACCGGTCGGGACACTGCCCGACCCCTTGCCTGCCGGGCTGGTGGGACAACTCGAGGCGTCGATCGCGGCCCGGCCGGTGATCGTCGACCTCAGCCAGATCACCCTGGTGTCGGCCACGCCGGTGATGGGCGTGGCCGCATGGCTCCTCGGCAGCCATCAGCCCGATCAGTGCTGTGTGGTCTGCCCCCGCGCCACCGCCCGCGCCCTGCTACGCAAATGGCACGTCACCCGGTGTATTGCCATGTTCGGATCGGTCGGTGACGCACTCCAAGCCCGCCGCTTTGCCGATGAAGGCTACGGGACCGGCTGGCATCCTGACCCGCCCGGTCGGCCCCGGCGCTAACAACGCCACGGCGGACAGCGCACCCGATGTGTGGTCGTCCGCGACCCCGACGCGATCTCAACGTGTACGGCTCAACCGCCGCTGAGCCGTTCCGGGGGGCCGGGGTAGGGACGTGCCGAGGAACGGCGGGCGTCCCCGGCTCCCCTCGGGTTACTCGTCGGGCAAGAGCAAGTCCTTGGTTCCGGTCACCTCAACGAGCCGTCGCAGCTGGGGTGGTGGGTGTTTGATTCGGAAGGCCACTTGGTCAACGAAGGCCAGACCGCCGGCTCGGAGCAAGGCCGACAGACCAGAGGAGTCTGTGAACGTAACCCCCTGGGCGTCGACAGTGACCGAGCGTGGCTTGGTGTCGAGCGCCTCGAGGATGCAGGCCACGAACCGTTCCGCAGTCAATTGGGCGAGTTCGCCCTCGACGGTGATGATGGCCTCGGCACCCTCGTGTGCCACCTCGACACGGAGCAGCGCGGCCTGCGAGGACTCGCAGTCGTCCCGCATACGGCCCCTCCCTATACCCAGCCGGGAAACGCCGTACACCGGCCACGACGTCCGGCGATCGACCGCGGCGTGCTTCGCTCAGAAGGCACTGGCGGCGGGGTCGACCGCCGGCTGCTTCGCCGAGATCACCGCCCAGTTCAACGTGGACGAGATTACGAGTGCGTCGCTATTGCCCGTGAGCTCCCCCACGTAGGTCTCGCCGTTGGTCAGGTGGCGGAGCACCGCGGCGAGATCCCGCGAGACGGTCTTCGTTAGAAAGCCAGACCCCTACAATACCGGCCGGCAGGCACTTCGAGAGCGACCCCGCAAGGACCTCTGGACGCTACGGAACGACCACAGCGCATGCCCCGAGTCTCAAGCAGGCACTTCGGTGATGCAGGGAGGCAACCAGCTCGTCGGGCCGGCAGCACAGCCCGTTGCCGCCAAGGCGCCATGGGGAATGAGCTTCAGCGGCGCGTCCAAGCCGCCATCGACTTGCACTTGGCGACCGACGATCGTCCTGAAGGGATGAGGTGACGCGGGGGCTCACGGGATCACATTCAACGGTAGAGCATCCGGCGTCTTATGGTTCCGGCCGTCGACGCTTTGACTAGGGCATACCCGGTGGTCCAGATCTGAGGGAGAGTCACGATGACCGAACCCGATCGCAGCAGGCTCCCCATCCGGCGTGAGACGTTCACCGGAGTGATCGACAGGACTCTTGCCGGCGCCCGGCCCGACTGGAACCTGATCGGGCATCCGACGCCACCAGATGGGGCCCCCAACGTGCTGCTGGTGCTCATCGACGATGCGGGGTTCGGCAATCCGAGCACCTTCGGGGGGCCGATCCGGACGCCCAACTACACGCGGATGGCCGAGGGTGGCCTGCGCTACAACCGGTTCCACGTCACGGCGCTGTGCTCTCCGACGCGGGCGGCGCTGTTGACCGGGCGGAACAACCACGCGGTGGGGTTCGGCTCGATCGGCGAGTTCGCGGGTGGGTTCCCCGGCTATTGCGCCACCCTGCCACGGGACTGCGCGCCGCTGCCCCGGATCCTCCGGGACAACGGCTACAGCACGGCGGCGTTCGGCAAGTGGCACCTGACACCCGACGGCCAGCAAGGGCCCGCAGGGCCGTTCGACCGTTGGCCGAACGGCTGGGGATTCGACTACTTCTACGGGATCCTGGGCGGCGGGTCGAGCCAATGGGACCCGTGCCTCGCGGAGAACCAGAAGATCATCGGCACTCCCGAGGAGTTCTACGACGAGGAGCACCCGTACTACTTCCCCGACGCGATGGCCGACCGCACCATCGAATGGCTCCACGGGGTACGCGCACAGGACGCCCGCAAGCCGTTCTTCGTCTACTACTCGACGGGCTGCAGCCATGCCCCGCACCATGTGGCGAAGGAGTGGGCTGACAGGTACACGGGCCAGTTCGACCAGGGATGGGACCGGCTTCGCGAGGAGACCTTCGCCCGTCAGAAGGAACTCGGGGTCATTCCCGCCGACGCCGAGCTGACCCCTCGCGACGAGGCGTTCCCGGCCTGGGACGACGTGCCCAACAACCTGAAGGCCTTCTATGCCCGCCAGATGGAGGTCTACGCGGGGTACTCCGAGAACGCGGACCACAACGTCGGGCGCGTGATCGACGCGATCGAGGACCTGGGCGAGCTCGACAACACGCTGATCATCTGGATCTGGGGCGACAACGGCGCCAGCATGGAGGGGACCATCACTGGCTCGTTCAACGAGCTGACGATGCAGAACGGCATCCCGCTCACCGACGAGATGCAGCTCCAACTCGCCGAGACGTACGGGGGGCTCGACGCCTGGAGTTCCGCGGTCATGGCGCCGCACTACGCGGCGGCCTGGGCCTGGGCCGGCAACACGCCGTTCCAGTGGGGCAAGCAGGTCGGCTCACACCTCGGCGGCACACGCGACCCCATGGTCGTGCACTGGCCCGCCCACATCACCGACGCCGGCGTGCTGCGCACGCCGTTCACCCATGTGATCGACGTGGCACCCACGATCCTCGACGCCGCCGGTATCCCCGCGCCGGACACCGTCGATGGCATCAAGCAGGAGCCCATGCACGGAACCTCGTTCGCCGCCTCGCTGACCGACGACTCGGCACCCGAACACCGCACGCAGCAGTACTTCGAGACGATCGGCAACCGCGCCATGTACCAGGACGGCTGGTGGCTGGCGATGAAGACGGAGCGCATCCCATGGATGCTCACCCCCGAGGTGCTCGCTCCCTACGCCCCGGGTGTCTGGGATCCGGACTCGGGCCCGGTCGAGCTGTACTACCTGCCCGACGACTTCACCCAGGCGAACGATCTGGCGGCCGAGCACCCCGAGAAGGTCGAGGAGCTCAAGGACCTGTTCTGGCAGGAGGCCGAACGCTACAAGGTGTTGCCCCTGCTCGGGGCGCTGTCGACGTTCTTTGGCATCCTGCCGCCGCTCACCGGAGAAACGACGTTCGAGTACCGGGGCGACGTCCAGAACGTAATGCCGGGCATGATCCCGAGGATCTACAACCGCTCGTACGCGATCACCGCCGATCTGGTCGTGCCCGACGGCGGCGCCGAGGGCGTGATCGTCGCAGAGGCCGACCACCTCGGGGGGTTCACCCTCTACGTCAAGGACGGAAAGCTCACGCACACCTACTCGATGATGGGCGTGCTCGTCTTCACGCAGGTCGCGGAGGAAGACCTCCCGACCGGCGACGTGACCGTCCGCATGGACTTCGAGGCCGACGGGGCCACACCGGCGACCGGCGGCAACGTCACCCTGTTCATCGACCGTCGACCGGTCGGAAAGGGCCGCATGGACCACACGGTGCCCGTCCGATTCTCGGGCTATGCAGGGATGGACATCGGACGAGACAACGGTGGCGTCGTCGATCGCAGCTACGAACACGAGAAGCCCTTCGCCTTCACCGGCACCATCAAGAAGGTCGTGTTCGACATCAAGCCACACCTATCGGACCAGGACGAGCTCGAGCTGCACACCGCCGAGCACCAGGGCCACGCCGCACACAGCCTCTCGGCCTGACCCGCAGCAAGCCCGACCCTCATCCGCGGCGCCCCCCAACGCCGGCTAGGTGGCATGAAGGGGCGCACCGATTGCCCGCTGGCCTCAGGGGATCAACGCATCGCTCGGTCGAGTGCTTGTGATGGTGTCTTCCAGGCGAGTGTTTGTCGAGGGCGTCCGTTGAGCTGGTCGGCGATGTTGTCGAGCTCGGTCTGGGTGCGGTCGCCGAGGCGGGTGTTGCGAGGGAGGTATTGGCGTAGCAGTCCGTTGGTGTTCTCGTTGCTGCCGCGTTGCCAGGGGCTGCGGGGGTCACAGAAGTAGACGGGTACGCCGCTGGCGACGGTGAACACGGCGTGCTGTGCCATCTCGCGGCCCTGGTCCCAGGTGAGCGAGCGCCGTAGCTGGTTGGGGAGCTCGGTGATCTTGGCTGCGAGCGCGGCGGCGACAACGTCGGCTCGGTGGGTTTGGGGGAGCCCGACGAGCATCACGAATCGGGCTCTACGCGGTGAAGCGTGTTTGACGGGGTCGTATTGATGCGAGGTGCCGATGTTGCCATGGGGCGCCGCAGCGAAGGAGGAGGCGGAGCCTGTAGTTGTCGAAGTTCCGGAACCCGAAGCCGAGGCGCTTGATGTTCTTGA
This sequence comes from uncultured bacterium, assembly GCA_963756425.1. Classification (GTDB taxonomy): domain Bacteria; phylum Actinomycetota; class Acidimicrobiia; order Acidimicrobiales; family VFJN01; genus DASQUK01. Next base: position 334,059 of record CAVWNW010000011.1, on the reverse strand, counting down.
TGACCAGGTTGGTGCCCTCGGTCGCTGCGTTGGTGAGCCGGGTGCGGTGCCAGCGAAGGATCGGGACCTCCCAGCGGCCGATCGTGCGGGCGAGTCGCTCGAGCTCGGCCACGTCGCTGCTGGCGCAGTAGTCGTAGAAGCTGACGAGTCGCCGGCGGGCCTCGAAGGCGTCGCGTGTGTCGAAGCTCTCGCGCAGTAGCTCCTTGGCGAGGTAGGCGGCGCCGACTTCGCCGTCGGGGTCACCGGCGTCGAGGTGCGCGAGGACCCTGGCGAACCCGGTTGGCCCGAGTCGTTCGTGGCCGGCCAACAGGCGTCGGCGGATCCGGTAGAGCGGATCGTGCTTGCGGCCCCGGTGCCCGGTGGTGGCGTGCTGGACCCGGCGGCGGACCTCGTCGAGCGCCGTGTTGGCGAGGCGGATCACATGGAAGTGATCGACCACTAGCCGGGCGTCGGGTAACCCGGCAGCGACCGCGGTGGCGTAGGGCTGGTAAGGGTCGATCACCACGTGGCGGATCCCGGTCAGCCACGGCGCGGGCTTTGCGGCGAGCCAGTCGGTCACCGCGATAGCGCTGCGAGCAGGGAGAACGTCGACCAGGCGGCCGGCGTCGAGGTCGAGGATGCCCGTCACCAACAGGGTGGGGTGCTCGACGGTGGCCGCCAGGAACGACGTCTCGTCCAGACCCACCGCCGAGGGGGCGCCCAGCCGGGCCAGGTGATCAACCCTCGGTTGGCCGTGATCCCGAACGGCGGCCATCGCCGCGTGCCACGACACCCCGAAGTCCCGCGCCGCCTGGGCCACGGAGTGCTGGGCGGGGCCGACCCGGCGGCAGATCTCCGCCCGGGCTCGTTCGGTGAGCACCGCCCGCGGGCCGATCTCGTCGGACTCCTCGGACCATGTTCGGGTCGGGCAGGCCGGTTCCCCGCAGCGCCACAGACGCTTGGCCCACACCAGCCGCACCGGATGGCCCGCCATCGGAAGATCACGTACCACGACCCGGCGGCGGCCGTGGCCGACCGCACGCACACCACAGGACGGGCACCAGGCCCGGTCCTCGGTCGTCTCGATCGCGAGCCACCACTCGCCGCTGTCGTCGTCGAACAGCTGGGCGGTCACGACAAATCCGTCGAGCCCGACCAGCGCGGACACACCGCTACCGTCGCGTTCCACCAGGGGCCTCCTGTCGATGCAGTCGTTCAACAGCCGCATCAATAGCGAGGCCCCTGACCGCGCCCGCGGACGCCTATCACTCAGCTACCAGCCGACACGCCCCCACGCTTCACCGCGGAGAGCCACGAATCGGCTGTGGCGCTCGACCAGCGTGGCGATCACGCCGGGGCCTTGGCCGTAGAGGAGGTCGCCTTCCCAGTGGCCCGGCACCGCCCGGTCGGCGGCCTCGGCGGGTCGTTCACGGATGTTGACCATCGCCGGGATGTGGCTTTGGCCGTTGGGTGGTGCCTTGCCTCCGGGGCGCCGGATACTGCGTTTCATCCGCAGGTAGCGGGTCAGCTCTTTGCGCAGCGCACCCCGGGATTGCACGAATAGCGACAGGTAGATCGTTTCGTGCGACACCCGCATCTCCGCGTCGTCGGGGAACTCCAAGACCAGCCAACTCGCGATCTGCTGCGGCGACCAGCGCAGCTCGAGCTTGGCTTCCACAACCGCCCGCAGCCGCGGACACCGGGTGAGCTTGGCGACCTTGGGGCGACGCATGTTGCGAACCGCTGCCCGATCCGCCCGGCACGCCCGATAGCTGGCCGGTCCACCGTTGCGAGCAACCTCGCGTGACACCGTGGACGGTGCCCGGCCCAACCCGCGGGCGATCACCCGGAGCGACTCGCCCGCCGCCAGACCCCGGGAGATTTCCTCGCGTTCAGCCAGCGAAAGCCGCAGCGGCGAGCGGTTCGGCTCCGGCGCCGGCGGACGCCGGAGCCGTTTCACCGCCCGATGGATCGCATACCGCGATCTCGGCACCTCCTGACGCAGCCGCCAGAACGGCGCGTCTTCAGCCAGCAGCTCTTCGATCCGTTCCAGCTCCAAAGCCGACAACTGCTCCACATGCCCTCCCCGACCTGACCATCTCGATCGAGGCGCATGTTGCGTTCACCACCTGAGCCCAGCCCCCGATCTGGCGCTAGTCCGCGGCGCCGATGTGCCGGGACGATGCCGGCGTTCGTCGCGCTGCAACGTGTCCCCTACGCCGGCGAGCCCGATCCAGTGAGGGAAGCAGCTTCCAGCGCCGCTCGTCAGCCTCGGACAACGGACCGGGGCGCTCGGCCAGGTCCCAGATCTCATCGCGGAGCTCGCTCAACTTCACGGTGGTCATCGAGCCGGGCGAAGGAACCCTGACGGTTCCGGGCCCTCGCGATCACGTCCCCACTGCGACGCTGCCGGGCACGGGCCAGGGCCAGCAACGCATTCACCGAAACGCGGCACCAGCGAACCCCCGCTAGAACCGTCCGAGTAGAACCGTCCGAGTAGAACCGGGCGGTAACTGGAAGCCGGGCACAGTCGCAGCAGGGCTCGTCCCGTCGCAACCACGACATTGAGTCTCGAAGAGGGAGTTGGGTCCACCAGCCAACGGCCGGAGAGGACTACGACTATGTCCGTGGCGATCAACGGCGACCACGAGGCGGGTCGATGACGGTCACCACCATCGATACTTGGGGAGACCTCACCAAAGGCGAACCTGTAACGGTGGTCGGGTTGCGCGGCTCGTTCACCTTCGTGGGTCACTCGCGCACTGAGGCCGGCGAGTGGGTCACCGTCTATGGCGGTTCCCGCAACGTGTGGGGTAAGCGATCGTTCCGGGCCGTGACCCCCGATCGGGTCACGAGCAAGCCGTGAGCGGCCGTCGCCCAGCGGCGGGAGGCACTGAACGCCACGGCGCGGATCGGCAGATATGCGCTCGGCGCCACCGCTCAGATGGATCACATGCCCGCGATTCCGAGCGCCCGGCGCGACAGCCGCCGCACCGCTGGGCGACGCGGCATGGCGGTGCAGTCGGGACGGACCATCCGCGACAGCAGTAGTGGACGGCTGTTGCTCCTCGTCATCGCGTTCCTGCCGTTCCCCACGAAGCTGCTGGCCGAGGGCGAAGCAGATGGCAACCAGCATTGTCATGCGCAGCGGACGGCTCCTCAGACGCCTTCGAGGGCTTCCAGGCGTCCGGACCGGATGGCGTTGGCGAAGGCCTCGTAGTCGAGTTCGTTCTGGTCGGCGTAGAGCTCGGAGAAGTCGCTGATCGACCGGTCGAACTGGTCGTCGTTGCCGAGGTAGGTGGCGATCGCGACCGGGTCGCCGGATCGGGCGTGGGCCCGGGCCAGGGTCCAGCCGCAGATTCCGGCATACACGCCGAGGCCGAGCGGGAGCAACGACTCGACCTCGACCGAGCCCTTCATATCGCGCAGCTGCCGCCAGTAGTAGTGACGGTCGTCGGCTCCCTTTGTCCAGCCCAGATAGATATCGCTGGCGGCCTGCATCATCCGCTGCCCATACACGACCCGTTCGCCGTGCTGCTTGTAGCGGCTCTTGGGCAGAGGGCCCTCCAGAACCGACGCGGTCGCCTCCTTGACCTGCAGGAACAGCGGGTCGTGCTGGTCGCGACCCTGGAGCAAGCCGATGTAGGCCCGGGTGCCGACGCTGCCCACCCCCACCACCTTGCGGGCCACATCGACCAACTCGAACCGCTCCAGCAGCTGACGCTGATCATCGCGCAGGGTGGCCCGGTAGCGGCGGAACTGCTCGTGGAGGCCGTGTTCGATCTCATCCCGGGACAAGCCGTAGGTGGCCGCCAGCTCCCGCGCCGGGACCACGATCGGCGGCTGACTGACGATCTGGTAGCCCCCGTCGACCAGCTCGCAGAGCTTGGACAGCGCCTGCAGGCTGTCACGGGTGTGCGCCTTGGCGAACACCTTCCGGGTCGTCTTTTGGGCCCGCTTGGCCTGCTTCTTCGATTTCGAGGCCTTGGCGGCGCTGCGGATTCCCTTCTGGAGCTCGTCCTCGTCCAGGTGCGCGTACCAGATGGCCATGTTGCCCATCTGGGCGAAGCTGGCCATCGCCTCCCGATAGGCCCGCACCGACGCCCGGGTCGCCGCCCGGGTGTCGGCCTTGGCGAAGCCGTTGTTACGGCCCGCGATCGTGAAGCTGGCCGCCATCCGCTTCACGTCCCACTCGAACGGCCCCGCCAGGGTCTCGTCGAAGTCGTTCACATCGAACAACAACCGCCGCTCGGGCGAGGCGAACAAACCGAAGTTCGACAGGTGCGCATCCCCGCACAGCTGCACGTCCAGGCCAGCGACGGGCGTGCCGTCCAGGTCGGCGGCCATGATCTTGGCCGCCCCCCGGTAGAAGGTGAACGGCGACACCACCATCCGCCCGTGCCGGACCGGCACCAGGTCGGGCTCCCGGTCGGCGTCCTGCTCCTCCAACAACCCCACCGGATCAGGCCGCCCGGTGGCCGCCGCCCAGCCAGTATGGCTGGCCACCGGCGTCCGGCTGCGCGCCTCCTCGCCTCGCGCTCGCCGTTCCTCCACACTCGGATGCGCGACCCTGGTCTTGACGGCCATCGGCTCCGTCCTTCCCGTGTGTTGGCTTAGGCGGGGGCTGGTGGTCAGGTGATCTCGCCAGCCGCCTCTTGGATCGCTGCGTCGACCTCCTTGGGGCTGACGTCGAGCTCCTTGGCGACCTGCTTCTCGGCCTTCAACCCCGCCTTGTCCACCGCCTCCTGCACCGTGCTCTCACCGACGATCAGCAGCGCGGCCTCACCAGAATCGATGACGTCGCCGAGCTCCTTGACGTCGGAGCGGGACAGGCCGCGCCACAAATGGCCTCCGGCGCCGCCCACGGCCGCGCCGACGACCGCAGAACCGATGATGGCGGGAGGGAACAGGATCCCGACAACCGCCCCGGCGGCCGCCCCACCCCAGGCTCCGTGCCTGGTGGCCATCTCATCCTTGTTGACGTGGACCTTGCCGGCGTCGTCCTTGGTGACCACAGCCGCGTCGTAGGTCCCGACAGCACCGAGCGAGTGGAGATCCTGCACCACGGCATAGTCGTCTCGTGCCGCTGCCTCACTCGGGTAGGTGCCGATATAGATGAACATTGCATCGGGCTTGGCCATCGAACTCTCCTCCCGGTCGGGGGTTCCAGGAACGGCCGCCGTCCATGCCTCGTCGGCGCGGTTGGCGATCTCGTTCACCTGGGGTGCCCATTAGACCCAGAACCACACGGGCCTGGCATCACCCCGAACGGACGAAATCCGGGCGTCGCCGGCACCAGCCGCTGCGACCGCCGGCCTGCTGGGGGCAAAACGCCGTGCGCGAGATCGGCAGCTACGAGCGCTTGAACAGCACGTCTCGAATGTGCCCTAGCGGCACGACGATGAACACTGCGAGGGCGAGGTACAGCACGACTGCGAGCGTCGGCAGGGCGAGCCCGACGAGGATCGCGATGACGTAGGCGATGATGACCGGCACCAGAGTGCCGCGGTCGGCTTGTAGCTCTTCGTCGGCCTGTTCGGTGGAGTAGAGGTGCTCGCGTCGAGCGTATGCGTCGAGAGCAGATCCGAGGAGGCGGATGCTGAGCAGTGTGAGGCCGTAGAGCGTGACGTAGACGCGCTCACCACTGGTGTCGTCGCGGATTGCGTCGGCGATGAGCATCGTCGGAAATGGCAGGAACGCAACGACGAGCAGCAGCAGCAAGTTGATGCGCAGGAGTAGTGAGTCTGCGTGTGTCAGGCGGTCGGTCATCGCACTGTGTCCGAGCCACGCCGCGCCGATCGTCAGGAAGCTGATGACGTAGCCGAGATACCCGGGCCACGCGTGGAGCACTTGTTCTAACGGCGTTCCCGGTGGATCAAGCGCGATGTCGAATACCAACAGTGTCGCCGCGATGGAGAACACACCGTCGCTGAACGCCTCCATTCGCGAAGAGCTGAGCGACCGAGGCACGAGCGCATATTGCCCTGATGGTTGGCTGAGCGCACGGAGCTGCGGGTGGTCGTAGCTTCCGAGAGCTCGGCGGGCGGTCTCCAGAATGCCTTGCCCACCGTTGTTGGTTGGCTTCAGAGCGAACTGGCCGCCGGCCGGGTTCTCGCTGCGGCGTGGCTCGAAACAGGCGCGAGCAATCGACCCTCATCAGGAGTGCCCGCCGTGGCATCACCACTGGCACAGCCACGAGGAGGGCACGTGTTCATCATCGGGATCGACCCCCACAAGGGGTCCCACACCGCAGCGGTGCTCGACCGCACCGAGAGCGTCATCGGGGAGCTGCGAGTCAGCGCGGATCGACGCCAGCGTGACCGGCTGCTCCGCTTCGCCGCCGACTTCACGCCCCGCACCTGGGCCATCGAGTCGGCCTCCGGGCTGGGTGCGTTGCTGGCACAGCAGCTGGTCGCCGCCGGCGAGTCGGTGCTGGATGTGCCACCGACGCTGTCGGCGCGGTGCGGCTGCTCGACGCCGGCTGCACCGACAAGACCGACCCCCACGACGCCCGGGCCGCCGCGATCGTGGCGCTACGTCACACCCGACTGCGCCAGGCCACCCCGGTGGATCACCCCGCGGTGCTGCGCCTGCTGGCCGACCGGCACCACGACCTCACCGGGCTGCGCACCCAGGCGATCTGCCGACTTCACGCCCTGCTCTGTGGCCTGACCCCAGGCGGCGCCGGCCACCTGCTCTCAGCCCAACAGGCCGGGCGGATCCTGCGCGGCGTCGGGCCGACGGGGCCGGTCGAGCTCGAACCCAAACAGGTCGCGCTCGAGCTGGCAGGCGATGTCCGCCGGTTCGACAACCAGCTGATCGCCACCAGCGAACGCATCACCGAAGCCGTCCTCGCCTCGGCCACCACGCTCACCGATATCCACGGCATCGGCCCGCTCGGCGCCGCCATCATCCTGGGCCACACCGGCCACATCGCCCGGTTCCCCACCAGCGGCCACTACACCCGCTACACCGGCACCGCCCCCATCGCCGCATCGAGCGGGCCCAAACAACGGCACCGGCTCAACCCCCGCGGCAACCGCCAGCTCAACCGGGCGCTGCACGTCGCCGCCGTGACCCAGGTACCCAACGACACCCCCGGACGTGCCTACTACCGGCGAAAGCCCGACCAGGGCAAGACCCCCAAAGAAGCCCTACGAGCCCTCAAACGCCAGATCGCCACCACCGTCTACCGGCAACTCGTCGCCGACGTTCACCGCTGAAACAACGGTGGGCCCGGGAAGGCAACAGGGACGACTCGTAATCCAGCGTGACCGGCCTTGCACCCTGAGCCGGCTCTTCGGACAAGCCACTCCCAGACCCGACAACCAAACCTACGCCCGCCACCAGCGGGCTGCTTCGACGCGCTCTCGAATCCCCTCTTGACACAAACAGGCTTCGATCCGCGTACCCGCCGCCTATCGGACCGCTAGCACAGAACGACGGGGCGCGAGATCGGCAGATCTGTATCAATCGCCGAGCCTCCTTGCCGTGAACCTCCAACGAGAAGCGCTTCTTCGTGCCCGCACGAAATCCGTCGTTCTGCTCCGGTGATCGCGGGCGCTCTCCGGTAGTTTCGAGACCGGTTCATCCAACGCGCTCAACCGTCGTGGGCGGTTGTGAAATGCAGGATTGCCTGGGCGACCGACGTGGGGTCGAAGGCGAGGGCGAGATGCCGCTGCCCCGGAAGCCCGTGGAGCTGCGCCTTGGGCAACAGTTCGGCAACTTCGTCAGGGGTCGGGAATATTGACGCGTCCGTTGCCTCTCCGAAGAGGTAAAGGGTCGGGATGTCCGGCGGGTCAAACGCGTCCAGCGTGTCGATGGCCTCGAACCCGGTTCGGAGTTCGCGGGGGACGAGGCGGACGCCCGCTCGGAGCCTCTCCCACACCGGCTCCAGCGATCGGAGCACCTGTATTTCTGTATCGACCATGCCGACCGCGGGAAGGACGATCTCGAGGGCGCGGTCTGGGTTGCCGGCGTCGAGGGCGGCCTGCATGTTGTCGATGATGCTTGGGTTCAGGCGGTCGAGGTGCAGGGGCGGCTCGTAGAGTACGAGCGAGCTCAAGGACGGCCGCTGGTCGGCTGCTAGGAGGCAGTACGCCGCTCCGCCTGAATGTCCGAACAGGTGGGGGTGGTCGCCGGCGGCGGCGAGGACGGTCAACACGTCTTCGACCTCGCGCTCGAGGGCATAGTCGGGTCCATCGCCGCTGCCGCCTCGCCCCCGGCGGGAGTAGACCCACACGGAATGGCGCTCGGCCAGCAGTCCTTCAATGAGGGCACAGGTATCGAGGTCTCCGTTGGCGCCGTGCACGAGCACCATGGGCGAACCGTGGCCCGAGTGGCGTGCCGCCAAGTTAGTTCCGTCGGCAGATGTGATTGTCGTTACCTGCATTTGCGCTCCTTGGCGTTTCCAGGATTTGTCGAGTTCGGGTGGGGACGACGAGCTCGATCCCCTGAAAGTGGGAAGCGCCGGTTCACCGTTTCCTTCTACGCCTCGTCACAGGAAGGTGAGGTCGACGTCCTGGCCGGCCAGCACCGCGCCCGCCTTGGTGAAGGTGTCGAGCTTGACCGCGAAGTGCTGGGTCAGGGCGTGGATGTCGCGAAGGCGGCGCTGGAGTGGGCTGCTGGAGTAGATCGAACTTCCGCCGCCGGCGGTGTAAGCCATGTCGACCACCGACGCGGCCGTCGTGGTCACCCACGTGGCCGTGGCCCGGATCCGGGCACGGTGGTCGGGGGTGAACGACGTGCCGGCCACGGCCGTCGCCCACGCCGCCTCGGCGTCGGCGTACAGCAGGGTGCGGGCGCCCCGCAGCTGGGCGTCGGCGGCGGCGAGCTGATGCTGGAACAGCGGGTTCGACGCCAACGTCCCGTCGCTGAACAGGGGCAACTTCCCGGTGGCCAGGTCGGTGACCTCGCCCAGAGCGCCGTGGGCGATGCCGACCGCCACGGCACCGACGGAGAGCGAGGCGAGCGACAGCTCCGGTATGCGCAGAAGCGGGACATCGAGGCACGGCTCGTCCCAGAGCACGAAGCTGCGTTCGGCCGGTACGAAGGCGTCGTTGACGACGAAGTCGTGGCTGCCGGTGCCGCACAGGCCCGACACCGACCAGGTGTCCTTGATCTCGACGTCGGCGGGGGGCAGCACCATCATGCGTATCGGTGGCTGGCGGCCGTCGTCCACGATGCAGTGGGCGATGAACCAGTGGCAGTGCTGGCAGCCGCTGGCGAACGACCACTGGCCGGTGACCCGGAACCCGCCGTCGACCGGGGTGGCCAGGCCGGTCGGGTTGACAGTGCCGGCGAGGATGACGTCGGGACCCGCGGCGTACAGGGCGTCGAAGGTGTCGCGCGGCAGCTTCCCGAAGAACACCGGCGCCGAGCGTCCGATCATCACCGTCCACCCGACCGAGCCATCGGCCCGGGCCAGCTCTTCGATCACTCGCATCTCCGCGGGCACGTCGAGCTCTGCCCCGCCGTGGCTACGGGGCACCAGCATCCGGAAGCAGCCCGCCGCCGTCAGCTCCTCAACCAGGTCCGGCGGCACCCGCCGACCGCGCTCGATCTCTTCGCCGTGAGCCAAGATGGCGGGCGACAACGTGCGCACCGCCTCGAGGCACGTGTTCGTTTCACTCACTTGGGTAGTCATGGTTGCCTTCCGCTATTTGACCGACCGGAAGCTGTGGGCGCCGCCGGCCGTGCTTGAGGGGATGCTGCTGAGGCGTGACATGCCCGTGCCATCTCCTGGCACATGTCAGGGCGCCGGCGGTCGTCCAGACCTCACCCGGTAGTCCAGGGCCCGACCCTGCAGGTCCTCGAGCGGGAAGCCGTAGGCGACGACGTGCTCCCAGTCCCGCAGTCCGGCCGCATCGACAACCCGATCCACCCGGAGCCGCGGCTGTACCTCGGGGAGTCGACGTCCAGGGAGCCGGCTTCCGCTCATTGGCGGATCTGGGCTCACATCGTCACGCAGCAGGCGCCGGCGCTCGCCGCCGGGTCGCTGTTGCAGCATCCGACGGTGTCGTCGCCGGCGCCCGGCTCGGGGTCGTCGGCGAGCACGGTGTAGAACTCCCAGCCGCCGTGGGGAACGTCGGGTGCCTTGACCCACACCTTGTCCTGCATGGCGTGGCAGCAACGCTCCTCACTGGGCATCGTGGTCGCCAAACCGGCGGCGGCGAAGCGGGCCGCAGCGGCGGCCACGTCGTCGGTGGAGGCAGCCTCGACGCCGAGATGGTTCAGCGCCGAGGCGGCGGTGGGGTTCTCGAACAACACCAGCTTCAGCGGCGGGTCGGCGATCGCGAAGTTTGCGTAGCCCGCCCGCCGCTTGGCCGGCTCAACCCCGAAGAAGTCGCGATAGAACCGGGTCGCCTCCTCCAAGTCGGTCACATTCAGGGCGAGCTGCACTCTGCTCGTGGTCATCATCGTCTCCTCAACGGTCGCTGGGATCGTCGTCGCCGTCAGGCAGTGGGCCGACATCACGGTGTCGCTCACTAAAGACGTTCAGAGCGCCGAATGGACGCAACCTCGTCGCGGTTGCGTCCCCGGGCGAGGTCGTTCGTCAGTACTGTCGACACTGGGAGATGACCCATGGACGCGCCCGCCCCACCCCGAACCCGACCGAACCCTGGTCTCGACGCCGGCTGGGCCGAGACCACAGCGCGGCTGCGAGCATTCATCGCCAGACGGGTCGATAACCCTTACATCGCCGACGACATCACCCAAGACGTGCTCACCCGCTGCCTGGCAGGAGGAGCTCTTGACACCGTCGATAACCCGACCGGCTGGCTCTACCGGGCGGCCCGCAACGCCGTGATCGACCACTATCGCCTGCGACGGCGACACCAGCCACTGCTCAACGACGACGAGCCCTGGACCGAACCGGAGGTCGGTGACAGCGGACCCAACGACGCCACCCGCGAGCTGGCACGCTGCCTCCAACCCATCGTCGAGCAGCTCCCACCCATCTACCGGGACGCCCTCACCCGCGTCGATCTCCACGGCGAAACCCACCAACAGGCCGCCGCCGCGACCGGCATCTCGCGGTCGGGCATGAAATCACGCGTCCAGCGTGGCCGCCACCAACTCCGAGACCTCCTCACCACCTGCTGCGCCGTGCACACCGACAGCACTGGGGCGATCCGCTCCTACCAGCCCGACGATCGCCGTTGCGCCTCCGACTGCCACTAACCTCGCACGCAAACGACGACAGCGACAGGCCGACCACTCAAACGCCGGAAGCCATCCCGGCCCGCAGCCATCAACCATGCGGCGTCGAGCGCCGGCGAGAGGCACCGAGGGACACCGCAACTACCGGTCCAAAACGCCTCCTACAACGTCACGCCCACCTCGGACGTATACGTCGTCCTCGACGACGGCGAAGCCCGCAAAGTCGACCTGGCGCGCTGGGGTTTCGTGCCGGCGTGGGCGAAGGACGGGTTCAACGAGTGGAAGAGCTGCCAGGCGGGAAGCGCGAGCAGCCGTACTACCTCGAACGCCGCGACCGGGAACCGATCGCGCTCGCCGGACTTTGGGACGAGTGGCGAGGCCTGGAACGCAAGGGTGAGCCGCTGCGGACCGTCACGATCATCACCACAGACCCGAACGAGACCATGAAGCCGATTCACGACCGGATGCCCGTGATCCTGCCACCGTCGGCGTGGGACGCCTGGCTCGATCCCACCAACGACGACACGAAGCCATTGCCAAACTGCTCGTCCCTGCCCCTGCCGACCGTCTGGTGGCCATGCCCGTGTCCACGGCGGTGAACAGCGTGGGCAACGATGGGCCAGAGCTCGTCGCCGAGGCTGGCCCGGACCAGCTCGTGGATCCGTAAGGACCTCGTGTCCCCGGGGTGAGGCCAGGAGGCCGCAGCCCTGTCGACCCGAGGTGCAATGGCGTTGCCCTACGACGAGTCCTTGCTCGAAGCGGTAGGCGTCAATGTTGCCGGGGTCCACCTCGAGCACATAGCCCCCTGGCCGAGTCTCCAGCTTCGGCGGCTCGGTGAGGAACAGCTTGCGCAGCTGGGATACGTAGGTCTGCACCGTTCGCGCGGCACCGTCGGAGCCGTCATCCCACAGCTCCTCGACCAGCCGATCGGTGCTTATCGGCTGGCCAGCATGGACCACCAGGCACGCCAACAGACCCCGGCGCTTAGCACCGCGCAGGTCGAGGGCCCCGTCCGTGCCGAGGACCTCGAACGAGCCAAGGATCCGAAACTCCATCGCCACCCCTTGCCCCGACCCTCGGGCCGGGCAAGCCGCCGCGTCGATCGTAGCCTCGCCCCCCAGTTGTCGGCCGCGGATCGGGTCCCCCGTAGAACCGCTCTTGCGGACGCGGTCGCCACGTTGCGGATTCCGCCGATCGTCCTTCCCCGAGGACGTGATGTTCAGATCTGCGCTTCGGTTATGGCATTGCAGTTGGTTCGCTGGTCAGCGTCGGTCGCGGACGAAGTCGAGTCGTACCGACTGGTCGTCGTCACGCAGGACGAAGACCACGCCGTACTCGGTGGTCCATCCGTCGGACACGAGGAAGAACTTGCCCCCCGTGTGCTCGAGCAGCCGTAGACCACGGTATCGGTAGCGCACGGTGCCCTCCTCGGAGAGCTCGGTTTCGTCGACGCCGGGACCGTCAAGGTGGAGTCGGCTTTCGCTGTACACGGCAACTCCCGGTAGGCCGCCGATATCGGTGCCGAAGTCGTCCGCGAGCTGGCGTCCTAGTACCTCGGCGTAGTTGGAGGCGGTCCAGAACACACAGACGAGAACCAACACACCGACGAAGACGACGGCCAAGGGTCTCTGCCCGGCCTGGCGGCGCCCGGAGCCGCCGTCGGGGTGTCGCAGGTTTGTCGCGTAGAGCCAGAGCAGTACGCCCACCCCGATGCTCGCCGGGAAGAGGACGAAGGCCGGCGCCGGCCAGACGTAGCCCATCATGAAGACGGCGGCGGGCAGTATCAGCCACGCGAAGCCGAGCAGACGCACGACGAGTCTGGCGACTCGGGCACGAGTTCGGTCAACCTCGGGCAGAGCCGGTTCTCGGGTCTGCAACATTGGTGTCAGGCGTCGCTCGATCGAGAGCCAGATCAGCCCGCCGACGCCGATAGCCACGAGAAGCGTCAGGACTGGGCCAACGCTTCGGAGCACGTACTCGCGCGTCGACATCCCCAGGATGCTCTCGTCGATGCCCAGTCGGTCGGCCTGGGTTTCGGCTCGCCGCCAGCCGAAATAGACGAGCAAGGCGGTCACGACCGTGACGTTGGCAAGGAAGCTGAGAGCGGGTCGCAGCGCCTCCTTCAGTACGTCACCCGTACCGGCGGCCGGCGCCGCCGCGGCCGTCGCCGTCTCCGCGGGACCGGCTCCTGTTGCCGTCGTCGCGGGCTCACTGCGAGGGCTGGCCGCGACGTCTTCGAGCCCGAACGGAAATCGCGGTTCGGTCGGCGCCGCTGGACCCGTCTGCTCGGTTGCCTCCACGTCAGCCCGCGGTATCCGTTTCACCTCCGACGTTCGAGCTGGAGCCACTTTCACCGGCGTCAGTCGACGCCGGTGAGCTGGTCGACGAGGCAGTTGACTCGGTGCTTGAGTCGTCGGACTCGGTGGATGTTGTGGACTCGGTGTTTGAGTCGTCGGACTCGGTGGATGTTGTGGACTCGGTGCTCGACGTCCCTGATTCGGCTGGAGGATCGGGGCACTCGATCGACCCTTGCGGCCGCTGCTCGAGCACACTCCTGATTGCTTGGTAAAGGCGGCAATCGCCCGGGTGAGAGCCGACACTCGCCATCTCGAGGTGCGTTTGCGCGTTATCCAGGTCGCCCTTGCAAGCAGCGATAGCGGCCTCGTAGAGCTCATCCTGACCGGCTTCCATAAAGATCCAGCGACGCACGTCCGTCGGTCCGGGGCGTGGCTCTTGAAAGTCGAGCCACTCCTCGGCGCTTTCTCCGTCGTTCTCTACCTCTTCGCGCGTGCATTTGCCCGCCTGCAGGCGGTTGAATGCTTCGCCGATCTGATCGGTGCTTAGGTCACCGCCAGGAAGGTTCCACGAGAACTCGTCGCCGCCTCCGCTGCCGCCGTTGTCGGTTCCCCCGCCGTTGCCGCGACCGTTGCCCCCGGTGGTACCGCCCCCGTCGCCGTTGCCACCGGTGTTGCCGCCTCCGCTGCCGCCATTGCCGCCCCCAGCATCTTCGCTCGCCGCCTCGTCGTCGGGTCCCTCGACCGCCCCGCTTCCGCATCCGGCGAGCATGCCAACCAGGCCGGCTGCAACGAACATGACGGCAAAGGCGCGCGACCGAGGCCAAAACCAGGACTCCTCCGACCCTCCGCAGTTCGTCTGATGTCTCATAAGCCCTCCCGCGGATTCATCCGGGTGGCGCCAGAGTGTCACCGCTTAGTCACTGCCCATCGAATCCAGGATGTGTCCTCTGACACCTCCGCACAGCGTCGTCTGACACACACCAGCTATGACGTTCGACACGCTGCTGTGGATGCCGGTCGGACGACAGATGGGAAATCCCAATACCTCGGCCCTTCCGTTGGTCCTACACCGCGTCACGATGCGCTGTGCCGGGTGCGGCGGCACGTCGCATAGCCTCGAACCGCCTGCGGCATGTGCCAGGCGATGGCACACCCGTGGCACGCCGGTACAGGTGAAGCGATCTCCACGGCGGGGGTCGGCGGAACCAAGGAGAACACGACATGGTTAATACAGCCACCTTCGAAAAGGCCGTCCAGGCGGCCATGAAAGGGCCGGAGGCCAAGAAGATCAAGTTCGGCTCACATGAGTTCAACGTCAAGCCGGTATCGGTCAGTGCCACCCGGGCGGGCGGCAAGCGTGTGAAAGGCCAGATCTCGCATTGCCTGGCGTGGCGGGACGACGACCAGTACCACTACGAGTTCGGCGTCTTCGCCGGCCAAGAGGTCACGATCAACCAGGTCGAGGTCAGCATCGACGGCTCGTTCATGAACAAGATCTTGGGCGACCTGGTCGACGCCCTGAAGGAATGGTTCAAGACCGAGGCCAAGGAGAAGTGGGACGAGCAGTGGACGACCGAGCGGCTCGCCACCCAGTCCGAGGACGTCCAGCGGCGGATCTACGAGCAGTCGAAGAGCCTGCTCGACGGATCGTGGCAGGGCGAGTGCAACTTCCTCGTGGTCAACGTGGCCGGCCGGCTGGCGATCAACGAGGCGCAGACCGTCTACCGCAGGACCAAGCCCAAGGGCGGCGCGGTCGTGCGTGACCACCGCACCAAAGCCCGGACAAGCCCGACGACGAGCACGCCCTGATATCAAGCGGGCCCAGACGTTCACGTCGCGGGCCCGCCGAAGTGCGAGACGAAGCGGTGGCGCGAGTCACCGCTTCGTCTGTCGCCTCGATAAGACCTGGTCCCCAACCAACTCCCGGACCGTCCTAGAGGACCTTGTCCCCGGCGCCAGTCCACGTCCGTTCTGCGCGGGCCCGCGTATTGTCAAGGCGCGCGAGATCGGCAGATATGGCGCGGTGCTCTGTCCCTCTGACTGTCCGGAATCAGCCATGGGTAGCAACCTCTTTCTGTGAAGCAGTCAAAGGGCTTTGGCTGCGCGAGCCGCGGTAGGTGGCCCCAGGCGATCGAAAACCAGGGTCACCGCCCTACGCGCCGCGATCATCGCGATGACCAACGCCACGACCTCGATAAAACCACCGAGCTTGACCCGGTCGCCGAAGATGAGATCAGTGACCTCGATAATCACGAACTTGGACAAAAATAGGATCGAGAACATCGTGGCCATCCTGAGAAGCTTCCAAGTCGTCCCCTCACGTGCCCCGAACCACGCTGCGACCCGGTGCTCCAGCCCCAGGATGGAATCGAGCATGAGTTTGAGCAGCAGCGCCGTGAAAATCGAGGTCGTGAACGACTCGATGATGACCCTTGGCGCGTACTGCACAAAGAGGTTGATGACCACGATGAACACCAACACGTCGGTCATCCACGACACGAAGCGGGCCTGGCCCGATGTTAGGACGAGACTGTCCCCCCGGCTCGCTCTCGGCTCTGATTCGTCGCCGCCCATTGGTTCCCCCTGTCGCTCGTCTAGGACGAAAGGTGTCGCTCAGCTATCGGGCGAGCCCGAGCGCATACTGCCCGAACCGAGCGCACGCCGCCTGCCGTGCGAGCAGCACAGAACTCCGTGGCGCGAGATCGGCATCTGCGCTCGTTGCGAGGATCGTCCATTCCGACGTGTCTGCGATCGCGGATGTCCTCGGCCGGCACTCGTGCAACGCGCCTTCGGATGCGGCACGCGTGAGACCGCTTCCTGAGGGCAGCTTGGTCTGCCGTTCGGTGGTGCCGCTTCGCTCCTGTGCGTTCCGGGTCGCACCGACATCCACGGTGCGCGTATAGACAGTCGTGCACACTGGCGTTGTCCGGGCGCGCCGCGAGTCGATGAGGGGAGGCGCAATGGGTCGGCGGTGGGCGCTGGTGTCGCTAGCAACGGCGCAGTTCGTGATGGTGCTCGACCAGTCGGTCATGAACGTGTCGATCAGCCAGCTGGTCAAGGACTTCGACACGACCGTGACCGTCATCCAGGCCGTCATCACCCTCTACTGCCTGGTGATGGCGATGTTCATGCTCACGGGCGGGAAGATCGGTGACATCATCGGCCGTCGTCGGGCGTTCGTCTTCGGCCTTGTCATCTACGCGTGCGGATCAGCGATCACGGCGTTGGCGCCGACCGTTGCGATCCTCGCCTTGGGGTGGTCCGTCTTCGAGGGGCTCGGCGCCGCGCTTGTGCTCCCCGCGATGGCCGCGCTGATCGCCGGGAACTTCGAAGGGACCGCCCGCAAGGCGGCCTATGCCGTGATCGGCGGGGTCGCCGGGGCAGGCATCGCGGTCGGGCCGATCGTTGGCGGTTGGGCCACGACCGAACTGTCGTGGCGCGTCGTGTTTGCCGGTGAGGTCGTGCTTGTCGGTTTCATCCTCTTGACGACGCGCTTCATCGCGGACGCGCCGCGCAGCGGGGCCAAGCCGCGTCTCGACGGTGTCGGGACCGCGCTGTCGGCGGGCGGCCTCGGCGTCGTCGTGCTCGGCGTGCTCCAGTCGAGCACTTGGGGCTGGGTGAAGCCGAAGGACTCGCCGGTTGAGCCGTTCGGCCTGTCGGTCACGTTGTTCGTGATCGCGTTCGGCGGCGTGCTGATATGGTCGTTCGTCCGATGGGAACAGCACCGGGAGGCGACGGGCAAGGATCCACTCGTGCACCTCGACCTCACGAAGATCCCGTCGTTGCGGGCCGGGCTGTACGGGCTGTTCAGCCAGAACCTCATCCTCATGGGCGTGTTCTTCGTCATCCCGCTGTACCTGCAGCTGGTGCTCGGGCTCGACGCGCTCGAGACGGGCATCAAGATGCTCCCCGTCTCGATCACGATGTTCCTCTCATCGGCGTTGGGTTCGCGGTTGTCGAAGCGCTTCCCGATCCGAACGATCGTGCGCGCCGGGTTGTGGGTCACGTGCGGCGCCGCGCTTGTGCTCGTCGCGACGATTGACCCGCAGCTGAAGGAAGCCGGCTTCGCCGTGTCGATGGGCTTGCTGGGGGTGGGGATGGGCCTCATGGCATCGCAGCTCGGCAACGTCGTGCAGTCGTCGGTCGACGCGTCGGGCCGCGGTGAGGCCGGTGGACTGCAATACACCGGACAGCAGCTCGGCTCGTCGCTCGGGGTCGCGCTCATCGGAGCGATCGTCCTCGCGGGCCTGACCGGCGCGTTCATCTCACACATCGAGAACGACGAGCGCATCGAGCAGGAGGTTGGGACAGAGGTCAGCACCGCGGCGGGAACGGGCATCGACTTCGTCGCCTCCACCGAGATCGAAAAGGCCGCCCAGGACGCCGGACTGAGCGAGTCGACCACCGAGGCGATCGTCGACGACTACGAAGAAGCCCAACTCGTGGCACTCAAGGCCGGCCTGCTCGCCGCCGCGTTCCTCGCGCTCGCCTCGCTCGCCTTCACCGCAGACCTGCCCCAAAAGCTGCCAAAGCCCGACGACCGCGACGCCGAACCCGCCCCGACCTGACCCCGCCGCCTTCTTCGCCACTGCAGAGCTTTGCACTTCGTGTCATCTGCGTTCTGATGGGCACTGCTGCCCGGTGATTGTCCAGACGTGGCTGACCCACCGATCTTGTCGGCCACGAGCGCATAATGCCCCGCTGGCCTCAGGGGATCAACGCATCGCTCGGTCGAGTGCTTGTGATGGTGTCTTCCAGGCGAGTGTTTGTCGAGGGCGTCCGTTGAGCTGGTCGGCGATGTTGTCGAGCTCGGTCTGGGTGCGGTCGCCGAGGCGGGTGTTGCGAGGGAGGTATTGGCGTAGCAGTCCGTTGGTGTTCTCGTTGCTGCCGCGTTGCCAGGGGCTGCGGGGGTCACAGAAGTAGACGGGTATGCCGCTGGCGACGGTGAACACGGCGTGCTGTGCCATCTCGCGGCCCTGGTCCCAGGTGAGCGAGCGCCGTAGCTGGTTGGGGAGCTCGGTGATCTTGGCTGCGAGCGCGGCGGCGACAACGTCGGCTCGGTGGGTTTGGGGGAGCCCGACGAGCATCACGAATCGGCTGTGGCGCTCGACCAGCGTGGCGATCACGCCGGGGCCTTGGCCGTAGAGGAGGTCGCCTTCCCAGTGGCCCGGCACCGCCCGGTCGGCGGCCTCGGCGGGTCGTTCACGGATGTTGACCATCGCCGGGATGTGGCTTTGGCCGTTGGGTGGTGCCTTGCCTCCGGGGCGCCGGATACTGCGTTTCATCCGCAGGTAGCGGGTCAGCTCTTTGCGCAGCGCACCCCGGGATTGCACGAATAGCGACAGGTAGATCGTTTCGTGCGACACCCGCATCTCCGCGTCGTCGGGGAACTCCAAGACCAGCCAACTCGCGATCTGCTGCGGCGACCAGCGCAGCTCGAGCTTGGCTTCCACAACCGCCCGCAGCCGCGGACACCGGGTGAGTGAGCGGGGCCCGGGATAGTGGTCCACCTGTTGTGGGAGTCCGACGTCCAGCATGCTGGGCAGGAGGACAGGACCACGATGAAGCGTCACCGCCACACGCCCGAGCAGATCGTCCGCAAGCTGCGGGAGGGCGACCGTCTGTTCAACGAAGGGAAGGACCTGGCCGAGGTGCTGCGGCAGCTCGAGGTGTCCGAGTCGAGCTGGAACCGCTGGCGTAGCCAGTACGGGGGCATGAAGGCCAACGAGGCGAAGCGTCTTCGTGAGCTCGAGTCGGAGAACGCCCGGTTGAAGAAGCTGCTAGCCGAGGCGGAGCTCGACAAGTCGATGCTCAAGGAGCTGGCTGAGGGAAACTTCTGACCCCGGAGCGACGGCGGCGGGCTGTGGTCGTGCTCGTTGATCGCTTCGGGGTGTCCGAACGCCGTGCCTGCCGGGTGACCGGCCAGCACCGCTCGACCCAGCGGCTCACGCCACGCCCGCGGCCCGAGGCCGAGGAAAAGGTGCGCCGGCGGCTCCGTGAGATCGCCCGCACGCACCCGAGGTGGGGTTGGAAGACGGCGCACACGATCCTGCGCCGCGAGGGTCACACCATCAACCGCAAGCGCACCCGGCGGCTGTGGCGGGACGAAGGGCTGCGACGACCCCCGTCGTGCAAGCGCAAGCGGACCCGGCCGCCCGGTGGTGGGCCGCTGCTACGCGCTGAGCGGTCGAATCACGTGTGGGCCATCGACTTCCAGTTCGACGAGACCGCGGATCGCAGGAGGCTGAAGCTGTGCAACATCGTCGACGAACACACCCGCGAAGCGCTCGCCATGGACGTCGACCGGCACTGCACCGCCGATGACGTCGTGACCATCATCGAACGGCTCGTCGCCGAACGGGGCGCCCCCGGGCACCTGCGCATGGACAACGGCCCCGAGATGATCGCGTGGGCGCTGCGCGACTGGTGCCGGCTCCACCACACGACGACCACATACATCGAGCCCGGCTCGCCGTGGGAGAACCCCTTTATCGAGAGCTTCAACGGCCGAGCCCGCGACGAGCTCCTCAACATCGAAGAGTTCGGCACCCTCCTCGAAGCCCAGGTCGTCGTCGAAGCCTGGCGCATCGAGTACAACACCTACCGACCCCACTCGTCCCTCGGTGGCCTCACCCCCGCCGAGTACGCCGAGCGGTCGACCATCAACCAACCAGCGCTCCCATGACAGCTGGACCACTCAACGGGGCCCCGTCATGAGCTTGGCGACCTTGGGGCGACGCATGTTGCGAACCGCTGCCCGATCCGCCCGGCACGCCCGATAGCTGGCCGGTCCACCGTTGCGAGCAACCTCGCGTGACACCGTGGACGGTGCCCGGCCCAACCCGCGGGCGATCACCCGGAGCGACTCGCCCGCCGCCAGACCCCGGGAGATTTCCTCGCGTTCAGCCAGCGAAAGCCGCAGCGGCGAGCGGTTCGGCTCCGGCGCCGGCGGACGCCGGAGCCGTTTCACCGCCCGATGGATCGCATACCGCGATCTCGGCACCTCCTGACGCAGCCGCCAGAACGGCGCGTCTTCAGCCAGCAGCTCTTCGATCCGTTCCAGCTCCAAAGCCGATAACCGCTCCACATGCCCTCCCCGACCTGACCATCTCGATCGAGGCGCATGTTGCGTTCACCAACTGAGCCCAGCCCCCGATCTGGAGCGGCTGGTGCTGGGTGCCAACGGCCTCCTGTGACGGGCCGAGAAGAGACAGCTATCGGGGGTCAGCGGGGCTCCAGCTCGACGGGTGCCTCAGGGTCGTCAGGGTCGAGGGTCGGTGGCGTAGTAGCGGCTCATCGTTCCTCCACGGTTTCGTCGCAGAGGCAGCGCCTCTGCATCTCGTGCCATTCGAGGCGGCCCCAGCCGACCAGGCCGACCAGCAGCCCGGCCACGGCGACCACGCCGAACAGGATCTCGAACACGCTCATCGCTCGGCCCAAGGGATCTCGCCCTTGGCGATCGGGACGGCGTCCGGGCGCTCGGAGGGCGTGTGGGTCATCACGCCGACCACGGGGCCGAAGCCGCCGCACTTCGAGCGCGGATGGCCCGACCAGTCGGCGAACGCTTCGTATTCCCCGAGAGGTCGCCATTCCATACCGGCACATTTGCATCTACCGGCGGCGTTCTGGCCGTCACGTGACTCAGTCGCGCCGTGACAGACGGCACGCGCCTCACGGCCGCTGTGTGGCCCAAACGACCCCCTGGGCGACGGTCCCTTTGTCGCCGGACCCGAGACGCTGTGGTCGCGGCCCTGGCTCACCTCGGTGTCGGTCCCCGCGGGCACTGCCATCGTGGCCGAGTGGAACTACGCCGTCCTCGCCGTCCGGGAGACGGCCAGGGTCAAGTGGCGCGACGCCGGTCCCGACTTCGAGAAGAACGCGGTCACCTTCCGGGGGGAGGAACGCGTCGGCTTCGCCGTGGCCCTGCCCGATGCCTTCGTCGAGGTCGACATAGCGGCCGCTTGATGGCCGATCACAACTCCCGGGTAGCGACCAGGGCTGCGCCCGACATCTCCGGGGGGGGGGTGCCGGGCCGGGTACCCACCCCCCGCGACCTCCTGGGCCGCCCCGCCGACTGGATCACCGTCGAGCCCGACGCCGCCGCCGACTGGGACGCCCGGCTGTGTTTTCCTTCGGGGACGCTAGGCAGCACACCAGGCTGGCCGGCGCGGATCCGTCCGCAGTCACTCGTTTGCCTTGACCTCGACCGCGGCCACGATCCGGGCCAGCACTCCGAAGTCTCCGAACCACCCAGCCTGCTCTTCGTCGGTGGCTCCCAGAATGACCAGGAACTGGGCCATGTGGAGTAGCAGGCGCTTGGCAATCTCGATCAGCTCCCAGGGCTCAGGCGGGTCGACGTGCATGGCATGGGTCAGGTGATCGGACACCAGGCCTATGAACCTGCCAACGTCACGCTCGACTGCCTTCCAGTCCCACTGGTCCGACGTGAGGTAGTCGCACACCGTGACCTCGCGGGCCTTTTTCGGCTTCGACACGAAGTATGCAAGCACCCGACGTTCACCAGCGTCGACGATCAGCGCGTTGCGCACCACCCTGCCGTAAGGCTTGCCGGTCCCGTCGCCCACGACCAGAGCCTCGATGCACCACGCCATCTGCCGCATCCGGTAACGGATGCCATCCGCCGCTTGCTGCAACTCCACCCTCGACCGCTGACCAGCCACGGCCCACGACGGTACGGGACCAAACCTGGGAGTCATGATGACACCCGCCGGACCGGTCACTCGGTCCTCCCGTCGAGGAGCCGGCGGACCTCGGTCCGCTCCCGCTCCTCGCGTTCACGAACGCGGGCCATGGGTTCGCGGAGCAGCGCGTCGAGCGCCGCCCGGACGAGGTCCACAACGCCAGCCTGGCCCAGCGACTCGACCTCGACTGCCCAGTGCCCACGCCTGGTCCGCCCGTCGATCTTCCAGATCGGCTCGATGCCACGCTGCTCAACGAGCTGTTCGGTCATCCCCAACCGCGTCCACTCGATGACCCGGCCCGTCTCACGTTCGAGAACCCGCCGGGAATTCGCCTCGATGTCGGCACCCGACTTGTCGAGGTCGCCGAGGTAGAGGACGGGCCGGTCGTTCTCGATGAGCAGCGGCGCGACCTCACGGTTGGCCTGACCCCCTCAGATTGGTCCACCGGTTGTGAGAGCCCGTTGCCCAGGATGGCTGGGCGAAGGAGGCTCATCACGATGGCTCGACGCAGGCACACGCCTGAGCAGATCATCCGCAAGCTCCGGGAGGCCGACCGGCTGCTCGCCGAGGGATCGGATATCGCCGATGTCGCTCGGCACTTGGAGGTGTCCGAGCAGACCTACCACCGGTGGCGGAACCAGTTCGGTGGCATGAAGGCCGACGCCGCGAAGCGGCTGAAGGATCTCGAGCGGGAGAACTCCCGGCTGAAGCGGATCGTGGCCGACAAGGAGCTGGAGATCGACGCGCTGCGGGAGATCAGCCGGGGAAACTGGTGAGCCCGTCGAGGCGACGCCGAGCCGTGGTCATGCTGCAGGACCATCTCGGCATATCGCAGCGGCGGGCGTGCCAGATCGTGGGACAGCACCGCTCCACCCAGCGCCACCAGCCGGCCGAGCCCGACCCCGACCGGGACCTACGGGACCGGCTGCGGCGCTTCGCCAAACGCCATCCCCGCTGGGGCTACCGGCGAGCGCACGCTGTGCTGCGCCGCGACGGCTGGGCCGTGAACCGCAAGAAGGTCCAGCGCCTGTGGCGTGAGGAGGGCCTGCGGGTGCCGCCCCGTCGCCACAAGCGCCAGCGCCTGGGCGTTTCGACCATGCCCGCCGATCGGCTCCGCGCCGAGCGGCCCAATCATGTGTGGGCCCTCGACTACCAGTTCGACGTCACCGCCACCGGGAGAGTGATCAAGATCCTGCACGTCGTCGACGAGTTCACCCGCGAGTCCCTCGCCGACCTCGTTGACCACTCCATCGACGCCGACGCCACCGTCGCCTGCCTCGACAAGATCGTCGGACAGCGAGGCCGGCACCCCGAGTTCATCCGCTGCGACAACGGGCCCGAGCTGACCGCCAACGCCCTGCGGGACTGGTGCCGCTTCGCCGGCTGTGGCACCAGCTACATCGAGCCCGGATCGCCCTGGGAGAACCCGTGGGTCGAGTCCTATGGCAGCCGCATGCGCGACGAACTGCTCGCCATCGAGCAGTTCGACACCCTGCTCGAGGCCCAGGTTCTCATCGGCGACTGGCAGATCGAGTACAACACCCACCGGCCTCACTCCGCCCTCGGCATGCTCACACCCGACGAGTTCGCGGACCACTGGAGGCCGACCAACCCACCCCAGCTCTCCTAGCCGGTGGACCAATCAACGGGGTCCGTTCACGGTGATCAGGAAGCCGCGGGACTGTCCCTTCGTGCCGGTGATCGGGCAGCGGTATTCGGCAGCAACGGCGTAGGCGAGCACTCCGGCTGTGGCCTTGGACTCGGACAGGATGAGCGGCGGCAGCCTGTCGCGCCATGGGTTCATCCGGGCGTCATCGAGCCGGTCCAGGACGTAGCTGGCGATCGTGGGGGCGTGTCCCCAGACGAACAGCCGGCGCTCCTCGTCCATGATCCACGACCACGGGATGACCCCCCAGTCCCGCAGGCGGGTCAACTCGTCGGTGATGTCCTGCTGGCCGCCCGGCAGCCCGACGTTGCGCCGTCGGTTGCGCCGCTGGTCGTCGGGTGACGGCTTAGTCGCGTGACCCCGCTGCTCTAGCTCGTAGAACACGAACCGGCCGTTGGTCGGGACCCCGCCGTCGGCTTCATGCTGGTCGAGGAGATCGAGGACGACCCGCTGTATGTTGCCCCGCTTGGTGTGGGGCGCCGACAGCAGCCGCTCGCGCTCGTCCGCCGACCCGGTCATCGCCGCCCCCCGGGTGAGGCCGTGTTCGCCAGACCACTTGCCAGACCGACTCGGACTAACAGCACGAACGAGGGTGAACGAGACGGGGTGGTGGGACTGGTGGACGCCCTGGTGGCGGCCACCGTGGGCCAACTCGGCAGACCCGTGTGAACGGTCCCGACCCGACTGGGGGTCAAGGGGTCGCGGGTTCAAGTCCCGCCAGCCCGACCAACCGAGGGGCCGGCTGACCTGCGGAATCGCGGGTTGGCCGGCCTCTCGCTCACGTGCGGCCGGGACGATCTGGTCACAGATTGGTCACAGCAGGGTCACCGTGAGCGAAGAACCGATTGAGAGATTCCCGGACATCAACACCCGGTGCGGCCGGTGCGGCACCCCAGTGGCATTGACAAAGCGTCAGGTGTGGAAGGGCTGGAGCCACGAAGACCCGGACCCAGCCGACCCCGCCCTGCCGCTCGTGTGCATCTATGAGTGCCTCGCCTGCAACCGCCCAACGGCGGTGGAGTTCAAGGAAGGGGGCGATGATTCGAAGGAACTCACTCCGAAGACGTGGGCCCCTGCTCCGCGGTCACCGCGGCTCGACGTTCCCGAATACAACGGAACGGAGTTCTTCAGTTATCGCTTCGAGGCTTGGGCTGCCTTCGAAGCTCGCCGGTTTCGCACAGCACTCGTGATCGCGCGGTCGGCGTTGCAGGCGTGCTCACGTCGCTACCTACCCCGGTCCGACTGGAGCAAGGGGTGGGTTTGGCGGCGAGATGGAGCAACTCGGCGAGCTTGCGGGCGCAGGCTGGCGAGCCGTCGCGGTCTGAGTCAAAGACTTCGGGGACGAGTGGGCTCATCCCGAGCCAGCGCGGCTGCGTGGACCTACCCAGGACACCGTTGAGGAGGCTCTCCGGCGGATGGACGCCATCCAGCGATTCACGGCCGAACTGGAGCGAGTTGGCCACCTTCCGCCCAGGAATGAGCCTCAGCGCCCCGAAGCCTGACCCGGTGCGCAGTAAAGGTCTCCGACGTGTTGCGCCGCGGCCTGGTCGTCCGCGGGGATGACGTGGCTGTAGACCTCCTGCACGACCAGAGGCGTGTTCCCCAGGCGTGCGGCGACGACCTCGACCGGCACCCGGGCCCGGAGTGCCGCCGTGGCGAAGCTGTCCCGTAGCCCGTGCGGCGTGAGCCTTGGCAGGCCGGCTTCGACCGACAGACGGGCGATGATGCGGGTGAGGGTGGCAGGCCGGATCGCGGTGCCGTCTGGCCACGTGAACACGAGGTCGGCGTGCACGGCGTCGGGGCGCGGCCAGCCGGCGCCCACCTTGAGCCGGTGCTCACCCTGCTCGACCCGCCGCCGGCATAGCACCGCCACCGGCCCTGGGTGCAGGCCCACGGTCGCCTTCGACCGCGGCCGCTTGGTCGACCGGTATGAGAGCCCGCGGTCGTCCGGGTGCTCGACGAGCTGCCGCGTGACGGTGGCGGTGCCCACCTCGAGGTCGACGTCGGCCCAGCGCAGACCGAGGATTTCGCCGCGGCGACCGCCGGTGTCGGCGAGCACGTCCACTAGGCCTACCGGCAGGTCGCTGTGCTCGGTCACGTAGGTGAGGAGCCGGCCCACCTGCTCGGGGGTCCACCACGTGTGCCGCTGGTCGACGACCGCCGGGGGAGTGGCCAGCGCCGCCGGGTTCCGCACGAGTTGCCCCTTGTCGACGGCGAGCTGGAACGCCGCCTTCATAGGGGGTGGACGCGCGGCGACGGACAGTGCGCGTGGCTTAGTGTCGTGCAGTCCGGAACGGGCGAGGGCGAGCTGTGAGAGTCGCCTTTCCCGATCCGGTGGGACGGGCGAACGGGGGAGAAGGCAACGTGTCCGAGATTGGGGTCGAGGGACTTGGCTGGCTGGAGGAGCGCGTCTCGGAGCTGTCGGAGCATGAGGCGACGCACGCTCGGTTGGTGCTCGAGGAGATCGAGCGGGCTCGCCGGGAAGCTCGCGAGAAAGGCTGGGTTCTCGTGGTCCGCGATGCCGCAGAGATCCTGGAGAAGATGCGAGGTAGGAATACAGCGTATATCGGCACCGCCATGTTCAACCCCGCCGGTACACCAAGCCCTGGGACGTACAACTTCAGCCTGGGGCTTTTCAACCCCGATGTGGATAATGCCTACATTTGGTCGTACGTCTGCGTGTGTGTAGGGCCGGCAGTCTTGCCGACCGATGTTGGGCAAGCCTTGGCAGTGAGAGATCTGCGGTTTCCGACCCTGATCGTGCCGGATTACCCCGGCATTAACCTGCAACCAAATATCTTATACTCGATAAATGTGTCAGTCAAAGTCCCGAAAGACATCCAACCCGCCAACTACATGATGAACTCCTTCTTGTTCTTTAATCAGTTCTGGGGGGCGGCGCTTTATATGGATCGCTTCCACTTCCCCATGAAAGTAGCTTGACGGGCCGGCCCGACTGCGTGCCGGGTGATGGCTCAGAGGAGGCGAGCCCGCCTGAGCATGCTGGCCGGCACGCCCACCTTCGCGCAGCGCAGCATGGGAATACGAGGTCTCGAGCTCCCAGCTAACCTGCCGGCCCCGTGGGTGCGTCGGACGAACCGCCGTCGGAAAAGCGGTTGTTGGAGGACCCCGACGAGGAGCTCCTCCAACGAGTGGAGGCCCTGAGGGAAGCCGTCCGGCAGACGATGAAATGGCGGCGACGTCGGCAGTGGGCCCTCGCAATCCTCGGCGGGGTTCTCCTCGTGGCTACCTTCATCGCAGGCATCGTGGCCTCCCAGTCCGACGATGACCGAAGCCCAGACGCTCCGACCGCGCTTCCGCCCGGGGTGGCCGTCTACGACATCGCCGGCGACGACGCGCCTGAGTTTGTGAAGATCGACGGCGAGATCCTGCCTGTCACCGCTCCGGCGGAGGACGCCTGGTGGGTTCCGTTCCTGCCGTTCCTGGGCGTCGTGTTCGCGGCTCTTGTTACCGCGGGTGCGGGGGTATGGAGCGACCGAAGAAGAGCCGAGCTAGAGGACCGAATCAGCGACATCGAGTCGACCCTGAAGGCGAGCACAACGGCCCAGCCGGCCCAGGACACGAACGCGGCGGACAGGACACACGGCCCATGACTCACCTCATGGGCCAGCCTTGGCGAGCCCTTGCGCCGGCACACCGACCTCGCGCAGCGCCGCCGCACTGATGCCGCTGCCCTTCGCCCACGAGGCGGCCACCTTCACGAACGCCTCCTTGAGCTCGGGGAGCCGTGCGGCCTGGTCGAGCCGGGCGAGCTGCGCGTCGATATCGAGACGCTGCTGAATCAGTTCGACCTCACGAATCGGTGACGACTCTTCGCTCAGCCACTGTTCGATCTGCGCTCGCCGCCGCTCAAGATTTGCTCGGCTCCGTGCCGGCACCTTCGGCGTCCGCAGGGCTGCTAGGTACGCCTCGACGGCTTTGGTTTCGGCTCGCCGCCCGCCACGTTCTGCCGGGCGTTCCGCCTTACCCCGCCCCATCGTCACGAGTGCGCCCACCTGGCCAGCTATCTGAGCGAGGACGAGGCCGACCGGGTCGCCGACCGCCACGTTGGTGGCGAGACGCCTTGCCGTGACCGCGGCGACGCCATCCAGTGGATCCCGAGCCGGGCACCCCTCCGCACCAACTACTGGGAGCTCAGGACGGCATGACCGTCGACGCGGCGGACTAGCTCCAGATCGAAGCCTGTTTGTGTCAAGAGGGGATTCGAGAGCGCGTCGAAGCAGCCCGCTGGTGGCGGGCGTAGGTTTGGTTGTCGGGTCTGGGAGTGGCTTGTCCGAAGAGCCGGCTCAGGGTGCAAGGCCGGTCACGCTGGATTACGAGTCGTCCCTGTTGCCTTCCCGGGCCCACCGTTGTTTCAGCGGTGAACGTCGGCGACGAGTTGCCGGTAGACGGTGGTGGCGATCTGGCGTTTGAGGGCTCGTAGGGCTTCTTTGGGGGTCTTGCCCTGGTCGGGCTTTCGCCGGTAGTAGGCACGTCCGGGGGTGTCGTTGGGTACCTGGGTCACGGCGGCGACGTGCAGCGCCCGGTTGAGCTGGCGGTTGCCGCGGGGGTTGAGCCGGTGCCGTTGTTTGGGCCCGCTCGATGCGGCGATGGGGGCGGTGCCGGTGTAGCGGGTGTAGTGGCCGCTGGTGGGGAACCGGGCGATGTGGCCGGTGTGGCCCAGGATGATGGCGGCGCCGAGCGGGCCGATGCCGTGGATATCGGTGAGCGTGGTGGCCGAGGCGAGGACGGCTTCGGTGATGCGTTCGCTGGTGGCGATCAGCTGGTTGTCGAACCGGCGGACATCGCCTGCCAGCTCGAGCGCGACCTGTTTGGGTTCGAGCTCGACCGGCCCCGTCGGCCCGACGCCGCGCAGGATCCGCCCGGCCTGTTGGGCTGAGAGCAGGTGGCCGGCGCCGCCTGGGGTCAGGCCACAGAGCAGGGCGTGAAGTCGGCAGATCGCCTGGGTGCGCAGCCCGGTGAGGTCGTGGTGCCGGTCGGCCAGCAGGCGCAGCACCGCGGGGTGATCCACCGGGGTGGCCTGGCGCAGTCGGGTGTGACGTAGCGCCACGATCGCGGCGGCCCGGGCGTCGTGGGGGTCGGTCTTGTCGGTGCAGCCGGCGTCGAGCAGCCGCACCGCGCCGACAGCGTCGGTGGCACATCCAGCACCGACTCGCCGGCGGCGACCAGCTGCTGTGCCAGCAACGCACCCAGCCCGGAGGCCGACTCGATGGCCCAGGTGCGGGGCGTGAAGTCGGCGGCGAAGCGGAGCAGCCGGTCACGCTGGCGTCGATCCGCGCTGACTCGCAGCTCCCCGATGACGCTCTCGGTGCGGTCGAGCACCGCTGCGGTGTGGGACCCCTTGTGGGGGTCGATCCCGATGATGAACACGTGCCCTCCTCGTGGCTGTGCCAGTGGTGATGCCACGGCGGGCACTCCTGATGAGGGTCGATTGCTCGCGCCTGTTTCGAGCCACGCCGCAGCGAGAACCCGGCCGGCGGCCAGTTCGCTCTGAAGCCAACCAACAACGGTGGGCAAGGCATTCTGGAGACCGCCCGCCGAGCTCTCGGAAGCTACGACCACCCGCAGCTCCGTGCGCTCAGCCAACCATCAGGGCTATCTGGCGCGATAGATCGATCGGTTTGGCGTGTCACGCTTTAGGGGTCCCGCACTGTGAAGGCCAACTCATGGACGAATCTGAGACGCCTACCGAGCTTGCCGATGCAGGGGCGAGCGCACCGCCAGAGTCCGCGTCCGTCGTCATGGCCGCCTTTGAGAACAGTCATGCAGCGGAACGCATGGTGGCGTCGCTTGGTCACGACCTTCGCCAGCAGGCACGTAAGGGCGATGTCAACGCGTTCGTGGTCAGCCGCCACCGCGACGGTTCCTTCAAGCTCGTCCAGGCGTGGTAGGCGAGCCACTGGTCGCCGCCTGGACCGGTAACCACGCTGGCTCCTCCAGGGCCGGCTTGGTCGCCGCTGCTGGCGTGTAGCGACCGGTCGGCGGGTTCAAGTCCCGCCAGCTCGACCAGCTGAGAAAGGGCCGCTGACCTGGGAAGATGCAGGCAGTGGCCCTTTCGCGCGCTAGGTCGGTAGCCAGGACACGACACTGTCCCGCTCGAAGCTCGGCGAGACCCGGGATGAAAGGCGGGCGGGTCGTCGTCCGAGAAGGTTTCGCCAAGGCGGGAGTGTTGGCCAGCTCAGTCCTACTGCTCGATATAGGGCAGGATCGGCACGAGCCACGAGGGCTGCCCGGGGGAGGCGGCGGAGCTGAACGCGCCGATATCCAGATCCCGGTTGCCCCAGCCGTCCAGAATGCTGCCGATCCCGAAGGCCATCGCCTCCCACAAGTCGGACGGGTTGAGATCCATGTTCGGGGTGTCCCAGCCGTCGAGCCGGGATCCGAGTTCCTCGGCCATGGACCAGTCAAAGGCTCCGATATCGATGTCCGGGTTGGCCCAGCCGTCGACCCGGCCGCCGGGCTCCTGAGCCACGGACGACGTCGAGTCCCGCTTGGCCGAGCCTTCCGGCGCGTGGTCCGCCGCATCGGCGCGGGCCGGTCCTAGGAACATCCCAATCGCCGCGGCCGCCGTCACGACAGCCGCGATGCGGGCGAGCACGTGTCGTGTCTTCATGTCGGTAGTTCGATGCTTATCAATGGCCCGGATGAGCAGGCCGCACCGAGCTGCCTGATCGACGTGGACCGCCCGTCATCCATGCCGGCGGCAGGTTTCGAAGAGGAGGTGTCCGGAACCCAGAGGAGGAGAGGTCAGATGAAGAGGATGGGTACAAGGATCCTGGGCGGCGCGAGCATCGCTGGTTTCGCAGTAGCGGCCACGCTCGCGCTCGCTCCTGCCGCACACGCCGAGACGAGTCCGAGTTGGCACTCGGGTGGGGTGAACGTGTCGATGGGGGACGGGTCGGTCCGGTTCATCTCGTACTCGATCAACCAGACCGTGTGGGTTGCCATGGGGAGCAGGTCGGGCGGTGAGGTGGTTGGCGACCTTTGATGCCATCCAGGCATGACGCGTCCGTTTGCCTGATCTCGGCCACTCGGAACTCAGGGACCAGGTGGTGGTCGCCCGGGCTCAGCGCGCCCGCTCGTCGGTGAGGCAGAGCGCGCCCGTGTCGGCGGCCTCGCTGTTGACGAGCGACCAGGCCGATCGGGGCTCGGCCTCGTCGAACAGGCGGTCGCCGCTGCCGGAGACCTCGGGGCAGAGCATGACCTGCAGGCGGTCGACGAGATCCGCTTCGAGCAGCTGGCGAATGATGCTGCTGCTGGACATGGCGATGATGTCGCCTCCCGGCCGCGACCTGAGCTCGGCCACCACATCCACCGGTGAGCGGTCGGCGATCGTGCTGTGCGCCCACGTCGCGTCCGTCAGGGTCGAGGAGAACACGATCTTCTCGACCTCGTTCATCCATCGGGACACCGCGCGATCGCGAGGATCAGCCTCATCCTGGTCGGCGACTCCCGGCCACTAGCCACCGAAGCCCTCGTAGTTCTTTCGTCCCAGCAGCACTGTCGTCGCCGGCAGGGTGAACCTGACCATGTGGTCGCGGGCAGCGTCGGACACCGCATGGGGAACGACCCAGCTCATGTCGTAATCCACCGGCGCCATTGACAGAGGGAGGCGTGCGTGCCGCTCGCTGACGCCATCGAGGATGCGATCTCCGGTCGGCCCGGAATCGTTGGCATCTACGCACGCAACCTCGGCACCGGCGAGACGGTCGCGATCAACGCAGACCGCATCCTGCCGGCCGAGAGCGCGGCGAAGACGTTCGTCCTCGTCCACTGCGCGCGCCTGGTGCGCTCGGCAGCGATCGACCCGACGGTACGCATCCCACTCGACGGCAGCTCCCGCTATCCCGGCACGGGCATGCTGCGCTATCCGGCCGATGGGCTGGAGCCGACACTCGAGCCATGGCCACGGAGCAGACCGACTTCGCCAGCAGACCCGACGACAGCGCACCGGCCGCGTTCGGAGAGATCGGCGAGAGGCCCTACCAGGCCTGGGGCCAGAGCTGACGTCGCCCCGAGCTCGAACCAGCGTCCGTAAGCGCCGGAAGCCGCCACATTCGAACGCCGGTACGCAGCGGGAGCCGGTGGAGGCTCGAACCAGCGTCCGTAAGCGCCGGAACCCGTCACATTCGAACGCCGGTACGCGGCGCACAGCGTGGGTGGGAGCCGGCAGGTGTCCGATGTCACGCGCCAGCGCGGCGAACCGGGGCGGCGCCGAGGACCGGAGCCGGGAAGATCACCAGGTGCCTCACCGGATGCTCCCCATCACCCTTGGCCCGACGCGCGTGGCCAACGGCGCTGGTCTCGACGTCCGCGCCAGGCCGGCGTCGAAGGTCGTCGGGGGTGAGTGGGGCCATGTGTCGAGGATGTACGACTCCGGTTGCAGCAGGCTTGGAGACGACTTGAAGACCGCATGGACTTTGGGCGGTGGCGACCCCAAGAGGGTCTTCAGGTCATGAACCGAGCTCCGGCGGCATCACCGGCCCGCACCGCTCGCTTCGTGAGGAGACCGACTCGCAGCGCGTGACGCCAGCGTCGTGACCAGCACCTGCGTGACCGGCGCACCACCGGCGACGGCGGGCTCATGGCGCACCTCGGACCGGAGGAGAAGCCGGCGGCTCGCCCCTTGACCGGCCGGTCAAGTACCGTGCGACCCATGACGCTCACGGATGCCGCCCGATCCACTGCGCCGCCGGGCGGCGACGAGGCCCGGGTGCTCGCGCTCTGCGAGCAACTGCTTGCCGAGCTGCCGCCCCGCGAGAACCATCCAGTCACCTTCCTCGGCCGCCAGTACGACCTCGGCCTGGCCTGGGTCCACTTCCCCGAGGGATACGGCGGGCTGGGACTGTCGCCGAAGCTGCAGAAGCTGGTCAACGAGACGCTGTGGCGAGCTGGCGCGCCGCACGCCGCGTCCCGCAACCCGATCGGGCACGGCATGGGTGCGCCCACGGTGGTCACCCATGGCAGCGACGCCCAGAAGCGTCGCTACCTGCGGCCCCTGTTCACCAACGAGGAGATCTGGTGCCAGCTCTTCTCCGAGCCCGGCGCCGGCTCCGATGTCGCCAGCCTGGCGACCCGGGCGGTCCGCGACGGCGACGAGTGGGTGCTCAACGGCCAGAAGGTGTGGACCACACTGGCGCACGTCGCCAGGTTCGGAATGATCGTGGTCCGCACCGACCCCAACGCCCCCAAGCACAAGGGCCTCACCTACTTCGTCGTGGACATGCACGCGTCCGGGGTCGAGGTTCGTCCGCTCTACCAGATCACCGGCGAGGCGGAGTTCAACGAGGTCTACTTCAGCGACGTGCACGTCCCGGATGCGGAGCGCCTCGGCGAGGTGGGGGAGGGCTGGCGTGTCTCCCTGACGACGCTCATGAACGAGCGGGTCGCGATCGGCGGGCAGGCCCCGCCCCGCGGCATCGGCTTCATCGGCGAGCTCATGAAGGTCTATGCCGCCACCGGCCCGCACGACGCCGCCACCCGAGACCGGGTGATGGCGCTGTGGATCCGCGCGGAGGTCCTGCGCCTCACCAACAACCGCGCCAGCCAGCAGCGCGCCGTCGGTACGCCGGGGCCCGAGGGCTCGATCGGCAAGCTGGCCTTGGCCGAGCTGCACAAGGACATCACCAGCTGCGCCGTCGACCTGGAGGGTGCCAACGGGATGCTCTTTCCGGAGGGCTACCCGATGGCCCGACCGGAGACCACGGCGCTCTGGCGCAGCGCGCAGCAGTCGTTCCTGAGGTCGAGGGCCAACTCGATCGAGGGCGGCACCACCGAGATCATGAAGAACATCCTCGCCGAGCGGGTTCTCGGCCTGCCGGGCGACGTCCGGGTCGACAAGGACAAGCCCTGGGTCGACGTCCCCCGCTCGTAGCGGGCGGTGGCTACAGCTCGACCAGGGGGACGTCCGCCATCCGCAGATGGCCGGTCTCGTTCAGGGACGCCAGCGATCGCTGGCCGGTGGATGCGACCAGGACCCGCGAGATGCTCGTGTAGGCCGGCAGGAAGATCATCTGGGGCCCGATTCCCAGGACCGCGGACACGACCACGTTGATGACCCCGCCGTGGCACACGAGGGCTATCCGTTGCGAGGGGTGGGCGGCGGCCAGGCGGTCCACGCCCTCGACGACCCGGGACTGGAAGCCGGCGATGTCGTCGGGGCCCTCCATCCACCGGGGATCGCCGGCCGCGCGCAGCTCCTCGATCGGGATGTATGCCGTGGCGTCGGCGTCGTACTCGGCCAGCGCGGCGTCCGGCGTCACCGTGAGCCCCAGCGCCTCGCCAACAGGTTCCGCCGTCTCGATCGAGCGGCGCAGCGGGCTGGTGTAGACGGCTTCGATCCCCTCGGGCACCAGCCAGGCGGCCAGGGCCTCGGCCTGGCGCCGGCCGAGGTGCGATAGGCCGGGGTCCGCGGGACCGTCGACGCTCTCGGCCCGCAGCGGGCGAGCGTGGCGGATCAGGAGCAGCTCCATGGCGGTCGCACAGTAGGAGCACGACCGCCGGAGGCGCACGATCGGCGGCCGGAGGGTCGGTACCGTGGCGCACCGTGGACGTCCTCTCCAGCCGAGTCCTGATGCGCCCGTCGGCCTTCGAGGACGCCGTTGCCTGGTACCGCGACGTGCTCGGGCTGCATGTGTACCGCGAGTACGGCGCCGCCGGCCGGGTGACGGGGGTCGTCTTCTTCCTCGGCGGCGGGTTCCTCGAGCTGGTCGGCGATTCGAGCTCGGTGGCCCCGGGGGGCGGCGCGCTCTGGCTCCAGGTGGCAGACGTCGACACCGAGTACGAGCGTCTGCGGGAGCGAGGCGTGGACATCCAGCGCCCACCGAAGACCGAGCTCTGGGGCCTGCGGGAATGCTGGATCGCCGATCCCGACGGGATGCAGATCCGACTGATCGAGGTGCCCGACGACCACCCGCTGCGCCGGCGCGTGGGGGACTGAAGCCGGTGCGCCGCACGAAGATCGTCGCCACGCTCGGGCCGGCGTGCGACCCGCCGGGCGTCCTCGACGCACTGATCGACGCCGGCGTCGACGTGGTGCGCCTGGGGCTGGCGCACGGCACCGTCGACGAGCACCGCCGCCGCATGGAGGCGGTGCGCGGCCTGGCTCAGCGCCACGGCAAGACGATCGGTGTGCTCGCCGACCTCCCGGGCCCCAAGGTGCGGGCGGGGCCGTTCCCCGAGGGTGGTGCCTTCCTGGCCGAGGGCGACGAGGTCACGCTCGTGACGGACGCGGGCGCCAGCGACGGCCGGCGCATCACGCTGGACGAGGAGCACCTGGTCGACAGCGTCGGGCAGGGCGACGCCGTCGTGCTCGGCGACGGCACAGTGACGCTCGAGGTGACGGACGTGGGGCTCGATGGTGTGCGGGCGCAGGTGCGCAGCGGCGGCCGCCTCCAGGGGCGGCCGGGAGCGCACTTCCCCTCCGATCGGTGGCTCCCGCCCGTTCCGACCGAGGACGACCTGCGGTTGGTCGACGAGGTGGCGAGGGATGCCGACTGGGTCGCGGTGTCGTTCGTGCGCAAACCCGACGAGCTGGTCCGGGTGCGCGAGGCCCTCGGCGACCAGGGGCCGCAGTTGATGGCCAAGATCGAGACGCGCGCGGCCGTCGACCACCTCGACGACATCCTGGACGTGGCCGACGGCGTCATGGTCGCCCGGGGCGACCTCGGCATCGACTTCCCCATCGAAGACGTTCCCCACCTGCAGAAGCGGATCATCGGGGCGAGCGGGGCTCGGGGCCTCCCGGTGGTGACGGCCACCCAGATGCTGGAGTCGATGGTCACCGCGCTCTCGCCGACCCGCGCCGAGGCGTCGGACGTGGCCAACGCCGTGGTGGACGGCAGCGACGCGCTCATGCTCTCGGCCGAGACGGCGATCGGGCGCCACCCGGCGCGCGTCGTCGAGACCATGGCGCGGATCGCGGCGCGGACCGAGGAGCTCGACGAACTGCACGGGGTCTACGAGCGGGGCGGCATGGGGCAGCGGCGCGCGCCATCGGCCAAGGCGGTCGCCACGGCCATGGCCCACGCCGCGTTGCGGGCCGCCATCGAGCTCGACCTTGCGGCCATCGTGTGCTGCACCCGCGCGGGGACCACGGCCCGGGCGATGGCCGCCCGCCGCCCGGAGTCCCGGTTGATCGGTGCCAGCCCGTCGCTGGCCACGGCGCAGCAGTTGGCCTTGTCCTGGGGCGTGGAGCCGTTGCTGGTCGCCGAGTACGCCACCACCGACGAGATGGTCTGGTGTGTCGTCGAGGCCGCGGTCCATGGCGGGCTCGTCCGCCACGGGGACTCGATCGCGGTCCTGGCCGGCGCGCCCGACGCCGCTCCCGGCCGGACGGACGTCCTCCGGGTGGTCGCCGTTTCGTGACCGCCGGAGCCCGCGGCCTGTGGGTGCAGGCGACGGGGGAGGGACCCGTCGTCGTGCTCGTGCACGGAGCGATGGACCGCGCCAGCAGCATGATGCGGGTGCGGAGGGCCCTCGAGGCGGAGAGCCGGGTCGTGCGCTATGACCGCCGCGGCTACGCGCGCTCGCTCGAACTGGGTCCCGCCACCTCGCTGGACCAGCAGGTCGACGACCTGGCGGCGGTCGTGGGATCCGGCGGCGCGGCGCTGGTGGGGCACAGCCTGGGAGGCGTGATCTGCCTGGCTCTGGCGGAGCGGTCGCCGGAGCAGGTGGTAGCGGTGGTGGCCTACGAGGCGCCGATGATGTGGGAGTCCTGGTGGCCCACGGGCACGGCCGGCGCGACGGCGCTGGCGGCCTCCACCGGCCGGCGCGACGGGGGCGACGGCGATCCGGGCGACGCGGCTGAGGCGTTCATGCGTCGCATGCTGGGCGACGCGCGCTGGTCGAGGCTGCCAGCTCCCGTGCGGGCCGAGCGGCGCGCCGAGGGACCCACGTTGCTGGCCGAGCTCCGCACCGTGCACCATCCCGCCCCGGCCCCCTACCGGCCCGAGCGGCTGACGGTCCCGGTGGTGGCCGCTTTCGGGTCCGAGACCCAGCCGCAGCACCGGCGCGCCGCCGAGGATCTGGCGCGGCGGGCACCACACGGGGTGCTGGAGCGGATCGACGGCGCCGGCCACGGTGCCCATCTGACGCACCCCCAGGCGTTCGCCGTGCTGGTCCGGAGGTCCCTCAGCCTGGCATCGGAGCGCCGATAGCCTGCGACCGATGGCCAAAGTGCGTGGGCTGCTGAAAGGCCGGGCGAGCCGGCGGGACGGGCGGGATCCCAAACGGCCGGTCGGGTTCGTGCTCTCCGGCGGTGGCAACCTCGGGGCGCTCCAGATCGGGATGATGCGTGCCCTGCTCGAGCATGACATCCGTCCCGACCTGGTCGTCGGCTGTTCGGTCGGGGCCATCAACGGGGCCGGGCTGGCCGAGGATCCGACCCTGGCGGGCGCCCTCCGCCTGGAACGCCTGTGGCGGGCCCTCGACGGCAAGGAGCTGATGCCCGCAGGCTGGCTCCCGAACACCGTGGCGATCGCCCGACGTGGGGAGGCGATCCACGAGAACCACGGGCTGCGCCGCCATCTCGAGCAGTCGCTGACGGCCCGCACATTCGAGGAGCTGGCCGTACCGTTCCAGTGCGTCGCCACCGACGTCGTGGGCGTGCGCGAGGTCTGGTTCCGGTCCGGGCCGCTGATCGAGCCCATCCTCGCTTCCGCCGCCTTGCCGGCCGTTTACCCTGCGGTCGAGATCGACGGTGTGCGCTACCTCGACGGCGGCATCGTCGACGACGTGCCCATGAGCCGGGCGGTCGAGCTCGGCGCGCGGACGCTGTACGTGCTCCAGGTTGGGCTGTTCTCGCGTCCCCGGCCGGAGCCGAAGCGCCCGCTCGACGTTGCCGTCCAGGCGTACTGGATCGCGCGCCATCACCGGTTCAAGCGGGAGCTGGCCGCCATGCCGGCCGACATCGAGCTCCACCTCCTGCCGACCGGGCAAACGCCCTCCATGCGCTACAACGACTTCACCCGTACGTCCGAGTTGATCTCGCTGGCCTACGAGGCGTCGAGCGCGTACCTGGCCGGGCGGCCGCTCCCGGCGGAGGTCCTGGTGTGACGGATCGGCCGGTCCACATGACCACCTCGGGGCCGCCCGAGACGGTGCTCGATGACGAGCCCGCCGAAGCCCTGGCGGCACTGGACGACGCCCTCGCCCGCCCGGAGGCGGAGCGACGGGAGGCCGTGGCTGCGGTCGTCGCTCGCTGGCCCCGCTTCCTCGACGCCTGGGCCCGGCTCGGTGCGCTCGGGCGCGACGACGTGGAGCGCTACGCGTGCTACCGAGTCGGCTACCACCGGGGCCTCGACCGTCTGCGGGGGAGTGGCTGGCGAGGATCGGGCTACGTGCGCTGGCGGCATCCGCAGAATCGTGGGTTCCTGCGGGCGCTCGACGGCCTGCAGGCGTCGGCCGAGGCCATTGGGGAGGCCGACGAGGCCGAACGGTGCGCCGTGTTCCTCCGCCAACTCGATCCCGACTGGCCCCCGCCGGACTGAGAGGCCGAACGGATAGGCAGGCAGGTGGGCACCGAACAGTACGGAATTAGCCGCGCAAGCCTCAGCCACACAGCTCGGCCTCCCGGCAACACTGACCACCGTGAACAGGGATGGCGTGTCCATCCGCGCACGCTCTGAGGCCCGATCAGTCGCGGGACATGACGCGGATGCAGCTGGGCCCACCGCCCTCGCTGCCGGCGATGCGATGGAGCACGGCGGCGGTCGGATTGACCACGACGCCCTCGCCGCCGGCGACGACGCCGTCACCATCGACGATCAGGCTGTACTCGCCGTTGTCGAACGACCTCGACGGCCACAACAGCGTCGCCGTGGGGCGCACGGCCAGGTTGGCCCTGGACGTCCGGCCGGCGTCGAACGCCAACGCATCGCCCTCTCTCCGCACCACCACCGACACCACGTGGGCATCGCCGCCCTCGGACACCGTCACCAGGAAGGCCCGCGGGCCGCACGTCTCGATCCGTTCGTACAGCTCCTGCAGGCTCACCGCGACGCTCACGAGGCCGAGGATAGGCGGCGGCGATCGTCAGCTCAGCGCGGCGACGAAGGAGCGATACGCCGCCGCCGCCCGCTGCGGGTCCTGGCACAACCACCAGTGGCCCAGGCCGGTGAGGAGTGCCACCTGAGCATCGGTCCGTTCGGCGGTGCGCCGGGCGAGCGCCTCGCCGCCCGTGTACGGATCTTCGGCCGGGATGATGACCAGGCCCGGGCGCGAGCGCAGGCCGGTTACGTTCGCGCCCCATTCGGCCATCTTCGGCTGGGCCGCCGACCGGTACAGGGCGAGGATGCAGCGCCCCATGGATGCGTCGAACGCCTCCATGCAGCGCGCCGCCGCGGCTTCGGACATGCCGCGCGCCACGTATCCAGGGGCGCGATCGGTGGGCGACGTTGCGAGCCGTTGGGCCACCAGAGCCTCGCCGGCGCCGGCGGTCTGCCAGGTCTGGGCGCTCTCGTGCCAGACGTAGCGCGGGTCGAAGCAACCCGCGAGATCGGTCGCCCATGAGCGCACCAGGTCGGGATGAGCGGCCACCGTGCGGAAGACGTGACCGCCGCCCCAATCGTGGCCGAGCAGGTCGATGGGACCGTCGATCCGCCGGAGCTCGGCCGTGAGCCATGCGACATAGTCATCGCTGGCCGCACCGAAGCCCTCGGGCACAGGCGCGCCGAACCCTGGCGGCGAGAGGGTGATGCTTTCGATCCCGGCCAGGTGCGCCCGAAACTCGTCCCAAACGGCGTCGGTTTCGGGCACGCCGTGCACGAGCACGATGGGCACGCCCGCAGTGTAAGAGGCCGACCGGATGCGCCCCGCATGTGGGCACGGAACAGTACGGGATTTGCAGCGTGGCCCCTGGCCACACAGCTCGGCCTCCGGCAGTGCTGACCACGGTGAGCCAATGCGACGTGCCCATCCGCTCGGGTCCTGAGCGCGTGCCGGATGTACTCTCGCAGCAAGATGAGCGCGCTGGCTGACGAGTTCCAGCCGTTTGACGTCGCCGACCCCTTCGCGTTCTACCAGCGGGCCCGGTCCGAGGCGACCAGTCTTCTACAGCCCTGAGCTCGACTACTGGGTCGTGCCTCGCTACGAGGATGTCCTGGCCATCCTGCGCGATCCGGCCGGGTTCTCGTCCGAGAACGCCCAGAGGCCCTTCCATCCCCAGCCGCCGGCCGTCGAGCTCATCCTCGGCACCGGGCTGACCGCCAAGTCGGGGCTGCTCGGCCGCAATCCACCCGACCACACCCGGCTGCGCTCGTTCGTCAACAGGGCGTTCACCCCCCGCCGGGTGGCCGTGCTCGAGCCCCGGATCCGCGACATCGCGGTGCGCATGATCGAACGGATGGTCCCGCGGGGCCGGGGCGACTGGGTGGCCGACCTTGCCTATGACCTGCCGGCACTCGTGATCTTTCTGCTGTTGGGCATTCCCGACTCCGACGTGCCGAACGTCAAGACGTGGGCGCAGAGCCGCGTCCAGCTCAACTTCGGCAACCTGCCCGAAGTCGACCAGGTGGCGCACGCGGAGAACGTCGTGGCCTACTGGCGGTACTGCGAGGCGCTGGTGGACGAGCGATTCACGCAGCCGGGCGACGACCTACCGAGCGATCTCGTCCGGGAGTACCAGCACGGCGACAAATCGATCACCAAGGACGAGATGGCCGCGCTGGTGTTCGGCCAGCTGACCGCCGGGCACGAGACGACGACCGGCCTGCTGGCGACCGGATTCCTGCAACTCCTTCGCAACCGGCAGCAGTGGGACGCGCTGTGCCGTGATCCGGACTTGATCCCGAACGCGGTCGAGGAGCTCCTGCGCTTCTGCACGCCGGTGCTGGCAGCCAAACGCAAGGCCACCCACGCCACGACGATCGGCGACGCGGAGCTGCCCGCGGGTGCCAACGTGCTGCTGCTGCTGGGGTCGGCCAACCACGACGAGGCCGTGTTTCCCGGCGGCGACGGCCTGGACGTCTGCCGCCCCAGCCTCGGCCGGCACCTGGCGTTCGGCCACGGGATCCACTTCTGCCTCGGCGCACCGCTGGCGCGACTCGAAGCGCAGGTGGTGCTGCAGGAGCTCACCGCCAGGCTGCCGCACGCGCGCCTCGTCGAGCCGCAGGAGGTTGCCTTCTCGCGCAACACGACGTTCCGGTCGCCGCTTCGGCTGCTCGTCGAATGGGACGCCTGAGCCGCGTCGTCTTCAACGTCGTGCGGCAGGTCGACAACGGAGCGCACTGATACCGGTCGCATAGGCTCGATCGTCATGGCCGCACCCGGAGGCACCGGACCGATCGGACCGTTCCCCGAGGGCGTCGATACGCCCGAGGCGCAAGAGGAGTACGACAAGCTGCGCCGCCGGATCCTTTGGACGCTGCCCTACGGGCTCTACGTGGTCGGCAGCCGGTCGGGCGAACGGCGCAACCTCATGACCCTCAACTGGGCGACGCAGGTGAGCTTCGATCCCAAGCTGGTCGGGATCAGCGTCGAGAAGTCGGCGGTGACGCACCGGTTGATCGCCGAGGGACACTCCTTCGCACTCAACACCGTCGCCCGCGACGACCGGGCGATCGTTCGCCGGTTCACCAAACCGGTCGAGCACGATCCCGCGGCCGGCACGCTCAACGAGTTCCCGTTCCACGACGGGCCGACGGGCGCGCCCATCCTCGACCAGGCACCCGCGTGGGTGGATTGCGCCGTCCGCCAAGACGTCGACTGTGGTGACCACACCTTCTTCATCGGCGAGGTGGTCGGCTGCGGCTTCCAGCAGGCCGAGGACACGCCGGTGCTGCGGATGGAGGACACCCGCATGAGCTACGGCGGATGACCGAGGTGGGGCCCGGTCACGAGCCACCCTTCCCGGCACTCGGTCGCCCGGTCGATGAGCTGATCAGCGACCTGCGTGGCGGCCGTGGTGACGACGCCGACTGGCGCCGGGGACGCACCTTCAGCCTGGTTTACAACGCCGCCGACGCCGAGCTGGAGCGGCTCCACGAGGCCGTCGCGGCCGAGTACCTGCACGAGAACTACCTCAACCCCTTCGCCTTCCCCAGCCTGCTGCGCATGGAGCGCGAGGTCGTGGCGATGGGCGCCGACCTGCTGCACGGCAATCCGCGCGGTGGCAAGCTCACCAGCGGCGGCACCGAGAGCCTGTTCCTCGCGGTGCAGGTGGCGCGCGACCACGCCCGCGAGGCCCGCGGCATCGCGGAACCCCGCATCGTGCTGCCCGCCACCGCTCATCCGGCCTTCGCCAAGGCCTGCCACTACCTCGACGTGGACGAGGTCCGAATACCCGTGGGCGCGGACGGGCGGGCCGACGTGGCGGCGACGGCCACCGCCCTCGATCAGCGCACCGCGCTCGTCGTGGGCTCGGCGCCCTGCTATCCGTTCGGTGTCGTCGACCCAATCCCGGAGCTCGCAGCGCTGGCGGCGGACCACGGTGTCCTGTGCCACGTCGACGCCTGCCTCGGTGGCTGGCTGCTGCCCTTCCTCGAGCGCCTGGACGAGCCCATCCCGCCCTGGGACTTTCGGGTCGAGGGCGTGACGTCGATCTCCGCCGACATCCACAAGTACGGCTGGTGCTTCAAGGGCGCCTCGTTGCTGCTGCACCGCGACGAGGACGAGCTGCGCCGCCAGTACTTCCTGTTCGACGGCTGGCCAGGCGGCCTCTACGGCTCGGCCACGACGGCGGGCACCCGCCCGGCGGCCCCGATCGCCGCGGCCTGGGCCACCGTGTCCCACCTCGGGCTCGACGGCTACGTACGCCTGGCCGACCAGGTGCGGGCGGTCGCCCGTCGCGTCCGCGGGGGCATCGACGAGATCGACGGGATCCACGTCACGGGTGACCCGGTCCCGGGTGTGCTGGAGATCGCCGCGGACGCCGATCGCGCGACGGGCGACGCCGTGCTGGACATCGGCGCGGTGGGGGACGTGATGGACGACCGGGGCTGGCATCTCGACCGCCAGCAGGG
Organism: uncultured bacterium; assembly: GCA_963756425.1. GTDB lineage: Bacteria > Actinomycetota > Acidimicrobiia > Acidimicrobiales > VFJN01 > DASQUK01. The sequence goes on along the minus strand of CAVWNW010000011.1, from coordinate 291,272 downwards.
AGGGCTCCACGCCATCCTCTCGCCCTCGCACGTAGCGGTGGCCGACGAGTTCCTCGCAGACCTCGCGGCCGCCGTGGGGAGCCACGGGGAGAGCCGGGGCGTCGAGGCGCGCTACGGCGGCGTGGGCTGACGCCATGGTCGCCGACACCCCGCGCTTCAGCGGCGCGATCTTGTGCGGGGGCGAGAGCCGGCGCATGGGCCGGGACAAGGCGCTCATCCCGGTCGGGGACACGCCGATGGTGGTGCGGGTCGCCGAGGCGCTGTGGGTCGCCGGTGCCCGCGACGTCATCGGGGTCGGCCGGGAGCCGCATGCGCTGGCCGCCCTCCGGCTGGGGACCGTGCCGGACGGGCGACGCGGGGCGGGCCCGGCTGCGGGCATCGCCACGGCGCTGGCGTGGGCGGATGGCGACGAGTTGGTGATGGTGGTCGGCTGCGACCTGGTGTCGCCGTCGCCCACCGCCATCGGAGCGACGTTGGCGGCGCTGGCCCGGAACCCGGCCGCGGGCGTGGCCGTGCCCGTCAGCGGTGGGCGCACGCAGTGGCACCACGGAGCCTGGCGGCCCTCGGCCAGGCCGGCACTCGAGCGGGCACTGGGGGCGGGCACGAGGTCGGTGGGTGGCGTCGTGGCCGCAGCCGGGCTGAAGGTCGTTGGAGTCGACGGCATAGACCCCGCCGCCCTGGCCGACGCCGACGTGCCCGGCGACCTGCCCCCCGGGCGGGATGGTCAGGGGGCCTGACCAGGGCCAGGTACCCTGCCTCACCATGGAGGTACCCGAGGTCGACGTCACCGAGCTGGCCAAGGCGCGTGCGGATGGTGCGCCACTGATCGACGTGCGGGAGCCCGACGAGTACTCCGCCGCCCATGTGCCCGGGGCCGTGCTCGTTCCGCTGGCCACGGTCCCCGAACGGCTGGCGGACGTGCCCCGCGAGGGCCCGGTGTACGTGATCTGCGCCGTGGGCCAACGCAGCCAGCGCGCCGCCGAGTTCTATCGGTCGCGGGGCGTCGATGCCGTCAACGTCGCCGGCGGCACCACCGCTTGGATCGAGGCCGGCGAGCCGATCGCTACGGGGATGGAGCCGTAACGGCTCCGCCCGATCCATCACGCTTCCGCTGGGTCACCGACCAGCGCGAGTTCGACGCCTTCGTCGAGGCGTCCTGCAGCGCGCCCACCTACGCGCTCGACACCGAGTTCCACCGGGAGCGGACCTACTACGCCCAGCTCGCCTTGCTGCAGGTCGCGGCCGGCGACGACATCGTGGACGTCGATCCGCTGGCGGTCGACGTCGGCAGCCTGCGCTCGCTGCTCGAGGGGCCCGGCCTGTGCCTCATGCACGCCGCCAGCCAGGACCTCGAGATTCTCGAGCGGGCCTGCGGCGTCGGACCCCGCCGGCTTGCCGACACGCAGGTGGCCGCGGGTTTCGTGGGGCTGGGCTCGCCCGGGTTGGGAATCCTCCTGCAGAGGCGCCTCGGCGTGCACCTCCCCAAGGCGGACCGCCTGACCGACTGGCTGCACCGGCCCTTGAGCACCGCCGCCCAGGTCTATGCGGCCGCCGACGTCGCCTACCTGGACGCGCTGTGGTCGTCGCTCCGCGCCGAGCTCGACGAGCGTGGGCGCCTCGACTGGGCGCTCGATGAATGCGACGCGCTGCGCCGCCGCCATGGCGAGGAGCCGGATCCCGACGAGGCCTGGTGGCGCATCAAGGAGGCCCGCCGCCTGAAGGGCCGTGCACGCGGCGTCGGCCAGTCGGTGGCGGCGTGGCGGGAGCTGCGGGCCCGCCGGATCGACCGGCCGGTGCGGCACGTGCTGCCCGACCTGGCGTTGGTGGCCATCGCCGAGCGGCCGCCCCGATCCCGGTCCGACCTGAATCGCGTGCGGGGCGTCGACGCCCGCCACTTCCGCGACGGGGCCGGCGACGAGCTGATGGCGGCAATCAGGACCGGGGTCGCCCTGCCGGACTCCGAGCTGCACGTTCCCCCGCGGGAGGGCGTCGACGGCACGTTCCGCCCGGCGGTGACGCTCGCCTCGGCGTGGGTGAGCCAGCTCGCGCGCGACGCCGATCTCGACGCCTCCCTGGTCGCTACCCGGGCGGACATCGAGGCGCTGGTCAGGGGCGACCAGTCGTCACGGCTGCTCACGGGGTGGCGGGCCGATCTGGCCGGGGAACCCGTTCGCCGCCTGCTGGAGGGCAACGCCGCGCTCGGCCTTCAACGGAGACGGCTCGCTGGTGCTCCACAACATCTGAGGCCGCGCGGGTAGCGCCGGCGCGGCTCCAGCGCGACGGCGTTCCTAGGGAAGCACGCTCGCAGTGTCGCGCCCGGAGCGGAGCAGGGTGCCTGGCGTCGCGCCGGTGGCCTGCCCGTCGCGGACGATGGCGACCCCATTCGCGTAGACGTGCTCGACGCCGACGGCATCGGCCACGAGGCGCCAGGCGCCACCGGGAAGGTCGGTCGCCGTCCGCTCGGGACCGTGGCCGACGGTCTCGGGATCGAGGACGACCAGATCGGCATGCCATCCCTCGGCGATCCGACCGCGCTCACGCAGGCCGTACAGCCGGGCCGGCACATCGGTCAGCTGCTGCACGGCCTCCTCCCAGGACATCAGCCCACGCTGGCGCACCGCCTCGCCGAGCAGCGAGGTCGAGTAGATGGCACCGCACATCATGTCGAGGTGCGCGCCAGCGTCCGAACCACCGATGACGGTGCGCGGGTCGCGCCACACCTGCGCACGCAGCTCCCAGTCGGCGTCGCTCGCGCCGAACACCGGAGGCCGGAGCCCGGTGCGGAGCCCGTCGGCGACCACGACGTCGAGGAGCGTGTCGAAGGGTTCCTGGCCCAGCTCGGCCGCCACGTCGCCGACGCTGCGGCCCTCACGTCGCTTGGTCGCGGGCGTGAAGCACTCGGCGAAGCTGAGCACCGGCCAGTTCGCCAGCCCTCGGAGCAGCCCGGCCTCGCGCGAGGCGGCGCCGGCCGCGAGCCGCTCCCGGACCGCCGGGTCCGTGAGCGCTGTGAGCCGTTCCGGCGCCGGCAGGTGGAGGACCTCGCGCCAGCCCGGCAACCCGTCGAGCACGAATCCGGTGAGGAACGACAACCGCATGCTCATCGGGTGCGGCAGGGTCAGCGCCACGACCCGCCCACCCCGGGCGGCGGCAGCATCCGAGGCCGCCAGCTGGCGCTCGTGGCCGGTCGGGTTGAGTGACGAGACGCCGAGGACGTTCCAGTTGAGCGGCCGGCGCGCGGTGCGCGACATCCCCGCGAGGAGCTCGACCTCGTCGTCCGTGAACCCGTTGATGCAGCCGGCGACGATGGCCTCCAGGGTCGTCCCCTCGTGGTCGGCCACGCACGCCGCGAGGGCCAGCAGCTCGTCGTCGTCGGCGAAGCGCGAGGGCACCGGTTCGCCGTCGCCGTCATTGTGCGTGTGCGCCTGCGACGTCGAGAACCCGAGCGCCCCGGCATCGAGCGCCTCGTGCAGGAGGCGCTGCATGACCTCGGGGTCGGCGCCGGCGACCCGTCGCAGCGCCGAGTGCCCGCACAGGAAGCCCGCGTTCACAGCCGTGGCGCCGTCGAGACGATCGAGCCACTCGCCGAAGCCACCCCAGTCCCACGCCAGCCCGGCCGACAGCGCGTCGAGGGGCATGCCCTCGACGCGGGCCATCATCCGCATCAGGTAGTCGGCATGGTCCGGGGTGAGCGGTGCCAGCGAGAACCCACAGTTGCCCCCGATCACTGTGGTGACGCCGTGGAACGGCGACGGGGTGGCCAGGGGGTCCCAGAACAGCTGAGCGTCGTAGTGGGTGTGGAGGTCGACGAATCCGGGCGCGACGTAGCGGTCGTTCGCCTCGAGCGTTGCGCAGCTGGGTTCGTCGATGGTTCCGGGTGGCGCGACAACCGCGATCCGGCCGTCGCGGACGCCGATGTCGGCCGCCCGCATGGGCGCGCCGCTGCCGTCGACGACCGTCCCACCGCTGATGACGAGGTCGAGCACGTCTACCGGACGCCGATTCCGCCGGTCACTGGCGGATCGGGTTTGCTCGTCAGCTGGGATTGCATCTTCCGCGGAATCGGCATCCAGTCCTCCGGTGGTAGCGGGTGGTCGAAGAGCGCGGCGGCGTTGCGATGGGTCATGGCTGCGGCCTCGCCGTCGGTGACGCCGACGGTGGCGAAGCGGTCGGCGAGCAGCGATGCGGTGTGCGGCCACGACGAGTCTGCGTGCGGGTAGTCGCACTCGACGAGGATGTGGTCGACGCCAACGCGGTGCCGGGCCCCCAGCGTGGACGGGTCGTCGATCGTGCAGAACCAGAAGCTGCGGCGCAGGGCCTCGGATGGTGTCAGCTCGCCGGCCCAGACGCCGGCGCCGCCGGTCGCCGAATGGTCCATGACCCAGTCGAGCCGGTCCAGCAGCATCGGCACCCAGCCGATGCCCCCCTCCGCCAGCACGATCCGCAGCCGCGGGAACCGCAGCGGGACTCGGGCCCACAGCCAGTCGGCTGCGGCCGCCAGCGCGTTCACCGGGAACAGCGTGGTGTACAGCTCGAGCGGAGCCCCCGGCGACGTGGCGGCGGTCCAGGCCCCCGACGCCGTGTGGAGGCAGACGACCGTGCCGGTCTCCTCGCAGGCTGCCAGGAACGGGTCCCAGTGGTCGGTGTGGAGCGACGGCAGGCCGACGTTGACCGGTTGCTCGACGAAGCTGACGGCCTTGAAGCCGCGCTCGGCGTTGCGCTCGACCTCCCCCGCGGCCACCACCGGGTCGGGCAGCCAGGCGAGCTGGAGGGGGATTATGCGCCCGGGGTGGGTGCCAGCCCAGACGTCCAGGTGCCAGTCGTTCCAGGCCCGGACGCAGGCGAGGCCGAGCTCGGGCTCCCGGGAGCGGGCGAAGACCGTCCCGGCGAAGCCGGCGATCAGCGACGGGAAGCACAATGACGCCCACACCCCGCCGGCGTCCATGTCCTCGACGCGCGCGTCGATGTCCCAGCAACCCCGGCGCATCTCGTCGAAGCGCGCCGGCTCCATCGACCACTCCTCGCGGGGACGCCCGACCACGGCGTTCAGCCCGATGTTCGGGTACCGGGCGTCCTCGTACTCCCACGCCTGCGTGCCGTCGGCATCCTCGACGATCCTCGGCGCCCGGTCGGCCAGGCCCGGGGGCATGCGGCCCTCGAACAGGTCCGGCGGCTCGATCAGGTGATCGTCGGCCGAGATGATCGGCCACGGGGGCGTGCTGTCAGTTCTCACGGCCTCTCCGGCCGGCTTTCTGACACCCCCGTCATGTCCCGCAGCGTAGTGCCGGGACGCCGCTACTGCGGATCGATCAGCACCGCCCGGTCGGTTGCCAGGACCCCACCGAACGGCTCGCCCTCGGCCACCCCGTCGCTGGCAACGAGCACGGTGCCCTCGACGTCCACCGGGGCGTCCTCGCCCATGTTGACGGCGACCACCGCGGCGCCGGCGTCGTCCCAGCGGCGCCACGCCACGACGCCGGGCGCGGCGCGCTCGACGGCCTCCAGGCGCTCGAAGGCGCCGGTCTGGAGTGCGGTGCGGGCGCGGCGGGCGGCCAGCAGCCGGCGGTAGAGGTGGAGGATCGAACCCGTGTCCTCGCGGAGCGCGGCGACGTTCCGGGTGTCGGGCTGGGGCGGCCACGGCAGCCACGCATCCTCCACGCCCCAGCCGTGGTCGTGCGTGCCGTCCCAGGGGATCGGCGCCCGGCAGCCGTCCCGCCCCCCGGGATCGACACGTCGATCCTCGGGGATGACGGCGTCCTCCAGGCCCAACTCCTCACCTGCATACAGGACGGGTGAGCCGGCCAGCCCCAGCAGCAGGAACGCCGCAGCCCGGGCTCGGGACTCCGAGCCGCCGTAGCGGGTGCGGTGACGGACGTTGTCGTGGTTAGACAGCACCCAGGTCGGCCAGCCGTGGAAGCGGTCGACGATGTGGTGGGTCGTGTCGTCGATCCGGCGGCGCCAGCGGCCCGCGTCCCAGGGAGCGAACAGGGGTGGGAAGTTGAACGACAGGTGCAGTTCGTCGCCGTTGCCGTAGTAGGTGGCCACCCGCTCCGTGGACAGCAGGAAGACCTCGCCCAGGATCAGCCGGTCGCCGGGGTAGGCGTCGACCACCTTGCGCATACCGCGCAGCAACTCGTGGGTTTCCGCGGTGTCGTTGAGGGCGCTGTGTGGCATGCCCGCGCTCTCGGGAGGGTCGTCCGGCAGGGCGGGGTCCTTGCCCAAGCCGTGGGCGACGTCGATCCGAAAGCCGTCGACGCCCCGGTCGAGCCAGAAGCGCATGACTCCGTGGACCGCCTCCACCACCTCGGGATTGGCCCAGTTGAGGTCCGGCTGCTCGGGCAGGAACTGGTGCAGGTACCACTGGCCCGTGGCCCGGTCCCAGGTCCAGGCCGGCCCGCCGGTGAACGCCGCCACCCAGTTGTTGGGTGGCGTGTCCGGCGTCCCGTCCCGCCACACGTACCAGTCGCGTTGCGGGTCGTTCCGGCTCGAGCGGGCGGCCCGGAACCACGCATGCTGGTCGGATGTATGGTTGGGCACCAGGTCGACCAGCAGCCTCAGGCCCCGCGCGTGACACGCCCCCAACAGGCGGTCGAACGTGTCGAGGTCGCCAAACAGCGGGTCGACGTCACAGTGGTCGGAGACGTCGTAGCCGAAGTCGGCCATCGGTGACGGATAGAACGGCGATAGCCACACGGCGTCTACGCCGAGCCAGTCGAGATGGTCGAGGTGCTGCTCGATACCGGCGAGGTCGCCGGTCGGGCGCCGGCCGGCGCTGGCGAACGACCGGGGATAGATCTGATAGAAGACGGCGCGTTGCCACCAGGGTGCGTCCACGCTGACGATGGTAAGGAGCGGAGCGACGTCTCGATTCCCTTAGGACGTGGTAGGAAAGGGATCGGGACACCCCGAGCATCAATGCGCTGGGAGAGTTAGCCGGTGCCGCCGGCGATACACTCTCGGGCCGAACGAGTAACACGTGGGAGCTGGCCCGTGAAAAGGGTCGACATCGCCGATTCGAGGAAGCGCGCGCGCTGAAGCGCAGCAACGATCTCGATCTCACCGCCATCTTCGATCCGGCGGACGATGAGCCGTGCCCCGAGTGCGGGGCAGAGGCGGGCGACGAGCATGCATCTTGGTGCATGTTCGACGCCGACGACGACGGCTGAGCGGGCGTAGCGCGCTCAGCGTCGGCGCAGAGCTGGGTGGGGGAGGTAGCGCTCTCCCGGCGGGCGGCCGTTGGCCCGCGCCGTGACGTGCTCGACGAATCGGTCGTATGCCCAGGTGCCCACGAGCTCCACGATCTCGTCGCGCATCGTGACGTAGACCGGCGTGGCGCCGATGAAGGCATCGGGCGCCTCGGTGCACCACCAGTGGAACTCCCGGCCGCCGGCACCCCAGTCGCGCCGCTTCCACTCCCGCAGCGTCGATATGACCTGCCCGGAATCGTCCGTGCTCTCCGATAGGCGCAACGGGAGTTGCCAGCACACGTCCGGCTTCCAGTCCATCGGTCGCTCACCGGCCTCGAGCGCCCCGCGGTGGAGCGCGCAGCCGGCGCCACCGGGGAAGTCCGGCCGGTTCAGGAAGATGCAGGCACCGTCGACGAGTCTCGTGACCAGGGTTCCCTTGGCGGTCCGCCGGATGGGCCCGCCGCGCCTGACCGCCAGCCGGCCGTGCTGCCACTGGTCGGTGGTGAGGCGGCCCGCCGCCTCGAGCACGGAGTTGGCGTCGTCTTCGTCGACGAAGTGGGCGCCGTAGCTGCAGCAGCCCTGCTCGAGCTCGGGCGCGGCCGCCGTGAGCACACCCTGGCAACCGTGCCCGTAGATGCAGCGCCAGGGGCTGAGGAGGAACGTGACGTCGAACACCCACGTGCGGTGCTCGTCGGGCGCGTCGAAGCTGACGTACTCGTGGAGATCGGGGGGTGTGCCCTGCGGGAAACTTGGCATCGCCGCCACGTTGGCACACCCCGAGCAACCGGGTGGCATGCTGAGCGGCTGCGCGTCCGGAGGAGGGGAACCGTGCCCGGTGAGTTCGACGACATTCGCAAGCGCCTGGAGGCGATCAGCGAGGAACTGGCCGACCTGGCCATGGAGCGCCTGCGCGAGTCGATCGACGCCGGTGGCGTCGAGCTCCCGGTCGACGAGCGGCGCCTGACGCGGGCGCGGCGCGCCGTCGAGAAGGCTGTCGCGCTGCTGCAGGAGCCCGACGACGCCGACTGAGCGGCCGGTGGCGCCCCCAGGTCGGGCGATGCCCGTCGTGGGACGCGGAGGGTATCCGCGTCCTTTCGATCCCGCGGCGTCACACTTTCGGCCATGTCGGGGGGACGCGTGGGAGAGTCGCGGCGCCGCGCCGAACGGGCGCGCCTGTCCACGCTCGTGCGCGCCGCCGTGCTCCTGGTCGCCACCGCGCTGACCATCGATGCCGTTGGCGGCCGCGTGTCCGACCGACCGGCGCCATCCGAGGCGTCCGAGACCCGGTCCACGGCCCCGACGACCGTCCCGCCGCCGGTGACGCTGGTGCCGCTGGCATCGACCCCCGGCGTGGCGCCGGTGATCACCCGCGTCGAGACCACGGACCCCGTGGTGTTCCTGACCATCGACGACGGGCACACCCGCAATCCCGAGGTGAAGGCCGCCCTCGAGGAACTGGGCGTGCCCGTCAGCCTGTTCCTGCTCGACGGCCCCGTCCAGGCCGATCCGGAGTTCTTCCGCGGCCTGCCCGACAGCCTGGTCGAGTCGCACACCCGTACCCACCCCGACCTGCGCACGTTGCCCGAGGAGGGGCAGCGCGCCCAGATCTGTGGCAACGCCGACACGCTGGAGCGGGCGTTCGGGCGACGGCCCGTGCTGTTTCGACCGCCGTACGGCGCCTACAACGAGGCCACCACGCGAGCGGCGGCCGCATGCGGGATGAAGGCCATCGTGCTCTGGGAGGTGAGCGTCAACGGCGCGGACGTCGGCTACCGCACCTTGCCCCAGTTCCGGGCCGGCGACATCCTGCTGATGCACTTCCGGTCGTCGTTCGTGACCGAGCTGCGGGCGCTGGCCGATCGGGCCGACGAGGCCGGCCTGCGCTTCGCGTTGCTGGAGGACTACCTGGTGCCCGACACGGTGCCGGGCTCAGGGGGTTGAGCCGTCCGCATCGAGGGGCGGCGCCGAGTCGAGCTCGTTCAGCGCCCGGATGAGGTCGCGGAAGTCGCCGGCCTTGCGGACGTCGAAGCGCATCACCAGCCGGGGCATGTCGAGGCGGTCGTTGTCGGATACCTCGGCGGGCAGTGGGTTCGTGCGCTCGATGCCACCCTCCACGCACAGCTCGGCGAACCGCTCGTTGAGCTCGGCGAGCTCCGCGTCGGTCGGCGCCGCCCGCAGGCGGATGACCAATCGATCGCCGGCCCAGCGCAGCGACTCGTAGTTGCGCCAGAAGCCCCGGATGGCGTCGACGGCGACGTCGATGTCGTCGGTGAGCACGAACAGGTTGGTGTCACGCGGCGAGACCCAGCCGGCGGCAACCAGCTCGTCCTCGACGAACCGCTGCCAGCCCTTCCAGTAGGTGAGGCCGGGCACGTCCAGCAGCACGATCGGGGCGGGCGTGGCCTTGCCCGTCTGCTGCAGCGTGAGCAGCTCGAAAGTCTCGTCCTGGGTGCCGAAGCCGCCGGGCAGGCACACGAAGCCGCTCGACTCCTTCATGAGCATCAACTTGCGGGTGAAGAAGTACTTCATCGCCACCACGCGGTCGGAGCCGGCGAGCGGGCCGTCGGGGCTCTCCTCGAAGGGGAGGCGGATCGTGACCCCCAGGCTGCGCTCGGGCCCCGCGCCCTCGGTGGCAGCGGCCATGATGCCCGGGCCGGCACCGGTGACGACCATCCAGCCGGTGTCGGCGAGCCGGCGGGCCAGCTCCCGTGCGTGCTCGTAGAGCGGGTCCGTGCGGTGCGTGCGCGCCGAGCCGAAGACGGTGACCTTGCGAACCCGTTCGTAGGGGGCGAACAGGCGAAAGGCCTCGCGCATCTCTCGCAGCGAGTCGCGGGTGATCTTCAGGTCCAGGCGCTCGGCATCGTCCGTCGCCAGGCCGTAGGCGTTCCGCAGGATGTCGCCGAGCACGTCGCGGTTGCGTGTCGCCCCGGCGTCGTCGAGGAGCTTGCGTACGAGTGCTCGGTCCATGTCGCCAGGCCTGGGGGATGACTAGGCCGCCGCGGCCCGCTCGACCGGCGTGTACAGCGTCGTGCGTTCCCGGAGCGTACGCCCCAGGGGCTCGACTAGGGCTGCGAAGTCCTCGGGCGTCATCTCCTGGCCGTGGCTGGCGCCGGCGGCCCGGGAGATGTTCTCGTCCATGAGCGTGCCCCCCAGGTCGTTGCATCCCGCCCGGAGCAGCTGGGCACCGGCCACGGCGCCCAGCTTCACCCAGGAGAACTGGACGTTGTCGATCAGGCCCCGGTAGGCGATGCGGGCCACGGCGTGCATGAGCAGGGTCTCCCGGAACGTCGGACCGCGGCGGGCCCTGCGCTGCAGGTAGATCGGCGCCGCCATGTGCACGAAGGGCAGTCCCACGAACTCGGTGAAGCCACCGGTCTCGGCCTGGAGGGCCCGGGTCCGGAGCAGGTGGCGCGCCCACGACCGGGGCGACTCGACGGCCCCGAACATGATCGTCACGTTGGAGCGCAACCCGACCGAATGGGCCACCCGATGGCACTCCAGCCACTCGTCGGTGGTGATCTTGTCGGGGCACAGGACCTGGCGGACCGGGTCGTCGAGGATCTCGGCGGCGGTGCCGGGCAACGACCGCAGCCCGGCGTCCATCAGCCTGCGCAGGTACGCGTCGAGGGGCTCACCCAGCCGCCGAGCGCCCTCGGTCACCTCGAGGGCGGTGAAGCCGTGGACGTGGATGTCGGGCACCGCCGCCTTCACAGCCCGGGCGACCTCGACGTAGTAGTCGCCGTCGAAGTCTGGGTGGATGCCGCCCTGGAGGCAGACCTCGGTGGCGCCCCGCTCCCACGCCTCGCGGGAGCGCTCGGCGATGTCGTCGAGGGTGAGCAGGTAGGGCGTGCCGCGCAGGTTGAGCGACAGCGGTCCCTTGGAGAAGCCGCAGAACCGGCACTTGAAGGTGCACACGTTGGTGTAGTTGATGTTGCGGTTCCGCACGTAGGTGACGACGTCACCCACGGCCTCACGGCGCAGCTCGTCGGCGAGCCCGGCGATGGCAACCACCTCGGGCCCCCGGGCGGCGAACAGGTCGGTCAGCTCGTCCTCGCCCGGGGACTGCCCGTCGCGCACCCCGGCGAGGACCTCGGCCACCCGGCCCCGCACCGGTCGGGTGACGGCGGTGGGGCCGGGGACGAGCGTCATCGGGGTCGCATTGGCGCCGGAGTACCAGGCGGTTGAGCGGCTGCCCGTGAGGACGACGTCGGCACCGGTGCCCGCCTTGGCGTTGGCCAGCGTCCGCTCGGGGAGGACCGCACCGGGATCGTCCCGACCCAGGCCCTCGGCGTCCGCGCGGTCCATGACCGGGAACGCCAGCGCCGGGTCGAGCCAGCGGTCTGGCTGGGCCACGACATGCGGGTAGACAGTGAGCCGCGGCGCCAGCGCGAAGCCGCGCTCCTCCGTAACGGCCCGGAGTCGATCGAGCGCAGGCCACGGGCGCTCGGGGTTGACGTGGTCCGCGGTGATGGGGGAGACGCCACCCCAGTCGTCGATCCCAGCGTCGAGCAACCCACCGAAGTCGTCCGCCAGGTTGGGGGGCGCCTGCACGTGGACATCGGCGGGCAGCGTCAGGCGCGCCAGCGCGATGGCGTCGATGTGCTCGGCGGGCGGGCAGGGAGGCGCCTGGTGCATCGCCGTGCCCGGCTTGGGCAGGAAGTTCTGGACGATGACCTCCTGCACGTGGCCCCAGCGCCCGTGGGCCTCGGCGATCGCGGTCAACGCCGCCAGCCGGTCCTCGCGCGTCTCGCCGATGCCGACCAGGATGCCAGTGGTGAAGGGGATGGACAGTCGACCCGCGGCCTCCAGCGTCGCCAGGCGGCGCTCGGGGGTCTTGTCCGGCGAACCGCGGTGCGCAGCCAGGTCGGGGCGCAGCGACTCGAGCATCATCCCCTGGCTGGCCGCCACTGGCCGCAGCCGCTCGAGCTCGTCGGGGTAGAGGGCGCCGGCGTTGGCGTGGGGCAGCAGCCCGGTCTCTTCCAGGACGAGGCGGCACACCTCGGCCAGGTAGTGGACGGTTGAGTCGTAGCCGCGCGCGGCGAGCCACTCGCGGGCTGCGGCGTAGCGCTCCTCGGGGCGCTCGCCGAGGGTGAACAGCGCCTCGTGGCAGCCAGCCCGGGCGCCGGCCCGGGCGATGGCGAGCACGTCGTCGGGGTCGAGGTAGGGCTTGTCCAGGCGAGCGGGCGGTTGTGCGAACGTGCAGTACCCACAGCGGTCGCGGCACAGCATCGTGAGCGGGATGAAGACCTTGGGGGAGTAGGTCACCCGGGTGCCGGTGGCGGCGTCACGGACGGCGCAGGCCCGGCCCGCGAGCTCACTCGGAGGGACGTCGAGCAGGTCGCTCATGCGCGGGCACACTATCGGCGGCTCCCGCGATCGACGGACTCACCCCGCGCCCGACCCCGCTCGGGAGGCAATGGGTTCCAGCTTTTCGAGGGCGAGGTCATAGGTTCCGGTGCCGGAACCTATGACCTCCGGCTCGGTTCCGTGGAACCAGTTGCCTCGGCTCGGGTCCGGTCGGTCTGCTCGAGCAACGGTTCGTATATCGCCGCCGGTGTCGCGCGACCGCGCAGGGCGACCGTGCCGACGCCGCGCCAGTGCGACGTCTCGCCGCCGGCGCGCCGCACGCTCTCGGCCGACGCCAACACCTTCACGGCGCGGCCCTTGGCGATGTCGGTGAGGCGGGCCGCCTCGTTCACCGCCGGGCCGATGACCGTGTACTCGTAGCGCGCCTCGGTGCCGACGTTGCCGGCCACGACGCGCCCCGACGACACGCCGATCCCGGCTTCGAGGCCCGGGTGACGTTCGGCCAGCCCCAGCAGGCCGAGCGCCAGCAGCCGGGCGGCCCGGAGGGCGCGGTCGGCGTGGTCCGGCTGGGTGCCCGGTACGCCGAAGATGCACAGCGCGCCATCGCCCTCGAACTTGTTCACCCAGCCGCCCTGGGCGTCCACCGTCCGGACCACAACGTCGAAGAAGTCGTTGAGCGTCTCCACGACCTCGCCGGGCGGCAGCACCTCGGCCATCGCCGTCGATCCGATGAGGTCGACGAACACGGCACTGGCGTCGGCCTGCTCGCCGCTGAGCCCCGTGCCGCGCTCCAGCGCCCTGCGGGCGACCTCCGCGCCCACGTGACGGCCGAACAGGTCCTGGATGGCACGTCGCTCACGCAGGCCCGCCACCATCTCGTTGAAGCCCGCCTGAACCTCGCCCACCTCGCCACCGTCGTCCACCGCGAGACCGACGTCGAGGTCGCCGTCCCGCACCCGCCCGAGCGCATCCCGCAGGGCGTCGAGCGGCTCAGCGACGGTTCCGGCGGACGAGATCGTCGCGAGCAGCCCGGCGAGGATGCCCATCAAGGCCAGCGCGGTCAGCGCGTACGAGGGGATCTCGGTCCCGTCCACGAACGACACCGTGGCGATGGCTAGCAGCGGCACCCCGGATCCGACGGCCCATGCCAGCATGAGCCGCAGGCGCACTCCCGGCGTCCGCGGCCGGCGCGCGGGGAGGCCGTCGAGGACGTGGGCGAACAGCGGGCGGAACGACCGTTCGATCATCAGATAGCCGATCGCGCACGTCACCACGCCGCCGATCAGCGTGCCGTCGACCACCCGGAGCACGGTCTGGGCGTCGGCACCGAAAACCGCCGAGAGCACGGCGTAGAGAACGGCGGCGATCACCCAGAAGCCGAGCGGGCGCAGCGCCTGCCGCCAGGGTTCGCGGAGCAGGTCGTAGCGCTCGGCCGTCGTCGGCTCGCGCTCCTCATACGCCCAGGCGATGGCGCGGCTGAACGCCCGATGCCCCCAGAGGTAGGCCAGCAGGACCAGCAGCGTCGCCGGGACGAACGGCGCCCCCAGTGTCAGCGCCAGTGGCAGGTCGGGGGCCAGCTGCTCGCCCGAGGCCAGCAGCACGAACGTGATGACCGCGACGCCACCGGTCACGTTGGCGAACAGGAGCCGGCGGCGCACACTGCGGCGCACCTCCTCGGCCAGTGCATGCAAGGACCCCACAGCGTCAGGCTACGGGCGGCCCCGTCATGCCGCGGGTGCGGTGCGCCGGGCCTCCCAGTCCAGCAGGGCGCCCGGGGGGAGCCCGGCGAGCCGCCGGCTGTCGCGGGTGAGGTGCGCCTGATCCGCGTAGCCCGCCTCGGCGGCGAGGCGTGCGAGGTCGGGGCTCGAAGGCCCCGACGAGCGAGCCGCGCCCAGGAACCGTTGGAATCGGAGGATGCGCGCCAGCGTCCGGGGCGGATATCCGACGGCGGCCTCGATGCGCCGCCTGAGCTGGCGCTCGCTCAGGTCGAACAGGCCGGCGAGGTCCCGGACGGGCGGGGCGGCGGGGGCGGCGAGCATCGACGCAGCCCGGGTCGCCACCGGATCGACGGCCGGCGCATCGGCAAGGCGATCGAGCAGGGTGCCGACGACCGCCCGGAGACGCTCGGCGCCTTCGGCGTCGCCGGACGCGTCCCCGCACCGCGCCACCAGGCTGGTGCCGGCCCGACCCCAGACGTCGGCGAGACCTACCTCCCGGTCGAGGAGCTCGTTGGCGATGACACCGAGGAGCGGCGATGCCGCCCCGGTCCGGAAACGCACGCCGACGATGACGGATCCCGGTGCGAAGCTCTCGGTGACCGCCGTCGTCGCGGGTCCCACGACCGTCAGGCCGCCGTGGGTGGAGACGATGTCGGCGCAGCCATCGGGCAGAACGGGTTGCTCATATGCGCCGTCCCCGGCACCGATCGTCTGGACCCACAGGCAAGACACGTAGGGCACCAGCGCCGGCGGCGGCGGAAGCTCTCGGTAGCTCGAGGACGGCCTCGGCACGCCATCAAGTATGCCCAGTCGCCGCCGGCGCAACGCCGGCGTGTCAGGCGTTCTTGGTGGCCTTGGACGGTGCTTTGGAGGCCTTGGACGCTCGCTTCGCGGACGCCTTGGAGGCCGTCTTCTTGGTGGCCTTGGACGGTGCTTTGGAGGCTGCCTTGGACGCTCGCTTCGCGGGTCGCTTGGAGCCCGTTTTCGCGGGGGCCTTGGACGGCCGCTTGGACGGTGCGTTCAGCTGCTGTGAGAAGAAGTCCAGTGCCGCGCGGGTCTTGGTCTGTTGCTCGCCGCTCAGGTCGAGCCCCTGGTCGCTTAGGAACAACCGGGACTGCACGGCCACGTTCAGCATGTCGGCAGGAGGGCACTTGGTCGACAGCTCGAGGATGCGGGACCCGTCGGGGTACAGCCACGCCTCGGCCACCATCTTGCGGCTGTAGCCCTCGGGGCGGAGGTTGAGCTTGAGCACGAAGATCGGCCCGAGGACGTCAAGGTCGTCGAGCGCGACGGGCTCGGTGACGTGCGCCTCGTAGAAGGCCCGTTGCTCCTTCGAGAACAGCTTGCGGATCGACCGGTCCCCACTGGCCACCCTGGTGACGTCGGTTGTGCCCAGGGAGCCCTTGAACGACGCCGAGCACACCCAGCCCCCGGGCATGGCGTCGACCTCGACGACCATCCCCGGCGCCTGCCGAAACTTGTCCGGTAGCTCGTGCGGGACGACGGGCCGAAGCTTGACCACCGTGTCGTCGCCGCGCCCCTGGACGCGGCGCGCCCGCACCACAATGCCTTGCTTGTTGAGCGACAGGTCCGGCGTGTCGAAGAAGAACACCTGGCGGATCTGGGCCTGCAGCGCGTCCATCCCGAGGGCCGTGATGGTCGACCGGTGGTGTTCCTCGGGCACGGTCAGCTTGAGCTCGACGCTGTCCGATCCCTTCACCAGGTCCATGAGCTGCTGCAGGTCCTCGTCGGACAGTTCGATCCGCTTGGTGGGAGCTGCCATGTCGCCTCCTCGTGCCTCTGCCTAGACGGTACGGCGCGGGAAGGCCCCTGCACATCCCACCGGAAGGATGAACCCGGCCGGTCGCCGGTGCGGGGCGGTCCGCTGGCCCTAGTGGACTCACTAGGCGAGGTCGCCGGCGGCCGCGGGGTCCACGATCCACAGGACGTGGTCACCGCGGACGCGGGTGGCGGGCAGCGATTCATCGCCGTCGGCGACCCGCGCCAGCGCCTCGCGCTTGGCCTCCCCGGCCACGGTCACCAGCACCAGCCTCGCACGGGCGATGCCGGCGAAGGTGAGGGTCATCCGGGGGTACCGGTTGTGGCCGTTGGGGTCGTCGTTCATCACCACCAGTCGTCCCGGGTCGGCGTCGAGCCCTCGCGAGCCGGGGAAGAGCGACGCGGTGTGGCCGTCGGGGCCCATGCCGAGGTGCACGAGGTCGAGGCGTCCGAGCTCGCCGAGACGCAGCTGATAAGGGTCGGGGCCCTGGTCGCAGCGCATGGGGTAGTTGGCGTTGACGGCGCCCACGCGCTCGAGGAGCGCCTCGCGTACCAGCCGGTAGTTGGAATTCTCGTCGTCCAGGGGCACGCACCGCTCGTCGCCCCAGTAGACGTCGACCTTCCACCAGTCGATCTGGTTCCCGGCGTCGTCGGCCAGGCCCTCGTAGCAGCGGCGCGCCAGGTCGCCTCCCGAAACCACGAACGAGAACCCGTCGTGCGGCCGGCCGTGGAACGCCTCGATGACGCGCTCGGCGAACTCGCCAGGCACGTCGTCGACCACAACCAGCTCACCGTGCACGTTGACCCCCGCGATGCCGCGACGTCGGTCGCTGCTTGCCTGATTCCTAGCCGGAACCGCCGGGTGCCGTCTCCGCCTTGGCGTCGAGCGCACTGATCAGCTCGTCGAAGCTCTTGGCGAACGTGGCCACGCCCTGGTCCTCGAGCACGTGGCTCACCTCGTCGAGGTCCACGCCCACGGCCTCGATCGCGTCCAGCGTCCGTTGGGCCCCTTCGGGGTCGGCGTCGACGGTCCGCGCCAGGCGGCCGTGCTCCTCGAAGGCGTCGAGTGTGGCCTCCGGCATCGTGTTGACGGTGTCCGGCCCGATCAGCGTGTCGACGTACAACGTGTCCGAGTAGTCCGGGTTCTTGGTCGACGTCGAGGCCCACAGCGGTCGTTGGACCCTGGCCCCCCGATCGGCGAGCGCCTGCCAGCGTGGGCCCCGGAACGTCTCGACGAACCGCTGATAGGCGAGCTGGGCCTGCGCGACCGCAGCCTTCCCCCGGAGTGCCAGCGCGGCGTCGGTGCCGATGGCGTCGAGCCGACGGTCGACCTCGGTGTCCACCCGGCTGACGAAGAACGAGGCCACGCTGGCGATCTGTGACAGGTCGCCGTCGTAGGCCTCCAGCCCGGAGATGTAGGCCTCCATCACCTCGTGGTAGCGGTCGAGCCCAAAGATGAGCGTGACGTTGATGCTGCGGCCCTCGCCGATGAGGATGCGGATGGCGTCGACACCCTCCGAGGTGGCCGGCACCTTGACGTACAGGTTCGGCTCGGCGATGCGATCGTGCAGGTCGCGCGCCGAGGCCACCGTCCCGTCGCAGTCGCGGGCCAGCTCGGGCGCCACCTCGACCGAGACGTAGCCGTCGACCCCGGCGCTCTCGTCGTGGACGGGTCGCAGGATGCGGAGGGCGTGCTCGATGTCGTCGGTCACCATCGTCCAGTAGGCGGCATCGACGGGCTGCCCACCCTTCATGAGCTCGCGGAACTGGGCGTCGTACTCTTCGGACGACGAGATCGCCTTCTGGAAGATGGTCGGGTTGGACGTGATGCCGCGCACGCCGCGCTCGACCCACCGGGCGAGCTCGCCGCCCGTGATCCAGCCGCGCCGCAGGTTGTCGAGCCACGGGCTCTGGCCCTGCTGGTAGTAGAGGTCTTGAAGGCGAGTCATCGTTGTTCTCCGCTCTCGCTGCTGCCAGGGGTGGTCGGGGCGCCGTCGGTGGCCGCCGCCAGGTCCTCTTGCAGCTCTTGGATCAGCTGGCGCCCTCGCTCCGCCACGTTCTCGGGGTTGAAACCGAGGTTCCGGAGCGCCACCGCGCCCGGGGCCGACGCCCCGAAGCGGTCGAGGGTGACGCTGTCGTCGGCCCACCGGTCCCAGCCCAGGCTGGCTCCGGCCTCGACCGCGAGCGTGGGCACCTCGGCCGGAAGGACCGAGTCCTGGTAGGCATCGGGCTGGGCGGCGAAGAGGTCCCACGACGGCATCGACACCACCCGCGTGCGCACCCCGTCCGGCGGCGAGCTGAGTCGCCGCCTCGATGCACAGCGCCACTTCGCTGCCGGTGCCGATGAGGACCAGGTCGGCCTCGTCGTCGCCGTCCGGGTCGACCAGCACGTAGGCGCCGCGATCGACGGGGGCGCCGGCGGTGCCCTCGAGCACGGGAATGTTCTGACGCGTCAGGACCAGCGCCGTCGGCCCCGGAGACGCGATGGCGATCCGCCAGGCGGCGACGGTCTCGTTGGCGTCCGCGGGGCGGATCAGGCGCATGCCCGGCATGGCGCGCAGCGAGGCCAGCTGCTCGACGGGCTGGTGCGTGGGCCCGTCCTCACCCAGGCCCACCGAGTCGTGGGTGAAGCTGAAGATGTCCTTGTACCCGGACATTGCGGCCAGCCGGAGGGCCGGCCGCATGTAGTCGCTGAAGATGAAGAACGTCCCGCCGACCGGGATGACGCCGCCGTGCGCGGCCATGCCGTTCATCGCGCCGGCCATGCCGTGCTCGCGCACGCCGAAGTAGACCTGCCGGCCGTCCGGCACCTCGAACGTCTGCACGCCGTGGTCCTTCAGAACCGTGCCGGTGTTGCCGGTGAGGTCCGCGCCCCCGCCGATGAGCCCGGGCACCAGGTCCGCCACGGCCTGGAAGCACGCACCGCTGGCCTTGCGCGTGGCGACGCTCTCGCCCGGCTCCCAGCTCGGCAATGCCTCGTCCCAGCCCGGTAGGCCCCGCCGACCGAGGCAGGCCTCGTAGACCTCGCGCTCGCCGCCATCCATGGCCGCCAAGCGCTTCTCCCATGCCTCCCGCTCGTCGCGTCCCCGGCGACCGGCCGCCCGGTAGAGCTCGAGCACGTCGTCCGGCACCCAGAACGACTGGTCGGCGGGCAGGTCGAGGATCCGCTTGGTGGCGGCGACCTCCTCCTCGCCGAGCGGGCTGCCGTGGGCGTGGGACGTGTCGGTGAACGTGGGCGACGGCCAGCCGATGTGGCTGCGCAGGATCAGCATCGACGGTGCGTCGTCGACGTCGGCGGCGCGACGCAGGGCGGCCTCCAGCGTCTCGGTGTCGTTGGCGGCCTCGCCCAGGGACTCGACGTGCCATCCGTAGCTCTGGAAGCGGCGGGCCACGTCGTCGGAGTATGCGAGCTCGGTGGCGCCGTCGATGGTGATGTGGTTGTCGTCGTAGACGTAGATGAGGCGGCCCAGCTCGAGGTGTCCGGCCAGGGAGGCCGCCTCGTGGCTGACGCCCTCCATGAGGTCGCCGTCGCTGCAGATCACGTAGGTCCGGTGGTTGCAGAGGTCGGTGCCGAAGCGCGACCGCAGCCAGCGCTCGGCGATGCCGAAGCCCACGGCGTTGGCGAAACCCTGCCCGAGCGGCCCGGTGGTGAGCTCGACCCCCGCCGTGTGGTGCACCTCGGGGTGGCCGGGTGTCTGCGAGCCCCACTGGCGGAAGGCCCTGAGGTCGTCGAGCGTCAGTCCGTAGCCCGTGAGGTGGAGCATCGAATACAGCAGGATCGACGCGTGCCCCGCCGAAAGGACGAACCGGTCGCGGTCGGGCCACGCGGGGGCCTCGGCGTCGTAGCGCAGGATGCGGGTCCACAGAACGTGGGCCAGGGGCGCCAACGCCATGGCGGTGCCGGGATGACCGCTGTTGGCGGCCTGGGGGGCGTCCATGGCCAGGCCCCGGATGACGTTGATGGCACGCTGCTCGAGGGCGGGGTCGGCAGTCATCTCCGTTTCACCCTAGTGGGGCGCTCAGACGGTTCGGTCGTGTTCCGCGTCTAGTTCTTCCCTGGTCACAGGTCGCGGAACACGAGCACGCTGGCAGTGAATCCGTGCACGAAGCTGCGCCCGCCGATGGGACCGAACTCGCCGGCGCAGAACATCCCCGCAAGGGCGGGCGAGCCCAGGGTGTCGTGAACCACCCGGGCGTCGTGGTCGGGCTCGCCGAAGAGGCGTTGCCCCCGGCCGTTGCACGTGAAGACCAGGGCGGCGTCGCCCGTCGCATCGGCCAGCATCTCCCGTAGGTCCTCGTCCGCGGCGACGGCGTCGCGCACCTGGAACTGCACGGTCGTGCCCACCTCGACGCGATCGCCGACGGCCAGCGCCCGCTGGAGCCGGTCCGCGCCCACGACGCCGCGAACCAGGAAGTCGCCACGTTCGAAGGTCGCCCGGTGCTCGTCGATGGCGATGCCGATCTGCAGCCCAGAGGCCAGGAGCGATCGTTCCTCGGCGTCGGCGGCCCGCACCAGGTCGTCGAGTCGGTCGAGCGCGGGACGTCCGGCGATCTCCATCACGAGGTTGCCCTCAGCCCCGCGTGACGATCATGGGATCGCCGATGGGCCTGCAGCCCTGCGAGACGACGGTGCGGGTGGCCAGGCTGCCGGGCAGGATCACGCCCACGCCGCCCGACTGCGTCACCTCGTCGTCCAGCACCAAGCGGTTGCCCCCGGGCATGTTGGCCGCAGACGCCATCCCGCCCATCACGGGCACCGACAGCGTGTCGCTCGCCTCGGGCATCTCGAACTCGGCCAGCGCGTCGATGATGGCGTCGACCGGAAGCGAGAAGGGGTCGGCCAGGAGCAGCAGCGCGTCGCCCGGCTCGAACGTCGAGGCCGACAGGCCCTGGAGCGCGATGCCCGAGGCGGTGCGGGTGGCCTGGAGGCGGACCGGGCGCGGGCGGGCCGCTAGGCGACCGGCCCACAGGCCGATGGCCGGTGCGTCCTCCACCTCGCGGCTCCCGCCCAGCACGGCCACCGCCGTGGTGCCCACGAGCACCCCGGGGCGGAGCATGCGACCGATCGCCGCCGCCATGTCGCCGAACGTATCCCGATGCTGGGGCGACGCGAACACGGCCGCGACGTCGGGTTCGGTGCCGAGCTGTTCCAGCACCGCCCCGATGACCTCGCCGGTGGCCTCCGCGGGATCCGGGTGCTCCGACAGTGCGCTGGCGAACGTCACGCGATCCTCATGCGGGCGCCCGATCCGGCCCCGCCACCAGCGTGTAGGGCACGACGGTGAGCGGCCCGGTTCCGATCCGGCACTGCGCCTCGACGGTGCCGTAGTCGGCGAAGTCGACCTCGCCCCGCACGAGTCGGTAGGTGAACTTGCCCGGGTCCACCTGGAACGGCTGGACATTGCGGGCCACCTGCTCGCCGTCGCGGCGGAACACGACCTCGAGCACGCCGGCTCCTTCTTCCTGGCTCGGCGGACACCACACGAGGACGATCAGGTGGGGCGCCACGGTGACCGGCGGAGGCGACGGGGGAACCGCCGAGAAGTGCACGCCGGTGAGGTCGATCAGCGTCGGCCCGCCCTCGAACGTCGCCCGCAGGTCGAGGGACTCGACGAACAGGGCAGCGACAATGTTCATGCCCCCGAAGCTAGTGGGGTGGCCCGCAGCGCCCGCCCCACCGGGGACGATCGCGCTAGTGGGCGCTTGCGGGCTCGCGCACCGGGGGACGATCGTGGCGCACGTGTGCCCACCCGAACTGGCGGAGCAGCCAGATGAACGGCCACGCCGGGTCGTACTCGCCGCGCCGGAACGACAGGCGGGCCGAGGTGGGGGCGGCGTGGTGGTTGTTGTGCAGCCCCTCGCCGCCGGTGAGCCACGCCAGCCACTGGAGGTTGGTGGCCTGGTTGTCGTAGGGCCGGGCGCCGAAGGTGTGGGTGACGGCGTTGACCGAGGCGTTGAGCGACAGGTAGAGCACGACGTGGACGGCGGCGGCCAGGATCGCCCAGATGGGCCCGAGAAGGAGGACCAGCAGTGCGACCCCGATGCCGAGTCCGAGCCAGGCGCGGTCGAACAGCAGCCGGTCCCAGCGATCGGGTGGCAGGTCGCGGGCGTAGCGGGCCACTGTCACGTCGTCCCGGGCAGCCCGGCGGTAGAGCGCGGGGTTGGTCAGCTGGACCCGCACCCAGCCCAATAGGGCGGGGGAGTGGGGATCGCCCTCGACGTCGGTGAACGCGTGGTGGCGCCGGTGCACGGCGGCCCACTCCCGGGGCTTGATGCCCACGGAGATCCAGATGATCAGCCGGAAGCCGAACGCCACGGCCGGCGACAGTCTGATTGCCCGGTGGGTGATCGTCCGGTGCAGGTAGACGGTGGTGGCGAAGTTGGCGATCTGGCTTGTGACGATGCCGACGAGCACAGCGAGGGCGGGCGCGGGCATTGCCCGGAGGGTATCTACCGACAGGTCGGTAGACAACGAAGCACCCACCCTGGCCGGTAGCCTCCAAGCCCGTGGCCAACGAGGGCGAGAGCAGCTCGACGCGGGAGGCGATCCTGGTCGAGGCGAGGCACTGCTTCGCCCAGAACGGCTATGACGGTACGTCCCTGAACGACATCGCCGCGGGCGTCGGCATCCGCCGTGCCAGCCTGCTGCACCACTTCCCCTCCAAGGAAGCGATCTACCGAGCCGTCTGCGAGCGGGCCGTGACCGACTGGGCCGAGTGCATCGATGAGGCGGTCCGCGGCCCGGTCGGCGAGGGCTGGAACTACGTCGACCAGGTGCTCACCGCCGCCGTGCGCTGGTTCGCCCAGAACCCCGACTTCGTCCGCCTCGTCCGCCACGAATCCTTGGCCGCCGGGGATCGCCCTGGCTTCGACCTGGGCGTCGCGGTCAGGCCCTGGTTCGAGCGGGCGGTGAACCACTTCGACCGCGAGATGGGCGCCGGACGGTTCCGCAAGCACGATCCGGAGCAGCTGTTGATCAGCGGCTACGGGGCGGTGCTCAACTACTTCAGCGACGTCCACTTCCTGGAGAGCCTGCTGGGCAGGGACCCGATGACCGAAGAGGCCATCGAGGCCCGGATCGAAGCGGTCCGCGAGTTCTTCCGCGCCGCGCTCGAGCCCTGACGCGCTGCGCATCCGACTCCCCGCCGGCACCCGGCTACAGCGCTTGCCCGGTCGAGCCTTATTGAGTAATATACTGAGTATGCTACTCTCATCGGACGACCCGTGAGCATCCGGCACGCGCTGCTGGCGCTCCTCAGCGAGGGGCCGAAGTACGGGCTCCAGCTGCGCCAGGAGTTCGAGGCGGGCACCGGCGACGTGTGGCCGCTGAACGTCGGTCAGGTGTACACGACGCTCCAGCGGCTGGAGCGTGACGGGCTCATCGAGTCCGACGACACCGGCGAGGACGGGCCCCAGAAGGGGTTTCGCATCACGGCGGCCGGAGAGGTGGAGCTGGACGAGTGGCTGCGCACGCCGCCGGACATGACGTCGCCGCCACGCGACGAGCTCGTCATCAAGGTCCTCATCGCGTTCCGGGTGCCGGGCATCGATGTCCGAGAGCTGGTCCAGACCCATCGCCGGCACGTGGTCGAGCTGATGCAGCAGTACACGAGGCTGAAGCCGGAGACCACCGACGGCGACATCGGCCTGGCCCTGGTGGTGGATGCCGAGCTCTTCCGCCTCGATGCGGTGGTCCGCTGGCTCGACGCGGTGGACGGCCGGCTCCCCAACCTGCCCGCCGCCGAGCCCACCGCCCGGTCACGATCGGCGCCGGAGCGGCTGCGCAGGAGGATGGGGGTGCGGCGATGAGTGAGCGTCCGTCGAGGGTGACGGGGAAGCAACGAGAGAGCGAGCGAGGCCCGAGCGGCCCGCTGCGAAGCAGCAAGAGCGGGAAGCAATGACGGTCCTCGAACTGGAGGGCGTGTCCAAGGTCTACGGCGAGGGCGCGGCAGAGGTGCGGGCCCTGGTGGACGTGGACCTGTCCGTCGAGCCCGGTGCCCTGGTGGCCGTCATGGGCCCCAGTGGCTCGGGCAAGAGCACGCTGCTCACGATCGCCGGGAGCCTCGAGGAACCGAGCGCCGGTGAGGTGAGCGTGGGTGGCGCCCGGCTCTCCGCCATGTCGCGTGACGAGAAAGCGCGCCTTCGGCGGCGCTCGATCGGCTACGTGTTCCAGGACTTCAACCTGCTGGTGGGGCTCACGGCGCTCGAGAACGTGACCCTCCCCCTCGAGCTCGACGGCGTCGCCGCCCGCGCAGCTCGCGGCGCGGCCATGGAGGCGCTGGAGCGGCTCGACGTCGCCGACAAGGCCCAGCGGTTCCCCGACGACCTGTCCGGTGGCGAGCGGCAGCGGGTGGCCATCGCCCGCGCCATCGTCGGGGACCGTTACCTGCTGCTGGCCGACGAGCCCACGGGAGCGCTCGACTCGGTCAACGGCGAGGCGGTGATGCGACTGCTGCGCGCCGCGTGCCGAGCGCGGGGTGGCGGGGGTCGTCGTCACCCACGAGGCGCAGCTCGCCTCGTGGGCCGACCGCATCGTGTTCCTGCGCGACGGGCGCGTCGTCGACCAGACCGCGCCGCTCGCGGGTCCCGAGTCCCTGCTCGCGCCCGGTCGGTCGCGGTGAGCCTGTCGTTCGCCGGCGGTGCGCCCGCCCGACGGGCGCTGGTCAGGTGGGCTCTGCGGTTGTTCCGCCGCGAGTGGCGCCAGCAGGCCCTGGTGCTGGCCCTGCTCGGCCTCGCGGTCGCGATCGCGGTGGGGGGCACCGCCACCGCCTACAACATGGCGCCGCGCCGCGACGCGGTGTTCGGCGACGCCGACCACCGCCTGGTGTTCGACGTCTCCCGGGCGGCGCCAGACGCGATCGACACCTACGTGGCGGCGGCGCGGGACTGGTTCGGATCCATCGACGTGATCGGCGAGCGCCGCGTCCCGGTGCCCGGGTCGGCCGAGACACTCCAGCTCCGGGCTCAGGACCCCGAAGGTGAGCTGGGAGCATCGATGTTGCGGTTGCGGGACGGCCGCTACCCGCGGGGACACGGCGAGGTGGCAGTGACCGACGACGTGGCGCGGTCCTCCCAGGTCGATGTCGGTGACACGCTGGCCCTGGATGGCCCGGCGTGGACGGTTGTCGGCGTCATCGAGAATCCCCACGACCTCGACGACGAGTTCGCCCTTCTGCCGCCGGCTTCGCGTGACGAACTGGTCTCGCTGGTGGTCCTGGTGAACGCCACCGACGAGCGGATCCGGGAGTTCCCGGCCCAGCGTGACCTCGCCAGGGGCCACGTCGAGACGCGTGGCGCCACCGAGAAGGGCGCCGCCGCATCGGCCGCACTGGCCGCTTCCGCCGTGGTCCTGCTGCTCGTCTGCCTCATAGCGGCGTCCGGGTTCGCGGTGGTCGCCCAGCGCCGCCTGCGGCAGCTGGGGATGCTGGCGGCGACGGGGGCAACCCGAAAGCAACTCCGCCTCGCGGTGGTGGCCAACGGCGCGGTAGTCGGCGTGATCGCGGCGGTCGGAGGTGCGCTCGCCGGCCTGGCGCTGTGGATCGCGGTCGCTCCCCGACTGGAGGCGGTCGCGGGGCACCGGATTGGGCGGTTCGACGTTCCGTGGCCGCAGGCGGGTCTCGCCATGCTCCTCGCCGTCCTGGCCGCGACCGCCGCGGCCTGGTGGCCGGCGCGCACGATGGCGCGTGTCGCGGTCACACGCGCCCTGTCGGGTCGCCCGCCGGAGCCCCAGCGGACCCGTCGTTCGATCGTGCTGGCGACCCTCCTCGTCGCGGGCGGCGTGGCCAGCCTGGTCGCGGGGATCGATGCGACCAAGGACGAAGCGGACCCCCGCCTGGTCATCTTCGGGGCGTTGGCGATCCCGCTCGGAGTCGCCCTGTTCTGCCCGCTGGCGATCGGGGCCGTCGCGCCGGTGGCGGCGCGCCTCCCGGTCGCGGCCCGGCTGGCGCTGCGCGACTTGTCCCGGTACCAGGCACGCGCAGGGGCGGCCCTGGCCGCCATCAGCCTCGGGGTGGGGCTGGCGGTGGCCATTGTGATCGCCGCGGCCGCCGCGGAGTACCGGCCCGACGAGGGCAACCTGTCCGACCGGCAGCTGATGCTTTGGATCGACCCGTCCAACGAGGTGGGGAACCCCGTCTCCGTTCCGGGACGGGCGGCGGCCGATGTGCCCGGGCTGACGTCCGCAGTCGATCGGATCGCCACGGCGCTCGACGATCCGGACGTCGTCGCCCTGGACGTGCCGAGTGACCCGGCCGCCGTCGAGACCACCGGTGGTCAGATCGTCCGACCGCCGGTAGCGCTGTCCAGGTCGGTAGGTGACGTGTACCGGAAGGCCGGGTCGCTCTACGTCGCCACGCCCGAGGCCCTGCGCCAGGTCGGCGTCGACCCGTCGTCGGTGGGCTCCGACGTCGAGGTCCTCACCCACCAGGCGGGTCCGCTGTACTTCGTCGGGGCGGCCGCACGCACCATCCAGGTGCGGGATCCCGAGCCGATCGAGGTTCCGGCATACACGTCCTCACCGAGCTCGTTCATCACGGTGGAGGCGCTGGCGCGGCACGGCTGGGAAGCGGTACCGGCTGCCTGGCTGATCGAGACCGGGGAAACCCTGACGAGCGACCAGCTGGCCGAGGTTCGGGAGCGGGCCGCCGACGCGGGTTTGACGGTTGAGACCAGGAGGCAGCAGGCGGGGTTGTCGGGGCTACGATCCGGGGCGACGGCTGCGGGGGTCCTGCTGGCGCTCGGCATCCTGGCCATGACCGTGGGCCTGGTCCGCACCGAGGCCGCCGGCGACCTCCGGACGCTCACGGCCGTCGGCGCTTCTAGGCGTGTGCGCCGCGCCGTGACCGGGGCGACCGCCGGGGCGCTCGCCCTGCTCGGCGCCCTGCTGGGCACTGCGGGCGCGTATGCAGGACTCAGTGCCGGCTACGCCGACGACCTGTCGGCGCTGCGCCCGGTGCCGTTCGCCAACCTGCTCACGATCGCGATCGGCCTCCCGATCGTTGCCGCCGCAGCCGCCTGGTTGCTCGCCGGAAGGGAGCCGCCCGCCGTGGCGCGGAGCCCGCTGGGCTAGCCCTTCGCCCAAGGCTGACTTCGGGCGGGGAACCGCCCGTCGGTACCCTGACCGGCCATGCCGACCCTGTCGGAGGCCGCATCGAAGGAGCTCCTGGGCGCCTTCGGGGTGCCGTTTCCCCCGGAACGGGTCGTCGGCTCGGCCGACGAAGCGGTCGGTGCCGCAGACCACGTCGGCTACCCCGTCGTCGTCAAGCTGGGCGGAGCCGGCATCGCTCACAAGACCGAGCGCGGGTTGGTGCGGCTCGGCCTGGGCTCGGCAGAGCAGGTGCGCGATGCCGCCGGCGCGCTGCTATCGGCGGCGACGCCGGACGACGGCGATGTCCACCTGCTGGTGGCGCCGATGCTGCGGGCGACCCGCGAGCTGATCGCGGGGCTCCACCACGACCCGCAGTTCGGCATGACGGTCATGCTCGGCGTCGGTGGCATCCTGGCCGAGGCGGTGGCCGACGTGGCCTTCCGGCTGGTGCCCATCGAGCGGGTCGATGCCGAGGAGATGATCGACGACCTGGCGCTCCAGGCCCTCCTGGGCGAGTTCCGCGGCGAGCCGGCGGTCGACCGGACCGCGGTCGCCGACCTGTTGCTGGCGTTGTCGAGGGCGGCGACCGAATGCGGCGACCTGGCGTCGGCCGACCTCAACCCGCTGCTCGTCGTCGACGGGCGCCCGGTGGCGGTGGACGCGCTGGTGGAGGTCCGCTGATGGCGGGCACCGGCCGTAGGACAGGCCCCGACAGCGGCCGCTTCCGGGCGCTGTTCGAGCCCCGGGGCGTGCTGGTGGCCGGCGCCTCCACGCACCCGGGGAAGTTCGGCTTCGTCAGCCTCCACAACGTCCTGGCCTGCGGGTACGAGGGCAAGGTGTTCGCCACCAATCGTGACGGGGCCGAGGTCCTGGGTGTCCGCAGCGTGGCCGAGGTCGACGATCTCCCGGACGGCGAGATCGACCTGGTCTTCGTGTGCACGCCGGCGTCCACCAACGCCGACCTTCTGCGGGCCTGCGCCAAGAAGGGCATCACGGCGGCCTTCATCGCCTCCGCCGGCTACGGGGAGACGCAGACCGACGAGGGGCGCCAGGCCGAGGCCGAGCTGGTCGCCCTGGCGGACGAGCTGGGCATGCTGCTGGCGGGGCCCAACGGGCAGGGGGTTGTGTCACCGCCAGCCAAGCTCTGCGCCCAGATCGTGGCGCCGTACCCGCCGCGCGGTCACATCGGCATCACCAGCCAGTCGGGCAACTTCGTGAGCTCGTTCGAGAACTACGCCCAGCTCACGGGGGTCGGGGTGAGCCGCGCCGTGTCGGCCGGCAACGCCGCCGCCGTCACGGTCCCGGACTACCTCGACTACTACGCCGACGATCCCGAGACCCGCGTCGCCCTGGCCTACGTCGAGAGCGTGGGCGACGGCCGTGCATTCGTCGAGCGGCTGCGGGGCATCGCCGCCCGCCTGCCGATCGTGCTGGTCAAGGGCGGGGCCAGCGCTGGCGGGCAGCGAGCGGCCGCCAGCCACACGGGTGCGCTGGCGAGCGACGACCGGGTGTTCGACGGCGCATGCCGCCAGGCCGGCGTGTCCCGGGCCGACACGATCGAGCAGGCCTATGAGATCGCCGCCACGTTCGCCACCCAGCCGCTGCCGCGGGGCAACCGTGTCGTGGTCGTGAGCACCGCCGGCGGGTGGGGCGTGGTCACCGCCGACGCCCTCGCCCGGACCGGCCTCGAGCTGATCGGCCTGCCCGACGACCTGCGGTCGGCGATCGATGCCGAGCTGCCGCCCCGCTGGAGTCACAACAACCCCATCGACATGGCCGGCGGCGAGACCCGCGACACGGTGCCCAGGGTGCTGGAGCTGGCAGCATCACACCGCGACGTCGACGCCGTGATCTTCCTGGGGATGGGCATCCAGGCCAACCAGGCCAAGTTGATGCGGGAGGGGCCGTTCTGGCCCGGCCACGGCCTGGAGCGCATCGTCGCCTATCACGAGCGCCAGGACGCGCGCTTCGCCGAGGCTGCGGCGTCGGTGAGCGAGGCCACCGGCAAGCCCGTCCTCAGCGCAACCGAGCTCGCGATCACGTCGCCCTCCAACGCCGCACCGGCCGGCGTCCGGGCCAGCGGGCGGCTCTGCTATGCCTCGGCCAACCGGGCCGTCGCCGCGCTCGATCACCTGTGGCGCCGCTCGCGCTGGCTGCAGCGCCGGGGCCTGCCGATCCGGTGAGCCAGTGAGCGAGGATCGGCGAGCGAACCATGAGCACCCTGCGCCCACCACGGATACGGGCGCGGGGTCGGAGCCCGATCCCGAATCGGGGGCCGGGCAGGAAGCGCCGGAACCGGCGCGAGCGTCACCGCCCTGGGACCGCTGGCGGCCATGGATCCTTCCCGGCGCCCTCGCGCTGGCCGCGATGGGTGCCGGCGCCGCAGCGGTAGCACTCGACGCCAAGCCGGCGTCCAGCGCGATAGGCGCCGAGGCCGCCACCACGCCGGTGCTGTCGGCCCGCCGGACGCCCGAGGTCATCGCCGCCCCCGTGGCCGAGCGCCACCTGGCCGGCGACCTGCAGGTGTGGCTGGACGCCTCGCCGCCCGCCACCTGCCTGGCCGTGGAGAGCCAGGGCGACGCGCTCTTCGAGCACAACCCGACGCTGCCGGTCGCGGGCGCCTCGACCCAGAAGCTGCTGACCGCCGCGGGGTTGCTGCTCGCCCGAGGACCCGAGGCCCGGCTCGAGACCCGGGCCGTGGCGGCTGCGCCTCCGCGCGGCGGGGTGGTGGCCGGCGACCTGTTCGTCGTGGGTGGTGGCGACGCTGCGCTCGGCACGCCGGCGTGGAGCCGCGACGCTCCCGACCCACGGGACAGGGTCGTCCACGACGTGGACCGGCTGGTCGACGCCATCGTCGCCGCGGGCGTCACCCGCATCGACGGATCGGTGGTCGGCGACGGGAGCCGCTACGACGGCGAGCGCTACAACCCGGCATGGCCGCAGCGGTTCATCGGCCAGGACGCGATCGGCCCGATCGGCGGACTCATGGTCAACGACGGGTTCGCCGCGTTCTCCCCGGCGCAGTCGGGGGCGGCCACGGTGCCCGCCCCCGACCCGGCGGCCGACGCGGCCCGGGTCGTCACCGACCGGCTGCGGGCCAAGGGCGTCGCGGTGGTGGGGGCTCCTCGCGCCGGCCGGGCCCCGGGCGGCGGCACCGAGGTGGCGTCCCTGGCGTCGCCGCCGGTGTCTCAGATCGTGGCCGAGATGCTGACCCACAGCGACAACGAGACGGCCGAGGCGGCGCTCAAGGAGATCGGCGTGGCCAGCTCCGGGAACGGATCGGCGGCGGCGGGGAAGGCGGCCCTGACCCAGCTCCTCACCGACGCCGGCGTCGCCGTCGACGGCGTCGGACTGGTCGACGGGAGCGGCCTGTCGAACCAGGGCCGGCTCACGTGCCGCACCCTGACAGAGCTGCTCACCCTCCCCGAGGCGGGGCCCGTGCTCCGGGATGGCCTGGCCGTGGCCGGCGAGACCGGCACGCTGGCCGAGCGCTGGCGGGGCACGCAGGTGGCGGGGCGCCTGCGTGCCAAGACGGGTTCGCTGCGCGACGTCACCGCCCTGGCCGGGGATGTCGAGCCGCTTGCCGGGGGGAGGGTCACCTTCGCCTACGTCGCCAATGTGCCCGACCCGGGCCCGCTCGACCCCGGGGACGTGGACATGGACCGCCTGGGCGACATCCTCATCACCTACGGCCGCGGCATCGACCTGGGGGCGTTGGCGCCCCAATAGGCACGCAACTTGCCGCAGTTGGCGCTGCCATGGCATCGCCAACTGCGGCAAGTTCCGGGGGGGAGGGGGCGTCAGCCCCAGCTCTTGCCGTCAGGAGCGCGGAGTGCGGCGGGGGGTTTGACCGGGGTGACCGTGCGGGCCTTGAGCATGGCGACGTTGCCGCCGGCGCGATCCTCGACCACCCCCCTGATGCGCAGGAACGGGCTGCCCCGCACCTCGGTGCGGCAGCGGTCGTAGAGCTGGGGGGCCAGCATGACGTTGACCAGGCCGTGCTCGTCCTCGAGCAGGAGGAACACCGCCCCCTGGCCGCTGCCGGGCCGCTGCCGGCAGACGACCAGGCCCGCGGTATCGACCGTGCGCTTCGGCGGGACGTCGAGCAGCTCGCGGCTGGACCGGACCCTGCCTCTCAGCCCGTTGCGGAGGAACTGCATGGGGTGGGCTTCGGGCGACAGCCCCAGCACCTCGTAGTCGTCGGCCATCGACCGGAAGCGGGACACCTCTGTCAGCGGCACGTGATCCTGCTCGGTGGGCAGGTCCAACCGCAGCTGCCGGTAGCGGGGCCGGCCGGCGGTGCGTTTCGTGGGCTGGGGCGCCCCGCTGCCCAGGCCGAGCAACCAGAGCTGCCACAACAGCTCCCGGCGCCGGAGGCCCAGGCCATCGAAGGCCCTGACCCGGATGGCGTTCTCGATGGCCTCCCCGGCCAGACCGGTGCGGTGCGCGAAGTCGCGCAGCGACCGGTAGGGCCCGTGCCGGTCGCGTTCGTCGACGACGGCCGCGGCGGTGGTCGCGCCCATCCCCCGGACGTACATGAGCCCGAGCCGCACCGCGCCCAGCCCCTCGGTGCTGGCCACGGTGCAGGGCACCCGGCTGGCGTTGATCTCGGGTCGCAGGACCTCGACGCCGCGCCGCCGGGCGTCGTTGGTGAACACGTGCGGCGGGTAGAAGCCCATGGGCCAGTTGTTGAACAGGGCGCAGAAGAACTCGGCGGGGTAGTACTCCTTGAGCCAGGTGGTCTGGTACGCCAGCAGCCCGAAGGCGGCGGCGTGGCTCTTGGGGAAGCCGAACTGGGCGAAACCCGCCAGGCTCTCGAAGGTGCGCTCGGCCACGTCGAGGGGCACGCCGTTCTCCTCGGCCCCCGCCAGGAACTTGTCGCGGTACCACTCGATCTCCTCGCCCCAGTCTTTGCGGCCCATGGCCCGCCGGAACGTCTCGGCCATGCCGCTGGTGAAGTTGCCCATGGCGACGGCAACCTGCACCACCTGCTCCTGGAAGAGCACGACGCCGAAGGTCTCACTCAGCACGTCCCGGACACAGTCGTGCGGGACGAGGTTGGGCGACTCGGGGTTGGAGCGGCCCTCGACGTAGTTGTGGACCGCCCCGCCGACGATGGGGCCGGGGCGGATGATCGCCACCTGGGCGGTCAGGTCGTCGAGGTTCCGCGGCTTGGTGCGGGGCAGGATGCCGGCCTGTGCCCGCGACTCGATCTGGAACACCCCCACGGTGTCGCCCCGCCCGATGCGGTCGTACACCTGCTTGTCCTCGAAGTCGATGCGGGACAGGTTGATGTCGGTGCCCCGATGGATGGCGCAAAGGTCGAGGCACTCCTCGACCAGCGACAGCATGCCCAGGGCCAGGAAATCGATCTTCACCATACGGGCGTCGTCGATGTCGTCCTTGTCCCAGTGGCAGACGTAGCGACCGGGCCAGGCGGCGGGCTGGACGGGCACGCAGTCGATGAGCGGATCGGATGCGATGACCACCCCACCGACGTGCTGGGAGAGGTGACGGGGGAAGTTCGCCAGGTGGCCGGCCAGCTCGATGAGATGCCCCCAGCCCGGGGTCGCGGCGAGCGGGCGCAGCTCGGGGACCCGCTCCATCTCGACCCGGACGTTGGAGGCCGAGCCGTAGCCCTCGGCCAGCTTGGCCAGCCGGTCGATCTCCGCCGCTGGCAGGCCCAGCGCCTTGCCCAGGTCGCGCACCGCGCTGCGGATGCGGTAGCGGGGGAAGGTGGCGACCAGCGCCGCGTGGTCGCTGCCCCAGTGCTCGTAGACCTCCCGGAACAACCGGTCGCGGATGTCGCGAGGGAAGTCCAGGTCGATGTCGGGGAGGCTCGACATCGTGTCGTTGAGGAACCGCCCGAGGAACAGGTTCTTCTCGATCGGGTCGATGTGCGAGAGCCCGATCAGGTAGCACACGATGCTGCTCACGCTCGAGCCCCGGCCCCGCCCGGGCGGCATGCCCAGGCGCCCACGGGGGGCGTCGCCCCGCACCTCCGCCGCCACCTTCCTGGCCAGCTCCAGCACCTGGTGGTACACGAGGAAGAAGCCGGCCATCCCGTGCCGGGCGATGAGCCCCAGCTCCTCGTCCAGGCGACGGCGTGCCGGGTCGAGCGACGCCCCGCTGTAGCGCTCGTCGAGCTCCCGGCGGCAGAGCTCAGCCAGCCACGAATCGGGGGTGTGTCCCTGGGGGACGTCGGGCGTGGGGAGCCGGTAGCCCAGGTCCTCGGTCAGGTCGAAGGCGCAGCGCTCGGCGATGCGGAGGGTGTTGGCCACGGCTTCGGGCCACTCGGCGAAGCGCTCGGCCTGCTCGGCCGGGCTCCTCAGGTAGAACTCGCGGTTGGGCCGGCGTTGGGTGTGGCAGCCGTCGAGCGTGGTGCGGTGGCGGATGGCGCAGAGCGCGTCGTGGAGCCGGTGCCGCTCCGGGTCGTGGTAGTGGACGTCCCCGGTGGCGACGACCCCCACACCCAACTCGCGGGCCAGCGTCACCTGCGCCCGGATGCGGGGCTCGTCGCCCTGGACCAGGTTGTCGTGCAGCTCGACCCACACGTTTCCCGGCCCGAACCAGTCGACCCAGCGGCGCAGCACGTCCCTCGCCCCCGCTCGATCGCCGGCGGCCACCCGCCGGGCCAGCTCCCCACGGCGACCGCCGGTGAGGCAGACGAGCCCGGCGGTGTGCTCCCGCAGCTGATGGAGGGCGGCGCAGGGATCACGCCGACGCCGTTCCCGATCCGCCTGCTCGACCAGGCCCCAGCCGTTGGCCAGGCTCACCAGCCGGCACAGGTTGGCGTATCCCTGGCGGTTCTCGGCCAGCAGAGTGAGGTCGTGGCGGGAACCGGGGGTGACGTCGTCGGGGTCGGCGTCGGCATCGGGGTCGGCTGCCACGGTGAGCTCGACGCCGATGATGGAGCGGATGCCGGCGTCCCGGCACGCCCGGGCGAACACCATGGCGCCGTAGAGGTTGTTGCGATCGGTGATCGCCAGGGCGTCGTAGCCGTGGCCGGCGGCCCGGGCGATCAGCTCCTTGGGGGAGGAGGCGCCCTCCAGCAGCGAGTAGCAGGTGTGGAGGTGCAGCTCGGCATACGGGGCATCCTCCAGCCCCGTGATCGTCATGAGCGCTGCGCCCACCACGTCCCGTCGTCCAGGTCGCGGTAGACGGTGACGAGGCGCCCATCGGCCAGCACCAGCCGGTAGTACAGCCGGGACAGCGGATTGGGCCCCCACCAGCCCTCGTCGATGCGCCAGCGCTCCGCCACCCGCGTCACCGGGATGGGCCGCCGGCGATCCCGCGGGCCCGGCAGCCCGATCGCCCGGGGTTCGCCCGCGGGATCGACCTGGACGGGAATGCACACCGGGGCGTTCAGCGGTCGAGGCGTCATTCCAGCTCCACCAGCGCCCACCGGCGTTCGGGGATCCGGCTCCACGGCTCCACGGGGACCAACCGCCCCACCAGGCTCCGCCCGTAGCGGGCCTGCAGCTGGCGCATGCCCTCTTCGATGCGCTCCCGCCGCTCCGTCGAGGCATTCCGGGTCGGCAACAGCTCGCCCTGCCAACCCCGTGACGGCCGCAGCCCCCGCAGCTCGATCGACAGCTCGCTCACCGGACCCGGCAGCGATGCCCGTTCGAGCGCCGGGGCCAGCGTCACCCACAGGCCGTCGTGGTCGCACCGGGCATGGCGCAGCGTCACCTTGGACTCCCAACGCTTGCCCTGCTCCGTCTCGGCCCGCACCACGAGCAGGCGCGCCACCCGTCCCCGCTGACGCGGGTGGCGCAGCACCCGGCGGAGCACATGGCGGGCGGCGGCCAGCACCGACTCCCTGCTGGTGAGCGGCTCGGGAAACGCCAACCGCTCCCGCACACGCTCCTCGCGGGGGCGGGGGCGCACCGGCTCGGCGGCACCGTCGAGCAGCGCCACGAGGCGCTTGCCCTGAGCGCCGAACTGGGCCACCAACGCGTGCCTGGGCATGGCCGCCAGCTGGGCCACCGTGGTGATGCCGACCAGCCGCAACCGGCGGATCATCTCCGCCTCCACCGGCAGCGCCGCCACCGGCACCGGCGTGACGAAGGCGGCCACCCCGGCCTGGTCGACCACCCTGACGTTCGGGGCGGCGTTCCGGGGTTGGCCCTGCACGGCGGCCTGCAACGCCGCCAACCCGGCCACGAACTTTGTGGGCCCCACCCCCAGCCGGGGTCGCAGCTCGCTCGGCGCGCATCCCAGGAGTGCGGCGTGCAACGCCGCCGGCGAGCGGTAGCAGCGGGCCACGCTCGCGAGCTCGACGTAGGCCGTCCCCAGGCCTGCGGGTTCGACCCCCGGCACCACCCGTTCGAGCGCGTCGAGGATGGCGGCATCCCTGGCCTCGTACCGCGCCGGCCGGGCGTCGAACACCACCAGCGGGGGACAGCGGCCCATCGCCTCGGACAGGCGCTGGCCCTCCATCACCCCCTCGGCCACCGCCGCCGGGGACGCCGACCACACCACCGGGGCATCGGGGTGGGCCACCGCGACCGGGCGACCCCACAGCTCGGGGCGATCGGCGAGCTCGCAGGCCAGGGGGAAGCGGGGGACCACGAGGCAACCGATGGAGGCGCAACGGGCGACCATGGACGCCCCACCATATACGAACAACAGTTCGATTGGCTAGGGTGGCGGTGCCTTGAGCGAGCCCCCCGGAGGGCAATGAGCGAGCGAGGCCCGAGCGGCCCGGCCGTAGGCCAAGAGCGGGAAGCACCTTCGGTGGCCCCGATGTTCCCCCTGGGCACCGTGCTCGTGCCGGGGATGGTCCTACCCCTTCACGTGTTCGAGCCCCGCTACCGGCGCATGGTGAGCGACTCCCGCACGCACCACGACAGCACGTTCGGCGTCGTGCTCATCGAGCGGGGATCAGAGGTCGGCGGGGGCGACGTCCGCACCGATGTCGGCACGTTGGCCCGCATCGTGCGCGCCGAGGAACTGCCCGACGGCCGCTGGATCCTCGGCGTGGTCGGCATCCATCGCATCCGCGTCGACCGCTGGCTCCCCGACGACCCGTACCCCCGGGCAGAGATCCACGAGTGGGCCGAACAGCTCCGGGAGGCGGCCGAGGCCGCCGAGGGAACCGGCGACCATCGGGAGGAGGTCACGATCCTGCTGCGGCGGACGGCCGCGCTGCGGCGCGAGATGGGCGAGCCGGCACCGCCACTCGACCTCGAGTTGGCGGACGATCCGGTGGCCGCCGGCTACCAGGCGGCGGTGGTGGCGCCCCTGGGCCCGGCCGATCGCCAGGCCCTGCTGGCTGCGCCCACCGTGCCGGCGCGCTGGCGACTGCTGCGCGCGCGCTGCTGATCGATCAGATCGATCTGCTCCAGGCGCGCCTCGCCGCCGGATAGCGCCCACCCGACTCGGGGTACCGAATGTCAGGGACCGCGTGTACCGGCGTGGTACAACCAGGCATCCCCAGCGACGAGGAGCAGGCCAAGGTGCCGGAGCCGCAGTCGAAATCGATCCCCGAGATCACGAACGAACTGTGGGCCCTCACCCGGGACTACGCCAAGCAGGAGACCATCGATCCCCTCAAGGGCGTGGGGCGTTACCTGACCTTCGGCGTCCCCGGCGCAATTCTGATCGGGTTCGGCGCGGTGCTGCTGATGCTGTCGGGGTTGCGGGCGTTGCAGACGCAGACCGGCAGCACGTTCCACGGCAGCCTGTCGTGGCTCCCGTACTTCATCGTGCTGGTGGTGGCGGCCGGGTTGGTCGCGCTTGCCGTCACCCGCATCACCAAGGCGAAGAGGTAGGCAGATGGCAGTGAGCGCCACACACACCGATCCCATCACCCGGGACGATCTCGAGGCGAAGTTCCGCGAGCTCGAGGGTGGGGCCCGCGAGCAGGTCTCATCGGCACGGGCCACGCTCATCACCGGCGGTGGGATCGCAGTGTTCCTCCTGCTGTTGCTGGTGTTCATGCTCGGCCGGCGCGGTGGCAAGCAGCGCAGGACGGTCGTCGAGATCCGCCGCGTCTGATGACACGTTCCACCCGGCCCGTGAGCCGGATCGACGGTGGCCTCCGATACCTGCAGGAGACGGGCAGGAGACGTGGCA
The DNA here is from genome assembly GCA_963756425.1 of uncultured bacterium. Classification (GTDB taxonomy): domain Bacteria; phylum Actinomycetota; class Acidimicrobiia; order Acidimicrobiales; family VFJN01; genus DASQUK01. The sequence continues at coordinate 254,118 of CAVWNW010000011.1, read as the reverse complement.
TCAGCGGCGGCTCACGTGGCTGGTTCTGGGTGTTCGTGGCGGTGTGGGTCACCCGGCGGGTGCGACACGCCGTCGGCAGCGAGCCGGCCGTCGTCTACCGGGGTGAGCTCCAGCCCGGCAACACCATCGAGATCAGCCACCTGACCGAGACCTACGGGGACAAGAGCGTTCGTCGCCGCTGACCGTCGGCGCCACAATGGACGCGTCATGCGCGTCCTGCTCCGCAACCCGCGGCGCGAGCTCCAGGTCGAAGGCCCGCTCAGCGTCGGGAAGCTCCTGCGCCAGCTCGACCTCAACCGCGAGTCGGTCCTCGTCGTGCGGGGCGACACGCTGGTGCCGGGCGACGCGCTGCTGGCCGACGACGACGTGATCGAGATCCGCCCCGTGATCTCAGGTGGCGCCAGGTGACAAGGAGCGTGCCATGAAGTGCGCCGTGTGCCGTGGACCGGCGGTCATCGACCTGCGTCGCCACAACGCCAACTTCTGCCCCGACCACTTCCTCAAGTTCTGTCGCGACCAGGTGGTCCGGGCGATCGACGAGTACAACATGATCGAGCCGGGGGAGCGCGTCCTGGTGGCCGTCTCGGGCGGGAAGGACAGCCTCGCGCTGTGGGACCTCCTGCTCGAGCTCGGCTACCACGCCGAGGGCATGACGATCGGGCTCGGCATCGGCGACTACAGCACCGCCAGCACCGAGGCCGCAGTGGCGTTCGCCGAGCACCGCGACCTCACGCTGGGCCGCATCGACCTGCGCGGCGAGTACGACTACGACATCCCCACGGCGGCTGCGATCACCAGGCGGGTGCCGTGCTCGTCGTGCGGACTGTCGAAGCGCCACCTGATCGACAGGGCGGCCCTCGACGGCGGCTACGACGTCGTCGCCACGGGCCACAACCTCGACGACGAGGCGGCCGTCCTCTTCGGCAACGTGCTCCACTGGCACACCGAGTACCTGGGGCGCCAGCGGCCCGCGCTCGCCGAGCGGATCGGTCCAAGGGGCGCAGGGGCCGGAAGGCGCGTCTTTCCGCGCAAGGTCAAGCCGCTGGTCCGGCTCGCCGAACGAGAGACCGCCGCCTATTGCGTCCTCCGCGGCATCGACTACGTCGTCGAGGAGTGCCCGATGGCCGAGGGCAATCGCCACCTCCGCTACAAGGAGGCGCTCAACACCGTCGAGGCGGCATCCCCCGGCGCCAAGCAGGCCTTCTACTTCGGGTTCCTGGCGCGCGCCGCCGACCGCTTCGCTCCGGAGGCCGACGGCGCCGACGACGAGCTCCGGGCCTGCGCCCGCTGCGGATCCCCGACCACCGGTGACGTGTGCGCCTTCTGCCGCCTCATCGACCAGGTCGCCGGCCACGAACCGGTGCCGGTCGAGCTCGTCCGCCCCCGCCGCGGCGGATCCAGACGCCGGCGGTCCCGGACGAAGGCCAGCTCGTGAGCCGACCGTTCGCCGACGGCGACGAGGTGCTGCTGGTCGACGCCAAGAAGCGCCGGTACCTCGTGACGCTGGCCAGCGGGGGAGAGTTCCACACCCACGCCGGCGTGATCGCCCACGACAACGTCATCGGGGCGGCGGAGGGCGCCACGTTGCGGTCCTCTCACGGGTCGCCGTTCCTCGCTATCCGGCCGACCCTGGCCGACTTCGTGCTCAAGATGCCCCGCGGTGCCCAGGTGATCTACCCCAAGGACCTGGGCCCGATCCTCATGCTCGCGGACATCTTCCCCGGCGCCCGCGTGCTCGAGTCGGGGGTGGGGTCCGGGGCGCTGTCGATGACGCTGGTCCGGGCCGGCGCGGTGGTGACCGGTTATGAGGTGCGGGAGGACTTCGCCCGCCGGGCCCAGCGCAACCTCACGACCTTCCTGGGGGAGGATGCGCTGGCGAACTACCGGGTCGAGATCCGCGATGCGTACGAGGGCGTGGACGAGGCAGACCTCGACCGGGTCGTGCTCGACCTGCCCGAGCCCTGGCGCGTCGCCAAGCACGCGGCCCGCGCCATGCACCGGGGCGGCGTGCTGGTGGCGTACACCCCGCAGATAACCCAAGTGATCCAGCTCCGCAACGAGCTGCTGGGCAACGGCTTCGGCATGGTGGACACGATCGAGGTCCTCAACCGCGGCTGGCACATCGAGGGCCAGTCGGTACGGCCGGACCATCGCATGGTCGCCCACACGGGCTTCCTGACCAGCGCCCGCCTCCTGAGCTGACGTCACGCCGAACCCTCGTGCCCGACTGTGCGAGCATCATTTGCCAACGGTGGCCGGCAAGGCCATCGAGGCTCGCGGGTGACCGGGTCGGCTGGGGAAGGATGAGGTGAACGTGCTGGATGTCCTGCTGGTCATCGTCGCCATCAGCGCGGCCGTGGCCGGCTACCGGCTTGGTTTCGTCGCCCGGGCCACCTCGTGGGCGGGCCTGGCCCTGGGCGTCACGGTCGGTGCGCTGATACTGCCGTCGCTGCTGCGCCATCTGCGAGGCGCCAGCGACGTGACGGTCGCGCTGGTCGCGATCGCGGCCCTGGCGGGCACCGCGCTCCTCGGTCAAGCCCTAGGCCTGGTGCTGGGCACCCGGCTCAACGTCGCCCTGCCGAATGGGCCGGTGCGCCGGATCGACCAGGTCGTGGGGGCGCTGCTGGGCATCGCGGGGCTGCTGGTGGGGCTATGGCTCCTGCTGCCCACGTTGGCCGATGTGCAGGGGGTGGTGTCCGAGCAGGCCCGCGGCTCGGTGATCGCCCGTGAGGTCAACGCCCGCTTTCCGGACGCGCCGGACACGCTCCAGGCCCTGCGGCGCCTCGTGGGCGACAACCCCTTCCCCCGGGTCTTCGATGCCCTCAGGCCGGCGCCGGACCCCGGCGTGGTGCCGGGCGCTAGTGGGCTCTCCGACGCCCTCGCCACCACCGTGGCCGCCTCGACCGTGAAGATCGAGGGCGAGGCTTGCAGCCGGATCCAGGAGGGGAGCGGCTTCTTCGTGGCCGACGACGTGGTGGTGACCAACGCCCACGTGGTCGCCGGCGAGGACGACTCTGACGTGGTGCTGTCGGACGGCAGCCGGATGGACGGCACCGTGGTGGCGTTCGATCCGGTCCGGGACCTGGCCGTCCTGCGCACCTCGGGGGCCGATCGACCCGCATTGCCGCTCGAGGGGGCTGCGGTCGGCACGTCGGGTGGGGTCTTCGGCCACCCCGGCGGTGGTCCCCTAGAGATCAGCCCGTTCCAGGTGGGCGAGCAGATCACCGCGGTCGGCACCGACATCTACGACTCGCGCCGGAGCGAGCGTCAGGTGCTGGTCCTAGCCTCCGACCTTGCGCCAGGCGACTCCGGGGGCGCGCTGGTCGACCCTCGAGGTCAGGTGGTCGGGGTGGCGTTCGCCATCGCTCCCGACCGCCCCAGCGTCGCCTACGCCCTGGACGTCGACGAGGTGACCGCCGTCCTGTCGGGTGACCTCAGCGAGGAACGGGACACCGGTGATTGCCTCGTCTAGTGAGGCGGCTACCGGCTACTCGACCTCGATGAAGATGCACTCGCCGGGGCACTCTTCGGCGGCCTCGATGACCGCCTCTTCCTGTCCGGCGGGCACGTTGGCGAGGCCTTCGGCGCCGCCGGGGTCGGAGAAGACCTTGTCGCTTTCCTTCACGTAGGCCAAGCCGTCGTCCAGCAGGGTGAACACGTCGGGGGCGATCTCCTCGCAGAGGCCGTCGCCAGTGCAGAGATCCTGGTCGATCCAGACCTTCATACCTGTGACCCACTCCTGGCTCGATGCGGAGACTGGCCGAGGTGCGTTAGCTGGCCTCCCAGCCGCGGGATGTACCTCAGTCGCGACCAGACTAGCGAACCCGGCGATTAACACGGCAATTTCAGAAGAAATGCTGTTTCAGGCGGGAAATGTTAGTGCGCACGCGCGTCCGGGCGTGCCAGGTTCGACGGAGGCCGGTGTAGGGTCCGAGCCAGGGACCGATCGAGGAGGTGGTCACCGTCGACGAACAACGCGACCCACGCCGCCGGTCCGCAGCGGATGCAGACGTGGCCGGGCAGCACGACGAGATCCGCGCCCTCGAGGAAGAGGTGCTCGCGTTACGGCGGCGGCTGCAGGATGCCCCCAAGCGGGTCCGCACGCTCGAGGAACGGCTGCTCGAGACCAAGGGCCAGCTCGCCCAGGCCGTGGCCCAGAACGAGAAGCTCACCTACACCCTGCGCGAGGCGCGCGAGCACATCGCCGCGCTGCGCGAAGAGGTCGACAAGCTCACGCAGCCCCCGTCCGCATACGGGACCCTCCTGTCGCGCAACGACGACGGCACCGTCGACGTGTTCTCCGGCGGCCGCAAGATGCGGGTCGCAGTCCACCCCGCCCTCGACGAGGACGACCTCGTACGCGGCGGCGAGGTGGTGCTCAACGAATCGCTGAACGTCGTCATGGCCCGCACGCCCGAGACCACGGGCGAGGTGGTGACGGTCAAGGAGCTGCTCGAAGGCGGCACCCGGGCGATCATCGTGGGCCGTGCCGAGGAGGAGCGGGTCGCCGACCTGTCCGAGGGACTCAAGGTCGACCGCATCCGTGCCGGCGACTCGGTGCTCATGGACCCGCGCTCGGGCCTCCTGCTGGAGAAGCTCCCGCGACCGGAGGTCGAGGAACTGGTGCTCGAGGAGGTGCCCGACATCTCCTACGACGACATCGGCGGACTCGACGATCAGATCGAGCAGATCGCGGATGCGGTCGAGCTGCCGTTCCTGCACCAGGAGCTGTTCGCGGAGCACAGGCTCCCGGCCCCCAAGGGCATCCTGCTGTACGGCCCGCCGGGGTGCGGCAAGACCCTCATCGCCAAGGCCGTGGCGAACAGCCTCGCCAAGAAGGTCGGCAGCCAGTCGGTCGACGCCAAGGCCAAGAGCTACTTCCTCAACATCAAGGGTCCAGAGTTGCTCAACAAGTACGTGGGCGAGACCGAGCGCCAGATCCGCCTGGTGTTCCAGCGGGCCCGGGAGAAGTCCGAGGAGGGCTGGCCGGTCATCGTGTTCTTCGACGAGATGGACTCGATGTTCCGGACGCGTGGGTCGGGCATCAGCTCGGACGTCGAGTCGACGATCGTCCCCCAGCTGCTGGCCGAGATCGATGGCGTGGAGTCGCTGCGCAACGTCATCGTCATCGGCGCCTCCAACCGCGAGGACCTGATCGACCCCGCGATCCTGCGCCCCGGCCGGCTGGACGTGAAGATCAAGATCGAGCGGCCCAACGAGGTCGCCGCGGCCCAGATCTTCGCTCGCTACCTCACTGCCGATCTGCCGCTGGACCGCGACGCCGTCCAGGAGCTCGGCGGCGGCGACCCCTCCAAGTGCGTCCAGGCGATGATCGAGCGCACCGTCGACGAGATGTACCGCTCGGACAGCGAGAACGAGTTCCTCGAGGTCACGTACCAGAACGGTGACAAGGAGATCATGTACTTCAAGGACTTCGCGTCCGGAGCCATGATCGAGAACATCGTCCGGCGCGCCAAGAAGCTGGCGATCAAGCGGCACCTGGCCGACGGCGGCAAGGGCATCCGGCTCGGTGACCTGGTGGAGTCGATCCACCAGGAGTACAAGGAGCACGAGGACCTGCCCAACACCACCAACCCCGACGACTGGGCCAAGATCTCCGGGAAGAAGGGCGAACGCATCGTCTACGTGCGCACGATCGTCAACCGCGACGACGGCGGCGCTACCGGTGGCCGCAGCATCGAGCGGGTCGCCACCGGGCAGTACCTGTAGGCGGAGGACCGCTGGGTCTCACCGAGACCAAGGAAGGCCGCCTCGTCATCATCGTCATCGTGGGGGGCGTCCTCGTCGTGGGTGGGACGCTCGCCAACGTGGCCATGAACAACGCCGTCGACGACCGTGCCGAGGACATTCAACGGGCGCTCCGGCACGACCTCGTGGCCGTCTCGGACGAGACCCTTGCCGACTACCCGGGGTCCCGGGGGTCGATCGAGTCCCGGGCGGTCGAGGCGGTCCGGGACCTGCCGGGCGGGGTCGTCGGCTCGGCCCGCCGCGACGAGGACCATCCCGTCGTCGTAGCGGTCGAGACCCGGTGGGGCATCCAGGCCCGCTGCGTGACCGCCGAGCTGCGCGGCGACGGCGTCGTGCTCACCGAGGTCCACGCCGGCGGCTGTTGAGTTCGGGCGCCGCGGCGACCGGCTGCGGCGAGCGAGGCGACAAGGGGGCCATTCGCTCCGCGCCGACGGGCGGGTAACGTCCCAGACGTGGCCCTCCGCAAGATCGTCGGTGTCGAGACGGAGTTCGGCATCATCGTGCGCGGGGCGGGGGAGTCCAACCCGATCGCAGCGTCATCGGTCCTGATCAACGCCTATGTCCACGAGCTGGCCAGGGCGGGGGCCGGTCCCCGCGACAGCCCCAAGGTCGGGTGGGACTTCGAGGACGAGCACCCCGACATCGACGCCCGCGGGTTCACCGCCGAGGGTTCACTGGCGCCCGAGGTCGAGACCCACCTGGTCAACGCCGTCCTCACCAACGGCGCTCGCTACTACGTCGATCACGCCCACCCCGAGCTCTCGACGCCCGAGTGCGCCGACCCCCGTTCCGTGGTCGTCTACGACAAGGCGGCCGAGGCGATCCTGCAGCGGTCGATGCGGGCGGCGCGCGAGTTGCTCCCGGATGAGCAGGAGATCGTCGTCTACAAGAACAACTCCGACCGCAAGGGCAACTCCTACGGCTGCCACGAGAACTACCTCATGGACCGCCAGGTCCCGTTCTCGCGCATCGTCACGCACGTGATGCCCCACTTCATCAGCCGCCAGGTGTTCACCGGCGCCGGCAAGGTGGGCACCGAGGTCGCCGGCCTGACGTCCGACGACGTGCCGTTCCAGCTCACCCAGCGGGCCGACTTCTTCGAGGAGGAGGTGGGCCTCGAGACCACGCTCAAGCGGCCCATCGTCAACACCCGGGACGAGCCCCACGCCGACGCCCAGCGCTACCGCCGGCTGCACGTCATCGTCGGCGACGCCAACCTGTGCGAGGTCGCCACGTTCCTCAAGGTGGGCACCACGGCGCTGGTGCTGTCGATGATCGAGGACGAGTTCCTGCACCGTGACCTGACGCTGGCGACGCCGGTGGCGGCACTGCGGCGGGTGTCGCACGACCTGTCCCTGCGGCAGCCCCTCGACCTCGCCGACGGCACGACGATGACCGCGGTCGAGATCCAGTGGGAGTACCTCGACCGCGCCAAGAAGTACGCGGAGGAGCAGGGCCTGGAATGCATCGGGCCGCCGGAGATCGGCCCCGAGGTGCTACGCCTGTGGGAGCAGGTGCTCACGGGCCTCGAGACCGACCCGGCGTCGGTGGTCGGGCAGGTCGACTGGGCGGCCAAGTACCGGCTCATCGACGGCTACCGGGCCAAGCACGATCTCCGCTGGGACGACGCGTGGCTGGCGGCCATGGACCTGCAGTACCACGACCTGCGGCCGGAGCGGGGGCTGGCCTCCCGCGTGGGGCTCCAGCGGCTCACCAGCGACGACGAGGTCGAGCGGGCGGTGACCGAGCCCCCGCGTGACACGCGGGCATACTTCCGGGGTATGTGCCTGCAGCGGTGGGCGCCGCAGATCGTCGCCGCCAACTGGGACTCGATGGTGTTCGACGTCGGTGGCGACCCGCTCCGGCGGGTGCCGATGATGGACCCGACACGTGGAACCGAAGCACACGTGGGTAAGTTGATGGCCGAAAGCAGCAGTGTCGCTGAGTTGTTGGACCGGCTGGGCCAATGAGGCTGGGCCAATAGGAAGGTGCGGGGCACATGGCTGAACGAGAACAGAAACGAAAGACAAGCACCCCCGTTCGCGAGGAAGAGGTCGTCGAGGAAGCACCCCCCACCTCCGATCAGGGCGAGAAGATCAAGGCCGAGCTCGACGACCTGCTGGACGAGATCGACGAGGTCCTCGAGACGAACGCCGAGGACTTCGTGAAGGCGTACGTGCAGAAAGGCGGCGAGTAGCCATCAGGTGACATGACGTCCTGATGGCTCCCACGCCGGTCTCGACCGCGGCGCGTCCCCGCCAGTCGGGGAGGCGCCGGTGTCGTTTTGGGGTGCGTTCCCCGCGGCGATCGCGCTAGCGAGCGACCGTCCGGCGCTCCCGCCCGGGTAGCCACGTGACTGCGGTGTCGTGGCCACCCGGTAGCCTCCGACAGCGATGACCCTGCCGTTCTTCCGCGCCGGTGACGATCCCGGCCCATCGTTCCTCGAAACCCTCAAGCGTGCCGGGAGCGAGCCCGCCTGGGCCGATCTGCCCCGCGAGATCCAACCGCACGAGGTCACCCACGGCACCACCGTGGTGGCCATTCGCTACGCCGACGGTGTCGTCATGGCCGGCGACCGGCGGGCGACGGCGGGCAACTTCATCAGCCACCGCACGATGGAGAAGGTGTTTCCCGCCGACCGCCATTCCGGCGTCGCCATCGCCGGCGCCGCGGGCCCGGCCGTGGAGATGGTCAAGCTGTTCCAGCTCCAGTTGGAGCACTACGAGAAGGTCGAGGGCGCCGAGTTGTCGCTGGAGGGCAAGGCGAACCAGCTGGCCCAGATGGTACGGAACCACCTGCCCGCCGCCTTGCAGGGCTTCGCGGTGGTGCCCCTGTTCGCCGGCTACGACACCAAGCGCCGCACGGGCCGGCTCTTCGAGTACGACGTGACCGGCGGCCGCTACGAGGAGAGCGACTTCTCCGCCACCGGTTCCGGCAGCATGCACGCCGGCACCGTCATCAAGATCGGCTACAAGCCCGACCTCGACCGCGACGACGCCGTCGAGCTGGCGATCAACGCGCTGTTCCAGGCGGCCGACGAGGACGCCGCCACCGGGGGTCCCGACCTCGTGCGCGGCATCTACCCCGTGGTGGCGACCATCACGGCCGACGGCTTCGCCCGGCTCGAGGACGATGACATCGCCGCCCGCTTCCGGGCCTTGCTCGAGCGGCTGTCGGTGGCCGGGGGCACCACCACCGTGGGCGTCAGCCCGACGGTGAACGGGGAGGGTGCGGGCCGATGAGCATGCCCTTCTACGTTCCCGCCGAGCAGATGATGAAGGACAAGGCCGACTTCGCGCGGCGGAACATCGCGCGGGCCAAGGCACTGGCTGCGCTGTTCTACGCCGACGGCATCCTCATCTGCGCCGAGAACCCGTCTTCGACTCTCCACAAGGTCAGCGAGATCTACGACCGCATCGCCTTCGCCGGCGCCGGCAAGTACAACGAGTACGACCGCCTCCGCATCGCGGGTGTCCGCCACGCCGACCTCAAGGGCTACTCGTTCAGCCGCGAGGACGTCGATGCCCAGAGCCTGGCCAACGCCTACGCCCAGATGCTCGGCGATGTTTTCACCCACGAGATCAAGCCCATGGAGGTCGAGATCTTGGTGGCCGAGGTCGGGGCCGACGCCGGGGGCGATCGACTGTTCCACATCTTCTACGACGGCACGGTCGTCGACGAGGACGGCTTCGCCGTGCTCGGGGGCGAGGCGGAGGCGATCACCGCTCGGCTCAAGGAGACGTACGAGCCGGGGCTGTCGCTGGATGCGGCGCTGCAAGCCTCGGTCGCAGCGCTGGCGGGGCCCGGCCGTACGCTGGCGCCGTCCGAGCTGGAGGCGGCGGTACTGAGCCGCGACAACGGCCGGCGGGCGTTTGGGCGCCTGTCCGACGAGGCCACCCGGACGGCGCTCGCCGGGGGCGACGCCAAGATCGAGGCCGCGCCCGAGGCACCCCCGGTCGCCGAGGCGACCAGCGGTGTGCCCGAATCCGCCGAGCCGCCGCCCGCGGCCGAGGACGACTGACCTCCGACCTAACCGGTCGGCGCCTCGGAAGGTGCGCGGATAGGCAAGTCGTCAGGGCTCACCGTGGTCAGCGCCGCCGGAGGCGCCGAGCTGTGTGACCTGGGCTCACGTTGCAAATGCCGTACTGTTCTGTGCCCACTTCCGCCCTAACCGCTCGGCGCCTCGGAAGGTGCGCGGATAGGCAAGTCGTCAGGGCTCACCGTGGTCAGCGCTGCCGGAGGCGCCGAGCTGTGTGACCTGGGCTCACGTTGCAAATGCCGTACTGTTCTGTGCCCACTTCCGCCCCTATCCGCTCGGCGCCTCGGAAGGTGCGCGGATAGGCAAGTCGTCAGGGCTCACCGTGGTCAGCGCCGCCGGAGGCGCCCAGCTGTGTGACCTGGGCTCACGTGGCAAATGCCGTACTGTTCTGTGCCCACTTCCGGCCCTATCCGCTCGGCGCCTTAGTTGCCGAGAAACAGCAAGCGGCCGAGGGCGAACAGAACGACCAGCACGACCCCGACCACCACGATCAGGGTCCGTACGGGCCGCCCGTGTCGGTTGGTCGCTGTCTCGACGTCGATGCCGTCGGCGGCATCGAGGCTCGGCTCGACGCCGGGCTCGTCGTCGACGACCGTCACCGCATCGGCATCGGCGCTGGCCACGACGGCGCGGGCCACCTCCAGGTCGTCGGCGGGCACCAGCACTTCCACCGGGCCCACCGGGTAGGGGCCGTCCACGTCGCCGCGCAGCTGCCACACGATGCCCTCGGCGCCGAGGTGGGCGGCGAGGATGCGGGCCGCCATGGGGTTGGCGACCGTCGTCAGCGGCACCATGGGGCCGATGGTCACCCCAGAGACGGTACCCGCACACTCGGGGCAGGGCGGTAGCGTGCGATGAGTGGAGCGGCGCATCTTCGGGCTCGAGAACGAATACGGCGTCACCTGCACGCTCCGCGGCCAGCGCCGACTCAGCCCCGACGAGGTGGCCCGCTACCTGTTCCGCCGGGTCGTGTCGTGGGGCCGCTCCAGCAACGTCTTCCTCGCCAACGGCGCCCGCCTCTACCTGGACGTGGGCAGCCATCCCGAGTACGCCACCCCGGAGTGTGACTCGATCCTCGACCTGGTCACGCACGACAAGGCCGGGGAGCGGATCCTCGAGCAGCTCCTGGTCTCGGCGGAGCAGCGGCTGCGGGAAGAGGGCATCCGCGGCGTCATCTACCTGTTCAAGAACAACACCGACTCGGCAGGCAACTCCTACGGCTGCCACGAGAACTACTTGACGTCCCGACGCGACGACTTCAGCCACTACGCCGAGGTGCTGATCCCGTTCTTCGTGTCCCGGCAGATCTACGCCGGCGCCGGCAAGGTCCTGCAGACGGCCCGCGGGGCCATGTACTGCGTCGCCCAGCGGGCCGAGCACATATGGGAGGGAGTCTCGTCTGCGACCACTCGCAGCCGCCCCATCATCAACACCCGGGACGAGCCCCATGCTGATGCCGAGCGCTACCGCCGTCTCCACGTGATCGTGGGCGACTCCAACATGAGCGAGTACGCCACGTTCCTCAAGGTGGGGGCCACGTCGATCCTGCTGCGGATGCTCGAGGATCCGTCGTTCGTGCTGCGGGACATGACGCTGGAGAACCCGATCCGCGCCATCCGGGAGATCAGCCACGACCTATCCGGCAAGCGCACCGTGCGGCTCGCGAACGGCAGAGAGGCCTCGGCCCTGGAGATCCAGGGTGAGTACTTGGAGCGGGCCCGGCGCTACGCCGACACCAAGGGCCTGTCGCCCCTCGAGCTCCAGGCGCTCGAGATGTGGGAGCACTGCCTGACCGTCCTCGAGTCCGACCCCTACAAGCTCGACCGCGAGTGCGACTGGGTGATCAAGCACAAGCTCATCGAGGCGTACTGCGCCAAGCACGACCTGCCGCTGAGCCACCCTCGGGTCGCCCTGATCGACCTGCAGTATCACGACGTCAACCGCGAGCGGGGCCTGTTCTACCGGTTGCAGGAGCGGGGCTTGGTCGACCGGGTCACCACCGATGCGGCCGTCGACGAGGCGGTCGAGACGCCGCCCCAGACCACGCGCGCCCGGCTGCGCGGCGAGTTCATCCGCCGCGCCAAGGAGCGCAAGCGCGACTACACGGTCGACTGGGTCCACCTGAAGCTCAACGACCAGGCGCAGCGCACGGTCCTGTGCAAGGACCCGTTCAAGGCCCGCGACGAGCGCGTCGAGAAGCTCATCGCCGGCCTCTAATCAGCCTCCAAACCCGAACGTGCCGCAGTTGGCGTCGCCATGGCAGCGCCAACTGCGGCAAGTTCGGTCCGGTACGTTCGCCGGGTGCCGACGTTCGTCACCGCCACGGTCACCCACGTGCTGTCCGAGCGTGACGGGCTTCAGCGCGTGGCCACGAGCGCGGGGCGGGCATACGTGCTCACCAGGCTCGTCGGCCCGGTGGCGGCCGGGGACGCGGTCGTCCTCAACACCACCGCCGTCGAGCTCGGGCTCGGCACCGGCGGGTGGCACGTCGTCCACTGGAACCTCGCACGCCGGGCCTGGTCGCAGCCTGGGCCGGGCCACATCATGAAGCTGCGCTACACCAGCCTCCAGTCCGACACGGGCGCCGCCGAGGAGGATCGCCCCGACCTCCCCGAGACGCTCGACGGAATGCCGGTGGTGGTCTGCTCGCTGCACAGCCAGGTCGGCGTGGTTGCCGCAGTGGTCCGGCGGCTCCGGCCCGCGGCCCGCATCGCCTACGTCATGACCGACGGCGGCGCGCTGCCGCTGGCGCTCTCGGACCTGGTCCACGCCCTGCGGACCGGCGGCATCGTCGACACCGCCATCACCGCCGGGAACGCGTTCGGCGGCGACCTCGAGGCGGTGTCGGTGCCCTCGGCTCTGGCGCTCGCCCGCCACGCGACGGGCGCGGAGCTCACCATCGTGGGCATGGGTCCAGGCGTCGTCGGCACCGCGTCGGGCCTCGGGACCACGGCCGTAGAGGCGGCAGCCGTGATCGACGCCGCCCGGGCGCTGGCGGCTCGGGTGGCGCTGTGCTGCCGCGCCTCGGATGTCGACAGCCGCGAGCGCCACCGCGGCGTGAGCCACCACGTCCACACGATCCTGCGCCTCGCGGCCCACCGACCCGACGTGCCCCTCCCGGCGGCGCTGGCGCCGCAGGTGCCGGGAGCGACCGTGATCGAGGGCCCGGACGCCGCCGACGTTCTGGATGCGTTTGACCTGGTGGTCAGGTCGATGGGTCGGGGCCCGACCGACGATCCGGCGTTCTTCGCGGCGGCGACGTCGGCCGGTGCGTGGGCCGCAGAGGCCCTTGCCGGGCTGAACCACGCCCGCGCCGCGGATCGGTAGCCTCCGGCCCGACGCCCACCCGCCGCCCCGTGGCTACGTCGGCCTGCGGCCGACGTAGCCTTCACGCCGTGTCGGCCGCCAAGCTGGAAAGGCTCCTCAATCTCACGGCGCTGCTGCTCGAGACGCCACGCCCGCTGTCGGCGCTCGAGATCCGTGATCGGCTGGGGGTGTACGCCGCCGAGACCGATGCCTTCCGGCGCGCGTTCGAGCGCGACAAGGACGACCTGCGTGCCATGGGCGTGCCGCTCGAGGTGCAGGACGTACCCGGCGTGCTTCCGGTGGTCGAGGGCTACCGCATCCCCAAGGACCGCTACTACCTCCGCGATCCGGGACTGAGCGCCGACGAGCTCGCCGCGCTGCACGTGGCCGCATCGGTCGTGCAGATCGACGGGCTGTCCGCCCGCGAGGGTCTGCTCAAGCTCGGGGGCATGGTGGGGGAGTCCGACGGGGCGATGGGTCTGGCGGTGGCGGCGCTGCCCGCCGGCAACGTGGGCCCGCTGTTCGGCGCCATCGCCGCGGAGACGCCCGTGCGGTTCACCTACCGGGGCACGGAGCGCACCGTCGACCCCTACCGGCTCGACTTCCTTCGAGGCCGTTGGTACCTCAGCGGCTTCGACCACACGCGTGACGACGAGCGGGTGTACCGGCTCGACCGGTTCGAGAGCGGGGTGGAACGGCTGGGCCGGCCCCGCTTCGAGCGGCCGGCCACGGCCGTGCCCGGGGGTGCGCTCGAGCCATGGCAGATCGGCGAGGAGGACGCCGTCGAGGCCCAGGTGCTGGTCGACGCCGCCCAGGCGCCCTGGATCGTCCAGCACCTCGGCTCCGGCTCGGTGGCGGAGGAACGCGCCGACGGGTCGGTGGTGGTGACGATGACGGTCACCAATCGCGACAGCTTCCGCTCGTTCGTGCTGACGTTCCTCGATCACGCCGAGGTGATCGGGCCCCGGGAGCTGCGCGACGACCTCGTCGAGTGGCTGGAGGCGTTGGCCGCGTGAGCCGGCTTCGCCCGTCCGCTCCCCTCCGCTCACGGGTCCTGTCGCCTCCGGTGCGGGGCCTACCGCCGTCGGCGGCTGCTAGCCGCCTCCAGCGGCCCCGCATCCTCAGCGCCACCCGTTCGCTACCCGCCCTCCGCCGGAGGCGGTCAGCGGTCTCGGCCTTCGGCCGAGTCGAGGTAATTCCATGAGCACCGGAGCGCCCCAGGCGCCGGCCCGCACCAAGGCGTCCGATCGCGTGGCCCGGATGCTGGCGATGGTCCCGTGGATCGCGTCGCACGGCGGTCCCACGGTCGACGAGATCTGCGATCGCTTCCAGGTCGGCCGCCGCAAGCTCCTCGAGGATCTCGAGGTGCTGTCGCTCGTCGGCGTGCCGCCCTACACACCGGACACGCTGATCGAGGTCACCATCGAGGGCGATCGTGTGTGGCTGCGGTTCGCCGACTTCTTCGCCCGGCCGCTGCACCTCACCCCGGAGCAGGGTCTGGCGCTGGTCGTCGCCGGACGGGCGTCGCAGGCGCTTCCCGGCACGGACCCCGGCGGGCCACTGGCCACCGCCCTGGTCAAGGTGGCGGGCGTGCTCGGCGTCGACCCCGACGACGCCGTCTCGGTGGCGCTGGGCGAGACCCGACCCGGTGTGCTCGACGAGCTTCGGCACGCCGCCGCGGCCGGGCGCCGGGTACGCCTCGACTACTACGCCTACAACCGTGACCAGCGGACGACCCGCGACGTCGATCCCCACGCCGTGTTCGCCCACGAGGGTGCCTGGTACGTCCGGGCCTACTGCCACCAGGCGGAGGACCAGCGCCTGTTCCGGGTCGACCGCATCTACGGTGTCGAGGTGCTGGACCAGACGTTCACACGCCCCGACAGCCCCGACACCGGCGACGTGTTCGAGCCGGGCGCCGACACGCCTCGCGTGACGCTCGACCTGGCGCCGGCGGCCCGCTGGGTGGTGGAGACCTATCCGGTCGACGAGGTCGGGCCGGCCCCCGGCGATCCCAACGGCTGGCTGCGGGTGAGGCTCTGGGTATCGGCCACGCCCTGGCTCGAACGGCTGCTCGTGCGGCTAGGCCCAAACGTGCGGGTGGTCGACGCCGACGCTCCGGGGTTGGCCAACGCCGGCCGGAACGCGGCCGGGCGCATTCTCAGTCGCTATCGCGAACAAGCCGCCGAGGGCACCGCGACAGGGTCGCGCTAGCCTCGGCATGCCGTGCGCGACATGTCTCCCCCCTCTGATCCCACGGGCGCCGATCAGGGTGATGCTTTCGGGGCCCCTGGCGCGACGGGTCGCCGACGTCGGATAGCGGGCGCTCGGGAGCTGTCGCACCAGCCCCGCCACATGCGCCCCAACGGCAGCCGCGGCGGCGACGGTCAGGACGAGCATCCCGATGACGATGGCGACGACCCCGACGGGAACGCCGAGGACGCCAATGAGAAGCCGCGCCGGCGCTGGCGCAGGACGATCCTCGAATGGCTCGGTGTCATCGGTGGCGGCATCGCCATCGCACTCCTGGTCGAAGCCTTCCTCATCCAGGCCTTCTGGATCCCGTCGCCGTCGATGGAGCCCACCCTCGACGTGGGCGACCGGGTGCTCGTCAACAAGCTGTCCTACAAGTTCCACGACGTGAACCGCGGGGACGTGGTGGTGTTCGAGCGCCCGCCCGGCGCCTCGACCGGGCAGAACGACGAGATCAAGGACCTCATCAAGCGGGTGATCGCCGTCGGAGGCGACACCGTCGAGGCCAAGGAAGGCAACGTCTACGTGAACGGCGACCAGATCGACGAGGACTACCTCGAGCCGGGCACGCCGACCGACAACCTGCCGCTCACGGAGATCCCCGACGGTCAGGTGTTCGTGATGGGGGACAACCGAACCAACAGCGAAGACAGCCGGATCTTCGGCCCCATCGACGAGGATTCCATTGTCGGCCGCGCCTTCATCCGCGTCCTGCCCATCACGGACATCGGTTGGCTATGACTGGGCTAACAGGGCTGGTCCCTACTCTCGGCGACGCAGCGGCGAAGGCGAGCAGACGTGGGCGGGAGACGACTACGAGTAGAGGGCATTGAGCGCGTGGACCATGCGGTCGACGTGATCGCTGTACACGGCGTCGATGCCGGCGTCGAGCAACTCGGCCAGTACCCGCGGCGTCTGGGCGTCCCAGCCGAACGCGAGCACGCCGAAGCGGTGGAACAGGGTCGTGAGGCCGCCGGTCCAGTCGAGGTAGTGGAGGTTGACGGCGTCGATCCCCTTGGCGGCGAGGGTGGCGGCCCGGCGTTCCGGGCCCTCCTTGATCCGGTCGAGCCGCGTGGAGTCCACGAGGCGCACCGTGTCGCAGCGTCCCCGCCACTCCACGACCTGCTCCCAGCGCGGATGGCACAGCCAGAGCCGCGCGAGCGCATCCCCGCCGGCGGCGCGGGCCACCGCCACCACCCGATCGAACGCCGCGGGATCCTTGACGTCGAGCGACACCTCGATGCTGGTGCCACAGGTCGCGTACAGGTCGGCAAGGGTGGGGATGTGGCCGGGCAGCCGGGCTCGCGCGAGCGACGCGATCGCGCGCCGGCGCACCCGGCGACCGATCGGACCGCCGACGAGGCCGTCGTGATCGAGGACGGCCTCCCCGTCCGAGGTCAGCCAGACGTCGCTCTCCAGACCGGTGGCGCCCAGTTGCTGCGCGAGCGTGAACGCCTCCAGCGTGTTTTCGGGCGCTCGAGCGCGCGCACCGCGATGTGCGAACGCTATTGGTGGTTTCCTCAAGGCGGGTATGCGGGTGGGCACGGGCATCCTCTCGGCGGCGATCGGACTGCGACGGCGATTCGGCGCCATGATGTCTGGTTCGCCCCCTCCCTTGGGGGGAGCGAGCAGGGAGACATGGACAGATGGCGACGTTGATCAGAGCCACGTGCAGCGATTGCGGTGACGTCGAGCTGGGCACGCGCGACCTCGTGGTCAGGTTGTGCGAGACCAACGAGGCTGGCACGTACGTGTTCCGGTGCCCCAACTGCCTCCACCCGGTGGTGCGCCCGGCGGACCGGCCCACGATCGACCTGCTGATCTCCTCGGGCGTGCGCCTCGAGCTGTGGACCATCCCGTCGGAGCTTGTCGAGCCCCGCCCGATCGGGCCGACGTTCACCCACGACGACCTGATCGACTTCCACGAGATGCTGGGGGACAAGGGCTGGTTCGACGAGCTCCTGGCCGCCCACCGCCGCAGGCTGTAGCCCTCGCGATAACGCTCACGCCGCTCAGAGGCCGAGCGGATATGCCCGCAAGTGGGCACGGAACAGTACGGGATTAGCTGCGTGAGCCCAGCCCACACAGCTCGGCCTCCGGGAAGTGCTGACCACCGTGAGCCCAGACGACGTTCCAATCCGCTCACGCCGCTCAGAGGCCGAGCGGATATGCCCGCAAGTGGGCACGGAACAGTACGGGATTAGCTGCGTGAGCCCAGCCCACACAGCTCGGCCTCCGGGAAGTGCTGACCACCGTGAGCCCAGACGACGTTCCAATCCGTTCACCCCTTTAGCGGCGCCGGAGTCCATACTTCTGGCCGAGTCCGCCGGAAGGAGGTCGGTGTGCTGCAGGGCCTGAGTGGCCGGACCAGCTCGGGTGCGTGGGCGCGGGTGGCGGCGTGGACGTTCCACATCGCGTTGCCGGCGCTGCTCCTATGGCTGCTGATCGCCCGGCCGCAGCTCGACTTGCGCTGGGAGAATCACACCGCGCACTTCGGGCTGGTGTTGGGCACGGCGCTCCTGAACGTCGTGCTCGGCGTGCTGATGGCGGGTGCAGCTGGGCGGCGGTCAGACCCGCGTCTGTTGCTGGTGGCGTGGGCCTTCCTGGTCGCAGCCGGGTTCCTGGGACTCCACGCCCTGGCGACGCCAGAGGTGCTCGTCGACCAGCCGAGCGCCGGCTTCGTGCTCGCCACCCCGGTCGGTCTGTGCGTGGGCGGGCTCCTGGCGCTCGCATCGGGCGCCGACTGGTCTCCCGTGGCGGCCGCCCGCCTGATCCGGCTGCGCTGGGTGCTCACGACCGCGCTGCTGGCGGCGATGGCGGTCTGGGCGGCCGTCTCAGTGGCCGGCTGGCCGCCGCTGGACGAACCATTGCCGCCCGAGGAGGCGCGCGGTCCCCTGGTCGCCTTGGCCTTCGGGGGGACCGCGCTGTACGGCGCGGCCGCCTACCGCTACCTGGGAGTGCATCGCCGCCGCCCGGCGGTCGTCCTATTGAGCCTGGTGACCGCGTTCGCGCTGCTGGCCCTGGCCATGTTCGCCATCGCGTACGGGCGGAACTGGCAGGCATCGTGGTGGGAGTGGCACATCCTGATGGGCGCCGCCTTCGGCTTCGTGGCCTACAGCGCCTACGTGCAATTCCAACGGGAGGGATCGGCCCGCGGCCTGTTCGACAGCATCACGCTGGAGCAGACGGTGGACAGCATCCGCCGTGACCACCGGGCGGCGCTCGAGGAGCTGGTCGCGGCCATGGAGGCGGAACAAGCGGACGGCACGTCGGCCGAGCTGGGCCGCGCCGGCGCGCTGCTGGCCGATCGGTTCGACCTCACCGAGCAGCAGGTGGCCGTGCTGGAGCGCGCCGCCGAGGCGCTCGGTGCCGAGCGGGAGCAGGCCCGCCGGCTCGGCGGCCTGGTCGCCGTCGGCCGTGAGGCCAGCGTGATCCAGTCCGAGGGCGCCCTCGTGGCCCGGGCGCTCGCCGTGGGCCGTGCCGCGTTCCGGAACCAGGACCTGGCACTCGGTCTCCTGCGCGGCGGGACGCTGACGCTGGTCGACGGGCAGGGCACCTCCAACGAGGGTCAGTGGGGTGCGGCAATGGCGTCGCTGGCACCGGTGGCATCACAGGACGGCCGGGTCCTGGTCCTGCCGCTCCAGGTGAAGGGCCGGGCAGCGGGTCTTCTGGAGGTGCGGAACCGCCATGATGTCGCGTTCGGCGATGCCGACACCGCCCTGCTGGAGTCCTTCGCCAGCCAGCTCTCGATCGCGCTCGAGAACGCCCGGCTCTACCGCCAGATGGAGGGCTTGTTCCGCTCGTACATGTCGCCGTCGGTGGCCACCGCGCTGATCGCAGATCCCGACCAGGCTGGCCTGGGTGGGACGATCGCCGAGGTGTCGGTGCTCATGGCCGACCTCCGCGGCTTCACGCCGTTCTCCGAGCGCGCCCAACCCGCCGAAGTGGTGGCGATGCTCAACGCCTATTACGGCGCCGTCGTCCCCGTCATCCTGGATCGCGGGGGCACGGTCACCCAGTTCGTCGGCGATGCGGTCATGGCGATCTTCAACGCTCCGGTCCGCCAGGCGGACCACGCGCGACGGGCGGGCGCGGCTGCGCTGCGACTCCATCGCGCCATCGACGAGGTCCGAGCGGGACGAGCCGGATGGCCCCGCTTCCGGGCGGGCATCAACACCGGGCCGGCGCTCATCGGGAACGTCGGCAGCGCCGAGATGCGCAGCTTCACGGCCGTGGGCGACACGACAAACGTGGCCGCCCGGCTTGAGTCGCTTGGCGGAACCCGGCCAGGTCGTGATCGGCGCCCTCACCCGCACCCAGATCGGCGACGCGGCCACCATCACTGCGCTGGGCGCCGTCGCCGTGAAGGGCCGGGAGCAACCGGTCGAAGCGTTCGTGCTCCACGACCTCCATTAGCGTCGCGACCGGTGAACCTGCTCTGGACCGTTCCCGTGGTGGCGGCGGCGCTCGCCACCGCGTTGGTGGCCGCACGGGCCCGGGCGCTGGAGGACGCCACCGTGGACCTGGCAGTCGAGATCCGTCGGTTGCGCGAGCTCCGGCCCGGGTTGGAGCGGGTGGGTGTGGCCCTCCGGGACACCCGTGAGCGGGCCGCGGAGCTGCGTCGGCGACACTCCTTGGGGCCCGAGGACGACACCAGTTGAGCTCGGGTCCGAAGGGTGGGATCGGGCCGCTGGGTGGCTGCCAGGCCGTCGCAGCGACGGTGGGCGCCGTGTCCGGCCCGGGCAACGCCCATACACTCGCACCATGTTCAACATCGGCGGCGGCGAGCTGCTGGTCATCGTGCTCATCGCGTTGATCGTGCTCGGACCCCAACGCCTACCCGACGCGATGCGCACTGTCGGGCGTGTGGTGGGGGAGGTGCGCCGCATGTCCTCGGGATTCCAGCAGGAGCTGCGCGATGCCTTCGAGGACAGCGAGATCGCAGATGAGGCCAGCGCACCCCGCCGCCGGGAGGCCGTACCCCTGGCCGCGGCGGTGGCCGAGGCGACCCCGGACATCGACGACAAGGACACCGACGACGTCGGCGACGCCGAGGAGCAGGCTGCGCCCGCCCCGCACGCATTCGAGACCGAGCCCGACGACGGTGGCGGGCGCGATACCAGCGTCGCGCCGGTGATCGCCGATGCCCTCGACGCCATCGTCGGCCCCGGCGACACGCCGACATCCAGTGGGGTGCCGGCCGCCGAATTAGGGCCGGAGCTCGGTGACGAGCGCGCCGCCTCCTAGGAGACCGTCGTGTGCGAGCACGTAGTGCCGGCTAGCCATCAGCGATGAGCACCGCCGAGAGGGCGTCGTCCGAACAGGGCATGACGCTCGTCGACCACCTGACGGAGCTGCGCACCCGCCTCATCATCTGCGTGGTGGCGGTGTCCCTCGGTGTGCTCGCGGGCTTCGTTCTCTATCCGCAGATCTTCGACGTGCTCATCCAGCCATACAAGGACATCGCCGGCAACCACCCCACGATCGGTGATGGCAGGCTGCTGCAGACCGATCCCCTCGAGGGCTTCAGCATCCGCATGCGGACCTCGTTGTACGCGGGCATCGCGTTCGCCATGCCGGTGCTGCTATGGCAGATCTGGCGGTTCGTCAGCCCCGGTCTGTACGCCAACGAGAAGCGCTATGCCGTGCCATTCGTTGTCTCCGCCGTCCTGCTGTTCCTTCTCGGCGCCACGCTCGCGTACTTCACGCTGCCCCGCGCCTTCGACTTCCTGATCAACATCGGCGGCGAAGGCTTCGTCACCGGCTACACCGCGGGCAAGTACTTCAAGCTGGTCACCTACATGATGCTCGCGTTCGGAATCGGGTTCGAGTTCCCGATCGTGCTCATCTTCTTCCAGATGGCCGGGATCGTGGACACCGACACGCTGCGTCGGGTCCGCCGGTTCGCGATCGTGGGAATCTGCATCCTGGTGGCTGTGATCACACCCTCCGGCGACCCCATCAGCATGCTCATGCTGTCCGTGCCGATGGTCATCTTCTACGAGCTCGCCATCCTGATCGGCAGCTTCATCGGCAAACGGCAGGCGCTCCGGGAAGCGGCGTGACCGTCGTGCCCCCCGCGTCCAACGTCGGGGCCGACGGCGCCGGCGGCGTCACGTACCCGTTCCCGCTCGACCCATTCCAGCTCCGGGCTATCGAGGCGCTCGACGAGGGCCGGTCGGTGCTGGTCGCCGCGCCCACCGGCTCGGGCAAGACCGTCGTCGCCGAGCACGCCGTCGCCCGGGCGCTGAGCGAGGGCCGCAAGGCCTTCTACACCACCCCCATCAAGGCGCTGTCCAACCAGAAGTTCGCCGACCTGGCCCGCCGGCACGGAGCCGACAAGGTCGGGCTGCTCACTGGTGACAACAGCATCAACGGTGACGCCCCGGTGGTGGTGATGACCACCGAGGTGTTGCGCAACATGATCTACGCCGGCTCCCCGGCGCTGACCGGGTTGCGGTTCGTGGTGCTCGACGAGGTCCACTACCTGCAGGATGCCTACCGCGGCCCGGTGTGGGAGGAGGTCATCATCCACCTGCCGGCCGAGGTGCGGCTGGTGTGCCTGTCCGCCACCGTGTCCAACGCCGAGGAGGTGGCCGAGTGGCTGGAGACCGTGCGGGGGCCCACCACGCTCGTGCTCGAGGAGCAGCGGCCGGTGGAGCTGCGCAACCTCTATCTCGTCGGTGACCGCCAGAGCGAGCGTCCGCATCTGCTGCCGACGCTGATCGACGGCAGGCCCAACACCGAGGCGGAGCGACTGGACAACGACACCCTGCACGGGCGCGGGTCCCGCCGGGGACCGGCGCGGCGCTCGCGACGACGCTTCTTCACGCCGCGGCGCCCGGAGGTCATCGACATGCTCGCGGAGCGCGAGATCCTGCCCGCGCTCTACTTCATCTTCAGCCGCATGGGATGCGAGGACGCCGTCACCGCCTGCCTCGACGCCGGGCTGCGCCTGACCACGCCCGACGAGCGGGCCCGCATCCGCGCCATCGTCGAGGAACGGACGGCGTCGCTCACCGACGACGACCTCGACGTCCTGGGCTACGACCGGTGGGAGGCCGCGCTCGAGATGGGGCTGGCGGCCCACCACGCCGGGATGGTCCCGCCGTTCAAGGAGGCGGTGGAGGCCTGCTTCGTGGAGGGATTGGTCAAGGCCGTGTTCGCCACCGAGACGCTCGCGCTCGGGGTCAACATGCCAGCCCGCACCGTGGTGATCGAGCGGCTGACCAAGTTCACGGGCGAGTCGCGGGCGTTCCTCACGCCCGGCGAGTACACGCAACTGACCGGCCGAGCCGGGCGGCGGGGTATCGACGACCTCGGCTACGCCATCGTCCTGTGGTCGCCGTTCGTGCCCTTCGACCAGGTCGCCTCGTTGGCGTCGAGCCGCACCTACGGCCTGCGCTCTGCGTTCCGGCCGACGTACAACATGGCGGCCAACCTGGTGCGCCGCTACGAGCCGGCCGACGCCCACCACCTGCTCAATCTGTCGCTGGCACAGTTCCAGGCCGATCGCGCCGTTGTGCGCTTCGAGACGCGGATCGAGCGCCAGCAGGAGCGCATCGCCCGGCTCGAGCGCGAGGCGGCATGCGACCGGGGCGACGTCGAGGAGTACCGCGAGCTGCGCCAAGCCCATGGCGAAGCGCCGGCGGCGCAGCCACCCGTGACCGGGGCCGTCGAGTACGCCCTATCGCGGCTCATGCCGGGCGACGTCGTCGAGGTGGCGGGCCGGCGGCTGGCCGTGCTGTCCGTCGCCTACCGCAAGGGCGGTGCGGTGAAGGTGCGCGGCATCGACGCCGACGGCGACCGCCTGACGCTCGGCGCCGACGACGTGGACGAGCCGCCCGTGCGCCTCGGGCGGGTCGATATGCCCGTCCCCTATGCCCCCAACAACAGGGCCTTCCAGCACAAGCTGGCGGACGAGGTGCGGCGCGCCCGGCTGGCGCCGAAGCCCACCCGCTCGGCCGCCCCCGCCGACACGTCCGAGCGCGCCTCCGAGGCGCCGCCACTCGCGGACCACCCCGTGCACGACTGTCCGGACCGGGACCGACACCTGCGGGCGCTGGGCCAGCTGGACCGCGCGCGGCGCGAGCTGTCCGACATGCGCCGCGAGGTCCGGTCACGCACCGAGTCGCTGGCCCGCCGCTTCGACCGGGTGCTCCGGCTGCTCGAGGCCTGGGGCTACCTCGACGGCTGGGCACTCACCGCGCGCGGTGAGGTGCTGGCGCGCACGTACCACGAGAGCGACCTCCTGGTGGCCGAGGCAATGGTTAGCGGGCTGCTCGACGGCCTGGACCACGCCGCCCTGGCCGGCCTCGTGTCGTGCTTCACGTACGAGCAGCGGGGGCCCGGGCCGCCTCCGCCTCCGTGGTTCCCGTCCCGCCTCGTGCGCGGTCGCTGGGGCGAGCTCGAGCGGCTGGCGGACGAGCTGCGCGCCGACGAGGAGGCGGCCGGCCTACCCGCCACCCGTCCGCCCGACCCGGGCTTCCTGGCGCTGGCCCACGCCTGGGCGGCGGGAGAGCCCCTGGGTGAGGTGCTGGGCGACGAGGACGTGTCCGGCGGCGACTTCGTACGCAACGTCAAGACGCTCATCGATCTCGTGCGCCAGATCGGCGAGGTCGCCCCCAATCGCGACACCGCCCGCGCCGCCCGCCAAGCGGCCGAGGCGCTCCACCGGGGTGTGGTTTCGATCTCGTCGACGCTCGACGAGGTGGTGGGCGCCTCGACCGCGCATTCGTTAGACGCACCGTGACCGTCCGGAGGGGCGAGGGCTGGGGGGAGCCGGGGCGGCTGGCCGAGGACGGGGTGGTCGTGCACAGCGACGCCGAGGCGCGCCGGGTCGTCGAGCGCGCGCGGCGGGCGGGGGAACCACTGCCACCGCTGGGCCTGGCAGGCGGCGACCTGTGCCGCACGCTCGGCGGCCGGGGCGACGTGGGCCGGCTGCGGTCGGGCGACGCAGCGCGGCTGCCGGTCGACCTCGGGGCGGTCCTCGTGGACGGGCGGCTGCGGTGGTTCGTGGCCCACCTGGTGGCGCGGCGATCGTGGTGGCACGGGCCGCTCCTGGCGGCCATGAACGCCGAGTTCATGGGCGACTGG
Source organism: uncultured bacterium (assembly GCA_963756425.1). Lineage (GTDB taxonomy): Bacteria > Actinomycetota > Acidimicrobiia > Acidimicrobiales > VFJN01 > DASQUK01. The sequence goes on along the minus strand of CAVWNW010000011.1, from coordinate 229,655 downwards.
GACGTGGCGCCACGGGCACACCCCAACGACGGCCTCCTCGACATGGTGGCCGTCGATGCCGCGATGACCCTGACCGACCGCATCCAGGCGAGGCGACGGCTGCCCACGGGCGCCCATGTTCCGCACCCCGCCATCAGGCAGTCGCGCCGGCCCGCGTTCCAGATCGAGTTCGACCGTCCGACCGGGGTGTGGCTGGACGGCGAACGGGTCGCCACCGCCACCAACCTCTCGATCCGCGTCGAGCCTGACGCGCTGATCTGCGTCGTGTGAGCCCGGTCGTCGTCGCCGGTTGTTAGGTTCGGCGTCGTGCGGGCCTGGATCCTCGACGAGTCGCCCGGCGGCTACCGCTTCGGCGCCATCGACGATCCCGTCGTCGACGTAGGCGACGTGAGGGTCCGGCCCGTGGCTTCGGCCCTCAACCACATGGACCTGTGGCTGACGCGCGGGATGCCGCGGCCCCCGCTGCCGCACGTGCCCGGCTCCGACGTCGCCGGGATCGTCGACGCGGTGGGGGAGCGTGTCGGCCACGTGGCGCCGGGCGACGAGGTGGTGGTCAACCCGGCGGTGGCGCCGCTGGAGGCGGTCGTGGAGCACGGCATCGACTCGCCCCTGGGGGCTGGCTTCGAGATCGTCGGTGAGCACCGCTGGGGCGGCCACGGCGAGCTGCTGGTGGTCCCGGGTCGGAACGTTGTGGCCCGGCCCGCTGGGCGCTCGTGGGAAGAGTGCGCCGCCTACCCGCTCGCCACGCTCACGGCGTGGCGCATGCTTCGGCGTGCGGCGCTGACCGCCGGCGAGTCCGTGCTGGTGGTGGGCGTCGGCGGCGGGGTGAGCACCGCAGCGCTGGCGCTGGCCGCCCGCCTCGGTGCGGTGGTCTACGCAACGTCCCGCGACGAAGCCAAGCGCAAGCAGGCGATCGCGCTCGGCGCTGCCGACGCGTTCGCGTCCGACGCCGACTGGCCGGTGAGGGTCGACGTGGTGGTCGAAAGCGTGGGTCCCGCCACCTGGGACCGCTCGGTGAAGGCGCTGCGCCCGGGCGGCCGCCTGGTGGTGTGCGGGGGCACCTCGGGACAGACGGTGGAGCTGAGCCTGCCGCGCCTGTTCTTCAAGCAGATCGAGATCATCGGCTCGACCATGGGCTCGTACCCGGAGTTCGCGCATGTGACCCGGCTCGTCGCCCAGGGACTCCCCGTCACCGTCGACGAGGTGTTCGACCTCGCGGACTACCCGGCCGCGCTCGAGCGGCTCGGCCAGGGCGCACAGCTCGGCAAGATCGTGCTCCGGCACCCTCGGCGCTAGCAGATCCGGCCAGTGACTCCAGGCGCGAAGGGCAGGGCCCCGGGCCAGCGTCGGCCTGCACCGGTCGGCCGGCCCACGCTGCTACGCCCCGCACACCACTAGCGTGACGGGATGGACGGCCCCGCCACCGACCTGTCCGATGCCAAGGCCCGCCTGGCCGCCGAGGTCGACCGACGCCGCGACGTGCTGGTCGACCTGTCCCGCCAGATCCACGCCCGGCCCGAGCTCGGCTATGAGGAGCGCTTCGCGCATGATCAGTTGACCGGGTTGCTCGAGGCCGACGGCCTCGCCGTCACCCGCTCCGCCCGAGGCATCGAGACCGCGTTCGAGGCCCGCGCCGGCTCCACCGGTCCGACCATTGCCATCCTGTGCGAGTACGACGCACTGCCCGCCATCGGGCACGCGTGTGGCCACAACGTCATCGCCGCTGCCGGGCTGGGGGCGGGACTAGCGGCGGCCGCCCTGGCCGAGGAGCTCGGTGGCCGCGTGGCCGTCATCGGCTCGCCCGCAGAGGAGGGCGGCGGCGGCAAGCTCCGGCTGATCGACGCCGGCGCATTCGCCGGCGTCGACGCCGCGCTCATGGTCCACCCCGCGGACGCCGACCTGCTGGCGATGGACGTGCTCGCCGTCCACGAGGTGGTGATCAGCTACACGGGCGAGGCCGCGCACGCGGCGGCGTACCCGCACCGCGGCCGGAACGCCCTTGACGCCGCCGTGCTCGGCTACATCAACGTCGCGACGCTGCGCCAGCACATCGCCCCGGGCGAGCGCATCCACGGCATCATCAGCCATGGTGGCGACAAGCCGAACATCGTGCCCGCCGCGGCGCGCAGCGAATGGATGGTGCGATCGCCGACGCTGGCGGGGCTGGATCGGCTGAAGGCCCGGTTTCTCGCCTGCCTGCGGGCCGGTGCCGACGCCGCCGGCTGCGAGATGGACGTGGAGTGGAGCGACGTCGTCTACGCCGACATGCTCGACAACCGGGCGATCGGCGAGCGGTACCGCGCCAACGCCGAGGCGCTGGGTCGCATCGTCACGCAGCCGTCAGCGAAGGGCCGCGTCGTGGGGAGCACCGACATGGGCAACGTCAGCTACGAGGTCCCCGCCATCCACCCCATGATCCAGGTGGCACCGCCGGGCGTGCCCATCCACACGCCGGCCTTCGCCGGCTTCGCCGGCGGGCCCGAGGGCGACCGCGCGGTCATCGACGGCGCCAAGGCACTGGCGTTCACGGTGGCCGACCTGTGGCTCGATCCGAAGCTCGTCGAGCTGGCCCGCAGCGAGTGGGAAGCGACGGTCGGCACCCGCCGGGCGGCCGGCCGCGCGGGGTGACCAACGCCGGTCGCGCGGCACCGCGGCGGGGCGGGGCTGTGCCTCTCGGCATCCGCGGCGGCGCAGATCGCCCGCCGTACGATCGGCCTCCCTTATGACTGTCGCGGAGAGGAACGTCGTCTCGGCGCACCGTGGTCAGCGCTGCCGGAGGCCGAGCTGTGTGGCCTGGGCGAACGCTGCAAATCCCGGACGGTTCTGTGCTCACCTGCCGGCCTACCCGCTCGGCCTCTTATGACTATGGCGGAGAGGAACGTCGTCTCGGCGCACCGTGGTCAGCGCTGCCGGAGGCCGAGCTGTGTGGCCTGGGCGAACGCTGCAGATCCCGTACGGTTCTCTGCCCACCTGCCGGCCTGCCCGCTCGGCGACTCATGACTGTCTACGTCAGCGAGGAGTTCACCCCCGCCGAGGCCGACGTCCTGAGGCGGTACTTCACAAACCTCGACGGGCCCGTGTTTGCCCTGGTCAACCTGCCGGAGGTCGTGAAAGGGGCCCTGTTCGCCAGGTACTCCCGCTCGCCCAAGAGCCTGCGCCGGCTGTTCCTCGACGAGTTCGTCGGCGACCTCGACATCGCCGGTGACGCATCGGTCGACGCGACCGTCGGGCTGCAGCGCGCCGAGGAGCTGTACGACCGGGTGTTCCTGGAGTACGGCGACGACTCGGTGGCGCAGCTCGGCGGTGTGCATCTGGCGTGCGAGCAGGCGTCCAACCTCTTGACGAAGGTCCTCGAGCGCGGCCGCCTGATGGCGTACCTCGAGCAGTCCACCCGGTACATCGCCTACGACGCGCGGATCGGTGGCAGGTACCGCTACCACCGCGACCCGGAGGTGCTCGGGAGCCACCTGGGCCTGCGCTACGTCGGCGACCTCGACCGCCTGTTCGACACCTATGCCGAGCTGGCCTCGACAATGACCGAGTTCTTCCGCGACCGCTTCCCCAAGGACCCGGCCGACAGCGACTTCATCTACCGCCAGGCGCTCAAGGCCAAGGCGCTCGACGCGGTGCGCGGCGTGCTGCCGGCAGCCTCGCTGTCCAACGTCGGCATCTACGGCACCGGCCAGGCGTACGAGGCACTGCTGCTGCGCATGCGGGCCCACCCCCTGCCGGAGGCCCGCAGCTACGCCGACCTCATGCTCACCGAGTTGCGCAAGGTGATCCCCAGCTTCCTCAAGCGCGTGGACCTCACCGACCGGGGTGTGGCCGCCAGCACGTACCTCGCCGGCACCCGGATGCACATGCAGGAGCTGGCCGCGCGGCTGTTCCCCGATGCCGCCGGCGACGAGGCGCCAAGCGTTCGTCTGGTCGACTTCGACCCCGATGCCGAGGTCAAGCTCGTCGCGTCGATGCTCTACCCGTACACCCAGCTCCCCGACGCCGAGATCGAGGCCCGGGTGCGGGCCATGTCGGTCGACGAGCGACTCGCGGTCGTGCGGACCTACGTGGGCGACCGCGGCAACCGGCGCCACCGGCCCGGCCGGGCGTTCGAGCGGCCGGGCTACCGGTTCGACATCCTGGCCGACTACGGCGCCTTTCGCGATCTCCAACGGCACCGCCTGCTGACGATCGAATGGCAGCCGCTGTCGCCCCGTCACGGCTACACCCGGCCCGAGGCCGTCGACCTAGCGGGCCTGACCGCCACATTCGACGAGGCGATGGAACGCTCGGCGTCGCTGCACGACGCGCTCGCAGACCCGTTCCCGGTGCAGGCGCCCTATGCGGTATCGCTCGCGTACCGGATCCGTTTCGTCATGGAGATGAACGCCCGCGAGGCCATGCACCTCATCGAGCTCCGGACGACCCCCCAGGGCCATCCCGCGTACCGTGTCGTCGCCCAGCAGATGCACCGGCTGATCGCCGAGCGGGCCGGCCATCGGGCGGTCGCCGAGGCGATGCGGTTCGCGGACCATTCCCCGGAGCCCGAGCTGGAGCGCCTCGCCTCCGAACGCCGCGCCGAGCAGCGTCGGGCCTCCCGTTAGCCGCACGCTCGCCCCAGCCCCGGGACCGCCGGTGTGACGAGTGTCACTAACGGGTAGCGCCACCGATCGATACCCTGACCCGCCGCGCGGACCCCTGAACAGGTCGACCGCCCGGAGCGGCACTCCCCGGCGCTCGGGCATATCGCCGACTCTCAGTGTGTTGAGCGGCGTGCCTATGATCCGGCCGCGCTGGGCCGCATGGTGAAGGGACCCGATGTCTGACGAAGAGATGCAAGAGGAAGAAGTGGACGCCGAGGACGTCGACGACGAAGAAGAATTCGCGGCCGAGCCCGAGGACCTCGACGAGGCCCTCGCTAACGATGCAGACGACGTCGTGGACGACGAGCAGTTCGAGGAGCTCGCCGACGAGGACGAGGAAGAAGACGTCGAGCTCGAGCCCCCGCCCCCGCCCAAGCCGAAGGCGCCCGCCACCAAGGCGCGCCGAGCCGACGACGAGGACGAGGAGGAAGACGACGACGACGTCGACCCCGACGATGTCGAGGCTGACCTCGACACCATCCTCAAGGACCGTATCGCCGCACAACCCGACGACGGCGAGGAGGAAGACGAGGAGGAGCAACCGGAGACCGACGAGCGGGGCGACGGAACGGGGCGCATCCAACCCAAGCGGCCCGGCGAGTTCGTGTGCCAGTCGTGCTTCCTGGTCAAGCACCCGAGCCAGCTCGCCGACCCCGACCTGATGCTCTGCACCGACTGTGTGTGAGCCGGGCCGGGCTGGCCGTTGGCCCTCCCGCCTGAGAGGATCGACGCGTGACCGAGAACGATGACAGGTCGCCGGCTGACCAGCTCGCCGACCTGCTCGTCTACATACCGATCGGCCTCTTCTTCGAGGCCCCGACGCTGCTGCCCAAGCTTGCGGAGCAGGGTCGCGTCCACACCCGCAACGCGCGGCTCTTCGGGCAGTTCGCAGTGCGTCAGGGCGAGGCCGAGGTGCGGCGCCGCCTGGCGGGGTTCGAGGAGCAGACCACCGGGCTCCTGCGGGCTCTGGGCGTCCTCCCCGGTGACGACTCGGATCGCGGCGACGACGGCGCCGGCGGGACCGACGCGCCAGCTCCGGAACGCGCTGTGGTGCGGTCGGACCGGTCCGCGTCCGCGAGGGTCGAACCGGCTGAGCCGGGGCCCGACGTCGCCGACCTCGCCATCACCGACTACGACAGCCTGTCGGCCTCGCACGTGGTCACCCGGCTCCCCGGCCTGACCCTCGAAGAGCTCGAAGCGGTGCGGGCCTACGAGGTGGCGCACCGCGGCCGCAAGACGATCCTCAACAAGATCGTGCAGCTACAACAGTGACGACGGCGCCGGAACGTGCGCCGGGCAACGCCCCGGAGGAGGATGCCCGCACGGCCCTCGAGGCGGACATCCCTCAGGTTGCGGAGCTGGCCAATGCGGCCACCGCGGAGAAGCTCGGTCAGAAGGGCGGGGCGCTGTGGGCGCGCCGCGAGGGACGGCCGGCGCCGCCGGAGGCGACATTGCGGTCCGCCCTGGGCCGGCCGGACTACGAGGTGGCCGTTGGGACGCTCGACGGGGTGGTGGTGGGCTACGGCGTGGTGCGGACCGAGACGCTGCTCGACGGCGGGCTGTTGGGCGTGATCGAAGACATCTACGTGGACCCGGTCGCCAGGGCGGTGGGCGTTGGCGAGACGCTTATGAACCACCTGATCGACTGGTGCCGCGCCCGAGGCTGCTTCGGGGTCGACAGCCTGGCCCTGCCGGGAGATCGGGAAACCAAGAACTTCTTCGAGTCGTTCGGGTTGGTGGCCCGGGCAATCGTGGTGCATCGACCGCTCTCGTGATGGGCGGAGGCTCGCCGCGACCCGAGGTGTGCGCGGGGGCGGTGGCGGTCGTCGACGACCGGCTGCTCCTGGTGCGGCGGGCGGCGGGTCCGGCATCGGGCCGGTGGTCGGTCCCGGGCGGGCGGGTTGAGCCCGGGGAGACGGTGGGCGCCGCGGCCGTCCGCGAGCTACGCGAGGAGACGGGGCTGCGGTCGACCAGTGGCGACTTCGTGGGCTGGGTCGAGAGGATCGACGTCGGGTACCACTACGTGATCCTGGACGTCCTGGTCACGGTGCTCGACCCGCCCGAGCGCGCCGTTCCCGGTGACGACGCCGCCGAGGTCGCCTGGGTTCCGCTCGCCGAGGTGGCCACCTGGCCGCTGGTCGACGGGCTCGCCGACTTCCTCACCACCCACCGGGTGCTGCCCGGCGTCTGACCCCGAGGGTCAGTGACCCGTCCACCGGGGTGATCGCTTCTCGATGAACGCCGTCAGGCCCTCGCGGAAGTCGTCGCTCCTGACCGCCTCCGCCATGGCGTCCAGCGACATCGTCCAGCCCACCTCGTCGGGTGCCTGCGTCGCCTCGACCACCACCTTGCGGCTGGCGCGGACGGCGAGCGGGGCGTTGGCGCAGATCTGCTCGGCCAGGGCCAGCGCGGCGTCGAGCGCCTGGCCCGGCTCGACCAGCCGGTTGACGAACCCATGGTGGTGGGCCAGCTCGGCGGGGATGGGGTCGCCGGTGAGCACCAGCTCCATCGCGAGGTTGAAAGGCAGCTTCCGCCCCAGACGGAACAGTGCGCCCGCGCCGGCCACGAGCGACCGCTTGACCTCGGGGACGCCGAACGCGGCGGTGGTCGACGCCACCACCAGGTCGCACGCCAGGACGATCTCCGTCCCGCCCGCCAGGGCCGGCCCGTCGACAGCAGCGATGAGGGGTTTGCTCCGCTCGCGCTGCACGATGCCGGCGAAGCCACCCCGCTCGGTCTGCAGGTTGGCGCCGTTGCCCGCGTTGATCTCCTTGAGGTCCGCGCCGGCCGAGAACACCGGGGGCTCGCCCGTGATGATCCCGACCCACACCCCGTCGTCTGCCTCGAGCTCGTCGATTGCGGACTCGATGCCCTCGGCCACCGCACCGTTGACGGCGTTGCGGGCTTCGGGCCGGTTGATCCTGATGACTGCGCACGGGCCGCGGCGTTCGAGCTCGACGGGGGTTGCCCGCTCGTTGTCTTCGGTCGTCCCGCTCCCGGCTGGGTCACTCATGGCGCTCACACTAGTCATCGCATTCTGACTGCAATCGGGCTCCATCTCACGTTGCGTGAGACACCTCCGGCCCAAAGTCGGCGAAACCTTCGGTATGGTGGGGTGGTCGAACCGAACGATGCGGGGTCACGGGACACAGCAGGTCCGACAGGGGATAGGCGCCGACCCACATGGATGATGACGACTGCGGGCACCTCCAGTGCCCCTTCTGCCACGCCTACCAGGTCGAACGGCTCTACATCGGATCGCTGCACATCGATTCGTGCACCTGTGAGGCGTGCGGAGCCCGTTGGGACGAGGACATCGCCACGGGCCGGTACCGCGGCCGAGGCAGCGTCGACTCGGTGATGGTCCCCCGCGAGACCTGATTGCCGGGGATTGCGGAGCGCCCTCGCTGCGGCGGGCGCGCCTACGGTTCGTGAGGGAGCCTCACCGGCCCTCAGGCGTCGGTCACGCCGGGGAGGACGGGCTTCAGATCGATGACCGGGGTCCCGTCGAGCGCCTCGAGGTTGCGGACCTGGAGCCGGCGATCGTCCCTCGAAAGCACCTCCACGAGGTGGAGGCCGATGGGATTGGGTCGGTCCGGTGAGCGGGTGCTGAAGACCCCCACCTCGGGATTGGCGAGGTCGTCGCGAGGATGGGTCCGCAGGACGTCACGGTCGGCCCGGTCGAGCCACGTCAGAACGATGACCTGGTCGCCGGGCCGGATGTCTCGCAGCCCTTCCAGCACACCCGGGAGGAACTCCAGCCAGGCGTCGGGCGATCCTTCGTAGCCCTGCTTCGGCGCCAATGCTCGGTCGGTCAGGGGGGACCGGACGGTTCCGATCGGTGTCACCTCGAAGTGCGCGTCGCTCATGGGGCACTGGCCCAGCTCGGTCGGCGGGTACCCGCCTCCCTCGGGCTACTTTGCAGCCGCCTCTTGGGGTGCGGTCGCGTCTTGGGGAGCAGTCGCCTCTTGGGATCCGCTGGCGTCTTCGGGGGCAGTCGCCTCTTGGGGAGCAGCCGTTTCTTGGGGTGCAGTCGCGTCTTGGGGAGCAGTCGCCTCTTGGGACGCGTCCGCGTCCTGGACCTCACCATCCGCGGGGGTTCCGGACGCTTGGCCCTCGCCCCCGTTGCCATCGGCGGCCGGCTGCGGCTCGGTGCGGGCCTTCTTGCCCCGGGACGGACTGCGCCGGGCTGGGCTGCGGGGGGCTCGCGCAGGCGATTCCTCGGGTTCGATCGAAAAGATGTGGGCGACCTCGGGAAGCCGGGTACCCACCCGAGCGACGGTCGCGCGGAGCTGGGGCGACAGCTTCGTGGGCAAGGACTGGGGAACCACCCGCCTGCGGATGGGAGAAAACGCGAGCGCGTCGAGCACCGTGGCCCAGCGCTCCTGGCCCGTCTCTGCGGTCAGCGCCGCCGACGCCGCTTCCACGAGCTGGTTGGCGAGGTCGCCGGGGATCGGTGCCCCGGCCTTCGGGGGCCGCGAGCTCAGCCGGAGCGCGCGCACCACGCGTCCGGCGCGGAGCGTGTCCGCCAGATCGGCCAGCCAGGCGGCCTGCTCCTTCTCGAGGCGGGTGGCGAGCGCCTCCCGCAGCTGGGCGGCCAGCGCCCGGGCCTCCTCGTCACGACCGGCATCGCCCGCCGCATTGACGACGGAGCGCAGGTCTCGGAGGTCGAGCTCGTCGACGGCGGCGATGGCGGCCTCGGCCCGATCGCGCCAGACGGCCGCCGCGGCACGCTGGCGGAGGTCCTCGGCGACCCGCAGGAGCTGTTCCGCCTTGACCTCGGTCTTACCCTCGGCCCGCAACGCCTCGTTCTGCTTCTCGATCGCCTGGCGCACCGCCGGGATGCCCCCCTGGAGCAGCTGCTCGGCGATCGGTCGCTGCTCGGGGGAGAGGGCCTCGAGCAGGGCGGTGCGGTGGACCTTCCCGGGCCGGAGGCGCTTGGGCTTCGGCTTGGACTCGATCGGCGGGGGAGCCGGCCGCTCGGGCCGCTCGTGGCGTGCGTCCTGGCGAGCTCGGGCCGGGCGCCGGCCATCACGGTCGGACCGCCCGCGCTCGCGCTCGCCACGTTCCCGGCGCCCGGGACCCTCGCGACCCGCGCTGCGGTCGCCGCGCCCGCTCCGCTCGGTCCGCTCACCCCGGTCCCGGCGGTCGCCGCGTCGGCCCTGGGGCGGCGGTCGTCGCTGCGCTCCCGCAGCAGCGTGCTTGTGACCAGCGGTCGATCGCTGCTCGCGGTGTGGAGCTCCAGCCGCTCCGGCTCACGCCGCGGCGTCCGCGGCGGAAGGATCGCCACGACGCTCATCTGGTCGAGGTAGCCGTCGATCTCGGCCCGCAGCACGTCACCCACCTGTGCTCCGGCCGGGGCCAGCGCGCTGTCCAGCGTGCCCCGCGGTTCGCGGGCGCCGGCTGCGCGCCACGTCCAGGAGCCGTCATCCCGGGAGCTGGTGAGCTCGATGTCGATCCGGCGGGACATAGGCAATCAACGCTAGCGCAGCGTGTTCATGGCAACATCAGCGTCGCAGCCACGCATCCGGCTCGCGCAACAGCTTTTCCGCCTCCGCCGGCAGCGTCCCGGCGGCGACGTCGGCGAGGGTGACCTCTTCCAGGACGGTCCGCAGTGCGGCACGGGTCGCGACCCACACCGCCTGCAGTCCCTCTGCGGGACCCCGGTAGTCGACCTGTTCCGGCGGCATCCCGTGCACATCCGCCAAGGGCCCCTCGACGGCCCGGATGATGTCGGCCACGGAGATGCTGGAGGCGGAGGCGGCCAGCCAGTAGCCGCCCTCGGCGCCCCGCTGGCTGGAGACCAGGCCGGCGCGTCGGAGATCGGCGAGGATGTTCTCGAGGAACTTGGCCGGGATGTCCTGGCGCTGGGCGATGGCGTCGCCCTTCACGGGCCCGGGGGGCGCCGCTGCCAGCTCGGCCGCGGCACGCACCGCGTAATCGACCTTCGCCGTGATGCGCACGTGGTGCACCTCCGGGTCGGACCCTACCGCGCCGGAGAATTCCCCGATCCCGAGATCGGGGCCCGCACTACGCTTCTTCGCCCCCGCTTGCGCAGAGGTTCCGAGCGTGCCCCATCCCGACGTCGACGCCGAGCAGGCGTACCTCGACGATGCCTACCGTTGCCTCGCCGCGATGCGGGACCGAACCGCGCGCACGGCCGCGATCGCCGAGGGTGCCGCCCAGAAGGTGGACTCCGCCATCGCGCAGCGGCACCTGGAGCATCGTCTCGGCACCCTCGATGTGGACGTGCCCGGGTTGAGCTTCGGCCGACTCGACGGCGAGGACGAGGCCCGCTGGTATGTGGGCCGCCGCCACGTCGAGGACGATCGGGGCGAACCCGTGGTGGTGGACTGGCGAGCCGACGTGGCCGTGCCGTTCTACCGAGCGACGGCGGTCGACCCGCTGGGACTGCGCCGCCGGCGGCGATTCATGATGACGGGCCGGCGCCTCGACGACTTGGTCGACGAGGTGTTCGACGACCCCGACAGCGTCGATGCCGCCCACCACGGCGGCATCCCCGATCCGCTCCTGGCCGAGCTGGAGCGCGAGCGGACCGGCGAGATGCGGGACATCGTCGCCACCATCGCCGCGGAGCAGGACCAGGTGATCCGGGCGCCGCTCACCACCTGCCTCGTCGTGCAGGGTGGGCCCGGCACCGGCAAGACGGCGGTGGGCCTCCATCGCGCCGCGTTCCTCCTCTACGAGCATCGCCGCGAGCTCGACGTCACCGGCGTACTCGTGGTCGGCCCCAACCCGATCTTCCTGCGCTACATCGCCCAGGTGCTGCCGTCCCTGGGCGAGACGGCCGTGCGCCAGACGACGCTCGAACGGCTGCTCGCCGGGACCGCCTACCGCCGGCGCGGCCGGGACCGCGACGACGCGGCCCGGCTCAAGGGCGACGCCCGGATGGCCGCGGTGCTGGCGCGGGCGGTGACCGCCAGCGTGCAGCCGCCCGACACCGGCCTCGAGGCCGTCACCACCTGGGGGAAGATCCGCCTGGACACGGACGCCGTCTTCGAGGCGGTGGCCGAGGTGCATGACCGGGGCGTGCCCCACAACGTCGGGCGGGCGGCGCTGCGGACCCGCCTGGTGCGACTGGCGCGCCAGGACCTCGTGGCGCGCCGCGGCGAGGAGGTGGCCAGCCTCGAGGCCGTGGACGCCAGCCTGCGCGCCGACCGCGGCTGGCAGCGGGCATTGGACCGCATCTGGCCCGCTCTCAGCGCCGCCTCCCTGGTGCGCCGGTTGCTCTCGAACCGCAACGCGCTGCGTACCGCCGGCGCGGGCCTGCTCGACAGCGACGAGCAGGGGCTGTTGCTCCGCGCACCGACCAAGCGGGTGTCCGACGAGCCCTGGACTGTCGACGACCTGGCGTTGCTGGACGAGGCGGATGCGCTGCTGGCCGGTTCGCCGCCGGCGTACGGCCACCTCGTCGTCGACGAGGCACAGGACCTGTCGGCCATGGGGTTCCGCGCCCTGGCGCGCCGCAGTCCCGCCCGATCGATGACCGTGCTCGGCGACCTGGCCCAGGCCACGGCCCCGGCCGCCCAGTCGTCCTGGGACGACGTGGTCGGCCACCTCGGCTGGCCGGCGACCGCCCGCCGGGCTGACCTCGACCTCGGCTACCGCGTGCCGGCGGCCATCGTCGATGTTGCCAACCGGCTCCTGGCCGAGGCCGCGCCGGGCGTCACGCCGTGCCGGTCGGTCCGCCTCGACGGCCGGCCGCCCCGGTTCCTGGCCGTCGACGCAACGCTCGGCACGGAGGGCCTCCACGACCGGGTCGCGGCAGCGGTGGCCGAGCTCGGCGGCCGCTACGGGTCGGTCGCCGTGATCGCCCCGCCGGGCCTGGCCCCCGGTCCGCACCGCCTCCCGGGCGTCACCGTCCTGGCGCCACCGGACGCCAAGGGCCTCGAGTTCGACGCCGTGGTGGTGGTGGAGCCTGCGGCCATTGCCGGGGGCACCGCGCAGGGCCTACGGCTGCTCTACGTCGCGCTCACCCGGGCGGTCCAGGAGCTGGTCGTGGTCCACGCCGGGCTGTTGCCGCCCACCCTGTCGTCACACGCCGGCCCGGGCCTCGCCTGACCCCAGCACGTGGGGGACCGAGTCGTCGGGGAACGAGATGCCGCGCTCGGCGGCGAGCCGGGCTACCGGCTCGGGAAAGATGTTCTGCAACAGGAACAGGTCGCGTGCCATGTTGTAATTGGGCGCGAGCTCCCTGGCGTAGCGCTCGAAGTACATGAGCTGCTTCGAGACGAGCACCAACTCGCGGACCGCGCGGGCGCCGTACTCCTGCTGGAGCTCCAGCTGCTGGCGCAGCACGAACGACAGGCTCACCTCACCGAGGGTCATGTCGAACATGGGGTCGAGGACGGCCTTGAGGCGGGCGGCCACCTCGTCGATCGGCCCGACGTCGTCGCTCATGATGCCGATGCTCTGCCAAGCCCGGACGACGCGGGTGTAGTCGCCGTCGATCATCACCGTGTACTGGGCGTCGCGCAGCGCCTGGCGGTGGGCCTCGGGCAGCTCACCCATGATGCCGAAGTCGAGGTAGGCGGCGCGCCCGTCGTCGAGCACCCAGATGTTGCCGGCGTGCACGTCGCCGTGGAACGGCCCGTGAACCAGCGTGGCCTCCATCCACGCCTTGAGCCCCCGCCGAAGCACGAGCTCACCGTCGATGCGCCGCGCCTTGATCTCGGCGAAGCGGTCCATGGGCGTGCCCCGGAGCCGCTCCATGCAGATGACCCTCGGCCCACAACGGTCCCAGTAGACGACCGGGGCGGTGATCCAGTGGTTGTCGCCGAACGCGCCGATGTGGGCGCGGAACTCCGCCTGGCGATGGGCTTCCAGCGCGAAGTTCAGTTCCTCGTTGGTGACCTGGTGCAGGTCCTCGACCACGCCGGGAGCGTTAAGGAGGTGCCCGGTGCGCGTGCGGTCCACCAGCCGGGCCATGCGGTACATCATTCGGAGGTCGCGGTTCATGCGGTCGCGGATGGCCGGCCGCTGGATCTTGAGGACGGCCTCGCGACCGTCGGCGAGCGTGCACGCGTGCACCTGGGCGATCGACGCGGCCGAGAGCGGTCGGGGGTCGAAGTCCCTGAAGACCTCCTCCCCGGCCGCGCCGAGGTCCTCCTCCACCATCGCCAGCGCCCGGTCAGCGGGGAAGGGCGGCACGTCGTCGAGCGTGCGCATGCAGGCATCCGCGAGCGGGGCGGGGAACATCCCCGGCGAGGATGCGATCAGCTGGCCGAGCTTCACGAAGGTGGGTCCGAGCGCCATGAAGGCCTCGACCAGGCCGACGCTGGCAGCGCTTCCCAGGGCCGTGCGGGCGGCTCGGTCGCGACGCAGGTGCAGCAGTGCCGTCGGGCGCTCGACCAGGTGGCGAGCGATCGCCCGGAGCACGTGCCATGACAGCACCGCGGCGATCTCGACCCCCCGCACCAGCTCCCGCCACCCGAAGCGGGTGAGGCTGGGACAGACGATCCGCAGCGCGCCGGCCGGCACGCCCTGGGCGTAGGGTCCGGCGAACGCATTGGCGGCAGTCCGGGCGGGCATGATGGGCGAGGCTACGAGCAGGGAGGTGTCCCGATGACGGAAGCGACCAAGATTCCGGGCTGGGTGGCGGGAACGTGGGCCGTCGACCCGATCCACTCCGAGATCGGCTTCTCGGCCCGGCACCTGATGGTCAGCAAGGTGCGGGGCCGGTTCGAGAAGTTCGACGGCCAGATCGTCGCCGGCGAGGACGTCCTCGACACGCGGGCGACGGTCACGGTCGATCTCACCTCGATCAACACCGGCAACCAGGACCGCGACAACGACCTCCGCTCGGCGAGCTACCTCGAGGTGGACAAGTACCCGACCGCGACCTACCGCAGCACCGGCCTGAAGCCCGACGGTGACGCCTACATCGCCGACGGCGAGCTGACGATCAGGGAGACCACCCACCCGCTGCAGCTCCGGGTGGAGTTCCATGGCATCGCCAGTCCCGACCCCTGGGGCGGCACCCGCGCCGGGTTGTCGGCCACGGGCGAGCTCAACCGCAAGGACTTCGGCATCCACTTCGACATCCCGATGGATGGCGGCGGCCTCGTGGTGGGCGAGAAGATCCAGCTCCACTTCGAGATCGAGGCGGTCCTGCAGCAATGACCTCCGCCGCCCGGGGTAGAACGTGTTCTAACCTCGGGCGGTGCACAGCGACGGCCCCACCACGCAGGCTGCGTCGGCCCTGACTCGGAACCAGGCGGCGCGCCGCGAGCGGGTGATCCGTGCGGCGCTCGAGCTCGCCGCCGAGGGTGGTTACGACGTCGTGCAGATGCGCGATGTTGCCGCTCGGGCCCAGGTGGCCCTCGGCACCATCTACCGCTACTTCCCATCCAAGGACGCGCTGCTGTTGGCGGTCATGGTCCAGTGGCTGGGCGATCTCGAGCAGCGGGTCATGCGGCGGCCGCCGGCGGGCCACGACACGGTCGACCGGGTCATGGACGTGCTCGGGCGGGCGCTGCGGTCGATGGACCGCGAGCCCAAGCTCACGGCCGCCGTGATCGCCGCCATGACTGCCGGTGACCCCGCCAGCGTGGCCGCGATCGGGGACGTGACCGCGGCCATGGCCCGCATCATGCGCTCTGCGTTCCCCGAGGACGTCGACCCCGCCCTGGAGGCATCTGCCGCCAAGGTGCTGGGCCACGTGTGGTGGTCCGCCACCATCGCCTGGGCCAACGGGATGGGCGACATCGACTGGGTGGCCTGCGAGCTTCGCGAGGCCACCACCCTCATCGCCGACCGCATCGACTAGCGGCGGAGCCGGCCGCCCGGGCCGTAGACCCGTAGCGGCGTTCGGATGTGCCGGATTTCGTCACTTCGGGACGCCGGAACGCCACGAAACCGCCGAGCCGCCGAGCCGCCGCCACCAACCTGACCCTGCGGTCAAGCGTTCTGACCTCGCCTTGCTACGCTGCGCCCGTTCAGGACTCACGAGAGGGAGACCCGCATGCGCGCAGCCGTTCTCCGCAACACCGGCGATGACAAGCTCGAGATCCGCGACGACATCTCGCTCGGCCCGGTGGGGCCGGGGGAGGTGAAGGTCAAGATCCATGCGACCGGTGTGTGTCACTCCGACGTGTCGGGCATGAACGGCACCATCCCCCAACCGGCGCCCTTCGTCCCGGGTCACGAGGGTGCCGGCGTCGTGGCAGAGGTGGGCGAGGGCGTCACGTCGGTCCAGCCGGGCGACCACGTCATCATCGCCTGGAGCCCGCCATGCGGGAGCTGCAAGTTCTGCATCGACCGCAAGCAGCCCAACCTCTGCATGAACATCCAGTTCGGCGCCATGGGTGCGATGCACTTCTCGCAGGAGGGCACGCCGATCTTCGGCTTCGCCGGGGCCGGCACCTGGGCGGAAGAGATGATCATGCCCCACCAGGGCGTGGTGAAGATCGACAGCGACATCCCCCACGAGGTCGCGTCGCTGGTCGGTTGCGGGGTGATGACCGGCGTCGGCGCCGCCATCAACACCGCCCAGGTCAGCTCCGGCTCGTCGGTGGTGGTGTTCGGCTGCGGCGGTGTGGGCATCTCGGCCATCCAAGGCGCTCGCATCGCCGGGGCGTCGGAGATCGTGGCGGTCGACCTGGTCGATTCGAAGCTCGAGGACGCCCAGCGGTTCGGAGCCACGCATGCGGTGAAGCCCGACGAGCTCGAGGGGGCCAAGACGTCGATCACCGGTGGCGACGGGTTCGACTACTCATTCGAGGCGATCGGCCTGCCCCAGACCATGCGCGCGGCCTACGACGTGACCCGCCGTGGCGGGACCACCTGCATCATCGGCGTCGGGGCCCAGGACCAGACGATCGCGTTCAACGCCTTCGAGCTGTTCTTCAACGAGAAGACGATCAAGGGCTCCTACTACGGCTCGGCCGACGTCCGCAGCGACTTCGCCCGGATGCTCAACCTCTGGAAGAACGGCCGCCTCGACCTCGAGGGGATGATCTCCAAGAACATCGCCATCGACGGCGTCAACGATGCGGTGGCCGACCTCAAGGCCGGCACGGTGATCCGCTCGGTCATCAGCTTCCCGGAAGCGACCTCGTCAGCCACGGCCGCCGAGGGAGCCGGGACCGCCACGACGACCTGACCCAGCCGCGCCGGGACCAGCTTCCGCCCGGTTCCCGAAGCTGCTAGACCAAGCCCCCGAGGTAGAACCTGTTTCACCTGTGGGGAAGATGCCATGCCCGACGCCGAGATCCTGTCGGCGCCGCTCGTGCTCGAATATCCGTTCAGCCGAACCGTCGGTCCGGTCCAGAGCGCGTTCTTGACCGGCCTGCGTGAGGGGCTCGTGCTCGGCGTCCGGGCGGAGGACGGCCGGGTGCTGTGCCCACCGGTCGAGTACGACCCCGTGACCAGCGCCGAGCTCACCGAACTGGTCGAGCTGGGGCAGACCGGCTTCGTGACCACCTGGTCATGGGAGCCAGAACCCCGGCCCCAACAGCCTCTCGACCGGCCGTTCGCCTGGGCGCTCGTGCGGATGGACGGCGCCGACACCGCGCTGCTCCACGCGGTCGACGCCGGCTCGCCCGACGCCATGGCCACCGGGATGCAGGTGCGCATCCGGTGGGCAGGCGAGCGGGCCGGCTCGATCACGGACATCGCCTGCTTCGAACCCGTGGTCACGGGGCCGGCATGAGTGGCGGCCCGCTGGCCCTGCCCGAGCCATTGCGGGACCTGGAGCCGGTCCGCAGCGTCCGCGCGCCCGCCCGGCTGGAGTACAGGTTCACCGCCGGCGAGGCCACGTCGCGGTTCCTGCGGGGGATCGCCTCGAAGAGGATCCTGGGGGAGCGCTGCCCCGTCTGCGGCAAGGTGATGCTGCCGCCCCGCGGCTCGTGCCCCACCGACGGCGTCCCGACCAGCGAGCAGGTCGAGCTGGCCGACCGGGGCATCGTCACCACCTTCTGCGTGGTGAACGTGAAGTTCAGCGGCTCGGCGATGGAGCTGCCGTACGTCTGCGCCTCGGTGCTCCCCGACGGAGCCGACATGGGCCTCTTCGGGCTCGTCCAGGAGATCCCCTTCGACCAGATCCGCATGGGGATGCGGGTCGAGGCGGTGTGGGTCGACCACGACGAGCTCCAGCCCAACCTGGCGTCGATCAAGTGGTGGCGTCCCACCGGCGAGCCGGACGCACCCTACGAGAGCTACCGGGAGCACGTCTGATGCGCGACGTGGCCGTCGTGGCCTTCGCCCAGTCGCACCACGTACGGCGCGAGCAACGGCGCAACGAGGTCGAGATGCTGATGCCGGTGCTGCACCAGGTGAAGACCGACGTCGGCCTGGACCAGTCACAGATCGACTTCACCTGTTCGGGCAGCACCGACTACCTGGCCGGTGCGGCGTTCAGCTTCGTGATGACCCTCGACGGCGTGGGCGCC
Organism: uncultured bacterium; assembly: GCA_963756425.1. Lineage (GTDB taxonomy): Bacteria > Actinomycetota > Acidimicrobiia > Acidimicrobiales > VFJN01 > DASQUK01. The sequence goes on along the minus strand of CAVWNW010000011.1, from coordinate 211,603 downwards.
TCGCCCCCCATCAGCGAGAGCCACGTCGAGATGGACGGGGCGTGGGCGCTCTACGAGGCCTGGGTCAAGATCCAGAGCGGCGCCGCGGACACCGCCCTCGTCTACAGCTACGGCAAAGCATCGCCCGGATCGCTGCGCGACGTCCTGTCCCGCCAGCTCGACCCCTACTACGTGGCACCGCTGTGGCCGGACAGCGTGGCGCTCGCCGCCGTCCAGGCCCGGGCGTGCATTGATGCCGGCCTGACCTCGGTGGCGGAGATGGCCGGGATCGCGGCCCGGAGCCGTCGGTCCGCCGCCGACAACCCCTTCGCCCAGCTGCAGGGCTCGGACGATCCCGACGTCTTGCTGAAGGAGCCCGAGATCGCGTCACCTTTGCGCCGCCACGACTGCCCGCCGATCGGCGACGGGGCGGCGGCGCTGATCCTGGCCGCCGGCGACAGGGCCCGCGAGCTGGCCGACCGGCCTGCCTGGATCCGGGGGATCGACCATCGCATCGAGGCGCACGGCCTCGGGGTGCGCGACCTCACGTCATCGCCGTCCACCCACCTCGCCGGCGAGCGTACCGGGGTCGGCGACGGCCCGATCGACGTTGCCGAGCTGCATGCGCCCTTCACCCACCAGGAGGTGCTGCTGCGCGACGCGCTCGGGCTGGGCGACGGCGTGGCGCTCAACCCGTCAGGCGGGCCGCTCGCCGCCAACCCGATCATGGCCGCCGGCCTCATCCGCATCGGTGAGGTCTCCTCCCGCATCTGGAGCGGCGAGGCTCGGCGGGCGGTGGCGCATGCCACCAGCGGCCCCTGCCTGCAGCAGAACCTGGTGTGCGTGCTCGAGGGGGACTCCTGATGGGCAAGGGACGCGTCGCCGTCGTCGGCATCGGCCAGACCAAGCACCAGGCGACGCGCGGCGACGTGTCGATCGCCGGCCTGGTGCGCGAGGCGGCCCACGAGGCGCTGGCCGACGCCGACATGGACTGGTCCGACATCGAGGCGGTCGTCATCGGCAAGGCGCCCGACTTCTTCGAGGGCGTCATGATGCCGGAGCTGTACCTTGCCGACGCCCTCGGGTGCGTCGGCAAGCCGATGCTGCGGGTCCACACCGCCGGTTCGGTTGGCGGCTCGACCACGCTGGTGGCGGCGAGCCTGGTGCAGGCCGGGATCCACGGGCGGGTCCTCACGGTCGCGTTCGAGAAGCAGTCGGAGAGCGAGGCGATGTGGGCGCTGACGCTCCCGATCCCGTTCCAGCCGCCGCTGGTGGCCGGGGCCGGCGGCTACTTCGCCCCTCACATCCGGGCGTACATGCGCCGCTCGGGGGCGCCGGACCACATTGGCGTGCTGGTGGCGCTCAAGGACCGCCTCAACGCACTCAAGAACCCCAAGGCCCACCTGCACGAGCACGACATCACCTTCGACTCCGTGCGCGAGTCGATGATGCTGTGGGACCCGATCCGCTACTCGGAGACATGCCCGTCGTCCGACGGCGCCTGCGCCATGGTCCTCACCGACGGGGCCGGTGGCGACGCCGCCGCCGCCGCCGGGCGGCGGCCGGCGTGGATGCTCGGCGGCGCCATGCGCTCCGAGCCCACGACGTTCCCGGGCCGCGACCAGGTCGACCCGGTGGGCGGGCGGGAGTGTGCCGCCGACGTCTACGCCCAGGCCGGGATCACCGATCCCCGGGCGCAGTTCGACGTGGCCGAGGTCTACGTACCGTTCTCCTGGTACGAGCCCATGTGGCTCGAGAACCTCGGGTTCGCCGACGTGGGCAAGGGCTGGACCCTCGTGGAGGACGGGGCCACGCAGATGGACGGCGACATCCCCTGGAACCCGTCGGGCGGCGTGCTGTCGTCCAACCCCATCGGCGCCTCGGGGATGATCCGCTTCGCCGAGGCCGCGATGCAGGTGCGGGACCAGGCGGGCGAGCACCAGATCGACGGCGCCCGCCGTGCGCTCGGGCACGCGTACGGCGGCGGCTCGCAGTTCTTCTCCATGTGGGCCGTCGGCGCAGACAAGCCCTAGACGCGGAAGGGAGCTCGATGGGACGGTTGGACGGCAAGGTCGCGATCATCACCGGCGGGGCCCGCGGCCAGGGTGCCGCCGAGGCCCGCCTGTTCGCGGCCGAGGGCGCTCGTGTGGTCATCGGGGACGTGCTCGACGACGCGGGGACCGCGGTGGCGGACGAGCTGGGGCCGGAGGTCGCGGCCTACACGCACCTCGACGTCACCGACGAGGACCAGTGGCACGACGTGATTGTGCTGACCGAGGATCGCTTCGGCCCCGTGACGGTCCTGGTGAACAACGCCGGCATCCTGATGTTCCAGGCGATCCACCGCACGGCGCGGGCGGACTTCGAGCGCATCCTGCAGGTCAACCTCACCGGCGTGTTCCTGGGCATCAAGGCGGTGACGCCCTCGATGACCAGGGCCGGCGGCGGCTCGATCGTCAACATCTCGTCGACCGCGGGGCTCACCGGGCTGCCGTACCTCGGTGCCTACGTCGCCAGCAAGTGGGCGGTGCGAGGGCTGACCAAGTCCGCGGCCATCGACCTCGGCCCCAAGGGCATCCGGGTGAACTCGGTGCATCCGGGCGGGATCGACACACCGATGATCGAGGGCACCGATCGCGACGCGCCGTACTACAAGCGACTGCCGGTGCCCCGCATGGGGAGCCCCGACGAGGCGGCACGCGCGGTGCTGTTCCTCGCCAGCGACGACGCCAGCTACACCACCGGCGCCGAGCTGACCGTCGACGGTGGGGCGACTGCCGGCGAGCTCAGCATCCTCGACCCACCGGCCATGTAGATCGTTCCGGGTGTAGCTGTGCGGCATATGACCGCACAGCTACGCCCAGTTGCCGGGGGTCTACGGCAGGATCAGGTGGCTGTCGCCGAACTCATGCCAGCGGTAGCCCTCCGCGACGGCCGCCGCGTACGAGGCGTCCAGCAGTTCGGGGCCAGCGATCGCCTCGAGCATGGCGAGGTGTGACGACTCCGGCTCGTGCCAGCCGGTGACGAGCCCGTCGACCACGCGCACGCCGCGTTCGGGGGTGACCACGAGCTCGGTCCAGCCGCGGCCGGGATGCGCCCGGCCGGCTTCGTCGGCGGTGGTCTCGAGGGCGCGCACCACCGTGGTCCCGACCGCGACGACCCGCCGGCCGTCCGCGTGGGCGGCGTTGATCAGCGATGCGGTCGCGGGTGGGACCTCGTAGCGCTCGGCATACGGCGGCTCGCCCGCCTCCTGCGACGAGACCCCGGTGTGGAGGATGATCGGGGCGAGGACGACGCCACGCGTCACGAGGTCGGTCACCAACGCGTCGGTGAAGGGGCGGGCCGCGCTCGGCATCTCCGCCGAGCCCGGATCGCGTGAGAACACCGACTGGTACGCCTCGATCGGCCAGGCCGCCTGGGCGTGCGCGTAGCGGACGGGTTGACCGTGCGTCCGCAGGTACCCGAGCAGGTCGTCGCCGGGCACGTCGATCCGGGCCAGCCACAGCCGCAGGAGACCGGTGCCAGCGGGGTAGGGGGCGAGCAGCTCGGCCCTCCCGCCGTCGGGGAGCACCACGTGTGCCGGGGGTGTGCCCACGTAGCGGTCGGTGCCCGGTCCCGCCGCGCGTCGTGGCTCGACCACCCAGAAACCACCCGGTTGCTGGGTCGACAGGTGCAGGCGCAAGTGCGACCCGTCGGTCCCGCGGGCGTCCAGCGCCGCCGGGACCACCGCCGACGTGTTCACGACGAGCAGGTCACCGGCATCTAGGGCATCACCGAGATCGGCGAACCGATGGTGGCTGACGTCGATGGTGCCGCGTCGCGCCACCATCAGGCGGACATCCGCCCGGGCGTCCGAGCCGAGCACCCCACCATGGCGCAGCAGCTCGACCGGCGTGCCCGCCTCGGCGCCAAGCGGGATGCGGAACGACCGGAGCCCGGAGGTGTCGATCACCCTCATTGGGCAACCAACTCCTGTCCCGGCCCCAGGTCGGCTCGCTCCAGCAGGTCCTCGACCCGGTAACGGCCGCTGGGCCGCCGCTCGTCGACGAGGCGCACCAGGCCGGGGACCCGGCTCTCGGGCGTCGGGCGGTCGGAGATGTCCTCGCCGGGGAACGCGTCCTGGTGCATCTGCGTGCGCATGTCCCCGGGGTCGACCCACAGCACGCGGACGTCGGCCTCCTCGGCCGCCAGCACCCGGCTGAGCTGTTCCAGCGCCGCCTTGGAGGCGCCGTAGCCGCCCCAGCCCTCGTACCCCTCGACGGCGGCGTCGGAGGTCAGGTTGACGATCGCGCCCCGCGCGGCCCGTAGGTGGGGGAGTGCGGCCTGGATCAGCCTTAGCGGTGCGACGACGTTGGTCCGCAGGATCCGCTCGAGGTCGCCGGTCCGGAGCCAGGCGACGTGGGGCAGGGGAGAGGGCCCCAGCGTGCCGGCGTTGTTGACGAGCAGCTCGAAGCCGCCCTGGCCGGCCGCGGCGTTGACGAGCGCCGCCACGTGCACCGGGTCGGCGATGTCGCCCGGCAGGGCGATGACCGTGCCCGGGCCGGCGGCGTCGACCTGGCGGCGGGCCCGCTCGAGCGCATCCGCATCGCGGCCGTCGACGACCAGGTTCCAACCGTCCGCCGCCAAGGATTGGGCCAGTGCCAGCCCCAGGCCTCGGCTGCCACCGGTGATGAGGGCTGTCCTTCGCACTCCGTGCTCCCTTCGTTTCGTCTGACCGCAACGTAGGGAGCCATCCGCGCCTCGCCATCGGCCTCGGGATGGTTTCCGGCTAGGTCGGGAGGCCTACACCCGGTGGCCCGTCGCTGACCTGCGACGATGCGACGGGTCACGCCCGGGGATCGGCCAGGCCGACCCGCACCGCGAACAACGCGGCCTGGGTGCGGTCGCCGAGCCGTAGCTTCGCCAGCACGTTGGAGACGTGGGTCTTGACCGTCTTCTCCGAGACGTAGAGCTCCGCAGCGAGCTGACGGTTGGACAGACCCCGGCCCAGGCCCGCCAGGACCTCGCGCTCCCGCGCCGTGAGCCGCTCCAGGTCGGGGTGCACCGATCCATCGGCGGGGGTGGCGGCATCGGGCGCGCCGGCCACCTTGGCCATCACCACTGCGGCGGCCTCGGGAGCGAGCAGCGGTTCGCCGCGGTGCACCGCCCTGATGGCGCCGTCGAGCGCGGCCGGTCCGGCATCCTTCAGCATGTAGCCGTCGGCCCCAGCCCGGATGGCGGGGATCACCTGCTCGGCCCCGCTGAAGCTCGTCAGCACGAGGATCCCGACGGACGACCCGGCGGCCCGCAGCCGGCGGATGGCCTCGATGCCATCGACGCCGGGCATCACCACGTCTGTCAGCAACACGTCGGGCTGCGTTCGCTCGACGAGGCGCACCGCCTCGTCACCGTCGGCGGCCTCGCCCACCACCTCGAACCCCTGGGCCTCGAGGAACGACCGCAGGCCCTGTCGGACGACCGGGTGGTCGTCGCAGATCGCCACGCGGATCGGTGTGGACGGGCTCTCGGCGGTCATCGAACTCATTCTGGTTGTAGCCGTGCGGTCATGTGCCTGATGATCACAACCGGTTCGGGCAGCTAGCGGGGCACCCGCAGCTCGACAGTGGTGCCCTGCTTCGGCGCCGACGTGATCGTGAGCGATCCGCCCATGGAGGCGGCCCGCTCGTTCATCGACGTCAGGCCCAGGCGGCGCGCCCGCACGGCCCGGGCGGCCGGGTCGAAGCCGCGGCCGTCGTCGCTCACCCGCATCACGAGGGCGGCCGGGGAGTCCTGGCCGGTCTCGATGCCGAGGAACACCCGCACCCGGCTCGCGTCGGCGTGGCGGAGGGCGTTGCTGACCGCCTCCTGCGCGATCCTCAGGATCTGGTGCTCGTCGTCGGGGTCGAGCTCGGGCAGCTCTCCGGCCTCGATCTCGACCGGTACGTCGCGGGCCCGCCCGGCCAGCGACAGCTGGGCGTCGAGCGCGGCGACGAGCCCGTCGCGCTCGAGGTCCGCGGGCCGGAGGCCGTCGACCGTGGCCCGCAGCTCGGCGGCGAGGCCGCGGGCGATCGCCCGCACGGTGGCCACCTGGTCGGCGGCCGCGGCCGGATCGCTCCCCAACAGGCGACCGGCGGCCTCGGCCGACAGCTGCAGACTGAAGAGCGACTGGCTCATGGCATCGTGCAGCTCGCGGGCGAGCCGCCCCCGCTCCTGGGCCAGGCCCAGCTCCCGGCTGTCCTCGAACAGGCGGGCCTGGTCTATGGCGATGGCGGCGTGCGACGCGAGCAGCACGACGGCCGATTCGTCCGCGGCGCTGAACTCTGGCTCGCCCCGCTTGTCGGTCAGGTAGAAGGCGCCGATGATGTCGCCTGCCGACACGATCGGCACGCCCAGGAACGAGCGCATCTGCGGGTGGGCCGCCGGCCACCAGCCCCGAAAGCGCGGGTCCTGCGTGATGTCGGCGGTGCGGAACGGCGACGGATCGGTGAGCATCGCGTCGAGCAGCCCGTGCGTGCGAGGCAGGGGGCCGAGCTGCTCGATCAGCTCGTCGCTCATGCCCACGGTGACGAAGCGGGCGAACTCGTCACCCTCCGCCTCAGGCAGGCCGATGGCGGCGTAGCTAGCGCCGACGAGGTCGCGTGCGCTCTCGGCGAGCTGGTGGAGCACCCGGTCCAGGGACGACCCGAGCGTCACCGCCCGCATTGCGGCAGACAGGGCCGACAGCACGGCGCCGGTCGCCTCGGGATCGCAGGCGACGGCGTCTGACGGCTGGTCGTCGACGGTCGACACCGCAGGAAACCTACCGGCGGTCCGCCACCGTCCGGCCGAGGACACCGGCCTCGTGGTCGCCCGGTCCGGGTTTCACGCCGTTGGGATGATGTGCCGCCGCCGACCGATCCATATCGTCGAATCCCTAGCCCCCTGGGTCAATCCACAAGGTACGAGACAAGGAACGAGACGATGGCAATTGGACCGGTTCAGCTCGTCGTGTTGGGGTTCAACCATCCGGACTTCCACGGCGAGATCATCGAAGAGCTCGAACGGCTGCGGGAGGCCGACGCCGTGCGGGTGATCGACTCCCTCGTCGTGTACAAGGACACCGACGGGGAGCTCGAGGTGGAGCACCTCAGCAACCTGTCCACGGAGGAGGCGGTCGAGCTCGGCAGCAAGATCGGCGCGCTCATCGGCCTCGGCATCGACGGTGAGGAGGGCATGGAGGCCGGTGCGATCGCAGGTGCCGAGGCCGGCGCCGACGGCGTCGACGTGTTCTCGGAGGAGGACGCCTGGGACGTCCTCGAGGACATCCCCAACGACTCCGCCGCCGCGCTTCTCCTACTGGAGCACCACTGGGCCGTCCCGCTGCGGGACGCGATCATGCGCGCCGGCGGCTTCCGCATCAGCGACGGGTTCATCAGCCCGCTCGACCTCGTCGAGCTCGGCCTACTATCGGCGGACGAGGCGGAGGAACTTCACGCCACGGAGACCGCAGGTCGCTGACGGCCGCACGCCGCAGCTCGCCCCCACACAACCGGAGGAACGACATGTTCGGATCTCGCAGAGTCGCTCGGCGTACGGGACGGCGCACCGCCCGGCGCGTCTCGCGTCGCTAGTCACCGCCCCCCGGCCGGTCCGCCCGGCCCGGACTCTCCCGTGTACCGCGCCGACGCCGTCGCCTTGGCCGGCGCGTCGTCGAGCCGATCGGGCCAGAACGGCGGCGGGTAGACCAGTCGCTCGTCGCCCACGCCCTCGGCGTAGAACTGCGCCGCCCACCGCCGGAACTTCATGAACGGGCCGTCGTTGTCCGCCAGGGCCGGGCGCACCAGGTGGGCCTTGTGCTCCCAGATGGGCCGGTCCTCCCTGACCTGCTTGTCGACCTCGGCCACGAACGCCCGGCCCACGTTGCGCGTGGTCTCGTCGTCGCCCATCGTCTTGAAGACGAAGTTGAACCGCACCACACAGCGCTCGGCCTCGATGGGGGTCGTGCAGGCGTAGTTCAGGGTGTCGACGATGCCGCTGAAGCCGACCAGTGAGACGCCCGGGCCCCACGCGTGGGTGTCGATCCGCCCCTCCATGATCCCCCGGGGTGTCGGGAACTTCTGCGAGGACCGCATGACGGCCTCGGGGAATCCGGTCGTGTACTCCTCGATCTCGGGCACGGTGGCGGTGTTGTGGACGAAGCGGAAGTGGGCGGCGTCGACCGTGTTCTCCGCCATCTCCTGGGCGCAGGCGTCGATCACGTATTCGGTGCGGCTTACCGTCGACCAGTCGCGGTGTCCGGAGAGCTCCGGCACCTCGGGGATGTCCCACTGCGGCGCCGCCTCGTCGGGGTGGTACCACGCCAGCACGACGCCATTGCGTTCGACGACCGGGTAGGTGCGGAGCCGGGCCTTGCGGTTCAGCCGGTCGCTGTAGGGGATCGCGGTGTTGGCGCCGTCGGCGTCGTAGCGCCAGCCGTGAAACGGGCAGACGAGCTCGCAGCCGTCGACGCTGCCGCCGTGCCCGAGGTGCGCACCCAGGTGCGCGCAGAACGCGTCGTGCACGTGGGCCACCCCGTCGTGGTCGCGCCAGCCCACGAGGTGCCGGCCGAAGTAGTAGAGGGGCTTCGGCTCCCCGACCGGAAAGTCCTCCGGATAGCCGACGCAGAACCAGCCGAAGGGGATGGGGAAGGGGTACCGGTTCGCCATGGCCGATTCCTCCGTAGAACGCCGACGCCCCAGAGTAGAACAGGTTTCAGTCCGAGTCCCCGGCCCGGGCCCGTCGGAGGCCACCAGCCCTTGCCAGGCGTGTCATGATGAGTCCTCATGGGGACTACCACTTCGCCGACGACCGATGGCGCCGGCACCCCTGACTTCACCATCGTCCTCAGGGGTTACGAACGCACACAGGTCGACATGTTCATCGAGCGGCTCCAGGCCCGCATCGAAGAACTGGCCAACGCGGCCACCAAGGCCAAGACGGGCACAACGGACGCGCGAGATCGCATCAACGAGCTCGAACGCAAAGTCGCCGAGCAAGGCAAGCAGCTGGACGAGGCCGCCCAGCCCACGCTTTCCGGGCTCGGCACGCGGGTCGAGCAGCTCCTGCGGCTGGCCGAGGAACAGGCCAACGAGCACCGCGACGAATCCAAGCGCGAGGCCGAGAAGCTGATCGCCGCCGCCCACCTCGAGTCCAAGGAGGTGGTCGAGAAGGCACGCGCCGTGGCCACGGCCGTGAAGACCGCGGCGGAACGCGAGGCCAAGGCCAGCCGGGACTCCGCCGACCGCGAGGCCAACGAGGCGCGGGCGGCGGCCAAGCGCGAGGCCGAGGGCCTGCGGGCGGAGGCCGAACGCGAGACGAGCCAGCTGCGCACGGTCACCGATCACGAGGTCGCCGAGGGGCGCGCCACCGCCGAGCGCGAGATCGCCACCCTCCGCGCCACCGCCGAGCGCGAGATCATCGAGCTGCGCAACGTGGCGTCCCGGGAGGCCGAAGAGAAGCGGGCGGCCGCCTCCAAGCTTCTCACCAAGGCGAAGGAGAAGCGCGAGGCCGAGCTGCAGGCGCTCGAGCTCGAGCTGGCCGAGCGCCGAGAGCGGTCGGAGCGCGAGGAGAGCGAACGGCACGACAACGCGGTCGGCGCCACGCAGAAGCTGGTGGCCGAGGCCGAGCAGCGCGCCAAGGCGGCCCACGCCCGCGCCAAGGAAACGGAACAGCAGGTCGACCAGCGCCGGCGCGACAGCGAGGCCGAGTCCGCCGAGATCGTGGACAAGGCGAAGAACTTCGCCGACCGCACCGTCGCCGACGCCAAGTCCGAGGCGGACCAGCTGGTGTTCGACGCCAAGACCCACGCCGAGGTCACCAAGCAGACCGCCGAGCGCGAGGTCGCCGAGCTGACCCGCCAGCGTGACGCGGTGACCAACCAGCTGACCCAGCTGCGCGAGATGCTCTCCGGCCTCGCCGGGCTCGGCACCCTACCCAGCGAGCAGCAGGCGACCGTCGAGGAGGCCGCCGAGAAGGTCGAGGACGTGAAGGAGGCGGTCGAGGAGGCAGTGGCGGGCGACGCCGGCGACAGCAACGGCGCGTCCGACGCCAACGAGCTACGGGTGGGCAACACCGGGTGAAGCTGGGCCTGGTCGTCGGCTACTGGCCGCCGAGCGGGCCTCCGCCCGACGCCGTCGACCAGATCGCCACGGCGGAGGCGCTCGGCTTCGAATCCATCTGGACCGCCGAGGCCTACGGCTCCGACTGCTTCACGCCCCTCGCTTGGTGGGGCGCCGCGACACAACGGGTCAAGCTGGGCACGTCCATCACCCAGATCTCGGCCCGCACGCCGGCGTCAACCGCCATGACCGCCATCACGCTCGACCACCTCTCGGGCGGCCGGCTCATCCTGGGGCTCGGCGTCTCCGGGCCACAGGTGGTCGAGGGGTGGTACGGGCAGGACTACGCGAAGCCCCTCGCCCGCACCCGCGAGTACGTCGACATCGTGCGACGGATCGTCGCCCGCGACCAGCCTGTCGAGTACCACGGCGCGCACTACTCGATGCCGTTCCCCGGCGGCACCGGCCTCGGCAAGCCGCTCAAGTCGATCGTCCGCCCGCTCCGCACCGACATCCCCGTCTACCTCGGCGCCGAGGGACCGAAGAACGTGGCGCTGGCCGCGGAGATCGGCGACGGCTGGCTGCCGATGTTCTTCTCGCCCCGGGCCGACGAGTTCTACCGCGGCGCGCTAGCCGAGGGCTTCGCCCGCCCGGGCGCGCGCCGCACCGCCGACGACTTCGAGGTCGCTTGCGTCGTGCCCGTGGTGCCCGGCGACGACGTCGAGGCCTGCGCCGACTTCCTGCGGCCCAACCTGGCGCTCTACATCGGGGGCATGGGCGCCCGCGACCGCAACTTCCACAAGGACGTCTTCGTCCGGCTGGGCTACGAGGCCGAGTGCGAGAAGATCCAGCAGGCGTACCTCGAGGGGCGCAAGGCCGATGCGGCCGCGGCGGTGACCACGCCCATGGTCGAGGACGTCTACCTGGTGGGTCCGCCGGCCAAGATCCGCGACGACCTCGAGCGGTGGCGCGCCACCTGCGTCACGACGATGCTGGTCTCGGGGCCGAGCCCCCTCCTGCACCAGGTCGCCGAACTGGTGGCCGCCGGCCAGCACTAGGGCAACGGCGAGTCCCTCCGGGCGTCAGCCGCGTTCGAACGCGTCCGGCGGTGGGCAGGCGCACACGAGGTGACGGTCGCCGTAGCCGCCGTCGATGCGGCTGACCGGCGGCCAGTACTTGGCCCGGCGCAGCTCCGGCACCGGGTAGGCGGCGCGCTCGCGCGAGTACGGCCGGTCCCAGTCGCTCACCACCAGGTCCTCGGCGGTGTGGGGGGCGTGGCGCAGGGGGCTGTCGGCTACGGGCCACTCGCCGCTCGCCACCCGGTCGATCTCACCCTTGATGGCGATCATGGCGTGGCAGAACCGGTCGATCTCGGCGAGCGACTCCGACTCGGTGGGCTCGATCATCAGGGTGCCCGCCACCGGGAAGCTCATCGTCGGGGCGTGGAACCCGTAGTCGATCAAGCGCTTGGCTACGTCGTCGACGGTGACCCCGGTGTCCCGGGTGATGCCGCGCACGTCGACGATGCACTCGTGCGCCACCCGCCCGTGCTCCCCGGTGTACAGGACGGGGAAATGGTCGGCGAGGCGGGCGGCGATGTAGTTGGCGCTGAGGATGGCCACCACGGTGGCGCGACGCAGGCCGTCCGCCCCCATGAGCTTGGCGTAGATGTAGCTGATGGGCAGGATGCCGGCGGATCCCCAGGGGGCCGCCGACACCGGTCCGGGTCCCGTCGCCGGCCCGGCCTCGGGCGTCGCCGGATGGTTGGGCAGGAACGGCGCCAGGTGCGCACGCGTGGCCACGGGCCCGACGCCGGGGCCGCCACCGCCGTGGGGGATGCAGAACGTCTTGTGCAGGTTCAGGTGGCTGATGTCGCCGCCGAACCACCCGGGGCGGGCCACGCCCACGAGGGCGTTCAGGTTGGCGCCGTCGACGTAGACCTGGCCGCCGTGCTCGTGCACCACGTCGCAGATCTCGGTGATCCGCGACTCGAAGACCCCGTGGGTGGACGGGTAGGTGACCATGAGGGCCGCGAGCCGCTCGTCGTGCTCGGCCGCCTTGGCGCGGAAGTCGTCGACGTCGACGTTGCCGTGGTCGTCGCACGCGACGACCACCACCCGCATGCCCGCCATGACCGCCGAGGCGGCGTTGGTTCCGTGCGCCGACGATGGGATCAGGCAGACGTCACGCTGCTCGTCACCGCGGCTTCGGTGGTACGCACGGATGGCGAGGAGCCCGGCGAGTTCGCCCTGCGAGCCGGCGTTTGGCTGGAGCGACACGGCGTCGTAGCCGGTCATCTCCCCGAGCATCGCCTCGAGCTCGTGGATCAGCTCCAGGTAGCCCTCGGCCTGATCGAGGGGCGCGAACGGGTGGATGTCGGCGAACTCGGACCAGGTCACCGGCTCCATCTCGGTGGTCGCGTTGAGCTTCATCGTGCACGAGCCCAGGGGGATCATCGCCCGGTCCAGCGCCACGTCCTTGTCGGCCAGGCGGCGCAGGTAGCGCAGCATCTCCGTCTCGCTGCGATGCTCGTGGAAGACCGGATGGGTGAGGAACTCGCTCGTCCGGCGCTCACCGGTCGGGATCCCGTCGTCGCCGGCGACGAAGCCGTCGGCCACGCCGAAGGCCGCCAGGACGAGCGGCAGGGCGGGGGACGTGGTCTCGTCGAAGGCGAGACCGAGGGTGTCGCCATCGACGCGGCGGAGGTTGATGCCCGCCTCGCGAGCACGCTCGAGGATCTCGGCGGCCTGGCCCGGTGCACGTACGGTCAGGGTGTCGAACCAGCTGTCGTTGACAACCTCGAACCCCGCAGCGCCGAGGGTCCTGGCCGTTGCGGTCGCCTGCGTGTGCACCCGCTCGGCGATCGCCGTGAGCCCCTCCGGCCCGTGGTACACGGCGTACATCGAGGCCATGACCGCCAACAGCACCTGGGCGGTGCAGATGTTGGAGGTCGCCTTCTCGCGGCGGATGTGCTGCTCCCGGGTCTGCAGGGCGAGGCGATGCGCGGGGCGCCCGGCGGCGTCGATCGATACCCCCACCAGCCGCCCCGGTAGCGACCGCCGGTAGGCGTCGCGCGTAGCCAGGAAGCCGGCGTGGGGCCCTCCGAAGCCCATGGGGACACCAAAGCGCTGGGCCGAGCCCACGGCGGCGTCGGCGCCCAGCTCGCCGGGCGGCACCAGCAGGGTGCAGGCGAGCAGGTCGGTGGCGACGACGGCCAGGCCGCCCGTGGCGTGGACGGCCTCGATGACCGGCCGCAGGTCGCGCACGACCCCGGACGTGCCCGGATGCTGCAGCAGCACGCCGAAGGTGTCGTCCGGGGAAAGGTCGGCGGCGGGATCACCGACCGCCACATCGATGCCCAGCGGCTCGGCGCGCGTGGCCACCACCGCGATCGTCTGCGGGTGGCATTCGGCGTCGACGAAGAACACGCCGCCGGCGTGGCGCGACGACCGGCGGCAGAGCGTCATCGCCTCGGCCGCCGCGGTGCCCTCGTCGAGCATCGAGGCGTTGGCGATCTCCAGGCCGGTGAGGTCGCAGACCATGGTCTGGAAGTTGAGCAGCGCCTCGAGCCGGCCCTGGCTGATCTCGGGCTGGTACGGCGTGTACGCCGTGTACCAGGCGGGGTTCTCGAGGACGTTGCGCAGTATCACCCCGGGGGTGTGCGTGCCGTAGTAACCCTGGCCGATGAGCGAGGCGAGCACCCGGTTGCGGCCGGCCAGCCGGCGCAGGTGTGCCAAGGCATGGGGCTCGCTCATGGCGTCGTCGAGCGCCAACGGCTTGTCGTCGCGGATCGCCGCGGGCACCGCCTGGTCGATCAGGTCGCCGAGCGAGGCGAGGCCCAGCACGGCGAGCATGTGGTCGGCGTCGGCGGCCGTGATGCCGATGTGGCGGTCCGGGAACGCCCCTGGAAAGGCGGCTTGATCGGTCACGGCGTGCTCCAGAGGGATCGGTTGTGGTTGGTGCTTCTCGGTCTGTCGCCCTGAGGGGTCCCAGCGACGATGCACCCCCTCTGTCGCCACGGACTGCAGCTCCAGAGCTGCCTCACCCCTGCGGTCCCTGGTGCCTGAGAGGTTCCGGGGTAGTTGCCCCTTCGGCGCCCGCCAACCGAAGACGTTCCGGCCGCCGGGACTCTCCCACGGGGGGTCGTCAGCGCCGTACAGGGTAGTGGACGCCCGGCGCCACGCAGTACTCCGCGCCGCCGGGTCGGGTCACTCGTCGCCGCCCGTCGGCGTCAGGTGGCGGATCCGCCACGACGCCACCGCCAGCGTCACAATGGCCACGATCGCCAGCCGCACGACCGCGCTCCAGCCGTTGGGCGTGCCGCTGCGCAACAGGAGCCCACCCCCATGGTGGTCGGCGAGCCCGGCGTAGACCTGCTGCGACTCCCACATCGGCGATATCTGGGCGATGCCCGACAGCACGCCACCGAGCAGGCGCTCGCCGAGGAACACGACTGCGAGCGACCACACCGCCGCCCTGCGGACGGCGGCGCCGATCATCACGAACAGACCGAGGTACGCGGCGGACCCCGCGGCGCCGGCGATCGCCATCGCCCCCGCTCCGTCGGGCACGCCGGCCACCACCGTCGCCAGGACCAGCGCCGGCACCAGGCTGACCAGCGCCACGATCCACCCACCCAGCCAGCGGCCGACGACGATGGTGCCGAACCCGACGGGAGACAGCCACGTCAGCGGGAACGTCCCCGACCGGATGTCGGCGCCGAGCACGGCGTCGCCGATGACCAGGCATGTCAGCGGCAGCACCAGCCCGAACAGGCCGATCTCGGCGACGTCGCCGAACGCGGCCTCGGCACCGCGCGAGTCGCTGGCGGAGAGCCAGCCGAAGAGCAACGCCCCGGCGCAGGGCAGGAGCACGCCGAACCAGCGACGGACCGGAAGGCAGGCCCGCAGCGTGTAGCCGACCAGCGCAGCGAACGGGCTCGGCAGCCGCCGTCCGGCCGGCTGCGTCAGGGGAACGATCCCGGTGGTCTCGCTCATTGTTTCCCGCTCTTGCCGCTTCGCGGCGGGCCGCTCGGGCTCCGACGCGTTGCATGCCCGCTCCCACGGCCGCTCGGGCTCCGACGCGTTGCATGCCCGCTCCCACGGCCGCTCGGGCTCCGACGCGTTGCATGCCCGCTCCCACGGCCGCTCGGGCCGGGCTCGCTCATCGCAGCAGCTCCCGGAAGACGCTCTCCAGCGAGTCGTCGAGCGGACGCACCTCGTGCAGGCGCGCGCCCGCCTCGCGGGCGGCGACCGGCAACAGCTCGGCCAGCTCGCCGGCACGCGGCGACGACACGACGACCGTGTTGCCGTCGACGGTCACGCCCCGAACGGCGTCCATGCCCACGAGCTGGCCGGCGAGCCTGCGGGCCTCGGGGGTGCGTACGAGCACGGACCGGGGCCGGTCCGCCAGTGCGTCGCGGATGGCGCGGTGGTCCCCGGCGGCCGCGAGGCGGCCCCGGATGACCACGATCTGCCTCCCCGCCAGCCGCTCCACCTCGTGCAGCACGTGCGAGCTGACGATGACCGTCCGGCCCTGGCGGCCGAGGGTCTGGAACAGGTCGATCAGCGCCACCCGCTGCATCGGGTCGGCGCCGTTGAGGGGCTCGTCGAGGACCAGGATCCGGGGCTCCGTGACCAGCGCCGCGGCGACCTTGGCGCGCTGGCGCATGCCCTTGCTGAAGCCGCGCACCTTGCGGTCGGCGACGTCCAGCAGGCCGACCGTGTCCAGGCACCGGTCCGGCAGGCTGCGGTCTCGGACGCGGTGCAGCGCCGCGGTGTAGCGCACCAGCTGGCGGGCGCTGAGCGCCGCCGGCACGGCCTCTTCCTCCGGCACGAGGGCGATGCTGCGCTGGACGGCGCGGTCGGTGTGGGGATCGCGCTCGAGCACCGCCACGGCACCCTCGTTGGGCCGGAGCAGCCCGACGATGGCCCGCATCAGCGTGGTCTTGCCGGCGCCGTTGGGCCCGAGGAGCCCCGTCACCCCGGGGCCGAACGAGCACGACAGGTCGGTGAGTGCCACCTTCTGGCCGAACCACACGCTGGCGCCCCGCACGGCAACAGTGGCATCGGCGACGAAGGCCGGGTCGAGACGGCCCGACGGCGGCGGGGGAGGGGGCGGTGGCCACGTGTCGGCCCGCTCGGTCGTGGGCGCGGCCCCCGAAGCGCCGCCCGCAGGCGGGGGAGGGGGCGGCGGCTGTGGTTCGGGCGCCGCGGGTTCGGGGACGGCCGCGGTCACAGGTCCACCTCGCGATAGCGGTGCAGGAGCAGCGCCACAGCGCTCAGGAGCACGACCAGGTAGGCGGTCACGGCCAGGACGCCGCCGCCGGACACGCCCGACAGACCGGAATCGTCGCTGACGTGACCCAGGAAGATCAGGTCCCGCACCGCGAGCGGCAGCGCCAGCACGTTGATGACCGCCAGCGCCGTCCCGTCGTTCGCGGAGGCCTCGAAGATCGACGCGATCCCCGACGTGACCAGCGCCAGGCCCAGGATGGCGACGCCGCCGACGATCCGCCGGTCGGTCAGCGAGGCGAGGGCCACCCCGATGGCGGCGTAGTAGACCGCCAGCACCACCAGGGCCGCGGGCACCTGCCACAGTGCCTCGGCGTGGTCGGTGAAGTAGTCGAGCGCACCATCCCTGGTCACGAAGGTCTGGCCCACGAACAGCACGACCTGGGGCAGGAATCCGAAGCCGAACACGATGGCAGCGATGGCGCCCACCTTGGCCGCCACGTAGTCGACGCCGGTCAGTGGACGCGAGAACAGCAGCGGCAGCACGCGCTGGGCGCGATCGGGGCACACGACGTCGGGGGCCGTCAGCGCCACGAACAGCAGCAGCGCCGTGGACACGCCCACGTACTCCCGGTAGGTGATGAACGAGAAGTCGGGGAAGTCGGCCGGGCTCTCCCTGGCGGCGTAGCCGACCCCCACGTTGACGACCGCGGGGACGGTGGCGATCGCCAGGAGGCTCCAGGGGAACACCTTCTGCCGCCACGAGCGCCGCAGGCCGAGGGCTCGGCGGACCGACAGCCGCCACAGGGCGAACGTGGCCTCGCGGCGCCCGCCGCGGGGGCCGTCGTAGGGCCGGTAGCCGCGGTCGTAGACGGCGCCAGACAGCACCGGGGGCAGTGCGGTCACCGGCGGGCCTCCTGCATGAAGACGTCGTCGAGCGAGCGGTGGCGGGTCGACAGCGCGTACAGCCGCAGGCCCAGGTCCGCCGTCAGGTCGCGGACGGCGTCGAAGGCGGCGTCGCCGTGCAGGCTCGTGTTGACCTCGACGGTGTGTTCCTCCACCAGCCCCGCCACGATGTCCCGCGCCGCCAGTGCGTCGACCAGCGCCCGGCCGGAGGCGGGCCGTCCGCCGACCTCGACGCGCATGAGCCCGGTGGTCTGCATGAGCTTGTCGATCGGTCCGGCCAGCACCAGCCGACCGCGATCGATCATCACCACGTGTTGGCAGACGCGCTGCACGTCGTCGAGCAGGTGCGTGGCCAGGATGGCCGAGATGCCGAAGCCAGTCAGGCGGCCGACCAGCTCGAGCATGTCCTCACGGCCGAGGGGGTCGAGGCCGGCTGTCGGCTCGTCGAGCAGCACCAGCTGGGGATCGGCCACGAGCGCCTGGGCCAGCTTGGTGCGCTGCCGCATGCCCGTCGAAAACCCGCCCACCGGACGGAAGCGGGCCTCGTCGAGCCCGACCAGGTCGAGCATGTCGGACGCGCGTTGCCGGGCCGCCCGCGCCGGAAGGCCGGCCAGCTCGCCGAACGTCGCCACGATGTCGGCCGCCGTCTGGTCCAGGGGCAGGCAATCGTGCTCGGGCATGTACCCCAGATGGCTGCGGATGCCGACGGGATCCGACGCCACCGGCCGGCCGGTGACCTCGAGCGCGCCCGAGGTGGGCTCCATCAGCCCGAGCATGAGGCGGAACAGGGTCGTCTTGCCGGCACCGTTTGCGCCCACGAGCCCCACCGACCCCGGTGGCACGTCGACCGTGAAGTCGTCCAGCGCGGTCGTCCCGCCGGGGTAGGTCATCGTGAGGCCGGCCGCACGCAGGATCGGTCCGCTCGGCGACGCCGGCGGCGGGGGCACGGTCGGCTGCATCGGCGCTGAGTCTGGCATAGCCGGTCGGGGCCGCCGGAGCCGCACACCGCCTGACGCACCGGTGGCCCAGCGGTCCGCAGCGATTGCGTGAATTCACGGAATCAGCGCCGGGGAGCCGATGCCGCCACTGACATTCCCTCGCGCCAGGCTGGTTGCTCGGCGCCCAGCTCTGCGCGAGGAGCACCGACTGGCGAACGTCGCCCTCGAGCCCCGGAGTGACCATCCGCGGGCCACAGCGCCACGACTGCCACCATCGGAGGCATGGCGGTCGAGCGGCAATTGCGTGAATTCACGGAATCAGGGCAGGGGAGCCGGTGCCGCTGGTGCGGCCGCAGCCTGCCCGCACGGGCCGGACCGGGCCGCCGGCGGGAGTTCTGCAAGCCGAGCTGCCGCCAGCTGGACTACCAGGCGCGCCGGAGGGCGACCGAGATGGGCCTCAGCGAGCACGAGCTCATCGTCGCCCGGCGTGAGCTCGACGACCTGTACGACCGGCTGTACGTGCTCGAGGCGGCGATCGAGGACGTGGACCGGGATCTCGCCGACGACCCGACGTACGGGGACTACCGGGACGCCGTGGCGTGGCTCCTCGCCGCCGCCCGGCCGGTGGTGGAGCAGCGGCCGTTTGCGGAGAAGGGCGCTACTTGACAGAACATGCATTCTGGGCGGTCCGGCGACGCCCGCAGGGCTTGCCGGCCGCCCAGAATGCACCACCTGCGATCGCCCCGGCCCTGCCGGGGCTCCGCGCGCCGCCGGCCACACCCCAATCGTCACCAGGTAGACGCTTGAGGCGATAGGGCCGCGAGCGGAGTGCGGCGGGACACTCGACACCCGCGGCCCATTGCTTGCAGGGTAAGGGCGGGTGCTTGGCGTTTGCTGACCGTTTGCTGACAGTCGGCAGGACGTCCGTTGTGTAGGCCGCGGGCGGTTCGGTTCCGCCTCCCGCTCCGCCCGCGGCCCGAGCCTTACATCGTAAGGCCTACTGCTGACGCTGGTCCAATCGAGCACGCTGCGTAGCTCGCCCGCCCTGTGGGGCGTGCTCGTGTGGCGTGCTTCCCCAGACCCCGTTGTCTGCGGTCTACAAGCCCTGACTCCTGAGCTTTGCGGCTACGTCCTACGTAGACGCTTACCGGTCCTGTCAGCCGTGGATCGCACCCAGC
The DNA here is from genome assembly GCA_963756425.1 of uncultured bacterium. GTDB lineage: Bacteria > Actinomycetota > Acidimicrobiia > Acidimicrobiales > VFJN01 > DASQUK01. The sequence goes on along the minus strand of CAVWNW010000011.1, from coordinate 192,314 downwards.
GATCGTCGGCGTTCTGTCGCGTCGGTGTTCGGGGTTCCGACGCCCACGGTACAGGCGTCGGCCCCGGCCCTGCCGGGGCTCCGCGCTGCCGCCGGCGACGCCCGTAGGTCATCGGTGCCCGGTCAACTTGATCGACCAGCTGGCGACCGCTGGAACCCGCACCTGAGCCCTCGCCGCTCAGGTCCTTAGGCGCGTCGGGGCCTATCCCCCCAGCGGCCGCCACGCTTTCGGCCTTCCTCGATGGCTCGGATCCGGGCATCCCGGGCCCGCTCGAGTTCGTCGACTGTCTGTCCTCCCAGCCAGGGATTGGCTTCGATGATCTCGTCGTGCTGGCGTTTGATGAGTTCGATGATCTGGTCGTACTGAGCGTCGGGTTCGTCCGGGCGCACCGCTTCTCCTCAGCCTCAGGCAACGCGAAGCGCCCCGGCGGCGACCTCAGCGCCCCGGGGCCGGACACCAGAGGTGAGTCCGATGCCGGACGCAACAGTACGCGACAGTCGTTGGATCAGCCTGGGAGCCTCAGGAACCTGCGGGCCAGCTGTTCCAGTTGGGCGCGGAGCGTGTCGTCGTCCAGGCCCGCTACGAAGGGGTGCATCACTGCGCCGCTTATGGCGGCTATGACCATGGCTGCCGAGACGCGGGCCTCATGCGTGGTGGCGTCGCCGACCAGGAGACGGCACATGCGGTCCATCGTGCGCTGGAACTCCTTGTGGTCGGTGAAGAAGCCGACGATGACCGGGTCCCGCAGCACGACACCCATGGAGTGCCGGCTTTCAACGGCGAGGGCGACGATCCCCGTGATGAGCGTGTCCCGCGCCCGCTTTCGGGTGGGCTGTGCCTCGGCCTCGTCGACGACCGCGCGCAGCCTGGCGAGCTCCGCCTCGGCCGCGGCGAGGACGATCTCGTCCTTGGATTTGAACTGGTGGTAGACGGCCGCCTTCGTCACGCCGATCTCGTCGGCGATCATCCCCAGTGACGTTCCCCCGACGCCGTGCTTCGCGAACAGTCCGAGCGCAGCGGCGATGATGCGGGCCTGGGCGGCCCGATGGACCACTGGGCCGCCGTCGGCATCCGCGGCCACGGGCGCAGGACTCACCGGGGCGACCCTAGCCCGCACCGCCTCGGTGCCCTCGCCCGCCAGGCCTCGTGCCGACGAACGCGTCAGCGGCGCGGCTTCTGCGTGAGGTCGACCGGGACGTACTCGCGGTCCTGCTCGTCGCGCATGCTGAACCGCCACTTGCAGCACACGTCCCCCGGGTCCCTGCGGGGAGGGATGGCGAGGATCTCGACCTTCATGTTCGGGTTGTACATCTTGGTCGTCTCGATCATCGACTTCGGGCACGTCGAGTGGCAGTTCTTCTCGAGGATGTCGGGGCGACCCATCGCCTCCCACTGGTCGGCGGCGACGCAGCGGTTGAAGGTCATGATGCCGACCTCGGGCTCCGGCATCTCGAAGGAGAGATCGAAGGCCTTGCCGGGCAGCGCCGTGGCGTCGACCTGCAGGTCCTTCATCCAGTCCTCTACGCGGTTGCCCGAGATGCCCAGGTACTCGGCCTTGAGCCGCTTCACCTCGGCAAGGACCTTGTTGCCCCACAGCGTCCATTGAATGTCGAACATCATGTCGAGCCCGTAGCGCACCGTGATCTGGGTGGCCCACGCCTCGATGCACTGCAGGAGGTACTCGTGACTGCCCAGGAACCAGGTGACGAGCTGCTCTTTGGTGAGCTCGGCCACGTTCGGCCCCGGCGTGAACAGGCCCGTGTACACCACCCGGGTGACGGGCCCTTCCTGCTCGGGGACCTGCTTGTTGGGGTCGACGTAGTGGGTGCCCGGGGGCAGGAACTCAGTCCGCATGCGCTCGAGCTCCGGCGCGATCTGGTCGTTCCAGGCGGCCCACTCGATCTCGGCCATCGTCTCGGCCCCGTAGCGTCGCGCCACCTCGGTGGCCCACCCGTCGACGCACGTCTGCCGGTAGCGCTCGCTCCAGGGCAGGAACCGAGTGGCCAGTGCCTCGGCCGAGAAGTCCGTGAACCGGAGGTCGGCCCGGTATGGCCCGCCGTAGTCGGCCAGCTCGGCGCCCGAGTCGACGTCGAGCTGCTGGCGGATGTCGAGGTCGGCCTTGGGATAGGTCACGTCGTCGTCCACCCGCGAGAACTTGGGGTAGTTCTTCAGGTCGACCCCGAGCATGGCGACGAACTCGTCGGCGACGACGTCCTCCTCGAGGTGCGCCCCCGGCTTGCGGATCTCCAGGAACTCGTCGAACTGCTCGTCGGTCGCCGGTTCAGACACGATGGTCCTCCTCCGTCGGGCCGGCTGATCCCAACCGTCGAACTCCCAACCGTCGAACTCACACTAGCCGATCGGCTACCAAGGGTAGACGATCGGCTAGTCTCCCGCAGGCTCGGGGCGGACCGACGGCTCGGCGCCGCGGGCGGCCAGGTCGCGCAGCGCGGCGCCGAGGCGGCGCCGCTCGTCGGGGTCGAGGGTGCCGGCCCGGAGCACCAGCAACCGGGTCCGCCACGTGTCCCGCACGTCGCGGACCAGGCGGGCGCCCTCGTGTCCCGGAACCCGGTCCGCGATCTCCAGGACCGCCGTGAGCACAGCGAGCTGGTGTTCCACTTCGGTATGGCGGGCGACGATCGCCGGGAGGCGTTCCGCCTTGGCGACCGGATAGTCCGTGTCGGCGACCAGCTGCGGCGGCTCGCAACCGAACGCGCCGGCGAGCAACGCCACCGTCCGCTCGCTCGCCACCGTCCGCTCGCTCGCCACCTGATACCCGACTCGATGTGCGAGAGCGCCACCCGCGATACCCCGACCCGGGCGGCGAGCCGCGCCTGCGTCCACCCCATCTCGGCTCGGCGCTTCCCCACCCGGCGACCGAAGGATTCCGGCTCGATGCCAACTGGCTTAGCAGACGGCTGTCCCGATCGCCGGTACAACCCCTCCATGGCTCCCGCACGCCGCGCCCTCATAACGGGCATCACCGGCCAGGACGGTTCCTACCTGGCCGAGCTGCTCCTCGACCATGGCTACGACGTCGTCGGCGTGGTGCGCCGCAGCTCGACCGTCAGCTTCGAACGCATCGCCCACATCCAGGACCGCCTCACCCTCGTGCCTGGCGACCTGCTCGACCAGGGCTCGCTCGTGTCGATCCTTGCGGAGCACCGGCCGACCGAGGTCTACAACCTGGCGGCGCAGAGCTTCGTGATGACGAGCTTCTCGCAGCCGGTGCTCACGGGGGACGTGACCGCACTCGGCGCCGTGCGACTGCTCGAGTCGATCCGTCAGATCGATCCCGACGTCCGCTACTACCAGGCCAGCTCGTCGGAGATGTTCGGCAAGGTCGTCGAGGTGCCGCAGACCGAGCGGACGCCGTTCCACCCCCGCTCCCCCTACGGGGTGGCGAAGGTCTACGCGCACTGGATCACGGTGAACTTCCGCGAGAGCTACGACATGTTCGCCACCTCCGGCATCCTCTTCAATCACGGCTCGCCCCGCCGAGGGCTGGAGTTCGTCGAGCGGAAGATCAGCCACGGCGTGGCGCGCATCAAGCTGGGCATGGACCACGAGCTGCGCCTCGGCAACCTCGATGCTCAGCGCGATTGGGGCACCGCACCCGACTACGTGGACGCCATGTGGCGGATGCTCCAGCTCGACGAGCCCGGCGACTACGTCGTCGCGAGCGGCGAGACGCACTCCATCCGGGAGCTGTGCGAGGTCGCCTTCGGCCACGTGGGGCTGGACTGGACCGACCACGTCGTGCAGGACCCGCAGTTCCACCGCCCCGCCGAGGTCGACCTCCTCGTCGGCGATCCCAAGCGGGCGATGGCGGCGCTCGGCTGGCGGGCGACCACCGGCTTCGAGGACCTGGTCTGCTCCATGGTCGACGCCGACCTTGCCCGCCTGGCGAGTGCGTGACGGCCTCTCAGGTCCGGGCGCTCTTGACCACGACCTCGGTGGTGGGGTTCTCCTTGAACTTCTGCAGGAGGTTGTTCGCCTCGGCGTCGTCCGGGTTGGCGCGCAGGTAGTTGCCGTCGACCTGATGGAAGCCGGGCACCGACACCTTGCCGGCCAGCATGAGGCGGGCCAGTTCCTGCGCCCGGTAGCGCCGGCCGTCGTCGAGCTCGAAGATGGCAAAGCGCCGCAGCCGCCGGCTGTACTCGCCTGACCGCATCCTCGCCTCGATCGGCACGACCAAGATGAGCGCCAGGAACACCATGCTCCCTTCGACCACGACGAGCGAATCGGGCGTGGCATCGATGCGGAGCTCGCCCACGTCGGTGTCGTCGTCCAGGGCGCCCGACAGCTTCGACAGCTCCGCTCCCAGGGCGGTGGCGAGGCCGTCCCGCACCGTATTGGGGGCGCCCTCGATGTCGGCGTCGGCGTTCCACGCCTTCTGCACCAGCGTCAACCACGTGGCGATCCCGATGACCGTGAGCGACGCGAACCCGGAGAGCAGGGCGACTCCGGCGAAGATCGTGACGAACCACTTCAGCACGTTGAAGAACAGCTCGTCCTCGTCGGCGACGTCCACGTCCACACCCGACGTGTCGAACGCCATACCCGTGGTCCCCCGGATCAGGCTCGGCACCATCGGCCCGCTGAACGTGATGTCGATGTCGGGGAGTGCGGTGATCCGGCGGACGGCCTTGCCGTTGACCGCGATGGCCGTGTCGGTCATCGACAGCTCGAGGTCGAGGATCTCAGCCTCGCTGATGGTCTCCCCCTCCTTCGCGTTGGCGCCGCGCTCGAGCATGAGGTCGAGGAACCGGCGGTTGTACGCCACCCCCATCCCGGTTTGCGGCGGCACGAAGCTCTCGGCAAGCCCTGGCACCGCCGACGCGCCCGGCGGCGCGACCGTGACGGCGAACGAGTCGTCGGTGTCCGTGCCCCCCGGCATCAAGGTCAGCTCCACCGCCCAGTCGGACGCCTCGGGTCGGGTCGCCTCGTCCGGAAAGCGTGACGCGTTCAGCCCCTCCACCAAGGGGCCCGCAAGGTCGATCCGGACGCCATCGAGGATGGCCCGGATCTCGTCGCTCTCGAACAGCGCGTCGAGGTCATCGCCCGACACCGGCGGTTCCGGGGTCCCGTCGACACTGCGGTAGGCGAGTCCCACCACCGGCACCGGATCGGCCGGCACCAGCTCGATGTCGAGCCGCACGGCGGCGTCGAGCGGGAGGACGGTCGGTGTCTGGTTCGGCTGACCTGCGGGCCGCAGCTCGATGGTCCCCGTCAGCGCGAGGCGCGTGAACGGACCGTCGGCTCCGGACGCGACCAGCGTGAACACCGGGGGCGGATCGATGATCACGGTGACCTCGAAGTCGGTGCCGCCGATGTTGCGCTGGAGCATGACCCGCTGGGGCAGCCGCCCGATGCGCGCCAGCTCGTGGATGTAGTCGTCGAGCACGGAGATCGCGACCGCGACCCCCGCATCCGCCTCGCCGAGATCGACCCTCATGGGAACCCCCTGGCCTCCGCCGATCGTTTGACCCTTGGGGCGTGACGCGGTGTGCCGCGGCACGGCACATCCGGGCTGGTCGGACGGGCCGGGCGAGGTGCGGTTCCACCCCCCTGACCCTGCGGTCAAGTCGCCGCTAACCTCGGGGCCGTGATCGTCGACACCACCGCCGGCAGGGTCCAGGGGCTCGACAAGGACGGCATCCTGCAATTCCGAGGCATTCCGTACGCGCGGGCCGAGCGATTCGGACCCTCCCGCCCCACCGACGGCTGGGTCGGCGTCCGGGACGCCGCCGCCTTCGGACCGATGGCACACCAGAACCCGTCGCCGCTGGAAACCATGCTCGGCACGCAGGGTCAGGGTGGCGCCGAGGACTGCCTGGTCGTCAACGTGTACACGCCCGCAGCCGATGACGCCGCCCGTCCGGTGATGGTGTGGATCCACGGTGGGGCATTCGTGACGGGCTCGGGCCACGTGCCCTGGTACAACGGCTCCAACCTGGCGCGGCTCTACGACGTCGTGGTGGTGACGCTCAACTACCGCCTCGGCGCCCTCGGCTTTCTGCACCTCGGCCACCTGGAGCCCGCCTTCGCGGGCTCGGGCAGCAACGGCATCGGCGACCAGGTCCAGGCGCTGCGATGGGTGCGCGACAACGTCGCCGCCTTCGGCGGCGATCCGGCGAAGGTCACCATCTTCGGCGAGTCGGCCGGCGGCATGAGCGTCACCACCCTCCTCGGCACGCCGACGGCGGCCGGCTTGTTCCGCGGCGCGATCGCGCAGAGCGGCGCCGCCGCACATGCCCACGACACCTCGACAGCCGAGTGGGTGACCGAGAGGTTCCTCGCCGCGCTCGGCCTCTCCGCGGCCACCGCCGATGCCCTGCTCTCCCTCCCGGCCGAGGAGATCCTGCGGGCGCAGGCGACGGTCGACGCCGAGGTCCTTAGCGGGGCCGGGCCCGGCATCGGCCGCCTGGCCTTCCAGCCGGTCGTGGACGGCACGCGCCTTCCCCGACCTCCGTTCGACGCCATCCGTGACGGCAGCGCGGCCCACGTCAACCTCGTCATCGGCACGACCGCCGAGGAGTGGAACCTCTTCCAGCTCCAGGCCCGCGGCAACGGCAACGTGACCGACGAGCGCCTGCTGCGCCGCCTGGCGCGGGTGGTCGGCGACGACCGGGTCGACGACACCCTCGGGGTCTACCGCGACGTCCTCCCCGGCAGCGACCTCGACGGCTTGTTCTGTGCGGTCATGACCGACTGGGTGTTCCGGATGCCGGCGATCCGCGTGGCCGAGGCTCAGGCCGCCCATGCGGACCGGGTGTCGATGTACAGGTTCGACTACCGCTCGACCGCCTTCGGTGGAGTGCTGGGCGCCTGCCACGCCATCGACGTGCCGTTCACCTTCGACAACCTCGATCGTCGCGGGGTGGAGTTGATGCTCGGTGGCATCGACGAGGCCACGCAGCGCCTGGCGAAACGCACGTCGCGCGCCTGGGCCGGCGCCGCCCGCACCGGCTCGCCCGAGCACGACGAGCTGCCGTGGCCCGCGTACGACGCCGAGCGGCGCGCCACCTGTCTGCTCGACCGCGATGTGGCTGTGGTCGACGACCCGGCGGGTGAGGTCCGGCACCTGTGGGACGAGTTGACGCCCGCGCCATCCCCTACATACTGAGAGAACAGGGAGGAGCACCCATGTCCGATCGTCGCCCCCACCAGTTCCCCAGGTTCGAATGCGCCGACGAGGCGCGGCAGCACATGAAGCAGCGGATGGCCGCGGCGTTCCGCCTATTCGACCGCTTCGGGTTCGACGAGGGGGTCGCCGGCCACCTGACCGGCCGAGACCCCGAGCACCCCGACCTGTTCTGGGTCAACCCGCTCGGGATGAGCTTCGGCCAGATCCGGGCCTCCGACCTCATCCGCGTCAACCGCCAAGGCGAGGTTGTCGACGGCGACTGGCCGGTGAACACGGCCGCGTTCGCCATTCACAGCCAGATCCACGAGGCGAGGCCCGACGTCAACGCCGCCGCCCACACGCACTCGCCCTACGGGCGGGCGTTCTCCACTCTCGGCAAGCTGCTCGCCCCGCTCACCCAGGACGCCTGCGCGTTCCACGGCGACCACACGCTGTTCGACGACTACACAGGCGTGGTGCTCGACGTCGAGGAGGGCAAGCGCATCGCCCACGCCCTGGGCGACACCAAGGCGTGCATCCTGCGCAACCACGGCCTGCTCACCGTCGGCCAGACCGTCGACGAGGCAGCGTGGTGGTTCATCACCTTGGAGCGGTCGTGCCAGGTGCAGCTGATGGCGGATGCCGCCGGTGACCCCATCCCCATCGACGAGGAGCACGCCGCCCTCACCCAGACGCAGGTCGGGACCAGCATGGGTGGGTGGTTCAGCTTCCAGCCCCTCTACGACAAGATCGTCGCCGAGCAGCCTGATTGCCTGAGCTGACGGGGGCCTTTCCGCGGGGGGTGCCGTGGCCGGCGTGACGCCGATCGGAACCAAGCTGCACCAACGCCGGCGACAGCTGATCGAGCGCCTGCTGACCGCCCAGAACCTCGGGGACCTCGACGCCGCGCTCGCCTGCTTCACGCACCCCCGCTATGAGCTCATCGGCAACAACCGTGTCTACGACGGCGCCGACGAGGTCCGCCACTACTACGAGGTGACCCGCGGCTACTTCCCCGATCTGCGGTTCGACGTGATCGCCGTGCACCACGGCGACGATGCCCTGGTCGGCGAGCTGTGGATGACCGGTACCCACCTCGGCTCGGGCCGCGACTTCGAGGCCACGGGCCGTTCCTTCCGGTGCCGCACGGCCGTCATATTCAGCTTCGACGGGGACCGGCTGATCGGGGCGCGCGCCTACTACGACACCGGCACGATCGCCCGCCAGCTCGCCTGACGCCTAGGAGCCACTCACTCGAATCGGGGGCGAAGCGGAACGCCCGATCCGCCGCTGGTCTCGCGGGGAACCGAAAGCACCTGGTGGATCTGCGTGCGGCCGGCCTCGAAGCCGATGGCCGATCCCGCCATGTAGAGCCGCCAGACCCGCGCTCGCGGCGCCCCCACCTCCGCGACCGCCTCGTCCCAGTGGGCCTCGAGGTTGGCCACCCACCGCCGCAGTGTGAGGGCGTAGTGCTCGCGCAGCGACTCGACGTGGCGGACCTCGAAGCCGGCGTCCTGGGTGATCGAGATGACGCGGCCGACCTCGTGCAGCTCGCCGTCAGGGAAGACGTACCGGTTGATGAAGCTCCGGCGCGGCAGCCGCGCCTTTTCGGAGCGGGCCGGGCGGCTGATGCCGTGGTTGAGCAGCCGGCCCTCCGGACGCACCAGGCGCCGGAGGCACTCGAAGTACTCGGCGAGACGCGCCTCGCCGACGTGCTCGAACATCCCGATCGAGCTGACGCCGTCGTACGGACCGTCGGCGACCTCGCGGTAGTCCTGCACGCGGATCTGCACCTGGTCCGACAGCCCCGCCTCGGCCACCCGCTTCTCGGCCAGTTCCGCCTGCTGCCGGGAGATCGTGATGCCGACCGCCTGCGCGCCGTGGTTCTGCGCCGCGTGCATGACCATGCCGCCCCAGCCGCAGCCGACGTCCAGCAACCGCATGCCCGGCCGCAGGTCCAGCTTGCGGCAGATGAGCTCGTACTTGTTCGCCTGCGCCTCCTCGAGCGTGTCGTCCGGGTCATGCCAGACCGCGCACGAGTACGTGAGGCTGGGCCCGAGCACCAGGCGGTAGAAGGCATTCGACACGTCGTAGTGGTGGCTGATGGCGGCCGCGTCCCGGGCCTTGCTGTGCCGCCGCCCTCGTAGGCGCACCTCCTCGTCGGGCGGCTGCAGCGGCCGCACCTCGCGCCAGCCGCCGAGCTCGCGCACCAGACGAAGCATCATCTTGGGCTCGAGCTGGACGTCGGGGATTCGATCACGCAGCTCGAGCAGCGCCCAGATCGAGCCCTGCAGCTCCATGTCGCCGGACACGTACGCCCGCGCCAGGCCCAGCTCCCCGGGGGCGGTCACGATGCGCCGCAGGGCGTCGGGCGAGCGGATCACAATCGTCGCCGGGGCGTCCACGGGCCCGGACCTGCTGCCGTCGTACGCCTCGACCGCGATGGGCGCGCCACCTCCGAGCACGTCGTGGACCAACGCTGCCAAGGCCATCGCGCCACCCCTTGTGTCGTGGTACCAACCAGGCTACGCGGCGGTGGTTCGCCGTTCACCTGGCGCGTACCCGGAGGCGACGCCCGGCAATCCCGCGGCGGTGTTCCCTACTGTCGTTCCCGCTTGTAGAAGGGCAGCGGCACCACCCTGGCGGGCACCTCGTTGCCGCGCACGTCGATGGCCACGTCCCGTTCCTCCCCCACGTCCGGGGGCAGGAACGCCAACGCGATGCCGCGGTCGAGGGTGGGTGAGTAGTTGCCGCTCGTCACCCGGCCGATCGCCTTGCCGGCGGACGTCACCGTCTGGTCGGCCCTCGGCGGGCGCCGCCCCTCGACCTCCAGGCCACGCAGCGTCCGCTCGACACCCCGCTCCCGCTCGACGGCGAGGGGCTTGCGACCCCGGAACTCGCCCTTGTCCCACGCCACCACCCAGCCGAGACCGGCCTGCAGGGGCGTGATCCCTGGGCCCAGCTCGTGGCCGTGGAGCGGAAACCCGGCCTCGAGCCGCAGCGTGTCGCGCGCCCCCAGCCCCGCGGGGGTGACGCCCGCGTCCACGACGGCGTCCCATACGGCCGCGGCGTGGTCGAGCGTCCACGGCCAGCTCGACCCCGTCCTCCCCGGTGTATCCGGTGCCGGCAACGACGCTCGGCCGCCCGAGCACGTCGACCTCGGCCACCCTGAAGCGCCCGACGGCGGCGGCCGCGGGGGCGACGGTCGCCAGCCGCTCCCGGGCGCGCGGGCCCTGGACGGCGATGATCGCCCTGCCCGCGGTCACGTCGTCGCCCCCCAGGGCCCCCAACACCCGCTCGGTGTTGGAGGCGTTGGGCATCACGTCGAACCGGTCGTCGGTAACCCACCAGACGATGATGTCGTCGAGCACCGACGCGTCGGCCTCGTCGAGCAGGTGGGTGTATTGGGCGCGCCCCGGGCCGATCTTGCCGAGGTCGTTGGTCAGCGCTGCCTGCAGCCGGTCGAACGCACCGGGGCCGGCGACGCGCACGGTGCCGAGGTGGCTGACGTCGAACGCCGCCGCGTCGCGGCGGCACGCCCGGTGCTCCACCAGCGTGCCGGTCGGATACTGGATGGGCATGTCCCATCCGCCGAAGGGAACCATCTTGCCGCCGCGGGCCCGGTGCTGGGCGTCGAGTGGCGAGGTTCGCAGGCCCACCTCTGGTTCAGCGGTGGCCGTCGGCGGCCCGGTGGCGTCCGCCCACGGCGGACCCGTCATTTGGGGACGACGGGACCTCCTCGTGATCGGCCGGAAACAGTTCGACGATCGCGGCGTCGACCTGTTCCTTCACGCCGTCCAGGGCCAGCAGGTTGAGGACCCCCTGCCCCTGGTAGCGGTTGACGACGTCGATGAGCTCGTAGTTCTCGTGCACCAGCACCGCACTGGTGCCGGCGATGACGAGCTTGGCCGTCGACACGTCCTCCCCCAGCTGGTCGCGCAGGTACGTGAAGCCCTCCCGGATCGACTCCAGCTTGATGCCGTTGTCGAGCAGGGTCTTCACGAGCTTGAGCTCCAGCAGGTTGCGGTAGCTGTAGCGTCGTCGGCTACCGCTGCCGTGAGCGTCAGCAACCGACGGCCTGATCAGGTCGGTGCGTGCCCAGTAGTCGAGCTGCCGATAACTGATGCCGACGATGTCGGCCGCTCGCTTGCCGCTGTACCCCTCGACGGACGCGTGCGAGGTCGTAGTCACGACGATGCTCCTACTTGTTGCCGCGGGCGTGACATCAGCGGAATTACGCCGGTGTCACGGGCACGGAGGGTACGGCCCGGCAGCGATGGGGTCAACGCCGGGGTCGAACAGGGCCCGCGGTCTACAGCGCGAAGTCCTCGGGATTCACGTGGTCGATGAAGTCCCGGAACTGTTCGACGACCTGCTCCGCCTCCTCCTCGTCGGGCTGCTCGACTCGGCCGGCCTCCTCGAGCACGTCCTCCTCGGCGAAGATCGGCGAGCCGATGCGGATCGCGAGCGCGATCGCGTCGGAGGGCCGGCTCGACACGGTGCGTACCTCGCCCTGCGCGCTGAGGATGATCTCGGCGAAGAACGTGCCTTCGCGCAGCTCGGTGACGGTGATGCGCTCGACCTGCGCACCGACCTCATCGAGCAGGTTCTTCATGAGGTCGTGGGTCATCGGGCGGGGGGTCTCGATGTTCTGCATGGTCAGGGCGATCGCCTGCGCCTCGGGCACCCCGATGAAGATGGGCAGGACCCGGCGCTGCCCCGCCACCTCGCGCAGGATGACCACCGGCGTGCGGGTGGGACGCTCTGGCGCCTCGACGCTCACCAGTTCCATCTCGACGGTCATCGACCGCCACCCTACTCCTCGGCCGGCGGAATTCGGCGTCCCTCGGGGATCGCTCAGCGGGGCCCCGCAACGTCCCGCAGCTCGCGGGACAGCAGCACGCCACGCATCTGCTGGCCGAGTCGCATCAGCTCCGCGATCGTGTCCCGGGCCGTCTGGCGGGCCTCGGGATTCCGCTGCTTCAGCAAGGGCAGGACGATCTGCTCGAACAGGCCCGCCTCCCGGTCCACGGCCACCTTGTAGCTGCGCATGTGCCGGGCCTCGATGCCGTGCTGGAGGAAACCGGCGGCCGTCTGGGCGACGACCAGGGCGTCTGCGTCGTAGTAGGTCGAATCGCCCACGGCGAAGCTCTCGATCAGCCCGTAGCGCTCCAGATCGCGGAGGTCCCGCATCGCCAGCCCGCTGTGCTGCGCCAACTCCTCGGCGGTGAGGCTCACCGCGCCGGCCGGTGCCGATGCCGGCGCCGCCGGCCTTGAGCCCCGGGGGGCGTTGGGCCCCGGTTGGGATGCCTTGTCGGAACTGGTCGCGCGCTCCGCCGACGGGGCTGCGGCCGCGGGTTGCTCACGGACCGGGGCCGCCGACTCGGTGGCCGGGGCCGACCTGTCCGCCGGGGCGGCCGACGGCCGGGCCGGGGCCAGGGGCAGCGCATCGGCGGCGGGTCGGGCGGCGCCCGGACGCTCGTCGAGGGCCACTGCGGTGGCGACCGACCGGTCCGATCCCGGCCCGGTCTCGCCCTGCGCCGCCGCGACCGCCACCCCGTTGTTCGCCGACCTCGACGCCACCGCACCGGCCCTGGACGGCACGGCGTCGTCGAGCCGGTCCTTGATCACCTTGAGGGGGAGGTAGTGGTCCTTCTGCTGGCGCAGGATCCACCGCAACCGATCGATGTCGCCCTCGTAGAACTTGCGGTACCCGGACGGCGTGCGCTCCGGGTCGAGCAATCCCTGGCTCTCGAGGAAGCGAATCTTCGAGATGGTGACGTCCGGGAACTCCCCCTGCAGCAGCGAGAGGACCTCGCCGATCGACAGGTGGGAGCGGTCAGACGGAGCACGATTCACGGTGCATCTCCCCTCCCGGTGAGGAACACAAGCTTGAACGTCCCGATCTGCAGCTCGTCGCCGTCGGTCAACGGCGCAGACTCGACACGCTCGCGGTTGAGATAGGTCCCGTTGAGCGACCCCACGTCGCGCACCACGTATCGCCCGCCTTCACGCAGGATCTCCGCATGGCGTCGCGACACCGTGATGTCGTCGAGGAAGATGTCGCTCTCGGGATGGCGACCGGCCCGCACGATGTCGGCGTCGAGCGCGAAGCGGGAGCCGACGTTGGGCCCCCGCTTGACCACCAGGAGGCCGACACCAGCCGGCAGCTCACCGAACTCGACCGCCATGTCGTCGTAGCCCTCGCCCGTCTCCGGCACGAACGTCACCGTCGTCGGATCCTCGCGGAGGGACGCCAGGGCCGCGCCACACGAGGAACAGAAGTTGGAGCCCGCCGAGTTGCGGTGGCCGCACTGGTTGCAGAAGACGTCGTCGGCCACCGACCTCATCCCTCGATCAACGCGCGATAACCCTCGGCGTCGAGCAGCTCGTCGAGCTGCGCGGGATCGGTGGGATCGATGATGCAGATCCACCCTTCGCCGTACGGGTCGTCGTTGAGCCGTTCGGGGCTGTCGGCCAGGTCGGCGTTGATCTCGACGATCACGCCGGACACGGGGGCATAGATCTCGGACACCGACTTGGTCGACTCGACCTCGCTGAAGCTGGTGCCGCGTTCGACCTTGGTGCCCACCTCGGGAACCTCCACGAACACGACATCGCCGAGCGCATCCTGCGCATAGTCGGTGATGCCGATGCGCACCCGCCCCTCCTCGACACGGGCCCACTCGTGATCGGTCGAGTAGCGGAGGCCGGGAGGGATGTCCATGGGCGCCCACGCTAGTCAACTACGTCAACCCTCGACGGAGGGTTGAGACTTTGGCCTTCCGGCCCTGGTCAGCGCCCTATGACGCGTGATTCGCACGCCTCAGCGCAGCAATTGGCGGATCCGCCGGGCGTATTCCTGGGCCAGGCGGCGGGCCGCAGCATCGGTCTCACCCTCGGCCCAGAGGTGTGTGACCGGCTCTTCCGGGTCGGGCAGCGCCAGCGCCCATCCGCCCTCGTGGTGGACCTTGACCCCGTCGACCAGGTCGACCTCCCGGTCCTTCGACAGCTCCACGAGCGAGCGCATGACGGTCCCCTTCTGCTCCCACGGCGTCACCACGGTCTCGTGGACGATGTGCACCGCCGGCAGACCGCTCACGACCTTCGACAGCGGGACGTCGTCGAGCGCCAGCAGCTCCAGCATCTTGACCATGGCCGCCGCACCGTCGAAGGCCGGCAGGAAGTCCGGAAGGATGAAGCCGCCGTCGGTGCTGGCGGCGAAGCCGACGCCCGGACGCGACGCCGCCTCCATGAGGGCGGGGTTGGACAGCTTGGTGCGCTGGACCTCGACGCCACGATCGGCGGCCAGGCGGTCGGCGTGGCTGGTGGCCGACAGCGGTAGCACGATGCGGCGTTCACCCAGGTGCCCCGCCACCAGGGTGACGTAGGCCAGCAGCGCCTCGTCGTCGGACAGCACGTGGCCGGTGTCGTCGACGAGGGACAGGTGCTCGCCGTCGGGGTCGAGCACCGCGCCCAGCGCTGCGCCCGACGCGCGCACCAGCCGGGCGACGCTGGCGGCGTGCTCGTGGCGATCCCAGCCGATGATCCCGCGGGTGGAGGCGAAGGGATTGACCGCCAGCACATCGGCTTCGAGCTTGGACAGGATGTTGGGCATCACGAACGACGTCGAGCCGTACGAGTAGTCGACCACCACCTTGAACCCCGACCCGGCGATCCGCTCGATGTCGACCGCGGCCTCCAGCGCGTTGCTGTACTGCTCGAGGTGGCGGGGTGGGAACTCGATGTCGCCGATCTCGCCCGGGAACACGCGGCGGAAGTCCTCGCGCAGAAACAGGCGCTCGATCCGGCGCTGGGCCGTCTCCACGATGTCCGCACCCTTGCTGTCGAAGAAGCGGATCACCACCGACTGGGGGTCGTTCTCCACCAACCGGATGGTGACCCCGGCATTGGATTCCGGGCGGGACACCGCGAACCGCGTCACCGGGACCGATGCCACCTCCAGGTCCCGCACGTTGCCGCCGGCGGCATTGATGCCCGCCATCATCGCCCGCTTGAGCATGCGGGCGGAGCGGCTCGAGTCGCGGGACGTGACGACCGTGGCGTCCTTCTTGAGGGAGGTGGCGAAGGCCATGGCCACCCGGGTCGCCAGCTCGGGGGTGATGTCGACGTTGGCCAGACCGGCGACGCCCAGGCTCCCGAACAGGCTGCGGGACCCGCGTGACTCCCACACGATCGAGGAGTTGATGACGGCGCCGCCCTCGACCGTCTTGAAGGGATACACCTTGACGCCGGCGCCGAGGACCGCCTGCTCGCCGATGAAGCACTCGTCGCCCAGCACCACGCCTTCCTCGCCCCGTACGCCGTTGCGCAGGTCGCAGGCCCGCCCCACCGTCGTGCCCCGCAGGCGGACGCCCTCGCCGATGTACGTGTTGTCGTGGATCACGGCCCGCCGGAGGTCGGCGCCGGCCCGCACCCGCACGTTGGTCCCGAGGACGGTGTACTCACCCACGCGGGCGTTGCCCTCGAGCCGGCAGTAGTCGCCGATGATGGCCGGTCCCTCGATGGTGGCGTCGGGGTGGATGTCAGCGCCCTCCCCCACGTACACCCCGTCGGAGATCTCGAACCCGGGGATCTCGATGTCGACCTTCCCGTCGAGCACGTCCTTGTGGGCACGGACATACGCCTCGGGCGTCCCCACGTCCTCCCAGTAACCCTCGAGGACCGCCCCGTACAGCGGCTTGCCGGCATCGAGCAGCGCCGGGAACACCTCGGACGAGAAGTCCACCTGCTTGCCATCCGCGATCCAGTCGAAGATCTCGGGCTCCAGCACGAAGATGCCGGTGTTGATGGTGTCGCTGAACACCTGGCCCCACGTGGGCTTCTCGAGAAAGCGCTCGACGGAGCCATCGTCCCGGGTGATGACGATCCCGAACTCCAGCGGATCGTCGACCGGGATCAGGCCGATGGTGGCCAGGGCGTTCCGCTCCTCGTGGAACCGCACGATGGCGCTCAGGTCGATGTCGGTGAGCACGTCCCCGGAGATGACGAGGAAGCGGTCGTCGAGCTCGTCGCGGGCGTTGCGGACCGACCCAGCCGTCCCGAGGGGCGTCTCCTCGGTGGCGTAGACCATGCGCACGCCGAACTCGGAGCCGTCGCCGAAGTAGTTGCGTATCTGGTTGCCCATGAACGCGACCGTCACGACGATCTCCTCGAAGCCGTGCCGGCGGAGCAGCTGGACGATGTGCTCCATCATCGGGGCGTTGGCGATGGGCAGCATCGGCTTGGGCGAGTTGGACGTGAGCGGGCGCAGGCGTGTCCCCTCACCGCCGGCCATGATCACGGCCTTCATGTCGCTAGCGCCCTGACCTGGGATAACGAGTCCGCGGGTGTGCCATGTCGTGACCAACCTCGGCTGTCCTACCGGCACGTACCCAGACGGTCAACGGTGGATGCATCGTGATCAAGCGTAGGCGGGGCCACGGCGAAGGAGCGTCCACCGACGCGGCGACAGCTAATGCGTGTACCCCGGCGCTCCGGACGCGTGACGGATACCACCGGCGGTGTATGGCACGTGACACGGGCGATCCGAGCCGACGAACGCATGGTGGCGAGCAACCCACAAGACCGCGCGTCGGCGACGAACTGCCACACCGGCCTCGTCGCCGACGTCGACAACCAGACGGAGGCACGCCATGTCCGCATCAACCGTTGACGGCGGATCCTCGCTCAGGCTTCACCCGCTTCGCCCGTCGACGCACCAATACGACCGCCGTCTCGTCCGACGGCCCCCGGGACGGGCTAAGACGCCGACGCTTGCCCGGGCGTTGGACGTGCTCGGCGCATGCTGCGCCGTGACCGCGTGCCGGGTGGGAATGCTGATGGGAAGACGGCCCTACGCAGCCCCGTCGATGGCGAGCGGCGCCAGAGCCAACGTCCCCGGGCACCTTCTGACTCACGTACCGGACGGCACCGCCCGACCTTCCCTGAGCGCGCGCCGGGCGATGGGTATGTAGAGCACGGCCGCGTAGAGGCTGAGCGCCAGGGCGGGTATCCCGGCGATCCACGCCAGCACGCCGGCAGTGTCGGCCCACCACAGGTCCGAATGGCTAGCGAGGAACAGCGGGAAGGCGATCATCAGCCCGAAGGTCCCGGCCTTGCCGAACCAGGTCACGTCGATGCGTCGGGCGCCGAGGGCGGCGAGCACGAGGGTGGCGCCGCCCACCAGCGTCTCCCGCACCAGCACGGTCACCGCGAACCACGTGGGGACCGAGCCGTCGATCAGGATCCCCCCGGCACCGACCAGGAACAGAAGCCGGTCGGCGACCGGATCGAGGATCTTGCCGAGCTCCGACACCTGACCCAGGTGCCGCGCCAGGTAGCCGTCGACCCAGTCGGTGATGCCCAGGACGGCCAGGAGCGCGGCAGCGGCGGCGCGGTCCTCCTTGCCGAACAGCAGCCACAGGAACACGGGGAGGCACGCCAGGCGGGCGAAGGTGACCAGGTTGGGCAGCGTGAGCACCTGGTGCGCAAAGCCGCTGGTCACCGCATCGTCGGTCGTGCCCTCCATGTGGGCGGAAAGCCTAGGTGGGCTCGTGACGCCCTACTGTGCCGGCCATGGCGACGTTGTTCACCAAGATCATCGAGGGGGAGATCCCGGGCCGGTTCGTGTGGCGCGACGACCGGGCGGTCGTCTTCCTGACCATCGCCCCGATCACCCGCGGGCACGTGCTGGTCGTGCCCATCGAGGAGGTCGACCACTGGATCGACCTCGACCCCGAGCTGGCCGCGCATCTGATGCGGGTGGCGAGGGAGGTCGGGCAGGCACAGATGCAGGTGTTCGCGCCCCGCCGCATCGGCATGATCATCGCCGGGCTCGAGGTCCCGCACTGCCACCTGCACCTGGTGCCGATCAACGTCGAAGCCGAGTTGTCGTTCAGCCGTGCCGACCACGATCCCGATCCTTCGGCCCTCGACGACGCCGCCGAACGGCTGCGGGAATGCCTGCGGGCGCGGGGCCACGGCGACCGGGTCGACGCGGCCGTCACGAGCCGCACCTGAACCGAGGGACCCGAGGCAAACGGGGTGCCGGTCCCCATTGCCTCGGAACGGTGATCCCGGAGACGCGCCGGGGTCAGTTGAGCTTGGCGCGCATCGCGGTGGCCGCGACGCGGTCGCGGACGCCGCCGAGGCCTTCCTCGGCGATGGCGTCAAGCTCCTGCGCTGCGGAATCGAACCGGCCATTGGCCGCCAGCATCGCCGCCAGCTGGCGCCGGTCGGTCACCGTGGTGCCTGGTACCAGCACCCGCAGGCACTGCGACCAAAGCGCCCCGGCCCGGTCGCCGCGACCGACGAACGATCGCTGGAGGTTGGTGAGCATCCTGGCCATGATCCCCCGGGGTCCGACCGGCTCGAGGAAGCGGGGCTCGAACCGAGCCTTGGCGCCGTGGAGCTTGGCGAACAGCGTCTCGCAGCCGGCCCTGTCGAGCTGCACCCGGTGGAACGGGTCCACGAACACGTCGTCGTCCTTGGCGTCACGCACGAGGAAGTGCCCGGGCATCCCCACGCCCTGGAGCGGTATGTCGAGCCGGCGGCCGACCTCCAGGACGACGATGGACAGCGTGATCGGGATCCCGCGGCGCCGGTCGAGCACGACGTCGAGCAACGAGTTGCGCGGGTGGCTGTAGTCGTCGGTGTCGCCCCGGAAGCCCAGGGTCCCGCACAGGTGCGCAGTGAGGGCGTCGATGTCGGAGCCCGGACAGCTCGCGGCCAGCTCATCGAGGCGCTCGACCTGGGCATCGACGTCGAGGTCGCGCCGGGCGTGGGCGGCGATCAGCAAGGCCCCCAGATCGAGCTGGCATCGCTCCTCCGGACCGCGCACCAGTTCGGCGAACCGGTCGGTGATGTCCACTTCGGATCAGGCTATCGGCGCCTGCGGCGAGTCCCGCCCCGGGATGGGCCCTGAGTCACGAGGCAGCTACCGTGCCGGGCCATGTTTCCCGGCGCCCACGCAGACACCACCCCCGACAAGCCCGCCGTGGTCATGGCCGGCTCGGGTCAAGTCGTCACCTACCGCGAGCTCGACGCCGAGGCGAACCGGGTATCGCACCTGTTCCGCTCCCTGGGCCTCCGCCCCGGCGACCACGTGGCGTTCTGCCTCGAGAACCACCCGCGGCTCCACGCGCTCGCCTGGGGTGCGTACTACGCCGGCCTCTACTACACGGCGATGAGCTCGCGGCTGACGACCGACGAGATGGCCTACATCATCGAGGATTCCGGCGCGCAGGCTTTCGTCACCTCTGCCTACAAGGCCGACCAGGCCGCAGAACTCGTGGGTGCGCTGGCCGACGGCGTGAAGCCGTTCATGCTGGATGGCGCCATCGACGGCTACGAGCCCTACGAGGATGCCATCGCCGCGCAACCGGACACCCCGCTCGCCGAGGAGCGGACCGAGGGACGGGACATGCTCTACTCGTCGGGCACGACCGGGCGCCCCAAGGGCATCGAGGCCCCGCTGTCGGGCGCACCCGTCGGCAGCGCCGACCCGGTCCACCTGCTGCTGGCGGGCCTCTACGGCGGCACCGCCGACACCGTGTACCTCTCCCCCGCCCCGCTGTACCACTCGGCGCCGCTGCGCTTCACCATGGCGGTCCACCGGCTCGGCGGCACGGCGGTGGTGATGGAGCACTTCGACCCGGCCGAGGCCCTGGCGTTGATCGAGCGCTATCGGGTGACGCACAGCCAGTGGGTGCCGACCATGTTCATCCGCATGCTCAAGCTGCCGGCCGACGTCCGCGAGCCGCACGACCTTTCGTCGCTCCAGGTCGCCGTCCATGCCGCCGCACCCTGCCCCGTGGCAGTGAAGGAGCAGATGATCGAGTGGTGGGGACCGATCCTGTACGAGTACTACGCGGGCACCGAGGGCAACGGCTTCGTCTGCTGCAACAGCGAGGAGTGGCTCGCCCACCGGGGCACCGTCGGTCGATCGCTCCTGGGCGAGGTGCACATCCTCGACGAGGAGGGCCGCGAGGCGCCGCCCGGTGAGCCGGGCACCATCTACTTCGGCGGCGACGCCGAGTTCACCTATCACAACGATCCCGACAAGACGGCCGCCGCCCACGATCCCGGCGGACACGGGTGGACCACGCTCGGCGACGTCGGCTACCTGGATGACGACGGGTTCCTGTACCTGACCGACCGCAAGGCCTACATGATCATCACCGGCGGCGTGAACGTGTACCCGCAGGAGGCCGAGAACGTCCTGGCCATGCACCCCAAGGTGGCTGACGTGGCCGTGTTCGGAATCCCCCACGACGAGTTCGGCGAGGAGGTCAAGGCGGTGGTGGAGCCTCTGTCGATGGACGACGCCGGCCCCGAGCTGGAGCGCGAGCTGCTCGCCTACTGCCGGGAGCGCCTGGCGGACGTCAAGTGCCCCCGGAGCGTGGACTTCCGACCCGAGCTGCCCCGCCATCCCACCGGCAAGCTCTACAAGCGCCTGCTCAAGGACGAGTACTGGAAGGGCCACCAGACGAGAATCATCTGATGCGTCGTTTCGCATCCAGAGGTTGCGAAACGAGACTTTGGTCGCCGCCTACGGCGGCGTCGCTCGTCAGTCGATCAGCACCACCCGATCCGGCCTACTTGGGCGGATCGTCGAGGCGGGTACGGCCGCCGAAGCCGTCCTCGGGCCAGTGCCACCACTCGACGGCGTCCTCGCCGGCTACCCAGCACAGCCAGTACCACCGCCCGCTCGGCGCCCGGGCGGGGAAGTCGATGAGGCCGCGCTCGATGTCACGCAGGACGATCCCGGCCGCCGCCAGCTCGTCGATGCAGGACTGGATCGGGCGGGGGTCGGCGGGCACCAGCCCGTGGCCGTTCTGGCGGGCCAGCCGGGCCCGGCCGACCGTGTTGCGCCGGAAGTCGTCCCAGAGGCCCTGCGCCCGCGCCACGACGTCGCTCACCCACCCCAGCGCGGCGTTGGCCTCGTCGACCGTCCACACCCGGCTGGGCCCCTTGGGTCCGCCGGGGCTGGGATCGGTCACGCCGTCATGCCTGGATGACGACCAGGCGGTGCTCGGTCATCTCCCGCACCGCGTAGCGTGGCCCCTCGCGGGTGTTGCCGCTGTCCCGCACGCCCCCGTAGGGCTGCTGGTCGGCCCGCCAGGTCGGTACCTCGTTGATCATCACGCCGCCGAAGTCGAGCCGGCGCGCGGCCGCCAGGGCGGCGTCGATCCGGGCCGTGAAGATCGCGGCCTGCAGCCCGTATCGGGTGTCGTTGGCCAGTGCCAGCGCCTCGTCGAGGTCGTCGTACGCCGCCACGCCGACCACCGGGCCGAAAACCTCGGTGGCGCACACCTTCATGTCGGGTGTCACGTCGGTGAGGACCGTGGGCCGAAGCACGCCGTCGTCGCCCACGTCGCCGCCGACCGCGACCTTCGCCCCGGCGGCCACGGCGTCATCGATCCAGCCCTTGACCCTCTCGGTGTCGCCGGAGGAGATCAGCGCCGACAGGTCGGTGGCCTCGTCGAGCGGTGGCCCCACGACGAGCGTCGCCACCTCGTCGGCCAGCGCCGCCACGAACTCGTCGTGGATCGAGCGGTGCACGAGGAGCCGCTGCGCCGAGATGCACGACTGGCCGGCGTGGCTGAAGCCGGCGATCTTGAGCTTGGCGGCGGCGCCGCGCCAGTCGCCATCGGGCTCGATGATCACCGGGCTGTTGTTGCCCAGCTCGAGGTTGACCTTCTTGCGGGGTGCCCGCTCTCGGATGCCCCAGCCCACCTCGGGAGAACCGGTGAACGTGATGAGGGCCACGTCGTCGTGCGCCACCAGCGGATCGCCCACCGTTCGTCCCGACCCGGTCACGACGTTGAGCCAGCCGGGCGGCAGGCCACACTCGTCCAACAGCATGAGCGCCAGCGCCAGGGCCGACAGCGGCGTCTGGCTGGCGGGCTTCAGCACCACGGGACAGCCGGCGGCGATGGCGGGCGCCACCTTGTGGCTGACGAGGTTGAGGGGGAAGTTGAACGGGCTGATGGCGCCGACCACCCCCACCGGGACCCGCAGCGTGAAGGCGAGCTTTCCGGTGCCGGGAACGCTGGCGTCGACGGGGACCATCTCGCCCGTGAGGCTGCGGGCCTCGACGGCGCTGAAGCGGAACGTGTCGACCGCACGGACGGCCTCGATGCGGGCGGTGCGGATGGGCTTGGCCGCCTCCTGGGCGATGGTGTGGGCGAAGTCCTCCTGGCGCTCGGCCAGCAGTCCGGCCGCCCGCTCGAGGATCACGGCCCGCTCGTGTGCGGGCAGGGGCTCGGCCAGCCGAGCCTTGGCCGCTGCCACCGCCCGATCGACCTGGGCGGCACCGCACGAGGGCACCCGACCGATCTCGGCACCGTCGTACGGCGACGCCACCACCATCTCGTCGTCGGTGGTGACCCGCTCGTCGCCGATGGGTATTGCGATCAGCTCACTCGTTGTTCCCCGCTCTTGGCCTTCGGCCGGGCCGCTCGGGCCGGGTTGGCTCTCTCGTCCTTCGGAACGCTCACTCATCGTTTTTGACGCTACCGTCCCCGCCGCCATGGCTCGCCTCCCCTTCCTCGACTGGCCGGGGCCCCTGGCCTTTGCGCACCAGGGCGCCCATTTCGACCACGCCAGCGGCGAGAACACGATGGAGTCGTTCCAGGCCGCCGTCGCGCTCGGCTACCGCTACCTGGAGACCGATGCGCACGCCACCGCCGACGGGGTCCTCGTCGCCTTCCACGATGGCACCCTGGACCGCCTGACCGACCGCACCGGCGCCATCTGCGAGCTGCCGTGGGCGGAGGTGCGCGCAGCACGGGTGCGCGGCCGCCAGGAGATCCCGTTGCTCGAGGACGTCCTGACCGCCTGGCCCGACGTCCGGGTCAACATCGACCCGAAGCACGACGCCGCCGTCGATCCGCTCATCGACCTCATCCGCCGCACGGGCAGCGTCGATCGCGTGTGCGTGGGGGCGTTCTCGGATGACCGCCTGGCCCGCATCCGGTCGGCCATCGGCGACAGGATCTGCACCTCCATGGGCCCCCGCCAGGTCCGGCGCCTGGTGCTGGCCTCTCGGGGTGTGCCCGGACGCCGGTTCTCGGCGGCGTGCGTGCAGGTGCCGGTGAAGTTCGGACCGGTGACCATCGTGACCCGCCGGTTCCTGGCCGCCGCGCACCGCCGCGACCTTCAGGTGCACGTCTGGACGGTCAACGATGCCACCGAGATGCACCGGCTGTTGGACCTCGGCGTCGACGGCATCATGACCGACCGGCCCGACGTGCTGAAGGCGGTCCTCGAGGAACGGGGCAGCTGGGTCGACCAGTCGTCCGGGTGATCGGCCGCCGTCGGGTGCGACACTGGTCGCCGTGACCGAACTGGACGCGCCCACCGCGGGCCGTGCCCCCGGCAGACCGACCGACGACGAGATGCGCGCCCTGTACCGCGCGCTCCTGCTCCCTCGGGTCATCGAGGACAAGATGCTGGCCCTGCTGCGACGCGGCCAGCTCAGCAAGTGGTTCTCGGGCATCGGCCAGGAGGCCGTGTCGGTCGGCCTCGTGGCTGCGCTGCGCGCGGACGACTGGATCCTTCCCGCCCACCGCAACCTGGGTGTGTTCACCGGCCGGGGCCTCGACCTCGACGTGCTGTTCCGCCAGCTCCTCGGTCGCGAAGGACCGATCACGGGCGGCCGCGACCGCACCTTCCACTTCGGCGACCTCGAGCATCACGTGGTCGGCATGATCAGCCACCTGGGCGCCATGGTCCCGGTCGCCACCGGGCTCGCCCTGGCGGCGCGTCTGAGCGGCGAGGACCGGGTGGCGGCCGTGCTGACGGGTGACGGCGCCAGCAGCGAAGGCGACGTCCACGAGGCCATGAACCTGGCAGCGGTCTGGAGGCTGCCGGTCCTGTTCGTCATCGAGAACAACCAGTGGGGCCTGTCGACGCCGGTCGGCGAGCAGTACGCCTGCGTCGACCTCGTCGACCGCGCCGCCGGCTACGGCATGCCGGGCGAGCTCGTCGACGGCAACGACGTGCTGGCGGTGCGGGACGCGTGCGAGCGCGCGGCGGCGCGGGGCCGGGCCGGCGAGGGGCCGACGCTGCTCGAGTGCAAGACGTTCCGCATGCGGGGCCACGAGGAGGCGTCCGGGAACGACTACGTGCCCGCGGCGGACCTCGCAACCTGGATGGCGCGCGATCCGATCGACCGGTTCGAGGCCCGGCTCGACGAGGCCGGCCTGCTGCCGGCGATGGAGCGCGCCGTGCTCCGCGACGAGCTGCGGTCCGAGGTCGAGACGCTCGTGTCGGGCGCGCTGTCGGCACCGGCTCCAGCGACGACCGCGGACGAGGAGCTGGGACGGGTGTACGCAGCGCCGGCCCCGCTCCGGCGGGCCGACACCGACCGTGAGGCAGCCGACGACTCAGGCGGCGACGTGCGCTACATCGACGCCGTCAGGGACGCCATGCGGGTGGCGTTGGCCGCCGACGATCGGGTCGTGCTGCTCGGCCAAGACATCGCGGGCTACGGCGGGGTGTTCAAGGCGACGGAGGGTCTGGCCGACGAGTTCGGCACCGAGCGGGTGCGCAACACGCCGATCATCGAGTCCGGGGCCATCGGCGCCGCGCTCGGGCTCGCGCTCGCCGGGTTCCGGCCAATCGTGGAGATGCAGTTCGGCGACTTCGTGAGCTGCGGGTTCAACCAGCTCGTCAACAACGTGGCCACGACCCGCTACCGCTGGAACGCCGCCGTTCCCCTGGTCGTGCGCCTGCCCGTGGGCGGGGGCCTCGGCGCCGGCCCGTTCCACTCCCAGAACGTCGAAGCCTGGTTCTGCCACGTTCCCGGCCTGAAGGTGGTGGCGCCGGCCACCGCCGACGACGCCAAGGGCCTGCTGCTGGCGGCGGTGGACGACGGCAACCCCGTGCTCGTCCTCGAGCACAAGCGCCTGTATCGCAGCGTGCGGGGCCCGGTGCCGGGCGGGCACCACGTGGTGCCGATCGGCGCCGCCCGCATTGCCCGGCCGGGCACCGCGGCCACGCTCGTGACGTACGGCGCCGGGGTCGGGTGGGCGGTCACCACCGCCGACGCGCTCGCGGCCGAGGGTGTCGGCGAGGTGGAGGTGATCGACCTGCGCTCGCTCCGCCCGTGGGACCGCGACACGGTGCTCGACTCGGTGCGGCGGACGTCGCGGGTGCTGGTCCTGCACGAGGCGGGGCTGACCGGCGGGCTGGGAGCGGAGATCGCGGCCACGATCGCCGACGAGGCCTTCATGGACCTCGATGCACCCGTCCGCCGGGTGGGCGGGCTCGACACCCCGATCCCCTTCGCGCCCACGCTGGAAGCGGTGTGGTCGGCCGACGGCCGGCTGCTGCCGGCGCTGCGGGAGCTGCTGGCGTTCTGACCTACCCGACCCTCACCCGAACTTGCCGCAGTTAGCGCTGCCATGACCTCCCAAACGGCGGCACGTTGGCCATGGCGGGGCCGCTAGCCCACCAGGACGGCCTGGCAGAGGACGTCGAGGCCCTGGGCGAGCTCGTGGTCGTCGATGGTGAGCGGCGGAGCGATGCGCAGGACGTTCTCGTCGGGGCCGCAGGCCAGGACGATCACCCCGGCGTCCAGGCAGCGCGCGGCGACCCGCTCCGTGACGGCCTTGTCCTCGAGCTCGACGCCGATCATGAGGCCGATACCCCGGATGTCGCGCACGAGCGGGTGGGACCCGACCTCGCGCCGCAGCCGGTCCATTGCGTCGGCGCCGAGCTCGACGGCCCGCCTGTAACAGTCCTGCCCCTCCAGCACGTCGAGCGTGGCGATCGCGGCCGCGCACGCGACCGGGTTGCCGCCGAAGGTCGAGCCGTGGGTACCGGTCGGCCACCGGTCCAGCAGGCGCCGGCCGGCGACGATGCCACCCAGCGGCAACCCGGATGCGATGCCCTTGGCGAACAGCAGCACATCTGGCGTCACACCGTACGTCTCGGCGGCGAACGGTCGACCGGTGCGGCCGACGCCGCACTGCACCTCGTCGAACACGAGCAGGATGCCGTGCTCGTCGCAGCGGTCGCGGAGGCCCTGGAGCCACTCCCGCGGCGGGGCGATGTAGCCACCCTCGCCCAGCACGGGCTCGACGATCATCGCCCCGACGTTCGCGGGCGGCGCCTGGAGGGCGAAGAGGCAGTCGAGCCCGTCGAGCGCGGCGCCCACGGCGGCGTCGGCATCGTCGTGCTCGTGGGGGATGCAGTAGGGAGCGTGGTAGACGCCCGGGAAGAGGGGCGCGTAGCCCTCGCGGTAGCGGCCCTTGGCGGTGGTCAGCGTCGTGGCGGCGAGGGTTCGGCCGTGGAACGCCCGCGTGAAGGCGACCACGTCCGGCCGGCCCGTGGTCTTCCGCGCCAGCTTGAGCGCGCCGTCGACCGCCTCGGCCCCCGAGTTGCAGAAGAACACCTGCGGCTCGGCGAAGAACGGGCAGAGGCCGCCGAGCCGCTCGGCAAGCTCGACGTTGCGGCGGTGGTGCACGACCACCGAGGTGTGCAGCAGGGTCCGCGCCTGCTCGACGACGGCGTCGACCACCCGGGGATGGCAATGGCCGGTGGCGTTGACGGCGATGCCGGCGCCGAGGTCCAGGAACCTCCGACCGTCGACGTCGATGATCCACGACCCCTCGCCCCGCTCGGCGACCACGTCGTAGTAGCGGGGTAGCACGCCCGCCAGGGCCTCGTGGTCGCGGGCGAGCCAGCGGGCGGTGGCCGACTCGTCGCCGACGGCGCTGGTGGCCGGCGCGGAGGTGGGGATGGGCGTGGTCACGCCCGCTCCTCCAGCGGGTGCGTGTCGATCTGCGCCTTCTGCAGCCGGCCCGAGTAGTCCACGTAAACGGTCTTCAGCTGGCTGAACTGCTCGATGCCCCGGGTGCCGGCCTCACGGAAGCCGTTCCCCGTGTGCTTGGTCCCCCCGAACGGCAGCGGGATCTCGGCGCCGATGGTGGGGGCGTTCACGTAGACGATGCCGGTGTCGATGCGGTCGACGGCTCGCAGCGCGGCGTTGATGTCGCGGGTGTAGATCGCGGCCGACAGCCCGTACTCGACGCTGTTCACCACGCCGAGGGCGTCGTCGAGGTCGGCCACCTCGAGCACCGCGAGCACGGGTCCGAACACCTCCTCGCGGGCGACCCGGTGCTCGGGGCGCACGCCGGTCAGGACCGTCGGCGCGTGGAAGGCCCCGCCGCAGCCGGCCACGTCGAGCTGTTGGCCCCCGCACGCGACCGTGGCGCCCTCGTCGACGGCGGCCACCACCATGGCGGCGATGCGCTCGGCCGACGAGGCGTTGATGACGGGGCCCACGTCGACGGCCGGGTCCTGGGGGTCGCCCAAACGGAGCTCGCCGGCGCGCTTGACGATCCTGTCGACGAGCTCGCCCGCAACCTCGGGATGCGTGATCAGCCGCGACGTCGACGTGCAGCGCTGGCCGGCCGTGCCGAAGGCCCCGAAGATGGCGCCGTCGACCGCCAGGTCCAGGTCGGCGTCGGGCCGGACGACCATTGCGTTCTTGCCCCCGAGCTCGAGCGACACCAGGCGGGGCCCGGTCTCCATGGCCGCAGCCGCTACCTTCCGCCCGGTCGGGACCGATCCAGTGAAGCTGATCGCCTGCACGCCCGGGTGCACCGCCAGGGCCGCCGCCGGCTCCGCGAAGCCGTGCACGACCTGCACGAGATCGGCGGGCATGCCGCCCTCGACGCAGGCGGCGACGAATGCCTCGCAGCACGCCGGGGCGTGCTCCGACGGCTTGATCACTACGCCGTTGCCGGCCAGCACGGCCGGGAAGATCTTCCACGACGGGATGGCCACAGGGAAGTTCCACGGCGTGATCATCCCCACGACCCCGACCGGCTGGCGGGTGGTCCAGCACAGCTTGTCCCCCAGCTCGGAGGGCACCGTCTCGCCCCAGGCGGATCGGCCCTGACCGGCGACGAAGTGGGCCATGTCGACGGCCTCCTGCACGTCGCCACCCGCCTCGACCAGCACCTTGCCCGCCTCGCGGCTGACCAGCGCCGTCATGGCCTCCTTGTCCCTGGCGATCACCGCAGCGGCACCGGCGATGACCTCCGCCCTGGCCGGAGCGGGGACCCGCGCCCAGTCGCGCTGCGCGGCCGCCGCCCGGGACACCGCGGCGTCGACGTCGGCCGGACCGTGGCTGGGGTACTCGCCGACGACGTCGTCGGGGCGGGCAGGGTTCACCGATCGAAACGTGCTCACGACCCTTCCTCCTCCTCCTCCGATACAAACGTTTCAGGCTCGCTGGCAACGTATCATCCGTGCCATGAGCGAAGCCGCCGAGCGCATCGAGCTGCACCGCGAGCAACTCTCGCCAGCCGAGCGGCGCGTGGCCGAGGTGGTGTTGCGCGACCCGGAGTGCGTCGCGTTCGGCACCGTCGCCCGAGTGGCGGAGAGGGCCGGCACCTCCGGCGCGTCGGTGGTGCGGCTGTCGACCCGGCTGGGCTACACCGGCTACTCCGGCCTGCAGGCGGCCGTCCAGGGAGCGATCGGCCAGCAGCTGCGGCCGGCGGCCGAACGCATCCGCGACGAACGAGGCTCCGACGTCGTGTCCCGGACGTTGCGGGCGGAGCTCGCCAACGTGGACCGAACGCTGGCGCCCGTCGCGCCGGAAGCATTCGAGCACGCGGTCGGCCTCATGGCGGACGGCCAACGGTCGCTGCGTGTCGTGGCCGGCGAGGCCGAGGCGGGGGTCGGGGCGATGTTCGCAGCGGCGTTGGCGTTGGTGCGCGACGACGTGGCGCAGGTCGCCGGCTCCGACGTGGCCGTCGCCCGCCAACTCGCCGGAGCCGGGCCGGAGACCGTGGTGGTCGCCATCGACCTGCGCCGCTACGAGCGCTGGGTCGTGGAGCACGTGACCCGGGCGGTCGGGCACGGTGCCACCCTGGTGGCCGTGACCGACAGCCCGCTGTCGCCGCTGGCGGCCGTGGCGTCGGTGAGCTTCGAGGTGGCGGCCGAGGGTGCCGGCCCGTTCGACAGCCACGTCGGCACGCTGGCGCTCGCCAACGCGCTCGTCACCGGGGTCGCGGGACGGCTCCGGCGAAGCGCCACCCGCCGGCTCGACGCCGTCGAGGCCGCGTGGCGGGGGGCGGGCGCGCTCGTCGAGCCCTGAGCCGCATCCCGCGGCGTCGACGGCGTCGAGCCGAGTCAGCGGCGCCGGGTCGCCCGGCCTTCCCGTTCGACGTAGGCGTCGGCGAGCTCGGGCGGCGCACACGCCAGCCAGCCGTCGATGATCGCATCCCGCAACGCGCGCTTCGCGACCGACGTCAGCTGGATCAGGACGGCCGAGTACCCGGCGAAGTGGGGAATCGTGAAGAACGCGCCCGGGTTGGCAGCCAGCACCGCCTCCTTCTCGGACAAGTCTTCGACGCGCACCGCGAGGATCGGGCCATCCGGCGGTCGGGCATCGCCGAAGCGTCGGATGTCCGCCTTGCTGAAGGGTCGTTCCCAGGCGAACGCTTTGCCGGCGACCGACCACGCGAGGTGGCCGTGACGTTCGTCCTCGGTGACGTCCGGCAGCTCCAACGCCAGCCGGGCGACCTCGTCGAGATCCACCACGCCCGCGCACCGTACCGCCCCGACCGGCCGTCCGCGCCGTCGCACCCGGAGCAGGCGGACGGACGCTGACGGGGACTAGAACGGCGCCCATGCCCACCCACACCCTGGCCAGCGTCTCCGTCGGCACGTCCACCTGGGCGCCGGTCGGGATGGTGGCCGCAGCCGACAACCTCGCGGCCTCCGCGGGCGTCGCGGCGCTGCAGGCGGGGGGCACCGCCGTCGACGCCGCCGTGGCGGCGGGCGCCGTCCTCGCTGTCACCAACCAGCATCAATGCGGCCTGGGCGGCGACCTGTTCGCCCTCGTCCACCGGCCCGACCAGCCGGTGGCGGCCCTGTGTGCGGCCGGTCGCGCCGGCTCGGGCGCCGAGGCCGCGGGACCACGCCGGGAGGGGCTCGACCGCCTCCCCCTCCGCGGCGACGTCCGGGCGGTGACGGTACCGGGCTGCGTCGATGGCTGGATCGAGCTACACGGTCGCTTCGGCCGGCTGCCGCTGGCACGGGTCCTCGAGCCCGCCACGGCCTACGCCGACCGTGGGTTCCCCGCCTCGCGGCTGCTCGCGTACTCGGCGACCGAGGTCCTCGCTCTCGATGGGGCTGACGACTATCGCGCGGCTGCTGCCGAGGGCACGCGGCTGGCGCCGGGAACACTGGTGCGCCGACCCGGCGTGGCCGCGGCACTCGACGCGATCGCGTCCGGCGGCCGCGAGCCCTTCTACCGCGGGCGGTTCGGCGACGGGCTGGTCGAGCTCGGCTGCGGCCTGTTCACGCCCGAGGACCTGGCTCGCTCCCAGGCCGACTGGGTGTCACCGCTTCGGGTCAGGGCATGGGGCCACGACGTGTGGACCACACCGCCACCCTCGCAGGGCTACCTCACAGCCGCCGGCGCCTGGATCTCGGAAGGCCTGCCGCTGCCCGACGATCCCGACGACCCCGCGTGGCCGCATCTCCTCGCCGAGGCCGCACGCGCGGCCGGCGCCGACCGGGGCGCCGTGCTGTTCGACGGGGCAGACGGCAACGCCCTGCTGGCCCCGGAGCGGTTGGCGCCCCGGCGCGCGGTGATCGACCCCCGTCGCCGTGGCAGCCAGGCACCCTTGGCGTCGGCGGGAGGCACCACCGTCTGCTGCGCGGTCGACGGGGAGCGCATGGGCGTGACGCTGATCCAGTCGAACGCCTCTGCCTGGGGGGCCCACATCGTCGAGCCGGCGACGCGCGTCTTCCTGCACGATCGCGGCATCGGCTTCTCGCTCGAGGACGGCAATCCGGCCGAGCTGGCGCCGGGACGCCGCCCGCCGCACACACTGGCGCCTGCCCTGGTGACGGGCAGCGACGGGTCGTTGCGCCTGGTCCTCGGCACTATGGGCGGCGACAGCCAGCCGCAGGTCCTGCTCCAGCTCCTGGCCCGCCTCCTGCGCCACGGCCAAGCGCCGGGTCGGGCGGTGGCTGCGCCCCGCTGGGTCCTGGGCGGCGAGGGAAGCTTCCGCACCTGGGACGGCGACGGCCCGGGGTTCCTCGCGATCGAGGCCCACGCCGCCAGCGGCTGGGAGGCGGGGCTGGCGGGGCGCGGCCACGACGTCCGGCGCAGCCCCCACGCCGTCGACCACGGGTTCGGCCATGCCCAGGTGATCGAGGTGGTCGACGCCAACGTGCTGCGGGGCGCGGCCGACCCCCGTGCCCTGGACGGCGCCGCGGTCGGCTACTGAACGCCGGCTCCCACGTCCGAAACGTTCAATACGTCCGCCGGATCAGCCGTCACGATGGCCCGATGAGCGCAGACATCAACGCAGCCAGGGCGTTCCTGGTCAGCCAGGGCCGCCTGCTCGACCGCTACCGATCCGACCTGGTGATGGGCGTCGGTGACCCCGACCGGGTGCTGCGGGCGCTGGACGCGTACCGCAATCCCGACGGGGGCTACGGCTGGTCGATCGAGCCCGACCTGCGGTCGGCCGGCAGCCACCCGGCGGGCGCGCTGCACGCCTTCGAGGTGATCGAGGAGGTCGCGCCGGCGACCTCGCCGCACGCCACCGAGCTGTGCAACTGGCTGGCCACGGCCACACGCCCCGACGGGGGCTTGCCGTTCGTGCTACCGATCGACGATCCCGCCGGCTCGTCGCCGGTGTGGACCGACGCAGACACCACGACGTCGTCCCTGCAGATCACCAGCGCCGTGGCCGCCCTCGCCCACCGTGCCGGACGCTACGACCCTGCCATCGCCGAGCATCCGTGGCTGGCCGCCGCGACCGGCTACTGCCTCGAGCGGATCGCGGCGAACGAGCACCCCGAGGAGATGTTCGTCCTGGAGCTCCGCTTCGCCCTCTGGTTCCTCGACGCCATCGCTGACGACGTCCCGGAGGCCCCGGACCACATGCGACGGCTTGCGAGCATCATCCCGCCCTCCGGGTCGCTGCCGGTTCCGGGCGGGACGGCCGACGAGAAGCTCCGTCCCCTGGACTTCACGCCCCTGCCGGACCAGCCCCTGCGCAAGCTGTTCGCGGCCGATGCTGTAGCCGCCGACCTGGATCAGCTCGCCGGGGAGCAGCAGCCCGACGGCGGCTGGACGGTCGACTTCGCCTCGGCATCGCCGGGAGCCGAGCGGGAGTGGCGCAGCTACGCCACCGTCCGGGCGATCACCATCCTCCGGGCCCACGGTGCCGTGAGCTGAGTGACCATCGGGTCACCCTCAACCGGGATCGGCGAAGGTGGGGTCCCGCTTCTCGAAGAAGGCGGCGACGGCCTCGACCTGGTTGGGGGTGCTCACGAGCGATCCGATGACCTCGCGCTCGTCGGCGTACTGCTGGGCCAGCGGCACCCGGCCCGACTGCTCGATGAGGCGCTTGATGCCTCGGATCGCATGCGGGTTCTTGGTGGCGATCTCGCGGGCGAGGGCCATGGCGTCTTCCAGCGGTGCCGCGCTGGACCGGGTGGCCAGGCCGATGCGCGCCGCCTCCTCCCCGGTCACGGTGCGGCCGGTCCACGTCAGCTCCTTGGCAACGTCCGGCGCGACCAGTCGGGGCAGGGTGGCGGTGCCGGTCATGTCTGGTGACAGGCCCCAGCGGATCTCGAGCACCGAGAGGCTGGCGTCGGGGTGCACGATCCGGATGTCGGCGCCGAGCGCGATCTGCAGGCCGCCGCCCAGGCAGTGACCCGAGATGGCGGCGATCACCGGCACAGGGACCTCGGACCAGCAATGGGCCGCCTGCTGTGCGAGGTGGGTGATCCGCCCCTCGGTGGCGCCGATGGTCCGGAGGCCGTCGCCCCCCGTCGGCTCGCGGTCGCCGCTGGCCCGGCCGCCGTCGGCCATGGCCTTGAACCCGGAGAAGTCGAGGCCGGCCGAGAACGACCGGCCCTCGCCCGACAGCACCACCGCCCGGACCGATGGCTCTGTCGCCAGCCGGGACCCGGCGTCGACCAGGCCCACGAACATGTCGGTGTCCAGGGCGTTGAGCTTGTCGGGGCGGTTCAGCCGCACGTCGGCCACGCCCTGGTCGATGGCCACGGTCACGCGATCGTTCACCGTCACACTCTGCCACGGCGTAGCGTCGGCACCGATGGCTGACCTCAGGGCGCTGACCGTGACCAGCGCGCTGGTCGATTACGCCGTGGCCCATGGCACGTGGGCCGACGATCCGGTGCTCGCCGACCTGCGCGACGAGACCGCGGCCCTGGGCCCGGTGGCGACCATGCAGATCGGGCCGGACCAGGGCCAGCTGCTCACGCTGTTCGCCCGGCTGGTCGGCGCCCGCCGCGCCGTCGAGGTGGGCACCTTCACGGGGTACTCGTCCCTCTGCATCGCGCGGGGCCTGGCGGCCGGCGGCACGCTCGTGTGCTGCGATGTCAGCGAGGAGTGGACCGCGTTGGCCCGCAGGGCGTGGGAGCGCGCCGGGATGGCGGGGCGCATCGAGCTGCGGATCGCCCCTGCGCTCGACACGTTGCGGTCGCTTCCGCCGGAGCCGACGATCGACCTCGCGTTCATCGACGCCGACAAGGGCGGCTACTGGGACTACTGGGACGAGCTCGTGCCCCGCACACGCCCGGGTGGTGTCCTGCTGGCCGACAACGTGCTGTGGTCCGGCCGCGTCGCCGACGCCGACGGCGACGACGACACCCGCGCCATCCGGGAGTTCAACGACCGGGTGGCCGCCGACGACCGCGTCGACGTGGTCGTCCTCCCCGCCTTCGACGGGCTCACCATCGGCCTCCGGCGCTGAGCGATCCGCACCCGATCGACGGCCGGCCAGGGTTAGCGGCGCGCCCCCCGCCCGGACGTCGGCTGCTTCGCGGCCCGCTGCTTGGCCGCCCCCCGCTTGGCGGTTGCTTGCTTGGCCGCGCCCTGCTTGGCGGTTGCTCGCTTGGATGTCTCAGCCGTGGACGTTTCCGGCTCGGACGTCCCCGGCCCGGAGATCGCGGAGGCCGCTGCTTGGGCCTCGTGGTCGCGCCACCGCCGCGGGTCCGGCAGCATCACGTCGCCATAGCCGATGCAGCGGGCCTCCGCCACCGTGAGCTCGAACAGGACGTAGTGGTCGGCGGCCTCGAAGCTCGCCGCCGCCGCGGCGACCGACCGCACCGCCGGGTCCTCCACCGGCTCGGCCAGGCCGCGGACGAAGAACTCGCCACCGGTGCCGTCGCCGTCAGGCACGCCGTTGTGCAGGGCGAACACCCGCCGCTCCCGCAGGTCACGCACCTTGGGCGATGTCGGCTCCATGAACAGGAACAGCCGGCCGTCACCGACGATGGGCGTGACCGGATGGACCCGTGGCAGCCCATCGGCCGCGATCGTGCCCAGGTATGACACCGTGGGCGGACGCTCGAGGCAGGACTGGCCGAATGCGGCGAGGCCAGGTGCGGCCCGGGCGAAGCTGTGCCACTGCGCCATGGTCCCAAGTCTTCCCCACGGAGGGGGCGCGTAAGCCGTCAGATGCCGAGGGGCGCGCTCTCGATGATCGCCTTGGCCTCCTCGGGGCCGCTGATGTCGACCTGCGCGGCGCTGCGGCGGCCGCTGAGGTAGAGCGTCAGCTCCTGCGGGCGGCCGGTCAGCCGCACGCTCGGACCCGGGCCTCGAGCCGAGACCTCGCCGAAGCCCGGCGCCTCGAGCGCCACGCCCGCCCCCCGGACCTTGCGCAGCATGAGTCTGGACCCCCGCCGCAGCATCGACCACAGGGCGCGGTCGAGGTCGGGACGGTCGCCGCGGGGCGCCTCCCCCGCGGGTCGCCGGACGTCCTCGTGGTGCACGAACCACTCGGTCAGGTTGAGGAACTGCCGCAGCATCGGCAGCCGCCACGGCACCAGCGGCGGCCCGGACCGGAGGCGCTCCACCAGTCGCTCGTAGCCCTGCGAGCGCGCGTTGTCCATCAGGGAGTGCTCGAGCTTGGCGAAGCGCTCGCCGCCGAGGATCGCGAACCCCGACCGGGGGTCATGCTCCCGAACCACCAGGTGGGCCGCGAGATCCAGCGTGGTCCAGCCCTCGCACAGCGTGGGCGCGTCCGGACCGACGGCGAGGAACAGGTC
This sequence comes from uncultured bacterium, assembly GCA_963756425.1. Lineage (GTDB taxonomy): Bacteria > Actinomycetota > Acidimicrobiia > Acidimicrobiales > VFJN01 > DASQUK01. Next base: position 157,117 of record CAVWNW010000011.1, on the reverse strand, counting down.
GCACAGCTCCGAGCGTTCGCGGGCGTCGAGCGGCCTGTCGGCCGGTGCTGCCGGACGGTCGTCGCGTGGAGCGTCAGCCATCGCCGGTAGGGTACGCGCCATGGCCGATCCTCCCGACCACGAGATCGACGTCAACGCCACCTACGAGGTCACGATCACCACCGACAAGGGCGACATCGTGATGGAGCTGGACCCGCAGCTGGCACCCGCGACCGTCAACAACTTCGTGGCGCTCGCGCGGCGCGGCTTCTACGACAACCTGACGTTCCACCGGGTGGTGCCCGAGTTCGTGATCCAGGGCGGCGATCCCGAGGGCTCCGGCCGAGGCGGGCCGGGCTACCGCTTCGCCGACGAGCCGGTGAGGGGCGAGTACACCGTGGGCGCGGTCGCCATGGCCAATGCCGGCGCCGACACCAACGGCTCGCAGTTCTTCATCTGCATCGACGACTGCCGCCCCAAGCTGGCCAAGTCGTACAACCTCTTCGGCTACGTCACGTCGGGGGTCGACGTCGCCCAGCGGATCGATCAGGGCGACGTGATGCAGTCGGTCAGCGTGGTCGAGCGGCCCACCGTCTGACCGTCCGGCGGCTGGTGGGTGCCGACCGGGCGGCCACTAATCTCGGGGAATGTCCGGCGAGTCCGATGTGCCGCTGTTCACCCAACGCGGCATCGACTTCGTCCCCTCCGAGCACACGCGCGGCCCCTGGGATCCCCGCCACCAGCACGGCGGCGCCGTGGCCGCCCTCGTGGCCCGCGCCGCGGAGCAGACCGCCGGTGAGGGCTTCGCCCTGACCCGGCTGACCCTGGAGCTCATGCGGCCCGTACCACTGGAGACCCTGGCCATCGACGTGGCGGTGCCCCGGCCTGGCCGCCGGGTCATCGGCATCGACGTGTCGCTGAGCACCGGTGACCTCGAGGAGGTCGAGGTCGTGCGCGCCCATGCCGTCGCCATCCGCCGCAGCGACCTACCCACCGGCGAGGGTCACCGGTCGCTCCTGGAGCCGGGCCCCGAGGCGGGCGTCGAGAGCTCGTTCGTCTTCGAGGACGACGACCGTCCCGCCTTCCACCGCACCGGCATGGAGGTGCGCTTCGTCGGCGGCAGCGGCGCCGGCCAGCCCGGCCCGGCCAAGGCGTGGTTCCGCCTGCGGCGGCCCGTGGTCGAGGGCGAGGAACCGACCGGCGTGCAACGCGCTGCAGCGGCGGCCGACTTCGGCAACGGTGTCTCCTGGGTCCTCCCGCCCGACCGCTGGATCTTCGTCAACCCCGACCTGACCCTGCACCTCGCCCGGCCACCCCAGGGCGAGTGGATCGGCCTCGATGCCGTCACGCTGCCCAGTGACCAGGGCATGGCGCTGGCCGAGAGCGCGGTCTACGACGAGCACGGGCGACTCGGCCGGGCGGCACAGAGCCTGCTTCTGCAGCCACGCGCCGAAGAGTGAACGACGACGCGCCCCCGGGCGATCACAACGCGGCCGCGCTCCACCAGGCGATCGCCGCGGCCGTGCCGGACCGCGAGTGCATCGTCGCACCCTCCGGAGGAGGACGCCTCCGTCGCCTCACCTGGCGCGAGGTCACCGACAGGACGTGCCGCCTGGCCGGGGTCCTAGCCGGGGCCGGGATGGGCTTGCGCGGCGACCCCCGGCCGGCGGCCGGCGTCGCCTGGGAGTCTCCCCACGACCACGTCGCCCTGTACCTCCACAACGGGCCCGAGTACCTGGAGGGCATGCTGGGCGCCTGGAAGGCTCGCTGCGCGGCGATCAACGTCAACTACCGCTACGTGGCCGCCGAGCTGGCCTATGTCCTGCGCGACAGCGCCGCGGCGGCCGTCGTCTACCACGCATCGTTCGCGCCCACGCTGGCGGACGTCCTGCCCGACCTGCCCGGCGTCAGGCTGCTGCTTCAGGTCGACGACGGCTCGGGCGCGGACCTCCTGGAGGGCGCCGCCGACTACGAGGACGCCCTGGCCGCGGGCGATCCCCTCGAGCCGGCCGGGCTGTCCCCCGACGACCGCTACATCCTCTACACGGGCGGCACGACCGGCATGCCGAAGGGCGTGCTCTGGCGGCAGGGCGACTTCCTGGCGACCTGCCTTGGGGTCAGGGGCACGAACGCCGACCTGGTTGCCACCGCCACCCGCCGGGGCGCATCGCTGCGGACGCTGCCGGCGGCGCCGTTCATGCACGGAGCCGCGCATTGGAACGCCGTCTCGGCGTTCGTGTCGGGCGGGACCGTGGTCGTGCCCGATCGGCCGACGCGGTTCGACCCAGCCGACGTGCTGGCGACGTGCGAGCGCGAGCGCGTGACCGCGCTGCAGATCGTGGGCGACCCGTTCGCTCGGCCGCTGCTGGACCGCATGGATGCCCACCCGTACGACCTGTCGACCCTGCGCTTCCTGCTCTCCGGAGGGGCGGTGCTGTCGCCGGACATCAAGGCAAGGCTCCTCGAGCGGATCCCGGGGCTGCGCATCGTCGACGTCCTCGGGTCGTCGGAGACCGGGCGCCAGGCCGTGGCCGGTGCCGAGCCGACGTTCCGCCCCGGCGCCCACACCGTGGTGCTGTCGGAGGACCGCACGCGCCGCCTGACCCCCGGCGACCCGGAGATCGGCTGGCTGGCCCAGGCCGGGCGCGTGCCCCTCGGGTACCTCGGCGACGCCGCCAAGACGGCGGCCACGTTCCCGGTGATCGACGGGGTCCGCCACGCAGTGGCGGGTGACCGGGTGCGACTGCTGGCCGACGGCACCATCGAGCTGCTCGGGCGCGACTCGGTGACCATCAACACGGGGGGCGAGAAGGTGTTCGCCGAGGAGGTCGAGCGGGTCCTCGTCGCGCATCCCGCGGTGGCCGACGCCATCGTCACCAGCCGGCACAGCGAGCGCTGGGGCCAGGAGATCGTGGCGGTCGTGGCCCCCCGGGACGGTGCCGATGTCTCGGAACTACAGGTCGAGCTGCGGGCCCACTGCCGCACCAGCCTCGCCGGGTACAAGCTGCCCAAGGCCTTCTGCTGGGTCGAGCGCGTTTCCCGGTCCCCCGCCGGCAAGCCCGACTACGCCTGGGCCCGGGCCATCGCCGACGGCGGGCCGGCGCCGTAGCGCCCCCGCTAGTCCGTCCACTCGTCGGTGGTGTAGCGCCAGACGCGGGTGTCCGCCGGCCACGAGTCACCGGTCAGACCGGCCTTGCGTAGCAGGAGGTCGAGGAATGCCCCGGCGTCGTCGACCTTCCCCCACACGCTCGGAAGGAACGTGCCCCGCAGGCCCTCGGCCGCCAGCACCACCCCGTCGACACCGGGCCGCAGGCTCCCTTCCACCTCGTCGCGGTCCCCCGCGACCGGGCTGAGCGGCGACAGCACGGAGATCGTCAGCGTCGCCTCCGCCAGGTCCGCAAGCTCGATCGGTGGGTAACGGGGATCGTCGAACGCCGCCGCCCGGGCGTTGTGCGCCACGTCGCGCCACAGGGACCGCTGCGGCTCCAGCGACCCGATGCACCCCGCCGGACCGCCCGCCAGGTCCAGGCTCACGAACGAGCAGCCGGGGGGCCGCAAGCGCTCGGGCACCTCGTCGTCGTCCAGCGGGTATGGCTCCCCGGCCTTCACCTCGTGCTCGATGACCCGGCGGGCCAGGTCGGTCAGCCAGCGCCGTTCGCCGTCGTCGAGCGGCCGCGGGGCCACGAACCCGAAGCTGCCGTAGCCCACCACGCGATCGACATCGCCCGACGTGTCCGCCGACGTCGACGCCGCCAGCAGGCGCGCCACGACCCCGTGATCGCGTGCGGCCACGAGCAGGCCGCAGATCGGCACGCAGCCGCAGGCGTCGTAGGGGCCCACGTCGTCCGACCGACCCTCGAGTATCGCCTCCGCCGTCCTCTGGTCCCGCTCGCGCGCGCTGGCATCGTCGAGGTAGTGGCTGAGATCCGACGACACCACCACCACCGTCTCGTCGCCACCCCAGACCCGCTCCAGCACCCGGCCGGTGGCCTCGGCGCTGCCACGGCCCACGACCAGCGGCACGATCGTCACCGCGCCCAGGACCTCGTGGATGAACGGCAGGTGGACCTCGAGGCTGTGCTCGGGGCCGTGCGCGTCGTCGGCCTCGACGGCATCACCGCCCTCGACCAGGTCCCGGCACGCGGTGACGTCGACGGCCATGTCGCCGAGCGGGGTCCGCCAGGCATCGGCGGTGCTGACGCCCACGCCGGGGAGGAGCACGCGATGGGCTGGTCCCGCCAACACCACGCGCTGGACGCGGCCCCGCCACGGGGCCAGGGCCCGGTAGGCGGCCCCGGCCGTCGGCCCCGAGTAGCGGTAGCCGGCGTGCGGAGCGATCACCGCCTTCGGGGGCGCCAGGCCGAGTGGCGGTGCGGCGGTGCGGACGTGCTCGATCACCTCCGACCGCAGCCGCCCCGGGTCGGCCGGGTAGAACAGCCCGGCGACGGCCGGCTCCCGCACCCAACCCGTCGCCGCCGCCCCCATTCCCGGCTATGCCCTGCTGCCCGAGAGTCGTACCCCTACACGGCGCCGGCCCCAGCTCCCGGGTGGTCCGTCGAAGTGCCCGGAGACCTGCCAGCCACAGGCCAGGCATCGACCGTCGTCGCTCAGCTGCGTGCGTCCCAGCTCGTACCAATCGCGCTCGATCAGCAAGGCACCGCACCCCGGGCACCAGGTGCTGGATCCGTCGCGGTCGTGGACGTTGCCGGTGTAGACGTAGCGCAGCCCGTTGCGCAGGCCCCACTGGCGCGCCCGGCTGAGGGTGTCGGGAGGCGTGTGGGGGACATCCATCATCTTGAAGTCGGGGTGGAAGGCGGTGAAGTGCAGCGGCACGTCAAGCCCCAGGTGCTCGCCCACCCAGGACGTCAGCTCGTCGAGCTCGGCGTCGCCGTCGTTGCGACCGGGGATGAGCAGCGTCGTGATCTCGAACCAGACATCCGTCTCCTGCCGCAGGTACTCCAGCGTCTCCAGCACCGGATCGAGGTGGCCGACGCAGACGTGCTTGTAGAACTCCTCCGTGAACCCCTTGAGGTCGACGTTGGCGGCATCCAGATGGGCGTAGAAGTCGCGGCGCGGCTCGGGGCAGATGTAGCCGGCGGTGACGGCGATGGCCTTGACACCGACCTCGTGGCAGGCGTCGGCCACGTCGCTGGCGTACTCGAGGAAGATGGTCGGGTCGTTGTACGTGAAGGCGACGCTGCGGCAGCCGAGCTCGACCGCGGCGGTGGCGATCGCCTCGGGTGACGCCGCGTCGGCCAGGGTGTCCATCTCCTTCGACTTGGAGATGTCCCAGTTCTGGCAGAAGCGGCATGCGAGGTTGCACCCGGCGGTGCCGAAAGACAGCACCGCCGTGCCCGGCAGGTAGTGGTTGAGCGGCTTCTTCTCGATCGGGTCGATGCAGTAGCCCGAGGATCGCCCGTAGGTGAGCAGTACGACCTGATCGTCGACGCGCCCGCGGACGAAGCACATGCCCCGCTGGCCCTCCTGCATGCGACAGCGACGCGGGCAGACGTCGCACTGCAGCCGACCGTCCGGAAGGCGATGCCAATAGCTCGTCGGGTGCGTGGCCGGCGCCTCGCCGTTCACACCCCCACGGTACCCCTGCGCCCACGGTCCTCAGAAGGGCGAGTGCCGGTGTCGCGCTCGGCGGCCGCCGGTCGATGCGGCCCTGCTGCGGTCACCGTCAGGTCGAGGCCGCGTGCGTCTTGAGCTCCTCGCGCAGCGCCGGGGTGAGCAGCTCACCCGCCTTCGCCACCAGCTCGGTCGCCTGGTACCCGACGGAACCCACGTCGCAGTCGCGCGTGGCGACCACGCCGAGGCAGCTGCCGTCGGCGATGGAGCACACGAACAGGAAGCCCATGCTCATCGCCATGATGACCCGCTCGAGGCCCTCGCCGTCGAGCAGCCGGTCGGACGCCCCCGCCAGGCTGGCGCACCCAGAGATGATGGCGCACAGCTGCTCGCCCTCCTGCTGGCTGAGCGAGTTCGAGCGAGCGATCAGCAGGCCGTCCGACGACACCGCCACCGCGTCGGTCACCCCTGCCGCCTCGTCCACGAAGTTGCTGAGCAACCAGTTGAAGTTGCGCGCTTCCTTGGTCAGTGACATCGCCCTTATTGCGATTCCTGGTCCCGCTCCGTGTCCGTGTCAGCCAGGCTGCGCTGCACGCCGGCCGCAAGGCTAGTCAGGAATCGCTGGATCTCGGCGGGATCGACGCCCGGCCCACGGTCGTCAGGCCCGGCCGCAGGCTGGATCGACGGTGAGCGGCCCGTCGACGCGAGCGGACCGGGGCCGCCGGGATGCTGCGCGCCCCGCACGCGCCGCGCCAGCCCGCTGGCCGTGACAGCGGGCGTGCCGCCACCGACGGGAATGGGGGCGGGGGCGGGGTCCGGTGGTGGCGCCGGAGTGACCGGGGCCGGAGGAGCCTCCACCGGGAACTGATCGGGCGCGGGTGGCGGCGCCATCGGGGATGACACCGGCGATGACGCTGTGTCCGGGGCGGCGGGCGCACCTGCGAGCGCCTCCGGGGGCGGCGGCCCGGCCGCCGCCGTGGGTGGCGCCGGGGCGACGAGCTCGCGTAGGGGTTCGGGCGGCATGGGGCCGACAATCGCGGCGGGCAGGTCGATGATGGCGGCGATGCCCACCACCTCGGAGCCCTGCAATCGAACGGCGATGCCGTTGCGCGCCGCCAGCGCGGCGGCAACGAAGTGCCCCAGGTGCTTGGAGAGGGCGACCGTGGGCGCCTCCGCCCCGGCGAGCCGCTGGTTGGCCACGGCGATGTCCTCGGCGCTCATGCCCAGTCCGTGATCGACCACCGCCAGCGAGTACCCGTCGGGGGTCAGTCGCCCCCGGATCTCGACGAGCTCGTGCGGCGGCGAGTGCTTGACCCCGTTCTCGATGAGCTCGGCGAGCAGGTGGGTCAGGTCCGATGCGGCCCCGCCCACGACCATCACCGGATCGAGTGTCCGCACCACGACCCGCTGGTAGTTCTCGACCTCCCCCAGCGCTGCCCGCACCACGTCGAGAACCCGAACGGGTGGATGCCAGTGGGGGGCCACGTCCACCTGGCTCAGCACCAGAAGCGACTCGGCGTTGCGGCGCATGCGGGTGGCGAGGTGGTCGACCTTGTGGAGCTGGGCGATCCTCTCGGGATCGGTCTCACCTTGCTCGAGGTCGCCGATCGCGGCCAGCAACCGGCTCAGCAGGTTCTGGTTGCGGCGCCCGAGGTTGACGTACGACTCGGCGATGGTGCGCCGCAGCGTCGCCTGCTCGACCGCGAGCCCAAGCGCCGAGCGCTGGACGTCGTCGAGCGCCTCGGCCACGTCGCTGACCTCGTCGCTCGTCGTGACCTCGATCGGCACCGGCTTGGGTGGCGCGAGGTCCTGCCCCCGGGGGGCATCGAGGATGTCGGCCATGGCGCTGGGCAGCTGCTCGTCCGCCACCGACTGGGCGTCGCGGCTGAGCGCCCGCAGCGGCCGCGTGATCGAGCGGCTCACCCGCCAGGCGACAAACGCAGCCGCGATGACGGCCGCCAGCCCCACCCCGATGTACCAACGCCGGCGGGCGTCCGCGTCGGACCGCAGGTCGTCGGCGCGCCGCTCGAGCACGTCCGCCACCTGATCGCGGAAGGTCAGGTAGGGGCCGTCGGCACCCAAGGGTGTCGTCGCCAGCAGCGCCGCCGGGTCGACCGGTTCCGCGCTGGCAATGGCGCCGGAGGCGAACGGCACCAAACCCGTGACCTGCGCGTCGGCCAGTAGCCGCTCGGTCGGGGCCGCGTAGTCACCGGTGCCCCTGGTCCTGACGGCCGCGTTGTTCCTCTCGACGTCGCGGGCCACCTCGGACACCTCTGCCGCCTCCACCGGCTCGTCGATGCCCCTGGCGCCCGAACCGACGTAGAGAAGCTGGTCGACCAGCTGTGCGACCGAGTCGGTGGCGTGGGACGAGTAGTGGACCAGATCGTCGCCCTGACGCAGGCCGGCGTCGTCGACCACCAGGGCGAACCGGTCGTGCGAGGCGAAGATCGTCGCCACCATGTCGGTGTACTCGGCGAAGACCTCGTGAGCAGTCTCGCGGTTCGCCGGCCCCGGGTCGGTGACGGCGGCGTCGACCTCGGCGCGCACGCCGGGCAGGTCGTCGAGCGTCGAGAGCGCGTCCGCCCAGTCCTCGCGGAGGCGGTCGTCCTGGCCGCTGACCTGTCGGTGCAGCGCCTCGTGGGCCTCGTTGGTGCGCTGCCGGGACGCGTCGATGTCCGTTTCCTCGAGCTCGATCTGGTCGCCCAGGTCCAGTATCTGGACGAGTGCCGTGTTGCGCTCGTTCTGCAGGACATTGATCAGGCCCGCATGGCCGAGGGATGCGGTGGCCAACTCGGCCTGGCGCGTGACCGTCCGAGCGTCCGAGGTGCTGGTCGACACGCCGATCGCAGCGCCGACGACGAGGACCAGGAGCGGCACGGCCACCACCGCGGCCACCTTGACGCGGATCGGGATGCGTCGACCCACCTGCACGCTCCATTCGCTTCATTGACGGGAGCCGGAGCAAGCCACCCGGTTCCCCAGCACCCGACGAACACAGCCGGTTACGGAAAGCGTTGTTCTACTACGGCCGCATGACGGCAGCCAGCGTGGCATAGGTCAGCGCACGACGGGGCCATTCCGGCCCGCCTGTGGCGAACTAGCTCATGCGCTGTCCCTGGGTCCGTTGCGGGGAGCGACGACGATGGCAACGGCGCGTACAGTGCTGACATGGGTGGCGAGGCCGGAGACGTGCGCAAGCCGGTTGTCCTCGGGCCTGGTGATGGCCGCCCATACGAGATGGGCGGGATGCAGGCGGTGTTCAAGGCCGACGGCGCCGCCACGCAGAGCCGATACAACGTGTCGGAGTGGTGGCTTGACCCCCACACGCAGGGTCCGGGAGCACACTCGCACGACGAGGACGACATCTTCTATGTCATCGAGGGCACGTTGGACTTCCTTGTCGACGACGAATGGACCACCGCCCCTCGCGGCTCCTTCGTGCTCGTCCCCGGTGGCGTCAGGCACGCGTTCAGGAACTCGAGCGACGTACGTGCCGGAGCCCTGAACTTCGGCGTCCCCGGCGGGTTCGAGGAGATGATGCCCGCAATCGTTGGATACTTCGCCGAGCACCCGCCGGGCCGGGCCTGACCACGCGCACCTGGCTGCAGCGGGCAGCGGGTGCGCTGCGGGAACGCTGACGAAGCCCCGCCGTGACGCCCCTAGGCGCCCCTGACGGCGTCGACCTCGAGCTCGAGCTTGACCTTCTTGCCGACGACGAGGCCGCCGGTCTCGAGGACCTGGTTCCAGTTCATGCCCCAGCGGTCCCGGACGATCTCACCGGAGGCGCTGCTACGAGCGGCTGCCACGAGGTCACCCTCGACCATGACCTACGAGCGCACCTGGTGGATCCCGTTGCCCACAGCCCGAAATGCCGACCCGGTTCGTGAAGCAGCCGGTGCAGGTAGGTGCAACGATCGCCGCTGTCGCCGTCGCAGCGAACAGGGCGGCCCTCAGGAGGCGAAGTCGTCCGTCGCCAGCTGGCTCAGTCGACCGGGATCAACGCGAGGCCGGCAAGAACCGCCGGTGTCGCGATCGCAGCCGCCGCTGGCACGGCAGCGAACAGGGCGGCGCACAGGAAGCGCACTCGTCGGGTCATGTCAGGCTCCTCAGTCGACCCCGGTCTTGTGATGCCGGCTTGGATGATCGCCGGCGCTCCGACCAACGCCGCAGTGGTGGCGGCGGCCAGCAGCCCCGCCCACAGGAGGCGGATTGCGTCCAGACATGTCAGGCTCCTTTCGCGGCGGCTGATCTGCCGCCGCGGCTAGTTCGGTCCAGCCCTCGGCGGCGGATTGACTGGTAGGCCTGCTCTGGAACCTGCCCGCGGGGCCCTGGGAGCCGTCGATCACGTCCGCAGAGGCGCTGCTACGAGCGCGGCTGCCCGAGGTCACCCCCGACCATGACCTACGAGCGCACCTGGTGGATCCGGTTGCCCACAGCCCCCGAAATGCCGGGTGTCGCGATCGCAGCCGCAGCTGGCACGGCAGCGAACAGGGCGGCGCACAGGAAGCGCACTCGTCGGGTCATGTCAGGCTCCTCAGTCGATCCCGGTCATTGTGATGCCGGCTTGGATCATCGCCGGCGCTCCGACCAACGCCGCAGTGGTGGCGGCGGCCAGCAGGCCCGGCCCACAGGAGGCGGATTCGTCCAGACATGTCAGGCTCCTTTCGCGGCGGCTATCTGCCGCCGCGGCTAGTTCGGTCCAGCCATCGGCGGCGGATTGACTGGTAGGGCCTGATCTGACGCGGGACCCCGCGACCCGTAGATACACGTCGGGCCGGCCGGCTAGGCGGACGGCGGTCACCACCTCGGTCATGGCCTCCACTCGTGCGACCCGCAGCTCGAGGGCGTCCACTCGGGGCGGATAGGACTACGGTTACGTCTGGCATCAGGGGGATCCTCCTGGTGTCCGGCCCCGGGAGGTGTGCCGCCTCGCCGGGGCACTGCGTGATGAGAGCGGAAATCCGCTCTCACAGGGGTTCAAGCCGACCAGCGGTTATCCACAGCCCCACACAGATGGCCGCCCGAAATCCACAGGCTTGCTCCCCTCGTAACGCACAGCCGCCCTGCCGTACCGTCCCCGGCATGCCGACGTTCGAGGTCACGCTCCGGGATCGCAGAGTCGAGACCGTCGACGGCGCCGATGCCTACCAGCAGGAAGGCCCCATGACCACCTTCTTCCGCCGCGGCGACGGGCGCGGCGTGATCGACTCCTGGAGCACCAGGGTCGCCAGCTTCCGCACCGCCGACCTGCTGGCGGTCCGCCGTTGCGAGGCGGCTGCCGGGCAGCTGCGGGCGGTGACGGGCTCCGGCTGACCCGACCGCACTGGCGGCCGACGGACGACCGACGACGCGGCCGCGAATCAGTCGACGGGCGGCGCCCGGTGGAGGAACGCCGGCTCGAAGTACTTCGACTCGTCCTGCTCGACCAGGCCCTCCGTGGGTCCGAGGGCAGCCACCAATCGCTCGCACTGATCGCCGAGCGTGCGGTAGTCGGGCATCCAGACCACGAAGATCGCATTGCCCCCCGCCCGATCCCGGATCTGCCCGGCGATCCGGGCCGGATCTGCGACCTCGTTCCGCTCGGCGTAGTCGACCCAGTCGACCCGCTCGGGCGAGGTCAGGGCGGGGTAGGCCAGCTCCACGAGCCCGTCGGGCATCCGACGTGAGTAGTCGGGCCCGAGCTGGTCCGGGCAGTACACCACCACATCCCCCGGCTCGGCATGCTGGGCGACCGCGTCGCCGACCACGTCGGCCTGGGTCCGCTGGTAGTAGTTGACCCACGCGATGCCGCCCACGCTGACTGCCACGTACGCGGCCCCTGCTGCGAGCTGGGCGATCCCCGGGACGCGGGTGATGCCGACGGCCACCGCCAGCAGCACGAGCGGAACGATCACGGCCGCATAGCGCGACTGGTAGGTGGCGCCGGTGGCGTAGCCGGCCACGCACCCGAGCGCGATGACGAGCAGCACCACCGCGAGCTCGCGGCGGACGATCGGGACCGTGCGCAGGTCGAGCGTCAGCTCGCTCCCACCCGAGCGAGCGGCGAACAGCGCCACCAGCACGAACACGCTCACGACGATGGCGGCCAAGACGCCCTCGATGCGTGCCCCGCCGCCCATGTCCATCAGCGTGGTCACGAGGATCGCCGTCGGACGGAACGGCTCGCCCCAGGGCGTGCCCGTGTTGGCCGACTGGTAGAGGAAACCCGGGAGCCAGGGCAGGAACAACAGGCCACCGGCGGCAATCGCCAGCAGCACGCGGCCGGTCCTGGCCCGTTCCGGGGGCCGCCTCCACCAGCGCGCAGCGAGCACCAGGCCCGTCGCGGCCAACAGGTAGAAGGACCAGTAGTGGCTGAGCAACAGGAGGCCAGAGATCAGCGCCAGGGCCGCCAGCCGCCAGGGACGGGGATCGACGAGGGCATCGGAGAGCACCAGGTAGCCCGCCAGCACCAGGACCATCACCATTGAGTACATGCGGGCTTCGGTGGCGTACCTGATCGCGTACGGCGACAACGCCACGACCACCAACGCCCAGCGGGCCCCGGACCGCCCCGCGAGGCGCCGACCGGCGATCCACGCGAGGGGCAGCGATGCCACGGCGAAGATCCCTGACAGCGCCCGCACGGCGAAGTCGCTCTCGCCGAACACCTCCATCCACCCGTGCAGCAGTAGGTAGTAGAAGGGGGGGTGACCGTCGTGGCGCAGCGCCTCGAACATGTCACCCAGCGGCAGCCGGGCGATGTTGACGCTCAGCGCCTCGTCGAGCCACAGCGGCGAGCGCTGCACGAAGCGCAACACCACGCCCGTGACCACGACCGCAGCGACGGCCAAGGGCACCAACCGGGGTGCGGTTGTCGATCGTCGAACGGACGCGGGGGACGCGTCATCTTGGACCCCGTCGGCAGCCAGGGTGCGCATGAGGCGGCGATGTTACCAACGGGTTGCAGGGCAACCGCGAACCGTGACCGCCGGGGTGGAAGCCGCAAGGACCCTCTTCGATAGAGTGACTCCTCGCGTCCAAAGTGAGGGAGTGCTCGGCACGTGAGGGGAAGCGAAGCGAGCGGGTCCACATCGGAGCCTGGGGCCTCGCCCCGGGTCGTCATCATCGGCGCGGGGCCCGCCGGACTCACCGCCGCCTATCAGCTTGCCAAGTTGGGCCGCACGAGCACGGTCCTCGAGGCGGACTCGGCTGTCGGCGGGATCAGCCGGACGGTCGAGCGCGACGGCTGGCGCTTCGACATCGGCGGCCACCGCTTCTTCACCAAGGTGCAAGCGGTGGAGGACCTGTGGCACGAGATCCTCGACGACGACGAGTTCCTGCAGCGGCCCCGCAAGAGCCACATCTACTACCGCGGCAAGTTCTACGACTACCCACTCAAGCCGCTCAACGCCCTGCGCAACCTCGGCCCGCTGGAGGCCGTGCGCTGCGTGGCGTCGGCGCTGTGGGTCCGCGTGCGGCCGCCGAGGGACCGATCCACGCTCGAGGGCTACGTCGTCGCCAACTACGGCTGGCGCCTCTACAACCACTTCTTCAAGACGTACAGCGAGAAGCTGTGGGCGGTGCCGCCGTCGCAGATCGCGGCCGACTGGGGCGCCCAGCGCATCAAGGGCATGTCCCTGTTCCAAGCGGTCTGGGAGCCCATCCGGTCCCGCTATGCCGGGCGGCGCAAGGACCGGGGCAAGCAGCTCACCAGCCTGATCGAAGAGTTCCAGTACCCGATGTACGGGCCCGGGATGATGTGGGAGCGATGCCAGGAGCTCGTCGAGGGCGCCGGCACCAAGGTCACCCTGGACACGCCCGTGACCCGCATCCGCCACGCGGGCGGTCGCGCCGTCAGCGTGGTGGCCGAGTCGCAGGAGGTCGCGACCGAGTACCCCGCCGATCACGTGGTCTCGTCGATGCCGTTCTCGCTGCTGCTGGCGGCGATGGACCCGCCGGTGCCCGACGATGTGCGCCGTGCCGCCGATGGGCTGGAGTTTCGCGACTTCCTGACGGTGGCGCTGGTGGTTCCGGCCGACAAGGTGGGCTGGGACGACAACTGGATCTACATCCACGCACCCGAGGTCAAGACGTTGCGGGTGCAGAACTTCGGGTCGTGGTCGCCCTACATGGTGAAGGACGGGTACAACGTGCTGGGGCTCGAGTACACCGTGCGCGAGGGCGACGAATCGTGGACCGCCACCGACGCCGAGCTGGTCGCGGAGGCCGCCAAGGAGCTCGAGACGATCGGGCTGATGAGCGCCGCAGATGTCGAGGCCGGTTACGTGGTGCGGATGCCCAAGGCATACCCCGTCTATGACGCGGACTATCAGTCCAACGTCGAGGTACTGCGCGCCTGGCTCGCCCAACATGCCCCCAACGTCCACCCGATCGGCCGCAACGGCATGCACCGCTACAACAACCAGGACCACTCCATGTACACGGCGATGCTGACCGTCGAGAACATCGTGGCCGGCACGGCGCACGACATCTGGACCGTCAACGTCGAGGACGAATACCACGAGGAGAAGGTGTCGGTACCGGCATCCGCCGGGGGGCGCGCCACAACGGAGGCGTCCCGGGCGCCACGCGGCACGGGTCGCGACGCACCCATCCTCCCAACGTCGCGCTGACCGGCACTCAGGCCCGGGGCCGCCCGCCCAGCCGCCGCTTCACCGGACCTCGAGGACGAGCACGTAGTTCCAGCACGCCACCTCACGCACGCCGGGCACGGCCGCGATCCAGTGGGCCCATCGCGGGTGGTAGCGCGGCAGCGCGTCGAGCAGGTTGACCCGGTGGGCCGCCTCTGCCCGCCGAACCCAGCCGCGCATGCGCTGAGCGGAGACCGCGAACAGCGTTCGGCCGTACTCGTTCTTCGGCGCCCGCCCGTTCCGGCGGGTGAATCGCCGAGCCGCATGGTGTCCCCCGAGGTAGTGCCAGGGCGATGTCTCGTGTCCACCCCACGGCGACAGCCAGGTCGTCCAGGACAGGAACACCACGCCCCCCGGCCGGGTGACACGCACCATCTCGTCTGCCATCCGCTCCGGCTCCGGCACGTGCTCCAGGACGTTGCTCGAGTAGCACACGTCGACGGCGTCGTCGCGAACCGGCAACGCCAGGCTGCTGCCGAGCACCGTGCCCGGCCCGGGCTTGGCGACGGCGCTCAGCTCGCCGAGGTCGGAGTCGACCGAGGCGTACGTCGCGCCGGCGCGCCGGAACGCCGCGCCGAAGTACCCCGGTCCCCCGCCGACATCGAGCACCCGCTTGCCTGCGAGCGGCGTCCAGGAGGAAAGCTGGCGCACCGAGTCGTCGGCGAGCAGCGAGTAGAAGCGGTCCGGATCGGTCTGCTCGACCTGGAACGCCCGGAACAGCGTCCAGGTACGCCGCAGCGTGGCGTTCTCCTGAGCCCCAGCCAGCACGCCGCGACCATAGTGGCGCCCGACCCGCGACTCGGCCGGAGCAGACGCGGCGCGACCACCCCCGGCGCGCGAGGCGACGGGTCTCAGGGGCGACGGATCGCCACGCACAGAAGCGGATGTGCCGAACGGCAGCCCGACACGGCCGAGCAGCTGCCGCTCGACACCTGTGAGCACCATGGCGGCGGTGGCGAGAGCGAACGAGGTCTTGTCGAGACCGAGCTCGGCTGATCCGCGCCCCACCAGCTTGCGTGTCAGGAACACGGGCGGGACGAGCCAGCTGAACACGTGCGTCAGCAGCACGGGCTCGAAGCCGGAGGCGGCGAGCTCGGTGGCGAGCGCCGGCCTGGTGTAGCGCCTCACGTGACCCAGCTGCTCGTCGGCGGCGCTCCACAGCCACGTATGGGCGGGCACCGTCACCACCAGGCGACCGTCGGGCGCGAGCGCGCGGCCGGCCTCCCGGAGCGCCGCGATCGGGTCGTGCAGGTGCTCGATCACATCGAGCAGGCACACCACCTCGGCGGCACCATCGGCCATGGGCACGCGATCGGCCGCGGTTCGCACCGCCGCCAGGCCGTGGGTCCGGTGGGCCTGGGTTGCCAGGGCGTGGTTGCCCTCCAACACTGCGACGCGATCGGGTGGCCATCCCAGGAGCGCCGTCACCCCACCGGCGCCACCACCGATGTCGACCAACCAGCCCCGCTCGTCACGCGGCCCCACGGTCCGGTGCAGGGCGGTGGCGACCAGCGCGGCCTTGCTGCGGAACCACCAATGCGAGCGATCGGCGCCGGCGAGCGTTGCGGCGTTGGCGTCGTCGAAGACCTGCGTGTGCCAGTCCGCCCCCGGAGTGGCGGCCCCACTTGGCGCCGACACCGGCGCCGAGATCGGACCGGCCACCGGCGGCGCGGCGCGGCGCGCCGAGCGCCAGATCCGGGGCGTGGCGGCCAGCATCGCCAAGCCGTCCCGGCCGACCTTCACCTTGGACCGGTCGTCGTGCCGCCAGTGGACGGGGACCTCGACGACGGCGACCCCCACCGCCCGTGCGACGGCGATCACCTCGGCGTCCCACGCGTAGCCACGCTCCCGACAGCGCGGCAGTAGCGCGTCCCAGACTCGCCGCGGCGCCACCTTGGCGCCGCACTGCGTGTCGACCACGCCGGGGGTCATGACCGCCTGCAGCAGGCGGTTGTACACCCGCCCGAGCGACTCCCGCACCCGCCCCTCCCGCCGCACGAGCGTCGACGTCGCCAGGCCCCGCGATCCGATCGCCAGCCCGCCCGAGCGGGCGGCGGCCCGGGCGATGGCGTCGAAGTCGTCGAGCGGGGTGGACAGGTCGACGTCGCAGAAGCCGGCCAGATCGGTTCGTAGCGCCCGCAAGCCCGCGCTGACCGCGGCACCCTTGCCCATGTGAGGCCGACGCAGGACACGCGCCGGAACACCCGGGGTGTCGGCGATCAGGTCGTCGATGAGGTTGGGTGTGCCGTCCGCGCTCCCATCGTCGACGAACAGGAGTGCGCTGCCGACCGGCAGCTCGGCCGCGAAGTCGAACAACTGCTTGACGTAGTCGGTGAGCCGCTCGGCCTCGTCGTAGACGGGGACCACCAGTCCGAGCGAGGGTCGTGCCACGGCCATCAGCCCTCGACCAGCGGTTCCACGAACACCGCCACGGTCAGGCGGTCGGCCTGCTGCTGGAGGTCGGCATAGCGATCGAGCTTGCTCGACCATGCTTCGGCCACTGCGAGGCGATCATCCTCCACCAGGTACACCAGCTTGCGGTTGTAGCGCGGCTGGGCGGTCTTCGGGGCGAACAGCTGGTCCGGGTCACGAAGCTCGGCGGTGGTCACGGCGGCGTCGGGATCGTCGACCGTGGGATCCCCCACCTCGGCCCGCGCGGGGCCGTCAGTCGTAGCCCACCGGCGGCGATGAACGGCCGGAGATCCTCCTGCAAGCGGCGGAGCTCAGCGGCCTCGGCCTGGTTGGTTCCGTCGACGAAAGCGACCCTGCGGGCGCCGTCCGTCCCCTGCCGCGCCGCGTCGCCTTCCCTCAGGAACAGCCGCACCGAAGCGTCACCGGGCGAGTACCGGCGCGCCGGGCCGAGCTGGCGGACCAGGCCCTCGTCGTCGACGAACCAGGGCACGCCCAGCTCCTGCAGCTCCGCCATGACCGCGAAGCTGAACGGCTCTGCGAACCGCAGCTCCGACACGTCGAACAGCACGCCCTGCTCGCCTCGGAGCGCAGCGAGTTGGGGTCCCAGCGACCGGATCGCGGGCATCGAGTCTGCGTCGGCACTGGGCCCCACGCGCGCGTTCATCGTCGGCAGCGCGAGGCCGGCGAGCACGACCGCGACACCCATGGACACCGCGAGGGCGCCGCGCGCCAGCCTCTGGCCTGGGAGCGACGCGAGCAGCGTGAGGAGCAACGCGAAGGTGACGAACACCGCCACCGGCCACAGCCAGCGGACGTGATGCGCCGCGACCCCGAAGACGCCGATGGGCATCGTCGACGCCGCCAGCACCGACACGGGCACGAGAACGAGCGCCATGCCCGCTGCCACCGCGGCGCGGCCGTTCCGCCGGCGCACCAGTGCGACGCCAGCCGCCAACGCCGCGGCGACGGCCGCCAGGCCCACGAGGGAGGCCGCCAGCGAGGGCAGCGGCGCGCCGGACGCGAAGGACTCGGACATGGACGGGCGCCCCCACCACGGCGGCAGAGCGAGAACGTCCGCGGCAAAGCGGGGGGCACGAGCCAGCCCGATCCGCGCCTGGCCGGTGCCGAGGCTCGAGATCAGGCGCCCGAGGTTGCCTCGGCCGGCACCGAACAGCTGCTCCAGGATCGGCTGCGACCAGCACGCCAGGGCCACCAGCGCCGACACCGCGAGGATGCGGCCGGCGCGGCGCCGCCGCTCGGCCCAGGTCTCGGGCGATGCACGCCGGGCGTGCAGGAGCCGGACGCCCCAGGCCACCGCGCCGGCACCGCCGACCACCGGGACCAGGAACGCGTAGCCCACGTGGGTCTGGACGATCAGGCTCGCGACCCCGATCAGCCAGGGCAGCAACACCTCGTCGCCGCACGCGAGGCCCCACGTAAGGATCAGGAAGAGCAGGAACGGGAAGAGGAGGCTGTGGGGCTGCCAGGGGTCGAACAGCAGCTCGCTGCCCATCGACCAGGCGAGCGCCGCAACCGCCACCGTTGCGGCCACGACCCCCTGCGCACCGGCCTGGCGCCGGGCTACGGCGAGGATGCCCAGGACGGCGGCCACGTTCACCACGCCGACCCCAACGGCGAGCCCCGCCTGGCCACCCAGCTTCGCCGGGATGGCGAAGAGGTCGAACAGCAGCGGCCCGGGGTTGTTGATGTCATCGCCGAGCGTGAGCGACGCCGACGTCCACGAGCCCAGCCATGGGTTGTGTGCGGTCAGCACGTCGCGTGCCCGGATCAGGAAGTAGGCGTTGTCACCCACCGGCAACCCAGTCGCCAGCGATGGCGCGGGCGACGGCGACGACGATCGGAAGGACCGCTACCGCGGCACACGCTGGGACCAGCAGCCGGATCCAGCGCGGCTCGACGGCGGGCCGCCCGCCACCCTCCGTACCGGCGTCGCGGCCGCTGACGGGGCCGCCGGGGGTCCGCCGCACCCCGGGGTCGGTGTGCACGGTCATCGTTCGACGCCCGGTGGTGTCACGAACACGGCCGTCGGTTCCCCCAACCGGAGCATGCGCGCGGTCCACCGTTCGGTCCGGTCGGAGATCCGCTCGTCGATCGACAGCCCGAACAGGTTGTCGTCCACCATCGGCACGAGGTCGTCGAGCCCATCACTTCGAAGGTCGTCGATCACGTCGGAACGGAGCTGCGAGAACTCGGCCCGCTCCGCGGCGTTGCGCGGTTCGACGTACGCCACCTCGACGGCGTCGGGCACGCCTCTCCAGGCCGCGACGTACCGGCCGGTCACGAGGTGCACGGTGGCGGTGGCATCACGGGTCTCGATCACCCGGTGGTCTGTGATCGGCACGTGGAAGGTCTCCGACAGGCCAGCGTCGAAGCCCGCCCGCTCCAGCTCGCTCACGAGCCCGTAACCCTGGGACCCGAAGTAGTAGGCGTCGTCCCATCTGACCTGATAGCGCCCGTCCTCGCCGGTCGCCGCGCCCTCGCCCCGCTCGAGGGCCGCCGCGGTCGGCGAAACGATGCGACCCAGCGTGGACGACACGTGCGACTCGGGTGGATCCAGCGTGACGGCCGCCGTGACCGCCACGATGACGGCCAGGACGGTCGCGGCCACGACTCCGCCCAGGGCCCAGGCCGCGCCCGTCCGACCCCGCTGACGCAGCCGGCCGATCACGACGGCTGCGGTCCAGCCGACGGAGAGCAGGAGGAGCGCGGTGACGCCCCAGGCCCACAGCATGAGGTAGTACCACTCCTTGCCGAGGATGCGAGAGATCGAGACCACGCCGAGCACCAGCCCGGCGGCGACGACGAGGTGGAGGCGGACGAGCGCCGGAGGGCCGAGGCGGCGTGCCACCAGCGCGGCGGCGAGCCACACCGCCAGCAACAGGACACCGGGAACGAGGGACCCATCGGTGTGCGCGGATGCGTCGAGCAGGGTCCCGTCAGCCCGCGCCTCGCCCACGAGCCCCGCGACGTCGAGGTGGCGCAAGGCGAGCTCCACGCCCCGCCCCAGCCCCACCGGCTCGTCCGAGCCCGACGGTGTCACCAGGTGGTCCTGGAGCGCCCGCAGGTTCCCCGGATCGTTGATGGCCTGGTCGACCAGCGGCGGGATCCAGAGTGCGCCGCCGACCAGGAGCGCCGTCGCCCCCCAGCGTGCCACCCGCCGTCGCTCGTCCGAGCCCGGTGCGGCGCGCAGCCACGCCCGGGCGGCGGCGATAACGGCGATGCTGCCGACGCCCACGGCCAGCCCGAGGTAGGGGACATGGGTCTGAGCACACAACGAACCGGCCGCCACCGCCACCGGCAGCATGACGACGTCGTCGCAGAGCACCGACCACACGGCCAACAGGAACACGACCCACCACAGCAGGGGTAGGTAGGGATTCCACGGCTGGGTGAGTGCCGTCAGGCCGTAGCCGAGGGACAGCAGCGCCAGGAGGCCACCGACCGCGACGACGAGGCGGGTCCCGCCCCGCCGTGCGGCGATGCCCAGGCGCGGCTCCGAGCGCCGCGAGGTCGAGCACGATCGTCCCCACCTGCATGGCCCACGAGGACGATCCGAAGGCCCGGTAGAACGGCGTGAGGAGGTAGAAGCTCAGCGGCCCCGGGTGGCTTCCCTGCTCCATCAGGCTGGGGCCGATGCGTCCCGGCAGCCCGATCAGGGGCGTGTGCTGCGTGCCGACGTCACGGAGGCGCAGCTCGGTCATGGCCAGGTCGAGGACCGGGTACCACTGCGGCCGCCGCAGGGTCACGGCGGCGACGACGAAGGGCAGGCCGACGAGGACGAACAGGGCGGCGGCCACCAGCCAGCGGCGGTCGCGGCGGGGCTCGGGCGGTGCGCCGGCGAGGCCATCCGCCGGATCGGGCTCCACGGTGTCGGGCGTCACGGCGGCACGCGTCCGGACCGGGGACATGGCGGGCGAGTATACGAGTGGCCTGACTGGTCACCCTCGGTGGGCGGGTCTCGGGGCGGCGCGTGATGGCGTCGCTCTGCGACCGACCCGTACTGTCTCGCTGTGACCGACGTCGTGGGCGACCTGGGGACGTCCAGCCCCGCGACGACCGCAGCCCCACTCGTCGACGCTCGTGTCCCGGACCCGCCCCCCGGGACGGGCTCCCCCGACGCTCAGCAGCGGCGCCGCTTGCGGGTGGCCTGGGCGGCGGCCGCAGTGCCCGTGCTGGTCGCGTTCGGCTGGCTGCTGATGGAGGGGACCTGGTCGCCGCTCCGGCGGCGGATCTTCGACAACTTCTTCGATGCCCAGGCCCGCGCCTTCCTGGATGGGCGCTGGGACGTGCCGCGCAGCGTGGTGGCGTTCGAGGGTTTCGAGGTCGGCGGGAAGACCTACTTGTACTTCGGTCCCTGGCCCGCGCTCCTGCGCATGCCCGTACTGGCGGTGACGGATCGCTTCGACGGGCGGCTCACCACCGTGTCGATGGCGGTGGCCATGGCGGTGCTCGCCGTTGCCGCCTACCGGCTGAACCTGGTGGTTCGAGAGATCGTGCGCGGGGCGGCCGGGGTGACGCGGGGCGAGATCGTGGCGACCGCCGCCCTGGCTGTGGCCGTGCTGGCGGGCCCTCCGCTGTGGCTGGCGTCGGCGGCGGTCGTCTACCACGAGGCGATCCTCTGGGGACTCGCCCTCACGCTCGCCACACTCGACGCGGCCGCCCGCTGGATCCTGCGCCCGACACCCGGCCGGCTGGCTGCGGTCGGGGTGCTCGGTGCGCTGGCCGTTTCGAGCCGGCAGACACTCGGTCTGGGCATCATCGCGGGCCTGGCGGCGGTGGCAGTCGTCGCCTGGACGGCGCGTCTCCGGCGGCGGGCCGGGCGCACCGTTGACCCGCTGCAGGGGGTGCGGCCAGGCGGGGTGCTGCTGGTGTGCGGCGTGCTGGTGATCGTCGCCGCCGTCCCCAACCTCGCACGATTCGGGGATCCGTTGGGCCCGCCCATCGAACGGCAGATCGCCTCGTCGACCTTCGACGACCGCAAGGCGTTCCTCGAAGCCAACGGCGACACCTGGTTCGGGGCACAGTTCGTGCCGACGACCCTCCTGCAGTACTCCCGGCCGGATGCGTTCGAAGTGCGCGGGTCGTTCCCGTGGCTCGACTTCCCCGCGGCCGGGCCGACCGTCGTCGGTGACGTCACCTTCGACGACCTCGAGTGGTCCTCCAGCGTCCCCGTGACGATGCCGGTCCTGGTGGTCCTGGCGATCCCCGGGGCAGCCTGGCTCGTGGGGGCGGCTCGGCGACGGTACGGACCCGGTGTCGGCCTATTGCTCCTGTGGGCCGGGACCGGGGTCGGGGCGGCCGGTGCCATCGCCATCGGCTACATCGCCCACCGCTACCTGGCCGACCTCATGCCGGTCGTGCTCGTGCCGGCCCTGGTCGGCTTCCACGTCCTATTGAGGGTCGCCCCCACGGCTCGCCCCGCGTGGCGCGGCGCCGGTGCGGCCGCCCTTGTCCTCCTCCTGGCCGCAGGCGTGTGGGCCAACGCGGCCCTGGCCGTCGAGAACCAGCGCGAGCGCGGCAAGTTCGTGACCGAGGAGGCGCGGGCCCAGCTCTTCCGCTGGCGCGCCGACCTGCCGGGGGGTAGGGCCCCGGTCATCGCCGTCGAGGCCGGGTCGGAGCGCCTGCCGGATGCCGCCGACGGCACACTGGCTGTGGTCGGCGACTGCCTGGGGTTCTACGTGCGCGTCGGGGAGACCTGGTGGGGGGTCGACCGTGGGCCCGGTGCCGGCCTGTACAGCGTCGCCGTCGACCTCGATGCGTTGCGCTCCCTCGACACCGGCGAGCGCGCCCCCCTCGTCACCTTCGGGCGGGGCCCCAACGCGTCGGTCGTGGCGCTGACCCGCCTCGCCGACGGGGAGGTTCGGGTCGACACCTTCACCCCCGGCACAGGCGGCTGGGCCGAAGGCACCCCGGCCGCCCTGGACGGCCGGGTGACCGTGCGCCTGTCGGCGGATCCCCGCGTCGACGACAACCGCATCAGTGCGGGAAGCACCGTGCTGCACCGCGTCCCGACGAGGGACCCGGCCGCGGAGCCCACCGTGGGTGCGCTTCCCGGCGGGGTGGCCGTGCCCGGCGTGACCGAGCGCTATCCCGGGGAGGCCGAGCTCATGCCGTACGACCCCTCGCTCTGCCACGACGCCACCGGCGCCGGCTGAGCGGGGCCCGAGCTCGTACAGGAACTGATACGCGAACAGGGGCTCGGTCGGTCTGCGGCCGGCCGGGGCGTGTACGTTCACCTGCTATGTCCGGTGTCGCCGGGGCACGAACGTGAGGGACGGCACCGTGCTGGCGCCGCGCGCCCGGCTCGTGGCGCTCAGCTTCCTGATGCTGTTCTCGGAGCTGGCGCTGATCCGCTGGCTGGGCGGCCACATCTTCTACCTGTCGTACTTCTCCAACTTCGTCCTGCTGGGCAGCTTCCTGGGCTTCGGGCTCGGATTCCTGTGGGCCAGCCGCTCGGGCCGCTCGATCTACCCGCTGGCGCCGCCGCTCCTCGGGGCCCTCGTCGCCTACGTCTATGTGTTCGACGTGCCACTGGACGTGACGATGCGCGACGTCGTGTTCTTCGAGTCGATCACCCCGTCGAGCGCCCTGCCGCGCGAGGTGGTGCTCACGCTGCTGTTCGTCAGCGTCGCGGCCACGATGGCCTGCATCGGCGATGGCGTGGCCCGCACGTTCAGCCTGTTCCGCCCCCTCGACGCCTACAAGTGGGATCTCATCGGCAGCGTCCTGGGCATCGCCGGATTCACGGTGCTGGCGTTCCTCGGGGCGCAGCCGGTGGTCTGGGGGGTCATCATCGCCGCGGTCTTCGTGGCCACCCTGCCACTGCGTCATGCCGTGCGGGCGCTGCTGTGCGCAGCCGGCATCGTGCTGCTTCTGATCCCCCTGGTCGACGAGGCCCGCGACACGAGCGTGAGCGATCAGGAGGCAGGCTTCGTCGAGGGGGCAAGCAACAAGCGGATCGTGTGGTCGCCCTACTACCGCATCACCTCGCTCGACAATCCCGACGGCGGCAAGAGCGTCTTCGTGAACCAGACGCCGCACTGGCACCAGTTCCGCACTGCCGGCAACCCGCTCTACGAGCGGGTGTACGAGCGTGGCGGCGACCCGACCGGCGGCGACGTGCTGATCATCGGCGCCGGATCGGGCAACGACGTGGCCGCGGTGTTGCGTCGGGGCGCCGAGCACGTCGATGCCGTCGAGATCGATCCCCGGCTCATGGAGATCGCCGAGCGCAGCCACCCGGAACACCCGTACGAGGATTCCCGGGTCGACACGCACGTCGACGACGGCCGGGCGTTCCTCGAGCGGTCCGACAAGCGCTGGGATCGCATCCTGCTGGCCCTGCCCGACTCCCTGACACTCGTGCAGGGGCAGTCGTCGGTCCGGCTCGAGAGCTATCTGTTCACGAAGGAGGCGGTGCGGTCGGCCCGGGAGCACCTGGCGCCCGGCGGGGTGTTCGCCATGTACAACTGGTACCGCCAGGACTGGCTGGTCGACCGGTACGCCGAGACCCTGGCCAGCGTGTTCGGCCAGCCGCCCTGCGTCAGTCGGCTCGGCAACAACCTGGCGGTCCTCCTCGCCTCGGACGAGCCGGGCGCAGTGAACTGCCCCGCCGACGAGGTCTGGGCGTCCCGGCCCGGCACCCCTGGTCCCGTGTCGGACGATCAACCGTTCCCGTACCTCGAGACCCGCTCCGTGCCCACGCTGTACGTCGGGAGCGGCGCCCTGGTCCTGGCCCTGTCGGTGGGAGCGGTGGCAGGCATCACGCTCATCGGCCGGCGGGACAAGGCCGGGGCCCTGCGCCAGATGGGTGGATACGCCGACCTGTTCTTCATGGGCGCGGCGTTCATGCTGCTGGAGACCAAGAGCGTGGTGCAGTTCGCACTGCTGTTCGGCACGACCTGGCTCGTCAACGCGCTGGTCTTCCTCGGCGTTCTCGTTAGCGTCCTGGTGGCGGTGGCGATCTCGCGGCGGGTGAGCTTCCGGCGACCGGCGCGGCTCTACGCCGTCCTGCTGGGAGCGCTCGCGCTCGCCTGGGTGGTCCCGCCCGAGCGGCTCCTCGAGCTCGACGTCGTGCCCCGTTTCCTCGCGGCAACGACGCTGGCCTTCTTTCCGATCTTCACCGCCAACCTGGTGTTCACCCAGCGCTTCAAGGACACGTCGAGCTCGACTCTGGCCTTCGGCGCCAACCTCGTCGGCGCCATGGTGGGCGGGCTGCTGGAGTACGCCGCGCTCGTCACCGGCTACCGCAACCTGCTGTTCGTCGTGGCCGTGGCCTACGGGTTGGCGTTCCTCACCGGCCGCCGCCACCTGTCACCCCAGGGGGCGACCGCTGAGGGAGAACTGGCACGGGAGCGGTCGCAGCTCGACCGGGCCGCCGAGCTGCAGCACATTGGCGAACCTTGACTGACGCCGGGACCGATGGGGTCGCACTGATGGCAGCGCCCGCTGCGGGGTCGACCGTCGATCCGGGCGCGCCGCGGGGTCGGCGCGACCTCCGACGCGCTCTGCCGTGGCTGCCTCCGGTGGCCATCGTTGCCGTTGCGTGCGTGCTGCCCGTCGTCGAGCTCTGGCGGGCGCCGGGGTCGCCGATGGAAGAGGGATTCATGCTCGCCTTCCCCGAGCTGGTGCTCGAGGGGCAGATCGCGAATCGCGACTTCCTCCACCTGTACGGCCCCGGGAGCTTGTGGGTCCTGGCGGGTGTCTTCGACGTGTTCGGTACGACGCTCGCGGTGGAGCGCGTGGTGGGCTTGCTGCAGCTGATCGGTGTCGTGTTCGGCGTCTTCGCGCTGATGCGTCCCTGGGGCCGCTGGGTAGCCGCCGCCGGTGCGGTCCTGACGGCGGTCGTGCTGCTGCCCCCGGCCGGACTCGTCGCCATGGCGTGGCCCGGGGGCCTGGCGCTCGGGCTGTGGGCGCTCAGCGCCGCTCTCGCCGGCCGGGCCGCTCCGACGACCTCGCGACGTCGCTCGCGCCTGTTCGCCGTCGCCGGGGTGCTGGCCGGCGTCGCCCTGCTCTACCGGCCGGATCTCGTCGCTGCGCTCGGGCTGTCGGCCGTGGTGCTGTGGTGGGGCCTGGATCGCGGGGCACGGCTGCGCCTGGCCGGTGGCCTCGCGATCGGGCTGGCACCGTACGCGGTCCACCTCGCCACGGCGGGCGTCGGCAACGTGGTGGAGGGCCTCGTCATCGAGCCGGTGTTCGAACTCCGTGGCGGCCGCAGCCTTCCGTTCCCACCCTCATGGGGCCATTTCGACGGGTTCCTCCAGCGGGTCGGGGCGTTCATCGAGCCGGCGTGGCCGTTGCCGGCGCCCGCCAGTCCCGCCCAGCTCACCCTGTGGGTGGGACTCCTGCTGGCCGCGACCGCGGGCCTCGTGGCTGCCGGCGTGGCGGCAGCCCGCCGGGGCGACCGCCGTCTCCTGGTCATGGCCCTCTTCTGCGTCGGCCTGCTCCCGCAGGCCATCCAGCGGGCGGACTCGACGCACCTCGCCTGGGTGAGCTGCGTGCCGCTCGGCTTCCTGCCGGCGGCGGTGATCGAGGGGCAACGTGCCTGGCGCCCCGCCTGGCCGCAGCGGCGCGCAGCAGTCCTGGCCGTCGCGGTGCCGGTGGTGGCAACGCTGGCGCTCGCCCCCACCTTCGTCTGGGGTGTCTACGGCGACTACGTGGGCCGCAGCTTCGGCGTCGACCCGATCGAGGCCGGTACCATGCGCCGCGGCGACCGCGTGTTCCCCTACGGCCGTCCCGAGGCGGCCGACGCAGTGAACGCCATGCTCCTGGACCTCGAGCGCACCACCGAACCCGGCGACACCCTGTTCGTCGGACCTGTCGACCTGCGCAAGACGCCCTACAGCGAGGCGTACCTGTACTACCTGATGCCGGAGCTCGAGCCGGCCACGCGCTACATCGAGATGGATCCGGGCATCGCCAACGCCGACGACTCGGGGATGGCCGACGAGCTCCGGCGGGCCGACGTCGTCGTCCTGTCGTCGATCTACGCCAACTGGGACGAACCCAACGACTCGCGCAACTTCGGACCGAACGAGCCGAACGACGCGATCGAGGAGGAGTTCTGCTTGATCGAGTCGTACGGCGAGGGCTATCGCGGGCGGGGCCTGTTCGAGCTGTACAGGCACTGCTGAGGGAGTCTGACGGGCATGGGGGGAATCACATCGCCGACGGCCGCGGAGGCACCCCAGCCCCGCCTCGGCACCTACGCCGGCGTGTTCCTGGTGACGTTGTCGACTCTGATGCTCGAGATCGGGCTCACCCGCATATTCAGCGTCACGATGTGGTACCACTTCGCCTTCGTTGCGATCTCGGTCGCGCTGTTCGGGATGACGGCGGGCGCGCTGATCGTGCACCTACGCCCGCGGTGGTTCCCCGTCGCCGGCGTGGGCCGCCAGCTCTGGATCTTCGCGCTGCTGTTCGGTGTGGCCGTGGCCGTCTGCTTCGCGATCCAGCTCGCCATCCCGTTCACGCCCCGGGCGACGGTCCTGGGCATCGCATCGGTCGTGGCCACCTGCGGCGTCGTCTCCGTCCCGTTCGTGTTCAGCGGCATCGTCGTGTGCCTGGCACTGACACGCTTCCCCCGCCGGGTCAACCGGCTCTACGCGGTCGACCTCGTCGGTGCAGGCCTCGGCTGCGTGCTGCTGGTCGTGCTCTTCTCCTTCCTGGACGGGCCGAGCCTCGTCGTGCTGATCGGCGCCTTCGCCACCGCCGGTGCGATCGCCTTCGCCATCGCCGACGGCAACGCCCGTCGGCTCGCAACCGCGGCGATCGCAACTGTGGTGCTCGCCGGCTTTGCCGGGATCAACGGCCATCTCTACGCCGGCGGCTCGCCGTTGCTGAAGGTCCTGTGGGCGAAGGAGCAGCGCGACCCCGACCACGCGTACGAGCGGTGGAACGCGTTCTCGCGACTGACCGTCGACGGCGACGCCGATGATCCGGCGACGACGTCGCTCGGCCTGGTCATCGACAGCACTGCCGGGACATCTCTCTTTCGCTACTCAGGCGACCCGGCCGAGAGCGACGTCCTTCGCGGTCAGATCCAGAACCTGCCCCACTACGTCCGCCACGGCGCAGATGTGTACGTCGTGGGAGTCGGGGGCGGCGTCGACGTCCTGTCCGCCCTCGAGTTCGATCAGCACTCGGTCACGGGTGCCGAGATCAACGGCGACATCGTCGACATCACCAACGGGGTCTACGGCGGCTTCACGGGTCACATCGACCGAGACCCTCGGGTCGACATCGTCAACGACGAGGCCCGCAGCTACCTGGCCCGGACCGACCAGCGCTTCGACCTCATCCAGATCTCGCTCATCGACACATGGGCCGCCAGCGCCGCCGGTGCCTTCGCCCTATCCGAGAACTCGTTGTACACGACCGAGGCGTGGGACCTGTTCCTGGACCGCCTTCGCGCGGACGGCATCCTGACGGTCACGCGCTATTTCCGCACCGCCGACGCCCAGGGCCGACCGGTCGAGCCGCTCGAGACGTATCGCACGGTCGCGCTGGCTTCGGAGGCCCTCACCCGACGCGGGGTCGCCGATCCCCGCGAGCACATCGTTGCGTACCGCGTGCCCACCGCCTACGGCGTCGACCTGGCGACCGTCATGGTGAGTCCCGACGCCTTCTCCGAGGACGACCTCACCGTCCTGTCCGACCGAGCCGGCGAGCTCGGCTTCACACCCGTGCTGACGCCCGACGCCGCCGCCGATCCCACCCTTGCGGCCCTGACCGCGCCTGGGGGGCCCGGCGATGCCGTCGACCGGGTCGACGCCGACATCTCGCCGCCGAGCGACAACCGGCCCTTCTTCTTCCAGATGGCGGACATCGGCACCTTCCTCAACGGCGACATCAGCCGCGATGACTACGTGATCCGCCCGGTCCTCGTGCTGGGCCTGCTCGCGGTCTCCGTCCTGGGGCTGGCGGCATGCTGTGTCGGTCTTCCCCTCCTGCTGGCCGGGCGCACCTCCGCGATCCGGACGAACCGCCGGCGCCAGCTGCCGCTCTACACGTACTTCGCGGGCATCGGCCTGGGCTTCCTGCTGATCGAGGTCGCCCAGCTACAGCGCCTGAGCATCTTCCTGGGCCATCCGACGTACGGCCTGACCGTCTCCCTGTTCTCGGTCCTCGTCTTCAGCGGCCTGGGCAGCATGCTGACCGAGCGCATCGTCCGCGACGACCGGGCCCGCTCGAGATTGCTGCCCCTCGTCGCACTCGTCGCCACCGTGATCGTCGCCGGGTTCGCGACTCCCGCGGTCCTCCGGGCGCTCGACGGTGCCACGACCCCTGTCCGCATCGGCACCGCTGTCGCCCTCCTGGCGCCGCTGGCGCTCGTCATGGGGATGCCGTTCGCGCTCGGCATGAGGGCTGCGTCCACGGTTCCGGGCGCACCGACGGCGTTTCTGTGGGGCATCAACGGCGCCGCATCGGTGTGCGCATCCGTCCTGGGGGTGGTGATCGCCCTGTTCTTCGGCATCTCGACCGCGTTCTGGGCTGGAGCGCTGGCGTACGGGTTGGCGCTCGCGTCCATGGTCGCGGTCGCCCGGGGGAACCGGCGGCCGAAGCCGGACACCCCACCGGAGCCCCGCCGCGAGCACGCCACCTCCGATCGTCCATCCGTCGCCGCCTGGTCCGGCGCCCGCCACCCCAGCGGCGCCGATTCCTGAGTACGACGGTCAAACCCGCTAGGTTGCCCCCCCGACGTTCGACCGGGGGACGGACATTCCGATATGAGGACGCTGATCATCATCCCGACGTACCTGGAGGCGGAGAACATCACCGAGCTCCTCCGGGTACTTCGGACGTCAGTCCCCGAGGCCGACATCCTCGTCGTGGACGACAGCAGCCCCGATGGCACGGCCGCGCTGGCCAAGCAGACTGCCGATGAGGAAGGCCAGATCGAGACCCTCGTCCAGCCGGAGAAGAGCGGCCTCGGCGTTGCCTACCGGGCCGGATTCGCGCATGGCTTCGCCGGTGGCTACGAGGCGATCGTGCAGATGGACGCGGACTTCTCCCACGACCCGGCGATGCTGCCCGAGCTGCTCCGGCAGCTGGACGCGGGCGCCGACGTGGTCATCGGCTCGCGGTACGTCGCCGGCGGCAGCATCTATGACTGGCCCACCGTACGGCGGCTGCTGTCCCGCGGTGGGAACCTCTACGCATCGACACTGCTCGGGCTGGGCATCCACGATGCGACATCGGGCTTTCGCGCCTATCGCGCCAGCGTCCTCAAGGTCATTGAGGCCGGCGCGACCCGGGCCACCGGCTACGCGTTGCAGGTCGAGCTCGCCTACCGGGCCCACCGCATGGGCGCCCGGATGGTCGAGTTGCCCATCACGTTCAACGACCGCGTCCGCGGGGTGTCGAAGCTGTCGTGGCACATCATCGGTGAGGCCATGTCACTGGTCGCGTGGTGGACCGTGCGCGACCGGCTGCTGCGCAGGGGGGCGAGGCCCGACGCCGCCGGTGCGGCGACAGGTGCGCCGGAGGGGCGCTCGTCGCGTCGTTGAGTCAATACGGCCAGGTCTGGCCGTCGTGGCCCAGGGCCCGCGTCAGCGGGCCGAGCCGCGCCACCAGCAGGGCCTTGATCGCCAGGTTGCGGGCGAACCACGGCAGCTCGGCGAGCTGGCGGCCCACGTTGCGGAGCCGCGCCCGTCCGCTCATCGACTCCCGTCGGTACTCGGCGAGCGACCGACTGCGCCCGACGTAGCGCCATTGGTGCGACAACAGCAGTTCGGCGCCGATGGCCCCGGTCACACCCACCGACGAGAACGCGTCGTGCACGAGCAGGCAGCCTCCCGGCGGGACCCGGGCACCCCAACTGCGGAGGTCGTCGCGTGCGGGCGCCAGGCGGTGCGCGCCGTCCACGTGCAGCAGGTCGACGGGTCCGGCCACCTCCGCCAGGGCCTCCTGGCTGAATCGGCGGACGTGGATGACGCGATCGCGGACGCCCGCACGCTCGAGGTTGGCAAGGAACGCTTCGTGGTCCTCCTCGGCGGCGACGACGAAGCCCGCGATCTCCTGAGGCCCCCGGTCGGTGCCGGCATGGGGGTCGACGGCCACGATCTCGACACCGGGCGGGCTGCAGCGGGCGATCGCGATCGTCGAGCGGCCACGAAAGCTGCCGATCTCGACGATGCGCCCACTGGGGGGCACGGCGGCGGCACGTTCGGCCAGCCGGCCGACCTGGTCCGGGCTGAACCATCCCTCCACCCCATCCAGGGCTGCCAGTAGCTCGGCCTGCGCCACGGCGGCGGTGGTGTCACCTGGGGAATCACCGACGTCGCCGGTCGCACTAGCGTGCATGGTCTGGTCACGTTAGCTGGGGAGACCGAGGACGGTGACGGCGGCGTGCACGACGCGACAGGAACCTATGACCCCGATGATTCGCTCGGTGACGGGATCGCGAAGATCGGGGACTTGGCGGCCGCCGCCGGCGTTCGCCGCATCCACGTGCTCGCGTGGCGCGACCTCGACGACGTGGAGGGCGGAGGCTCGGAGCTCCACATCCACGAGATGGCCCGCCGCTGGGCCGCCGCCGGCCTCGACGTCACCCTCCGCACGTCCTGGGCTCAAGGCCAGCCCACCGAGGACGTCCGGGACGGCTACCGGGTCGTGCGGCGGGCCGGCCGCCACATGGTGTTCCCGCGCGCCGCAGCCGCCGAGCTGTTCCGCCGGACGGGTCCCCGCGATGTGCTCGTCGAGATCTGGAACGGCATGCCGTTTCTCAGCCCCCTGTGGAACCGCGGGCCCCGCGTCATCATCATCCACCACGTCCATGGCGAGATGTGGAAGATGGCCCTCGGTCCTCGCCTCGGCGTCCTGGGCGAGCTGTTCGAGCGGCGTGTGGCGCCGGCCTTCTACCGCCGGACCACGATCGTCACGGTGTCGGAGTCGTCAAAGCGCGAGCTGGTGGACGAGCTCGGGTTGCCGCCGGGTCGGATCCGGGTCATCCCCAATGGCGTCGACTCCCGCTACTCCCCCGGCCCCGTCTCCAAGGAAGCAGGGCCGCTCGTCGTCGCGGTCGGCCGCCTGGCTCCGGTCAAGCGCTACGACGTGTTGGTCCGCGCCGCCGACATCGCCCGTCGCCGCCTCGGCCATCCGCTCCGGCTCGAGATCGTTGGCGAGGGGTTCGAGCGTCCGCTCATCGAGTCGGTCATCGACGAGCTCGATGCCGGTGCGTGGGTGAGCCTGCGGGGCTCGATCGACGAGGCCGACAAGATCGACCTTTATCGGCGCGCCTGGGTGGTCGCATCGGCCTCGGCCCGGGAGGGCTGGGGCCTGTCGCTCACCGAGGCGGCCGCATGCGGCACGCCTGCGGTGGCTTCCCGCATCAGCGGCCACGAGGACGCGGTCGTGGACGGCGTCAGCGGTGTGCTCGCCCCCGGCGACCCCGAGGCGCTGGGAGCCGCCATGGCGCGCGTGCTCGGTGACGACGAGTTGCGAGCGCGCCTCCGCCAGGGAGCGCTCGACCGCGCCGCACAGCTCAGCTGGACCGCCGCCGCGACCGCGTTCATGCGGGTCGTGGCCGACGAGGTGACCACCCGCCGCTCACCCCGATGAGAAATCCGTTGCCGAGGCTCAGCCAGGCGTCGGTCCGCCTGCACGTCGGGCTTGCCGCGGTCGCCTACATCCCCCTGCTCCTGACCCAGCCGGGCTGGGTGAGCGCCGACACCAAGACCTTCCTCTACCTCGATCCCGCCCGCCTCCTGGGCCGGTCATGGTCGATGTGGGATCCGGCGCTCGGGGCCGGGACGGTCACGCACCAGACCATCGGCTACCTGTGGCCGATGGGGCCCTTCTTCTGGCTCGCGGACGCCGTCGGGTTCCCCGACTGGATGGCCCAACGCCTGTGGTGGGGGACGATCATCTTCGCCGCCGGCGCCGGGGTCGCGTACCTGCTGCGAACGCTGGGTTGGCGCGGGGCGGGGGTGGTCGTGGCCACGTTCGCGTACGCGCTGTCCCCCTACATCCTCACGCTGGTGGCTCGGCTGTCGGCCATCCTGCTGCCGTTCGCCGGGCTTCCCTGGCTGGTGGCGTTCACGATACGGACGGTCCGCACCAGGGGCTGGCGGTATCCGGCGCTGTTCGCCCTGACCGTCGCGACGTGCGGGAGCGTGAACGCGACGGCGCTGCTGCTCGTGGGGCTGGCGCCGGCGCTGTGGCTCGTCCACGCCGTGTGGGTCGCCAAGGAGGTGAACCTGCGGCGGGCGGCCACGGCGGTGCTCCGGCTCGGCGTCCTGACGATCCCCGTGTCCGCGTGGTGGATCGCCGGCCTCAGCGTGCAGGCGACCAACGGCCTCGAGATCCTGAGCTATTCGGAGACCGCGCGGACCGTCTCGCTGGTGTCGGTGAGCCACGAGGTGCTGCGCGGCCTCGGCTACTGGTTCTTCTACGGCGGCGACCGGTTGGGTCCCTGGATCGAGCCCAGCACCTACTACACGCAGTCGCCCGGGCTCATCGCCGTCACCTTCCTGCTCCCGATCGCGGGCCTCGCAGGCGCCGTGGTGGCCAGGTGGCGCCACCGGGCGTACTTCGTGGTGCTCGCCGCCGTCGGCGTGGCGGTCGCGACCGGCGCCTATCCCTGGGAGGACGGCCCCCTCTGGCCCTGGCAGCGGGCGGTGAAGCGGTTCCTCCTCACTGACGTTGGCTTGTCGATGAGAAGCCTGCCCCGCGCCGTGCCGCTGGTCGCGCTGGGGTCTGCGGTGCTGCTGGGTGCGGGCGTGACGAGCGTGGTTCGCCGCTGGCCCCAGTGGAACCGGCGGTTGCTGATCGGCGGGGTCGCCGCGGCGGTGCTGGCCCTGCCCCCGCTGTGGCTGGGCGAGTTCGTCCCCGAGAACCTGCGGCGCCAGGACATCCCCGACTACTGGCAGGAAGCCGCCGATCACCTCGATGCCGACGGGCAGGAGAGCCGGGTGCTGGTCGTGCCCGGCAGCGACTTCGCCAGCTATCGCTGGGGCAACACCGTGGATCCCATCCTGCCCGGCCTGACCGACCGGCCGTCGATGCAGCGCGAGCTCATCCCCTACGGGTCGCCGGCGTCGGCCAACCTGCTCAACGCACTCGACCTGCGGTTCCAGGAGCGCACGGCCGACCCCGACAGCGTCGCCCCCATCGCCCGGTTGCTGCGGGCCGGCGACGTGCTGGTGCAGAGCGACCTCCAGTACGAGCGGTTCAACACCCCCCGCCCCCGCAACTTCTGGAACCTGATGTCATCGGCCCCGGGATTGGGCGAACCCGATGAGTTCGGACCCCACGACCCCAACCTCACGATCCCGGAGGTCCCGCTCGACGACGAGCTGACCATCCTGACCGACCCGGCCATTCCCGACCCGCCCGCACTGGCGTCGTTCCCGGTTGACGACCCGGTGCCCACCGTGTCGGCGCACGGGCCGGGAACCGCCCTCCTCGTGGCCGGCGACGGGGCGGGGCTGGTCGACGCCGCCGGCGCCGGGCTCCTCGACGGCACCGAGCTCATCCGCTACAGCGCCAGCCTCGACGGCGACGAGGTCGGCGCCGCGCTCGACGACGGTGCCGCCCTGCTGCTCACGGACTCCAACCGCAAGCGGGGCGAGCGCTGGACGACCATCCGCCACACCCGCGGGTACACCGAGGCCGCCGACGAGAAGCCCCTCGTCAGGGACCTCAGCGACAACCGCCTGCCGGTGTTCCCCGACGCCACCACCGACTCGCAGACGGTGTCCGTCTACGAGGGCGGCATCGAGGCCCGGGCCACCAGCTACGGGAACACGATCACGTTCACCCCCGAGGACCGGGCCGCGTACGCCGTCGACGGCGACCCGGAGACCGCCTGGCGCACGGGGGCGTTCTCCGACGCCCGCGGTGAACGGCTCGAACTGGCCCTGACCAGCCCGGTGACCACGGATCACGTCACCCTGCTGCAGCCCACCACGGGCCTGCGCAACCGCGTCATCGAAACGGCCCGGCTGCGGTTCGACGACGGCGACGCGATGGACGTCGATCTCACCGAGCAGTCCCGCGAGGCGCCCGGCCAGGTGGTGACCTTCCCCCGGCGCACATTCGAGAAGCTGTCGCTCGAGATCCGTTCCGACACCGCCGACGACAACCTCGTTCGCTTCGGGGGACTCTCGAGCGAGGGCTTCGCCGAGGTAACGATCGGCGACGACGACGCCCGCCTCGACGAGCTCGTTCGTCTCCCCAACGACCTGCTCGAGGCCGCCGGGGCCGATTCGATGGACCACCCGCTGGCGATCAGCCTCAACCGCCTGCGCCAGGACCCCACCGATGAGACCCGACTCGACGAGGAACGGGCGATCCAGCGCAGGTTCACGCTGCCGTCGGCCCGCGCATTCACGCTGGGCGGCGAGGCCCGCCTCTCGCCCCGGGCCGACGCCTTCACGATCGACGGCCTGCTGGAGCGGCCGCACGACGGCTCGGCGACCTGGGCCCGGGCCAGCAGCAACCTCACCGGCAGCCTCGAGAACGCCAGCGCCGCCTTCGACGGCGCCCCGTCCACAGCGTGGAACACCGTCCGCGCCGAGCCGGGCGGCCAGTGGATCGAGGTCAACCTTCCCGAGCCCCAGACCATCGACCAGCTCCCGCTGACGATCGTCGCCGACCGGCTGCACTCGGTTCCCACGGAGATCGAGCTGACGGTGGACGGGCGGTCGCTGGGCCGTCTGCCCCTGCCCGCCATCGAGAGCCAGGACGGGCAGAACGCCACCGTGACGGTGGACGTGCCGCTCCCCGAGCCTGCGACGGGTTCGTCGTTCCGCGTGCAGTTCACCGGGATGCGGACCGTGACGACCAAGGACTGGTCGAGCAACCGCGAGGTCGACCAGCCGGCGGCACTGGCCGAGATCGGGCTGCCGGGACCAACCGTGGCCGCCCGCCCCGACAGGTTCGACAGCGGCTGCCGGGACGACCTGCTCAGCATCGACGGCGAGCCCGTCGCCGTGCGGGTCACCGGGACGATGGATGCCGCCCTCGCCCGCCAGCCCCTCACGATCGTCACCTGCGGCGCCAGCGCCGGGCCGGTCGAGCTCGACGGCGGCGACCACGACGTCCGCGCCGCTCGCGGGGACGTCCTGGGCATCGACCTCGACCAGCTCGTCCTGCGCTCGGCGGCCGGCGGGGCGGCGTCTCCGGCGACCGGACCGCTGGTGGCCGAGGCCATCGCCGCCCGCGCCGACGACACGGCCGCCGCGCTCCCGCGCGTGACCGTGGTGCATGAGGGTCAGGACCACGTGGAGGTGGAGGTGACGGGCGCGACGGCCGGCGAGCCGTTCTGGCTGGTGCTGGGCCAGAGCTTCAATGACGGCTGGGCGGCCACCATCGACGGCGAACCGATCGCCGAACCCGAGCTGGTCGACGGCTTCGCCAACGGCTGGCAGGTCGTGCCCGGCGCCGAATCGTTCGTCGTCGACCTGCGCTTCGGTCCCCAGCGCCGCGTCGACCTCGCGGTCGCGGTGTCGGCCGTGGCGGCGGCCGCGTGCCTCGCGCTGACGATCCGCCGCCCCCGCTCGGCGATCATCGCCCCGTCGGCGCTGGCCGAGCCCTACTCGAGGGTGCTCGCGTTCCGCTACGAGGGCGCGCTGCCGACCCTGCGCACGGCGGTGCTCACCGGGGTGGGGGTCGGCCTGCTGGGATACGTGGTCGCGGGGCCGGCGGTCGGGGCGGTCGTCGGCGTTGTCTCGGGTCTCGGGGCACGCCACGAGACGTTCCGCCGCTGGCTGCTGCTGGGGGCCCCGCTCGCCCTCGGCGTCGCCGCGCTCTACGTGCTCTACATCCAGGTACGCCACGCGCCGGCGCCGGGCTTCGAGTGGCCCATCGAGATGGATCGCGTGCACCCGTTCGGATGGCTGGCGATCCTGCTGCTGGTGGCCGACGTGATCGTCGACCGGGTGTGGCAAGCTCGACGCACGGACACATGACGGCCACAGACAGCAGCTTCATCTTCGGTGTCGACCTCGACGGCGTGTGTGGCGACTACACGGGCGCCCTGCGCGACATCGTCGCCCGCCACCGGCAGGTCGATCCCGAGTCCCTCCCGCTCGAGCGCTCGTGGGACTTCCAGGAGTGGGGCTTGTCGCCCACGGAGTTCGAGCGGATCCACCAGGCCGCCGTACTGGAGCACCGGATCTTCCGGACCATGCCGGCGTTCGACGGCGTCGCCGAGGTGTTGTGGCGGTTGTCGGACGCCGGGGTCTGGATCCGCATCATCACCCACCGGCTGTACGTCAACTGGGGCCACCGGGTCGCGGTTGCGGACACCGTGGACTGGCTCGACGCCATGAACATCCCCTACCGGGACCTCTGCTTCCTGGGCGCCAAGCCGCAGGTCGAGGCCGACTGCTACGTGGAGGACGCGCCCCACAACGTCGTCGCCCTGCGAGAGACGGGCGCCTACGTGATCGTCTTCGACCAGCCATACAACCGCGGCGTCGACGGACCTCGTGCCGCCGACTGGGCGAGCGTCGAGGACCTGGTCGGCGCCCGGGTCGCCGATCTGGGGCTGAGCCTGCAGGCGCCGTTGCCGGGGTTCGAGGACGCTCGAGGCCGGCTGCAGCGCCATGTCGCGCGCCCGGCGCCCTGATCCGCTACAACCTCGAACTTGCCGCAGTTGCGGTGGTCATGGCATCGCTAAGTGCGGCACGTTCGGACTAGGTGGTCGGGTGGCGGGCCGTAGCGGTGACGCAGATGGTCGGCCATCGCCCGCAGGCGCGCCCGCGGCGACCAGTACGGGCCCCGGCGGCCCGGGGCGACCAGGCCGATGCCCAGTTGCCCGACGGCGATGGCCAGGCGGATGGCGGCGTGGTACCGCCCCGAGTGCTCGCGCACCATGAGCAGCGTGTTGCGGAGCTGCAGGTAGTCGACGATGTCGGCGTTGGAGCCGACGTCCTGGTTGCGCACCTCGGCGCCG
This sequence comes from uncultured bacterium, assembly GCA_963756425.1. Lineage (GTDB taxonomy): Bacteria > Actinomycetota > Acidimicrobiia > Acidimicrobiales > VFJN01 > DASQUK01. The sequence goes on along the minus strand of CAVWNW010000011.1, from coordinate 119,602 downwards.
CGCACCACGCCGACCTCCCAACCCCGCTCCCGCGCCCGCAACGCCAGCTCGGCCTCCTCGCAGTACGCGAAGTAGCGCTCGTCGAAGAGCCCCGCGTCCTCGAGGCAATGGCGGCGGGCGACCATGAGCGTTCCGTGGGGGTAGCCGGCGGGCTCCCAACCATCGGCGACCGTCGCCTCGGCAGGGATGGCCCCGAAGTAGCGGTCCAGCACGGGCGTCAGGCCGTCGCCGACGTCGGCCGACGCCAGCCCGGCGCGGGGTCGGGCGTCCACCTCGTCGAGCAGCCGGCGCAGGCACCCGGGCTGCGGCTCGGCGTCGTGGGGCGCCACCCCGAGCCAGGGCGCCGGATCGTGACCCAGGAACCAGCGGAAGCCGGCGTTGGCGCCGGGCCCGAACCCGGTGTTGGCGCCCAGCTCCAGCACCTCGACGCCTCGGGGCAGCGACACGCGCAGCCGCGCCAGGTCGTCGTGCGACGACCCGTTGTCCACCACGAGCAACCGCACCGGCACCCCCTGGTCGAGGAACAGCCGGGCGGTGCGTGCCGCAGCCGCAGGGCTCCGGCGGTGGACGATGACGAGGTCGAGGGCCGCCCCCGGCACCGGCGCAGCGCCGGACGGCGCCGGGGGCGCGTCGCGGGCGGCCACGACCGAGGCATCGCCCGCCCCTGCCGGGCCCGAGGTCATGGGTTCCACCGCAGTGGGCGTGAGGTCATAGCTTCCGCCAACGGAACCTATTGCCTCAGCCTCGGTCGGGCGGAACCCGACGACCCCGGGCCTCACCGCCCGCAGGCCCTACCATCGTCCGGTTGTGACCCCACCCGCCGCACCGCCGACGCGGGGGCCCGACCCCCTCCCGCCCGAGCTCGATGCCGCGCGCCGGCTGCTCGCCTACTGCGACGCCTCCCCGTCCCCGTACCACGCTTGCGCCACCGCCGCCGCCATGCTCGGCGACGCGGGGTTCACCGAGCTGTCCGAGGACGCGGCCTGGCCCAGCGGCCCGGGCGCGTGGTTCGTCGTCCGGGGCGGCAGCCTCGTCGCGTGGGCGGTCCCGGCCGAGCATGAGCCCCACGGTGGCTTCCGAATCGTCGGCGCACACACCGACAGCCCCAACCTCCGGGTCAAACCCCGGCCCGACCTCGTGCAGGCCGGGGCCCGCCAACTCGGCGTCGAGGCCTACGGGGCCGTGCTTCTCAACAGCTGGCTCGACCGCGACCTGGGGCTGTCGGGCCGGGTGGCGATCCGGGGTGACGGCGACGGCGCCAGCCTCCGCATGCTGCGCGTCGACCGGCCCGTGTGCTGCATCCCCCAGCTGGCCATCCACCTCGACCGGGACGTCGTCCAGAAGGGGTTGGTCGTCGACGCCCAGCACCACCTGTCGCCGATCTGGGGCATCACCGACGGCGCCTCGCCCGTTGAAGGCCAGTTCCGCGCGTTCGTGGCCGAGGAGTTGAGCGTCGACCCAGACGACGTGGTTTCGTGGGACCTGATGCTCCACGACCTCGCGCCCGGCGCGCTGGTCGGCCGGGACGAGGAGCTGATCGGGTCCGGGCGGCTCGACAACCTGGCCTCGTGCTGGGCGGCGGTCGAGTCCCTGTGCGACGTGGCGCGATCGCCGGCTGTGGATGCCACGGGACCGGTCCGGGTGGTGTGCCTCTTCGACCACGAGGAGATCGGGTCGACGTCCGATCGGGGGGCCGCATCGTCGCTCCTGCCGAGCGTGCTCGAGCGCATCGTGACGGCCGGTGGCGGCGACCGCGACAGCTTCCACCGGGCCCTGGCGCGCTCGGCGTGCCTGTCCGCCGACATGGCCCACGCCACCCACCCCAACTACACCGACCGCCACGATCCGCAGCACCAGGTGGCGCTCAACGGCGGCCCGGTGGTCAAGGTCAACGCCAACGTCCGCTACGCCACCGACGCCCCGGGGAGCGCGCTGGTGGCGCTGGCCGCCGAGCAGGCCAAGGTCCCGCTGCAAGCGTTCGCCATGCGCAGCGACCTGCCGTGCGGGTCGACGATCGGCCCGATCACCGCCGCCCGCCTGGGCATCACCACGGTCGACGTCGGCATGCCCCAGCTGGCCATGCACGCCGCCCGTGAGCATGCCGGCAGCCACGACCCGGCCGGCTACCAGGCGCTCATGGCGGCGTTCCTGGATCCCGCCTGAGGCCATGGACGTCCACGAGGCCCGCACGGTGCTGGAGGTGGTGGACGGCGACGGCTGGGACACGGTCCGCGCCTCCTACCGCCGCCTGATCCGGGCCGCGCATCCCGACAGGGCGGGGGGAACCGGGCGGGCGGCCGCCCGCCTGAACGAGGCGTACGCGGTGCTGAGCCGGGCTCGCCGGCACGGATCGCCCGTGGGGACCGCCACGGCGCCCGCCGGAACGACCCGACGTCCCGGCCCGCCTCGCCCACCCCCGCCGCCTCCCCCTCCCCGGGTCGGATCTGCCGTGGTCGGCGAGGACACGCTGCTCCTGGCCGCACCCCCGCCGGATGCCTTCGCCCTGCTGCTGGAGGCCGGCCACCGGATCGGCTCCGTCAGCTACGTCGATCGGAGCTGCGGCGTTTTCGAGATCGTGGTCAACCAGGCGGGCGAGACCTGCTCGCTGCTGGTGACCCTGGAGGCCCGGGGCCACGGTACCGAGGTGGTGTTCGCGCTCGAGTCGCTCGAGCGGGCGGCCAGCCTGTCCCCGGAGCCCTACGCGCGTCGCCTTGCGGAGATGCTTCGTTAGAGTTTTCAGGGTGTCAGACCTCCCCAGCACCGACGAACAGTGGCGTCAGCGCCTCGACCCCCTCCAGTTCGAGGTGACACGGCGCGGCGGCACCGAGCGGGCCTTCACCGGGATCTACTGGGACGAGAAGGGCGACGGCACCTACCGCTGCATCGCCTGCGGCCAGGAGCTGTTCTCGTCGGACACCAAGTTCGACTCCGGCACCGGGTGGCCCAGCTTCTGGGAGCCGCTGGACAGCGACGCGGTCGTGACGGTGACCGACAAGAGCCATGGCATGGTCCGCACGGAGGTCCGCTGCTCCCGCTGCGGCTCCCATCTGGGCCACGTGTTCGAGGACGGTCCCCAGCCCACCGGCCTGCGGTACTGCATGAACTCGGCCGCCCTCGACCTCGAGCGGGCCGAGTAGCCGGGGACGTCAGAGGCCGACGCGGGGCCGCACCTGATCCCAGAGCGCCCGATAGGCGCGGGCGGCCCGGCTGTGGGGGGCGCTGACCACCACCGGCGCCCGCACCACGCCCATGAGCTCGACCTCGGTTGCGGCGGGGATGGAGGCCTGGACCACGTCGTCGGGGCTGGTGTCGGGGAGCGTGGCCACGACCTCGCGGTGCAGCCGCTTGCGCCCGTCGACCATCGAGAAGAACGCCACGATCCTGGGTCGTCGGTCGACCTCGCCGGCGACGAAGTCCCCCAGCTGTGCGAACGTGCGCACCGTCAGGGTCGAGGGGATGAGGGGCACCAGCAGGGCGTCGGCGGCGTCGAAGACGCTCTCCGAGACCAGGGAGATGGACGGCGGGCAGTCCAGCATCGTCAGGTCGTAGAACTCGGCCAGCGGCGCGATCACCTTTCGGAGCCGGCGCGTCGGCTTGCCGGCGGCGTCGAGGGCCAGGTCCATGTGGCGGTAGGAGAAGTCCGCCGGCAGCAGGTCGAGCCCCTCGACGTCCGTGCCGCGCAGCAGGTCGGTCACGTCGCTGCGCCCCCGGACGAGCTTGCCCCCACCGCCCTTGACCTTGGGCCTCACCCGGAACAGGTAGGACGCCGACCCCTGTGGGTCGAGGTCCCAGAGCAGCGTGCGCAGCCCATCCTGCGCCGCCAGCGCCGCAAGGTTGACGGCGGCCGATGTCTTTCCCACGCCTCCCTTGATGTTGTAGGTGGCGACAACCCTCACGAAAACACCTCGCCGACCAGCTCCTGCTGGTCGGCGGCGGCGAAGGCGGCGAAGCGCTCGGCGAATGCGTCACGGGCCTCGTGCTGCTCGGCGTCGAGCCGGTCGACGAGGACACCCAGCGCCAGCAGCGCCGCCGGCCCGCCGGTGGTCTTCGCCAGCTCCCCCGCGAGGCCCCGCAGGTAGGAGGCCTGCACCTCGCGGTCCTGGTGGACGCCGAGCACGTCCTGCAGCCCCTTCAGCGACCGCACCATGGGCTTGACCACGGACCGCGGCCACAGCCCACCGAAGAGCTCCAGCAGGTAACGCAGCTCCTTGCCCCGCTTGCGCAGCTCGTGGAGGTCCGTGGCCGGGCTGGTGGCGTCGATGGCGCTGCCCATCGCCAGCATGCGCCCGTAGACCTTGCGGACGCGGCGGCCGGCGACGTCGACGATGGGCTTCCTGGCGTCCGGGCGCTCCCCCGTCGGTCCCAGGTCGCCAGCCAGGAACGCCCGGTAGTCGTGCCAGGCGTGGCGGTACGTGGCACCCCGGAGCTCGCGGCGCAGCGCCCGGAACGCGGCGGCCCGGTGCCGGACCAGGATTGCCCGGACGGGCGCCAGCGCCGCGTGCCGCTCGACCGGGATGGCCGAGAGCAGGTGATCCCAGTCCAGGAGCTGAACATCGAGGTCGCGCGTCGGGCCCGTGACCGCCTGCACCCAGCGGAGGGCATCGCGCTCGAGTCGCCAGCGGCTCGGGCGGGAAGGCGCCCTTGAGCTCCCGCAGCACCGAGCGGCTCCGCCGCACCGCCACGCGCAGGTCGTGGAGGAATTCGGTGTCGAGGTCGGCCAGCGTCCCCGGCAGGTTGGCCTCGACCATCCCGGCCAGGTCGCCGACCACCGCCACCGCCGCCCGGTCTGTGCGTTGGCCGGGGCGCAGATCGACGCGAACCTTGCTCCGGATCCCCTCGGGATCGCCGCCCACGGCCGCGATGGCCTCGTCCGCGAGGCTGGCCGCGGCGTCGACCAGACCCCCCTTGGGGCCCCGCCGGACCGCCGCCGTCACGCGACCGAGCGGCTTCGGGTAGCCGAGCACGCCGCTGACATCCACGCGCGGCGTGAGCGGCACGGCTCCGGCATCGCCGGCACCCACCAGCGCGATCGGGGAGGCCAGCGAGACGCGCGCCACGGTCTTGTCGTCGGCGTTGAGCACCCGCACCAGCTGACCGCCGACCTTGACGTCTGCGAGCGGCAGCAGCGCCCGCACGCCGACGATGGGTGCCAGCCGCTCACGCAGCGGTCCGGCTGGCACGTCGCGCAGGAGATAGCGATTCCGCCGGGGCCGCCGCACCTCGGCAACGAGCGGTGGCCGACCGCTCGGCTCCCGCAAGACGAGGCGAGGCCCGCCGTGACCCGTCTCGAGATCCAGGTCGACCCCGGCGGCGCGCAGGCGCCGGTCGGCAGTGTCGAGGACCGTGTAGGTGCGGCTGGCCGCCGGCTCGGAGATGACCGGGAAGCGCTTGTCCAGGTAGGCCAGGAGTGCCGGAGGATCGACGCCTTCGGGGAGCGCGTACGACACGGTCGAGACGTCGAGCGGCATAGCTTGTCGAGTCTGCCATGCCTGACCTGCCATGCTCCGGTTCGATGCGCTGGCTGTTCGTCTACGGAACGCTGATGCCCGGACGGCTGCGCTGGCCGCTCATCGCCGCCGACGTCGTGCGGCGGCGTCCGAGCGCCATCCCCGGAACCCTGTACGACACCGGGCACGGCTATCCGGCGCTCGTCGTCGGCGGCGACCGCCGGGTGCCGGGATGGCTCCTCGGGCTCTCGGAACGGGCGCCGACCGTCCTCGAGGAGCTCGACGTCGTCGAGGGGCCGCACTACCGACGCACCGACGTCACCACGGTCGACGGTGTCAGCGCCCTCACGTACGCCTACATCGGCGATCCCGCCGGGTTCACGGTGCTGGACGGGCGCTGGGACCGCGACGACGAGCGCTGACGGGGTGCGCGGGTTGGCACGTCGTCTCGGCTCACGGTGGTCGGGCTTGGCGCCGTCGTGACCGCGATGGATGATCGCCCGATGATCACGCTGGTGCTGGGCGGGACGCGCTCGGGAAAGTCCGAGGTGGCCGAGTCGCTGGCCGCCGGCATCGCCGACCGGGTGACGTACGTGGCGACCGGCGCCCCGTCCGACGCCGACATGGCGGCACGCATCGCCGCCCATCGGGCCCGCAGGCCGGCGGCCTGGGCGACCGTGGAGGCGGCGGCAGACCTGCCCGAGGTGCTGGCGGCGGTCGACGGCCCGGCCATCGTCGACTCGCTGGGCACCTGGGTCGCAGCGCACGCCGACCTGGCACCCGACGCGCCGAGCCTGTGCCGCGCCCTGGGCGGGCGGGTCGCTGACACGATCGTCGTGTCCGAGGAAGTGGGGCTGGGGGTCCATGCCCCGACAGCGGCCGGGCGCCGCTTCGCCGACGCACTGGGTGAGCTCAACCGCGCCGTGGCCGACGTCTCCGACGAGGTGCTGCTGGTGGTGGCCGGGCGTGTCCTGCCACTGTCCCGGCCCGCGCCGCGAGGCCGGCTCGAGCCCACGGACTGATGCGGAGCGCGTTCGGGTTCCTCACCGTCGTCGGCGGCGCCGCCCCGCCGGACCGCCGCGCCGCGGCATGGTTCGGAGTCGTCGGGGCAGTGCTCGGACTGGCGGTCGGCGGCGCCTGGTGGGTGGCCGGTGAGCTGTGGCCGCCGCTCGTCGCCGCGGTGCTGGCGCTGGCCGCCGACGCCGCCCTCACGGGCATGCTGCACTACGACGGGTTGGCCGACACGGCCGACGGCCTGCTCCCGCCGTTGGATCGCAGGCGCCGGCTGGACGTCATGGCCACGCCCGAGATCGGTGCCTTCGGCGTGATGGCGCTGGCGCTGGTGGTGCTGGCCCGGGTGGCGGCGCTGGGCGCGCTCCAGCCCGACCCGCTACTGGTGGCCGGCCTCTGGACTGCCTCCCGGTCGGCCATGGCGGTGGCGCTGGCCTGGCTGCCGTACGCCCGCGCCGACGGCGGCGCCGCCTCCGGATTCCGCTCCGGCTCCCCCGGGCCCGCGCTGGCTGCGTTAGCGGCCGGGTGTGTCGTCGTTGCCTGGTCGTTCGACGGCGGATGGGGACCGGGCGTGGTGGTGGCGGCCAGTGGCCTCGCCGGCTTCGGCGGCGTGCTGACGCTCGCCTGGCGGCGGCTGGGCGGCTACACGGGGGACGTGCTGGGTGCCGCCGGTCTCATCGCCGAAACCGCGGGCCTGTTGGTGGCGGCCGCCAAATGGTGAGGGCCCGCCGTTGAGGGCCGACGCGTGAGGGTCCCGTGGCACCGGCGGGCCACCGCGGCGGGCGCGGCGCTGGTGCTCGACAGAGCCTTGGGGGAGCCGCCCCTTCCGGGGCGGTTGCATCCGGTGGCGCTGTTCGGCGCGGCCATCGCCGCACTGGAGCGCCGCGTGTACGACGATCGCGCGGTGCCCGGGGCGTTCCTCGCGGCAGCGGGCGTGGGGCTGGCGGCAACGGCGGGCGTCGCCATCGGATCGCCCCTGGTCGGCGGCTACGTGACCACCGCAGGACGTGGCCTGCACACTGCGGCCCTCCGGGTGGAAGCCGCCCTGACCTCGGGGGACCTCCACGCCGCCCGGGACCTGCTCCCGTCGCTGGTGGCGCGCGACCCGACTGCGCTCGACGCCATGGCCGTCGCCCGCGCCGCGGTCGAGTCCGTCGCCGAGAACACCACCGACGCGATCGTGGCGCCCGCACTGTGGACTGCCGCCGCCGGCCCGGTGGGGGCATTCGTGTACCGCGCCGGGGACACCCTCGACTCGATGGTCGGCTACCGCGACGACCGCTACCGCCGCTTCGGGCTTGCCTCGGCCCGCATCGACGATGCGTTGGCGTGGGTGCCGGCCCGCGCGACGGCCGCGCTCGTCGCCCTGGCCCGACCCGGGCGTGCCTCGGCGGTGGCCCGCGCCGTGCGGCGGGACGCGGCCCGCCACCCCTCGCCCAATGCCGGCGTGTCGGAGGCAGCCTTCGCGGCGGCGCTGGGGCTGCGGTTGGGCGGGGCTAACCGCTACGGCGACATCGTGGAGAATCGCCCGGTCCTGGGTTCGGGCCGGCCACCCGCCCCCAAGGACATCACCGCCGCCGTCGACCTGTCGCGCCACGTGACCTGGCTGCTGGCGGGACTGCTCGCCCTGGCCGGTGCGTGGGGGGCTACCGCCGGTCGTCGGGGCGCCACCGGTCCGTGACCAGGATCCCGGCGCCGGGGCCGCACGGGGGCGACGGGCCCCGGGTGGCAGCGGCCTTGGGCCTCGACCCCGACCAGGTCCTCGACCTGTCGGCCAGCCTCAACCCCTTCGCACCCGACGTCGCCGCGCTGGCGGCGCCGTACCTCGGCAGCCTGCGGCGCTATCCCGACGTCGGGGCCGCCGAGGGGCTCCTCGCCGAGGCCGTCGGCGTTCCGCGCGAGCGCCTCGTGGTCACGGCCGGTGGATCCCAGGCCATCGCGCTGGTCGGCGACCACCTGCGGCGCGGCTGGGTCGAGGAGCCCGACTTCTCCCTCTACCGCCGCCACCTGGCCCGCGTCGAGGTGGGCGCCCCCCGCTGGCGCTCCGACCCCCACAACCCGACTGGTCGGCTGGCCACGGCGGGCGACGACGGCGTCGCCGTGTGGGACGAGGCGTTCCTGCCGCTCAGCGCCGGGACGTGGACCCGGGGGCGGCCCGGATGGGGGTTGGGCTCGTTGACCAAGGCCTTCGCCTGCCCCGGGCTGCGCCTCGGGTTCGCCGTCGCCCCCGACGAGCAGGCGGCCGCCGCCCTCCGCCGGCGCCGCCCGGCGTGGGCGGTCGGGTCGCTCGGGTGCGCGGTGCTTCCCGAGCTGCTGGCGCGCGCCGACCCAGCCGGCTGGACCGCCCGTATCGCCACCGCCCGCTCCGAGATGACCCAGGTGCTCAGGGCCCACGGGCTGGTGCCGCTACCGTCCGACGCACCCTGGGTGTTGGTCGCGGCGGCGCCGGAGAACCTCAGGGTGGTCCTGGCGCGCGACGCGGTGGTGGTGCGGGACTGCCGCTCGTTCGGGCTGCCCGACCACGTGCGCATCGCCGTCCCGGACGCCGCGGGGCTCGAGCGGCTGGACGCGGCGTTGGCCCGGGTCCCGGGCGTCGGCGATCATGACCGCTCGTGACCGACCCCGACGCGACCACCGGCGAACAGGCGGCCCGCCCCGTCGACGCCGTCGTCCTCCACCCCGCCCCCGGCTCCCGCCGCCTGGTCGCGGCGCTCGCCCGCAGCGGCATCGAGGTCCTGAGCGGCCCCGCACCCGCCGGGGACCGGGACCGGACCCTGGTCGTCACCGACCCCCTCGGGCACCTTCCCCTCGCGGTGTTCGATGGCCTCGCGGCACGGGTCGGCGCGTTCCGGGCGGCACGCATGCTGCAGGCACCCCTGGACGCCGACGCGCAACGCCGGGCCGAGGAGCACCAGCTGCGGCTCACCAAGCCGCCCGGATCGCTGGGATGGCTGGAGGCCGTCGGCACCCAGCTCGCCGGCATTGCCGCCGCGGTTCCACCGCCGCCGCCACGGCCCGCAGTCGTGGCGGTGTTCGCCGGCGATCACGGCGTGCACGCCCAGGGCGTCTCGCCGTGGCCACAGGACGTCACCGCACAGATGGTCGGCAACTTCGTGGCGGGCGGGGCCGCCATCAACGTCCTGGCGCGGCAGGCCGGGGCCGACGTGGTGGTGGTCGACGTCGGCGTTGCCTCGGCACTGCCCGAGGGGTCCGACCTGTTGGTGCGCAAGGTGCGTGCCGCGACCGCGGACCTGAGCCTCGGGCCGGCGATGACCACCGACGAGGCCCGGCAGGCGCTCGACGTCGGCGCGGACGTCGCCGCCCGCCTGGTCCGCCAGGGGGCGCGCTGCCTGGTCACCGGCGACATGGGCATCGCCAACACGACGCCCGCCGCGGCCCTGATCGCCGCACTGACCGACCGGCCGGCATCGGGGGTGACCGGCCGGGGGACGGGCATCGACGACGACCGGTTGCGCCGCAAGACGGCGCTGGTGTCGGCCGCCGCCGACCGGGCGCAGGCGCGGCACGGCACCGACGCCCTCGGGATCCTGGCCGAGGTCGGCGGGCTCGAACACGCGGCGCTGGCCGGGTTCGTGGCCGGTGCCACCGCGCTCCAGGTCCCGGTCGTGGTCGACGGCGTGATCTCGGCGTCCGCCCTGCTGGTCGCCAGCCGCCTGGTCCCGGGCGTCGAGCAGGGCGTCATCGCCGGCCACCGCTCCGTCGAGCCCGGCGCCTCGGCCGTGCTGGGCGAGCTCGGCCTGCGCCCGATGATCGACCTCGACCTGCGCCTGGGCGAGGGCACCGGGGCCGCGCTGGCCCTTCCCCTGGTGGAGGCGGCCGCCCGCGTGCTGGCCGAGATGGCCACCTTCGACGAGGCGGGCGTCACGGAGAAGTAGGCTCCGGCGGGCGCGGCATTGCCCCACGAGGGGTATGACGCCGGCCGGCGCCGGCGTCTCAGTAGTCTGTGTGACCTCGTGACCGATCGCTTCCACCAGCCCGAGCGACCGTCGCCGAGCGATCCCCGGCGGGTGTTCGTGCCTGCCCCTCCGGCATCGCCGACCGACCGCGGCACCGAGGGCAGGAGCGCGCCACCGGGGCCGACGCGGCCGCCCCGGCCGCAGCGACCGGCCAACGGCGCGCGCACCCGCGCGCTGCCCCGACCGGAGCGACCCGTCCCCAGCGGCCCCCCAGGCCGACCGCCCGACGAGGCCCCCGACCGGACCCGGCCATCGAGGCCCTGGTGGCGCCGGCTGCGCTGGCGGCGGGTGCTGGCGATCACCGCCATCCTGCTGCTGCTGGCGATGCTCGGGGGTTACCTGTGGGCCCGCAGTGTCTGGAACCGCATCGACCGCGTCGACGTGAGCGCCGTCCTGTCCGACGGCGGGAGCGGCACCAACTACCTCATCGTCGGCTCCGACTCCCGCGAGAACCTGCAGGAGGGCGATCCCGGCTTCGATCCCAATGCGGGGCCCGGCGGCCAACGGTCAGACACGATGATGATCCTCCACCTCGAGGGCGGTAAGGCGCAGATGCTGTCGCTCCCCCGCGACCTGTACCTCGAGATCGCCGACACCGGCGGCGACCAAGCCAAACTCAACTCGGCCTACAACGGTGGTCCCGAGCGCCTCATCAAGACCGTCACCGGCAGCCTGGGCGTTCCGGTGCACCGGTACATGGAGGTCGACTTCGTCAGCTTCGCCGGCCTGGTCGACGGGCTCGGTGGCGTCACCATCGACTTCGAGAACCCGGCGTTTGACCCCAAGTCCGGGCTCAACGTCACGCAGTCAGGCCCCGTCGAGCTCGACGGTGACCAGGCGCTCGCCTACGTGCGGTCGCGGACCTACACCGAGATCATCAACGGCGAGGAGCAGGTCGAACCCACGGGCGACCTGGGCCGCATCGAGCGCCAGCAGAAGTTCCTGCGGGCGGTGTTCTCGAAGCTGAGCGACACCAAGAACCCGTTTGCGCTGGCCAGCGCCTTCTCGGGGCTCTCGAGCGGCCTTCGCATCGACGACGACATGTCGATGCTCGACGCCTTCCGTCTGGCCTGGGCGCTCCGGGGCATCGACTCGAAGACGTTGGTGCTGCCGGTCGACCCCGACAGCAACGAGTCGGGATCGGTGCTCATCCTCCGCGAGGACGAGGCGCAGCCGATCCTCGACGAGGTGCGCTGACGCGACTCGAGAGAGCCTGCCTATCCGCGCACGCTGTCAGGGCAACAGCACGCCGGGGTTCATGATCCCGTCGGGATCGAGGGCATGCTTGATGGCCCGCATGGCGGCCACCTCCTCCGCCGACCGGTCGCGGGCCAGCCAGGCCCGCTTGGCCACGCCGATCCCGTGCTCGGCGCTGATCGAACCGCCGAGGTCCACGACCAGGTCCAGCACGGCGGCGTCAACCGCGTCGTCATCGGGGTCCGGCCCGACGACGTTCACGTGGATGTTGCCGTCGCCCACGTGGCCGTAGAGCAACGTCGTGGCGGCGGGCCAGCCGGACGCCAACCTCGCCGACACCCGGGCGCAGAACTCGGCGATGGCCGCCGCCGGGAGCGTCACGTCGAACTTGAGGACCAGCCCCAGCGCCGCGGCGGCCTCGGGGTGCGCCTCGCGCCAGCGCCAGAGGCGTTCCCGCTCCGCCCGCTCCACGCCGACAGCCACCGGTGCGGAGGCGGCATGATGGCCGATGGCGGTCGCGAGCGCCGGCGTCGGATCGGCGCGGCCGGCGGCCTCGACCAGCAGGAACGCTGCCGCTTCGGGCGCTACCGGCGGATCCGAACCGAGGTGGGAGGCGACCACGCGCATGCTCCCGCCCTCCATCACCTCGAGCGCGCGCACCTCGGCCACCTCGTTGCGCAGGTCGGCCGCCAGGGACACCGCATCGCCCACGCCGGGCAGGGCCAGCAGCGCGACGACCACGTGCGGTTCGTCGGCCACCAGTCCTAGGCGCGCCCTGGTCACCACGCCGAGGGTGCCCTCGCTGCCGCAGACCAGCTGCGCGAGGTCGTATCCGGTGTTGTCCTTGACGAGGCCGCTCAAGCGCGAGATCACCGCGCCGGTCCCCAGCACCGCCTCGACGCCGACCACCTGCGCCCGCATGGGCCCGTGGCGCACCACGTGGACGCCACCGGCGTTGGTGGCGATCATCCCGCCGATGGTCGCCGAATCCCGGGCTCCGGTGTCGACGCCGAACGCCAGCCCAGCCGCGGCGGCGTGGGCCTGCAGGGCCGCCAGCGTCACGCCCGCACCGACCGTCAGCTGGCCGGCGAGCACGTCCACCGGGCCGAGGTCGTCGAACCGTCGCAGGCTGAGGACAACCTCGGCGCCGGCGCGGGGGACCGACCCGCCCACTAGTCCCGTGTTGCCACCCTGGGGCACCAGCGCCACCCGATGACCGCGGGCTGCCAGCACCAGCGCCGCGACCTGATCGGTCGTCGCGGGACGGACCACCGCCCGCGCCACGCCGCGCCAGCGGCGGGTCCAGTCGACGGAGTACCCCTCGGTCAGGGCCGGGTCGGTGAGAACCGCCGCTTCGCCGAGCGCGTCCCGGGCGGAGGTCAGGAAGGCATCGAGGTCAGCGCCGGAGGCCACGGCCGGTCCCCGTCCCGCGAACTGGGTGTAGCCGTGCGGCGTATGACCGTCTAGCTACACCCAGAATGGTCATCTGGCGGCGACCGCGGGCTATCCGCCCGCCGGCACGATCCGGCCCGCCGCCTCGCCCAGCGCGATCGTGACCCCGTCCTCAGGCCGCGCCCATCCCCGCAACACCACCTCGTCGCCGTCCTCGAGGAAGGTCCGCCGGATGCCGGCGACCTCCAGGGGCTGGGCGCCGCCGACAGTTAGCTCGATGAGGCTGCCCTCGCTGCCGCGGACCGGCCCGGAGATCGTGCCCGAGGCCAGCAGGTCGCCGGTTCGCAGGTGGGCGCCGTTGACGGTGAGGTGGGCGATCTGCTGGGGTAGCCGCCAGTAGAGACCCGCCGCCGTCCCGCGGCTGATCGGCGCCGGCTCGCTGCCTGGGGCGGCCCCGGCGGGCGTCAGCGTCACCTCGAGGTCGATGTCCAGGCCCCAGGGCTCGGCCAGGCGCAGGTACTCCAGCGGCTCCGGGTCCTGCGCCGGACCGTCGACGTGGCAGGAGGCGAGCGCCGCCAGCGGCGTGACCCATCCCGCCATGGTGGTGGCGAACGACTTACCCAGGAACGGGCCCAGAGGCTGGCCCTCCCAGACCTGGATGTCGCGGGCCGACCAGTCGTTCACGAGGGCGACCCCGAAGATGTGCTGGGCGGCGTCGCCGATGGGGACCGGCTGGCCCTGGCGCGAGGGAACGCCGACCACGAACCCGAGCTCCAGCTCGATGTCCAGCCGGGTGCTGGGCCCGAACTCGATGGCACCGTCCTTCGAGCGGCGCTGACCCGTGGGGCGTGCCACCGGGGTGCCCGAGACCACGACCGTGCCGGCGCGCCCGTGGTAGGCGACGGGCAGGTGCCGCCAGTTGGGGAGCAGCGGCTCGGCGTCGGGGCGAAACATCCGGCCCAGGTTCGTCGCGTGCTCGATGGAGCTGTAGAAGTCCACGTAGTCGGCCACCGCGATCGGCGGGTGGACGGTTGCGGCGGCGCACGGCACCAGCGCCGCTGCGACCCGCTCCCGCCCGGCAGGATCGCAGACGAGCTCGGTGACCCGGTCGCGGACGGCCTGCCAGGTCGCCGGGCCCAGGGCCAGGAACGGATTGAGCGTCGGAGCGGCGAACGCCTCACCCTCGGCGGCGACCCCGACCAGCCCGTCGGCCGAGAGTCGGGTGAGGTCGAGCACCTGGTCGCCGATCCGTGCCCCGACCCGCGGCGCTCCCCCGCCCACCGAGAACACCCCCAGGGGCAGGTGCTCCGCGGGGAATCCCGAACCGTCGGCGCCCGCCACCCACGACCTGAGCATGTTAGAGCAATCCCTGAGCCGTGAGTCCCTCGACCGTCTCGTCGATCGAGCACGTGCCCACGGACGCGAGCAGGCCCCGGGCGCCCTCGACGTGGTCCAGCAGCGCCGCCGATCCGTCCGCCTCCACCGCCAGGATCTCGCCCAGCGTCGCAGCATCGGCACCGGCATGCGCGGCGCCGGCAGCCGCCAGCAGGTTGACGAGCCCGTGCCGCGGGCCATCGGGCCCGGTGGCGCGGAACGGATGATGGAGCCCGGCCGTGGCCTTGAGCGTGATCCCTCGCTCGGCACAGCCCGCAAGCGCGGCGGCCAGCCACTCGCAGCTGGGCACGTCGTCCGGCGTCAGGCCGCCACAGCGCACCTTCGCCCGGACATCGGTGCCGGCCACCTCGTCGAGCACGTCGGCGAGCGCCGCCGCATCGGCGTCGGGTGCGATCTCGACGTAGCGCCGCACGCCCCGGGGAGGCTCGGGGGGCCGCGCCGACTGCGGCGCCTCGACCTGCACGATCCCCGGCGTGGCGTAGATGACGGCCCAGGGGGCGTCGCCGCCATAGGCGATGACCCCGAGCTCCGGCGGCCGGGGCAGCCCCGACGACAGGCTCGCCTCGAGCTCGTCGAAGCGGGACGCCGGGTACAGGAACGGTCCCACCGTGGGCGCCAACGGCCCCCCGCGCAGTCGCTGGTGGGCGGCCAGCGCCGCGGCCATGGGGAGCCGGGCGGGAGGAAACAGGCTGGCGTCGTCGAACAGGCGCTCGACCGCCGCCGTGAGGCTGGTTGTCACGTTGTACCTCCGGAAGTCGGAGGTTAGTTTCCGACCCAGCGGAGCCGAACCGAGGGGACCCAGCCCGAGCCATGCCGTACTACCGACGGGTGGGTGAGATCCCACCCAAGCGCCACACCCAGTTCCGGGCGCCGGACGGGCAGCTGTACGCCGAAGAGCTCATGGG
This sequence comes from uncultured bacterium, assembly GCA_963756425.1. Taxonomy (GTDB): domain Bacteria; phylum Actinomycetota; class Acidimicrobiia; order Acidimicrobiales; family VFJN01; genus DASQUK01. The sequence goes on along the minus strand of CAVWNW010000011.1, from coordinate 104,278 downwards.
TACAGAAGGCTTCTCGTCGTCGTCGTCGCTGCTGTACCACCGGCGCCCGCCGACGGCCCTCGTAGCGGCCGAGGCCGTGCCCGAGAAGGACCCGGGTCTCGGCCCCAACGAACCACTCCTCCCCCGCCACCTCCGGACCGGCACCCTGCCCGCCGGCGGCGACCTGGTCGCGGACCGCACGCTGCTGCTCGCCAACGCGTCCGTGCGGATGCTGGTGGCACAGCCGTCGCAGTCGAGCGGGCTCTACCGCAACGCCATGGGGGACGAGGTCGTGTACCTGCGGCAAGGCAGCGCCCGCCTCGACAGCGTGTTCGGGTCGCTCGACTGCCACGCGGGCGACTACGTGGTCGTGCCCACGTCCACGACGCACAGGTGGACCGTCGAGGCGGGCGAGCCAACGCATGCGCTTATCCTCGAGGCGCGGGGCCACGTCGGTCCCCCGGACCGCTACCTGTCGGCCACGGGGCAGTTCCTGGAGCACAGCCCCTACTGCGAGCGCGACCTGCACGCGCCCGACGAACCGCTCATCGTCGACGGGGCCGACGCCGATCAGCCGCCGGTCGAGGTCCTGGTGCGCCAGCGGGATGGGTTGACCCGCTACCACTATGCCCACCACCCCTTCGACGTCGTGGGCTGGGACGGTTGCCTGTATCCCTACAGGCTGTCGATCCACGATTTCGAGCCCGTCACCGGGCGGGTCCACCAGCCGCCGCCGGTCCATCAGACCTTCGCCGGCCCTCGCTTCGTGGTGTGCAGCTTCGTTCCCCGCAAGCTCGACTACCACCCGTTGGCGGTGCCGGTGCCCTACAACCACGCCAACGTGGACAGCGACGAGGTCCTCTACTACTGCGCGGGCGACTTCACCAGCCGCAAGGGTGCGGGCATCGAGCCGGGATCCATCAGCCTCCACCCGGCGGGGTTCATCCACGGTCCCCAGCCCGGAAGCGTCGAGCGGGCCCTGGGCCAGGAGGCAACCGACGAGATGGCGGTCATGCTCGACACCTTCGATCCCCTGCTGCTTGCGGACGGCGCCCGGGCCTGCGACGACGCCGACTATGCCTGGTCGTGGGCGCGGTCGGCGACCACGTAGATCCACAGGGCTGACGGCCGCGCCCCTCAGGCCGGAACGGTGGCGAGAGCGTCGAGCACGAACTCGTCCACGCCGGCCTCGAGCCGGTCGCGGCGCAGGAGGGTGCGGGCCACGACGGTGGCGCCGCGCTCCGACAGGACGTTGGCGAACTTGTCGAGCGCCTTGCCGGCGTGGATGGCGTACGTCATGAACGCCGCCACCCGCTTGCCGTCCATGACGGGCATCGACCGGATCCTCCCGGCCCTGCCCGGCCGGTGCCCGAAGAGCACCAGGCCATCGACCCAGGTGCCGACGAACACGATGTCGGCGGCGGCGAGGTCCTTCAGCCCGATCGCGGTGATGGGGTAGATGGACGCCTCGACGCCCCGGCTGGCGACCGCATCGCCGATGAGCCGGGCGGCTCGCGCCGTGTTGCCGGTGAGGCTCTCGTAGATGACCACCGCTCTTGCCACGTCGTCTCACCCCGTTGACTGTCGCTGCGCCGAGTTGGGCCGGGGTGGCAACGACCTGCGGCCGCCCGCCGGCTCGGCCCGGGCTCGCTCACGGTAATGCGCGCTGTGTCGTGGGGTCGTGCTCGGCCGCAACGCCGACGTGCGTCAGCCGGCGCCCCTCGCCGCCTTGGCGGTCCGCGCCGCCCCGGAGCGGGCGTCACGGGCGACTTGCTGGGCGCTCGCCTTCGCCTCGATGACGCTGGCGATGACGCGCTCCACAACGACGTCCGCATCGCCGCGGACCGACTGTGCGGTCCGGCGCGTCAGGCGGGTGCCGGTGGGTGCTGATCGCCGCGGCTGGCGGCCCGCCACCCGGTCGACCAGGTCCTGCGCGGCCGCCAGCCCGCCCTGCACGGCACCGCTGACCGTGTCGACGACGCGATCGATCACGCCCGCGACCGTGCCGCCGAAGATGTTGCCGGGCGGGGTGTCGGACAGCCGGGGGTGGGGGCGTGTCGGCGCCGTCTCGCGGGCCTTGGCCATGGCATCGCCCAGCTCGTTGAGGGCCTTACCACCGAGCTCCGCGGCGAACCTCGCGGAAGTATTCGGCCTCTTCCTCCCGGACGTGGTGGCGCACGTTCTCGATCAACACTGTGACCTTGGCCCCGAACCGTTCGTCCGCCGGGTCCATGCCCTCGAGCTCCGAGAGCACCCACTTGACGACGTGGTGCTCCTCCAGGCTCTCGAGGGCCACCTGTTCGACTGCAGGCACCGTCGCCCGGGTGACCGGGTAGAACAGCTGCTCCTCGATCGCGGCGTGGACCGAGAGCTCCTCGATCATGCGGTCGACGACATTGCGCTTCTCCACGAACGCACGTGGGCCCGCCTCCTCGAAGCGCTTGAACAGCTTCTCGACCGAGCCGTGATCGTCCCTGAGCATCGTGATGGCGTCCATGACGCGGGCATACCCACCCGACCGGCCCATGAGCCATCGGTGTCTCGCACCCGAACGTGCTCGCGGGCCGTGCCCCGCGCTAGACCACGTAGTTCCTGGAGGTGCCCATGGTCTCTGCCCTGTTCGACGCTGCGGCGTGGCGTCCCGTCGAGGGCTTCGAGTTCACCGACATCACCTATCACCGGTCCGTCGACGTGGGCGCCGTCCGCGTGGCGTTCGACCGCCCCGAGGTCCGCAACGCCTTCCGCCCGCACACGGTGGACGAGCTATACCGGGCGCTCGACCATGCGCGGCAGGCACCCGACGTCGGCTGTGTCCTCCTCACGGGCAACGGACCGTCGCCCCGCGATGGCGGCTGGGCATTCTGTTCGGGCGGCGACCAGCGCATCCGTGGGCGTGACGGCTACCGCTACGCCGAGGGCGAGACCAACCAGACGATCGACCCCGCCCGCACCGGGCGGCTGCACATCATGGAGGTGCACCGCCTCATCCGGTTCATGCCCAAGGTGGTCATCTGCCTGGTGCCGGGCTGGGCAGCCGGCGGCGGGCACAGCCTTCACGTGATCTGCGACCTCACGCTCGCCAGCCGTGAGCACGCCCGCTTTCGGCAGACCGATGCCGACGTCGCGAGCTTCGACGGGGGGTTCGGCTCGGCCTACCTCGCCCGGCAGGTGGGCCAGAAGTTCGCCCGCGAGATCTTCTTCCTCGGCGACACCTACTCGGCCGAGGACGCCCACCGCATGGGGATGGTCAACGCGGTGGTGGAGCACGACCGCCTGGAGGCAGCCGGGCTCGACTGGGCCCGGAAGGTCATGGGCAAGAGCCCCACGTCGATCCGCATGCTGAAGTACGCCTTCAACCTCATCGACGACGGCCTTGTCGGCCAGCAGGTGTTCGCCGCCGAGGCCACCCGCCTGGCCTACGGCACCGCCGAGGCGGAGGAGGGACGCGACGCGTTCCTCGAGCGGCGCGACCCGGACTGGTCGGCGCACCCCTGGCACTACTAGACGCCACCTCGGTCGTACCGTCCGTTTATCAATATGGTTCGCCGCGCAACTATCTCCCCCTACGATGAGCGGATGGACGGCCTCCAGGACGACCGGATCACGTTGGTCGGCCTCCTCACCGAGAGCTACACCGCATTGCGGACGGAGCTCGACCGAGGCCTCGAACGCGACGCCGACCTGCCGTTGGGTTGGTTCGAGCTGCTGATCCGCCTGGCCCGCTCCCCGGGGCAGCGCCTGAGGATGAGCGACCTGGCCGCGCAGACCAGCCTCACCCCGAGCGGGCTCACCCGCGCGGTCGACCGGCTGGAGGCGGCGGGCCTCGTCGAGCGCGTGCCCTGCCCGTCAGACCGGCGGGGCGCCTTCGCGTCGCTCACGCCGGCGGGCTCCGAGCGCATACGCGCGGCCGTCGGCCCGCACCTCGAGCACGTCGAGCGCTACTTCACCGGCGTCCTCGCCGCCGACGAGCAGCGCCAGCTCGCCGCACTGCTGCGCAAGGTGCGCGACCACGTGAACCCCGGCGCGGCGGCGGTGCCCACCTAGCGGCCCGCGAGCGTCACAGTCCTCGGTCCTACCCGATCAGGGCGAGGTCGTCGTCAGACAGCTCGATTGCCGCCGCGGCGATGTTCTCCTCGAGGTGCGCCACCGACGAGGTGCCCGGGATGGGCAGCATCTGCGGGGAGCGCGCCAGCTGCCACGCGATCGCCACCTGCACCGGCGAAGCGCCCAACCGCTTGGCGACCGTCGCCAGGCCGTCGCCCGCCCCCGGCCGATAGCCACCGACCGGCGCCCAGGGGATGAACGCGAAGCCGCGGGTCCCCGCGAGCTCGATCAGGGGCTCGGTCGCCCTGTCGGAGGGGTTGTAGCGGTTCTGGACCGAGACGATCGGCGTGAGCGTCGACGCCCTCTCGAACAGGGCGACGTCGACGTTCGACAGCCCGATGTGTCGGATCTTGCCCTCGTCCCGCAGCGCCACCAGCTCGCCCACGGAGTCCTCGAAGGGCACCGCGGGGTCGGGGCGGTGGAACTGGTACAGGGGGATCTGGTCGAGCCGCAGGCGGGCCAGGCTGCCCTCGCACACCGCCCGCAGGTGCTCCGGACGACCGTCTGGCTTCCAGTTACCGGGCCCCGGGCGTAGGAAGCCACCCTTGGTGGCGATGACCAGGCCGTCGGGGTAGGGGAACAACGCCTCGGCGATCAGCTCCTCGCTGACCTCCGGGCCGTAGCTGTCGGCAGTGTCGATGAAGTCGACGCCGAGCTCCACCGCCCGGCGGAGGACCTGCACCGCCTCGTCGTGGTCGGCGGGCGGGCCCCAGATGCCCGGGCCCGTGATCCGCATCGCCCCGAAGCCGAGTCGGTTCACGGACAGGTCGTCGCCGATGGGAATCGTGCCGGCGGCCGCTGCGGTGGGGGTGTCGGTGTCGGTCATGTTGTCCTTCCTAGCCGCTCAGGACCCGCCTCCCACCCCGGTCACCTCCGACACCTCGATCTCTTCCGCCAGGCGGTCCACGAGCTCGGCGTCGGGCGTGGCACTGCCCTTGTGGACCGCATTGGCCGCCCCGGCGGCCGCGGCGCGGCGGAGCAGTGCGTCCACCGGCAGCTCTGCGGCGAGCCCGGTAGCCAACGCCGCCGTCATCGCGTCGCCGGAGCCCCGGGCGTCCACGGTCGACAACCCCAGGGCGGACACCGCGTAGCAGGTGCCGTCCGTGGCCACCAGCGTCGGCCGATCGGCCCGCGAGACGACGACATTGCGCTCGCGGCCGTGGGCGCGCGTCAAGTCCAAGGCGCGCTCCCACAGGCCATCCTCGTCGTCGACCAGACCGGGTTCGTCGGGCCCGGCCAGCTCGTCGTCGGCGATCTTGAGCCAGTCGACTCCCCCGGTGAGGGCGGCGTCGAGCTGGTCGCCCGACAGATCGGCGACGGTGGTGCGCCCGAACGTGGCGAGATCGGCGGTCAGCCGGGTGAGCAGCGACGAATCGACATGGTCGCCCCAGGGCGAACCGGTGATCACACACACGTCGGCGTCGAGGCCCGCGGTGAGGGCGGCGCTGTAGAGGTCGTCCAGCTCACGCGGGCCGAACCGGCCGGGCGGCGCATCGCGGATGCACGTGCGTTTGCTGTCGCGACGCTCCTCCAGGTAGCAGGCGATCGGCGCAACGGTCTCCACGGCGCGGACCTCGTGCGGCTCCTCGGCGAGGAGGTGTCGCCCGACGCGGCCCGTGTCGCCGCCGAGGGGCACAACCAGCACGGCGTGGGCGCCGAGGGCGTCGATGGCCCGGGCCACCCAGGGCCCCTGACCCCCGACGTTGAGCGCGACCACCGGGTCGGAGCGGTCGTGCGGGTACTCGAACGTGCACACCAGAACCGGGGCTGGCGCGAACACGGCGACCGTCCGCCCACGGGGTTCCTGGTCGGAGTCGATGCACGACGACTACCCGGAGCCGCCCCCGCCCAGTCGCCGGGGGTCGCCCGCGATCACCCGGGAGGTCGGCTCCATCCGCGAGACTGCGCCCCCGTATGGAAGTCCTCATCGTCGACCATCCGCTCGCCGCCCGGTTGCTCACGCGCCTACGCGACGAGACGACCGACCGGGGCACCTTCCGCCTGGCCATGGACGAGCTCGCCGGCATGCTCGTCTACGAGGCGTGCCGGACGCTGCCGACCGAGCCGGTCGACGTCCGCACCCCCATGGGGCCCTCCACCGGCGTCCGGATCGCCCGTCCCCCACTGGTGGTGCCGGTGCTCCGCGCCGGCCTCGGGCTCCACGGCGCCGTCATACGCCTGCTGCCCGAGACCGAGACGGCCTTCGTCGGCGTGGCGCGCAACGAGGAGACGCTCCAGCCCGAGCCCTATATGAACTCGGTGCCCGCCGACCTCGCGGGCCGCCCTGTTCTCGTGCTCGACCCCATGCTCGCCACCGGCGGCTCGCTCGAGCATGCCTGCCGGCTCCTGCGGGACCGTGCCGCCGGGCCGATGACCGGCGTGTGCGTGCTGTCGGCCCCCGAGGGGCTCCAACGGGTCGAGGCGTCGGGGCTGGTCGAGCGGGTGGTCACGGCGGCCGTCGACGACCACCTCGACGAGCGTGCATTCATCGTCCCAGGACTGGGCGACGCCGGAGACCGCCTCTTCGGGACCGCTTAGGAGCCGAGCGGATAGGGCCGTTCGTGCAGCCGACGCGCGGGAATTTGGTGGGCGAGTGCCAGCTCACCAGCTCGGCTCCCCGGCAACATTGACCACCGTGAGCCCTGACGACCTGCCTATCCGCTCGAGTCCTTAGTCGTTGGGCCCGGTCAGGTCACGAGATCGACAGCAGCGTCGAGCAACGCCGCCACGCTCGCCGCGCCGTCCGCACGGGCCGCAGCCAGGCCGTCCGGGCGTTCACCGGCAACCGGAACCACCGCCTCGGCGTAGCACTTGAGCTTCGGTTCCGTGCCCGACGGGCGCACCACGAGGCGGAGGCCGTCGGCGCGCAGCACGATCCCCTCGGCCGGCGGCAGGCGCTCGCCCCGCCGGAGGTCCTCGACCTCGGTCACCGGCGCCCCGATCAGCGTCCCCGGCGGCGAGTCGACCAGCGCATCGACCGCAGCCTGCATGCGGGCGTGCCCGTCCAGTCCCTCGAAGGGGATCGAACGCTGGGCGGTGGCATGGACGCCCAGCTCGCGGGCGAGATCGTCGAGGCGGTCGAGCACGCTGCGGCCCCGTTCCTTCTCGGCGGCGACCAGGTCGGTGAACGCCAGCGCCGCGGTGATGCCGTCCTTGTCGCGCACCAGCGTGCCCACGCACGACCCCAGCGCCTCCTCGTAGCCGTACACGAATCGCAGCTCCGGTTGCGTGAGCGCCGGCCGGATGACCCACTTGAACCCGGTCAAGGTCTCGGCGAACGCCACGCCCCGGGCCTCGGCCAGCCGACCCAGCATCGACGACGACACCACGGTGGTGACCACCAGCCGGTCACTGCCGCCGCCCGGCTCGAGCAGCCAATCGGCCAGCAGGATGCCGATCTCGTCGCCGGTGAGAGCCCGCCAGCCGCCACCCGCCCGGCCCGGGATGGCAACGGCGAGCCTGTCACCGTCCGGGTCGTTGGCGATCACCACGTCGGCACCCCGCTCGGCCGCCAGGCCGAGCGCCAGGTCCAGGGCTCCGGGCTCCTCGGGGTTGGGGAAGGCCACCGTGGGAAAGTCCGGATCGGGCTCCGACTGTTCCGGCACGACCACCGGAGCGTGGAACCCCGCGCGCCCGAACGCAGCCAGCAACACGTCCCGTGCCACGCCGTGCATGGGCGTGTAGACGACCCGCAACGCCCGACCGGCCGACCCGGACCGCCGCGGCACGGTACGCACCGCACCCGCCACGTATGCCTCCACCAGGTCGGCCCCGACCCGCGCCACTCGGCGGTCGCCCGTAGGGGCGCGTTCCACCGCATCCAGCGGCCCGACGGCGTCGATGCGGGCGGCGATGTCCGCGTCGGCCGGCGGGATGATCTGCGCGCCGTCGCCGAGGTACACCTTGTAGCCGTTGTCCCGGGGCGGATTGTGGCTGGCCGTGACCTGAACGCCGGCGCAGGCGCCGAGATGCCGGACGCCGAAGGCCAGCACCGGGGTCGGGATGGGCGCGTCAGCGAGGTGGACCATGAACCCCGCGCCCGCCAGGACGGCCGCGGCGTCGGCCGCGAAGGTCGCCGATCCGTGGCGCGCGTCGAATCCCACGATCACCGGCTCGCCTGCGTGCCCGGTGTCCGTCAGGTACCGGGCCAGCCCGGCAGAGGCCCGCATGACCGTCACCCGGTTCATGCGGTTGGGGCCGGCGCCCATCTCCCCGCGCAGGCCCGCGGTCCCGAAGGCCAGCGAGGCCCCGAAGCGGTCCCTGAGGCCAGCGAGGTCCGGCCCCGCGCCGCTGCCGCCCAGAAGGCGCTCGACCTCGGCCCTGGTATCGGGGTCGGGATCCTCGTCGCGCCACACCTGTGCCGCCGTGACCAGATCGTCGAGAGTCATCAGCCTCGATCCTACGGAGTGGCTAACGTGCGGGGCCGTGGCCCATGCGGGCCACACCGCTTTTCGGACAGGAGACTCCAGATGCGACAGCGACGGGTCATGAAGGGGCTGGCGGTGCTCCTCGGGATGACACTCATCGCCGCGGCCTGCGGCGACGACGATGACGATTCAGCAGGTGGTGACAGCACAGAAGAGGATGGGGGTGGCGGCGGGGCAACGACCGACTTCACTGCCTGTCAGGTCACCGACACCGGTGGGGTTGACGACCGCTCGTTCAACCAGACCGCGTACGCGGGTGTGCAGGAGGCCGCCGACGAGCTCGGCTTCGAGCCCTCGGTGCTCGAGTCGCAGGCCGAATCCGACTTTGCACCGAACATCCAGAGCTTCATCGACCAGGGTTGTGACCTGATCGTCACGGTCGGGTTCCTGTTGGGCGGCGCCACGGCGGATGCCGCCACGGCCAACCCCGACCAGAACTTCGCGATCGTCGACTACGACTACAGCACCGACGCCGGCGACGCTGAGGACGAGTTCCCCAACGTCAAGGAGCTGACCTTCTCGACCGACCAGGCGGCGTTCCTCGCGGGCTACGTGGCCGCGGGAATGAGCGAGACCGGAACGGTCGGCACGTACGGGGGCATCAACATCCCCACGGTGACGATCTTCATGAAGGGCTTCCAGCTCGGCATCGAGAAGTACAACGAGGACAACGGCACCGACGTCCAGCTCGAAGGCTGGGACAACGCCGCCGACGATGGCCTGTTCACTGGCGACTTCGAGAACCAGGCCAACGGCCGAGCCACGACCGAGGGGCTGCTGGACCAGGGCGCCGACATCATCTTGCCGGTGGCCGGGCCGGTTGGTCTGGGCACCATCGAGGCGATCCGTGCCCGCCCGGACAGCAACGCCAAGGTCATTTGGGTCGACACCGACGGCTGCGTCAGCGTGGCCGACGACTGCGACCTGTTCCTGACCTCGGTCATGAAGAACATGGACGTGGCGGTGAACGACGTCACGGTCGAGGCCGCCAACGGCAACTTCGAGGGCGGGCTCTACACCGGCACGCTCGAGAACGAGGGCGTCGCCCTGGGCCCGTTCAACGACTTCGATGACCAGGTGCCCGACGAGCTGAAGACCGCGGTCGACGACCTGCGCCAGCAGATCATCGACGGCGAGATCGAAACCATGCCGCCGAGCTGACCGGGCAATCGACGAGCCGCTGACGACGACATGAAAGTCCAACTCCGGGGCATCACGAAGCGGTTCCCCGGCGTCGTGGCTTGCGACGGCGTGGACCTCTCCGTGCAAAGCGGAGAGGTCCACGCCCTGCTCGGCGAGAACGGGGCGGGCAAGTCCACGCTCATGAACATCCTCTTCGGGCTCTACCGGCCTGACGAGGGCGAGATCCTGCTCGACGACCACGCCCACAGCTTCCGTTCGCCGGCCGACGCCATCGCCGCCGGCATCGGCATGGTGCACCAGCACTTCATGCTCGTGCCGGTGTTCACGGTGGCCGAGAACGTGATGCTGGGCGTCGAGCCCACCGGGCCCCTGGGCCGACTCGAACGGGCCGAGGCGCACCGCCGCGTCGCCGAGCTGTCCGAGCGGTTCGGGCTGGCGGTCGACCCCGAAGCCACCATCGAGGATCTCCCGGTAGGCATCCAGCAACGGGTCGAGATCCTCAAGGCGCTGTACCGCGATGCCCGTTGCCTGATCCTCGACGAGCCGACCGCCGTGCTCACGCCACCCGAGATCGCCGAGCTGATGGAGATCGTCCGCCAACTGGCCGAGGGCGACCGCTCGGTGATCTTCATCAGCCACAAGCTGCGGGAGGTGCTCGCCATCGCCGACGAGATCAGCGTGCTCCGCAGCGGGAAGGTCGTGGGCCACACCACCCCGGGCGAGACCGACGAGCAGGCGCTGGCCACGCTGATGGTCGGCCGCGACGTGCAGCTCGTGGTCGACAAGGCGCCGTCCACACCCGGCGAACCGGTCCTCTCCGTCGACGGTCTGGTCGTCGGCGATGATCGCGGGCAGCGGGTGGTCGACGGGGTGAGCTTCGACGTCAGGGCCGGCGAGATCGTGGCCCTGGCCGGGGTGCAGGGCAACGGCCAGACCGAGCTGGTCGAGGCCATCACGGGTATGCGCCCAACCCGATCCGGGTCGGTACGGTTCGATGGCCGCGACGTCACCGGCTGGGCACCGGACGACCTGTTCCGGGCCGGCCTGGCGCACGTGCCCGAGGACCGCCAACGCGACGGCTTGATCGGCTCGTTTGCGGTGTCATCCAACCTGGTCCTCAACCAGATCGAAGAGAGGCCGTTCTCGCGGCGTTTGCGCATCGACCGCCGTGCCGTCCGCGAGCACGCCGAGGAGCTGGTCCAGCAGTTCGACGTGCGCACCGCGTCCGTGCAGTCGGCGGCGTCGACGTTGTCGGGCGGCAACCAACAAAAGGTGATCATCGCCCGCGAGTTCTTCCACGCCAACCGTCTTCTGGTGTTGTCGCAACCCACCCGGGGCCTGGACGTGGGGTCCATCCAGTACATCCACCGCCAGGTGGTTGCCAAGCGGGACGAGGGGATCGGCGTCCTTCTGAATTCCTCAGAGCTGGACGAGGTGCTGGCGCTCGCCGACCGCGTCGTCGTGATCTACCGGGGACGGATCGTCGGGGTCCTCGACCGCGAGGAGGCCAGCCGCGAACGCATCGGCCTGCTCATGGCCGGCGCCGTCGAGGAGGCGGCCGAGGTCGAGATCCCCGCTGAGGAGGAGGTGACGGTCACATGACCGTGACGGACGTTCCCGCGCCGCCGGGGCCGGCGGGCGACGGCGCCGGCGCGCCGTCCACGGCTGGGAGGCCGGGGCCGGCGGCGTGGCTGGGTTCGCTGGCGAGCAGCCTGGTGGTGCCCGTGTTGGCCTTGGTGACGGCGCTGGCGTTGGGTGGGCTGGTCATCGTCTTCTCCGATCCCGACACCCTCGACTCCTGGGGCGGCTTCTTCAGCCATCCGGGTCAGACGCTGTCGGATTCGTGGGACGTCGTCTACGACTCCTACAAGGGTCTGTACACGAGCTCCCTGGGAACGCAGGCGGCCATCGGCCGCACGCTGGTCGAGGCCACGCCGCTGGCGCTTGCCGGTTTGTCGGTGGCGCTCGCATTCCGCGCCGGGTTGTTCAACATCGGCGGGCCGGGCCAGCTCGTGGTCGGCGCCATGTGCGCCGGTTGGGTGGGATTCACCTGGGACCTGCCGCGTGTCCTGCACGTGGTGGTGGCGGTTATCGCCGGCTTCGTGGGCGGCGCCCTCTGGGGTGGCATCGCCGGCTTCCTCAAGGCGCGCACCGGCGCCCACGAGGTGATTACCACGATCATGCTCAACTACATCTCGTTCCTGCTGCTCGCCTACGCGCTACGAACCGACGCATTCCAACGGCCGGGCCGCGAGGACCCCATCTCCAAGCCCGTGGTCGAGTCGGCGCGCCTCCCCGACGTCAGTCTCGGCGACATCACGGTGCACGCGGGGTTGTTCCTGGCCCTCGGTGCGGCTGTGGTCGTGTGGTGGTTGCTCGACCGGTCGACCGTGGGCTTTCGGATGCGCGCGGTCGGGGCCAACCCGTTCGCATCCCGCTACGCGGGCATGGCGGTCGGCGGCACGTACCTCCTGGCCATGCTCATCGCCGGGGGCCTGTCGGGGCTAGCGGGCACATCCAACATTCTGGGCCGACCCAGCTTCAGCCTCACGGGCGGCTACTACTCCTTCATCGGTTTCGACGCCATCGCCGTTGCCCTTCTGGGCCGCGCCAGCCCGGTGGGTGTGCTCGGCGCCGCCTTCCTGTTCGGCGTGTTCCGGTCGGGGGCCACCGGCATGCAGGCGGCGACGTCGACACCGGTCGACATCATCGTCGTCATCCAGGCGTTGATCATCCTGTTCGTTGCCGCACCGGCGCTCGTGCGGGGCATCTACCGCATCCGCGCCGGCCGGGGCGCGGGCCAGACGTTCACGACGAGCTGGGGCGCGTAGCCATGGCGATCCTCACCGAGCCCCTCGCGCCGTCGCCGGAGGCGGAGCCTTGGCTCGAGACGGCCGATCCGTTGCGCCATCGGCGGATCGGTTTCGGCATCGCCATGCTGGTGCTCGGCCTTGTCGCGCTCGTGGCGTTCGGGCTGGGCAGTGCGTCGGGACTCGACTTCACGTTCGTGTTCAGCCGCGAATCCGACGCCGTACAGATCCCCGACCTCACCCTGCCGGCCAGGACGACGGCCATAGTGCTCGGCATCGTGATCATGGTGCTCGGCACGCTCCTGGTCGCGGGCGTGCTGCGCACACGCGTCTACCTCGTTTTCGGTATCGGGCTCGCCCTTTTCATCGTCGCATTGCTTGCGTGGGCGGCACGCGGCGACGACATCAGCATCCTCGGACTGCTCGACGGCACGCTGCGCCGGTGTATCCCGCTGGCGCTCGGGGCCCTCGCGGGACTGCTCTGCGAGCGGTCCGGCATCATCAACATCGGCATCGAGGGCATGCTGCTCACGGGGGCGTTCACGGCCGCGATTACGGCGAGTGCGGCCAACAACACGTGGGTGGGGCTGCTCAGCGGGGTCGCCACCGGGGTGCTCCTGGGGGCGTTCCTCGGCGTGATGTCGATCCGCTACCGAGTCGACCAGATCATCGGCGGCACGGTGATCAACTTCTTCGCCCTGGGCATGACCAGCTACCTGACGGCTCGTGTGCTCGTCGAGTACCCCAACCTCAACGAGCCCGGCTCGTTTCGGGCGTTCGGCATCCCCGGCCTCGACCGCATCCCGTTCCTCGGACCGCTGCTGTTCGACAACACGATCTACGTGTACCTGCTGTTCTTGCTGGTGTTTGGTTTGTGGTGGGCGCTGTTCCGGACGCGGTGGGGGCTGCGCGTCCGTTCCGTCGGTGAGCATCCCCGGGCCGCGGACACGGTGGGCATCAACGTGCTCCGCACGCGCTACCGGGCGGTGATGCTCGGCGGTGCGGTCGCCGGCCTGGGTGGCACGTGGTTCACGCTGGACGCGGTGAGCAGCTTCGACGAGAACATGACCGCGGGCCGGGGATTCATCGCCCTGGCCGCCCTCATCTTCGGGCGCTGGCATCCCGTGGGGGCGTTCATCGCCGCCCTGGTCTTCGCGTTCGCCGAGGAGCTGCAGAACCGGCTGGCCGTGCTCGACACGCCTATTCCGTCCGAGTTCCTGCTGATGCTGCCCTACATCGTCACGATCATCGTGGTCGCCGGACTGGTGGGCCGGTCGCGCCCGCCAGCGGCCGACGGCCAGGTCTACGCCGTCGAGTGAGCCCCGCCGTGCCCGCCGGACCTCCGGTCGACTGGGACGCCCTGCGCGCGGCCGCCAGGGAGGCGGCGCAGCGGGCCTACGCCCCCTACTCGAACTTCCGGGTCGGCGCCGCCGGGCTCACCGACGACGGACGCGTCGTCGTCGGCTGCAACGTCGAGAACGCCTCCTACGGGCTCACGCTGTGCGCGGAGTGCGGGCTCGTCTCCGCCGTGCATGCGGGCGGTGGCGGTCGGCTGGTCGCGGTGGCGGTGTCGGATCCTGACGGCCGCCCCCTGTCGCCGTGCGGTCGCTGCCGGCAGCTGCTCTACGAGGCCGGTGGATCCGAGCTGGTCGTCAACGAGATGCGCATGGCCGAGTGGCTTCCGGGCGCGTTCGGCCCCGAGGACCTCGAGTAGTGGCCACCGACATACTCGATGTCATCCGCACCAAGCGCGACGGCGGCCCGCTCTCCGACGAGCAGGTGTGGTTCTTCATCCACGGCTACGCCAATGGCAGCGTGGCCGACGAGCAGGCGGCGGCGCTGTGCATGGCCATCCTGCTCCGGGGCATGGAACCCGACGAGCTGGCGTCGTGGACCCAGGCGATGATCGACTCCGGCGAGCGCATCGACCTGTCGTCGGTGCCCCGCCCCACGGTCGACAAGCACTCGACGGGCGGCGTAGGCGACAAGGTGTCGCTGCCGCTGGTACCGCTGGCGGCGGCCTGCGGTGCCGCCGTTCCGCAGCTCTCCGGGCGTGCGCTCGGCCACACCGGCGGCACGCTCGACAAGCTCGAGGCCATCCCCGGATGGCAGGCCACGCTCCCGAATGACCGGATGGTCGCCCAGCTGCGCGATGTCGGGGCTGTGATCTCCGCCGCCAGCGAGACGTTGTGCCCGGCGGACCGCAAGCTGTACGCCCTGCGCGACGTCACCGCCACTGTCGACTCGATCCCGCTCATCGCCAGCTCGATCATGTGCAAGAAGATCGCCGAGGGCACCGGGGCTCTGGTCCTGGACGTCAAGATCGGCTCGGGAGCCTTCCTCCCCGAGCCGGAGCGGGCCCGGCGGCTCGCCGAGACGATGGTGGCGTTGGGCCGGGATTACGGCGTGCGCACCGTGGCGCTGATCACCGACATGGATGCCCCCCTGGGCCGCGCCTGCGGCAATGGCCTGGAGGTGGCGGAGGCCGTCGAGGTCCTGCAGGGCGGCGGACCGCCCGACCTGGTCGAGGTAACACTGGCGCTGGCCCGCGAGATGCTGGCGCTCGCCGGCATCGACGCCGACCCGGCGAAGGCGCTGGCCGACGGGCGGGCACACGCGGTGTGGGACACCATGATCCGCGCCCAAGGCGGCGACCCCGACGCACCCTTGCCCGTCGCCACGGTGACGCACCAGGTGCCGGCGCCAGCGGCCGGCTACCTGCGCCGCCTCGACGCGCGGGCTGTCGGCGAGGCCGTGTGGCGCCTGGGCGCCGGGCGGTCTCGCAAGGAGGACCCGGTCTCCCCCACGGCGGGAGCGGTGTGCCTCCGCAAGCCGGGGGACGCGGTGGAGGCCGGCGAGCCAGTGCTCGTCCTCCACGTCGACGACACCGCTCGGCTCGATGGCGCCCTCGCTGCGCTCGATGGCGCCATCGAAGTGGGGTCCGAGCCGCCGGACCCCCGCCCGCTGATCGTCGATCGCATCGCCTGAGTGGTTGGAGGACGACGGGCGATAGCGTTCCTCCATGGCGGCACTACCCAGTCTCGATCAGGTCCGGCGAGCCCCCAAGGTGCTCCTGCACGACCACCTCGATGGCGGGCTCCGGCCCACCACGGCCATCGAGCTCGCCCGCGAGGTGGGCCACACGCTGCCCACCACCGACGCCGGCGAGCTGGCACGGTGGTTCACCGAGGGCGCCTACCGCCACGACCTCGACCTGTACCTCGAGACCTTCGAGCACACGACCGGCGTCATGCAGACCAAGGACGCCCTGCAGCGGGTGGCGGCGGAGTGCGCCGAGGACCTAGCTGACGACGGTGTCGTCTACGCAGAGGTGCGCTTCGCGCCCGAGCAGCACATCCAGGGCGGGCTGACGCTGGACGAAGTGGTCGAGGCCGTGCTCGAGGGGTTCCGGCTCGGCAGCGCCGGCCGAGGCATCACCATCGGCACGCTGGCGACGGCCATGCGTCACGCCGCCAACTCCAGCGAGATCGCGGAGCTGGCACTGCGGCACCGCGACGCCGGCGTCGTCGGATTCGACATCGCAGGCAGCGAGGCGGGCAACCCTCCCACGCGCCACCTGGCCGCCTTCCAGGAGATCGCCAAGGCCAACAGCCACATCACTATCCACGCCGGCGAGGCCTTCGGCCTGCCTTCGATCTGGGAGGCACTCCAGCTGTGCGGTGCCGAGCGGTTGGGGCACGGCGTGCGGATCGTCGACGACATCGCCGTCGACGACGAGGGCCGGGCGACGCTGGGCCGGCTGGCCGCGTTCGTCCGTGACCGGCGGGTGCCACTGGAGATGTGCCCCACATCCAACGTGCACACCGGTGTCGCCCCGTCGATCGCTGAGCACCCGATCGGCTTGCTGGCGGCGCTGCGCTTCCGGGTGACGGTCAACACCGACAACCGGCTGATGTCCGACATCACGCTCAGCGACGAGCTGTACAAGCTCGTCGAGGCGTTCGACTACGGCTGGGACGAGATCCAGTGGCTCACCATCAACGCCATGAAGTCGTCGTTCTGGCCATTCGATCAGCGACTGCGGATCATCGAAGGCACGATCAAGCCCGGCTTCTCGGCGCTGCGGGCCGAAGCGCTCTAGGCGACGCGCTCTCTTCGTCATGGCCGCTGGCTGCGTCCTCGTCCTCGACGTAGCTATGGCTATGCCTAGCTCGCCGGGTCGCCGGAGCGCCCTGGAACGGCCATGCTGCGTCCGAGCAGGAACATGGCTCGGGCGAGGGCGGCGACCGCGGCGGTGGAGAGGATGGTGCGCACGACGTTGGCGGCCACCCATGGTCCCTCGAACCGATCGCGGACGTGGGCGAGGTCGGCGATGCGGTCGGGGTCGCCGGCGCGGTCGAGCTCGTCGTTGAGCGGGATGTTGATGCCGAAGGTCACGGCGACGACGATCCCGTAGAGCACCAGCGCAGCGATGGTCCAGCGCAAGGCGACTCGCGACCCGTGGCGTCGCTGCAGCACGGCGGCCAGCGCAATCAGCACCAGCGCCGCGGTGAAGCTGAGCTGGAACACCGGGTTGTCGTTGAACCGCTGCATGGTTGCCACGAAGGTGCGGTCGTCGGCGCCCGCCAGGTTGGGCATGACCGCCACCGAGAACGTGTAGATCAGGCCGGCGACCAGGATCATCGCCACCAGCGCGGCGCCAAGCACGAGCCCGGTCCACCGGTCACCGTCGAGGCGGTGACCGGCAGACCGAGCCCGCTCGGTCACTGGGGTGCGGACGCTGTGGTCGATCATCCGTCCGCCGCCTTCGTCCAGGTGCCGGTGGCGGCGGCGCGGGTGGCGTAGTCGGTGAAGTCACGGGCCGGCCGGCCCGCACCTCGCTGCACACCATCGGTGACATGGGCGCTGTTGCCGAGGACGTCGCTGAACAAGTAGGCCAGGAAGTCGACGAGCTCGGCGGGGACGCCCTGCTCGGCGGCAGCGGCGGCGTAGTCCTCCACCGGCACCGGCACATAGGTGATGTCCCGGCCCGTCGCCTCGGCGATCTCGGCGATGGCCTCGGGGAAGCTCAGCAACCGCGGGCCGGTCAGCTCGTAGACCTGCCCCACGTGGCCGGGCTCGGTGAGCGCCGCCACGGCGACGTCGGCGATGTCGTCGGCGTCGATGAACGGGTCGAGCTGGGTGTCGACGGCCGGGAGCACCACCTCGCCGGCCCGGATCGAGTCCAGCAGAAAGTCCTCGCTGAACATCTGCATGAACCAGGAGCAGCGCACGACGGTCACGTCGGCCCCGGTGGCCTGGACCTCGCGCTCGCCCCGCTGGGCCTCGTCCTCGCCTCGGCCGGTCAGCAGCACCAGGCGGGTGACGCCTTGGTCGATCGCGAGCTCGGCGAACGCCCGCGCGGCCTTGGTTGCCTGGGCAATGACCAGGTCCGGGAACGGGATGTATGCCGCCCTCGCGCCTTGCAGCGCCCTCGCCCAGGTGGACTGGTCGGTCCAGTCGAAGGGCGGCTGTCCCGAGCGGGAGCCGACCCGCACGGGGAAACCGCGTGCGCTGAGCCCGGCGGCGACCCGCCGACCCGTCTTGCCCGTGCCACCGAGCACCATTGTCGGCCTTTCGTCGTGTGGATTCTCGGTCATGGTGGATCCTCTCGTGATCGGGTGATGTACCTGCCGTCCACTCTGAGGGGGCCGATCGGGTGTAACAATCCTCGTCCGTCGCCGATTCATGTCCGTTCGTCCAGGGTCCGTGGACGCTCGCGTCGGAGACGGCAAGACTGGTCCGCATGCGAGGTGAGGACCCCTGGAGCACACCCGATCCGCTGGGCGAAGCCCTGCACTTCCTCCGCATGTCGGGCACCTTCTACTGCCGGTCCGAGCTGACCGCTCCTTGGGGGCTGTACCTGCCGCCCGAGCCCGAGTCGATGTGGTTCCACGTCGTGAACGCCGGGCGCTGCTGGCTCGAAGTCGACGGCGAGGAGCCCCGGCAGCTGCAGCCAGGGGACTTCGGCCTGGTGCCGCACGGCCAGGGCCACCTGTTGGTCAGCGAGCACGGGGCTCGGGCACCGCGGGTCGATGGGCTGGACTACGACTACGCCAGTGACCGCTACGCGATCCTGCGCTACGGCGGCGATGGGGAGCACACGAGCATCGTGTGCGGCACCGTCCGCTTCGCCCACGCCGCAGCCCGCAGCCTGGTCGCGCTGCTGCCCCGCGCGATCGTCATCGAGGGGTCACCGGGGTCATCGTCGCCGGAGGCCGACTGGATGCAGAGCACGCTCCGACTCATCGCCGCCGAGGGACGGGAGCTGCGGCCCGGGGGCGAGGCCGTGATCACGCGGCTGTCGGACATCCTTGTCATCCAGGCCATCCGCTCGTGGATCGTCAGCGACCCGGCGGGGCAGAGCGGCTGGCTGGGAGCGTTGCAGGACCCCCGGATCGGCTGGGCCATGTCGCTCGTGCACCGCGATCCGGCCCAGCCCTGGTCGGTGGCGTCGCTGGCGCGAGAGACGGCCATGTCGCGGTCGGCGTTCGCGGCCCGGTTCACGGAACTGGTGGGCGAGCCGGTGATGCGGTACGTGACCCGGTGGCGGATGCAGGTCGCGCTCGACTGGCTGCAACAGGACGACGTCGCCGTGGCGGAGCTCGCAGCCCGCCTGGGCTACGAATCCGAAGCGGCGTTCAGCCGGGCCTTCAAGCGCACGGTCGGCGTCTCCCCCGGCACCTCGCGCCGGTCACCGCACGGCACTCTGGGCGAGAGGCCCGAGCTCGCAACCGCCTGACTCCCATTGCGAGTCTGACCGATTCAGTTCGCGGGCGACGTCACGGTAACGGCGTGTATGGCCAGAGACGGCCGACGCCCTTCACCGTTCTCCCGCGCAGCCTCGCCCGCAACCGGCCGGAGTCGCACCGGACCGTCGACAGGACCGCTTGGGCTATGGCCGCCACCGCCAAACTCATGAGGCCTGTGGTTAGAAGGCCCCGATATCCATGTCCCGATTGCCCCAGCCGTCCAGGATGCTGCCGATCCCGAAGGCCATGGCCTCCCACAGGTCAGTCGGGTTGAGGTCCATGTCCGGGGTGTCCCAGCCGTCAAGCCGGGAGCCGAGTTCCTCCGCTACGGACGACCAGGCAAACGCACCGATGTCGACGTCCCGGTTGGCCCAGCCGTCCACCCGGCTGCCCGGCTGCTGGACAATGGCGGACCCGTCCGATTCGGCCGCATCGGCGGGTGCGGGCCCGAGGAGCATCGCGATGGCCGCCGCCACCGTCACGAACGCCGCGATGCGGGCGAGGAAGTGTCGTGGCCTCATGTCCCTGTTTCGACGCTGATCGGCGTGTCGGATGCCAGCCAGGCGCGCCCTACAGCGACCTGCGCGTGGAATCAGTCGACCCGGGAACGACGCGCTAGCCGAGCCGCAGAACCTCGAGCACGCCCCCCAGGAGTCCGCCGAGCCCCCCGGCGTCCCCGGCGCCCGAGTCTTCGTCGGACGGCGGCGCCTCGGCGCCGCTGGTCGTCGTGGTGGTGCCCCCGGGAGGCAGCGATGGCGCCGGCGCGCTTGTGGCCGTGATCGACGGGCCGGGCGACCCGCCACGGTTCGGTCCCGCCGTCGTGGTCCCGCTCGTGCCACCGGGCGATCCGTTGGTGCCGGTGCCGCTCCTCACTCGAAACGCACCCGAGCGCTCAGCACCCACCGCGGCGCCGGGGCCCGGTGCGCGATCGCGAACAGACCAGGCACCGGCGGCCTCCGCCGAATCCGGTCCCCGCGAGCCGGGCAGCTGCCGCCGCGCCGCAGGAGCGGTGCCACGCGCATCGGACGCCCCGCCGTCCGCCTCACGGCGGTCGGGCCTCGTGCGGTCGTCGATCGGCGCGGCGGCGTCGTCGCCGGTGCCGTCGTCCGCCAGACCGATGGCGAGAAGCGACAGCCCTCCGACGGCGCCCACCATCGCCGCGGCGACGAGCAGGCCGGCGACGCTCGCCCGCATGCGGCCGCGCCGCCAGGCCACGACCACACTTCCCTTGCAGGCAACGATCAGGTCCCAGGCTCCCCGCACGGTGCGCCATCATGCCCCAGCCGGCGGTGTCACTCAGCCGTCGGCCGCTAGCGCCGTTCGGTTGCTGCGCCACGGACCCCAGGCGACGCCCCGACCACCCGGCAGTAGCCTGAACGTGTGACCGTGTCCCCTCGGGGGCTGCGCCCCCGCACCCCATCGCCGACCGGCTCCCTAGCCGTCGCGCGGTCGGCCGGTTACGAGGTCTCCTCGTGACCGTGTCCCCTCGGGGGCTGCGCCCCCGCACCCCATCGCCGACCGGCTCCCTAGCCGTCGTGCGGTCGGCCGGTTACGAGGTCTCCTCGTGACCGTGTCCCCTCGGGGGCTGCGCCCCCGCACCCCATCGCCGACCGGCTCCCTAGCCGTCGCGCGGTCGGCCGGTTACGAGGTTTACTCGTGACCGTCACCGTTCCGGCGGGCTTGGCCGACGTCACCGCCAGCAACGACACCCTGCGGCGCTTCCTCCACGGCCTCCCCGGTGTCGACCAGGTCGGCGCCGAGGCACGGGCCGCCATGCTCGCCACACGCTCCATCAAGACCACGGCCAAGGCGTTCGCTCTCGACCTGGCGATACGGATGGTGGATCTCACCACGCTCGAGGGCCAGGACACCCCGGGCAAGGTCCGCGCCTTGTGCGCCAAGGGGCGCCAGCCCGACCCCACCGACCCGTCGTGCCCGCCGGTGGCCGCCATCTGCATCTACGGCGACCTCGTGCCCACCGCGGTCGACGCGCTCGCGGGATCCGGCATCCACATCGCCGCCGTCGCCACTGCGTTCCCCTCGGGCCGAGCCCCGCTCGACGTGAAGCTCGCCGACACCAAGGCCGCCGTCGCCGCCGGCGCCGACGAGATCGACATGGTCATCGACCGGGGCGCATTCCTCGCTGGGCGCTATCTCGACGTGTACGACGAGATCGTCGCCACCAAGCAGGCCAGCGGCGATGCCCACCTCAAGGTGATCCTGGAGACCGGCGAGCTGGCCACCTACGACAACGTCCGCCGGGCGTCATGGTTGGCCATGCTGGCGGGCGGAGACTTCATCAAGACCTCCACCGGCAAGGTCTCGCCCGCCGCCACGCTGCCGGTCACGCTGGTGATGCTCGAGGCGACGCGCGACTTCCGCAACCAGACCGGGCGCCAGGTCGGGGTCAAGGCCGCCGGCGGGATCCGGGCCGCGAAGGACGCCGTGCGCTACCTGGTGGTGGTCAACGAGGTGGCAGGAGACGACTGGCTCAGCCCCGACTGGTTCCGCTTCGGTGCCTCCAGCCTGCTCAACGACCTGCTCATGCAACGCCAGAAGCTCGCCACCGGCCATTACGCCGGGCCCGACTACTTCACCCTCGACTGACCGGGCCACGACCATGCCACCTTTTGACTACGCCCCCGCCCCCGAATCCCGCTCGATCGTCGACATCCAGCCGTCGTACGGCCTGTTCATCGGCGGCGAGATGGTCGACCCCGTCGATGGAACCCGCTTCAAGACCGTCAACCCGGCGACCGAAGAGGTGCTGGCCGAGGTCGTGGCGGCGGGACCCCAGGACGTCCAGCGGGCCGTCGACGCCGCCCGCGCCGCCTACGACGGCGCCTGGTCCCGGATGAGCGGCCGCGACCGCGGCAAGTACCTCTACCGGCTGGCCCGGCTCGTTCAGGAGCGCTCGCGGGAACTGGCGGTGCTCGAGTCCATCGACAACGGCAAGCCCATCCGTGAGAGCCGTGACGTGGACGTTCCCCTGGTGGCCGCCCACTTCTTCTACTACGCCGGCTGGGCCGACAAGCTCGACTACGCCGGCTTCGGCCCCGATCCCCGGCCCCTGGGCGTCGCAGCGCAGGTCATCCCCTGGAACTTCCCGCTGCTGATGCTGGCGTGGAAGATCGCCCCCGCGCTGGCGTGTGGCAACACCGTCGTGCTCAAGCCCGCCGAGACGACACCCCTGACCGCGCTGGCGTTCGTCGACATCTGCCAGCAGGCCGACCTGCCCCCCGGCGTCGTGAACATCATCACCGGGGCCGGCGACACCGGCCGGACGCTGGTCGAGCACCCCGGCGTCGACAAGGTGGCGTTCACGGGGTCGACCGAGGTCGGCCGCCAGATCGCCCGGTCGGTGGCCGGCACCCGCAAGAAGGTCACCCTCGAGCTCGGGGGCAAGGCCGCCAACGTCGTGTTCGACGACGCCCCGCTCGACCAGGCGGTCGAGGGCATCGTCAACGGCATCTTCTTCAACCAGGGCCACGTGTGCTGTGCGGGCAGCCGGCTGCTGGTGCAGGAGTCGGTGGCCGACGAGCTGCTGGCCGGACTCAAGCGCCGCCTCACCACGCTGCGCCTCGGCGACCCGCTCGACAAGAACACCGACATCGGTGCGATCAACAGCGCAGAGCAGCTCGACAAGATCCGCATGCTGTCCGAGGTGGGCGAGACCGAGGGCGCGGAGCGCTGGTCGCCGCCTTGCGAGCTGCCCGAGCGCGGCTTCTGGTTCCCGCCCACGGTGTTCACGGGCGTCTCGCAGTCACACCGCATCGCCCGCGAGGAGATCTTCGGACCTGTGCTGTCGGTCCTCACCTTCCGCACCCCCACGGAGGCGATCGAGAAGGCCAACAACACCCCCTACGGGCTCTCGGCGGGTGTGTGGACCGACAAGGGCAGCCGCATCCTGTGGATGGCGCAGAAGCTGCGGGCGGGGGTGGTGTGGGCGAACACGTTCAACCGCTTCGATCCCACGAGCCCGTTCGGCGGCTACAAGGAATCGGGGTACGGCCGCGAGGGCGGCCGCCATGGCCTGGGGGCGTACCTCGATGCCTGATGGCAACGGCCGACTCGAGGTCCGCAAGACCTACAAGCTCTTCGTCGGCGGGTCGTTCCCCCGGTCGGAGTCGGGCCGCAGCTACGAGGTCCGCTCGGCCGACGGGGAGCGGTTCCTCGCCAACGCCGCGCTGGCGTCACGCAAGGACGCCCGCGACGCCGTGGTCGCCGCCCGCAAGGCGTTCCCGGGCTGGTCCTCCGCCACCGCCTACAACCGGGGGCAGGTGCTCTACCGGGTGGCCGAGATGCTGGAGGGCCGGCGGTCGCAGTTCGTCCACGAGGTGGGCGCCGGCGAGGAACTGAAGCGGCGTGACGCCGAGGCGGTCGTCGACGCAGCCGTCGACCGCTGGGTCTGGTATGCCGGCTGGAGCGACAAGGTGCACCAGGTGCAGGGATCGTCCAACCCGGTGGCGGGGCCGTATTTCGACTTCTCGGTCCCTGAGCCCACCGGCGTGGTGGCGCTCATAGCTCCCCCGGCGTCGTCCCTCCTCGGGCTCGTGTCGGTGGTGGCGCCGGTGATCGTCACCGGGAACACGGCCGTGGTGGTGGCGTCGGAGAAGGCGCCGCTGCCGGCCATCACGCTGGCGGAGGTGCTTGCCACGTCCGACCTGCCCGGCGGTGTCGTCAACCTGCTCACCGGGCGCCCGGCCGAGATCGCCCCGTGGCTGGCCTCTCACATGGACGTCAACGCCATCGACCTGACCGGCATCGGCGACCCGGAGCTGGCGACCGAGCTTGAGAGGGCCGCAGCCGAGAACCTCAAGCGGGTCGTGCGGCCAGCGGCGGACGCCGGCGACCGGGATCCCGACTGGTCCGCCGACCCCGGTCTCGACCGCCTGCGGGCCTTCCTCGAGACCAAGACCGTGTGGCACCCGGTCGGGATCTAGGGACGAGGAGCGCCCCATGGAGATCAAGGAACTCGGACACATCGTCCTGTACGTGCGCGACATCGAGCGATCCTCCGCCTTCTATCGCGAGGTTCTCGGCTGGCGGCAGATCGTCCCCGGCGCCGACGGATCGTCGCCGCTCCCGGCCCCGATAGCCGCGTTCTCGGCACCATCGAACCGCACGCATCACGAGCTGCTGCTCATCGAGGTCGGGCCCGACGCCGCCTCCCAGCCCGCGGGCCGCCGCGTGGGCCTCTACCACTTCGGCCTCAAGGTGGGTGACTCCGACGAGGAGCTGCGGGACGCGCTCGACCGGCTGCGGGAGGCCGGAACCCCCGTCCTCGGCGCCAGCGACCACACGGTCACCCACAGCCTCTACATCGCGGACCCCGACGGCAACGAGATCGAGCTCTACGTCGACGTTCCCGGCGTCGACTGGCGCGCCGACCCGGCGCTCGTCGCCGCGCCGATAAAGCCGCTCAGCCTGTGACCGCCTGACGGTCGGGATCAGCCGGCGTAGGTCCGCAGCACGTGCAGTGCGGCCTCGCCATGGGGTCCGGTGGCCACCAGGCCCGAGTCGTCGGGCGCCAGGCGTTGTGCGCCGACGCGGCAGAAGGCGCCCGCCGTACCCGTGATCGCGGAGTCGGCGTCCACCGGGCCGTAGCGCCAGGTGTCGCCCCCCGGCCCGGTCAGATCGCAATGCACGGGGTGGGCCTCATCGCCGGCCAACGCGAAGGCGTAGGGCAACGTGCCATGGGCGAGCCAGGCGATGTGGCGCAGCCGATCGGTGTCGGGGAACGGCGCACCGAGTGGGCCGGTGATGTCCAGACCGTGCGCCCAATGCTCGGCCAGCCGGGTCGTGGCCAGCGTTGCGGGCTTGAGGGAGTTGGTCACCCACGGGATCGGCTGTTCCGGGTCGGCGCCACGCAGCGCCGCCAGCGCCGCCCGGCGGCCCGCCTTCCAGCGCTCGAACACGACCGCGGGCTCGGCGCGCTCGGCCTGGACCATCCGCTCGGCGGCGTCGTCGACGCCCGGCGCCTCGAAGCGCGGGCGATCGAGCGTGTCGCCGCCGGTGGCCAACCAGACGACCGCGTCCTCGGTCTGCGCCAGGTGCAGGACGACGTCGGCCACGCTCCAACCCTCTGCCGCCGACGGCGATAGCCAGTCGGCGTCATCGAGCCCGTCGAGGACCGCCTCCAGCCGCTCCTGCTCGGCCTCCAGGTCGTCGATGATGGCCAGGGTCGCGCTCGCGCGGTCGGTCATGAACCGCTCGTCTCCGTGTCGGCGAACGCCTCACGTGCCGCCGCCAGCCCGACGCGGGATCGTTCACGGAACGCGTAGGTGCCCTGGTCACGCAGCTCGCGGGCGGCGTCGACGACGCCGGCCAGCGCGGCGAAGGCGAACGCACCGCCCACCGAGATCCGCCTGACCCCCACCTCGCCGAGCTCGGCCACCGTCGGCGCACCGGGACCGGGGAGCACGTTGACGGGCCGGTCGACAGAGGCCACGAGCTGGCGGACGTCGTCGATGTCGATCACCCCGGGAGCGAACAGCACGTCGGCGCCGGCCTCCTGGTAAGCCTGCAGCCGGGCGATGGTGTCGGCAAAGTCCGGGTGGCCGCGGATGTGGTTCTCGGCGCGCGCCGTGAGCACGAAGTGGACCGGCCCAGCGTGGGCAGCCTCGGCGGCCGCCGCCACGCGCTCTGTGGCCAGGCCGGCGTCATAGATATGGGCGTCCGGACGGCGGCCGAAGTCCTCGACCGAGCACCCGGCCAGCCCGGTGTCCAGCGCCAGGCGGACGGTCGTGGCGACGCCGGCGGGATCGTCGGCGAAGCAGTTCTCGAGGTCGGCCGACAGCGGCAGCTCGGTGGCGGCGACGATCGATGCGGCGTGCGCCAGCGCTTCCTCGCGATCGACCGAGCCGTCCAGCCGGCCGAGGGTGGCGGCGAAGCCGCTGCTGGTCGTGGCCAGCGCGTCGAACCCGAGCGACGCGAGCAGCTTGGCCGACCCCGCGTCCCAGGGGTTGGGCATGAGGAGCGGGGCCGGGCCGCCGTGGAGCGCAAGGAACCGTGCGGCCTTGTCGGCCTGCACCTGCCGGGTTCCGCTGGTGTCCGCCCGGACGGCGCCCGCTTCGGTCACCCCGTGAACGTAGCCTGCCGGTCGAGCGCCGCCTCCACCCGACGCAGGTCGAGCACCGGCACGTCGGCCAGCCCCGGCAGCGTCTGGACCGCCCAGCGGTACGCAGGCCCGTTGAGCACGAGTACGTCCAGGCCCTCGGCGGCCACCAACGTGCATTCGTGTGCCCCGCCGGCGAGGAGTTCCTGAGCGCCGATCCAGGTGCCAGGGCCCAGCGCGCCGACCGGGCGTCCCGCGCGGGTGGCGAGCAGCGCCCCGGCGACGACGATGACGAGCTCCCGGGCACGCTGGCCCTCATGGACGACGACGGTGCCGTCGGCGATCGAAAGGCGGTCGGCGTGGGGAATGAGCGGTGCCAGGGACGTGCGCGCGTACCGGTCGAAGGGGGGAACCCCGGCCAGCAGGGCCACGTCCGGGCGGCGTCGGGCCCTCACGCTGCCTCCCGTGTGAGGCTCGCCGCCGCGACCAGGCCCGACGCCACCGCGGCAACACGTAGCTGCACCTCGAGCTCGGCACCGCCCACGAACCGGATGCTCGCCTGGGGGGCTACGGCCTTGATGAATCGCACCGCCCGTTCGTTGTCGGCCTGGACCGAGGCCGTGATCGTTTCGAGCCCGGCGAGCTCGGCGTGCGCCATGAGGGCACCGATCAGCGCCCGTCCGATCCCCTGCCGGAACCACCTGTCCTCCACCAGCACCGCCATCTCGGTGGCACCGGAACGCGACCGCGCCAGGCTCGCCGTGCCTCGGACGTCGCCCCCGTCGACCACGACCCAGGACCGGTGGTCGTCGGCTGGCGAGGCGATCCGGACGAGCTCCCGATCGATGGCCCGAGGGCCGGTTCCATGGAACCGCCGATACAGCGTTTCGGGGGAGCAGCGAGCGATGAAGGCCCGCAAGGCTTCCAGGTCCCCGGCTCCCGATGCTCGTAGCCGCATGGATCGAACGTAATTAGACCAGTCGTCATAGTCAATAGACCGGTCGGGATAGTTGTATGCTCTGCGTGTGGCATCCGACACACGAGATCGCCTGATCCGCACCACCAGCCGCCTCCTGCGCAAGCAGGGCTACGGGGCGACCGGGCTAAATCAGGTCATGGCCGAGGCCCAGGCTCCCAAGGGCTCGATGTACTTCCACTTCCCAGGCGGCAAGGAGGAGTTGGCCGCCGCTGCCGTCGACTACTTCGCCGCGCGTGTGACGCGGAGGCTCGAGAACGGACTGGCCGCGGCCGATACGGTCGGCGAGGCCGTGGCGACCTTCTTCGACGAGTACATCGAGCACCTCGACCGCACCGACTTCTGCGAGGGCTGCGCGGTGGCCACGGTCGCGCTCGACGCCGCAGCGGCCCACGATGCCCTGGCTGCGGCCACCGGGCGGGCCCTCCGCGGATGGATCGACCGGTTCGCCGCGGCCCTCGAGGCCGAGGGACGCTCCCCCGCCGAGGCCCATCGCCTGGCGACCCTGATCATCGCCTCGATCGAGGGCACGATCGTCATCGGCAAGGGCGAGCGCTCGACCGAGCCGCTCGTGGCCGTCCAGGCCGTGTTGCGGGACCTGTTGGCGCCGGCGGACACCCTCGTCGCCTCCACCTGATCCCACTCGCCGAGGCCCGACCTGGACGACGGTGGGCACTGCTTCGCCGCTCACCGCGACGACCGGCCGCGCCACCGCGCCACCGCCATGCGCAACGCGGCCCAAACGGGCTTTCGCAGGCGTACATACGTTCGCTATAGTCGGGCAGGTGACGGAGTTGCGGTGGCGTCAGGCCGATCGGCCACAGGCGCAGGGGGCGCTGTTCGACGAGCCGGTGTTCGAGCGGGAACCGGGCCGGGGCGAGTTCCGTGGCATGGAGTTCCTGCATGTGCGCGCCCAGCGGATCATCAACGAGGTGCCGGGGGCGCCGTTCGGCTTCCGGTACACGATCAACGCGTACCGCGGCTGCAGCCACGCGTGTACCTACTGCCTGGCGGGCGAAACGCCGATCCTCATGGCCGACGGGAGCAGCAAGGCCCTGGCCGAGGTGCGCGCGGGAGACGAGGTCTCCGGCACGGTGCGCGACGGCGCCCGCCGCCGTTGCGTCCCCACGACGGTGACCGACCACTGGTCGACCACCAAGCCCGCGTACCGCGTGACCCTTGCCGACGGCACTGTGCTCGTCGCGAGCGGTGACCACCGGTTCCTGACCGACCGGGGCTGGAAGCACGTGTCCCGCACCGGCCTCGGATCGGGCCCGCGACCGCACCTCACGCGGCACCACTCGCTGCTCGGCGTCGACTTCGTCGGCAGCGGCCACGTCGTCACGGTCGACGGGCCCGCCGACGCCACCATAAGCGGCGGCGCCCGGCGGCGAGTGGTGGGCATCGAACCGCTCGACGGCGAGCGTGAGCTGTTCGACATCACCACAGGCACCGGCGACTTCGTCGCCAACGGTGTCGTCAGCCACAACTGCTTCGCGCGGCCCACGCACACCTACCTCGACCTCGATGCCGATCGTGACTTCGAGCGCCGCATCGTGGTCAAGGTCAACGCCGTGTCGCGCCTGCAGCAGGAGCTCGACCCCCGACGCTGGGCGGGCGAGCTGATCGCGATGGGCACCAACACCGACCCCTACCAGCGTGCCGAGGGCAAGTACCGGCTCACTCGGGGCATCGTCGAGGCTCTGGCCCAGCATGCCAACCCGTTCTCCATCCTCACCAAGTCCACACTCGTCCTCCGCGACATCGAGCTGCTGGCCGAGGCGGCGCGGCGCACCGACGTACGCGTCAACCTGTCGATCGGCACGCTCGATGAGGCCGTCTGGCGTACGACCGAGCCGGGCACCCCACATCCGGCGCACCGGGTGCGTGCCGTCGAGCAGCTGAACGCCGCCGGGGTTCCCACCGGCGTGCTCGTCGCCCCCGTACTGCCCGAGCTGTCGGATGGCGCCGAACAGCTCGAGGCGGTGGTGCGGGCATGCGTCGGCGCCGGCGCCCGTTCCATCTCCTCGGTGCTCCTACACCTGCGCCCGGGGGTCAAGGAGGTGTTCCTCGGCCGCCTCGCCGATTCCCATCCCCATCTCCTGCCGAACTACCGGCGCCGCTACCGCGACCGTGCCTACGCGCCCAAGGCCGAGCAGAAGGCCCTGGAGGCCCGGGTGCAGGAGCTCGTGCGGCGCTGCGGCGGGCTCCCGGCGGAGCGCACCGACCCACGCCACTACACCGGCCGGGGCCCTGCCGGCCGCCCGCCGGTGGCGCCCGACCCGGCCCCGAGCCAGCTCCGGCTCATCTGAACCGGCGTCCGGAGGCGCCAGGATCCGTCAGATTCGAACGCCGGAACCGCCGGCGAGGACTGCCACCCCCGTGTCGGCGCGCTCAGCCCTGATCGCCGTCGGCGACGTCCACGGCGACCAGCCCGTTGGCGGCTGCCAGCGCGATGGCGGCCCGCACCGCCTCCTCGTACACGGCATCGAGGTGGTGCAGCGACACGGCGGGGGCCAGGGGCGGCTCGCCGAGCGAGCGCGGCAGGGCGCCCGGATCGGACGTGGGCCTGATCTGCGGGCTTGGGGCCGCCTCGTAGCCGTTGTCGGCCCAGTAGGCCTGCGCCTTGGAGGCCGCGCCGTGCGAGCGGCGCCGTCGACGCGTGCTCATGCCGCCGCCTCCTTGTCGCCTTTGTCATCCTTGTCGGCCTCGGCCGCTTGGTCGTGGGCCAGGGTGTCGGCGCTGGTCTCGTCCACCAGCGCCTCGCGCCGCAGACCGAGGGCCTGTCGCAGCTGGTCGGGCGTGAGGTCGCCAACCGAGCTGCTGGCCGGAAGCACCAAGTCGGCGATGCGGCGCTTCCCCGCCACGACCTCCTCCACCTGCTCGTCGACCGTGCCGGGGCACACAAGCCGGTGGCTGATGACCGTGTTGGCCTGGCCGATGCGCCACGCCCGGTCGCGGGCCTGGTCCTCGACCGCGGGGTTCCACCAACGGTCGTACAGCACGACATGGTTGGCGGCGGTGAGGTTGAGCCCCGACCCTCCGGCCTTGATCGACAGCACCAGGGCCCCGGGCCCCGTCCCCTCCTGGAACTCACGGACCAGGCGGTCGCGGGTGCCCCGCGTCAGGCCACCGTGGTAGCAGGCCACCGGTACGGCGGTTCGCTTGCTCAGGTGCTCGGCCAGGCGCTCGCCCCAGCGGGCGAAGTGCGTGAACACCAGCAACCGTTCGCCGGCCGCGAACACGTTGTCGACCAGCTCGTCGAGGCGGGCGAGCTTGCCCGACCGGCCCTCGAGTGGGCCCTGGTCGTCGTCGAGGTAGGCCGCCGGGTGATCGCAGATCTGCTTGAGGGCGGTGATGGCGGCGAGCACGTGGCCGGTGCGGGCGCGCCCGTCGTCGGTGCCGAGGTTGACGCCCAGCAGGTTGTCAAGGACGGCCTGGTAGAGCCCGATCTGCTCGGACGTCATGCCGCAGTGGTCGAGCTCGTCGATCTTGTCGGGCAGCTCGGCGGCGATCTCCGGCTCGGCCTTGGTGCGCCGGAAGACGAGCAGGCCGTTGAGGGCCCGCAGCGCGGCCTCACCGGACGCACCGGAACCGTTGCGCGGCGTCGACAGCTGCTGGATGAAGGCCGGGCGGGGGCCCACGAGCCCGGGGTTGGTGTAGTCGAGGATCGACCACAGGTCGCCCAGCCCGTTCTCGATCGGGGTGCCGGTCAGCGCCAGCCGCGACTGGCCGGGGATCCGCCGCAGCTCGCGGGCCACCTCGCTGGCGGGGTTCTTGATCGCCTGCGCCTCGTCGAGCACCACCCGGTGCCAATCGATGGTCGCCAGTGCGTCGACGTCCCGCACCGCGGTGCCGTAGGTGGTGAGCACCACGTCGGACTCGCCGGCCACCGCAGCGACCTCCTCGGCCTCGGCCCGGGCGGCGCCGTGGTGGACCTGGACCCGCAGATCGGGCGTGAACCGCTTGGCCTCCGCTGCCCAGTTGCCCAGGACCGCCGGCGGCGCGATCACGAGCACCGGGCCCTGCCCGCGCGTGTCCAGCAGGTGGGCGAGCATCGTCGGGGTCTTGCCCAGGCCCATGTCCATGGCCAGGCAGCCGCCGAGCCCCACCCGATCGAGGAATGCGAGCCAGCCCCGCGCCTCGGACTGGTAGCTCCGGAGCTTGCCCACGAAGCCGTCGGGGGGCCCGAGCGGCGCCGGCGGCTCGTCGCTCGCGCCACGGACGAGGTCGACGGCCCAGCCGCTTCCGGCCACGATCGCCGGCCCGGCGAGGGCACCCTCCTCCAGGCCGACGGCATGGCGCAGGATGGCGGCGCCGGTCAGCTCGGTCGACCCGCTCTGCTCGGCCAGGGCCTTGGCTGCGGCCTCGAGGTCCGCATGGTCGAGCTCGACCCAGCGACCCTTGGCCTGAACGAGGGGCCGCGCCTGGGCGGTGAGGCGGGCTATGGCCGCGGCGTCGAGCTCGAGGTCGTCGAACAGCACCGACCAGCGGACCTTCGACAGCTGGTTGGGTCCCACCTTGGCCGGTCCGGCGGAGCCGGCGGCCTCGAGCCGCAGGCGCGGCGACGGCCGGGTCCACGACGCGGTGGGCACGCGCACGTCGAAGCCCACCGACTGCAGGACCCGCCCCGTGCGCGTCATGAGATCCCAGGCCTCGTCGACACCGAGGACGACGTGGCCGCGCCGCCCGGTGCGGCTGAGCGCCGGCAGGAGCCGTTCCAGGCGGCGGAGCTGTGCCTCGACCCGTTGGGCCTTGGCGCCGGACGTCGACACCGCCTGCTCGATCGGGAGCGGATGGCGCTCGAGCCCGGTGGCGTCCACGGTCAGGAGCCAGCCGCCGTCGGCCTCCGGGGGATCGAGCCGCACGATCAGACCGACGTCGCCATCCCCCACCACCGGCGCCGCCCACCGACGCAGGTCGTCGGCCACCTCGTTCGTGGGGCCGTGGGCGGCGGCGAACGGCTCGCCCGCCAGTCCCGCCAGGACGGCTTCGGCCACGTCGCGGCGGCTGCGGGCCACGGGCGGCGTGGCGGCGGTGACCAGGCGGGCCGCCCCGGCGCGGCAGATGGCGTCGACGGCAGCGTTCAGGATGGTGCGGCACACGCGCTCGGGACCGGTGGCCGGGTCGAAGGCGCGGACCGGCCCGGGCATCCGGGCCGACAGCTCACGGATGCGCTCCCGCTCGACGACGGCGGCGATCCACTGGACGGCGTACGAACCGCTGCGCTGGCGGCCGCGGGCGGCCACCGCTCCCCCGCGCCGGAGGGTGGGCACCATCCGGCCCTGCGCCACCAGGTCGGTGGCCCAGGCGGCCACCTCGCCGAGCCAACGCACGCTGGGGGCGGCGTCGAGGGCGAGCTGGCCGGCACCCACGCCCACGAGCCAGCCGAGGGCGGCGCTGAGGGGCGCCGAGACCGCCGGCGCCCGGTCGCCGGAAGGCAAGGGTGCGCCCTTGTGCTTCTCCCACTCGGTGGCGGAGCCACCCGCCTCGTCGATCAGGCGCTGCAGGTCCTCGCGCTCGGCGGGTGTCGCCGACGGATTGCCGGCCCAGAGAACCACCTCGCCCGAGGCCCACGACGCCTGCAACGCCGGAGCCTGCACCAGCTCGGCCGCGCCCTCGTCGACTGCGGTCGCGGCCGCCTCCTCACCGTCGCCCAGACCGGTGGGATCGGGAAGCTCCACATCCTCGCCCGTGACCCGCCTGAGCGCGGCGGCCACAGCGGAGCGCTCGTCGGAAAGGTCGGCGAGTGCCTGGTCTCGCTCGTAGCGATCCGAGCGGGCAACGGACGCCAGCATGTCCTCGATCTCGTCGAGCATGTGGTGCAGGGTCGCGGCCCAACGCTGTGGCTGCGCTGCGAGCGCAGACAGTTCGTCTGCCGCGATCTGCCCGTCGACCTCGGACGCGACGAGCGCCTCGAAGCTGGTTTGGTCCAGTTGGGTCTCCATCGTCTGCTGGCCCATGTCGGCGCCGCACGCCGCACGACCAGGTGTCCGCCATCTACCCAGGGGGATGGCTTTCGCTCAGTCTAGGGGGTCCGGATCCCGAATCGGTGGCACCTCACCCTGCAGGCTAGGTTGCCGATAACGGCCGTTACCACGTGTTAGACGCCACAGGGGGAGGTCGGCAGGCAGTGAACCGTTCCGATTTTCGTGCCACGCGGGGACCGTGAACGGCGTGCCCGCTCCCTGGCCGTTGCGCTTCGGCGCCTTCTTCGCCCCGTTCCACCCGGTCGGCCAGAACCCGACCCTGGCGCTCGAGTACGACCTCGACCGCGTCGTCGCCCTCGATCAATACGGCTACGACGAGGTCTGGTTCGGCGAGCACCACTCCGGGGGCTATGAGATCATCGCCTGCCCCGAGGTGTTCATCGCCGCCGCCGCCGAGCGGACCCGCCACGTGATGCTGGGGACGGGCGTGGTCTCCCTCCCCTACCACCACCCCTGGTTGGTGGCCGACCGGCTGGTCCTGCTCGACCACCTCACCCGCGGCCGGCTCATCTTCGGCGCCGGACCGGGGGCGCTGCCCAGCGACGCGTTCATGCTGGGCATCGACCCGGTGGACCAGCGCCGCATGATGGAGGAGGCGCTCGAGGCGATCCTGGCGCTGTTGCGGACCGATGAGCCGGTCACCCGCCAGACCGACTGGTTCACGATGCGCGACTGCCGGCTGCAGGTGCGCCCGTACACCCACCCCCACTTCGAGGTGGCGGTCGCGGCCATGGTTTCCCCCTCGGGGCCGCGGCTGGCGGGGACCCACGGCGTGTCGCTGTTGTCGCTGTCCATGACCCTGTTCGAAGGTTTCGCGGCCATCGGCCAGGCATGGGGGGTGGTGCAGGAGCAGGCGCGTGCCGTGGGCCGCCCCGAGCCCGACCGCCGGAGCTGGCGGGTCCTCGGTGCCGTCCACCTCGCCGAAACCCGCGACGAGGCCATCGAGGACTGCACCCACGGCCTCAAGGACTTCGCCGACTACTTCGGCGGCGGCGCCGGCTTCGTGCCGCTGGCCAACCAGGTCGACGGCGGACCCCGCACGCCGCGCGAGTTCGTCGAGAGCTACGCCGAATCGGGCAACGTGGTCATCGGCACCCCCGACGACGCCATCGCCTACATCGAAGCGCTGCTCGAGCAGTCGGGCGGTTTCGGCACGTTCCTGCTGCTGGGCCATGACTGGGCTGATCCCGAGGCGACCATGCGCTCGTACCGCCTGTTCGCGCGCGAGGTCGTTCCCCACTTCACCGGGCAGCTCGCCGCCCCGCGGGCGTCGCACGAATGGGCGGTCGAGAAGCGGAACCAGCTGTTCGGCGCGGCGGGCCAGGCCATCCTCAACGCCATCACGTCGCACGTGGAGGAGACGCAGGCCAGTGGCGCAGCCACCGGCGGTGACGGCGAGGCACGGGAGGGCTGATGCGCGCGCTGGTGCTGCGCGGGGCGTCCGAGCTGGTCGTCAGGGACGACGCACCGGATCCCGAGCCCGGCTTCGGGCAGGTCCTGGCGCAGGTGAAGGCCTGTGGCATCTGCGGCTCCGACCTTCACTTCGTCCAGCACGCCGCCGCCATGCTCGGGCTCATGGCGGACATGGAGGGCTTGCCGGACTTCGGGGCGCCGCCGCTCGATCTCGGCCGGGACGTGTTCATGGGCCACGAGTTCGCCGCCGAGGTGCTGGACGTGGGACCCGACACGGTCGGCCCCGACCCGGGGACCGTTGTCACCTCCCTGCCGATCATGCTCACACCCACGGGCCTGCGAGACATCGTCTACAGCAACGACCTCCCCGCGGGCTACGGCGAGCGCATCCTGCTGTCGGCGCCGTTGATCCAGGTGGTGCCCAATGGCCTCGATCCCCGCCACGCGGCCCTGGCGGAGCCGATGGCGGTCGGCCTCCACGCCGTCAACCGCTCGGGCATCGCCACGGGCGACGGCGCCGTGGTGCTGGGTTGCGGCCCGGTGGGCCTGGCCGTGATCGCGGCGCTCGGGCTCCGGCGGGCGGAGCCGATCGTGGCCGCCGACCTGTCACCCGCTCGCCGATCGCTCGCCT
Source organism: uncultured bacterium (assembly GCA_963756425.1). Lineage (GTDB taxonomy): Bacteria > Actinomycetota > Acidimicrobiia > Acidimicrobiales > VFJN01 > DASQUK01. The sequence continues at coordinate 68,996 of CAVWNW010000011.1, read as the reverse complement.
CGGTCATGGGCGCGCACGAGGTCGTCGACCCCGTGATCGAGCCCGCATTCGACGCGTGGAAGCGGGCCGCGCCAGGCCGAGCGCCCGTCGTCTTCGAGGCGATCGGCGTGCCGGGAATCATCGACGATGCCCTCCGGGTAGCGCCCGCCCAGAGCCGCATCGTGGTCGTGGGGGTGTGCATGCAACCGGACACGGTCCGGCCCTTCTTCGGCATCTCCAAGGAGCTGAGCCTGCAGTTCGTGCTCGGTTACGACCCCGCGGAGTTCGAGGCCAGCCTCCGGTCGATCGCCGAGGGCGAGATCGACGTGGCGCCGCTGATCACGGGCCAAGTGGATCTGGACGGCGCCCCCGATGCCTTCCGCGAGCTGGCCGACCCCGAGCGACACTGCAAGGTCCTGGTCGTTCCGTGACGGATCCGGCGGAGGCGCTCCCGTGATCGACGACGAGACCCTGTCCCGCCGGGCCCGGCGGCTGGCGGCGACGATCGAGCCGTTCGTCGGGCAGGTCTACTTCTCGCCCGAGTGTCACGGCGAGTACGTGGCCCTGGGTTTCGGCCCGAGCCCCGGCACCATCGCCAACGGGGTGCAGCTGCCCGACGGGCCCGCCTACTTCTGCAGCCGCGGCTCGGCCCTCGGCCAGGTTCCGGGCGAGCTGGTCGCCGCCGCATTCGCCGTGTTCAACCCGGCGGCGGTGGTACCGGCCGTGGCGACCGGGTGGCGCTTGACCGACGCGCCGACAATCGCCGCGGCGCGGGCCCGCGGCGCCACCGGCCAACTGGCGCGGATCCTCGGCGACGCACCGGCGGGGTTGGCGACGGTGACGGACGCATTGGCACGCGCTACCGATCCGCTACGGATGGAGGGCCGTCCCCTGTATGCGGGGCTGCGGTCGTTGGGGCTGCTCGGTGATCCCCTCGGCGACGCTTGGCGGCTCGCCGACCTCCTGCGGGAGTTCCGGGGCGATGCACACACCGCCGCGTGGACGAGCGGCGGCTTCGACGCCGTCGAGATCGGCCTGCTCACCGAGCTGTACTGGGGACTGCCGATGCGCAGCTACATCCGCAGCCGGGCCTGGTCGTCGGCGGAGCTCGATGAGGCCACGGAGCGCCTGCGCAGCCGGGGGTTGCTCGAGGGCGACGGATTCTCGGAACGCGGGCGGGCCGAGCGCGAGGCGGTCGAGGTTGCGACCGACGCGGCCATGCGCCCGGCGATCGAGGCCCTGGGGGCCGACCTGGACGAGCTCGTCGGGATCGTCCAACCGTGGAGCGCCGCCGTGTGCCAGGCCGGAGGCTACCTGCCGACGGGCCCGCACGAGCTGGCCCGGGCAGCATCCACACGGTGACCGCCGACGTACTCGACAGACGCACGCTCAACCGCGCCACGCTGGCACGCCAGCTGCTGCTCGAGCGGAGCCGCCTGCCTCCCGTCGACGCGGTCGCCCACCTGGTCGGGCTCCAGGCCCAGGAGCCGCTCAACCCCTATCACGCCCTGTGGTCCAGGCTCGACGGGTTCCGGCCCGACGACCTGTCGCAGGCGATGCTCGACCGGCGGGTGGTTCGGATCGCGGTCATGCGAGGCACCATCCACATGGTCACCGCGGACGACTGCCTCGTACTGCGGTCGGTGGCACAGCCGGTGCTCGACGCCGAGCTGGCCAGGCACCCCCAGTACGGACCGGCGTTGCGCGGCGTCGACCTCGGCCCGGTCCTGGACTTCGCCCGGCAGATCCTGGCCGACCGTCCGCTGAGCACGACTGAGCTGCGCGCCGTGATGGCCGAGAAGTTCCCCGAGCTCGATGCCGCCGCCGTGGCCTATGCCTGCCGCTGCCAGCTCGGCCTGGTCCAGGTCCCACCGCGGGGGGTGTGGGGCCGCAGTGCCCGGGTGACGCTTGCGACGGTCGAGTCGTGGCTGGGCCGTCCGTTGGTGGGCAGGCCACGCATCGACGACGTGGTGATGCGCTACTTCGCCGCCTTCGGGCCGGCGGCCGTGGCCGACGTCGCGGCGTGGTCGCGGCTCACCCGGCTGAGGGACGTCGTCGACCGGCTGCGACCGCGGCTGCGGGCGTTCCGCGACGAGAGGGGACGGGAGTTGTTCGACGTCCCCGACGCGGTGCGGCCCGACGCCGACACGCCCGCGCCACCCCGCTTCCTGCCCGAGTACGACAACGTGTTGCTGTCCCACGACGACCGCAGCCGGTTCTCGCCCCCCGACGACCGGGTCCGCGCCCGCCTGTTCGGTGCCGACCGGAAGGTGAGCGGCTCGGTGCTCGACGACGGCTTCGTGTGCGGCACCTGGCGGATGGATCGTGACCCCGACAGCGCGACAGCGGTCCTCGTCGTCGACCACGTCCCCAGGCTGAACCAGCGGGCGAGGTCGGCAGTCGCCGCCGAGGGACGCCGCCTGTTGCGCTTCCTCGCCGCCGACGCCGGCGCCGACGTCCGGTTCGCGGCGCTGGCCTGACACACACGGCGACGGGAGGTATCGGGGGCCGCCCGATCGTAATCAGGGGGTCTCGTGGCCGGGTCGCGGCCGGAGAGCCTCGGGAACCTGGGCGGTCAACGAGTCGGCAACGGCTTGCGCTTGTTCAGCCGCGTCGGAGATGGCCGGGGACGCGAGGCCATCGTCGCTCCGATCGGCTGCGACCTGGCGGGAGCGATTGGCGAGGATGTGGGCACGTTCGGCCAGCAAGGCCCAGGACGGCTCGCGGTGAGAGGTCATGTTGCCCATCACGTAGTACATCTCGAATGCGAAGCCCGCGGTGCGGCCAGGGTGGGACGGCCCGACCGGCAGGCTGGTCAGCTCGGTGCCGAGGGGACGGAGAACCTTCGCCATCAGCACCAGCGCGGCGGTCACCAGGGTGCCGAGCTGCGAATCGGTCTCGTCGGTGTGGGTGAAGAACCGCAACAGGACGTGCAGGGTCAGCTCATAGGCCAGCCCGGCCAGCTCGGCCACCTGGCGGGCCTGCGGGTCGGTGATGACCGGCCGAGGGGTAGGGATGTCGAACGGCTGGCGGAGGTACGCCGCCAGAACCGGGCGGGCCGGCTCGAAGGTCGGATCGGCCCGCTGGAGGACGTCGAACTCTTGGCGAACGGACAGGAACCGGCCGTAGTGGGCTTCGTTCCAGTCACCCTGCGCACCTTCGCCCTGCTCGATGATCTCCTCGACGGCGGCCAGCGCCGACTCGAGGTCGCCCACGGCGACCAGCTGGGGCCACTGGAAGAGCTCGGGCGTGGCCTGGGCCCGCGGGGAACCGACGAACAACGCGGGCTCACCGATCCGGGCAGATAGCGTGCGCAACCCGTCGGCGATGCCGCGGTAGAGATGACCGACGGTCTCGAACTCCTGGCCCCGCGGCAGGGTCTCGCGCTCGTCGACCGGGTCGCGAGGTGGAGCGGTAGCGACGAACCCAGGGGCGTCATCCAGCTCCATGCCCTCGGGGCGTTCGAGGAACAGGAAGTGGTCGAGGGCCTGCTCGCCGAACGGCAACAGGTCGAGCTGCACGCCAGTAGGGAAGTAGCCCGACCGCTGCGGGAAGTTGGGCCGCCCGAACGCCGGCGCCACCCCGATCGCCGACTTCAGGTTCGCCACCAGGGCGATGTGCAGCATCTCCTCGATGGCGATGCCGCGCAGCTTCTTGCGCCACCGGTCGATGGCGTCGGCCTGCTCGGGGGTCAGGCCATCGCCGACGCCGTCCTTGAGGCTGAACTCTGCGAACAGGTATTGGCACATGATCATGTGCTCGAGCTGCAGTGCCTCGGCCAGCAGCCACCACAGGTGCTCCCGGTGTGCGACGACGACCCTGGGCTCGGACATGCCCCACAGTTCACACGATCCCTGCATCAGGTTCCGCACGTCTGCGCACGATGAGGCGACGGGACGCCGTCCGGCCCTAGGTCACAGCCGCTTCTCGAACCAGTGGTGGGCATAGCGCTCGTCGTTGAAGGCCTCGACCTCGTGGTAGCCCGAGGACCGATAGAGGTTGATGGCCTCGGCGAGCGTCCGGTTGGTCTCCAACCGGACGACGCGGCCGCCGTGAGCCCGGGCGCAGCCCTCGAGCTCGGCCAGCAGGCGGCGGCCGATCCCCAGGCCCCGCGCCGACTCGGCGACCCACATCCGCTTGATGTCGGGCGGGGCGTCACCGTGGAACTGGAGACCTCCGCAGCCGACAGCCTCCCGGCGCAGCGTGGCGACGAGGAACAGGCCGGCCGGCGGCCGCATCGAGTCGACCCCCGGGGCGCTGCTCAGCGCCTCGTCGAAGCCGGTGGCGAACCGGCGATTGATCTCGGCGAAGTAGGCGTTCAGGCACTGCTGGGCCGCGGGCTCGGTCGGATCCACCGACCGGACCTCGACCAGTGCGGCGGTGAGCAGCCGCCCGACCTCGGCCATGGCGGAGACCAGCCGGGCGCGCTGGGCGTCGCCCAGCGGCTCGAGGAACGACCGTGCCAGTTCCTCGCTGCGCCGATCGAGGATGCGACGCTCGGCCGCGCCGGCCGGCGTGAGGCGGGCGGTGCGGACCCGCCGGTCACGCTCGCTCGGGCCGACGTCGACCAGCCCCGCAGACTCCAGCGAGCGCAGCAAGCGGCTGAGGTAGCCGCTGTCGAGCTGGAGCCGGGACCGCAGCGAACGCACGTCACAGCCCCCGTCACCGATCTCCCAGAGCAACCGCGCCTCGCCGAGGGGACGGCTGCGGGCGAGGTAGTGGTCCTCGAGCGCGCCCACCCGCTCGGTGACGAGCCTGTTGAACCGGCGCACCTCGGCCACCATGCCGTCGCCCATCCTCTGACGTTAGTCAGAGAACTGGCCGGGTGCGAGCGTCCCCGCCAGGGGACTTACACTGAGGGACTCACTTGTGCCGACGTGGAGGTGTGTCGTGGCCGAGATCGGTGATCGCGTCGTGGTCGCCGCCGCCAAGGGGGCGCCCAGCAAGAGGGGAACGGTCGTCGCCAAGACGGGATCGATGCTGACCCTCGAATGGCAGGACGGGCACACGTCGTCGTTCACGCCTGCGCCCGGTTCGGTGTGGGTCGAGGACGCCGACGCGCCGAGCGGCGCCGACCAGTCCTCGTAGGCCAGGCCGGCGCCCAGGCGGTCAGTTCGTCTCCTGCGGTGCCGCCTCGCTTATGCCCCAGCGGCGCTGGAGTCGGCGGAGGGGCCCGGGGGCCCACCAGTTCGCCTCGCCCGCCAGCCGCATGATCGCAGGCACGAGCAGGCCGCGGACGATCGTGGCGTCCACGATGATGGCGAGGGCCAGGCCGAGGCCCATGAGCTTCATGAAGCTCATGCCGCTGGTCACGAACGCCGCGAAGGTGATGGCCAGGACCAGCGCGGCGGCGGTGATGAGCCGTCCCGTTCGGGCCAGACCGGCTGCGACCGCCTGGGTGTTGTCGCCGGTGCGGTCGTGCTCCTCCTTGATGCGGGAGAGCAGGAACACCTCGTAGTCCATCGAGAGCCCGAAGGCGATGCAGAACATGAGGATCGGCATGGCCACGTCGAGCTGACCGGTAGCCGTGAAGTCGAGCGCCCCGGAGAGGTGGCCCTCCTGGAAGATCCACACCAGCGCGCCGAATGTAGCGGTCAGCGACAGGAGGTTCAGCACGATCGCCTTGAGGGGCACGAGCAGACTGCCGAACACCGCGAACAGGAGCACGAACGTCGTGACGCCGATGATGGCCAGCGCCAGCGGCAGCCGGTCGTAGATCGCAGCCTTGGTGTCGACGAGGTCCGCGGCGTCGCCCTCCACGCCGAACGGGAACGAGGCGTCGATGGCGCGGATGTCGTCCACGAGGTCCTCGCCGGCCGGGGAGACCAGGGCGACGGATGGAACGACGGTCAGCCACGAGCCGGCGTCGGCCGACCCCACCGTCACCTCGGCCACGCCGTCGACCGCCCGGATCCGATCCGCAAACGCGGCCACCGCTTCGGCGTCGGCACCATCGGCGTGGGTTCGAGGCATGACGACGGCGAACTGCTCGCTCTGGTTGCCGTCGAAATCCGTGGCGAGGACCTCGGCGACCCGGCGAGCCTCGTTGGACTCGGGCAGCGACTCGTACGACGGCAGCCCGGGGTTGACCCGCAGGAACGGCGATCCGAGGACCAGAAGCAGCACGATGACGCCGGCGGCCACAGGCACCGGTCGTCGCATCACCGCCCCGGCCAGGCGCGGCCAGAACCCGCGATCGGTGCCGGTGCCAGCGGGAGCGGCGGCCCGCCGTCGGAACGGCCAGCCGTTGACCCGCGGCCCGAGCACCGCCAGGAGGGCGGGCAGCGTCAGAAGCGCGCCGACCGCGGCGCAGAGGACCACCGCGGTGCCGGCGTAGGCGAACGACCGCAGGAAGTACAGCGGGAACACGAGCAGCGCCGACAGGGAGGCGGCGACGATGAGAGCCGAGAAGGCGACGGTGCGGCCGGCGGTCTCGACCGCTCGCACGACGGCGTCGTCGCTCGAACGGCCGGCGGCCAGCTCCTCCCGGAAGCGGCTCACGATGAACAGCGAGTAATCGATGGCGAGTCCAAGACCCAGCGCGGTCGTCAGGTTGATCGAGTAGATCGAGACGTCGGTCACCTGTGCCACCGCGAAGAGCGCCAGCAGTGTGCCGGTCACCGACACCAGCGCCATCGCCAACGGCAGGGACGCAGCCACCACCCCGCCGAACACGAGGACGAGCAGGACCAGCGTCGCGGGGATCGCCAGGCTCTCGGCACGGGCCAGATCCGAGCCGAGCTGCTCCTCGATCGCGGCGTCGATCGCGTCCTCACCCCCGACGCCGACGGTGATGGGGCCGCGGGTGCCGGCGTAGCGGTCGGCGAGGTCCCCGACTGCGTCGTCGTCACCGTCGACGTCGACGACCAGGAGAGCGGAGCCGCCGTCGGTGGACCGTAGTTCCGCTGCCCCGCCCAGGGACCAGTAGGAGATGGCGGATGCGACGCCCGGCTCGCCGTCCAGCGCCTCGGTGAGCTCGCTGCCGGCGGCCGCGACCGCCGGGTCGTCGACGTCGGCGCCGCCGGCCTCGACGAGCAGCACCATCTCGGGATCGTTGGTCCCGATCTCCTCTTGCAGGAATCGGCTGGCACGCGACGACTCGGACCCCGGATCGTCGAAGCCCTCGTCCTCGAGTGCGCCGAAGGCGCCGGCGCCGCCGGCGCCGGCGGCGAGCACGAACAGGGCGGTCAGGGCGAGGACGAGGCGACGACGGCGGACGGTGAAGCGGCCGATGCGGGTGAACATGGGGCCTCCGCGACGAGGTGGACGGACGGTCCTCATCGTCCGACCGGCGGGCGTGCCGCCACATCGGCCCGCCGGTCGTTTGCATCCGGACCGGCGGGTGCCCGTGGCCCGTACCACGGGACGGGTCGGACCTGGACCGTGGGACGGTGCCGGCGACGACGACGCGTCATTACGCTCCGGCCCATGAGCGACGAGACGCCGCGATCTTGGGGCGGCACGTTCGCACTGAGCCTCGCCTTTCCGGTGGCGGCGCTGGTCGCGGCGGCGCTCGTCTTCGCCACGTCGTCGTTCGAGGCCGGGCTTGTGTTCGGCGTCATCGCCGCGCTGGTCCCGTGGGCGCTGATCGCAGGCGACATCAGGGTCCCGCCCTGGATCATGGTCGTCGCCGGGGTCGGAATCCCGGGGGCGGTGGTCATCGTCTACGACGCCGCCGGAGCCAACTTCCTGGCATTGCTGGCGGTTGCATGGCTGGCGGCGAGCGGCGAGTCGCTCGCCGCCGAAGTCATCGCCGCCCTGGGCACGATCGCCATCCCGATCGTCTACGCCGCGGGCGACTGGGACGAGGAGGGCGAGGCCGTCGTGTACTTCGGCACCGGCGTCCTGATCACCTGGTTCATCGGTCGGATCATCCGGCGCGAGCGCGAGTTGGTGGTGGCGCTGACCGAGGCGCAGGACCGCCTACGGCTGGCAGCCACCGCCGCCGAGCGCCAGCGCATCGCCCGCGACGTCCACGACGTCGTCGGCCACAGCCTGACGGTCATGCTGCTCAACGTGACCGGCGCCCGGCGGGTGCTCGACAGCGATCCGGCCGCGGCGGCCGAGGCGCTCGACCGGGCCGAGCAGGCGGGGCGCGGCAGCCTCCAGAGCGTCCGGGCGATCGTGGGCCTGCTCCACACGCCCGGCGAGGCGGGCACGCAGTCCCCCCGACCGGGCGCGGCGGACATCGTCGGGCTCGTCGACACGGCCGCCGCGGCCGGGCAGCCGGTGCGCGCCGAGGTTCTCGGCGACCTCCGGGAGGTCGATCCCTATACAGGCTTGGCCGCCTACCGGCTGGTGCAGGAGGCGCTCGCGAACGTCGAGCACCATGCGCCCGGCTCGAACGTCGTCGTGCGGGTCGTCATGAACGGCACCCGCCTGTCCGTCACCGTGCGCAACGGGCCGTCCCGCCGCCCACCGCCGGCGCCGGCGGGCCGCGGCGGCACCGGCCTGGATGGCATGCACCAGCGCGTCGCAGCGGTCGGCGGCACCGTCTCGGCCGGACCGGAGGGGGACGGCTGGGTCGTCGAGGGGTCGATCCCCCTCGATCGCACCGCGGCCACCGCGCAGCCGGACGGACGAGCGTGATCCGCCTCCTACTGGTCGACGACCAGGAGCTGGTGCGGGCGGGCCTGCGCCTGATCCTGTCGTCCGAGAACGACCTCGACGTGGTGGGCGAGGCGCCGGACGGGCGGGCAGGCGTCGATGCCGCCCGCAGACTCACGCCTGACGTCGTGCTCATGGACGTCCGCATGCCGGTGATGGACGGCATCGAGGCCACCCGCCAGCTCGCCGCCGACGGCGATCACCGGGTCCTGGCACTGACCACGTTCGAGGACGACGAGGTCCTGTGGGGCGTCATCGAGGCGGGGGCCGCCGGCTTCGTGCTGAAGGACGCCCCCGCCGCCGACCTCGTCGGCGCGATCCGGGTGACGGCTCGGGGCGGCTCCTGGCTCGATCCGACGGTCGCCGACCGGGTCCTCACCGTGCTGCGCCGCCGACCGGGCGGCGTCACGTCGGCGGCCGGAAGCCCCGTCGACCCGCTGACCGAGCGTGAGCGGGAGGTCCTCCGGCTGGTCGCCACCGGTGCCAACAACGCGGAGATCGCGGAGGAGCTCTACCTCAGCGAACGCACGGTCAAGGGCCACATCTCCGCCATCTTCTCCAAACTGGGTGTCCGCGACCGCGCCGCCGCGATCATCCGCGCCTACGACGCCGGCATCGTCACACCCAGGGCATAGTCCCGGCCGACCCTCGAGGAGGACACATGTCGACACCCGCCCCGCCCGCCAGCCACGCGCAGCTGTTGGAACGCCCCCTGTTCGCCCATCTCGCCACGGAGCGGCCCGACGGCGGGTTGCAGAGCAGCGTGATGTGGTACGCCTGGGACGGCGAGTTGATCCGCTTCACGCACACGACCAGGCGCCAGAAGTACCGCAATCTCACCCACCAGCCGCAGGTCGCGCTCTCGATCGCCGACCCCGACAATCCGTACGACTCGCTCGAGGTGCGTGGCGAGGTGGTGTCGATCGACCCCGATCCGGACGGTCGCTTCTATCGCAGCCTTCAGGAGCGGTACGGCCTGAACTACCCGATCACCGACGCCGACGTGCGCGTCGTGGTGACCGTGCGGCCGACCACCTTTGTGCCGGTCACGGGCGGCTACACGGAGCGAGAGGCGGCCGCCGCCCGCGACGCAACGTGATCGGGTCGCCGCTGGTCACTCGCCGGCGTACGTGCCGAAGCTCCAGAGGTTCCCCTCGGGATCCCGGACGGTGAACCCGCGGGAGCCGTAGTCCTCGTCGACGAGGCCGCGGACCACCACGGCGCCGGCCGCTACCGCCCGCTCGAACAGGCCGTCGGGGTCGTCGCACACCACGTACACGGAGTCGTTGCCGGGGGTACGTCGGCCGAACGGCGAGTCGTCCTTCCCGGCGCTGCCGAACATGACGCCGCCGCCGAGCGGCCAACGCATCTCGGCGTGCTCGATGATCGACGGGTCGTCCTCGCGTGCGTAGGCGGCGCGCTCCTCGAACCCGAAGGCCTTGGCGAGGAAGTCGAGCGCGCCCCGCGCGTCGCGGTACGAGAGGATGGGCCACACGGTCGCATGCCTGGTTGTCGTTGCCATGGCCCGACGATCACACGGCGACGGCGGGTTCGTCTTGGAAACTTGGAAGCTCCTCCGCCAACCAGGCCGTCGGCGTGCAGCCCGCCAGGTCGGCAAAGTCGCGATCCAGGTGCGCCTGGTCGTAGTACCCGCATGCCGCCGCCACCTGGGCGATCGTCACGAACGACGGGATGGTCTGCAGCATGTGCCTCGCCCGCTCGAACCGCACCACCCGGGCGGCCAGCTTGGGGCCGAACCCGAACTCGTCGCGGAACCGTCGAGCCAGGTGCTGGCGGCTCCACCCGACGGTCGCCGCCAGGTTGCCGATCGGATCGGTACCGCCGGTCCGCACCAGCATCTGCCAGACGCCCCGCAGCTCGGGCGCGACCGTCAGATCGCGGTCGGAGATCCGGGTGAGGACCGCGTCGCAGGCCGCGAACCGGTCCGCCCACGCCGTGAGTCCCTGGAGCCGCTCCCATAGCTCGCGTCCGGCGGGTCCGGCGACATCTGCGCACTCGACGGAGGTGTTCCACAGCGCCCGGGCGGGCATGCCGAACAGCGCCCGGCTCCCGAGGGGTGTGAGGTTGATGGCGACACCCTCCTGGTACCCGGTGTGGCTGATCACGGCGGCGCTGGCCTGCAGGCCGCCGAGGACGCAGCCATAGCTTGCCCCCGCCTGCCGTGGGTCGGTCTGGGCAACGACGTCGATGCTCGGGCCGATGCTGACGATGAAGGTCATGTGGCGGGACGGCAGGCCCCGGTGCAGGCCGGCCGCAAAGCCGCTGAGCCGATAGCCGATGTAGCCGTCGACGAACGGCGCCAGCTGGGGCGATGGCGCGGCGGACAGGTACTCGACTCGCTCATCCACGCGCCACCCACGCTACGCCGCGTCGGGGGAATATCCGTGGCCCTCATCCGCCCCTCCCGGCGGCGCCGAATCGTGGCTCGACGTGGGAACCCCACGATCGATGACCCAGGCAAAGGGGCAAGCATGGATCCCGTTACCCGACGTTCATTCTTGATCAAGGGCTCGGCAGGCGCCGTCGGTGCCGCCGGTCTCGCCGCCGGCGGCATCGCACTGTCGTCGGCTGCGGCCGCCGACGAGCCGGAGCTGCGACCCGACGAGGCCGCGGACGTTCCCGGCCCGGTCCTGGTCGACATCGAGGATGCCGCCACCGGCGAGGTGAAGATCCTCGTCGGCGAGAACGAAGTCAGCTACACCGACCCAGCGCTCGTGGCCAAGGTGCTGCGGGCTGCTCGCTGAGAGGAGACGCCGTCATGTCATCCCACCGCGAGGCACCGGCGATCTCCAAGGATCCGGTTGCCGACAACACCGACACCTACGCCTGGCGCACGCCGGGCAACACCGTCACGATCATCACCAACTACCTGCCCGTGGAAGCACCGGCGGGTGGGCCGAACTTCTACGAGTTCGATGACACCGTCGCCTACAACGTCAACATCGACAACGACGGCGACGGCAAGCCGAACATCACGTACCAGTTCCGCTTCAACACCGTCATCACCAACCCCAACACGTTCCTGTACAACACGGGCCCGATCACCTCGCTCGACAGCGCCAACTGGAACCGCCGTCAGACGTACAAGGTGACCAAGATCGAGTACCGCAAGGGACGCAAGCCGCGTACGACAGTGCTCGGCAGGGGCCTGGCGTCGCCGCCGTGCAACATCGGCCCCCGGTCCACCCCGAACTACGCGTCACTGGCGTCGGCGGCGGTTGCCAACCTGGGCTCCGGCGTCAAGGTGTTCGCCGGCCAGTGCGCCGACGCGTTCTTCGTGGACCTCGGCTCGGTGTTCGACCTCGCCACGCTGCGCCCGTTCCAGAACCTGCACCTGATCCCGACGGCCGCCACCGACGGCCGGGATGCACTGGCGCAGGCCAACGTGCACGCGATTGCCATCCAGGTGCCCATCGCGGACCTCACGCAGGACGGCAAGGTGCCCACGGACCCGATGTCCGCCAACGCCGTCATCGGTGTGTGGGGCGCGGCCTATCGCCAGAAGGCCACAGTCCGCGGTCGCGACAGCGGCTGGCGCGATGCCGGCCCCTGGGTTCAGGTGTCCCGCCTCGGCAACCCGCTGTTCAACGAGGTCATCGTGCCGATGGCCCGCAAGGACGAGTGGAACGGCTCGAGCCCGGCAGACGACAAGCGCTTCGCCAAGTACGTGGCACGCCCCGAGCTGGCGACCCTGTTGCCGGTCCTGTATCCGGGCGTGTTCCCCAACCTGGCGGCGCTGAACAAGGACCGGGCGGACCTGCTGGCCGTCCTCCTGACCGGCATCCCGTCCGGCCTGATCCCCGGGTTCCAGAACTTCACCGGGACCACCCAGGCCGACGAGCTCCGGCTCAACGTCGCCATCCCGCCCGCACCCACGCCCAACCGGCTGGGACTGCTGGGTGGTGACCTCGCCGGGTTCCCCAACGGCCGGCGCCTGACCGACGACATCGTCACGGTCGAGCTCCGTGCGGTCGCGGGTGCCACGTACCCCCTGGTCGACCCGACCTTCACCCCCGACGGCGCCGTCAGCGTCATCGAGGACGGCACCTTCAACAACCCGGGGCGGACGTTCCGCAACGACTTCCCCTACATCGGCCTCCCGTACGCCGGCTACGACGTGCCGGCGGCGACGTGATGTCGGCCGAGCACAACCACCACCGGCCCGGGGCGCACAGCGCCCCGGTGCTGGACATCGGCGGCGAGGTAGGCGCGCTCGTGGTCTACCTCGCCGATCCGCCGCCCACCGGCGAGCTCGAGGCCTGCCCGGCGGGTGACACTACGGCCCGGTTCCACACCGGCGTCCATCACCGTTCCACCCCGAGCGGCTGGACCTGGACGGCGGTCTTCCCCGAGGTGACCGAGGGCCGCTACCAGCTGCTGGACGACGATGGCGGGCCGATGGCCGACGTCACCGTCGCCGGCGGCAGCGTGCAACAGCTCGACCTGCGCTGAGCAGAGCGGAGACAAGCCATGAAGCTTCCACGTTCGTTGTGGCGCGCCGCGTCCGGGCGCTGGCGGCTAGCCGTGCTGATCGCGGTGGCCGTCGTATTGCCGGGCGGCGTGGGCGCCGGCACCATGGCGATGATGCCCACCGAGGCCGATCCCCCGTCGGTCCCGGGGCTGAACGGCGCGTTGCCGTTCCAGGAAGACGAGGCGCTCGAGCCCTACCTCGACGCCGACATGCTGGCAGCGGTGCCGGTCGGCGAGGACCCCGTGTCCGAGCCGGTACGCGCGGTCCTCTCGAGCTCCCAGGTCATCGACAGCCTCGGCCAGAGCGGCATCCCCTCGGTCGCAGTTGACGCGTACGTCCGCGCCGCGGGGCGACTGGCCACCGAGGATCCCAGCTGTGGCATCCGCTGGACCCTGCTGGCCGCGATCGGACGGGTCGAGTCCAACCATGGCCGCTTCGGGGGCGCCATGCTGCGCGACGACGGGTACCCCACCAAGCCCATCCGCGGCATTCCCCTGGACGGGCGTCCCAACGTGGCGCTGATCGGCGACACGGACCGCGGCAGGCTCGACGGCGACACCCGCTACGACCGAGCCGTGGGACCGATGCAGTTCATCCCCTCGACCTGGAAGTCCGTGGGCGTCGACGGCAACGGCGACGGCCGCCGCGACCCCAACAACCTCTTCGACGCCGCCTACGGCGCGGCTCGGTACCTGTGCGACGGCGACGCCGACCTCCGCAACGTTGACGACCGCGCCGAGGCGGTGCGCCTCTACAACAACGCCGACGAGTACGTACGCGTGGTGCTGAACCTTGCTGACATGTACGAGACGGGTGCGGTCCAGCGCCTGCCCGCGATCGGGCTTCCGCCGATGGAACCGACTCCCCCGCCGCGGCCGTCACCCGGGCCGCCGCCCGTTCCGGACGGGCCGATCGGACCGCCGCCCGCGCCAGAGCGGCCGAGCGCCCCCGCTCGGCCGCCCGCGCCACCGCGGCCGGTCCCACCGGTGGCGCCGAACCCCGCCCCGCCCGCGCCCCCCCGGCCGGCGCCGAACCCGCCCGCGCCGACCGCTACCCCGAGCACCACGGCCCCGCCGCCGACGACCACCGCTCCCCCGCCTCCACCGACCACGGCGCCGACGACCCCACCCCCGCCGACCACGTCGTCGACCACCACCCCGCCGACCACCGCACCCGAGCCCAGTCCCTCGCCCACGACCTCCACCACCGTGCCCGCGGAGCCGCCGCCGGAGCCGCCGGCACCGCCCGCGGAGCCGCCGGCCCCGCCCGAGGAACCGCCCGCCGCGGTCGGCTGGGCGCCGGCGATGCGTGAGGTGGTCGTCGAGATCCTGGAGGAACCGGCCGATGCGCCGGCCCCCGCGGAACCCCCGGCGCCAGCGGAACCCCCGACGCCAGCCGAATCGCCGGAGCCTCCGGCGGCACCCCCGGCGCCAGCCGAATCGTCCGAGCCTCCGGCGCCACCACCGGCACCAGAATCCCCGGCGCCGCCAGAATCGACGGCGCCGGCGGAGCCGGCGTCCTCCTGACCGGCGCCCGGCGTCCCGGGCTGTCCCCCAGCACACGAACCACCTCCGCTACTGTCCGCCCGGTGTCGCTGCCGGTGACGACGCACGCCAGCGCCCGCAGTGGTGACGGGTCCAGATCCCTCCCACTCCCGCAGCCCGGCTACAGCGGCGATCCGGCTACCAGGGGACTCGGCGATTGGGCGCTGCTGGCGATCACGGCGGCGGTGACGCTGCCGATCCTGTGGATGGGCTACGGGACCGACATCGACGTCGGCGACGTGCTCGAGTCCGCGGAGCTGATCCGGCGATTCGACTACGCCCCGTCGCGGAACCCAGGGGTTCCGGTGTTCGAGACGATCGTCGCGGTACTCGACCCGATCGGCGGACATCTGGCCATCAACCTCGCAACCGCCGCCGCGGCCGGGCTCGCCGTCGTGGGCCTCGCTCGGCTGGTGCGGGCCTGGGACCATCCCAACGGCGACCTCGTCGGTTTGGCCTTCCTGGCCTCGCCCATCGTCTTGATCGCCGCCACGTCGACCGGCGACTTCATCTGGGCGGCGATGTTCTTCGTGTGGGGTTCCCTGCACCACGTTCGCGGCCGGAGCGTGGCCGCCGGGGTGCTGTTCTCGCTCGCGATCGGCAGCCGCATGTCGACGCTGTTCCTCGTGGCCGCTTTCCTGATCGCCGACGGATGGGACCCGGCGAACCGGCGGCGGTGCGTCCGCACGCTCCTCGTCGCCGCGCCGCTGGCGGTGCTGATGTACGTGCCGTCCTGGCTGGCCTTCGATCGCACCTTCGGGTTCCTCGATCACGGTCAGGGCTACCGGGGGCTCGCCAACCACCTCGGCCGCTTCGTCTACAAGAACTTCGTCGCGGCCGGTCTGGTGTTCGCCGGCCTGGTGGCCGTGGCCGCGCCGGCGTTGCTGGCATCGCTCAAGCGGTGGGGACGCGAGCCCATGGTCCGCTTCTCGGTGCTCGCCCTCGTCGCCACCGAGGCGATGTTCCTGCAGTTTCCCTGGAAGGGCGTCCACCTGCTGCCCGCCGTCATGGCCCTCGTGCTCTGGGTCGCGGCCACGACGCGGAACACGCGCCCGTTCCTCTGGGCGTTCGTGGCCGCCGGCGTCATCAACGGGCTGGTGGCGTTCCGGCCGCTGGCCCCGGACCGGCCCGACGACAGCCGCGGCGCCCGCTGGGAGCCGACCCTCCAGCAGGGGCTCGTGCTCAACGACATCGACTGCCGGCTCGACTTCATGAGCGAGGAGCCGGACATCGACAACGGCGCCTGGGAGTGCACGCTCAAGCCCGTGCGCGGGCCCGCCCCGGGTGGTGCCGAGGTCGCCACCGCCGACAGCTGACGTCCGATCGCCCACGAAATGCCGCGAACGTGGTCGATCGCGGGCGGCGGCAGCCGGTGAAGACGCCGAGGGAGCAACGTCCTGTAGGTCTGATGAACGCCCGGGTGTGTCAGCGATGCCTGGGAGAAGTGTTGTCGCCTGGCAGCTACGCGACTCGGGCGATGGCAGGCTCGCCTCGAGCGAGCCCGTCTGCGTCTGGCGTCGCCGGGGACGGAGCGGTACTGAAATGACCCGTGGAGGAGCGGCCCTGCCCGACAGCCACGTCGCTGCTGTCGTGAACGGCGGTAAGGCTGCGCGGCCAGACCAGGAACGAGCGGTCACACCTCAGGCGATAAAAAGCGAGCATGTAGGCCACCTCCAACGCGGGATGTCTGCCTCGACGTAGCCGATCACGCGCCCCTGACCTCCCACGGACATGTGGCTGACGCGGGCCCGGGGCACGGATCAGCGGGCGAGGCTCGCCACTGCGTCCGCAGACGCGCTGTAGAGGTGCGCGGCGTCCTCGGCGGACAGTTGCCGACCCTCCTGGACGTGGGCAGCGAACCGCTCTTCGCCGAGCGCCTCGCGGGCCGGCGCCAATGCCCGCTCGTGCATCGCGGTGACGGACTCCCATGGTGGCGCACCGATCCGATCGTGGACCGCCGTCGAGGCGCCCGCCAGCCGGGTGGCGCTCGCCCACCGTTCGTTGAGGGCAGCCAGCGTCGAGAGACCCATCAGCGCCTCGGCCAGGTTGAACTGGTCGTCGACGTGGCGTGCGAGTCCGAGGCAATCGAGGAACCCACGCGCGGCCTGCTCGTCACTGCGGCGCACCAGCATGAGCCACGCGTGGTCGATCAGTGGCTCGACGAGACGTCGGTCGTCGCCGTGGCGGCGGCGCAGCTCGAGCGCCTCGCCCAAGCGCCCTTCTGCGGCGTCCAGCCGCCCGTGGACCAGGTCGTACCAGCCCTGCTCGGCCAGCGCCGATGCCGCACCGTAGGGATCACCGGCGGCCCGGTAGAGGGGCAGCGCCTCCCCGGCGAGGAGCCCGGCGAGCTCCCACACCCCGACCCGCTCACATGCCCCGGCCCTGATGAGCAGTGCGTCGGCGACCAGGATGGGATCGCCGACGCGGCGGGCCGCGGCCACCGCCGCGTCGCAGATATCGGCGGCCTCGGGCGCGGCGACCACAACCGCCCGGCGCCCCAGGCTGGTGAGCGCCGCGGCCTCGACGGCTGACTCGGCGGCCTCGCGGGCCACGGCCAGCGCCGCCTCCAGCTGCTGCCGCGCGTCGTCGAGGCGCGCCTGGGACAGCGCCAGCTGCCCGTCCCAGTACAGGGCGCTGGCGCGGCGCGGCGCGGGTGCCGGCGTCGCGGCGCCGAGTCCCTGCGCCAGCCAGCCCCGGACCTCGTGGACGTGGGCGTCCCACGGCAAGGCGCGAGCGAACGCGATCGCCACCCGGAGAGCCTCGTCAACGGCGCCGGCGCGCAGCAACCGTTCGAACGCCAGGCGGATGTTGCGACGCTCCTGCGCGAGCCGCTCGAGCCCCTCGCGCCGATCGGTGCGCGCCGCCTCCTCGGCTGCCTGCTCGCAATACTCCAGGAAGTACTGAGCGTGCCGGCGCTCGATGGCCGCGACGTCGAGGCGGTTGGCGGCGCGCTCGGCCGCGAACTCCCGCACCGTGTCCAGCATGGAGAAGCGGGGCTCGGCGTTCTTGCCCGAGTCCGTCTGCAACAGCGACGTCTTGTCGAGCAGCGACGACACGATCGGCTCCAGGCCCCCGACCGACTCGCCGTCGCAGACAACCTCTATTCCCTCCAACGAGGCGCCGCCCTCGAACGCCGTCAGCCTTCCGAGCAGCACCTGCTCGCGCGGCTCGAGTGCGTCCCACGACCACTCCAGCGTCGCTCGGAGCGACCGCTGCCGTGCCGGGAGGTCACGCGGCCCACCGGTGAGCAGCTCGAGCCGGCGCTCGAGGCGCGCCAGCAGGGCCCGCGGCGGCAGCATCCGGGCCCGGTCCGCCGCCAACTCGATCGCTAGCGGCAGGCCGTCCAGGCGGGCGCAGATCGCGTCGACGATCGCCCCGTCGACCCCCCAGTCGGCGTGGACCGCATTCACGCGCTCGATCAGCAACGCGGCGGCGTTGGGCGGGGTCAATGGCAGGACGCGATAGATGTGCTCGGCGCTCAACCGCAGGGCGGCACGGCTCGTCGCCAACACCGACAGGTTGGCCGCCGCGGTCAGCAGCTCCCCCACCAGCCCGGCGTCCTCGAGGAAGGGCTCGATGCCGTCCAGGACCAGCAGCGCCGGAGCCCGGCGCGTGGCGCGGGCCAGCTGCTCACCGAGCTCGGCCGCCGTGGCGGCCACCACACCCAGGGCGGCCGCGGCCCCGGGCACGAGGACGCCGGCGTCCCTGACGCCATCGAGGTTGAGGTGTCCGACGCCGCCCGGGAAGCGCTCCGCCACCGCCCGCCCGACCTCGAGCGCCAGGCGGGTCTTGCCGACACCGCCCGGGCCCACGAGCGTGACCAGCCGGACGCCGGGGCGCATCAGCAACTCGCTTACCTCGGCTCGCTCGCTCCGACGGCCAATCGTCACGTTGGCGGGGGCGGGCAGGGGTGCGGCGAGGGCACCGCCGGGACGATTGGCCAGGAGCTCGGGATCGTGGGCGAGGATCATGCGCTCCAGCCGGCGCAGCTCCGGTCCCGGCTCGATGCCCAGCTCCTCTACCAACAACGAGCGGCCGGCGCGCATCGTCTCGAGTGCCTCCGCCTGCCGGCCGGCGCGATACAGCGCGACCATCAGCTGCGCCCGCAGCCGCTCGCGCAGCGGATGCTCCGCGACCAGCGCCTGCAGCTCACCGACGAGGTCGGCATCGGCCCCGCCGGCCAGCTCCGCCGCCAGCCGCTCCTCGAGCGCCTCCAGCCGACGCTCCTCGAGGCGCGCGATCTCGACCTGGGCGAACTCATCGAAGCGATGATCCGCCAGCGCGTCCCCACGCCACAGGGCGAGCGCCGTCCGCAGGTCGGCAGCAGCCCGCTGCGGATCATTGCGACTGCGTGCCAGGCGCGCGCCCTCCAGGAGGGCCTCGAACCGGTGGGCATCGATGGCCTCTGGGTCGATGACCAGCGCGTAGCCGGTGGCCTGGTGGCGCACGGTGGGCCCGTCACCCAACCTCTGGCGGAGGCGCGAGATCTGCTTCTGGAGCGCCGTCACTGCGCCGGCCGGGAGCTCGTCGCCCCAGAGGGCGTCGAGCAACTCGTCGACCGAAACCGCTGCGGGCGCCCGCAGGGCCAGCACCACGAACAGCCGCCGCTGCTTGACGCCGTCGAAGCGGACGAGCTCGCCCGAAACCTCGACCTCGAGCGGACCCAGCAACCTGACGTCGATCTCTGAGCTCACTGGCGTCTGCCCCGCTATCAACGCTAATCCGCACGACGGGCCGGCAACCACACCTTGGCGAGGCACCCAGAGTACGGGTTCAACGCGGCCCGTGGCGTAAGTGTGACCGCCACATGGGCTTGCGAGGAGCCCCTGCGCCGCGCCAGCCGGTAGCTTGGCGGCGTGGCGGAGAACGGTGGGCCGGCGCGGGCCTCGGATGTGCCGTGGCCGCCCACGGCTGCGGACCGCGGTCATCATGGCGCCTCGTGAAGCCGGGCACGGAGCCCGACCGGCCGATCTCAGCGCCAGCGACTTCCGCGAGCTCTTCGCGGAGGTCACCAACTGGGATCGCTGGCGCGAACGGCCGGAGGTAGGCGCCCTCCACTTCATCACGGCAGGGCGGATCGCCGCTGCGGCCGGCTTGGTCCGCCGCGGGGTGACCGTTTCGCTCGGCCGGCCGCTCAACACGGAGGGGGGCATCGACAACCCCGAGCCGGCGTGTCACGAGATGACGATGCTGCCAGACGTCGACATCGGGCTGGGCAGCCTGCGCTTCACGAAGGACTACGTCGGCGTCGACTACCACAACGAGGGACATAGCCACATCGACGCGCTCTGCCACGTTGCCTACGAGGGCAAGTTCTACGGTGGGCTCCCCGACACCAAGGTCACCTCCCGAGGTGCCGCGGCCGGGGCAATCGGCCTGCTGCGCGACGGCCTCGTCGGGCGCGGCGTGCTGCTCGACATACCCCGGGTCCGGGGCGTCCGCTGGCTCGAGCCGGGAGACCACGTGTATCCCGACGACCTCGACGCGGCCGAGCAGGCACAGGGCGTCCGCGTCGAAGCGGGCGACATCCTGCTCGTCCGCACGGGGCACGCCCGGCGCCAGTCAGAGGTCACGCCGTGGGACACGAGGGCGCGCAAGGCCGGCCTGCATCCGAGCGCGGCACGATTCCTCGCCGACCGCCGCGTCGCCGCACTCGGGTCGGACGGGAACAACGACACCGCTCCGAGCACCACGGAGAACGTCGCGTTCCCGATCCACGTCCTCGCGATCAACGCCATGGGCATCCACCTGCTCGACTACCTCCAGTTCGAGGACCTCGTCCCGCTGTGCGAGGCGGCAGGCCGATGGGAGTTCCTGTTCGTCGCCGCACCGCTGCGGATCGCGGGCGGTACCGGCTCGCCGGTCAACCCGATCGCGATCCTCTGAAGTCCGGCGCGACGGGGCGTGGCGAAGGGCCTCGCCCGTCGCGCCCCTACGTGGGGAGCGTGCGCGGCAGCCCGAACCGGGCCATCACGGCACGGTCGCCAAACCACGTGATGGCCGAGATCCGGTCGCCTCGCACGGTGAGGACCATCAGGCCGTACGCATGGGCGATCGCCGCGTGCGCATCCGGCAGGTAGCAGCCGAAAGCAGGCTGTCCGTTGGCCCCGGTCGGAACGAGCTTGAGGTTGGCGCCGCGCCGGCGTCCCCGATCGTCGACGAATCGGGCGATGGCGACGCGGCCCTGGTACTCGTACGGCTCGGGCGGCATCGTGAGCCAGGCATCGTCGGTGAGCAGCGCCACCATCCCCTCGACCTCGCCGGCCTCCGCCGCGGCCGCGAACCGTCCGATGACCTCACGTTCGCGCCTGGATGGCGGTAGTGCCGCATCCTCGGGCGGCGCCGCGTCCAGGCGGGCACGGAGCGTAGACCGCGCCCGTTGGAGCGCAGAGTTCACCGAGGCCTCAGTGCTGTCCAGCATGGCGGCGACCTCGCGCGCGGAAGCCGAGCACGTCGCGCAACACGAGCACGCATCGTTGGCGCGGCGGTAGATGCTGGAGCGCCGCCACGAACGCCAAGGCGATCCCCTCGGCCGCTTCGTAACGTGCCTCGGGCCCGAGCGAGGCGTCGCCGAGGCCCTCGAGAAGCACGTCGGGGTAGGGCTCGAGCCAGACGGGTTCACTGAGGCGAGTGGGCTCGGAGGGCTCGACCATGGCGTGGTGCTCCTTGGGGCGGCGGCTCCGATCCCGCAGCGCGTTCAGGCAGCGGTTGGTCGCGATGCGGTAGAGCCACACGCGCAACGAGGCCCGCTCCTCGAACCGGTCGAGGCTCCGCCAGGCCGCCAGCAACGTCTCCTGAAGGAGGTCCTCGGCGTCCTGCAGCGAGCCCAGGATCCGGTAGCAGTGGACCTGCAGCTCGCGCCGGTAGGGCTCGACGAGCTCGCGGAACGCGTCCCCATCCCCCGCCCGGGCGCGTGCGAGCGCCGGTGGGGTCACGTCGCTGACCGCCGTGCCACGTCGCTGATCGCACTCATCACCAGTACTGACACCAGCGGGCGCCGAAAGGCATCGATCGGTTCCCTCACGTCGGCGGAGGTCTGCACGGATCCCGCGATTCCGGCGCACCGCTCAGTCTCGGGCCCTCGAGTGGTCTTACTAGCAGCGATCACACCAGGGCGGTCCCCTGGCACTCGACACGCGACAGGAGCCCGCGATGACCTCCCGATGGTTCACGCTGACCGACGGTCTCGAGGCCGACTTCGGCGTGGACGAGTGGCACGGCACGAACGCATTCATCCGCGACGGTGACTGCATCTTCCGCACCTACTTCGTCAACTCCCGCGGCGACGAGATGATGGGGAGCACCTGGAGCTACCTCTGGCACGACGAAGCGGCCCAGCCGGGCGCCGATCGGCCGGGCCTCGGGCAGCTCCGCGCCGCCGGGGCAGCCTCGACGGGCGGCGACGGCGCATGATCGCGCACGTCGGAGGCGTGCCGGTGGAAGAGACCCTGCTGCCCTTGGTGAGCGGGGTAGGCGCCGGGCTCCTGATGGCGCGCGTGTGGATCGCGTCCCGCCTCCGACGGCCACGGAGCCCACGCTCATCGGGGTGCGGCACTGGCAACGACGGCGGAGGCGACGAGGTCGAGGACGGGACGACGGCGATCATCGCGCCGTCGAGCGACCGCGAGCTCGCTGGGCGGGAGACCGGGCACCGGCACGCACCGCACGCCGGGCCGCTGGTAGATGCGGGCGTTGCCGGCGGACAGGAGCGCAACGCCGATGCCGGCGGCGATCAGCTCGAACGTCTCTTCGGCGTTGGCCGCCTCGGCGACGACGCGAGGCGGACGATCCGGCGGGCGCTGATCGGCGGCCAGCCAGAACTCGCGGAGGTTCCCGGCGGTCGGAGGCAGCGCGATGAAGCCCTCGTCGAGCAGGTCGGCCAGGGCACCGTGACCTGCTCGGCGAAGCGGTGATCGTCGGGGAGCGCCACCCACCGGGGTTCCCTGTAGAGCACCGCAGTCACCAGCTCGGAGTCGTCCGGGGTCGGGAGCCAGACGAACGCTACGTCCGACGTGCCCTCGGTGAGACCCGCGGCCGGATCGTCCCACGGGCACAGCCGTAGCGACAGCCGCCACTCCGGCTGCCGCTCGGCGAAACCGGCGAGCGTCCGTCGCTGCAGATCGCGCCCGACACTCGTCTGGATCCCCACCACGAGCACCCGCCGGGCCTGGACTGCGGCCTCGTTCACCGCCGCCATGCCCAGGTCCCACCGGTCGAGCACGTCGCGCGCCTGGGCGAGCAGGACCTCTCCAGCCGCGGTCAGGCGGACCACCCGGGGCTCGCGCACGAACAGGTCACATCGCAGGTGCCGTTCGGACGACCTCGGCGTGGGGATCGTCGCGTGGAGCCCGCTCGGCGGCGGCTTCCTCACCGGGACCATCACCGGCCTCGCCGACGCGGACTTCCGGCACAACGCGCCCCGGTTCCAGGGTGACAACCTCGCCGTCAACAACGAGAGGTACACCGGGGTCCGACGCCTCCCGGAGGACCTGGCCATCACCCCCGGCCAGCTCGCCCTCGCCTGGCTGCTCCACCAGCACCCGGCGGTGGTCCCCATCCCCGGCAGCCGCACCCCCGCGCACATCGACGAGAACATCGACGCGGCCGGCATCGATCTCCACCCCGACACTCTCCACCAAGTCGACCGCGTGCTCGCCGGTGCCGTGCCCGCCGGCGACGCGCTGCTGTGACGGCCCGCATTGCCCCCACCGTCAGCCGGATCGAGGGCGACGTGATGAAGGTCAACGCCTTCCTCGTCCAGGGACTCGGGGCACCGTGCTGGTCGACGGGATGCTCACGGTGTCCGACGCACGCAAGGTCCGCGCCGCGCTCGACGCCGCCGGTAGCGAGCTCGCCGGGGTTGCGATCACGCACCCGCACCCCGACCACTACGCCGGGCTCGCCCACATCGTGGAGGACCGCGAGATACCGATCCTCGCCACCCGCGAGGTCGACGCCGTGATCCGTCGCGACGACGCGACCAAGGAAGCGGTCGTCGGCCCGATGATGGGGCCCGAGTGGCCCGTCAGGCGGGTGTTCCCCAACCAGATCGTCACCGATGGCGATGCGGTGTCGCTCGGCGGCGTGTCGCTGCGCGTTCGTTCGCTCGGCCCTGGCGAGTCCTTCGCCGACACCGCCTCGGAGCTCGACGACGGCACGGTGTTCGCCGGCGACCTCGCGTACAACGGCATGCACGCGTACCTTGCAGACGGGCAGTGGGAGCACTGGATCGATGCCGCCGACCGCCTCGAGGCCGAACTGCCCGCCGGCGAGACGCTCCACGTCGACCACGGACCACCCGGCGGCAAGGAACTGCTGAGCCGTCAACGGCGCTACATCGAAACGTTCGTGAGCGCACTGGGGCGTCACGCCGACGCCGCGGCCGCCGGTGACCATGCGCCGGTCCTCACGGAGCTGCGCCGCGTGGTCCCCAGCGAGGATCTGCTCTTTCTCGCCGACCTCAGCATCGAGCCGACCCTGGCGACGATCGCAAGCGCGGGCTGAGCGTCACGCGACTTCGGCTTGGAGGGCCTCCGCTGCGGGGCGGCGCGCGCCGAGGCGGGCAGGGATCATGGTGAGTACCGCCGTCACGAGGACGGTTGCGGGTGCCACGGCGAGCAGCTGCCACAGCGGAGGGCCCGTCACACCATCATCGCCACCTCCCAGGGCGGCGAAGAGCGCGAGGCCTCCCGCGATGCCCAGGACGGCGCCGACGAACGCGGGTAGGACCTGGGCGGCCGAGAGCCCGGTGCTGACCTGCTGGGGGGTGGCGCCGAGTGCCCGAGCCAGCGCCGAGGCGTGCTTGGCGTCGAGGGCGGTCGCCCAGGTGACGAAGATGGCGTTGACGGCCGCCAGGGCGACGAGCGTGACCGTGATCACCAGCAGCACCTGGTTCAGCTTGACCGTGCCCGGATCGGTCCCGCCGACGAGCTCGCCGTCCTGGTTGTTC
Source organism: uncultured bacterium (assembly GCA_963756425.1). GTDB lineage: Bacteria > Actinomycetota > Acidimicrobiia > Acidimicrobiales > VFJN01 > DASQUK01. Next base: position 44,425 of record CAVWNW010000011.1, on the reverse strand, counting down.
TGTGCGCGGGCGGCCAGCACGGCGACGATCCCCGTGACGGTGACGAAGATGCTGCCGGCGTTCAACACGACGCGGCGCGGCCGGCGGGCGGCGACGCGCAACCCGAGGAGCAGGGGGACGGGCAGGCGGGCCGAGGCTGTGATCAGCCAGCGGTTGCGCCGGGGCGACCGCGCCCCGTCGGCCAGGGCGTGAACCGTGCTGGTGCGGGCGGCGCGGACCGCCGGAACCAGGGTCGCAGCCACCGCCACGCCGAGCGCCACGGCCGTGACCACGCCGACCGTGGACATGGTGAGCGACGGCGCACCCGCACTGCCGACGAGGCCGGCCCCGGGGTCGGTGAGCAAGGGCGCGGCCAGCCACCCGGCCGCCAGCCCGGCCACGGCCCCGACCAGGGCCACGACGATGTACTCGGCGAGCAGCACGACGGCGACCAGTTGCGGGGTGCCGCCGACGGCCTTGAGCAGCCCGACACGCCGGGTCTGGTCGGCCATCCGGCCGCCGACGAGGACCGCGATGCTGGCGACGGCGAGCAGGGCGATCAGCCTGCTGCCGATCCGCAGGACCTCCTGCTGGTCCTGCACCATCTGCTCGTGCCCGGCGCGGATGTCGTGCCACGACTCGAGGATCTGGGTGCCCGTCAGCGGCGAGAGGTGGGCGTCGACGAACGCCGGCGCGTCCGTCGGATCGGCCAGCCTCAGGTTCAGGACGTAGGACTGCGGTTGCCCACCGGGCGCGAGGCCGCGAGCGTCCGCCTCGGTGAGCCACACGAGGCCGGGCTCGACCGGTGGCTCCGCGGCGAGCGCTTCGTCGTCGACCGGCTGGTCCGGCTCGCTCGGCGGCGGGCCCTCGGCGACCGCATCTTCGATGGCCTCGGCGAACCAGGGGCAGGACGGGGCGAAGCACACGTCCGGGTAGGGCCTGGCGGCGGCGGTGACCGCCACCCCGACCACCCGTAGGGAGCGGCGGCTCACGACCTCGCACTCCGCTGGTCTGGTGGGGGTCTGGAAGGTGCACGCACGACTCCTGAGCGTCACCCGGTCGCCCTCGTGCACGTCAAGCGCGTCGGCGAAACCGGCCTCGACCACGACGCCGCCGTCGCGTACCCAACTCCCCTGCGTCACCTCGGGCTGGTCGACGGAGGCCGGTGCCGAGTCGCGGCCGACAACCCAGACCCCCGCCGCACCGCCGATCGCCTCGCCCCGCGGCGTACGCCTCGACCCGGTGACGCCGTTCGTCTCGAGCTCGGCGCCGATGACCGGGTACGGCCCGCTGTGGTCGATGACGCCGCTGGCGCCGGCCAGCGCCTCCAGGCCGGCGCGATCGGCGGGCTGACCGATGAAGGGATCCGCGGCGGCGCTGGCGACCACGTCGGGCCCGGCGGTGGCCTCTCTGGTGCTCTGGTAGGGGTCGTCGGTCACCCCTCCCAGGACGAGGCCGAGCGCCAGCGTGGTCGTCGCCGCGGTGATCGCCAGCAACAAGAGAGCCGTTTCGGCCGGGCGTCCCCTCAGGTTCCGCGCCGCCAGCCTGAGCACGAGAATGACCCGGCCCACGACTCAGCCCTCCAGCCCCACCAGGGCACCGAGTTGCCCCGCGGTGCCGCCGGTGAGTCTGGTCTCGTCGACGAACGCGCCGTCGCGCATGGAGATGAGCCGGTCGGAGGTCGCCGCGATCCTCTCGTCATGGGTGACGACGACCAGCGTCTGGCCGGCCTGATGTAGGTCCTCGACGAGCCGCAGGACGTCCACGGTGGCCGCGCTGTCGAGGTTTCCCGTGGGTTCGTCGGCGAAGACGACGAGCGGTTCGCTGCTCAACGCCCGCGCGATCGCCACCCGCTGCCGCTGACCCCCTGACAGGGCCGAGGGCAGGAACACCGCGCGGTCGGTGAGCCCGACGCGTTCCAGCAGCTCGAGGCCCCGCCGTCGTGCCGCCCGCGGCGAGCGCCCGTCCAGGAGTGCAGGTAGCTCGACGTTTTCCACGGCGGTGAGCTCGTCCATCAGGTGGAAGGCCTGGAACACGAACCCGACCGCCGTGCGGCGCATCCGCGCCAGGGCCTTCTCGCCCAGCTGGTCGATGCGCCGCCCCCCGAGCGACACGTCCCCGCCCGAGGGCCGGTCCAAGCCACCCAACAGGTGCAGCAGGGTGGACTTCCCGCAGCCGCTGGGCCCCATGACCGCCACCGACTCTCCGAGGTCGACGTCGAGATCGATCCCGTCGACGGCGCGGACCAGTCCGTCTCCCTCGCCGTAGTGCTTGCGCAAGCCGCGGGCCCGCAAGACGACCCTGTCGTCGGTGTCGCTCACGATCTCCCCCTTCGGTCGGTCCAGCTCTGCTCGCAGGCCTCCAGCCAGCGGAGGTCGGCTTGGAGCCGCAGCACGACGCCCTCCAGCAACAGCGCCGCGTCCGAGCCGTCCGACTCGGCCAGTGCCGCCCGCTGGGCGCCACGCAACCGGCGCAGCAACTCGCGGCGTTGGGCATCGACGATGCTGATCGGGTCGGCCAGTCCCGCCGCAGCCGCCGCCACCAGCTTCAGATGGAACTCCGCCAGGTCGGGCTTGGGCCAGCTGACCTCCGCCAGCCACTCGGCCACTCGTTGCTGGCCGGCCGGGGTCAGGCCGTAGACCTTGCGCTCCGGGCGATCCGCCAGCCCCTCCGCCCGCTCGGAGGTCGCCAGACCGGCCTTCTCCAGCCGGGTGAGCGTCACGTAGATCTGTCCGGCGTTCATCCCCTCGCCGAGTGGACCGAGTGCTCGGCGCAGACGCGCCCGCAGCTCGTAGCCGTGCGAGGGCTCCTTGGCCAGCATCGCCAGCACCACTTCCTGCTGCATGGCTCCCCTATCTAACGGTTAGCTGTGAGGATAACCGTTAGATAAGAGCCGGGCAAGCGGTTTCGCGCCCGTGCCGCGCCGTGAACACTTTCTCCGCTGCTCCCCGTCAGAACCAGGGGAAGCACCGGCGACCGCTCGACGGAGGAGTGCGATGGGCAAGCTGATCTACACGGCGATCACGTCCCTCGACGGCTACATCGAGGACGAGGAGGGCAAGTTCGACTGGGCGGAGCCGGACGAGGAGGTGCACGCGTTCGTCAACGACCTCGAGCGGGGCGTGGGCACGGACCTCTACGGGCGCCGCATGTACGAGACCATGGTTGGCTGGGAGACGGATCCCACCCTTGCCGAACACTCACCGCTCATGGCGGCCTTCGCCGAGATCTGGCAGGCCGCGGACAAGGTCGTCTACTCCACGACGCTGGAGACGGTCTCGACGGCCCGGACCCGGATCGAACGCGCATTCCAGCCCGACGCCGTGCGGACGATGAAGGCACGCGCAGACCGGGACCTGACCGTTGGGGGCCCGAACCTCGCCGCCCACGCCTTCGAGGCCGGCCTCGTCGACGAATGTCACCTGTTCCTCGTGCCCGTCGTGGTCGGAGGCGGCAAGCGAGCCCTCCCCGAGGGCCGGCGCATGAACCTCGAGCTCATCGAGGAACATCGCTTTGGGAACGGCACGGTGCATCTCCGCTACCGCACCACGACGTGACGCCGCGGCGGCGGTGCGGGCCCGCACCGTCGATCGCCGATGGCGCGACCTACGGGCCGCTCTCGAGCTCCGATGGCGCCTGCCGGTTGCGGCGTTCGAGGTACTCGCTCAAGTCCGCGATAAGGAGGAGCGGGGTATAGCCCACTCCCTGCGACAGGTAGTCGTCGAACGGGGACCCGACGTGGCCGTCTCAGCCGCCCTCAGCTCTGTGCGCCTTGCCGGTGCGGTTCATGGTCTCCTCGTCCGGAGTATGCGAGGACGAAATGTGGCGCTTCCCAGCGCCGAGTTATGCAGAGGTGAACCGGAGATGACGAATCCAACAACTGCAGGCCTGACCGGCCGCCCAGGGGCGACGTCGGCGAGCCGAGGCGGTCGTCTCCTACGGTGCACCGCATGAGCCGGCGAGCCTGGCTGGCCTTCGCGGCCGTGTCGGTCATCTGGGGCATCCCCTACCTGTTCATCAAGGTCGCCGTCGACGATGGCGTGCCGCCGGCGTTCCTGGCATGGGTTCGGGTCGTGATCGGCGCTGGGGTCCTCGTCGCCTTGGCGTTGCGGGCGGGCCTCTTGAGCTCGGTCCGCAGCCGGCTGCGGTGGCTGGTGGCGTTCGCTGTCGTGGAGATCGTCGTGCCGTTCCCGCTCATCGCCGCCGGGGAGCAGCACGTCGACTCGTCGGTCGCCGCCATCATCATCGCCACCGCGCCGTTGTTCGTCGCGCTGCTCGCCCTGCGCTTCGACCCCACCGAACGGACCGGCGGCCGGCGGCTCGCCGGCCTGTTCATCGGGCTCGGCGGGGTGGCCGCCCTGGTGGGCGTGGACATTGCCGGGGAGGCCGACGAGCTGCTCGGGGCCGCGGCGCTCGTGGTCGCGGCGTTTGGCTACGCCGTGGGCCCCATGATCCTGAAGCGGCACCTGGCCGACCTCGACCAGCGCGCCGTGATGGGCGCCGGCCTCTGCGTCGCCGCCGTCCTGCTGGCCCCCGGTGCCGCCCTCGATCCCCCCGAGGCGACGCCTTCCGCCGCCGCGCTGGTGGCGCTGGCCGTGCTCGGTCTGGTGTGCACGGCCGCGGGACTCGTCGTCTACGGGATGCTGGTCGCCGAGGCAGGGGCTGGACGGGCGCTCGTCATCACCTACGTCAATCCGGTCGTCGCCGTCGCCCTGGGAATGGTCTTCTTGGACGAACGGCCCGGACCCGGCGCCATCGCCGGGCTGGCACTCATCCTTGTGGGCTCATGGCTGGCGACCACCTCCACTGCACCCGAGGACGCCAGGGTCGACCAGGCAGAGCGGCCCGGTCTCCTCGATGCCGGCCACCAGCCCATGGCCAGTCCTGCCACGCCCGAATCCACGCGCTAGAGGCCGAGCGGCCTCACCGGGCGACGTCGCCGTCCGGCGCCTGGGAGGCATCGGGCTCGTCGTAGAGCGCTTCGCCGCGGCCCAGTCGTGCTGCGATCTGGACGACCTGAGACAGCTCGCGTCGGGTCGGCGTGTGCGCGGCCAGGAAGCGCGTGACGCCGACCAGTACGAGCGCGGCCTCCTCCGAGCCTGCCGGCCAGGCATGGAATTGCCGGGCTCCGGCCTCGACGACCTGGAACCAGTGGAACTCGGCGTCCTCGGCGAGGAGTGCAGCTCCGAGCCTGGCGATCAGCCGGTGCGGGTCTCCGCCCGATCCGAGGAACCCATGGGCGATGGCGCCGGCTCGATCGACCTTGCCCTGCGTGTCCCAGCACGACTGGAGCTGCTGCAGGTCCGCCTCGCCGCCCTGGGGGAGCGGCGAGGCGGGCACGTTGAGGAACCGGTCGAGGTAGACCCGCAGCGCTCCGTGGATCACGCCCCGCAGCAACTCGACCGTCGGAGTGCGGATCAGCGCCTGGTGCAGGGCGTTGGCCGCGGTGAAGGCGTGGTGGACGGTGTCCCAGTCGCCGAAGTCGTTTTGCGGGTGGAACCGCACCAGGCGCAGCGCCGCCGCGTAGGCCAGTGCCCTGCCCAGCTGCTCGGGGGTGGCGCCGGCGCCGACCGCGTCGCACACCGATCCGACCACCTCGGCGGGGTCGTCGGACAGGATCCGCCAGCCCAGGCCGCCGACGTCGTCGAAACGACCCTCCTGCCGCCGGCCGTCCTCCACCAGGGTCGGCAGGCGCTCGATCGCCTGATCGACGAGTCCGGCGAGGTCGTGCGGATGACGCCACGACGCCGTCTCCTCTTGGCGCCGGGCGGCGGCTGTCTGGCGGACCAGGGTGGGCAGGATCTGCGGCGCCGCCGCCGCGCCAACGTGGCCCAGCGCCTCGAACGCCTTGTTGGTGAAGTCGAGGGTGTGGCCCCCGTCGATGAACACGTGGTCGGTGACCGCGGCGAACATCATCCGCTCGGCCGCATCGATGGCGCGGTCACCCGGGACCGTGGCCAGGGCCGTGGCCAGGACCCGCTCCGCCGCATCGCTCGACCGGGTGTCGATGAACCGTCGGTACCAGCCGGCCAGGCGGTCGGTCCCGATGCCCGCCCCCCGAAGCTGGTCGATCGCGAAGCGCGGCGGGCGGTTGCGGGTGTCCCGCGACACGAACGAGAGGCCGTGCACCAGTGCCAGTGGCCGGTCCCCCTCGTCGAGGTCCGCCATCAGGTTGGCCATCGCCACCAGCACCGTCAGGCCGGCGCCCCACCCGGCGTCGCGGTAGGTCGTGCCGAAGTCGACGCCCACCCGCACCATCTCGGTCGGCTGCTCCCCGGCGGCGAGCAGGCCGAGCACGGACTTCGCCATCACCAGGGTCAGGCCGTCCTCGAGGCCGTCCCGCAAGCGGGCGCGCAGCTGCCCGACCCGGTCCCCTTCCGGCCGGGACGCCACGACGACGCCACCACCATCCTCGACGGTCACGTCGAAGGCGCGGGCGTCGTCGGCAAACAGGTCCAGGGTGCAGCCGGAGGCGAGGTCGAAGCGGGCATGGTGCCAGTGGCACGTCACGAGCCCGTCCTCGACAGTGCCCCGATGCAGCGGGAACCCCATGTGCGGGCACCGGTCGTCGAGCGCCCACGCGCGGCCGTCGTGCCAGAAGACCACCACGGGGACCGTTCCCACCTTGGTCCGCAACCGCCCGGCGTGCTGCAGCTCCGAGAGCGATCCGGCAGTGACGCGCACGCGCATTCCCTACGGCGGTCCGAGGAGGAACGTGGCGTTGGCGTGGAACAACCCGGGACTGGATGCCGGGTCGCAGCCGGCCGCCCTGTAGTCGGCGAGCGGCGTTGCGGTGCCCTCCGAGTGGGGGAAGTCGCTGCAGCACATGAACAGGTCGCCGCTCCGGCTGGCCAGGCGTCGAGGGTCCTCGTACGAGAACGACGACACTCGCACGTGCCGGGCGAAGTACTCGCTCGGGCGCCGGCGCAGGGCGGCGAGCGGCCGCCCGTTCAGGCGGCTCGTGAAGTCGGTCGCGCCGTCGAGCATCAACAGGAACTGCGGCACCCAGATCGAGCTGAGCTCCACGACGCCGACCCGCAGCTCGGAGTGACGGTCGAAGGCGCCGTTCAGGATCAGGTCGGCCAGGGCCAACCCGGCCGGCACCCACAGGAACACCGACTCGATGGTCGGCACGAAGTCGTCAGGGTCGGTGTACCAGCAGTCGTCGAACACACGGGGCTGGTCGGCGACGTGGAACACGGGCGAGACGCCATGGTGGACGAACGCCGACCACAGCCGGTCATGGTCGGGGTGCGAAAGGGGCCGCCCGTCGACGGGCGCCGGCGCCACCATGGCGAGGCGGACCCCGCCGTCCGACAGCTCCCGGAGCTGGCCTTCGAGCCAGACCGGGTCGCGCAGAGTCAGGTGTCCCACGGGATGCAGCCGACCCCCACCGTCGGCGACCACGCTGCCGCACCAACGGTTCCAGGCCGCCATGTTCGCCGTCAGCGCTGGGACCGAACCCGACAGGCGTCGCTCCCACAGGAGCCCGAAGTTGGGGAAGCACACGGCCTGGTCGACGCCCGCGGCGTCGAGCCAACTCACCCGCGCCCCGGATCCCAGTAGGCATCGGGCAGGGCCTCGTCGTAGGTGTAGGCCGCCGGCTCCGCCCGGCGTTGTCGCTGCCGGTGACGGCCGCAGGCATCGACGTCACTCGGCTGGTGGACGTCCGCGATCTCGAGGCGCTGCCCCCGCCACGCCAGCCAGGTGTACCCGAGCTCGTCGTCCTCCAGCGTCAGGGCGTCGTGCCGATGACCGGGATCGATGTGGTCCACCCACAACGAGCGAGGCTCGTACAGGTGCTCGTCGGAATCGATGATCGGGGCGGACACCGCCTCCACTCTGCCGCGCCCGCGTGATCCGTGCCGAGTCGCCGACGGTTTGGGCATCCTGACGCGCCTGCCTGGTCGCGAGCCTGCACGTCCCGATCTCCACGATTCCTCCCCAGGGTCTTCATGACCGCGCGGTCGGCGCGACGGACGATCGGCTCATGACCGACACGATCGACCTCCGGCCCGGCGATCAGGTGGTGCCGTCCAACCGCCCCCTGGCCCACGGCGTGGCCGTGGATGTGGTCGCCGTGACCCGCCACGCGGGAGCCCGGCAACTCCTGCACGAGGTGTCTTTCTCAGTGGCGCCCGGCGAGCTGGTCGCCCTCGTCGGCGGCAGTGGCGCCGGCAAGACCACACTGCTCGAGACCATGGCCGGGCTGCGGCCGCCCTCGGCCGGGGCCGTGCTGTACGACGGCGCCGCGCACGGCGCCGCGGCCCGAATCGGCTTCGTCCCCCAGGACGACATCATCCACCGCGACCTGCCGCTGCGCCGCACGTTGCGCTACGCGGCCGGCCTACGGTTGCCTGGGGGCACCGACGCGGCCGGAATCGCGCGGGCCGTCGACGAGGCCCTGCACGACCTCGACCTCGCCGACCGGTCCGACGTGCGGGTGGGCAGCCTGTCGGGCGGGCAGCGCAAGCGGGCGAGCATCGCGGTCGAGCTGCTCACCCGGCCTCGCCTGCTCTTCCTCGACGAACCCACGTCAGGCCTCGACCCGTCCACGTCCGAGGACGTGCTGGTCGTGCTGCGACGCCTGGCAGGCCGGGGCGTCACCGTCGTCTTCACCACGCACGACCCGGCCGAGATCGACGCCTGCGACCGCGTCGTGTTCCTGGCCCGCGACGGGCACCTGGCCTTCGCCGGGACGCCGACCGAAGCCCGTGCCTACTTCGAGGTGGACCGCCTTGCGCGCGTCTACCGGCTCCTCGCCGAGGAGGCATCACCCGAAGAGTGGGCCGCCCGGTTCGACGCGGCCCGCACGGAGCGGACGCCGCGGACGGCGGCCGGACCGGCTGCAGCGGTATCCGAGCCGCCGGCGGGCCCGCCCGACCACGCGCCCGATGGCCGCAGAGTGGGCCCACTGCAGCAATGGCTGCTGCTGAGCCGGCGGAGCGTCGACGTGATGGTCCGCAACCGGCTCACGCTGGCTGTGCTGCTCGGGTCTCCCGCGTTGGTGACGACGATGATGGCGGTGCTGTTCCGTCCGGGGGCCTTCGCACCGCAGGGCGCCGACGCACTGGGCCCGGTGCAGATCGTATTCTGGATCGCCTTCGCCGGCTTCTTCTTCGGGCTCACGTACGGCCTCCTCCAGATCGTCGGCGAGATGGCCGTCTTCCGGCGGGAGCGGTTCGCCGGGCTGAGCGTGGTGGCGTATGTGCTGTCGAAGGTCGCGGTGCTCACCCCCCTGCTCGCCGTGGTCGCCGCCACCCTGCTCGGTGTGCTGCGGCTCCTCGACCGCCTCCCGGCCCTCGGGTGGGAGACGTATGCGGCCCTGTTCGTGACGCTGCTCGTCGAATCCGTGGCCGCGCTGGCACTGGGGCTGCTCGCGTCGGCGGTGGTGGCCGACGCCGCCCAGGCGACGCTCGCCCTGCCGATGCTGTGCTTCCCGCAGGTGCTGTTCGCCGGCGCCATCGTGCCGGTCGGCGAGATGGCCGCACCCGGTCGGCTCATCAGCTTCGGCATGGCCAACCGGTGGGGCTTCGAGTCGCTAGGCCGGCTGCTGCCGCTCGACGTCGAGACCGGTGGCGCCGGGGTGGTGCCCTATGCCGGTGCGTTCGGCGGCTCGGCTGTCATCGGCTGGGCGGTGCTCGCCGGATCGGCCGCGGCGCTGACCGTCGCGACCATGTGGGTGCTGCACCGGAAGTGCCGCCCTGGCCGGCCGTAGCTGCGCCTGTGCCGGTTCGAGACCCATCCCTCACGTCCGGCAACGCGGCTATCAGCCTGATCGTCGAGCCTGGACCGTGAAGCCGAGCTTTCCGAGGACTGCGACGGCGCCGGACTTTCCGCCCTCGAAATCACCGGATGCGAGGCGCTCGCCCGTGGCGAGCTCATAGGCGGTGCCCAGGATCGCTTTCGGCGGGTAGCGACGTTCGTCCCAGACCAGGTCGTACGTCGTGGTTGGGGCATAACCGTGCTTCGAGAAGAACTCCTTCGGCCCGAGCCGGTCGTACTCGCCTATCGCGTGCACCACATCCGTATGGGTCACCTGATCCCATGCCACCATGTCTCCATACCTCCTCGGATCGTCGGGGCCTGCCCGTCGACCCGCGTTCAGTGTCGCGCCGCCCGTGCGCCGGGGGAGTGGCCCGGCGCACGGGCGTGCCGGGGGATTGTCAGTTGCGTCCGGCCATGACACCGCCGTCGATGTTCCAGATGGCGCCGGTGACCCAGCTGGTGGCCGGGGACAGCAGGAACGTGATGGTGTTGGCCATGTCACGAGCGGTGCCGGGCCGGCCCAGCGGGTGGAAGTTGTCGAAGCTGTGCAGGGTCTCGTCGAGCTTGTCCGGCGGGACGAACCTCTCGTAGATCGGGGTGGCGACGACGGCGGGGGCGACCGCGTTCACCCGGATGTTGTACGGCGCCAGCTCGATGGCCAGGTTGTGGGTGAGGGCGTGCAGCCCGGCCTTGCCCACCGAATAGCCCGACGACGGGGTGGCGCCGATGGCCTGGTGGGCCCACATGCTGCCGATGTTGACGATGGCGCCGCCCTGGCCCTGATCGATCATGCCGCGGGCCACGGTCTGGGTGAGGAAGAAGGTCGCGCGGTCCAACTCGATGTAGGAGTCGTAGGAGGGGCCGTCGTAGTCCAGGAACGCTTTGGGGATGAACAGGCCGGCCGCGTTGACCAGCAGCGTCGCGTCGGCGTGCTCGTCCGCCAGTTCTCGGCAGACCCGTTCGACCTGCTCCCGGTCGGCCAGGTCGGCGGTGACGCCGTAGGCCTTGCCGTCCATGGCCAGGGCCTGGACGGTGTCGTCGACCTTGCCGGGCTCCTGGCCGATGATGACGGCGCTGCCGCCGACGACCACCAGCTTCTGTCCGGCGAAGACCGGCATGGGCTCCGGCCGCGCAAGGTCTTCGTGAAGCTCGGCATCGAGTCGCGCAGCCAGCTCGGCCGCGTCCTACCCCGGGACCCCGACTCGGTCCACCGGCCCCGCCAAGCCGCGCCCGCGTCGCCGCCCTAGGACGATCGAGGTCCGGGGCCTGGGCGCCGGTAGAGGGCCGGGATGGCTCGTCCTGGTTGGTTCGATCGCTTCACCGGGGGCTGAGGAGCCGTTCCAGCGACGGCTCCTGAGGCGCGTCCGACGCCCCGGTAACCTGGCTGGCAACCGTGGTGGCAGCACGTCGACGATGAGGGCGATCACCTACGCACGGCACGGCGACGCGTCGGTGCTGGAGCTGGTGGAGCGCGCAATCCCCGAGCCCGGTGAGGGCGAGATCCGGATCCGGGTGCTCACCTCGGGAGTCAATCCGACCGACTGGAAGTCACGCAGTGGCGGCTACGGCCGGGCGCTCACGGAGCAGACGGTCCCGAACCAAGACGGCGCCGGCATCGTCGACGAGACCGGGTCCGGCGTGGACGGTCTCGCCGTCGGCGACCGCGTCTGGGTCACCCTCGCCGCCGACGGCCGCCCGGCGAGCGGCACGGCGCAGGAATACACGGTCGTGCCCGCCGAGAGAGCATTCCCGCTCCCCCGGGGGGCGGACGTCGAGCTCGGGGCCAGCATCGGGATCCCCGGTGTCACCGCGCACCGCGCGCTCGACAGTTGCGGACGATGGCCCAACACGGCTCCAGCCCAACGCCCTCGGCGACCGGACCGTGCTGGTCGCAGGTGGAGCCGGGGCCGTCGGCAACGCCGCAATCCAGCTCGCCCGGTGGGCGGGCGCGACGGTGATCGCAACGGTGAGCGGTGATGCAAAGGCTCGCCTCGCCATTGCGGCCGGCGCGCATCAGGTCGTCAACTACAAGCGCGCCGACGCCGCCAAGGAGATCCGTCGAGCGGCCCCCGACGGCGTCGATCTCGTCGTCGAGGTCGCAGCGGGCGCGAACGCAGACATCGATCAAGCGGTGCTCCGGCCGCGTGGGACGATCTCCATCTACGCCAACGATGGTGCCGCCCCGTTCAGCCTGGACGTCCGGCGCAACATGGGACTCAACACCCGATACCAGTTCATCCTCCTCTACACCGTCGGCTGGGAGCGGATCGCCGCCGCCGCTGTCGACATCAACCGGGCGATCGAGGACGGCGCGTTCCACGTCGGCGAGGAGTTCGGCCTGCCGCTACACCGCTTCGATCTCGAGGACACGGCGGCCGCGCACTCCGCCGTCGAGAACGGAACGGTCGGAAAGGTGCTCATCTCGGTTGGCGGCTGATCCGCGGTCAACCCTCCGCCGACGACGCGTTGGTTAGGGGTGGCATCGACTGCAGCTTCCCGAGCACCTGGAAGAGCCCGGCGATGTCGCGGTGCTCGTAGCCGAGCTGGGCTGCCGCGGTCAGCACCCCGTCTGCGGCGTAGGCCGAGGGGACGGGAACGCCGAGCTCGCGAGCCACGTCCAGGGCGAGGCGGATGTCCTTGTGCATCAACCCGATGTCGAACCATGCGTCGTCGGGGAGGTCGAGGACGAGCGGAGCCCGCGCCTTGAGCGTCGGCGAGCCGATGGCGCTGGCCGTCATCACGTCGAGGGCAAGCTTGGGGTCGACGCCGTCGCGCGCGGCGATCAAAAGGCCCTCGGAGAGTGCCAGCATCTGCACCGCGAGGCTGATGTTGATGGCCAGCTTGAGGACGAGGCCCTGGCCGTTCGCGCCGACATGGGTCGGCGTCCCGAGCTCTCGGAGCACGGGCTCGACGCGTTCGTAGGCCCGCCGGTCCCCGCCGACCATGATCGTCAGCGTTCCCGACCGGACCTGCGGGACGCTCCCTGAAACGGGCGCGTCGAGCATGGCTGCCCCGGTCGCGCCCACCTGCTGGGCCACGTCGCGGCTGGTACGCGGGCTCACAGTGCTCAGGTCGACCCAGGTCTTGCCGGGCCCGAGGGCGGCGACGATGCCGGCGGCTCCCGACGCCACGTCCCGCAGTGCGTCGTCGTCCGGGATCGACGTGAGGACGATCTCGGCGGCCTCGGCGACCGCGCGTGGCGTATCGCACCACGACAGCCCCTCGTCGATGAGTCGCTGGGCGCCCTCCCGGTGCCGGGACTCGCCGTAGACGGGGTAGCCGGCGGCGAGGAGGCGGGCCGCCATGTTCCCGCCCATGTGCCCGAGGCCGACGAAGCCAAGCCTCGTGCTGCTCTGTGTCGCGGTCATCTCATGCCCCTCACTCGAGCAGTTCGTTCACATGCCTCGGCGGCCGATTCTCCGAAAGCCGGTCCGTCACGACGCCACGTAGACGATCGCGCTCGTGGCGTTTCCTGTCTTCGCTGGCAGCCGCCACCGCGCATAGCAGTCAGCAGGGATGCCGAAGGCCCTGCTCGCTGGGAGACCGGAGTCCCGCTACCGGCGAAGACGACGAGCGGCCTGAGCGCGAGCGTTGACGTGATGCAGGTCGTCCGGCTCTACGGGTGCCGCAATGGGCTCCGCAGCTCGAACACTTGTGCCTGACACCCCTCGCCTGCCGGCTGGCGCAAGGGCGAAGGGCGCCAACGGTGACGTCCCGATCGCGGTCGCATCCAGCGCCATCTCGGATGGGCAGCGGCCGGACGCGTCCCCCGCCTCGGGCGCGTCGGCTTGGGCGTCACGTTGGCAGCGTCGCTCGTCGTCGTCCTCGACTTCAGCATCGTCAACGTCGCGTTGCCGTCGCTGTCCGCAGCGATGGGTGTGTCGACGACGACGGCCGAATGGGTTGTCACCGCATACGCGTTGACCTTCGGCGGGTTGCTCGTCGTCGGTGGACGGGCCAGCGACCTCTTCGGCCGGCCGCGCCTGCTGGTCGCCGGCCTCGTGTTGTTCGCTCTGGCCTCCGCGGCGGGGGGTGTCGCGGTGGGCTTTCCGCTGCTCGTGGCGGCCCGGGCGGTGCAGGGCATGGCCGCCGCCTTCGTTGCGCCTGCCGCCCTCTCGATCCTCACGACAAGCTACGCCGAGGGCCCTGCCCGCGAACGCGTGATCGGCTACTTCGGCATGACGGCATCGCTCGGCTTCGTCGTCGGGCTCGTGGCCGGTGGCGTCCTGGTCGACACGGTCGGATGGCGCGGGGTCTTCTTTGTGAACGTCCCCGTGTGTCTCGGGCTGGCGGCGCTCGGCTCCAAGGTGTTGCCCGAGGGGACCAGGGTCCCACGGGGCCGCCGTCTCGACCTGGGAGGCGCGCTCCTGGTGACGGCCGGGATGGCCGTCCTCGTGTACGCACCGACGGTGAGCACCAACGACGGGTGGGCATCGGCCCAGTTCGTGGGGTGTGTGCTGGTGAGCGCCGTCCTGCTCGTCGCATTTCTGGGCCTCGAGCGACACAGCCCGCAGCCGATCCTGCCGTTGTCGTTGTTTCGCCATCACACCCTTGCCGTCGGCGACACCCTGATGGTGCTGCTCGGGGCGTGGGTGGCAGGCGAGGTGCTGGTGCTGAGCCTGTACTCGCAGGAGGTTCTCGGATACTCGGCGCTCGTGGCCGGCCTCGTCGCCATCCCACAGGGTGTCGGGGGACTCCTGCGGGGCCTGGTCGCAGCGCCGCTGTTGGACCGAGTCGGCCTCCGCTGGTTCGTTGCGGGGAACTGGCTGCTGGCAGCGGTGAGCATCGCATTGCTGTTCCGCTTCTCCATGACCAGCCACTATCCGCTGATCGGCATCGTGTTGCTGGCCGCCGGGTTCGGATCGACCAACGTCGTTTTCGGGGGCACCGTCGCCGGCAGCACGGGCATCTCCAACGACGAGCAAGGGGTGGCGGGCGCGCTCGTCAACGCCGCGCGCCAGATGGGTGCGGCGATCGGCGTCGCGGTCTTGCTGTCCGTCGTGGCGCTGGACGCCGGAGCCCCGGCCGCCGGCGCCAACCATGCCGCCGGCTACCGCCTGGCACTGGCGTGTTGGGCGGGCATTGCCGCCGTGGCCGCGGTCGTGAGCCTCGCCCTCCCCGGCCGGAGGCACCCGAATCCGAAGCGCCCGCCGACCGCGGCGGCGAGCGCACCTCGCCACAAGTCTTCACAGGTTCGCAGCACCGCATAGCGGCGGCGAGCAACAGCCGGAGCTGTCGATGCTCGGACTCGGCTCGCGGCGAGCCCGGGCGTGTGGACTGGATATCGCCGGGCGTGACGGCGGGGTCACCCGGGGGCTACCTGCTGGCCACTCTGGCCGAGTTGCATCGGATCGTGATCTCGAACCTGCGCAAGTCCGTTCCGTTCCTGGTCCTTCTGCTGGTGCCGTCGGTGGCGACCGCGGGCCCGGTGGCCGCGGGCGGCGGCAATTGGGCGCGGCGTCCACGGGCGGTGAGCCAGAGCAGCGGTTCCGGCGTTCCGATGTGACGGAAACCGGCGCATCCGGACGCCGGTTCTGCGAGCAGGGCTATGCCGCCACGTCGCTTCGCGCCTCTTCGGCGTGATCGACCACTGGCGGCGGTGCCCTGCGCCGGCTCGCGTCCATCATCCAGACGATGAACACCAGAATGCGACGCGGTCCGGTGAGATCCCTAGGGCGCGTCTGCGGCACGACGGCGTGTGCACCAACATCTAGTGTCCCGGCACTACCAGCACGAGGAGGGATCTGTGCCCCACATCAGCGTGCCCGAGGAGCTCCCCGGCATCGTAGGTTTGCTCGCTTTCAAACCCGAGACCGCAGCGACGATCAGCGCGTTCACGCAGCAGTTGCTGCGTGGTCCGTCATCGCTGACGCCTGGGGAGCGGGAGATCATCGCTGCCGTGGTCTCGCGCCGAAATGGATGCCAGTTCTGCACAAGGTCTCATACCGCGGCCGCCGAACAGGTAACCGGCGACCGTGACCTGGTGGACGCTGTGATCCGCGATCCCGCGTCGGCACCGGTAAGCGAGAAGGTGCGAGCGCTCCTCGCGGTCGCTGCCAAGGTCCAGAGCTCCGGGCTGGACGTCACCGCCGATGACATCGCCGAAGCACGCGCCGCCGGTGCAAGCGACGAGGACCTCCACGACGCCGTGCTCGTCGCCGCCGCGTTCTGCATGTTCAACCGCTACGTGGACGGGCTCGCAGCCAACACACCCACCGACCCTGCGATCTACGAGCTCATCGGCCGGGACCTGGCCACCAACGGCTACCGGGCACCCGCTCCACAATCCTGACCTCGTCGCCTGGGGACTCGCCCATGTGAATTCCGGTCGCGAACACCTCGGCATACCGGGCAGCCGGCGTCGGGAGTTGGGCGGGTCGTCGTAGGGTTGTCGGCGGGATGGTCGCCAAGAGGGACGGAACGGCTGACAACGTTCTGGCGGCGACACGCGCTCTGTGTCCGACTTGCCTGCGGGTGGTCGAGGCCGAAACCATCGAGCGCGACGGGCAGGTGTGGTTGGTGCGGACGTGTGCCGACCACGGGCGCGCCGAGTCGCTGGTTCTCGGCGACGCCGACTGGTGGAGGTGGAGCCGCAAGTTCTTGCGACCCGGGCGCGCCCCCGCCGTGGCGGTGACCGAGCGCGAACACGGCTGCCCTTACGATTGCGGATTTTGTCCCGATCACCAGCAGCACGCGTGTGTGACGGTCTTCGAGATCACCGAGTCGTGCAACCTGAGGTGCCCCGCCTGCTTCGCTGGTGAGGCTCACGCTGTCCATGCCACCCTCGACGATGTTCGATCCATGGCGGCAGGTCTGTTGCGAGCAGAGGGCGGTGAGGCGGACGTCGTCATGCTCTCGGGTGGAGAGCCGACCTTGCACCCGCAGTTCCTCGAGATCGCCGACGAGCTGCGGTCAATGCCCATCGGCTATCTCATCGTGAACTCGAACGGCACTCGATTCGCCCGCGACGCCGCGTTTGCCCGGGCGGTCGCCGAACGCGAGATGCTCGTGTATCTCCAGTTCGACGGGTTTCGGCCGGAGACGTCGGAGGTGCTCAGAGGTCGCAGCGACCTGGTCGACGTCAAGCTCCGGGCTCTCGAGAACCTGAGCGCGGCCGGGGCCAGAGTGGTGCTGGTCGCCACGGTCCTCGCGGGCGTCAACGACGATGAGGTGGGCGAGATCGTTCGCTTCGCCGCCCATCATCCAGCGGTCAGGGCGGTGTCGCTGCAGCCGCAGTTCGGTGAGGGTCGCCACGTTGCCTTCGATACGGGCAGACGTGCCACGGTCACTGATGTGATCGAGGCGGTTGCCCGCGACTCGGGGATCTTCACTCGGGAGGACTTCGTCCCGATCCCCTGCTGCGATCCGATCTGTACCGCCGCCACCTACGCGTGGGTTCAGGGCGACACCGTGACGCCGGTGACGCGGATGGTGCCGGTCGAGACCTACCTCGAGTATCTCGAGAACACCTCGATGCCCAACCTCTCTGACGCCTTCCGCGAGGACGTCGAAGATATGCGGGCGGTCATTGACCGTCTCTACTCGAAGTCGGCCCCGCATGGCAGCGACCGCCAGCGTGATGCGTTCGTATGTGCTTGTGAACCGCTCGTCGCCGAGTTCGACCGTGTCGCCAACCTGCCCGGTGAGGTGTTCGCGGTGACCATCGAGCAGTTCATGGACCGCGACATCTTCGACGTCGACCGCGTGGCGCGGTGCTGCATCCAAGAGGCGCTCCCCGACGGGCGCATCGTCCCGTTCTGCGCGTACAACACCTTGTATCGCTTCGTTCCCGATCACCGTCCCGTCCCCGGCGGTGCGGTGGGCCGGCGCGAGCCGATCCCGGTCGCGCTCGACCCGCCCCGCCCTCGATGACCGCCCAGCCCGCGGCAACGCCCGTCCCCATCACCGAACCCGCCTCGATCAAATGCCAGTGCGCCGACCTGTGGTCCCACCCGGCCGCGCAGCTGCTCCTGGGGCCGGCGCTGCGACCAGGTGGAGCCGAACTCACAGCGCGACTGATTGATCGCGCCGGACTGGCCCCCGGCTCGACGGTGCTCGACGTCGGCTGCGGCCCGGGCACGACACTCGAGCTGCTCGCCGCCGCCGGACACCGCAGCGTCGGGATCGACTTCAGCCCCGTCCTCGCCGCCGACGCCACGGTCGGGGGCACGGCCGCACTGGCGGGCGACGCCGAGCACCTACCGCTGCGGGGGGCGTCGATCGACGCCGCGCTGATCGAGTGCGTGCTCTCGGCACTTCCCGATAAGGGGCGGGCCATCGGCGAGGTCGCCCGGGTTGTCCGGCCCGGCGGTCTGCTCCTCCTGTCGGACATGACGCTTGCAGCCGACCTTCCCGAGCCGCTCAACAGCACGCTGGCGTGGGTGGTCTGCGCGGCCGGCGCGCTCAGCCCTCCCGGCTACAGCGAGCTCCTCGCCACGCACGGCTTTGTTGTCGAGTCTCTCGAGGACCGTTCGGCTGATCTGTTGGCCATGGTGGCCAGAGCGCGTCGGCGGCTTGCCCTGTTCCGAGGCGCGTCGGGCCTCGGACTGCTACCCCCACTTGAAGAATTCATCGGCTCCGCCCTGACGGCGCTCGGTAGAGCCATGCTTGGCCACGACGATCTGCACGCAGGCGGCCGCCACCTCCTCGGCCAAGTCGGCAGTGCCGTGGACGACGGCGCGATGGGCTACGTCGCCATCAGCGCCCGGCGCCACTGATCCGCCCCGATCACCTGCCCGCGCGGGGTTGGTCGCCGCCCGCCGTTTGCTCCGGGGCCCCGTGGCGCCGCTCGCGACGGCGCCGCGCCTCGGCGCGGGCTTCGGCAGCGGTCTTGACCTTGTCGAGGTGCTCACGGACGATCTCGAGCCAGGTGGGTGTCACCCAGTACCGTCCCGCCAGCTTCCCAAGCGCCCAGAAGTCAATGCCCAGCTCGCCGGTGTAGACGAGCTCAGTGCCCCCGTTTCGCTCGACCAGCTCGAACGCCTCGACAGCGTGCGGAACCGGTCCGCGCAGGTGGCGGAACGAGATGCGCCCCGGTGCCTCGAATCGCACCGACTCGACGGTCTCGGACGCGTAGAACGCGACCTTGCTGACGTGACGGGCGACGACCATGTCCGACCCGCGCTCGATGACCTCGAGGGTCGCGCCCGTTTCGCGCGGGGTGCGCCCGAGGTAAGGCGCCGAGAGCTGCTCGAACACCAGCTCCCGGGGAGCGTCGATCTCAACGGTGAGTGGGCCGACGAGATGGAAGGAACGCCCCAGATCGGCATCGAGCGTGAGGCGGCCGCGTGCCATCCACGACAACAAGGTGACCACGCCGCCGACCAGCGTTCCGCCGAGAACCAAGACGAGCACGGTCGAGGCAACACCGAAGAGGCCGACGCTGTTCCAGACGGCTGCTTCCGGCGTGGTGTGGCTCGAATCGGCGCCGCGCCCTGGTCACGAGCTGACGGGCATTGCCCTCCGTGGTCGGCGCGATCGCGGCGATGTGGTCGTAGGGGTAATCGAACTCCTCGCGCAGCAGGAACGCCCGCTGCTCCGGAGACAGGCCATTCTCGAGCTTGCGGTGGAGACGGAGGAACACGACCGGCCCGCCTTCTGTTCTACTGACTGGTTCACAAGTCGCATTCAAGAGAGAGGTGCAACATGACCGAGGCACGAGAGCGTGCTGTCCTCGCCGGAGGCTGCTTCTGGGGTGTCCAGGAGCTGGTCCGCAAGCTTCCCGGCGTCATCTCGACCCGGGTCGGGTACACGGGCGGTGACGTCCCCGACGCCACCTACCGCAACCATGGCACCCACGCCGAGGGCATCGAGATCATCTTCGATCCGTCCGTGATCAGCTACCGCGACCTGCTGGAGTTCTTCTTCCAGATCCACGACCCGACCACCAAGAACCGCCAGGGCAACGACGTCGGGATGAGCTACCGGTCGGCGATCTACTACACCTCTGACGAGCAGCGGAGGGTTGCCGAGGAGACGATCGCCGACGTCGAGGCGTCGGGCCTGTGGCCGGGCAAGGTCGTCACCGAGGTGGAGCCGGCGGGTCCCTTCTGGGAGGCCGAGCCCGAGCACCAGGACTACCTGCAGCACTACCCGAACGGCTACACGTGCCACTACGTCAGGCCGAACTGGAAGCTGCCCCGCCGCCAGGCGGCGTCGTAGCCCCGTACGCCGGTCCGGACCTGGCCGATGATCAAGCGGTCGGGAGTGCAGGTCTTCGGGTGGGCCATCGGCCAGCCCGAGCCCTGCACAGAAGGAGCACCATGCCGATCACGGACTTCGACCGCTACCCACTCACCTTCGGACCCAGCCCGGTCCACCCGCTCGACCGACTCACCCAGCATCTCGGCGGAGCCCAGATCTGGGCCAAGCGCGAGGACTGCAACTCCGGGCTCGCCTTCGGCGGCAACAAGACTCGCAAGCTGGAGTACATCGTGCCCGACGTGGTCCACTCCGGTGCCGACACCCTCGTCTCGATCGGCGGCTACCAGTCCAATCACACCCGTCAGGTCGCCGCGGTCGGCGCCAAGCTCGGGCTAAAGGTCAGGCTTGTGCAGGAGCGCTGGGTTGACTGGGACGACCCGATCTACGACAGAGTCGGCAACATCCTCCTGTCGCGGATCATGGGCGCCGACGTGAGGCTGGACCCGGCCGGGTTCGACATCAGCATCCGCAAGTCGTGGCAAGAGGCTCTCGACGACGTCGCAGCAAACGGCGGCAAGCCCTATCCCATCCCCGCCGGCGCCTCCGAGCACAGGCTCGGCGGACTCGGCTTCGTCAACTGGGCCTACGAGCTCGCCGAGCAGGAGAAGCAGCTCGGCGTGTTCTTCGACACCATCGTCGTGTGCACGGTCACCGGGTCCACGCACGCCGGGATGATCGCTGGATTCGCCGCGCTCGAGGAAGCCGGCGGACGACCACGACGGCTGCTCGGGATCGACGCCTCCGCCACCATCGAGAAGACCCGGGGCCAGGTCGGCCGCATCGCCCGCCACACCGCCGACCTGATCGGACTCGGCCGCGAACTGCGCGCCGAGGAGATCGTCGTGCTCGAGGGCTGGGCCGGCGACCGCTACGGGATTCCCGTCGAGTCGACCCTCCAGGCCATCCGGCTGTCCGGCCGTCTCGAAGGCATGATCATCGACCCGGTGTACGAAGGAAAGTCGATGGCGGGCCTGATCGACCTGGTCACGTCCGGTGAGGTCGGCACAGACTCCACCGTCCTGTACGCCCATCTCGGCGGCCAGCCTGCCCTCAACGCCTACAGCAGCATCTTCGACAGCTGATCCAGCCGCTCAGGGGAAAACACAACGTGACTGTGACCCGCCAGGGGCCCAGTCGGCGGGCGACAGCACGGCGTCATCTCGTACCGCTGGGCCCGGTGGTATCCGTGGCGGGGGACCTGCGAGCGAGGTTGGCGTCGGCGACCAGATCGCGAAGCAGGGCTCGAGTGCGCACGGCGTCGGCGCCCTGACCGAACTCGGCGGCGACGAAGTCGGTCACCCCGACGCCGCCCAGGGCATCGATCTGCCCGGCGACCGCGGCCTCGTCGCCGACAATGGCCACGTCCGCCGGCCCAGCGGCGCCCTCCTGGTCGAGCATCGCCCGGTAGGAGGGGAGCTGACCGTAGATGGAGAACATGTGGGCGGCCCGCTCCCGAGCGCCATCCGGATCGCCGGTCACACACACCGGGAGCAGGCACACGACCCGCGGCGCTGGACGGCCCGCATCGGCAGCCGCGGCGGTGATCGCCGGAACGATGTGGCTCTCGATCGTGGCGGGCCCCGTCATCCACAACACCGTGCCGTCCACCTCCCGCCCGGCCAGTTGCAGCATCCGCGGTGCGAGCGCCGCGAGCAGCACCGGCACGTCGTGATCGCAGGGCGCGGTCAGCCCGATCTCGGCTCGCATCGTCTCGCCGATGAAGCTCACCCGCCCTTCCCGCAGGATGGGTAGCAGAACGGCCAGGTACTCACGCATGTGGCGGGCCGGCCTCTCGAACGAGTAACCGAACATCCCCTCGATCACGATCTGATGGGAGAGCCCGATGCCGAGTGTCAGCCGCCCGCGGAGCGCAGCCTGGGCCGTGAGCGCCTGCTGGGCCAGGGCGGCGGGATGCCGCGGGTAGGTGGGCACGACGGCGGTGCCGACCTCGATGCCCGGCACCTGCGAGCCGGCGACGGCGAGCGCGGTGAGGGCGTCAAGCCCGAAGATGTTGGCCAACCACGCGGAGGCGAAGCCGTCGTCCGCGCTCGTCTGGAGCTGGTCGCGGAGGCGGCCCAGAGGGTCCGGCCCCGGCGGCGGCTCCGCTAGCGACACCCCGATCCGCAGCCCCCGATCCCCCACTGATCCGCTCCATTCCGTCCGTCGAGCCCGGCCGGCACCCTACGGTCCCGCTCCCTGCCGCTCAACATGGTGCCGCGCTGTCATCGGCAGTCGAGCGGTCGCCGTAGCCTGCCGTTCGTGGCGAGCTCGGGCGATCGGGCGAGCAGGAAGCGTTTCCCGGCGGCCAGAGCTGGCACGACGCCGAGGCAGCCCTGCGGCGCCGGGCCGATCATCTCGGTGATGCCGAGGCGGATCTCATGACCACGATGGCAAGGAACCTTCATGAACTTCACGGACTACGACATCCTCAGCTTCGACTGCTACGGAACGTTGATCGACTGGGAAGCGGGAATGACTGCCGTGCTCGGCCCCTGGGCCCGCCGTCATCAGCGGGATCTGACCGACGAGGACGTGCTCGTGGCTTACTCCGGCAACGAGGCGGAAATCGAGGCCGCGTTCGCCGACATGGTGTACTCGGACGTTCTGCAAGAGGCGTTCCGTCGCACGGGTGCGACCTTGGGTTTCGAGGTGACCGACGCCGAGGCTGCTGCACTGGGTAGCTCAGTCGGTGATTGGCCTGCATTCCCTGACTCGGCCGAGGCGCTAGCGCGACTCAAGCAGCACTGCCGGCTGATCATCCTGTCGAACGTGCACCGCGAGGGTTTCGCGGCGAGCAACAGGCGCCTTGGAGTCGAGTTTGACGCGATCCTGACCGCGCAAGACATCGGCTCCTACAAGCCGGACCCCGCCAACTTCGACGCCCTGCTCGCCAAAGCCGACGAGATGGGTGTGCCTGAGGGCAGGTTGTTGCACGTCGCCCAGTCGCTGTTCCACGACCATGTGCCGGCAAAGGCCAAGGGTCTCCCGTCGGTGTGGATCAATCGTCGCCACGACCAGCCGGGATGGGGCGCGACGCCGGATCCGGATGCCACCGTGAGCGTCGACGCGGAGTACCCGTCGATGGCGGCGTTTGCCGACGCCGTCGACGCTGCGTTCGAGCACGGGACGTGACCGCCGCGAGAGCACCGAATCTGGAGTCCGGTGGGTGTCCCGCCCGACACTCGGCGCGGTGGAAGCGTCCACGGTACGTTCCGGCCGATGGACATCGGGGGCACGGTGGCGCCGGGCTTCGAGCCGGTGCGGGACGAGTTCGAGCGCAACTTCGCAAAGCGAGGCGAGGTCGGGGCCGCGTGCTGCGTGTACCGCGGCGGCGAACCGGTGGTCGACCTGTGGGGCGGTACCACCACGGCCGACGGCGAGGCGCCCTACACCGATCGCACCCTCCAGCTGGTGGCGTCCGCGACCAAGGGAGCACTCGCGATCGTCGCCCACCGGCTGGCCGAGCGCGAGGAGATCGACCTGGACGCGCCGGTAGCGCGCTATTGGCCCGAGTTCGCCGCCGGCGGCAAGGCGGACCTGCCGGTGCGGTGGCTGCTCAGCCACCAGGCGGGGCTGCCCGCGATCCACCGCGTGCTCTCCGAGGACGACATCGCGGGGTGGACTGCGCCGGTTGCGGCCCTTGCCGCGGAGCCCCCGGCCTGGCCCCCGGGCACCGGCCACGGTTACCACGCCATCACGTACGGATGGCTGGTGGGCGAGGTGATCAACCGCGTCACCGGCACGACTTGCGGCCAGGTGTTCGCCGACGAGGTGGCGCGCCCGCTCGGGCTCGATCTCCACATCGGGCTCCCGCCGGCAGAGCACCACCGCGTTGCACCGCTCATTCCGGCGCCGCCCCCGGCCCACGGACAGCCCGACGAGTTGACCGCGCGCCTGCTCGATCCGGAATCGATCGCCCATTGGGCCTTCCTCATCCCGTCAGGCCTGTTCACGATCATGAACGACCCGGTGATCTGGGCGGCCGAGCTCCCCGCCGCCAACGGCATGGGGACCGCACACGCGCTGGCGCGCCTGTACGCGGCGGTCATCGGGGAGGTCGACGGCGTCCGCCTGCTCGCACCGGGAAGCGTCGCCCGCGCCTCCGCCGAGCACTGCCGCGGGATCGACCGCGTTACCGGCTACGAGACCGCGTACGCCCTGGGCTTCCAGCTCCCATTCCCCTTCCGGCCCATGGCCGGCCCGGGGAGCTTCGGGCACTACGGGCTCGGCGGCTCGGTCGGCTTCGCCCACCCGGGCCACGGGTTCACCTTTGGCTACGCGGTCAACCAGATGGGCCCAGGCACACCCGCAGACCGCCGCTCGGTCCCCCTGGTCGACGCCGTCGTCCGCTGCTGCTCGGCCGGTGCCTAGGCAGCCTGTCCCCCCGGTCCTGTCCTACGACGGGGGCGTCCAGTTCCAACGCTCTCCAGGCGCTGGCCGCGCAGGGCACATCGACTACCGCACGTTCCTGTTCGCCAACGTCGGTGACGGCAGCGAACATGGCGGGCGGTCACGGAATGATGCGGATGTGGCGGGAATGGGCGTTGACGACCGTGGCGGCGTCGGTCGCGCCTCCGATGGTCAGGCCGTCGTACTCCTCCTCGACGTGGCCGTCTCTGGTGACGATCATGCGAAAGGCGCCGCTGCCCTCGGGGGCCGCAGGGAGGATCTCCACGTCCGTGCCTGCACCGAGCGGCCCGCCGATGACCGTCTCGAACCCCAACGTCCCCGGTGTACGCGGCGTCGGGCTGTGGGACGCCGACTGCCGGAACCAGATCGACATCCGGCAGCCCCCCGCCCGGACGGTGTCACGGAGCGGGGGGAACTCGTCGTCGAGACCCGGCGCACACACCTGGAACAGGCGCGTGCCGGCGGGAAAGCCGCGGAGCACGAACGTGCCAAGGTCGCGCAGCTCCGCTCCGGCGTGGTCGCTGCCGAGGGCGTCGACGACCGCCGACGAGCAGGCGATCTGGCCGCCGTGGGCGACAGCGCAGATCCGCGAAACCTCGTGGACGGTCAGGCCGAGGTACTCGCCGCCGGAGATCGTCACCGGTCCGCGGTGGATGCCGATCCGCACCCTGAGTCGAACGCCTTCTGGCCAGCTGTGATGCTCGACTCGCTGCTGCGCCGTCACCGCCGCCGCCACTGCATCGCTCGCAGTCGGGAAGACGTAGAACAGGCTGTCGCCTTCGCTGCCCATCGAGCGGCCGTGATGGTCGTCGAACGATCGCTCGAGCATCCGCTGGTGCACTCGCAGCAGCAGGCCGTAGCTCCCTTTGAGCTCGCGCAGGAGCAGGGTCGAGCCCTCGACGTCGGTGAACAGGAGCGTGAGCCCGCCCTGTGGATCAGCCATCGCGAGGCATTATCGCGATCGATTCAGATCGTGTCGCCGGGCATGGCGAACCCCTGCCGCTCTCCGCTACGTGCGCGATGTGACGCTGCCGAGTGCCACCGACCACGGCACCGAGCTGCACGAGTTGCGCAAGGTCGGCGCGACGGCTCCGTCGAAACGCTGCACGGCCGCCTGGTCCAGCCCGGGTCCCGGTCACTCCCCATCCCCGTGCGGACGCCCGACACAGGCGTCCTTGAAAGGGCGCGCTCGCCGCTGGCCGGGTGGCTGGTGAGGAAGCTCGTGGTCACGTGCATGCGAGGGCTGGACGTTCGTAGTGCCCTGGCCCCATGAGCCGTCAGGGGCAGGGCGGGCTGACCTGTCGAGGGCCCGGCTGGTGACGTAGCCAGCGAAGCCCTCATCCTCGTAGCGCTCGCAGGCGGCGGCCACGTTTGCGGGGTCGGAGGCGTAGTCGACGGCGAGGATGACCTTGCCGGCGTCGCGCAGGGCGAGGACGTCGGCCAGGTTCTCTGAGCACCGCGCCTGCACGCACGGCCGGTCGCTGGTGCG
The DNA here is from genome assembly GCA_963756425.1 of uncultured bacterium. GTDB lineage: Bacteria > Actinomycetota > Acidimicrobiia > Acidimicrobiales > VFJN01 > DASQUK01. Next base: position 18,576 of record CAVWNW010000011.1, on the reverse strand, counting down.
GTCGTCGGCCGTGATGAAGAGCTCCTCGATGCCGAGGCCATCGATGGTGTCGGCGTAGCCGGGATGATTGCGCAGCTCGGGCGAGTTCTGGGGGAACACCAGGAACCCGGCATCGTGCTGCTTGCCGTACCGGCTGGTGCGCACGATCAGCTCGACCATCTTCCGGCCCAGGGTCTCGCGGTCCTCGCCCTCGACGAGCGACAGGTCGATCGCCTCGTACGCAGCAGCGTGTCGAGGTACACGCCGTCGAACCCGGCGGCAAGCGCCCGGTCGACCCGGGGCTGCACGACTGTGTCCCACCAAGCCGGTTCCCAGTAGCGGACGAAATGCTCCTCGGGCCACTCCGGCCACCGGTTGAGGGTCAGGTCCTCGGGGAGGTCCGCATGCTCCGGGCGGAAGTTCTCGATGGTGCCGATCGCGATGTAAGCGAGCACCGTCTTGCCCGAGCCCCGGAGGTCACCTATCTCCTTCGCCGTGAACCAGTCCTCGTTGCCGTCGCGGGCCAGATCGATCACCGCCAGCTCCTGCGGACCCGCGGCGAGCTCGTCCAGGCGGTCCTCGGCGTAGCCCTGGAGCTGGTAGACGAAGGACTCGACCTCGGGTGCAGCCGTCGTGGGCTCGCCACCACCGGTGGGGTCGTCCCCCGCGCATCCGGTGGCAAGCACCACCGGAGCAAAAGCCGGCGAGCAGCCGTCTCATCGCCACAGTTTCACTCCTGCCAGCGCGCGGGTCACCGCGCGGCCGGCTCGCGGCGGCCCCGCACCAGGAGGAACGTCGGGCACAGAGCCCGGCGACCCGTCGGATAGGCGGGTTGCACGCTGACAACAGGACTGGCACTGCGAGGACGACGAGGCCGAAGAACCGAGGGAGGCAACCGACACAAGGGCTGCGGCTCGCACCCGCCGCATCATCGTGATATCTGGGCGGATGCCCGACCGACGACTACCCCACAGCATCCCCGAACACTTGCCAGGCTGCGCAGCCCGCAACCGACGGGTTGGGAGACATCCCCGCGGGTCACAAGCGCGACGCCTGGCCGCTTGGCGGCGGGCACGGTCGCGGACCCCGGCGGTGGCCGCGCGATGCGCCATCAACGCGCCAGATCTGCCGCGGTCTCGCGCTATGTCTGGCAGCGTTGTTCGCTGACCTCGCGTGCGCACGCGAGCAGCCGCGTAACCTGGCGGCGTCGGTGAAACCGTCTAAAGATGAGGAAGCGGTGACGACAATGGCCGGTGAGACCCCAACAATCGTCCTCGTCCACGGTGCCTGGGCCGACGCGACCGGTTTCGACCCCGAGATTCGCGCCCTGCGCGACCGTGGGTACACCGCCATCGGGTTCGCCAACCCGCTTCGCGATCTCGCTGGCGACGCGGCGTACCTCGCCGAGTTCCTGCGGACCCTGACTGGTCCGATCGTGCTCGTCGGCCACTCCTACGGCGGCAACGTCATCTCGAGCACCGCGACCGGCAACGACCAGGTGCAGGCGCTCGTCTACTTCAACGGCTGGATGTGCGACGAGGGCGAGAGTCAGCAGGAGCTCCTTGAGCGGTTCGAAGGCAGCCTCGTGGGGCCCGCGATTCGGCCCGTGCCGTTCACCGGCCCGGATGGGAGCGAGGGGGCCGACCTCTACCTCGACCCTGAGGCATTCCGCGAAGCCTTCGCCGCCGACGTCGACCCCGAGACGGCCGCGGTGATGGCCGCGGCGCAGCGGCCATACGCCGCCGCCGCGTTCGCAGCCGCGCCGTCGGGCCCGCCGGCGTGGAAGACGCTGCCGTGCTGGTACCTCCTCGGCACCGAGGACAAGGCGATCCCGCCGGCGCTCCAGCAGTTCATGGCCGAGCGCGCGAACGCGACGATCGTGGAGGTGCCGGCCTCTCACGTCTCCTTCGTGTCACAGCCCGAGGCCGCAACCCAGCTCATCCTGCAGGCCGTCGAGGCGACGAGCCACAGCCGGACGTAGCGGCTGACCGTCAACCCACGCCGCGGCGCAGAGTTAGGACGCTGCCCAACCCGCTCGGCGACCTCGATGCCCGGCGCTCCGCAGTGTCACGCATCAACTGAAGCCACCGCGTAACGCATCAAGCGGAGTCGGACACCGGTTGCACGAGATCTGGAACTCGTTATGCCTCGCCCGAGCGGCGACAGAACGCTGGGCGCGGTATCGGTCCCCGTCGGCTCTGCCATGCTCGCCTCGTGGAGATCGACCTGCTCTTCGATCCGTTCGGTGTCCGCGTCGACGAAGCCCTGGCCGGCGCCACCGCGGCCGAGCGGGCCGGCTTCGGGGGCGTGTGGCTCTACGACCATCTGGCCGGCTCGGTGCATGGGCGGGACCGCGTCCTTGAGTGCTGGACGACGCTCACTGCCATCGCCGCCACTGTTCCCCGAATCATGGTGGGGCCGCTCGTGCTCAACGTGGCCAACCGGCCAGCAGGGACGCTCGCGGTCATGGCCGCCACTCTTCAGGAGCTCAGTGGCGGGCGACTGCTACTCGGCGTGGGCGCCGGCGGCGGACGCGACACCCCCTACGCCGCCGAACAGGAGGCGCTGGGGCGTGTGGTCCTGGGCGATGCTCGCCGGCGGGCGGCGGTCGCCGACCAGGTCGCCACGTTGAGGGCGGTGTGGCGAGGGCACAGCGGAGGCGCCGACGGCTTCTTGCAGCCCGAGCCTCGGCCACCCATTGTCGTCGGCGGCTTCGGCCCCAAGATGGCCGCCCTGGCCGGCACGGTCGGCGACGGTGTCAACCTGCCCCGCGGGCCTGGCCTGCCGGCCCTCCTCGGCGTGGCCCGGTCTGCCCGCGCCGATGCGGGCGGCGACATGGCCAGCTTCCTCGTGACCGTCTCGGCGCCGCCGGACCGCGCCGAGTTGGATCACCTTGAGGACCTAGGCGTCCACCGCGCTGTCGTCTTCGTCGGCCCGCCATTCGAGCGGGCGGTCTCACGGGTGCACGACGTCGTTGCAGCGAGATGATCCATGGCCGGTTGGCACCATCACACTCTCGACCACTCCATGCGCCGAACAGAGCGGGCGGGTTCCGACGACGACCCCTGTCCTCTAACACCGGTAGGTGACGCGGCGCCCGCACCGATTGCTCGAACCGTGCGCCACACCATGTCTAGGGCGAACACATCCACGATCGCGCCGCTGCCCACGCTCTCGGCCCCGAGGCGGCGAGTGGCTGCAGCAGGCCACGCACGCGATCCGGGCCCCGTCCCGCTCGAGGTGCTGCGCGACACCATCCAGCCGTTCCCCACCTTCCCGCGCTTGCGCTACGGCTGGTACGTCGACGCGGCGCCGCTGGCCAGCCGGAGAATTCGCTGGCTCACGCCCACCACAGCACATCGGCCAAACGCAGATGCCAAGGTCGAACTCCAACGCCTCGCGCTTCTGATGTCGGCGTCGGCGAAGCGATCAGGCCCATTCGGTGCCGCCCGTTTCGTCGAGCGCGTCGAGCGCGGCCATTGCCTCATCAGGCAGGGCGAAGTCGAAGATCTCGGCGTTCTCCTCGATTCGGTCGCGGTGCGTCGACTTCGGGATAACGGGAACATCCCGCTGCACGAACCAGCGCAGAAGTACCTGGGCCGGCGTGCGACCCAAGCGCTCGGCGATATGCCGCACACGCCGGTCCGAGAGATGCCGGCCGGTGCCGAGCGGGCTGTAGGCCTCGAGCGTCACGTTGCGCTCCTCGCAGGCCTCGAGCAGCTTCCGCCGGTACGTGAACGGGCTGAACTGCACCTGATTCACAACCGGCGGGATCTCGGCGACCGACATGAGCTCGTCGAGTTCGCTCACGCCGTAGTTCGAGACGCCGATCGAGCGCGCGTAGCCGCGTCCGTGCGCACGTTCCATCCCGGGCCAGGCCCTGGTCGGATCGCCTTGCGGCCAGTGGACGATATAGAGGTCAACCTGGTCGACGCCCAGCCGTTCAAGGCTCCGCTGCGCCTCGGCCTCCGGGTCGCGCCGCCTGGGAGAGAACTTCGTTGTGATGAAGACGTCTTCGCGGGGTAGGCCGCTCTCGCGCAGCCCGCGGCCGACGCTCTCCTCGTTGCCGTAGAGCTGCGCGGTGTCGATGTGCCGGTAGCCGAGCTCGAGCGCCCAGTGAACCGCGTTCACGCACACCGGTCCGTTCGGTATCTGCCAGACCCCGAGGCCGAGAAGAGGGATCTCATTGCGGTCGGCGAGTACACGCCCCGCCGCGGTCACGCCTCGACCTGTCATGGCGGGCTCCCTTCTTGCGTCAGACTAGAAAGTAGACATCTCGCGTGCTCTACCAGCGGAGGAGGGCACCGACACCGTCGCGGAGTGTTGGCGGCGGTGCGCCATCGTCGCCTCGCGGCACCACCACCACGTCTGCGCCACTGGTCAGTGCGGCCGCCACCGCAGCGTCCAGCAGCGGCGCGGTACGAGTGTCGTCGAGTGTCATCAGGTCGCCTGGTGACGTCGCGACTTGGTCCGCCGTGGCGCCGACCCAGACGTCGCGCTGGTCATCGGTGGGCCCGCCCTCGGCGACGAGCAGCACTGCGACGCGTGCCTCCCGAAGCGCCTCGAGCGTGCGTGCGGCACCGCCGGTCGCACGATCGGCCTGGCCGGACTCTTCGGCGTGCAGCGCAAGCACCGCCCGCACTCGATCGGCGGTCCACCGGTCGAGCTCGGTGGCCACCTCCTCGTCGAGGCGGCTACCCGAGCCGTCGGCCGCCCGGGTGACCGGTATGCGGTGGACGCGTTCTCGAACGACCGGCGGCAGCGCATCGACCAGCAGGCCTACCGCGCGCTCGTCGCCGCCGATGGCCACCACGGCCGCACGCACCCGATCGGTCAGCGCCACCACCTCGGCCGCCACCTGGCCCATGTTGTGCAGCCAGCTGTCCTCGGCACGCTGCTGGAATCGGCGCTGTGACCACCCACCGGGCGCCACCTTGCGCACCGGCGCATCGTCCCCGGTGACCGTAGTCTCCAGCGCGTCGGCCGGGACCTCGCCGGCGCGCCACGCACGCAGGTCGGCACCAGTGCGGTCGACGAGCGCAACCGCGTGGGCGACGTGGCGCTGGCGCAGGGCGATCAGCGGACGGAGAACGGGAACTGGCCCCCACGCCGCCCCCTCCAATGGTGGGCTCACGAGCCGCTCGACAAGCGGATCGCCGGTGCGGGGCGCCACGACGGCCAGTCCGGCATCACCCCGCTGGGCCCGAGCGAGCACGCCGTCGAAGACGGCGAGCCGATCCGGGTCCGCGCCGGTAGCGGCAAGCTGACGCCGTTGCGCTCGCCAGCGGAGGTCGACCTCGTGCGCCAGAGCCTCGGTGGCTGGCTCGAATGCCAGGTACGAGGTCAGGAAGGGGCCAGGACGGGCGACGAGGGCCCGCAAATCGTCCAGTTCGGTCAGGGGCATGACCGTGGTGCCACGCCACTCCATCGCCACCACCTCGCCTCTGGGGACAATCGCTTCTCCACCGCGGTACCCGCTACGGGCGCCGGCACACCCGGAGCGGGAGCGAAGCTCACCCCGATCGCCCGCCGCGGCTGCGCGGCCGTGGCGACCTTCGTCTTGGACGAACGCCTACTGCGCAGCCGGGGCGCGGGCGTCCGCGGGCAGCGAGCCCGAAGGGCGCAGATGCCGCGAACCGTCCCACGGCCTCGGGCTCCACCTCGTCTACCACCCGACGGGCAACGCCGTCGTCGCCACCGAGGATCTGGGCCGTGTCCTTAGTCGTGTCGGAGGGGGGACACGACAGTCTTACTCACCTCGCATTCGCCACCGAGTTCGCCGTCGCTCGCTGACGCCGTGGGCGGGTCGATCGGAGGTATGCCCCGCGGGACGATCCACCATCAGTCAGAGGTGCTGTCCGGGCGAAACCGCACGACGACGACTTCTCCGCTAGCGGCTACAAGCTGGCGATCAGGCGCTCGACGCGTTCGTCGTGGGAGCGGAAGGGGTCCTTGCAGAGGACGGTGCGCTGGGCCTGGTCGTTGAGCTTCAGGTGGACCCAGTCGACGGTGTAGTCGCGCTTGCGTTCCTTGGCCCGGCGGATGAACTCGCCCCGGAGGCGGGCCCGGGTGGTCTGGGGTGGGGTCTCGACGGCCTGGTCGATCGCTTGGTCGGTGGTCACCCGCTCGACCAGCCCGCGCTCTTGCATCTTGTAGAACAGGCCGCATCGGCGGTCGATGTCGTGGTACTGCAGGTCGATCAGCGCCACCCGTGGGTCCGACAGCGGCAGCTCGTGCCGGGCGCTGTACGCCTCGATCAGCTTGTGTTTGATCACCCAGTCGACCTCGCGGTCGAGCGAGAGGGGATCGTCGGCGAGGCGGGTGAGGCAGTGCTCCCACATCTGCAGCGCCTGCGCCTCCACCGGCGAGACGTCGCGGGTGTCGGCGTAGTGCTGCGCTCGCTCCAGGTATTCGAACTGGATGTCGAGCGCCGAGGCCTCGCGGCCGTTGGCCAGTCGGACGAGGCGCTTCATCGTCGGATCGTGGCTGATCTCGCGGATGGCCCGGATCGGGTTCTCCAGGGTCATGTCGCGCAGCACGAACGTGGGGTCCTCCAGCATCCGCAGCAGGATCGACGTAGCCCCCACCTTGAGGAACGTCGTGTACTCGCTCATGTTCGAGTCGCCCACGATCACGTGCAGCCGGCGGTAGCGCTCGGCGTCGGAGAGGGGCTCGTCGCGGGTGTTGATGATCGGGCGGCTGCGGGTCGTGGCCGACGACACGCCCTCCCAGATGTGCTCGGCCCGCTGGGCGATACAGAACATCGCACCTCGGGCCGTCTGCAGCACCTTGCCGGCACCGGCGTAGATCTGCCGCGACACGAAGAACGGGATCAGCACCTCGGCGTAGTGCCCGAAGTCGTCACGCCGCGAGGTCAGGTAGTTCTCGTGGCAGCCATAGGAGTTCCCGGCCGAGTCGGTGTTGTTCTTGAACAGGTGGACGCTGCCCCGGATGCCCTCGTCGCGCAGCTGCTGCGACGCCGCGACCAGGAGCTGTTCGAGGATGCGCTCGCCCGCCTTGTCATGGGTCACCAGGTCGAGGATCGAGTCGCACTCCGGCGTGGCGTACTCGGGGTGACTGCCCACGTCGAGATACAGGCGAGCCCCGTTGGCCAGGAACACGTTGCTCGACCGGCCCCACGACACCACCCGGCGGAACACGTAGCGCGCCACCTCGTCCGGGCTCAACCGCCGCTGGCCTCGCAGGGTGAACGTGATCCCGTACTCGTTCTCGAGCCCGAAGATCCGCCGCTCCACCACCGCAACCTACCGCCGCCCACGGCCCTCCCTCCGGCCAGGCAACTGCGGCGTCCCGACGGGCATCGGTATGGTCTCGCATCGCCCGCCGATCGCCCGCCTCGAGGTCAAACTGCCAACTCGACACACTCACTCAGGTCGACCCTCGCGCCGATCGCGCCACAGCGCTGCGACCAGCGAGAACCCCGGCCCCTCAGCCACCCCCAACAGCGTCAGTTGCGCCAGATTTCTCCGTCGACCGTGTCGAGAACCCGGCGCCGGCTCCGACTACCCGGGCATGACACAGGTGACCGCACAGATGTCGATCTCTCTCGACGGGTACTACACCGGGCCCGTCGACAACCGGAATCCCAAGGACATGACCGGCTGGATGCAGGGGCCCGAGGCGCCCGGGTTCTTCCGGGTGACCCGCTGGGTCGTCGACGCCATGGGTTGGCGGGAGCGGCAGGGCTACGCCGGAGGCGAGCGCTCGGTCAACTCCGAGATCATCGAGGAGACCTTTGCCGCCGCCGGGGCCTACGTGATGGGCCGGCGCATGTTCGACGCCGGCGAGGTCCCGTGGGGCCCCAACCCACCGTTCCGGGCGCCGGTCTTCGTCGTAACCCACCGGCCCCGTGAGGTGCTGCAGCGGGAGGGCGGGACGTCGTTCACGTTCGTGACCGGCGGCGTCGAGGAGGCCGTGGGGTTGGCCCGGGAGGCCGCGGCGGCGGTCGGCAAGGATGCCGCCGTGGCCGGCGGCGGCACCCTGGTGCGCCAGGTGCTGCGGTTGGGGCTGCTGGAGCACTTGGAGCTGCACATCGCGCCGGTGGTGCTTGGCGACGGTCAGCGCCTGTTCGACCCCAGCCTCGACCTGGCCGACGACCAGGGCATCGAGCTGACCCCGACGCGGGTGGTCGCTGACCCCGAGGTCACACACATCCGCTACACCGTGGGCGCCCGCACCCGGCTGGTGCTGGACGACGACCGCTTCACCGGCTCCGGCCAGTCAGAGAGCGGCTGAGCTTAGACCGCGGCGCTGGCGACGCCCCTGCGGGTGAGGGTACGTAGGGTTTCCCGATGAAGTATATGCCGCTGACGTGCGGCAACGAGGAGCACTGGGAGGCGGTGCCGCCGAGGAGTTCGCCGAGATCATCCGCCGGACCGATGCCCTCAACCAGGAGCTGTTCGAGTCGGGTGAGCTGGTCGGCGCCTACGGGGTCGGCGGCCAGCTCACCGCCAAGATGGTGCGGTGGACGAGGGTGTCGTGGCCGTGAGCGACGGGCCGTACGCCGAGGCCAACGATGATCCGTCGGTTTCTGCCAGATGTCGAGAGGACTTGGAGCTACGACATGCAGCCGCCCGAGGGTGGCGTGGGTGTGGCCTGCTGGGTTCGGTCCGACAGTGTCGGCGGCGCCACCGAGGAGGGGTGGCGTGTTATCCGCCAGGCCGCTGGGGCAACGCTCGGTGCCGAAGCCCGGCTGTGGACCTTCTTGTGATCCCGAGAGCGGCCGGGTGACGACCCGGCCGCCTCCTCCCGGGTACGATCGGCGCGACCGGTCCTCAGCCGAAGGACTGGCCGAGCTCGAGGTGGCCGGATGGCTCGTATGCGCTTCGGCATCTTCATGGCGCCGTTCCACCCGGCGGGTGAGAACCCGACGGTGCTGCTGCACAACGACCTGGAGCTGATCGAGCACCTCGACCGGTTGGGGTTCGACGAGGCGTGGATCGGCGAGCACCACTCGGCCGGCACCGAGATCATCGCCTCGCCGGAGATCTTCATCGCCGCCGCCGCCGAGCGCACCAACCACATAAGGCTCGGCACGGGGGTCGTGAGCGCCAGCTACCACAACCCCCTGTGGGTGGCGGAGCGTGCGGTGCAGCTCGACCACATGACACGCGGGCGGTTCATGCTCGGGCTCGGGCCTGGGGCCCTGCCCAGCGACGCGGAGATGATCGGGCTCGACATGCCGCAGACTCGCGAGCTCCTCGAGGACGCCGTCGACGTGATCGTCAGGCTCATGCGCAGCGAAGATCCCGTCTCCTTCGAGAACGGTCGCTGGTCTCTACGAGACGCCCGACTTCACCTCAGGCCCTACACCCATCCGCACCCCGAGATCACCATCGCGGCGGTCGCGTCACCGTCGGGGCCGAGGCTCGCTGGCCGGTACGGACTCGGCCTTCTGTCGGTCGGCGCGACGACCGCCGCGGGCTTCGACGTGCTCGCGCTGCACTGGGACGTGATGGAGGAGCGGGCTGCCCACTACGGCGTCTCGGTCGACCGGGACGCGTGGCGGCTCGTGGGGCTCATGCACCTCGCGGACACGCGCGAGCAGGCCTACCGCGACGTCGAGCACGGCATCGCCGCATGGTTCGACTACTTCCAGCACACAGCCGCCTTCCCTCAGATGTCCGTCGGCGAGGGCACGAGCGTCCGCGAGTTCATCAACTTCGTGAACGAGTCGGGACTGGGCACGATCGGCACTCCCGCCGAGGCGGTCGAGCAGATCGACCGACTGGTCAAGCAATCGAACGGTGGCTTCGGGTCGTACCTGCAGCTCGCACACGACTGGGCGCCGCCAGCCGCGAAGTGGCGCAGCTACGAGCTGTTCGCCCGCCATGTCGCGCCGCGGTTCCAGGGACAGGCGACGCCGACCCTCGACGCCAAGGCGCGGGCCCGGGCCCGCCGGCCCGAGCTCGCCGAGAGCAACCTCAAGGCGGTGGAGATGTCGACGGCGAAGTACGAGGCCGAGCGCGACGCGGCCGCGAACGAGCGCGGCTAGACGATCGGCGAGCGCACCACCGGGGAAGGTTCAGAGCCCGAGCACGCAGCCGATCCAGATGACCGACGCTGTCTCGTACCAGGACACGGGCGCCGGACCCGCCGTCCTGTTCCTCCACGGCAATCTGTCGCGTGGCTCGCACTGGGCGCCGCAACCCGAGGCGCTCGGCGACGAGCTGCGCTGCATCGCACCGGACCAACGCGGGTTCGGCCGGTCGACGGGCGGGCCGTTGCCGACGTCGCTGCCCGGGCCGGCCGACGACGCGGTGAGGCTCTGCGCCGAGTTCGGCGTCGACCGCGCGCACGTGGTCGGGCCTTTGGTCCCAAGTGGGCGCCCCGCTGGTCGTGGCCCCACAACGTGTTCGTCCGTCGGGGCATCAGGCCCTACGTCACGAGATCCGAGGGACTCGACGCCCCCTCGGACCACCTCCAGCGCCGGCTCAACCCGTTCTCGGTCGGGCCACTAACACTGGGAACGCTCTACCTCGCCGACGGGGCCGGTGCGGGCTGGCGCATATCTGATGCCGATCTCGCACCTCGGCGTTTGTATTCGGGAGCGGGCAGGCGGCGGCCGCTCGCAGCGGGCATTCTGCGGGGGTGCGATGCGATGGATGCGAGTTCGAGTGGGGGTCGATTCCCGGCGAGCTGGTGGTGCCGAACCTTCGCGACTTCCCCCATCGGTACGCGGTGGAGTTGGCCCGCGACGGTGTCGCTCTCCGCCGTCGACCGTCTGCGGATGTGTGGTCGGCGCTGGAGTACGCGTGCCACGTCCGCGACGTGCTTTTGGTGATGCGGGAGCGGGTCCTACAGGTGCTCAGGGAGCCGTCCCCGCCAGCGTTCACGCCGATGGGGCGGGATGAGCGTGTTCTCGATGATCGCTACGCCGAACAATCGCCCGACGATGTCGCACGCCAGATCACCGACGCCGCTGGGATGCTGGCGTTCGTGTTCGAAGGGCTCGATGAGGCGCAGTGGGCGAAGCGTTGTGTGTACGGGTATCCGGCACCGGCCGAGCGGACGTTGTCCTGGGTCGCACAGCAGACGTTGCACGAGCTGGATCACCACCTCGGGGACCTGCGTAACTCGCTCGTCTCGGCGCCGTGAGGATCGGCCTGCTGTCCGACGTCCATGGCAACCGCCATGCACTCGAAGCGGTACTGGTGGATGCTGCCGCGCGAGAGATCGACGCTTGGTGGGTGCTCGGCGATCTCGCGGCTATCGGCCCCGATCCCGTCGGCACGGTCGAGGTCCTCGCGAACCTCCCGCGCGCCGAGTTCGTTCGGGGAAACACGGACCGCTACGTGCTGAGCGACGATCGCCCGTCACCCCATGCTGAGGAGGTGGCCGAGAATCCAGAGCTGCTCCCCTTGTTCGCGGTAGTCCAGCGTTCGTTCGCTTGGACGGCCGGGGCGCTTGGCGGCGTGCGGCTGGATGGATTGGCTGGACGGGCTGCCGAGTGAGGTGCGGACGACGTTGCCCGACAGGACAACGGTGCTCGGGGTGCACGCATCGCCCGGACGTGACGACGGCGAGGGGATCACGCCCCACCGCCCGACGGCCGAGCTTCGAGCGGCGCTCGCCGGTGCCAACGCACAGGTTGTCGTCGCCGGTCATACCCACCAGCCGACGGACCGCGTCGTCGGCGAGGTCCGCGCCGTGAACCTCGGCAGTGTGAGCAATCCGATTACTGACGACCTCCGAGCGAACTACGTCGTCCTTCGCGCCGACCGTCACGGCCATACCATCGAGCACGGTCGTGTTGACTACGACCGGGACGCCTTCCTGTCGGCGGTCGCCGCGTCCGGTCATCCGGCGTCCGAGTACATCGCGTCGTTCCAGCTGGGTCAGCAGGTCCACTATCCCGCTCGACGACCCGGCGCCCCAGACCCAGCGAACTGACGCCCATATCTCGCGATCTCGCGCCCCGGCGTTCTGTGCCGAGGATCCGCCAGGCGAGGGCTGCGCAGTTCGGGCAATCGGTGCGCTGGAGCGGAGTGCGGGCAGCTTCCGCCCCGTCGACGAGCTCGTCGCGGCCATCGATCACTGGTCCGAGCACTGGAACGACGACCCCAACCCATTCGTTGGCACCGCACCGCAGACGAGATGATCGCCAAGGTCCGCCGCGGACGAGCAGCCCTCCACCAGGTCACCAAATCCGCGATGCACCACTAGTCTTTTTTCATGCCCGCAAGTGTCCACAAGGCGGCCTTGGTGCTTGATCTCTTCTCGGTGGAGCGGCCGGATTGGGGGCCGACCGACGTGGCAGATGAGCTGAGGATCGCCAAGTCCACAGCGCACGCGCTGCTGGGAGAGCTGACCAGCGTCGGGCTGACGGAGCGGCTGCCGTGCGGGCGCTACCGGCTCGGCTGGCGAACGTTGGGCCTCGCGTGGACGAAACTGGCGACGAGCGGGTACCGCGAGGTAGTCATGCCGACGGCGCGTCGGCTGGCGAGCCACTTCGGCGAGACGGTCCACCTCACCGCATGGGAGCGCGGCCGCGTGCTGTACGTCGCCAGTGAACGCCCGCCCGGCGGTGTGGCCGCACCGTCGGAGCCTGTTGCCGCGCAGCTGACGCCGCCGGGCACGGTGCTGCTCGCGGAGCGAGCCGGCGACATCGGCAGCGGGCTCGAACCCGGCGAGCTCGAGTGCACGCGCCGACGCGGGTACGCGGTCGGGGCTCAGCGCGCCCTCGAGGGGGTGGATTGCGCCGCCGCTCCGGTACGCACGAGCGACGGGCCGGCGACCGTTGCCCTCGCGCTGTGCGCCCAACGTGACCGGTTCCAGGCTCGGCGCGACGAGTACACGCGCGCGGTCGCTGGCGCCGGCGAGCGGATCGCTCGGTCCGTTCGGCGGTAGCGAACGGGCGTGGTCGTGGCCGCCGGGCGGCCGGCATGCTCAGCCCCATGCCCAGCAACTCGCTCTCACCACTGCCCCTGATGGAGCTGGCGACCGGTTTCTGGTCGTTCAAGACCCTGGCTTCGGCCTACGAGCTGGGGCTGTTCGAGCAGCTGTCGGGCACGTCCGGCACCACCGCCGACGAGCTCGCCGACTGCCTCGGGATCGCACCGCGCCCGGCCGAGATGCTGCTGACCGGCTGCGCCGCGCTGGGGCTGCTGCAGAAGCAGGACGGCCGCTTCGTCAACAGCCCCCACAGCGACGAGTACCTGGTGCCGGGCAAGCCCAACCACGTCGGCGGCCTCGTCACCATGTTCGACCGGCGGCTCTATGCAGGCTGGGACAAGCTCACCCAGGCCATCCGGACCAATCGGCCGACCACGTGGGACCCCGACCGTGAGCGGTCGCTGTTCGAGAACGCCGACCCCGAGATGCTGGCCACCTTCTGGGAAGCCATGCACGCCATGTCCACGCTGACCGGGCGGGCGCTGGGGGCGGCGTTCGACGTCGGCGGGTTCCGCCGGCTGCTCGACGTCGGTGGTGGCTCCGCCGCCTTCGACATCGTGCTGTGCCAGCGCTACCCGGAACTCCGCACCACCGTCTACGACCTGGAGTTCGTGGCCGACATCGCCGCGCGCAACGTGAGGGACGCCGGTCTGACCAACCGCATCACGGTGACGCCCGGCGACTTCTTCGAGGACGCCAGCTTCCCTATCGGCCACGACCTGCACCTGTTCTCGATGATCATGCACGACTGGGACGAGGAACGCGACCAGCTCCTGCTGCGCAAGTCGTTCGAGGCGCTCGACAGCGGCGGCGCGGTGCTCATCTGCGAGCTGCTGGTCGACGACGACAAGACGGGGCCTGTCCCGGCTGCCCTCATGAGCCTCAACATGCTGGTCGAGACCGAGGGGCGCAACTACACCGCGGCCGAGTACGGCGACTGGCTGACCGAGGTCGGCTTCGTCGATCCCCAGGTCGTCCCCTTCGAGGCGCCCGGCGCCAACGGCATGGTGACGGCCCGCAAGCCCTGAGCTTGCGGGCCGTCCCTGCCGTCGGTCAGCCGGATCACCAACGTGAAGGGCTACCGGCAGCTCCCGCAACTCGCCGTGGCCCTACGCCACGCCATCGGAGCTGACGACACCTCCAGCGCCGCTGTCACCGCCGTGCCCTCGTCACAGCGCCACCGGGGGTGTCGCGGGGGTGTCAAGACCAACGGTGTTAGCAAACCAATTGCTACGACACCCCTGGGGCCTAGTTGCAAGCCCCTGACCAGCGGGTTTACGGGTGTCGGAGGGGGGACTTGAACCCCCACGCCCTTATCGGGCACCAGGCCCTCAACCTGGCGCGTCTGCCAATTCCGCCACTCCGACGTGGCCGTCCGGGTCTCCGGGCAGGAGGGACACTCTAGCCCAGCGCCGTTGGGCTCCCAATCGGCCGCGGTGGCTCCTCAGGCGCTCAGCGGCGGCGCCGGCGGCGCAGGAAGAGGCTGAGCAGCCAGAGGATCGTGAGCCCGATGACCGCGGGTGCCAGCCGCTTGGCAACCGGGGCGCCGGCGGCCTCGAGCAGGTCGACGGGCTCGGGTTCCGCTGAGTCGACCACTCGGATCGACGGGCCGGACGTGCCGTTGGCGCGGGCACGGTCGGCGTCGCCCGTGGACGCTGAGGCGGCTTCGGCCGTCGTGGCCGCGGGACCCGAGGATGCCGCCTGGCCGGGCCAGCTTGCGCCTTGGGGTACGTCCTGCAGCGTCGCCGCCGCCCCCTCCGACGCGATGTCCCGGGGACCACCGGCCGCGGATGCCGACGGGGCCGACGCGGACGACCCACCCCGCCGCCACTGGCGCTCCCGGCTTCGCCGCCGTCATGCCCTGCCGTTGCGCCGCTCTCGTCCCCCGCCAGGAGCTTCGTCTGCAGGCAGTCGGCGAACTGGCCCAGCAGCTTGGTCGACACGTCGGCCAGCACACCCCGGCCGAACTGGGCCACCCGGCCGGTGATGGTGAGGTCTGTCATCACGGAGATCTTGGTTCCATCGCCGTCCGGCTCGAGCTGCGCCGTGATCGTGGCGTTGGCGTTGCCCTGGCCCCTGGTCTCGCGACCCTCGGCTCGAAGCACGGCCCGACGCCCGGCCTCATCCTGCTCGACGAAACGTGCCGCGCCCTTGTACTGCGCAGTGATCGGCCCCACCTTGACCTTGACGATGCCGCGGTACTCGTCGCCCTCGATCTCCTGGAGCTGCGCCCCGGGCATGCACGGCGCGATGCGCTCGACGTCGGTGAGCACCTCCCACGCCCGCTCCACCGGGACTCCCACGCGGAACTCGTTGGTCAGGTCCACGGCATCAGCTCCATTCCCTCAGATCGTCGACCGTATCGATGTCTGCCGCACCTCCCGGACACGGTACTTCCATCACGAGGTCCGGCCGGCGGCGCATCACGACACGGGCGCCCTGGTCACCCGACGGCGGCAGCAGTGGCCAGACGAGCGATGACAGGCGTACCGGATTGCCCCGCCTCCCGTTGTACGTCGCGACGCCGATGGGCTTGGCCTTCGCGCCCGCCACCCGCTGCCACGACTCCGCGAGCACCAGCGGCTGGTCCCCGAGGCCGACCACCACGGCATGGTGTCCGTCGCGGCGGGCCCGGGTCAGCCCCGCCCGCAGCGACGTCGCCATGCCGTCGCGCCACCGGTCGTTGGGCACGAACCGCACGGCATCTGCCGCCAGTGGCGGAACCGGCAGGTCGATCGCGCCGCGGACCACGTAGACCGCCTCCAGCCCGGCGGCGGCGGCGCTGTCGATGGCCCACTCCACCACCGTGCGCCCCTGGAACGGGGCCAGCAGCTTGTGGCCGCCGCCGCCCGATTCCGTGAACCGTGATCCCCCGCCCGCCGCCAGCACGATCGCCGCGACGGTCATGGCGTCAGGTGCCGACAAGCGGCTCGGTGTCACCGCCGTGGATCGGGCCCTCGGTATGGCTGAGGGGACGAGCGTCGTGGCGACCAGTGCGCTGGGCGATGATCTCGGAACAGATGGACACGGCGGTCTCCTCCGGCGTCCGGGCGCCGATGTCGAGGCCGATCGGGGCGCGGATCCTGAGGAGCGATGCCGGCTCGACGCCCGCCTCCTCGAGACGCACGATCCGCTCGGCGTGCGTCCGCCGGCTCCCCATCGCCCCGATGTAACCCACCTCGGTGGCCAACGCCGCCACGATGGCCGGGACGTCGAACTTGGCGTCGTGCGTAAGCACGCAGACAGCGTCGCGCGCCGTGAGCCCGCCGCCGACGTGGCGCAGCAACCGGTCGGGCCAGTCGACGACCACCTCGTCGGCCTGCGGGAACCGGGCCCGCGTGGCGAACACCTCACGGGCATCGCACACGGTCACCCGGTAGCCGAGCACCTTGGCCACCCGCACCAGCGCCGCCGTGAAGTCGACCGCGCCGAAGACCAGCATCTGCGGCGGTGGGGCGAAGCTCTCCACGAACACGGCCACGACGGTCTCGCGCGCCTCGCCGTGCTCGCCGTAGTGGCGGACGACCGTCGTGCCGGCGGCCAGCTCGCCGAGGGCGTCGCGGACGACGACCCGATCGAGGTCGGCGTTGCCGAGCGAGCCGACGGGCGTGCGTCCGGGGCCGACCAGGAGCTTTCCGCCCTGGCCCGGTCCCGCGATCACCGTTGCCAGCGCCACGGCCTCCTCGGCCCGGATGGCCGCCGCCAACTCTTCGTACAGGCGGCCGGAGCCGTCGGACCCCACGCCCATCACCAGTCCAACGGCTCCAGGAACAGGTGGATGGTGCCGCCGCAGGTGAGGCCGACCGCGAAGGCCTCGTCGTCGCTGTACCCGAACGTCACGACCTTGCGGTCGCCGGTGCGCAGCACCTCCAGCGCCTCGGTCACGACGGCGCCCTCGACGCAGCCGCCCGACACCGAGCCGATCACCTCGCCGCGCTCGTTCACGGCCATCGCCGCGCCCGGCGCACGCGGGCCCGACCCGTCGAGGTCCACAACCCGGGCGAGGGCGACCGGCACGCCCGCGGCGCGCCAGCGGTCGAGCTCGTCGAGCAGGTCTCTCATGGGTCCATCCTTTCGGCTTCCGCCTGCCGTGTCATCGCGCCACCAGCACGGCCAGCGCCTCGAGGGATGCGACCGAGTGGCCCTCCACGAACTCGTCCACGTGCGGCAGGGCCGCAGCCATGCCCTGGGCCAGCGGCGCGAAACCTGGCGACGCCTTCAGCGGGTTCACCCACACCAGTCGATATGCGACCCGCCGCAGCCGCGCCAGCTCGGATCCCAGCAGCGCGGGATCGCCCCGGTCCCAGCCGTCGGACAGGACGACCACTACCGCCCCCCGCGCCAGGCCTCGGACGCCCCAGCGGTCGTTGAACGTGCGCAGGCCCTCGCCGAGGCGGGTGCCGCCCGCCCAGTCCGCCACGGCATCGGCGGTCCGCCGCAGCGCGGCGTCGGGATCGTGGGTGGCCAGCTCGTGGGAGATACGCGTGACGCGGGTCCCGAGGGCGAACACCTCCACCTGGCCCCGCTTGCGGGCCGCAACCGCCGCGTGGGCGAATCGGGCCAGCGCCCGGGCGTACGGCTCCATCGAACCGCTGACGTCGAGCAACAGGACCAGCCGACGCGGCCGCTCGCCGCGTTCGGCTGGCCGCGGGCCGGACGACCTCCCCGCCGGTCCGCAGCGATCGGGCCACCGTGCGTCGCAGATCGGGGTGGCCGCGATGCCGCGACGTCGACTTCTTCCAACGCCGGCTGCGCCGGAGGGCGGCATGCACGCGCAGGTCGGCCATCAGCAGGTGGGCCTCGGCGAGCTCGTCGGCCGTGCACTCGGACAGGTCCTTGTGGCGGAGTAGCTCGGTCGCGCTCCAGCGCAGCACGCGCACCTCGCCCCCCGACGACTCATCCTCGTCGCAGTCCTGCTGTGGATCGTCGGCCCCAGGATCCTCGGGGGTGTCGACATGGAGCTCGACCGGAACCGACGGCCGCCTTGCCGGCGTGCCGTCGGCGCCGGCGAAGAACGCCGCGAACGCTCGGTCGTAGGGGGCGATGTCGTCCGGACGGCGCACGAGCGTGGCGCGACCCGCCCAGTAGAGCGAAGAGGGCCGCGTGGACTGCAGGGCCCCCAGTGCCCGCCCGTACTCGACCGCGGATCCCGGCGGCACCCCCACGCCCTCGCGGCGCACCCGATCCACGAAGTCGACAACCACGCGCTCGGGCCGTGTGCCCCCCGAGGCCCGGTCGTCAGGCGCCATGGCCGGCCGCATGCCGCACGAGCTCGTCGATCCCGCGGTCGCGGACCCGCTGGTCGTCCTCGCGGTACTTGACCACCGACCCCAGGGTGGCCGACGCCGCCTGCGGGTCGAGGGTGGTCCGACCCAGGGTCGCCAGCGCGCGAGCCCAGTCGATGGTCTCGGCGATCCCGGGCGGCTTGTAGAGGCCGAACGTCCGCACCTCGGCGACGGCCATCGCCACGTCCCGTGCCAGGATCGCCGGCACCTCCGGCGCCCGGAGCCGCACGATCGCGACCTCGCGCTCGACGTCGGGCTGGTTGACCCAGTGATAGAGGCAGCGGCGCTTGAGGGCATCGTGGACGTCGCGGGTGCGGTTGGACGTGAGCACCGTGACCGGGGGAACGGTCGCGCACACCGTGCCCAGCTCGGGGATGGTCACGGCCCAGTCGGACAG